>JBIMKQ010000004.1:0-311382 GCA_051861185.1 Sphingopyxis sp.
CTGACCTTCCTCAACAAATGCGACGAGGCCGAGCGGATGATCGTCGCCGAATATTATCAGCGCGTGTTCGGCGAAGACCTGCCCGAAAGCGTGGTCGGCAAGTGATGTCGATGCGCCGCCTGCCGGTGGCATGCGCGGCATTGGCCCTGTCGGGTTGCAGCATCGCGGCGGTCGATTATGGCCCGGTCCGCCACGCCGACTATGTCGCCGACCCGCGCTGCACCGCGCAGCCGGGCGCAACGGTGGACGGCGAAGCGATGCCCTATTTCTTCGCGACGAGCCGCCTGCCCGATTGCCGCACCGACGACATCGTCCTGCTCCGCCATCGCGGCGACAAGATTCGCTATGGCCATTTTGCTGCCCCGCGCGAAATCGAAGTCGGCAAGAAGAAGAAACTGCGCACCCCGATGGCGTTTCAGGAATCGGGCGACTGGTGGAAGGCGTTGCAGGCCGAAACCGACAAAAGACAGGGCCGCGTCCTGCTCTACGTCCACGGCTATCGCGAGACGTTCGAGACGACATCGAAGGATGCGGCGCAGATCGCGCGGATGACGGGCTTTACCGGGCCGGTGATCGAATATAGCTGGCCGTCGCAGGGCGAAGTGCTGAGCTATGCCGTCGACGAAACCAACATGTATCACGACGTCCGCAATTTCCGCGATTTCCTGAAAACACTTGCCGAACGGCCATGGGTCAAGGAAATCGTCGTCGTGTCGCACTCGCTGGGCGCGCGGCTGGTGATCCCCGCCATCGCCTATGTCGACCGCACGTCGAGTAGTGCCGACAGCAGCAATATTTCCAATGTGATCCTCGCTTCGCCCGATATCGATCGCGAAACCTTCGAGCGCGATATCGAGGAGGAAGTGCTGTCGGCGCGGCGCGTCGCGAACAATCGGCGGATCACCGTTTATGTGTCGCACGCCGACAAGGCGCTCGCGGCATCGCGCGCGCTGCACGGCTACCCGCGCCTTGGTTCGCCCTATTGCTTCAACCCCTTCGAGGCCGCGGACCTTAAGGCCAAGGGACTGCCGGTCCGCTGCTATGCCACCGCGGTTTCAGGGTTGGCTATAGTCGACACCACCGATGTTTCGCGGACGACCACGGGCCATAGCAATTTCCTGCGCAGCGCGGTCGCGTGCCGCGATTTCGTCGATGTCGTCGCGGGCAAGCGGACACGGCCCGAGCGCACGGCGACGCAGCTGGCGCATGTCTTCAGGCTGCTCCCCGATCCGGCCGACCCGAAGCCCGACGATGCGGCGATTTGCAACCGTATTCCCGAAGTGCCAGCGCCCTAAAAGCCGCACATGATCGCAAAGTTGGTGAGCCAGACGACCGGCCCCTCGCCCGTCCACAGCCACAGTCCGCCGGCCGCGATCAGACCGAACAGCGCCAGCGCGATCCCGTCCTGCCGCGCAAGCCTCATGCCGGCTGCAGCCGTTTGACCGGCGCATCGCCGATCGGCAGGTGGACGAGCCCCGCGAACAGCCCGAGCGCGATCGAGAAGCCCCACGCGATATTATAGCTGCCGGTCGCGTCGAAGATCAGGCCGGCGGTATAGGCGCCGAAGAAGCTGCCGAGCTGGTGGCTCAGGAACACGATTCCATAAAGCATCGAGAGATGACGGATGCCGAAGATGCGCCCGACGATCCCGCTGGTCAGCGGCACCGTGCCCAACCATAAAAAGCCCATCGCGCCGGCAAAGACGAGCGCGCTCGCGTGACTCAATGGCAGGAAGAGAAAGAGCGCGATGACCGCCGAGCGCGCGGTGTAGAGCGCAGAGAGTATATATTTCTGCCGCAGGAAATCGCCCGCACGTCCGAACACATATGAGCCAAGAATATTGAACAGCCCGACGAGCGCAAGCACCTGTGCCCCGATTTCGATGCCGAGGCCCTTGTCGTCGAGATAGGCCGGAAGATGCGTCGCGATGAAGGCGATGTGAAAGCCGCAGACGAAAAATCCCGCGTTCAGCAGCCAATAGCCGCGATGCACGGCCGCTTCGTGCAAGGCTTCGCGCGCGGTCTGTTCCTCGATCGCGAGCGTCCCGGGCGTATCGGTGCGCCCCGAGACACCGATGGCGAGCAGCCCGCACAGTGCGACGAGGCCAGCCATGATCCACAACGTGTGATGATAGCCGATATCGCCGAGCAGCATCGACGCCAGCGGCACGACGAGGAACTGGCCGAGCGAGCCGCCCGCGGTGACGATCCCGAACGCGCTGCTCCGCTTTTCGGGGCTGACCACACGCCCGACCGCGCCGAGCACGACGACGAAGGTCGTTGCCGACTGCGCCATACCGATCAGCAGGCCAAAGCTGATATGCAGCCCGATCGCGTCGGTCGCGAACGCCGCGCCGATCAATCCGAGCGCGTAGAGCAACGCGCCGCCGAGCACGACGCGCCCCGCGCCATGCTTGTCGGCGAGCGCGCCGACGAAGGGCTGGACGAGGCCGAAGAGCAGGTTCTGGAGCGCCATCGCGAGCCCGAAGTCCGAGCGGCTGATGCCGATATCGACGCTCATCTGCGGCAGGAACAGGCCGAACGACTGGCGCACGCCCATCGCCAGCGTGACGATGAAGGCCGCGCAGGCGATGACGACCCAGGGCTTTTTCATGGGAGATATGACGGGGGAGGACATATGCGGCGGATGCTCTTCCGGCTGCGAGAGGTCAAGCGAGCTTCGCTATCGCGCCATCCATCATCCCTTCTTTCGTCACCCGGATCACGTCCGGGGTGACGATTGAAAAGGGCCGCGCGACACTCTTCCTTCAACGGCAAAAGCTGGTTAGAGCCGACTCGAAATGTCTTCCCAATCTCCCCTCGACGATTTCAAGGCCGCGCTGTCGAGCGTCGCGCGCGCGGTGACCCGCGATGCCGAGGTCGAGGTGGGTTTCACCGCGGACGCGCCAGCGCAGATCGGCAAGGCGATCAAGGTGCCGACGCCGTCGCGCACCCTTCCCGCCGACCAGGTCGCCGAAGCGCGCGGCTTTGCTGACAGCTATGCGCTGCGGATGAAGCATCACAGCGAGAAATTGCACGCTGCCGCGCGTCCGGCCGAACCGCTCGCCGCCGCCGCGTTCGACGCGATGGAGCGCGCGCGGATCGAGGCGCTCGGCGCGCGGCACATGGACGGGATGCGCAGCAACCTGTCCGCCAGCCTTGCGATGCGGATGCGCAGCGATCCGATCAGCCGCGCGCAAGGCCGCGAGGATGTGCCGATTTCGAGCGCGCTCGAGCTGATGCTGCGCGAGGCGCTGACCGGCGAACAGGCGCCGCAGGGCACCGAGACGGGCCTGTCGCTGGTACGCGAATGGATCACCAATGAGGCGGGCGGCGATTTGACCGCGCTGTCGATGTTGCTCGACGATCAGACCGCCTTTGCCGAAACCGCGAAGCTGGCGCTGCGCCACCTCGACCTGATCCAGAGCGACGAGCCGATGGAAGAAGGCGCCGAGGACGGCGGCGAGGAAGACGAATCCGAGGCCGATGAAAGCCAGGAAGAACAGGACAGCGAAGACGGCGGCGCCGGCGAATCGCAGGTCGATGCGCGCGCCGAAATGGCAGGCGACCAGGCCGACGACGGCGACAGCGACCCCGACGCGCAGGAAATGGAGGCCGACGGCGAACCCGAAATGGGCGGCGAAGGCGACGAGGGCATGTTGCCCGTGCGCCCCAACCGCCTGCCGAGCGACATCCCCGATTTCAACTATCTGCGCTTCACCGAAAAGCATGATGAGATCATCCTCGCGACCGAGCTGTGCGATGCCGACGAACTGACGCGGCTGCGCGCCTATCTCGACACGCAGATGCAGCATCTGCAGGGCGCGGTGACCAAGCTCGCCAACCGCCTCCAGCGCCGCCTGATGGCGCAGCAGAACCGCGCGTGGGATTTCGATCAGGAAGAAGGCCAGCTCGACGCCGCCCGCCTCGCGCGCGTCATCGTCTCGCCCGGCCAGTCGCTGTCGTACAAGATCGAGCGCGATACCGATTTCCGCGACACCGTCGTCACCTTGCTGATCGACAATTCGGGGTCGATGCGCGGGCGGCCGATCAGCATCGCCGCGATCAGCGCCGACATCCTTGCGCGCACGCTCGAGCGCTGCGGCGTGAAGACCGAGATCCTGGGCTTCACGACGCGGACGTGGAAGGGCGGACAGAGCCGCGAGGACTGGCTAGCCGCCGGCCGCCCCGCGCATCCCGGTCGTCTCAACGACCTGCGCCACATCATCTACAAGCCCGCCGACGAACCCTATCGCCGCGCGCGCAAGTCGCTCGGGCTGATGATGCGCGAAGGGCTGCTGAAAGAGAATATCGACGGCGAGGCGCTGACATGGGCGCACAGCCGCATCATCGGCCGTCCCGAGGAACGCAAGATATTGATGGTGATCTCCGACGGCGCGCCGGTCGACGACAGCACGCTATCGGTCAATCACGGCGCCTATCTGGACCAGCATCTGCGTCAGGTGATCGACTGGATCGAGAATCGCTCGCCCGTCGAACTGTGCGCGATCGGCATCGGGCACGATGTCACGCGCTATTATAACCGCGCGGTGACGATCATGGACGCCGAGCAGCTGGGTGGCACAATGGTCGAACAGCTAGCGGGATTGTTCGACATCGACTGATCCTGAAGCGGTCGGGGTGACAAGCCCTTTGCCCCTCGTTACAAACCCTTCCCGGTGCAGCAGGGACTCGCGGCCTGACGACGAGAGCCGTTGCACCGACATTATGCTGAGGGGTCGCCGGCATGACTTGGGGCCGCACCGATGGGGTGCGCGGCTGAGGGGGCGACTACGCATGAAAAAAGCATCCGACCTGTTCATCGAATGTCTGGAAGAAGAAGGCGTCGAATATATTTTCGGCGTTCCGGGCGAAGAGAATCTGGATTTCCTCGACAGCCTGTCGCGCTCGACCAAGATCAAGCTGATCCTGACGCGGCACGAACAGGGCGCGGGCTTCATGGCAGCGACCTATGGTCGTCATACCGGCAAGACCGGCGTGTGCCTTGCGACATTGGGGCCCGGCGCGACCAATTTCGTCACCGCGGCCGCCTATGCGCAGCTGGGCGGGATGCCGATGATGATGATTACCGGCCAGAAACCGATCAAGAAATCGAAGCAGGGCCGCTTCCAGATCCTCGACGTCGTCGCGATGATGGGACCGATCACCAAATTCACGCACCAGATGGCCTCGTCGGACAATATTCCGAGCCGCGTGCGCGAAGCCTTTCGCCTTGCCGAGGAGGAAAAGCCCGGCGCGGTGCATATCGAGCTGCCCGAGGATATCGCCGACGAGCATACCGACAGCCTGCCGCTGAAGCGCAGCCATGTCCGCCGGCCGACCGCCGATGTGAAATCGATCCGCGAGGCGGTGAAGGCGCTCGAGGAAGCGACCTCGCCCGTCCTCGTCATCGGCGCGGGCGCGAACCGCACGATGACCGGCCGCATGCTGCTGCAGTTCATCGAAAAGACCGGAATCCCCTTTCTGACCACACAGCTCGGCAAGGGCGTGATCGACGAGCGCCATCCGAAATTCCTCGGCTGCGCGGCGCTGTCATCGGGTGATTTCGTCCACCGCGCGGTCGAAGCATCGGACTGCATCGTCAACCTTGGCCATGACGTGATCGAGAAGCCGCCCTTCTTCATGCAGCGCGGCGGCCCGACCGTGATCCATGTGTCGAGCAAGACCGCCGAAGTCGATCCGGTCTATTTCCCCGATATCGAGGTGATCGGCGACATCGCCAATGCCGTTTGGCAGATAAAAGAGGACATCGTCCCGAACGGGAGCTGGAAGTTCGACCATCTGCTCGCCTATCGCAAGGGTGAGGTCGACCATACCGCGCCGCTGGCCAAGGACGCACGCTTCCCGATTTTCCCGCCGCATCTGGTGCAGTCGGTGCGCGATGCGATGCCCGACGACGGGATCATCTGCCTCGACAACGGCGTCTATAAAATCTGGTTCGCGCGCGGTTATACGGCTTATCGCCCGAACACCGTGCTGCTCGACAATGCGCTCGCGACGATGGGCGCGGGGCTGCCGTCGGCGATGATGTCGGCGATGGTGTATCCGGGGCGCAAGGTCATGGCGATCTGCGGCGACGGCGGCTTCATGATGAACAGCCAGGAGATGGAGACCGCGGTCCGCCTGGGGCTCAACATCACCGTGCTGATCCTCAACGACAACAGCTATGGCATGATCCGCTGGAAACAGGCGAACATGGGCTTCAAGGATTGGGGACTGACCTATGGCAACCCCGATTTCGTCAAATATGCCGAAAGCTATGGCGCGCATGGGCATCGTGTCGAAAGCGCGGCGCATCTGAAGGAATTGCTGGCGCATACGCGTGATACGCCCGGCGTGCATCTGATCGACTGCCCGGTCGATTATTCGGAGAATGACCAGATTTTGAACAACGATATCAAGCGGCTGTCGAAGGAGCTGTAATCTTTGGTATCTCTACCCCGGCGAAAGCCGGGGTCCTATATCCCGCACTGGGTCCCGGCTTTCGCCGGGATACGGAGACCGGCCGCATGAAACTCAAAGACGTCTATCCGCTCTATCTCAACAACAAGGCGGTTCAGCCGAACACCGATCTCGAGGTGATCGACAAGTTCACCGGCGAGGTCGCGTTTCGCACCGCGCTCGCGACACCGGACGTCATCGACGAGGCGATTGCGGGCGCGGTGCGGGCGGCCGAGCCGATGGCGCGGCTCGCGAGTTTCGAGAAGCGTGACGTGCTCACCCATTGCGTCGGGCGGTTTCAGGAGCGGTTCGACGAACTCGCTTATGCCTTGTGCGTCGAGGCGGGCAAGCCGATTGCCGACAGCGAGGGCGAGGTCACCCGCCTGATCGACACCTTCCGCATCGCCGCCGAGGAAGCGACGCGCAATTATGGCGAGGTCCAGCCGCTCGATATTTCGGCGCGGGCAAAAGGCTATATGGGGATGTGGAAGCGCGTGCCGATCGGTCCGTGCAGCTTTATCTCGCCCTTCAATTTCCCGCTCAACCTCGCCGCGCACAAGATCGCGCCGGCCATCGCGATCGGCTGTCCTTTCGTGATGAAACCCGCGTCGATGACGCCGCTGGGCGCTATCATCATGGGCGAGGTGCTCGCCGAGTGCGATATCCTGCCCGAGGGCGCGTTCAGCATCCTGCCCGCGAGCCGCGCGGGCGCCGACCTGTTTACCACCGATGAGCGGCTGAAATTGCTGTCCTTCACCGGCTCGCCTGGCGTCGGCTGGGATCTGAAGGGCAAGGCGGGCAAGAAGAAGGTCGTGCTTGAGCTGGGCGGTAATGCCGCGGTGGTCGTCGACAAGGACGCGGACCTCGACCATGCGCTCGCGCGCATCATCTTCGGCGGCTATTATCAGTCGGGGCAGAGCTGCATCCATGTCCAGCGCGTGATCATCCACGAGGATATCTACGACAAATTCCGCGACATGCTGACCGCGAAGGTCAAGACGCTGAAATCGGGCGATCCGAAGCTGCGCGACACCTTCATCGGCCCGATGATTTCGGTCAAGGAAGCGCAGCGACTGAAAGGCTGGATCGACGATGCGGTCGCCGCTGGCGCGACCTTGCTCGCGGGCGGCGGCTGCGAGGGCAATATGATGGAAGCCGCGCTGCTGGAAAATGTACCCGCGGGCAGCGATGTCGTCGTCGAGGAAGCGTTCGGGCCCGTCGTGGTGCTGTCGAAATTCGCCGAATGGGACGATGCGCTGGCCGAGGTCAATGACAGCAAGTTCGGGCTCCAGGCGGGGCTGTTCACCAGCGACCTGCAAAAGGTGCTCGACGCATGGGACCATCTCGACGTCGGCGGCATCGTCGTCAACGACGTGTCCTCCTATCGCGTCGACAATATGCCCTATGGCGGGGTGAAGGACAGCGGTCTGGGCCGCGAAGGCGTGCGATTCGCGATGGAAGATATGAGCGAAATCCGTAATTTGGTGATCCGGCGGACCTGATCCTCCCTGTGCCGCAGGCATGGGGAGGTGGCAGCGCGAAGCGCTGACGGAGGGGCTCCGGCGCCGCCGTTGCCGCCCCTCCACCACCGTTTGCAGCGGCGGTCCCCCTTCCCGTCGCTTCGCGACAGGGCGGACATGAATGCCCAACGTCACCAAACCGCCTTCAAACCGTCGTCAAACCGACGCGGCTTTGAATCGCACAGTGTAACAAATCTCCTGTCTAGGCCGTGGGCAGCCCAAGGCTGCTTACGGAGTGTGACATGGCATCGATTTCGACCCTGCCCATCCCCGCCCGCTTTCCGGATCCCTTCGCCACCGATCCGCATGTTCCCGAACGGTTGATCGGCGAGCGGCGGAGCTATCGTACGGTGTGGGTCAGCGACATTCACCTGGGCACGCGCGGCTGCAACGCCGCAATGCTGATCGATTTCTTCGACCATGTCGATTGCGAGACGCTTTACCTCGTCGGCGACATCATCGACGGCTGGCGGCTCAAGAAGCGGCATTTCTGGCCGCCCGAGCATAATGACGTCGTCTGGCGGGTTCTCAAGCGCGCGAAGCGTGGCACGCGCGTCGTCTATGTCCCCGGTAACCATGACGAGATGTGCAAGCCGTTCGACGGCTTCGATTTCGGCGGGGTCGAGATCCGCCGCGAGGCGATCCACGAGACCGCCGACGGCCGCCGGCTGCTGGTCGTCCATGGCGACGAGTTCGACGCGGTGATGCTCGCGCACCGCTGGCTCGCCTTCGTCGGCGACGCCGCCTACACCGCACTGATGAAATGCAATGTGGTCGTGAACCGCATCCGCAGCGCCTTCGGCCTCCCCTATTGGTCGCTGTCGATGGTCGCCAAGCACAAGGTCAAGAACGCGGTCCAGTTCATCGGCCATTACGAAGAAGTGGTAGCGCATGCTGCGCGCTCGCGCGGGGTCGATGGCGTCGTGTGCGGCCACATCCACAGCGCCGAGATGCGCGAGATCGAGGGCACCGAATATTATAACGACGGCGACTGGGTCGAAGGCTGCACCGCGCTGGTCGAACATCATGACGGCACGATGGAAATCCTCCACTGGGCCGAAGAGGTCGCGGCGCGTTCGGTCCCCGCGACGCTCCAGCTCCCTGCTCCGGCGCGTGCCGCATGAGGATTCTCATCGTCAGCGACGCCTGGGAGCCACAGGTCAACGGCGTCGTCCGCACACTGCAGGCGACGATCGCCGAGCTACGCGCCGCGGGACATGTCGTCGGGATGGTGTCGCCCGACCTGTTTCGTTCGGTGCCGTGCCCGTCCTACCCCGAAATCCGTCTCGCCTTCGCCGGCTGGCGCACCGTCGGGCGGCACATCCGCGCCTTTGCGCCGCAGGCGATCCATATTTCGACCGAGGGTCCGCTGGGCATCGCGGCGCGGCGCTGGTGCATCCGCAACAAATTCCCCTTCACCACCGCGTACCACACGCGCTTTCCCGAATATGTCGCGGCACGGCTGCCCGTTTCGCCCGCGTTCGTCTGGCGCTTCATCCGCTGGTTCCACCGCCCGGCGCGGCACATCATGGTCGCGACGCGTAGCCTTGCCCGCGAACTGGCCGAACAGGGCCTGCCGCAGACGATGATGTGGGAGCGCGGCGTCGATCATGACCTGTTCCGCCCGGACCGCGCACCGCTGCCGGCGTATGCGGGGCTCGCGCGGCCGATCCAGCTTTATGTCGGCCGCGTGGCGGTCGAGAAGAATATCGGCGCCTTCCTCGATTGCGACCGGCCCGGGACAAAAGTCGTCGTCGGCGATGGTCCCGCGCTTGCCGAACTCAAGGCGCGGCACCCGGGCACGCTCTTCCTGGGCAAGCTGGGCGGCGAAACTCTCGCCTCGGCCTATTCGGGCGCCGACGTCTTCGTCTTCCCCAGCCGCACCGACACCTTTGGCCTGGTGGTCATCGAGGCGCTGAGCTGCGGCACGCCTGTTGCCGCCTATCCGGTACCGGGGCCCGGCGACATCGTGACCGACGGCGCGGGCGCGCTCGATGAGGATATCGGCCGGGCGATCGACACGGCGCTGACATGCGATCGCGCCAAGGCAGAAGCGCTGGGCGCGCGGTACAGCTGGGCCAGCTGCACCGCGCAATTCGCAAGGGCGCTGACGTTCGTGGACCCGATAAATAGGGACAGTCCCTATTTAATTGAGTCGATGAACCGGCCGATATCGGCTGTGTCGATTAAATAGGGACTGTCCCTATTTAATCAGAAAGTCTTGCGCCACTCCAGTTCGATATAGCGGCCGAGGGGATCGATATAACCGGGCTGGTAATTGAGCGGCACAATGCCGTTGCCGTCGGTAATCTTGCGCTGGGCGTCGAAGACATTGTCGACCGACAGGCGCAGGCGCGAACCCTTCAGGAAGGGCAGCTTTTCGGTCAGCTTCGCCTTCTGGTTCAGGTCGACGAAGAAGCGCAGGTTGAAGGTCGCAAGGTCGCCGAATTTCAGGTCGCCAGCGCTGCCGCCGGTCACCGTGCTGCCGCTGTCATATTTGGCGCTGAGCCGGACGCCCATGCCCTTGTTGAACAGCCCGCCGTCGAGTTCGAACAGATGCCGGTTGCTGCCGCCGCCATTGCCGGTCGCCGACCCGTTCAAAAGGTCGAGTTCGGGCACGCCGGGACGGATCAGCACTTTGTCGGTCAGCTTGATCGTATGATAGAGCGACACCTGCCAGCGCCCGCCCTGCGGACCGCCGAACATGCCGCCGGGGCCGCCGGGGCCGCCACCGCCGCGACCGCCCATGCGGGGTCCACCCCCGCCGCCGCGCTGGCGGCCCGCACCGTCGCCCCGTCCGCCACCCTCGCGGGCGCCGGCACCTTCGGGACGTCCGCCACCGGCCCCCCCCGCGCCGGGGCCACGCTGCTCCTGCTGACCAAAGCTCTTGCCGAAGTTGAGCCCCCAGCGGATCTGCGAATTTTCGGCGCGATCGAAATTGACCGGGCGCTGGTCGAGCGCGAGCAGCACGCCGTTCGCATCGCGGATCACGCGATCGGGAAAGGCCGCCTCGATTTCGGGGGTGAGCAGCGGCAGGCTGTTCGTCGTATCATAGCTTTTGTTGCTGTTGTAATTGACCGAGAGGTTCAGCCCCTCGAGCATCGGCGGCGACCAGTTGAGCCCAAGCTTGAGATCGCGGCGCTGTTCGGCGAGCAGGAAGGGATTGCCCCCCGTCGTCGTCGTGATCTGGACGGTCTGCCCGGTCCTGAAATCATAATAGGTCACGCCGTCGGTCGTCAGCGGCGCAGCGCCGAGTTGCTGGATACCGGGCGCCGCCTCATCCTGGTTGAAGCTCGCGATCAGCGACAGATTGTCGGTGACACCCCAGTTGAGATTCGCGCCCCAGCTCTTGAGCGCTGCGAAATCGCTCGGATTCTGGACCTGACCGCTCAGCGTCAACGACACACGGCCGATATTGCCGACCTCATATTCGGGGTCGAGCAATGGCACGGTCAGCGATCCGAACACCCCCGGCAGATCGCGCGCAAGGTCGGTGTTCGTGATGCCGTTGGCATTGTCCGACTGGCTGTCGAAGCGCAGGCCGGAATAGCTGCCCGTCATCGACAAGCGGATCGGTCCCGCCCAGCCTTCGGTCACCGTACCCGACAGGTTGGCGTTGCCGCCGAAGCTCTGCTGGCTGCTTTCGAACCGGTCGCGCACGCCGCTGTTGCGGTCGGTAAAGGTCAGTTGATCGGCGTCCGCATAATTGCCCGAGACCGACCAGCGCCAGTCGCCGAGCATGCCGTTCACGCTTGCCGTGGTGCTGAGATTGCGGCTGCGGCTGTCGCGTTCGAGCGGATCGGTGGCGTCGCCGTTGCGGGGCCCGAGCCACGACAGGCTGTCGGTCTGGTCAAAGCGCACGTTGATCGAAGCGTCGGTCAGCTTGTTCAGGCTGCGTTGGATCGTCGCGTCGACCGAATATTCGTCGGACGCGCCGAGCAGGCTACGCGCGGGGGCCTCGGCCGCCTGTGCGGGGTCATCGTAAACAAGGTTCCGCTCGCTTTCGAGCAGCATCGTCTTGTGGTCCCAGCCGGCATTGACGTTGAGACGTCCATTTTTGCCGATCATCAGAAAACTTGGCTGGATTTCGCTCTGGAACCGGCCGCCCTGCGTCGGAATACCGCCTTCGGCCTCGACCGCGACCTGGCGGAAGTTGGGCTTGAGCACCATGTTGACGACGCGCTCGTCGGCCGAATAGCCATATTGCAGCGCGACCTCTTCGGGGAAGACCTCGACCTTGGCGATCGCTTCGGGGGGCAGGTTGCGTACCTCGCCGAAACCGCCGATGCGGCGCCCGTTGACGAGGATGATCGGGCGGCCACCGCCGCGCCCGCGGCCCGAGCGCGTCTGCGGCGCGAGCGCGTCGAGCAGTTCGGAAACGTTCGACACGCCATAGCTTGCGATCGCCGCCTCATCGAGCTCGGTTTCGGCCTTGATGTCGGTCTCCAGCTGGCCCGCAAGGCGCGGCGCGGTCACGACGATTTCTTCGCCGTCGATATCGTCATAGGGGTCCTCATCGCCCGACGGCGCGGCGGCGGGTTCGGCCGGCTGGCCGACATCCGCGATCGCGGCGACGCTCGCGGACGCCGCGTCGGTTTCCGCCATCGCGGGCCACGCGAGCGCCGCGCTGGCCGTCAGCAAGACGGCGCGCGCGGAAAGGGAGAGGCTGGATATATTCATCGGGGGAGATGCCTTCTATTTTTTGTCTTGGTTTTTCTTTGGCACGGCAGGGGTTAACCCGTCCTGACGTGCGTTTTGACCTGCGGTTCATTTATGTCGCCCAATTGTCGCAACAATGTGTCGAGGCCATGCCAGTTCGACGGGAGGGCCATATCGACCGCTGGACAGCAGGACCGACCTTCCTTATCGGCCACCCATGCCGACTCCCAACTCCTCCGCTCCGCCCAAAGCCGCTATTGGCGAATCCATCCTTATCGTCGATTTCGGCAGCCAGGTGACTCAGCTCATCGCCCGCCGCGTCCGCGAGGCCGGCGTCTATAGCGAGATAGCGCCGTTCAACAGCGCCGCAGAGGCATTCGAACGGATGCAGCCCAAAGGGGTGATCCTGTCGGGCGGCCCCGCCTCGGTCACCGACGAAGGCAGCCCCCGCGCACCGCAGGTCATCATCGACAGCGGATTGCCGATCCTGGCGATCTGCTACGGCCAGCAAACGCTCGCGGTCCAGCTTGGCGGCACCGTCGAAGGCGGCCACGCCGCCGAGTTCGGCCGCGCCGACGTCGAAATTCTGAAGGCGAGCCCACTGTTCGACGGCTTCTGGGAGGTCGGCAGCAAATATCCGGTGTGGATGAGCCATGGCGACCGCGTCACCGAGGCGCCCGACGGGTTCGAGATCGTCGGCACTTCGCCCAACGCGCCGTTCGCGATCTGCGTCAACGAAGCGAAGCACTATTACACGACGATGTTTCACCCCGAGGTGGTTCACACCCCCGACGGGGCAAAGCTGTTGTCGAATTTCGTCCACAAGATCTGCGGACTTGCCGGCGACTGGACGATGGCCGAATTCCGCGCGAACAAGATCGCCGACATCCGCGCCCAGGTCGGCGACCAGCGCGTGCTTTGCGGCCTGTCGGGCGGCGTCGACAGCGCGGTTGCCGCGGTTCTGCTCCACGAAGCCATCGGCGAGCAACTCACCTGCGTGTTCGTCGATCATGGCCTGCTCCGCCTCAACGAACGCGAACAGGTCGAGCGTCTGTTCCGCGACCATTATAATATCCCGCTGGTCGTCGTCGACGCCGAGGAACGCTTCATGACGGGGCTGGCCGGCGTCTCCGATCCCGAAGCCAAGCGCAAGTTCATCGGCAAGACCTTCATCGATGTCTTTGACGAGGAAGCCCGAAAACTGGGCGGCGCTGACTTCCTCGCGCAGGGCACGCTTTATCCCGACGTGATCGAATCGGTCAGCTTCACCGGCGGGCCGAGCGTAACGATCAAGAGTCACCACAATGTCGGCGGCTTGCCCGAACGCATGAAGATGGCGCTTGTCGAGCCGCTGCGCGAACTCTTCAAAGACGAAGTCCGCCTGCTCGGCAGGGAACTCGGCCTCCCCGACATCTTCGTCGGCCGCCACCCCTTCCCGGGACCCGGCCTCGCGATCCGCATTCCGGGCGAAGTGACCAAGGCAAGCTGCGACATATTGCGCAAGGCCGACGCCATCTATCTTGAGGAAATCCGCAACGCCGGCCTTTATGACGAGATCTGGCAGGCCTTTGCGGTCCTTCTGCCCGTCCGCACCGTCGGCGTGATGGGCGACTACCGCACCTACGACCAGGTTTGTGCGCTGCGCGCGGTGACCTCGACCGACGGCATGACCGCCGACATCTATCCGTTCGACGCCAGCTTCCTCAGCCGCTGCGCGACGCGGATCATCAACGAGGTTCAGGGCATCAACCGCGTGGTGTACGACTATACGTCGAAACCGCCGGGGACGATCGAATGGGAATGATTCGGGGCACGAAAATGCGCGAGATTGCTTCGGCGCTTCGAATTCCAACTATCTGATAAAATTTAATTTGTTGCCGATATAATTCGACGACAATCGCTGGGCAGCCTTCCACTTTGGCGGACGGGCTGACGGCCTTAGGTCCCCTTGCCTCTTCCAAAAATCGTCGATACCGTCAGGGACACATCAGCCCTTGACGGTATTTTTATTTCTCTAACATCCGGAAAAGCATCGCTTTTTCGGACGGGAGAACTGCGCTTGGGGGCTGACGGTATTTTTCTGTCGGAGAACGTCCCATGCTCACGGATACAGCACTCAAGCATCTGAAACCAAAAGCAAAACCGTACAAGGTCTCTGACCGCGATGGTATGTACGTCCTAGTCAGCCCTGGCGGTACAATTTCCTTCCGTATCGACTATCGCCTCCATGGCCGCCGGGAGACCGTAACGCTCGGGAAATACGCACCTTCGGACCTGTCTCTCGCACGTGCTCGCGAGAAGTGCATCGACGCGAAGCGGCTCATCGCAGAAGGCCATTCTCCCGCGATTGAAAAGCAGCGTAACAAGAGGCGCATCAAGGAAGCCAAAAGCTTCGGCCAGTTTGGGGAGAAGTGGCTGCAAGCGGCTCCCATGGCCGACAGTACGCGGGCGATGCGGCGCTCGATCTTCGAGCGTGAGTTGCTGCCGGTGTGGAAAAGCCGACTCCTCACCGAAATCTCGCCGGGCGATCTTCGCGAGCATTGTCTCAAGATTGTGGATCGCGGCGCACCGGCGACGGCAATCCATGTGCGGGATATTCTCAAGCAGATTTATGCTTTTGCGAAGCTGCACGGTGAGAAGGTTCCTAATCCCGCGGACGAAGTGGGGCCTGCATCGATTGCGACGTTCGTCGCCAAGGATCGCTCGCTCTCTCCTGCAGAGATACGGGTGCTATTTAAAGCCCTCGAAAAGGTGGCCACGATCCCGACAATTCGGCTGGGCATGCGGTTCATTCTCCTTTCGATGGTCCGGAAAGGCGAATTCCAGGACGCCGTCTGGGATGAGGTGGACTTCGAGAATGCGGTCTGGTCGATTCCAAAGGAGCGGATGAAGCGGTCAAGGCCGCATAATGTCTATCTCTCCGCACAAATGCTCGACATCCTGATCGCGCTCAAAACTTGTGCGGGAAACTCCAAATATCTGCTGCCGTCCCGCTACGATGCCGATGCCCCCATGTCCCGTGCGACTCTGAATCGGGTGACTTATGCCGTAGTCGAACAGGCGCAGAAGGACGGACTGCCTCTAGCGCCTTTCACCGTCCACGATTTGCGGAGGACCGGCTCAACGCTGTTGAATGAAATGGGGTTCAACAGGGACTGGGTCGAGAAATGCCTCGCTCATGAAGATGGCCGCTCGTCCCGCGGCGTCTACAACAAGGCCGAATATGAGCATCAGCGGCGACACATGATGCAGGAGTGGTCGAACGCGGTGGAGGCGTGGATCGCCGGGCGTCGCTACGCCCCGGTGATCTTTCCACCGGACGCAGCCCTTCTCGATCTGGACCCTAGCCTTTAACGGGTCGGGTACGGCGGTCGCGCACATCGACGTGCTGTGCACGAAAAATCGGCCGTGCCCTTCGATCGGCAAGCCATGCTTCGACCTCGGCCAGATTCCAGACCACCGTCCTCGGAGAAAGCGCGTAGCGGCGCGGGAACTCACCGCGCCGCTCCATTTCGAAAATCGTGCTGTCGGCGAGCGGAACCATCTCCTTAAGCTGATGACGCCGGATCGTACGGGTGTAGTCGGCGGGGGCGCGCTTCGGCATCAGCCTGTCCTGCACGCGTGGAGGAAAATGATCATGGTGCTGTAATTCCCCCTCTACAGGCGAGCGGGTCTCTGAAAAGCACAGGGCGCGCCTGCTCTATCATTGCCGGCCCTCGCTCGCCCGACTGTTCTTGAGAAACTCACGATCGCTCTCGAGAAATGCGGTCAGCATCGCTGGCACCAGATCCGTGACAGTTTCAGCTTTTCCATACGCGACTTCATAGGCGGCGGCATATTGCTCGAGTTGATGGCGGAGCGTCGGGGCAATCTGAATGGTCATCTTCACCGGTTGCCGGTCCGGAAGGCGAGCGAGCTTAATTCCGGTCATCCCTTTGCCTCCATGGCTCAAGAACAAGGTCTCTGTCGACGATTACACGCACTGGCCAGCCAGGCCGCACGACGATGGTCGGCTGGATGTCGAGGCTCTTCTCGACGAGCCGGTCGCCGGCACGCCCGCCGCCTTGCTGAGCGGACTCGCGCATCGCGCGGACGATATCGCTTTCGTCTTCGCCGAAGGTGAGCTCGGTGCCGACGCCGAGCAGGGTCGAAAGCGCGACGCCCTTGACCAGCTGCCACCCATGCGTATCGACACGGTCGGCGAGGCCTGCATAGCCCGTGGGATCGCTGGCCGGGGCATCATCCATCGCAAGCGAAGAGCCGTCGGGCCAAACGATCCGCTGCCAGACGACGAACGCGCGCTTCTGGCCATAGCTCGTACGGCTTTCGTAGCGCCCGATCAGGCGCGCGCCCTGCGGGATCAGCAAGGTCCTTCCCGTGATGCTGTCATAGACGTTTTGGCTGACTTGCGCGACGACCAGCCCGGGGAGATCGCTGTTAAGGCCGGTCACGAGGCTCGCGGCGATTACGCTGCCACTGCTGAGCAGCCAAGGCGATGCGGCGGGAGTGATGCGATGCGCGCTGACGTGTGCGTTGCCTTCCGTTTCCGCCTTGGAGGAGGATGCCAACATACCTTGGGCTGGCGCGTCTTCGGCCGGCTCGCCACCGGTCCGCGGTACCGCTGGTTGCATTCCGCGGTTCGATCCAAGCGACATCATGACCGGTGACTGGCGGGCGGCTCCTTCTTCGGCGAGGCGGCGCTCGCGCTCGGCCGCCTCGGCTGCCGCCTTGTCGTCGCCCGCGGCCGCGGGCGGATATTCGCCTTCCATTCTGCGCTGGTGTTCGAGGATCGGACGTCCAAGGTCCCCGGGGAGGGGCGGCCCGAGCTTGGGGATTTCGTCATAACGGCCGGGCGTGCCGGCTAAGGCTTCAGGGGGCTTGCCTTGCCCCTTCTCGAACATCTCGTCACCGCTTGCCGCGAGCTTGAAGGAGACGGGCTCGAGGGCGATCCAGGTAACCGCTGAGATCGCGAGCGCGCCCACGGCCGCCACGCCGATGACGATCTCGCGCCGGAACCGAGCGACGCGCCGGGGTGCGCCGCGCAGAACGAGGGTCTCGGGATCGACCTTGGCCGGCGGCCCGGCTTCGTCTGGGTGATCACCGACCGGAACTTCCGCGGGCCGATCCGCAGCGCCTTCGTCGTCCGCGATCACTGCCCCTCTCCTGTCCGTAGGATTCGAACGATCTTTTGGCGCTTCGCGCCGTGCCGCAGTTCCGCCCGGTCGAAGAGACGGTCGACGATGTAGAAGCGGCCCGAGACACGGTAATTAATCAGCTCGGGCTCACCCGCTTCGCCGGTCACGAACAGCGGCGGTGCCTCCCCCTGCGCCAGGCTTGGCGGAAATTCGATGAAAGTCTGCCGACCATTGTCGAAGGCGCGGAGCGGCCGCCACGGTGCGCGGTCGCCCCGAATCCGGTATCCAAAGTGAAACGCTACGGGGTCAATGCCGCCGTGCCCTGTGGCGCGATCGTGAACCGTCGACGCCGCACGCTTGATCGCCATCAGCGCGTCGTCGGGATAGGTCCAGCGGATCGCCGCCATCGCCGTCGCAGCGGTGCTGGTGAGCGCAACATGGTAGACGCGCCGGTCGGTGGTGATGATCAAATTCGTGGCCAGACCAGGCGCGAGCGGCTTGATCATGACATGGATGCGCTGCGCATCCCCTGCCCCGCTTATTGTGTCGCCGACGGTCCAGCGCGCCGTATCGCCGGCTGCCACCGCGAGCAGCGCCTCGCCAGGTTCGAGCCCAATCTCGGTCACATGGCCGGGGGCGCCGACGAGCCGGTAGATCGCGCCCTCGACATAGGCGTAGGACTGGATCGCGCCGCGATAATCCTCGCGTCGCGGCTCTTTCGTCGCGGCCGCTTCCGCAGCGCGTATCCGTTCGGTGCTGCGACCCGTTGCGGCTCGCGCATCGCTTGCCGAGAAGATGCCGGCGGCCAGCAAGCAAATGAAAATCGACTTCATGGCAGTTTTCCTTCTACGGCAAGGGGGATCGGGGGCGAGCGGTTGGGCGTTGGCGCCTGCCCGGGCTCGGCCGCCGGAGCAGGCTTGGCACCGTCCAGACCGGGCAGCGCAGCCGGCACCGGCTCGGCGGTCTCATATTCCCGGCTCCAGTCGATCGCCTCGACGTAGAGCCCAAGCGGATTTTTCCGCAGGACCTCTGCGGTTCTCGGCGGCTTGACCGCGACGGTCAGGATCGCCGTCCAGCGCGACGTGGATACGAGACTGCCGCGCTCGAACAGGCTCTCGCGCCACTTGACCTGGAATGATCGCGGAGACGCACGGACCACGCTGACGATCTCGACCGACAGCGAGTGCGTTCCGACCTTCGCAAACGGGTCGGCCGAGCGAGCATATTCATTGAGGAAAAGCTCGCCGCGGTCGGTGACGAAATCATAGGCGCCAAGCCAGTTCTCGCGCATCAGCACCGGGTCGAGCGATATACCGCGCACGTTGCGGATAAACTGACCGAGCGCCCAGGCGATCTGCGGGTCGGTCGGGTTGTAGTCGGCAACTGCGGGCGCGACACTCCGGGCCTCGCCCAGCCGATCGACCTCGACGACATAGGGCGTCACGCGGCTTTGAACCGATTGCCAGATGAGGCCGCCCGCGAGGCCGGTGGAAAGCAACAGCCCGCCGAACGCCATGATCCGCCAGTTTCGCGCCTGGACGCGCGCCGACCCGATCCGGTCGTCCCATTTCTGCGCGGCGCGCTGATAGGGGGTGACGGGTTCGGGCGTCCGCCCGTAACGCTGTACCGATCGCTTGAAACGCATGGCTCAATCCTCCTTTTCGGCAATGTCGGGCGACGCGCCGCTTCCGCCGCGGCTCCCGTCGGAAATTACATGGACCGCAGCTTGCCGCGCAGACCGGCGGCGCTGATCAGCCTTCATGTCGGCGGCCCAGGGCGGAGCGCTGTCGCGCGGTGCCGGCGCCGACGAAACTGCTGGTGAACCATCGACGCGAGCGCTGGTGGCCGGCGCAGATGAAGATGGTTCCACCTTGGTTGTGCCGGCGTTCCAAGCCGCGTCGCGCCCGGCGGCGGCGGCGGCGCCAAGTCCGAGCTTGCCACCGGCACGCTGCGAAAGGTTAGAGGCCGCCCCCTTCATCGCGGTTCCGACGCCCGAAAGGCCGCAACTTACGGTGTTCGATCCGGAGGTCTCCTGGCCCAGCTTGTAGGCTGTCGAGGCGGCGCTTCCCATCGACGTACCCGCGCGGACCGCACCAAGTGCCGCGCCGCCGCCCGCCCGCGCCGCGGCCATTCCAGCGCCGCCGGCGACAACCATCGTACCCGCTGCCGCGGCGACCGTTCCGACCGCGGCGCCAGCCCCGAGCTGCGGTGCGCCCGCGACCAGGCCCGATGCGATACCGGGACCGTAAATGCCCAAGCCGAGCAAGGCGAGCGCACCAAGCGCAAGCGACATGGCTTCCTCGATGTCGGGCTCGGAACCCGCCATCGTCGAAAGAAAATCGGGGAAGAAACCCGATCCGATGCCGACGATCACGCCAAGCACCATCACCTTGACGCCCGACGACACGATGCTTCCCAGAACGCGCTCGGCAAGGAAGGCGGTCCGGTTCCACAGGGCGAACGGCATGAGCGCAAAGCCCGCGAGGCTTGTGAGCTTGAACTCGATCAGCGTGATGAAGAGCTGGATCGCGAGGATGAAGAAGGCGAGGATCGTCAGCACCCACGCGATCAACAGGACCACGATCTCGAGGAAGTTTTCAAAAAAGCCGATCGGTCCGAGCAGCTCCTTGATCTGGTCGATCAGCGGGTGAGCCGCCTCGAAACCCGTGCCAGCAAGCCGGCCCGGCTTGAGCAGATCCTCGGCCGAAATCGTGCCCCCGCCGGCGGTGATGCCGAGACCCGCGAAAGAGCGGAAGATGATGTCCGAAAGCGCCCCGAAATTGCCGATGATGAAAGCAAAAACGCCGACATAGAGGATCTTCTTCAGTAGCTTCGCGATGACGTCATTCTCGCCGCCCATCGCCCAGAAGAGCCCGGCGAGAGTGATATCGATGCCGATCAATATGCTGGTGAGGAAGGCGACGTCGCCGCCCAGAAGTCCGAAACCGCTGTCGATATAGCGGATGAAGGCTTCCATGAAGCGGTCGATGACATTGAGATCGTCCATCGGGCGGGCTTTCAAGAGCGGAGGGAATATATCCGCGGGGTCTCAGGGGGGCATCCGAGACCCCGCGGCGAACGGCGGGCTTAGAGAGGGGCAGCCGACGCCGTTCGTGCCTGGATCAGCGGATCGGCGTGTAAGCCTTGCCGTCGCCGAGGAAGCGGCGCGTGCGCTCGCGCGCTTCGGCCGCGCTCTGCGCCGCGCGTGCACGGTCGAGCATGTCGGCCTCGTAGGCGGCGGCCATCATCTGCTGGACCTGCATCTGCTGCTTGGCAGCCAATGCGAGAAGCTGGTTGGTTGCCTGCTGGGCCTGAAGGCTGCCTTCGGCGCCCGAGCTTCGCGCCGCGATGTCGGCGAGTACGGCAGCATCGTCCTTCACGTCGGCGGCAATGCGCGACTGGACCGCAAGCGTGCGCCGATACGAAGCCATGGCAGCCTCGAGCCGCGCCTTTGCTTGGGTAATGCTCGCCGACCGAGTCATTCCAGCAAAGTCCTTAGGGAACAGCGCTGCCATGCGCGCATCGAGCTGGTCGACCCCGAAATTGATCCCCTCGGCCTGCCCCATCAGCCCTTCGACGCGGGCGAGATTGTCCTTGAGCTTGGCGAGTTCGGGGAAATCGACGCGCTTCAGATTCTTGTCCATGTTGGACAGCATCTGCGCCTCGTTCTGCAACTGCCTGATCTGCTGGTCGATCTGCTTGAGCGTTCGCGCCGCGGTGAGCAGATTCTGCTGATAGTTGGCGCTGTCGAAGACCGGCATTGCCGTGGCGGGTGGCGTCGCCAGCATCAGTACCGGGATGGTGGCGGCGGCGAGCAGCATTTGGGCAAGCGTCTTCATGGCAATTCTCCTTCTTGGGGGTTGGGTTGGTCACTCGGTCCGGTCCCGGGGAAACCGGCGAGGAGGTCGGCGGCCCAGTCGAGCCCGGCATCGCGCAAGAAATGCGCCGCGAAATCCGCCTCGCCATGCGCGGCGAGAAGGGCGTCGATTCGTGCCTGCACGGCCGGATCGGACGCGCCGCAAAATGCGAGCGCGATCGGGCCAAGCCCGAGCTCGAACAGCCGGTTGCCGCGCGCTGACTGGAGGTAATAATGGCGCTTGGGCGCCGCGCGCGCGACAAGCTCGATCTGCGCATCGTTGAGCCCGAAAGACGAATAGGCTGCCCGGCTCTGCGGCTCGACTGCGCGGTCATTCGGCAGCAATATGCGCTGGGGACAGCTCTCTATGACCGCCGGTGCGATGCTGCTGCCGGCGATGTCGGCGAGGCTCTGCGTCGCAAAGATCACCGCGACATTCTTCTTGCGCAGTACCTTCAGCCACTCGCGGATGCGTGCAGCAAAGAGCGGGTTATCGAGGAAGATCCAGGCCTCATCGAGAATGAGCAGCGTTGGCCGCCCATCGAACCGCGCTTCCAGGCGGTGGAAAAGATAAGACAGCACGGGCTCGATGACGCTAGCCTGCCCCATCAGCGCCTCGGTCTCGAAACATTCGATCGATCCGAGCGCTAGCCCCTCCTCTGCCGCATCGAGCAGCCGACCGTGCGGCCCCTCAAGCGTGAAGGGCTGGATCGCCGCCTTCAGCGCATTCGACTGCAGCAACAGCGACAGCCCGGTCAGCGTCCGTTCGGCTTCGGGCGCCGTCGCGAGGCTGCGCAGCGCCGACCAGATCGCGTCTTTGACGTCGGGCGTGACCGGCACGCCTTCGTGCGCCACGAGCGCCGCGATCCAGTCGGCCGCCCAGCCGCGCTCTTCCTCACGGTCGATTCCGCGCAGCGGCTGGAACGCAAGCGAAGCGCCGCCATCGCCGAGCGCATGATGGCGCCCGCCCATCGCGAGCACGGCGGCGCGCGCCGAATAGCCCTTGTCGAAGATGTAGATCTGCGCGTCGCGGTACCGCCGGAACTGCATCGCTATCAGAGCGATCAACACTGACTTCCCCGCCCCGGTCGGCCCGGCGATCATCATGTGACCGACATCGCCGACATGGGTCGACAGGCGAAACGGCGTCGAGCCACTCGTCTCCGCGTAGAGCAAGGGCGGACCACCCAGGTGCACATTGCGCACAGGACCCGCCCACACCGAGGACAGCGGCATCAGGTGCGCAAGGTTCAGGCTGTGAACGAGCGGCTGACGGACGTTCGCATAGGTCTGACCGGGAAGTGACGAGAGCCAGGCTTCGACGGTGTTCACGCTTTCGCGGATCGCGGTGAACCCGAGCGAATGGACGATCCGCTCCGCCGCGCGCAGCTTCTCCTCGGCGCGCGCGCGATTGCGGTCCGATACGGTAATCGTCGTGGTCAGATAGCCGAACGACACATGATCGCCGCCGAGCGCCTGGAGCGCCGCATCGGCGTCGACGACCTTGTTGTCGGCGTCGTTGTCGAGCAATTGCGCCGGCTGGTCGTACATCACCTCGCGGAGCAGCGCCGAGAGCGACTTGCGTTTGTTGAACCACTGGCGCCGCATCTTCGTGAGCGCCGCCGTTGCGTCGGTTTTGTCGAGCGCGATGAAACGCGTCATCCAGCGATAGCCGAAGTCCTCGCGGTTGAGCGCGTCGAAGAGGCCTGGGCGGCTCATCGAGGGAAAGCCGAGGATGGTGAGCGTGCGCAAATATTGGTCGCCGAGCATCGGCTCGAGGCCGCCGGTCAGCACGGTGTCGGCGAGCAGACCGTCGAGATAGAAAGGCGTCTGCGGAACGCGCACGCGGTGCCGGTGCGGCGAAATGGCGCGGTGGAGGTAGGTCAAAGTTTCGCTGTCATCCAGCGGACGGACCTCGGGCATAAAAGTCGCCATCAGGTCGATCGCGCGCAGACTCTCTGCTTCGAAACGTGCCAGCGCCTCGCGCCAGTCGCGTCCGCCGCCCCGGCCCTCTCCGTCGCCCGGCTGTTCGACAATGAAGCGACCCGCCCTGTCGGCCTGATCGGCGGGCGGCATCCAGACGAGGGTGAGATAATACAGGCTCTCGAAATGCGAGCGTTCGGCATCCTCGAACGACGCGCGGCGCTCAGCTTCGACGAGCCACGAGGCAGGATCGGGAAATTCGCTTTCGGGATAGCCAAGCGCTGCGACGCGCTCGGCCTCGAAGAAGAGCGCCCATCCCGATCCGAAGCGCTTTAGCATATTGTTCGCGCGCGCGCAGGCAGCGACGAGTTCGGCTTCGGTCGCGCTGTCGAGATCGGGTCCGCGAAAGGCGATGCTGCGCTGGAAGCTCCCGTCCTTGTTGAGGACGATGCCGGGCGCGACGAGGGCGCCCCACGGCAGATGGTCGGCGAGCCGGTCGGCGCGTGTGCGATACTCGGAGATGTTCAGCACGAGAAAGTGCCTTTCTGCCGGAGGTGGCGGGAGAGGACCGGCGCGAAGTCGGGATCGCGCTTGGCCGCGAAAACCATCAGCGTGTGCCCGAGCGCCCAGAGGATGAGCCCGGCGACCCATTGCTGGAGCCCGAGCCCCATCGCGGCCGCGATCGTGCCGTTGACGATCGCGAGCCCGCGCGGAGCCCCGCCGAGCAGGATCGGCTCGGCGAGCGACCGGTGGATCGGCGCTTCATATCCTTCGAGATGGCTCATGCGACGAGCGCCCCGCCGCCAAAGCTGAAGAAGGACAGGAAGAAGCTTGAGGCGGCGAAGGCGATCGACAGACCGAAGACGATCTGGATCAGTCGGCGGAAGCCGCCCGAGGTTTCGCCGAACGCCAGGGTCAGGCCCGTCGTGATGATGATGATCACCGCGATGATCTTGGCGACCGGGCCCTGCACCGATTCCAGCACCTGCTGGAGCGGCTCTTCCCACGGCATGCCCGACCCCGCGGCGAGCGCGCTCCCGCACGCGGCGCCAACGCAAACCAGCAAGGCGAGCGGCAATCCGGCGGGCGAATGTTGCAACGAGTACAGACGCATGGGGAGTCTCCTTCAGTTCGGATCTTCGGAATGGATGGAAAGGTCAGTGAGGGCGTAATCGCCGGTCGGACCGACGCCCTCGACGCGCGCGATCGTCGCGATGCGCCGCGCGGCGCCGCGTCCCGCGATGAAGACGATGAGGTCGATCGCCTCGGCGATCAGGCGCCGCGGAACGGTGACGACGCTCTCCTGGACGAGCTGCTCGATGCGGGTGAGCGCCGATGCCGCACTATTTGCATGCACCGTCGCGATCCCGCCCGGATGCCCGGTGTTCCAGGCCTTGAGCATGTCGAGCGCTTCGCCGCCGCGTACCTCGCCAACGATGATGCGGTCGGGACGCAGCCGCAGCGTCGACCGGACAAGATCGGCCATCGACACCGCGCCAGCGCGCGTGCGCAGTTCGACGCGGTCGGGCGCAGGGCATTGGAGTTCGCGCGTGTCTTCGATCAGGATCACGCGCTCGTCGAGGGCCGCCATCTCGGCGAGCAGCGCGTTGGCGAGCGTCGTCTTGCCCGAGCTGGTACCGCCGGCGACGAGGATGTTGAGCCGCTCAACGACGGCAAGCGACAGGAGGCGCGCGGCCTCGGCGCTCGCGATCCCCGCGCTGACATAATCCATCAGCGAATAGACCCGCGCTGCGGGCTTGCGGATCGAGAAGCAGGGCGCGAGGCTCACCGGCGGGAGCAATCCCTCGAACCGTTCGCCCGCGCCCTCGCCGTGCGGCGGCAATTCCGCCGACACGATCGGCGCTGCCATATGCACCTCGGTCCGGGCATGGCTCGCCACGAGCCGAATGATCCGCTCGACCTGTTCGGGCGCCATGCGGACCCCCGTGTCGACCCTGCCCTCGCCGAGGACATCGATGCGGAGCGCGCCGTCGGGATTGACCATAACCTCGACGACATGGGCGTTCGAGAGCGCCGCCTCGATCGCCGGCCCCATCGCACTGCGCAGCATCGCGCGCCGCCGCTCGGTCGTCTCGGCGGCGCTCATTGGCCCACCTCTGTGCCGAAGCTGCCTCGGCCCTCGCGAAACGCTTCGGCGACCCTCGTCGTGAACCATTCGAAGCGCTCGCGCCCCTGAGCGCGCGCGACATCATCGCCTTCGGCGACCGGCGGAATCGACGCAAGCAGGTAGCGCACGAGAAGCGCGAGGATTTCGATCTCGATCTGGCTGTTGCGCTCGACGCGCGCGAGCGCGCCACTGATCCGGCCGAGCCGTGCGCCGAAGCGCAGCTGAAGATCGTCGGCACCCTTGCGCACAAGCCAGGCGTCGAGCGCCTCGGCCATGATCGATGACATGGTGACCCCGGGCTTTCTGGCGAGCGCCGCCAACCGCTCGCTGAGGTCGCGGCTCATGTAAAGCTGGTGGCGGACTTGCCCGCCGCGCGGCTGGCCGCTCCGCGCGCTCACAGCCCGAGCCCCAGTTGCTCGCCCTTGTGGCTGACGGCCTCGTCGAGCGCGTGGCCGATCAGCACCGGCGCGAGCGGGCGCGCCCGGTCCATCAACTTCTTGTCGGCCGCAGGATCGATGTCGTCGTCGATGCCGAGCGGGTTAGACGGACGCTCGGGCGCCGGTGGCGGCGTCACGATGTCGGCCAGTTCCGGCTCGCGCGCCTGCTGCGCACCGCCGTCGTCGACGATCACGCCATCGCCCGCATCGTCGTCCATCGCCAACGCAGGCATGACGTCCGCCGCTATGCCAGTCCAGTCGTTCGGACGCGGCTCTGGAATATCGGCATAACTTTGACTGCCAAGCTGCGGAGGGGCACCGAGGCGCGCTTTGAAATTCGTGTCTTCATAGTAGCGCAGTTTCTTCGCGCGGATCGGCGCGAGACCGGCAACGAGGACCAGCTCGTCGGTCGGCGGAAGCTGCATCACCTCGCCGGGTGTCAGCAGCGCTCGCGCGGTTTCCTGCCGGCTGACCATGACGTGCGCGAGCCAGGGCGCCAGCCGGTGCCCGGCATAGTTGCGCATCGCGCGCTGTTCGGTCGCGGTGCCGAGCGCGTCGGAGATACGTCTCGCCGTTCGCTCGTCGTTTGTCGCGAATGCGACGCGGACGTGGCAGTTGTCGAGGATCGCGTTATTCTCGCCATAGGCCTTCGAAATCTGGTTCAGCGACTGCGCGATCAGGAAGGCGCGAATGCCATATCCCGCCATGAATGCGAGCGCGGTTTCGAAGAAGTCGAGTCGGCCGAGCGCCGGGAATTCGTCCAGCATCAAAAGCAGCTGGTGGCGCCTTACCGATGACGTGCGATCGTCGAGCTTCTCGGTGAGACGACGCCCGATCTGGTTGAGGATCAAGCGTACGAGCGGCTTGGTCCGTGAGATATCCGAGGGCGGGATGACCAGGTAAAGCGACAGCGGGCGCTTCGCGGAGACAAGATCGGCGATGCGCCAGTCGCAGCCCGAAGTCACCGCCGCGACGGTGGGATCGCGGTAGAGTCCGAGGAAGGACATGGCGGTCGACAGGACGCCCGAACGTTCATTCTCGCTCTTGTTGAGCAACTCGCGCGCTGCCGACGCGACGACGGGATGAACCTTGGGATCCTCGGTCGTCCCCAGATGGTTGGTGCGCATCATCGCCACGAGGGTCGAAGCGAAGCTACGCGACGGATCCGAAAGGAAGGTTGCGACGCGCGCGAGCGTCTTCTCCTTCTCGGCATAGAGGATGTGGAGGATCGCGCCGACGAGCAACGAGTGTGACGTTTTTTCCCAGTGGTTGCGCCGCTCGAGCGCCCCTTCCGGGTCGACAAGAATATCGGCGATATTCTGCACGTCGCGCACTTCGTGGGCGCCGCGTCGGACTTCGAGCAGCGGATTGTACCGTGCCGACCGCACGTCGGTTGGGTCGAAATAGAGGCAGTGTGAAAAGCGCGACCGCCAGGCTGCGGTCAGCTGCCAGTTCTCCCCTTTGATGTCATGGACGACAGCCGAACCCGTCCAGCTAAGCAATGTCGGGACGACGAGTCCGACACCCTTACCGCTCCGTGTGGGGGCGAAGGCCATGACATGTTCCGGCCCCGCATGGCGCAGATAGCGGCCACCGAGCGCACCGAGAAAAACGCCAGCATCGCCGCGAAGGCCAGCGGCATCGATCTCGCGCTCCTTCGCCCACCGCGCCGAACCATAGGTCGTGACTTGGCCTTTTTGCCGCGCGCGCCAGAGCGACCCTGCGATTGCGGCGCCGCAGCCAATAAAGCCGCTGCCCGCCGCCAGTCCGCCTGCCTTGTCGAAAACGTGCGGCGCATAGGCGTCGAAACTATACCACCATTGGAAGAGGTCCCACGGCCGGTACAACGGCAACCCGCCGACCCACGCCAATGGCTGGCCCAGTTCGGGTTGATAGCCGAGCATAGCCGCGGCCCATTGAGTCGCTGACCACACACCAAGGATCACGATCGCGAAGACGATCAAAATCTGTCCAACAAGCAATTTGGTCGGGGTCATGCGAAGGCTCCCGCCCGAACGAATGCGTCCGGGCCCGAGCCATGAAATTCCGATCTATTGGCTTTAAGTTACAGGGCCGTTCTGGGGCTTCTAAGGACAGTTCTGGGGCTACTAGGGTCAGAGAGCCGCTACGGGATATGCGCTTGAGCGCGCGCGCGGGGGCGACAGCTGTTTCGCGATCAAGCCGGCCCAGCCGCCGAGTCGCAACATCGCCTTGCACGCGAAGCGGCGCGTGTGGGTCGAAAACGTCCGCTGTACTACAATCTTGGCACTAACCTCACCGTGTCTTACATACTGCCCGCCGAAGCTTGTGGAGATGCGTATGACGATTTTCAATGTGCGGCTGTCGCGTGAGGACGAGGCGGAGCTCTCTGCGGCCGCGAAGAAGTCGGGCCGGAGCAAATCGGAGATCGCGCGCGATGCGATCTCTGCTCATCTGCAAAAGATGGCCGATGATGAGAAACGGTGGGATACGCTTCACGACGACTGGAGCGAATATGGGGCCGCGGTGCTCGATGCCTATGGCGCGCTCGTCGGCGCACAGGTTGCCAAGCTGGACGCTGTTAGGAGGGCGTTCGAGACGCGCCTGGTAGAAATCGAGGACATGGACTGGGACAACGCGATCGAGCCGGTCTATGAGATATTTCGCAAGAAGGTCATCGAGAAGTCGCGGTCGTATAGCCCGAATCCATACATAGGGGGGCGGGATATCAAGCAGCCCGACGTGGTTGCCGCGATTGGGTTTGCGGCTGACGACGTGCATGATTTCAAAATTCCGATGGAGCAAGTCTTCTACGATTATTGCATTTCGGCAGGTTGGGAGGCTTTCGACGAAATTCCGGCGATTTTTGCGCGCGCGAGAGCACGGTTAGAGGCGAACAAGAAACAATGATCCATCGCCCCCTGCAATTTTGGGATTCGGATTGGGAAAGCGATGGCTACGCTTGGCCGATTGCAGTCGGTCAGCTTTCAGGTTTCAGATCGAAAGAAGCGGCCGTTCGCTGTGAGGAGCTAAGCGTTCGTCAGTCGGCTTGCCGAAGTGAAATCGTGACGCCGTCAGAATTGTCGAACAGGGAGAGATCGCCCCGGACGTGCCCAAGGACGACTATGCCCGGCGCAGGAACATGCCCCGCTCGATAGTAGATTACAAAATCCCGGTCGCCCCATAACCCCAGCGTGCCGACCGAAAATTCGGTTTGCCGGTCGCCGCCGGGGAGCGCCGACGGGAGGATGCCCGTCTTCTCCTGGCGAAGATGATCGCGCATCTGAATTTTCAGCGGCAGCATCGCTGCGAGCGCCCGCGCCGCCTCGTTGTCCGCCAGTTTGGCACTCAGCTGAGCGCTATCGGATGCAATCAGTATCTCCATCGGACGCATGCCTATCCCTTTCTCCGTTGCAGTGTTTGGCGAACCCATTTGCGTGGCGGATCCCCTGTGGACGTCACCTCCAGGTTCGACACTCGGACTGTTCGACGCTGCAGGAGGGCTGCAAGCGCTTAGCGTCAAGGCGCCAACCGCTATCGCCGCTTGGCGCATCACTGGGGCCCGTTCGCATAAAGATCATCAGGCACATGCTCCATCCATTCGACGGGTGAGCCATTCTCGGCTTCCTGTACGGCGATGTGGGCCATCGAACTGGTCGGAGTCGCACCATGCCAATGGCGCACGTCAGGCGGACACCATATGACATCGCCGGCATGGATGGCCTCGATCGGACCGCCTTCGACCTGGGTCCACCCGCTCCCCTCGAGAACCACGAGACGCTGCCCCAGCGGGTGCTTGTGCCACGCGGTGCGGGCGCCCGGCTCGAAGCGCACCAAGGCCGCACCAACCTCAGACCGCCCCTTTGGGTTGAACAGCGGGGTGATCGTTACGGCGCCCGTGAACCATGCGCCTGGCCCGCGGGCGGGGTGTCGTGCCGCGCTCCGACTGACTTCCATCGTAGCACTATCGGCGGCAGCGCTATGCACATCGGCCGCCTCGCGTGGTGCGGGCGAGCCCTGTTGGGTCTCCGGCGTGCACGCCAGCAATGGAAGGGTACAGGCAATGACTGCCGGTAGCTTCATCATTTGCCTCCAGCCAGGTGCTGCTGGAAAAAGGTCGTGAACTTGTCGAAGGGGATTACATCGACCTTATCGTAAAGATCGGTGTGGTTCACGCCGGGTATAATCACCAGCTCCTTCGGCTCGGCGGCCGCGGCGTATGCCGTCTCGCTGAAATAACGCGAATGGGCGTTCTCGCCGTGCACGAACAGGATCGGCCGCGGCGAGATTTCCTTGATGTAGCTCAGGATCGGCATGTTCATGAACGACAGCGGGGTGGTGATCGTCCACGATCCGTTCGAGTTGACCGACCTTTTGTGGAAGCCGCGCGGCGTCTTGTAATAGTCGTGATAGTCGACAAGAAACTGCGCCTCGCCGCCCTTCAGTTCATTCATGGGCGGGCCATAACCAGGCATCCCCTTTTCAGCATCCTCCCAGCGTTGGCGGCTGAGCTGCTCCAAGTTCTCCGTGCGCTGCTCGAGCGTTACGCTGTCGTTGTAGCCCTTCGACATGACGCGGGTCATGTCGTACATCGTGCTGACCGCCACGGCCTTGACCCGCTTGTCGACCGCCACGGCGTTGAGCGCCATACCGCCCCAACCGCAGATGCCGATAATGCCGAGCCGCTCGCGATCGACCGAAGCGTGGGTGCCGAGATAGTCGATCGCCGCACTAAAATCCTCGGTGTTGATGTCGGGGGAGGCCACGTTGCGCGGCGCGCCGCCGCTTTCGCCAGTGTATGACGGATCGAAGGCCAGGGTGACAAAGCCGCTCTCAGCGAGCGTCTGAGCATAGAGGCCAGAGGACTGCTCCTTCACCGCGCCGAAAGGGCCACCGACGGCGATCGCGGGCAGGCGGCGGTCACCGCGGTTCTTCGGCAGATAGAGATCGCCGACGAGGGTGATGCCGTAACGATTGGTGAAGGTGACCTTTTGATGATCGACCTTGTGGCTCTTGGGAAAAACTTTGTCCCAGGTCTGGGTCAGTTGCATGGTTGCTCCTTCGGGTTTGTTCGGCTCGGATTGCGCCAGCACCGGCTGGGTGATCGCGAACGCAAGCGTCGCGACCGTCAGAAGGCCGGCTCGCATCAAGTTTCGGCGAGCCAGCACCGGGCGATTGATCAAGGATAGTTGCATGCGTTTTCTCCGGTTTCAGGAAGCCGCAGTGGCGGCGTCGGCTTGAGCAGCCCGATCGATTGCAGCCTGCGAAGACCGCGCGGCGAGGACCGCGACGAGCGAGGATGACATGAGCAGCGCTGCGCTTGCGAGGAAGGTGGCCTGGTAGCCCCAGGCGTCGAACAACATTCCGCCGAATGCGGCGCCAAGGGTGATCGCCAGTTGGACAACCGCGACCATGAGCCCGCCGCCGGCCTCCGCTTCGTCCGGCAACGCTTTGCTCACCCAGGTCCACCATGCGACGGGGGCAGCCGTGCCGACCAGGCCCCACATCATAAGCAGGATGGCGACGCCAAGGGCGGATGCGCCAGCGGCGACGAGCCCGCCGGCGATCGCGGCCATCGCGAGCGGCATCGAAATCAGCAGTCCGTACAGCGAGTGCTTGAGCGCGATCCCGATGGCATAAGTTCCGGCGAGGCCTGCAACACCGAGCCCAAGCAGCATGAGCGACAAGGTGGTCACATCGACCGCGGTGACAGTCTCCAGAAACGGCCGCAGGTAGGTGAACAGCGCGAACTGGCCCATGAAAAAGAGTGCGACCGCGAGCATGCCGAGCGGCACTTGCGGGCGACGAAGCACCTTGAAAGCCGCGACGCCGCTCGCCCGCTCGCGGCTCGGCATGCTCGGAAGGGTCATGAACTGCCAGGCGAGCGTGACCGCCGCGAGGGGCACAACGCAGAAGAATGCGCCGCGCCAGCCGATATACTGGCCCAGATAGCTGCCCAACGGCGCCGCGATGGTTGTCGCCAGCGCGTTGCCGCCATTAAGCACGGCGAGCGCGCGCGGCACGGCATCCTCCGAGACCAGTCTCATGACGGTTGCGGTCGACATCGACCAGAAACCGCCGATCACCACCCCGAGAAGCGCACGGCCAACCATGAAAATCTCATAATTGGGCGCGAACGCGACGATGGCGCCCGAGACGATCATCAAGGCGGTGAGGGCAAGGAGAAGAGCGCGTCGATCGACGCCCCGCGTGGCCGAAGCGACGAAGAGGCTGGTGATCACGGCAAAGATACCCGAAACCGCGATCGCCTGCCCTGCCTGGCCTTCGCTCACCGCCAGGCCGGATGCTATCGGTGTTAGCAGGCTGACGGGCATGAACTCCGACGCGATGAGCGTCGACACGCAGAGGGTCAGCGCGAACACCGCCGCCCAACCGCCAGCTGTCGAAGGCTCTATCGCGGGTTCTCGTGCGGGGATTTGGGAGTGGGTCGTTTCCATGCCGCCCATTTAGGCCATCTACATCATGCGGATTACCCGCTATGATCGGCATGCGGCTGTGAGCAGGATTCAACGATGCAACGCGAAACCATGGCAGACCTTGTGGCCTTTCTAGCAGTGGCGCGCGAGCGCAGCTTCACGCGTGCGGCCGCCAAGCTGGGGGTCTCGCCGTCTGCCCTCAGCCATACCATCCGCAAGCTGGAAGAGCGGCTCGGCGTGCGCCTGCTGACGCGGACCAGCCGAAGCGTCTCGACCACAGAGCCGGGCGAGAGACTGCTGGAGCGCGTCGGTCCCCGCTTCGACGAGGTCGCTGACGAACTCGCAGCACTCACGGAGCTGCGCGATAAACCGGCAGGGACATTGCGCATCACGACCGGTGACCAGCCGGCCGAGAGCATACTGCTGCCCGCCCTGGCAAAGTTGCTGCCACTCTATCCGGACCTGATAGTCGATTTGACGGTCGATAATGGTTTTGTGGACATCGTTGCCGAGCGCTTCGACGCCGGCGTTCGGCTCGGTGAAACGCTTGCCCAGGACATGATCGCGGTGCGCATCGGTCCTGACATGCAAATGGCGGTCACGGGGTCACCGGGATATTTGGCGACCCATGGATTGCCACAAACGCCCGACGACCTTGCCAATCACAACTGCATCAATCTGCGGCACCAGGCCAAAGGGGGGATTTCCGTCTGGGATCTGGAGAAGGACGGTCGCGCTGTGAACGTTCGCGTCGAGGGACAGCTGGTCGTGAACGACATTGCCATCGTCCGGCAGGCTGCGGTCGATGGTCTTGGTTTATGCTATCTGCCTCGCGATTATCTGCAAACCCACATAGGCGCAGGAGAACTCGCGCCAGTATTGGAAGATTGGTGCCCGCCGTTCCCCGGCTATCATCTCTACTATCCGAGCCGGCGTCAGCAATCGCCTGCTTTGGCGGCGTTCGTTGCCGCCGTGCGATATCGAGGCTGAGAAGGTTAAGCTCATATCAGCGAGAGGGACGCTCCATTTCTCTAGCTTCTATCGACGGCCAACTTTTCGAAAGAATTGGCCGACATCGGTCGATTTTTGGGAGGTGGGATCATGAGTAGCAGACATTAGCTGTCACCGTCACGCTATGACGAAACACAACCGATCGTCGACCTTGCCGCCCCAGTTCGGCGTCGCTAAAAGCTATTCGTCGAGAAAGGGGAGATCGGTGCGGTTAGCCCGGTCCCCGCGCAAGCGGGCCCTGACCTTCGCTGCGGCGTCGTGTCCCAAGACCTGAACGCTGTCGCGATGCTGTGCCAGCGAGGGAAAGGCTTTGGATATGCAACACCAGATTTCGGTCATTACACTTGGCATCAGCGATCTGCCGCGGTCCCGTCGATTCTATGTTGAGGGCTTTGGCTGGAAGCCTGTCTTCGAGAATGAAGAAATCATCTTCTATCAGATGAACGGCTTCGTATTTGGCACGTTCGAGAAGTCGGCGCTTGAAAAAGATATGAACCGCACCGGCCTTACTTCCCCTGGCACCTTTTCGCTGGCGCACAATGTTCCCAGTCAGGCGGAGGTAGAAAGCGCGATCGACCAGATCGTTAAGGCGGGTGGCCGCATTATCAGACCGGCCGATGCCCCGCCCCATGGTGGATTTCGAGGATATGTGGCCGATCCGGACGATCACGCTTGGGAGATAGCGTGGAATCCGGATTGGCCTATCGATGACAATGGCCATGTCACGTTTGCGATTTAAGGTCGTCATCCGCTTGGCCGCAATGGGAGAGCCACGGCTTGCTCCTGTTGGAGATGGCCAAGAGCATGCGCCGTTCGGCGGCAGCCGAACAGCCCTCGAGTGAGGCTATCGAGGAACGCGGGTCTGAATGCGTGTTAGCAACGCGCAACATCGCCATTGTGCTCAATCTCGTCATTTTGCTCCGCCTCTTCGCGAAGCTGTTCGGGACATGGCGTTGCGCGGCGAAGCAAAAGAAACCCGGCAAATGCGGCCAGCAGCGACCCCGCTAATGTGCCGAGCTTGGCCTCCTCGACCAGCTGTGGATCGGCGAAGGCGAGACCACCGATAAAAAGGCTCATCGTGAACCCGATACCGCACAGCACCGAAACGGCATAGATCTGCAACCATGTGGCGCCCCGTGGGCGGGTGGCGAAGCCCGTCTTCACGGCAAGCCAGACTGCGCCAAAGATCCCGATTTGTTTTCCGAGGAACAATCCGGCCGCGATCCCCACCGGCAGGGGTGCAAGGATTTCATCCCATGTGATGCCCGCCAGATGCACGCCCGCATTGGCAAAACCGAAGAGGGGAACGATGAAGAAGGCGACAGGCGCGTCGAGGAGATGCTCGAGCCGATGCAGCGGGGAGTCTGCGGCGTCGGGGGTGCCCGGCGTCGCAATCAGCGGGACCGCGAAGGCGGCCACGACACCCGCGATCGTCGCGTGGATCCCCGAGAGCAGGACCACGTACCAGAGCATTGCAAAGCCGAGAAGATAGAGGGAGATCGCCCGAACGCCGAGGCGGTTGAGGACGAATAGCGCTGCGACGATTGCCACAGCAGCCGCGAGCGGGCCGAGAGCAAGGCTTGAGGTGTAAAAGGCGGCAATGATCGCGACCGCGCCCATGTCGTCCACGATGGCGACGGTCACGAGAAAGAGTTTAAGCGACGTCGGCGCGCGGCGGCCGAGCAGCGCCAGCACCCCCATGGCGAAGGCGATGTCGGTCGCAGATGGTATGGCCCAGCCGTTTGCCAGCGCCGGATCGCCGTCGGCGATGAGCAGGTAAATGGCGGCGGGAGCCGCCATTCCTGCCGCCGCAGCCAATATGGGCAGCCGGCGCCGATTCCAGGTGGAGAGGCGCCCGTCGACAAGTTCGCGTTTGATTTCGAGTCCCACGAACAGGAAGAAAATCGCCATCAACCCGTCATTGATCCACAAGTGAAGCGTCATTGGCCCCAGCTTGTCGGTGATCGCCGGACTGACCGGCGTGTGCAGCCAATCGTGATATTGCGCAGCAAGCGGCGAATTTGCCGTTACCATGGCGAGCGCCGCGGCGAACATGAGGATGATGCCGCCAGCCGCTTCGCTGGCCATGAACGCGCGCAGCGCGGATCGGTTTTTTGGAGGTGCCATAGAATGCTCCCTAGCTCGCGCCCCGGGAGCGCAAAAGGGTTGCGGCGCGAAAAGATGCACTGGACTCGCTCAGCTAGCAGAAGGTGCGCGCGGCTCCGCAGCTCTCAGGGTTCGGAATGACCGGTTGTTTCGATTTCAGACGCGCTCATCTGCGCTAGTGAGTGTCTTCGCAAACCTATGCTCATACGCAATGATCGTCCCCAGCGGCTGGCCCGCTTAGCCGGAGCCAAACGATATGGCAGACATTCGGCCGCGTCATTCCTCGACCGCCGCTGGACAGTGGTTGCCTGATTGAACTAACCGGGCGGACAAGGTGTGGAGGAGCGACAGGAATGAGCCGACGCCGCCGTTTCGGAAAATATCGCGGGACCGTGATCAACAACGTCGATCCTGCGATGATGGGCCGGCTACAACTGATGGTCCCTGACGTTCACGGAACGGTGCCGACGCCTTGGGCGATGCCGTGCACGCCTGTGGCCGCGCCCGGAGGCGGCATGATCGCGATCCCGCCGATCGGTTCGGCAGTCTGGGTGGAATTCGAGCGAGGCGATGAGGACTTCCCGATATGGGTTGGCGGTTTCTGGGCGGAAGGGGTCAATTTTGCACCCTCAGTGTCGCCGTCCTCCTTCGGCATGGCCCTGCAGACGCCGGGCGGCCATGGCCTGATCATCAGCGATGCACCGGGACCGGGCGGCGGCCTTATTCTGCGGACCGCAACCGGCGCCGCCTTCATCCTTGACGACACCGGAATCCATATCTCGAACGGACAGGGTGCCTCGATCACGATGGCCGGACCCACGGTATCGATCAACAACGGCGCGCTGGCAGTGACCTGATGGGAAGTCCGCTTTTCACGTCGAGCGACCTCGCACTGTGTCCTCACGGCGGGAGAGTCGTCGCCACGAGCCACGCCCGCGTGCTCGCCAGTGGAGTGCCGGTTGTGACCCTGTTCGATGCGGGACTTATCGCCGGCTGCCCCTCCGTGGCAGGCGACCGTCCGAACCCTTGCGTCTCGGTTCAATGGATAGGAGTTGCCGCCCGCGTTTTGATCGACGGCCAGCCAGCGGTCGTACAAGCGGGCGCAGGCATATGTATCGCCAGCGACCGAGCGCCTGCCGGGCCGGTATCCGTGGTAGCTGGGCAAACGCGCGTCATGGTCCGCTAATCCCGAAACCTATGTGACTTGTTGCTCCCAAATATGGCCGCGAGCTGTCCGACGGCAGTTGGGAATTAATATACCAGAGCGGACGTTCGTTTTTCTCCAGCGGAACCGAAAAAAAAACGCCCGCCCGGGTTGGACCGAGCGGGCGCCAGATAAAGAATTCGCCCTCTTGCGAAGTCGAGCTCTCCTTGGGTCGCGCGGCGCTGATAGGGCCCGGATCCAGGTTGCGATTGGATGGAAACGCCAAATCGACGGGCGGCGCATTGCCGCCCGGGCGATCAGCGGCTAGCTGAGTGCAGACCAGCGGGGGCGGATGGTGATGCGCAGATTTTTCGGACAGATTGCGGCAATTGCCTGCGTGATCGGCGTGGCCCATGCAGCGCCTGCCCAGGCGCAATCGCCCCAAGTCCAGGATGAAGCGCGTAAGGCCGATTTCGACAACCGCATGGCGGACATCAGGAGGCGGCAGAGTGCGCTTCCGTATAGCGACCAAGCCGCGCGCATCGCGCTGCTCACCGAGCGCGCCACGCTGATTGCCGGATATCATGGCGAAGAAAGCGTTGCCCATGCCGATGCCCTCCAGCTTCTCGCTTTCGAATATTATTCGGAGAAGCGTTGGGCCGAGGATGCAGCACTTCGCACGCGGGCTCTCGATATTCGTCGCAAGCTCCAGGGCGACCGGGCGAGCGATACGCTTTATGCCGTACGCGCCCTCGCCCACTCGCTCGCGGAAGACGGCCGAAGGCTGGAGGCCACGAGAATATTGGCCGACGTCCTTGGAGCCTGGCAAGGCGGCGCCACCCTGACGGACGCGGCCGAACGCACGGTGCCGCGCGGACGCACGGTCGAGGGCAACGCCCTCGGCATGGCGGCGGCCGCGCATGCCAAACTCGCCCTCCAAGGCGGCGATGCGGCAGCGGCGCTGGCGCCGGCGCGTATCGCTGCCGCCTCATCCCTTGCCTATCGGCGCGGCTTCGGGGTTGGTGTGCTCGACGAGCAGATGGTCGAACTCGCCGAGCGGGATCCCTCCTTTCACACCGGCGAAGAGACCTTCGCCGAATGGTCACGTCTCTACGCCGACGTGCTTTGGGAAGCTGATCAGGCGAGCCCATTGGCCAAAGGTGATGCGCTCCTTGTCTTACAAGACATTATGGCGGGCCGGACTTCGCGCGCCCTGGCGCGATCGGCAGCGGCGCGCGCAGCTGCCGCGTCGGGAGCCGCCGGCCTTGCCGCAGAGCGCGACGCCAAGGCTGCCGAACTCGGCGCGCTCTTCGCGAGGAGCGAGGGTATGAAAACCGGCAGTGATGCCGATCGGGCGCTCTGGGAGGACATCGGCACGGCCGATGCCGCGCTCGAGGCGATCGACGCCCGGCTGACCGCTGCGACGCCGGGCTATTTCGAGCTGGTGAAGCCCGCCCTTGTTGACGAGACTTCCGCCACGGCCATGCTCGCTGCCGACGAGGCCTTTTTGATGATCGTGCCCACGCCGCGCGGCACGCATAGTCTGGTCGTGACGCGCGAACGCATCGACTGGCACCGCTCCACCATGACCGAAGCGGAACTGGCAGGTCATGTCCGCCGCCTGCTCTGGGACGTCGGCGCGAATATCGACGTTACGCCTGAAGAAGATGAGCGATGGTCTGCTGAAGGCGAAGGCGACTTCCCGTTTGATCGCGGGACGGCCTTCCGCCTCTATGAGGAGCTGATCGCTCCCCTGAGCAAGGCGCTTGCCGGTAAGCGGCATCTGTTCACGTCCGCGACGGGCTCGATCTCCTCGCTGCCTTTGGGCATTCTTGTTACCGAAAAGCCCTTGGGCGTTGACGGTGACCCTGCCGCATTGCGCGCAACACGCTGGTTCGCGGACAAGGCGGCGATCGTCCAGCTTCCCTCGCTCCAGTCGCTTCAGCTTCTGCGGGCGGTGGCGAGCCGCGATGGTCCCGGTACCGGGAATGGCATGATCGGCTTCGGCGATCCCTTGCTCGAAGGCAACGCCGCGACACGCGGCGTCGAAGGACGGATCCGCGCGGCACGTGGCGGCGGCACGCCGCTCGCCAGCAGCATGTGGCGCGCGTCGAGCGGCGAGACCCAACTTGCCGATCCCGCGGCGCTACGGCGGCTGGCACGGCTTCCCGGGACCGCAAGGGAGCTGAAAGCGATGGAGGCGCTCATCGGCCCTGGCAAGACAAGGCTGTTTCTGGCCGGCGCGGCGACCGAGTCCAACCTGAAGGCCGCCGACCTCGCGTCCACCTCGGTCCTGTTTCTGGCGACGCATGGTCTCGTCGCAGGCGAGGTCGGCGACATCGGCGAACCGGGACTCGTCTTCACTCCGCCCACGGCCGCCAGCCCAGCCGACGATGGTTTGCTCACCGCGAGCGAAGTCGCGTCGCTCCGCATCGGTGCGGGGTGGGTCATCCTGTCGGCCTGCAACACGGCAGCCGGCGACGGGCGCGCCGGCGCGCCCGGCCTGTCCGGCCTCGCACGCGCCTTCTTCTTTGCAGGATCGGAGAGCCTTCTCGCCTCGCACTGGCCGGTCCGTGACGATGTTGCGGCGGTGCTAACCGTGCGCCTGTTCGAGATCTTGCGCGCCGATCCAAAACTGTCGCGCGCCGAAGCGCTGCAGCGCGTCGAGCGAGAAATCCGCAGCGACGCGCGCGACGATCCTTATCTCAAAAGCTGGTCGCACCCGAGCGCCTGGGCACCCTTTTCGTTGATCGGAGATGTCGGCCGCTGACCCGTCTGCGACCAACCGTTGGCCGCATCCAGCGGCATTTGGCAAGATTTCATTAACCTCGTGAGCGCATGTTTTGCGCGGGGGGCACATCTAGCGGCTTTAGCCGCGCGAATGGAGCGTTCGCAGTGCTCGAATTGAGAACGAGGCCAAAATCGGTCGCTGGCCCACTCGGGCCGATCACGATGGCCGACCTGCCTTCGTCATCGACGACTTATTGGGTCGCCCGGCGCAAGGCCGAGGTTCTAGCGGCGATTGACGGCGGGCTTCTCGGCATTGAGGACGCCTGCCAGAGATACCGGCTCAGCGAGGAAGAACTTGATGGCTGGCGGCGCACGCTAGAGCGCGCCGGCATTCCGGGACTCCGTGTCACGAAGATGCGGCGATATCGGAATCGATAAGATTTACCGACGGTGCCGCGCGTACCCCACAATTGCGCGCGGTGCCACGAGGACGGCGCGAGCAGACTGGTCCCTCTCGCGCCGTCCTTTCTGCAAGCCGTCCGATCAGAACTACGCATGCTCACCGGTACTGCAATATTTGGCCGATACCGGTCAGTCAGCTTGTAGCAAGCAACAGGCGAAAGCGGTCGTAATCAATTCTGTGTGCGGGACGTAAATCGCTCGTATAAAAATCAGTCGTCAACGGCGGTGCCGTCACGCGGGGGAAGTCGCCATGCCGCGGCCTCTCCCAGCTATACAAGCTGCGCGACCGATCATAGGTTGACGCATGATCAGAAATATACCCTCGGCGGGCGACCTCGGCGGCTCCGCAATCGAGCTGCTGGTGATGGCCTGGGATGCGGCCATCGGGACCTTCGGGTTGCTCGCGCGATCGTCCATGGACGAATGGGACACCGATGGAAGCGCGCGCGCTGACTATCACGCCGCGCAGCAGCCCGCCCTTCGCCATGCGCATGTCTGGGTTCACCAAGCGCAGGAACTTGGCGTCAAGGCACGGATCGCCGCGGTCAGTCCCTACATCCTGCTCGTTGGCGATCCGCGCAGCTGGCCCAAGCCTGCCTCCGGCGGCGAGATCGAGTTCAATGACTTTCGCACCATCGACGCTAATGACCTCGTCCGTGTGCACGACACGGTCTGCGATAGGCGACTACCTGCGGCCTTCGTCCAGAAATTCGAGGCAGCCCGGAGAAGCCGGAACAAGATCGTCCACTTGGGGGGGCGGGGCGTTGCCGCGGACGCGCGAGAGATCTTGCTCAGCGTCCTCGAGACGGCCGAACTTCTCTTCCCCGAGCATCGTTGGGCTAGCTATCTGATGAACGCCGCGCTGAACGATCCTGTCGCGATCGCGCACGGTCACGGCGTCGAGGCTGGCCTGCTCGGCAATTTCGGCATCGTGACTGAGGTACTTCCCCCCGCGATGCTCCGCAGGCACTTCGGCTATGACAGCCGGCGGCGATCCTATGTCTGCCTCAATTGCTCGACCGACGAAAGGGACTGGCAGGCCCCCTCGCGCTTCGCGCAGTTGCCTTCGCGCGGCGACGACAAGCTCTTTTGCCCCGTCTGCACCGCCACCCACCATGTACTTCGGATCGGCTGCGCCGCGCCAGGCTGTCGCAGCGATGTCCTATGGGGCAGCGACTACAAGATCGGGACGTGTCTTCTGTGCCTGGCAGTCGATAGCGACAGGTTCCGCGACGATGCGAGACAGTGGCTCAGGGGCCAGGCGGAAGCCACCGAAAACGAACCACCCGACCATCAGGTTACAGCCGTTCCCCCGCCCACCGAGGCCGCGTAGCCCCGCGGGGCAAGGCGCCGGAATACAAGCACCGGGCCGGCCGCCGGTCAGCGCTCGTTCGCAATATCCCCGAAGGTGATCGTTCCGTCCCAGAGCGCGCGGATCATGATTGCCATCCGGGTCGGGGGCGTTATAGCGCCTGCGCGCGAAGTGGCCCACGGCGCGCTGCGGATATTCCGTTCGGCAGCGCGCTTCGGCTGGCCCAGAAGCTTTGTGCGGCGGGCATCCTGCGCCGCGTCCCCGACCTGTTCGATGGACGCCGAACCATGATACGCCTGGATGCGGCCGTGCTCGTCGGCTGCGTGCCTATTTTAGAGAAGCCTCCCACCGGTTCGCCAATAGGAGGCTCGATACCGGTTGTCATGAAGCCCAGAAGACACGCCATAATTGTCTCGAAAGCAGATTCGAGACCCGAATACTGTATTGCAATAAGTTGTTCGCATGCCATTTTGTCGACCGGGGGTAGGGTGCAATGGCGTTGAAGGCTCTAGTCGAGAACAAGCCGCGCGAGCAGGCCGGGTCGCAGACTTTTCGGGCATATGACTATCAAGTTCACGCGTCGATGGCGCGTATCCTCGATGCGTTTGCCAAGGGTGAGCCTTTCTCCGCCTTCTTCGATCTGTTCGATGATCTCATATTTGTCGAAGAGGGACCCGAACAGACGACCATCACCTTCTACCAGGTAAAGGCTCGGGCCAATTCGGCCTGGACGTCGGCCCGGCTCGCGTTTCGATCCGCCAAGGGCCAATCTCCCAAGTCGATTGTCGGGAAGTCCTATCACAATCTCCACCAGTTCGGCGATCTGGTCTGGAAGGCCGCCATCACCTCGAACCAGTTGCTCCAGGCGAAGTACAAGGACGGCTCGGCAACCTCCATCGACGATGGCGAAATTCTTCTCTCCTCCCTGTCAGCAAAGGATCATGAAACCCTCGTTTCTGCGATGCTGCTCGACTATCCCGGCGGGCTCGATCCGCGGCATGCAGAGGTTCTCACATTTCAGCGGATCCCGCTCGACATGCACAGCTTCCGTCAGACGCTCCTAGGTCTCGTCACGGAGTTCATGCTTCAATTGGGAAACGAATATGCCATCGCGGCCAAGCCGGTGTACGACGCCTTGCTCAGCGAAATCACCCGGTGCACAGGTGCGGTCGCAAACGCCTCGTCCCTCGCCGAGTTAAAGGCCCACAAGGGGCTCTGCACGGCCGACTTGCAGGCGTTGGTCGACAGAGTCCAGAAGCGTCGGGCGACACCAATGGAATGGTGGGGGTCGTTCGAACTCGAACTGATCTCGGAGGGCCGGAAGTCGGTCCCTATCTACAAACTCAAGATGGCAGCCTTAGACTATTGGAGAGCGCGGGAACGCGGCTCGGCCGGCACCCTCGACCTCAGCGTCGAGATCAAGGCACATGTCGCCGCTCAGACAAAGAACATGTCGGACTCGCTGACTGAGAATCTCACGATGCTCCTGGTTAGCTGGGTCGGCACCGTCCCGCAGGGCGAGACCTATACGCTGGAGGCAGGCCTGCTCGTCGAAATGATGGATGCCCTGACATGAGCGAGATCACCCCGCTCCGTCGTGTCCTGCGATCACTGAAAGATGCGACCAATGCCAAACGTAAAATTCGTAGGACTCTTCCTGTTGTCGTTGACGGAGCGGAGAGCCTTGAAGGTACCCTTGAACGGATCAAGGATCGTCATTCAAGGTGGAAACGGCTTCGGAAAGTCGGCGATCATCAAGAGCATCTACCAGACGCTGGGGGCCTCGCCGCAGAAGATTGACACCCGCTGGAAGTCAGCGAACGTCTCGAGTGCCCTCGTCTTCGAGTTCGCGGGTAAACGCTTCACTGCAGTTAGAGCGCTCGGCATGCAGGCGCTGTTCGACGAGGATCGGAAGCTTTTGTTTTCGGGGCAGCAGATTGTGCGCGACTGGGCCCCGCTTCTCGCGGAGTTTTTTTCGTTCAAACTGATCATGAGCGACCGCGACGGTGAGATCGTCGTTCCGCCCCCGTCCTACATCTTCGCGCCATTTTACGTCGATCAGGATGGGGGATGGTTCCGCCCATGGATGTCCTTCGACGATTTTTATTTGCCCGAGAGCACTCGGACGCTCGCCGACTACCACTCAGGGATCAGGCCCGACGCCTATTATCAGGCACGAGCCGACCTCACCGCCGATCGGCTCTCCCTTTCGGCTCTCGAGGCCAGTGTCGAGACACTTCGCGACGCGATCACGCAGGTTCAGCAGATCGACGACGGCGCAAGCCCGACTTATGACCTCGGGGAGTTCCGCAGCGAGATCGACGACATTGTTGCCGAGAGCGAACGGCTGCTTGCCCAGCAACGCTCATACCGGTCGACAATTTCGGACCTGCACGAGGAGACTCATCTTCTCCGGGCAGAAAAGGCACTTCTCGAAGGTGCGCTCCGTGAAGTGCGCGAAGAATTCGACGTCGCAGCTGTCCTGCCGGACGACATCGAATGCCCGACCTGCGGGCAGGAATATGCCAATAATCTTGCGGACCGCTTCGCCCTCGTAAAGGACGAGGGCGTCTTGATGGAGGCGATCGGTGCGGCGACGACGAAGCTGCACACCGTCCAGGAGCGCGAACGCAAGCAGCAGGAGCAGTTGCACGACATCGAAAAAAGTCTTCGGCGGATCGAGAATATTCTCGCCGTCGAGAGAGCAGCACTCACTTTCAACGACGTTGTCATAGGCGCGGGCAAGACGGAGGCTGCGAAGATTCTTCGAAGCTCTCTTGGAGAGAAGGCAGCGGACGCGGACGATGTCCGGGTTCGTGTCGATGATCACAAACAGCAGATGGCAGCGCTCACCACCAAACAACGGACGGCGGAAATAATGAATTTCTACCGGGGAAAGCTGGCCGAATATTCCATAGAGCTCGACGTTACCCTCGAGCAGGGCAGAACCCAATCCATCCAGACCATTCAAGCAGCGCGAGGCAGCGAAGGTCCACGCGGGCTGCTCGCCTATTACTACGCCTTTCTCCAGACCCGAGCGCGGTACAACCCGTCGACATCATTTCCCATCGTAATCGACGCCCCGAACCAACAAGGGCAGGATGAACTCCATTTGCCGGAGATCGTGAAATTCCTATTCGTGCGAGCCCCGGCAGGCTCCCAGGTGATTGTCGCTGCCGAGGAAGCCGGATCGAACCTCCCGGAGGGCGTCGAAGTCCACTCCTACGGCGAACGGAAACGGCAGGTTCTGCGGGATTCGGAGTTCGAGGACATCAAGCAGCGCTTTGCAGTCTATACCAACCAGATGATTGCAGATTAGGTCGCGGACACCTCGTCGCCGAGTTCGTCGCGGCGCCTTGACGATTCCACATAGAGACGCGCACGCGATTGAAAGCTCCTCTTCAAACGCCGCGCGCGCGGAAGCCAGCGATCGTCGGAACTACGATTGTCCGCTTTCGGGGTGTGGTCATCGACCGTCGCAACAGCCGACATCGGGCGACTGCGATCGAGCCGACGCAAGCCCTTCTTCATTCGCAAAAATGTTCTGGAATTCCCTTACGGCCTAAAAATGAGCTCTGTCAGGCGTGATCAATTCTCGTTAGAGACGGCAAGTTCGGAGCTTCCATCCTCCTAATTCAGCTTTCGAGGTCCCGTGCCAGCTGTCGTTTGGAACGCTGAAACTGAACGACCTTGGCGCTCAAGCCCGCTGCGAAAAACTTTGCGCGAATGAACTCGGCCTGCGTTTGATCATGGGTAGTCATAATGATTTGATGACCCTTGTCCTGACAGAGAGAGCGCATGAGGTCGGCGAAAGCCCCGACCTTGATGACATCGGCGTGTTGAAGCGGATCGTCCAAGATGAGGGCTTGCCAACGCGACCAAGGAAGAAGGACGGATGCCGTTATCATCGCCGATATCTGTAGCGCCGCAAGTTGTCCTTCAGAGAAGAAATGACCGGGATACCAGCCATGAAGCGGCTGGTCGTCGACTCGCGGAACCGCATGCGCATCGGGTTCGCTTACGCGCATATCGACCTGATCTGGCGTCCATTCGAGCGTTTCGCCGAGAGAACCGGCCAGGATCGAATAAACCTGTTTGAAAAGTGAGTTCCAGGGCCTGAGCACCGTGCCGTGCATCCGGCTGTCGATGTCCCGGCGATGTCGCGCCCGTTCGCGCAGCCGCGTTTCCAGAGCATCGATCGCCTTTACCCGCGCCTCGGCTGCCACAACAGCTTCGTGGATGATTCGGTGCAGCTCGGTGCCGTTAACGCGGGCATTAGCAGGCATGTAGGAGGATCCGAGCAGTTTCATTTCATGATCGGCCTGCGCCGATTGCGCAGCGCGGTCATCTTCGGACCGAATGATCGCTAGACGCTCGAGCGCCGCTCCCATCTGTACCGTTCGTTTTTGCAGCGATTGGACATAATCCGCCTCATCGCCCGCGCCGAAAATTCTGCGCAGCTCGCGATCGATTATCTTGAACCGGCGTCGTTCTTCGACAGCCCGTTCCTGGTCGGCGTTCGCAAGATTCGCTGCGCGGGCAACATTCTGGCCTGCCTCCTCCACCAGTTCCAGAGCAGCGCGGTGTTCGGTCCTCGCTTCGGCTAGTCGCGAATTTTCGCGCTCGAGCTCAAGATCCAAGACGCGCTGTTGTGCGCGGACCTCGAGATAATGCTCCGGGCTCGTTTCGCTCCCGGCAAGCGCCGCACGCCGTTCGGCGATATCTTCGAGTTCAGCGACAATTTCAATGCGCGCCTCGACGGCCCGGCGGCGCCGTTCCTCAATCCAGACCCGGATATGGCGAAGTGATGTGTCTTCCTCGATCTCGAACTCATCTCGCAAGTCGGCCACGCGCGCTTCGAGGCGGTTCTGCGCCTCTTCGCTCCAGACGCCGCCGAATGCGGTGCTATGCTGATCCATATCAACTCGAAACCGTTCGCGCTGCGCCAAATGGATACGCGCCTGCTCGAGCTGCGACGTAAAGAACTGGAGCTCACCGGCTACGCTGCCCAGTTCCTGCGTTTTCTCATTCAGTTGACGAGTCAGTTCACGGGCAGCGGGTCCGGCCTCCTTTATCGACACGGAAGCCCGCTTCATCAGCTCTCCCTTGTCATAGGTGGCGGCGCAAACCGGGCAGCTGGAGTCATGATCGGTGAGGTGGTCGGCGAGCGCAACGGCAAGCGATCTTAACGTCTCCATCCTCTCGGTCTCTCGCGACAGGGTATTTCTAGCGGTCGCCCGCTCTTCCCTGAGCGCTTCGCGCCGACGAGCAAGGTCATCGACTCGGACCTTCGCCTCGGCCTCGATTTTTTCGGGATCCCCGAATTCGGCAAGCGTCTCTTCATATTTCCGCATCTCGGCGATGCTTTGCCCGGCACGGATACGCACCGCGAGCTCTTCCAGCGTCCCCACGGCCGCCAGTCGATTTTCGATGCCACCGAGCTCCAGCGCCAGATCCACCAAGCGGTTGTCCAGCGAGCCTTTGCGAGCGTCGAGCTCCGCAGCCTCTTCCCTGCTGTGCAGCTTTTCGAGCAGCACCGAGCGTTGATCAGCCATTCGCGCGATCATAGTCGCGATTGCGGCCACCTCTTCTTCCGCCGCCGCGAGCGCATCGGCTCTCCGCTGAGCGAGCTGGACCGAAGCCTGCTGCATCTGGCGAGACGCCTCCGCTTCGACCTCCAGCCGCCGCGCCCGCGCGGCTGCATCGCGGCGTTCGGCGCTGAGTTGGCGGACCTCCGAGAGACGCGATTCGAGTACCGACCGATGATCGAGGAGCACCCGTTCGAACTTCCGGCTATCGTTTTTCAACCCGCTGAGATCCAGTTCGGGCTCGCCGCTCAGCGATGCGATCAATTCGGCAAGCCTTCGCTCGCCGCGGACGCTCTCTTGCGCGGACATGACTGCCTGGAGACGCTGGATATGATCGAACGCTAGGCTGTGCTTGCGGACGGCGTCGGCCGCTTCCGCGCGCTGCCTGCGCAATTCACTTTTCGTCTCCCTGCCCCAGAGCCGCTGATCGAGACCTCTGAGCCTTTCGAGCCCGGCTGGACCGGCAAACGTCTTCATGATCGCTTCGCCATTGTCATAGCCAAGGCGTGCAACGGAGCGCTGCGACGAAAAATGGGTCCATTGCAGTGCAAGGTCGATCGACTTCAAATCGCGCCAAGGCTGCTCAGCGTTGCGCAAAAGCGACGAGATCTCTTCGGGTCCGGAGTCGCGACCGATTGCAAACTGCTTGCCGGTCAGGGTTTCTTCAAAAGTCAGCGTGACGATAGGATCGTCGCTCGATCCTATCGTCCTGAAGATATCCGTCCGACGAGAGGCGGGGCTGCCAGACTGCGGCAATCGCGAAGCGGTGCCCGTCAGGACCCACTCAATGCTGTCGATGACGGTCGATTTGCCGCTGCCGTTGGGGCCGACCAGAATAGTAATTCCAGGTCCATTTTCGAAGTTGATCGCTAGAGGCCGGCCAAGACGCCGAAAGCCTTGGATATCCGCGCGTACCAGGCGCAACGGATTGCTCATGAACTCTGACGCTGCGACAGCGCGTCCCGGACGAAGTCGGCGGCAGACCCGCCCGCTTGATCCGCCTTCAGCGCGAGGTCGTCGAGACCGTCCTCATCAATGAGCGACTCGATCGTGCTCGCCGACCCCTTGAACGGAGTGGCATGTCGCCAAGGTCTTGCAAATGGTGAGCGGGTCAGAAATTCTTCGGCGCTAGCAAGAGGCTCGCAATCAGGGAGCCAGACCATTTTTCGGCAGATGCGATCATCGTCCTCGATCGCGGCAGCTGCATTTGCCCACTCCTCCAGATCATAACTGCCGCCGGGTCCGATCAGCAAAACGAGCATGTCGACGGATTTGGCTCCGAGTGATTGCTGCGCCACGGCCGCACAGCGGATGTACGGCAACGCCGCCGACCGATCAGGCACGTCGATAAGTCCAGCGACAATTGGCTGATCGCCCCAACATTCAAATATCACTGCGCCGGCAGACGGAATTCCTTCAGCGCCATATCGCTCAATCGCGACCGCAAGCGGCAGCTCTTTCGCAACCACCTCCCCAGCGCTGAGGTAGGCATGCTGCTCGCAAACGGTGCGTAGCAAGCCGAGCCGTTCACTGAGCGAAAGGTCGTCCGGTTCGGTCACGGTCTCATATCTCCGGAAGCGCACTTTGAAGCGCGGATTTAAGCATTGTTCTGGCCTCCTCTTCGCCGGATCTCAACGCTTTCCTAAGACGCGTGGAACCTACGATGACGGGTGTTCGGGCCCAAGGCGGAGTGAGGAGCCCAGCCGCCGGATCCTGGTTTGTAGTCGTATGTCGAGGCAGCAGTTCCGCACTCCGTGCAGACAGGATTAGACACGATGGCACCCATGGCTCTCCCGGCCAGCTGCATTCCCATTCGTCAATCGGCAAAGGATCGCAGTCGGGTATCCTAACCCATCGACTTCCACAAAAATGGGCCGCCGGCACCATTGTTCCTTCCTCGCTCTGGCGTGCGACATTTCCGTTACGATATTGCCCCACTCCTCCAAAGCCCTCGAGAAGATCCTGCATGGCCAGATGAAAGAGGATCGCCGGGATCATTTCATCCTCGACCGACCGGGGTCCGACCCTGACCGACGTCCATGGGTCGGGCTCGCCGAAGCTGTCGAGCAGGCCGCCAAAAAGCCGAACGACCCAACGCCGCTGGGCAGAGGGAAGGCCCCGCACCGTATTTCGCCAGGCTGTCCAAAGACCATGCACACGCTCGTGGATATTGGGATGAAAACCCACTTTGCAAAGACTCGGATCAACGGCGGCCTCGATCATCCGATCGTCGATGAGCGCCAACAACCCTTCATCGAGCGCAGCCTCAAGCTTGTCCGATAGCTGATCCGCTTCGGCTGAATAGCTATTACGGCCAGGTTCGACCTGTCCCGCCATCGGCAGCGCGGCGCGAGTGCGGTCGCCGGCGCGCCGAGGCACTTCCTTTGAAAGCTCTACCCAAGCCGCTTTATGCGGCCCGGCGACTTGGGCCTGCGGCTCAGCGTGAACAAGAAGCCTGCATAGTGCGAGATCTAATTTCGATTGGGGATCTGCGGGCGGAAAGTCGATTTCCACATGGATCGCTGCGGTCGGAACCCGCCAGAGCCGGCCGACATCGCCGATCGCAATATCGCCCTCCCATCGGACCTCGGCCGCCTGGCGCGTGAGGCGAATGCGGGTGGTTCGCGCTGCAAACTGGCGCCTGTCGAACGCGGCAGCAAGATATTCCGGCAAGAGCGGCGTGCGTGGCCGATCCGAAATGGCATCGCGACGAGCGCGCAGTTCCGCGACTTTGGAAGCGATCTCGGCATTCTTGAAGTCCCATGCGTTCTTGGACGTGTCGCCGTGCCGAACGACAATCTCGTCGAACTGATCGAGATGCTCGACGCCGCCGACGATATAAACCGTCTTCCCATCGCGATCAGGGCGATGCTCGGCCCCGAATATGCGGACGATGTCATCACCTCGGCCTGTAAGCTCCATCGCGCGGATCACCAGCATTGCCGCCAACCGGTTCAGCGGCGCCGTGCCCCGGCCGAACAGCTGGTGGCCGCCGGTCAACAGGGTGAATTCCACGCCCGCGCCGAGCCAGGGCTGAATCACGGTTCGCGCCAAAGGGTCGATATCGAGAGCGGCATAAGCCGCTTCAATGTCGGGTACCGAGGCTGGCTCGGACCAGATTCCGGTTTCGATTGCGTTTATGTCGTCTACAAGCCGCTGCGCATCACCGGAATTGACCAGCCTGTCGCAGAGCATCTCGTGGCTGAGGCCTGGACAGGCGAACAAGACGAAGTCGATAAGGCCGCCATCGCCGAGCCCGCTGATGAGTAAGCGTTTGCGCCGCGTCTCGCCATCCAGGGATGGCCCTTGCTTGGGATGAACCCGCCAATAGGAGGTGGTATCGGATTCGATGCCGGTGGGCTTCGCTTCGAGCCCGAACCCCGTAGCAACGATCACAAGATCGAATTTGCGCTTTTTTTGCAACCCGTCCTTGCGCGTCAGCAATTCGACGCCGTTGGGTACGGCGACGATCTTCTCGATAGTGGTCGATATCTCGGTTTTTACGTCAAACCGCGCGAACTGCGTGACGAGATCCATCGCCACATTCCCGGCGATCGCCTCGTCCCAATCGAGAATAGGCAAACGCGCCCGGCGTTGGGTCGAGCCTTCGGCTGGCCAGTCGATTAGATGAGGAGCCAAGAATTTGTTCAGTGAGCCGGTCTGCAACGGCATGATCTGGTCGCGACTTTCGAAGAGAGTGATCTCCAGCCCCTCGCGCAATCCAGCCATCTTTAGCGCCGCTGCTGCCGTCATGCCCGACGCGCCGGCCCCGACGATGGCGATGCTCGACAGCTTGTCGGTCCAACTTTCGCCCCGCAACTGTTCGACGAGCTCGAGCGCCCTTATCTGCTGCGCATAGAAGGTGATGCGCAGATGGGACGGGAACAGCAAATAAATCCGTTCCGGAACAGCGCACGCGTCGCCAAGTATGTCGCGCACCTAACTCACCGCTCCAGCCCGGCTATGCAAAACAGATTCAAAATGTCACCGCCCCCCATGCGATACTGTCTTAGGCCAGATCGGCGGACTTCCAGCCCTGCCTTTCACGTTAGATGGCGTTACATAAGATTTCTGTTTCAGCAAGCGCTTGGAAAGCCCAAGCGTCAATCACTCCGGATCGGAAGCAATTTTCAGGTTCGATTTGGCTAGCCAATTGGTCTCCCCATTCGCCGATGTGAAGGCGCGTGCAACGAACGTCTGTCTTTAGAATACATGCTTGGCCATCCGAATGGCGAAGTTGAAGCGCGGAGCCGCCGATCTCGGCGAAGCGATCTAACGGCCGCTTTCAGGATGGGGCGAATGACCTTGGAACGGCTGACAGGGGGCGCTAAGCAAACGTTGAATGGTACAAGGACGGAAGGGTTTGGATCACTGACGGTGTTTATCGATAAGCCTTGAGCGGCTAGAATCTCGATTATGAAGATGTAACACTCAAATGTAGCCGATTGTCTTCGAATTTGAGATTTCGCGAAAACTGAAAATTTCCCGTTTAATTTCAAAAGTATAGTTTCCTGACGGTCTGTCGTTCGGTCATTTTGAGCAAATATTTTTTAGTCATTATTTTTCAACTATTTATGTCATGTCGTACGATTGAATGGGAGTGAAGCATCATGGGCAGCCCCGAACGCATTGAGACACAAGCCTCAGGCGGCTGCCAGTGCGGGGCGGTGCGGTATCATGTCACCGCGGTGCTCGACACGTCGCATATCTGCCATTGCCGTATGTGTCAGAAGGCGGCGGGCAATTTCTTTATCGCGCTGATCGGCGTGCCGCGCGATGCGATCACATGGACGCGCGGGACGCCAGCGATCTTCAACAGTTCGGACAAGGCGGCGCGCGGTTTCTGCCGCGACTGCGGGACGCCGCTCACTTATGACTATGCCGAAAGCAAGCATATCAACCTGACAACCGGGTCGTTCGACGATCCGTCAGCGTTTCCGCCGCGCGTCCAGTTCGGGCTCGAAGGCCAGCTATCGCTGTTCGAGGACCTGCCGATCAAGGCCGAAGGTACGACCGAAGAAACAATGTCCGCCTATGTCGGTGCGATCAAGGCGAGCAACCACCAGCATCCCGATCATGATACGGCGCGGTGGCCTGAATGAGCCGGCATCGCTAATTTCCGCTAGCGCCCGGCCCTCCATCTGTTAGCCCTGTCACCGGGCAGGGGAGCGCTGGAATATGGCGACGCAATCGATCGAAAGCCGTGCTGACGGAAAACGGGTGACCTGGGTCGTCGTCCTGATCGCCCTGTCGGTGCTCCTCAACTATGTCGACCGCGGCGCGATCGGCGTTGCTGCACCGTTGATGAAGGAAGAGCTGGGGCTGTCGGCGACGGGTTTCGGCTTCGCGGTTTCGGCCTTCTTCTGGGTCTATGCCCCCGCCTGCCTGTTCGTCGGCTGGCTCTGCGACCGGTTTTGCGTCTACCGCGTCTTTGCACTGGGCGTCGCGATCTGGGCGATCAGTACCGCGCTCACCGGTTTTGCGGGCGGGCTGATATCGCTGATCGTCCTGCGGCTATTCCTTGGGCTGGGCGAGAGCATCGCTTTTCCGGGTAGCAGCAAGATTTTCGCCGCCGAGGTGCCGATCGAACGGCGCGGCATCGCGAATGCGTCGGTTTCCGCGGCTATCGCATTTGGCCCGGCCATTGGTGTGCTCGCCGGCGGCGCGATCCTCGGCGAATGGGGGTGGCGACCGGTCTTCTGGATTTTCGGCGCAGTGACGCTGCTGTGGCTTATTCCCTGGCAGTTCGCCGCGGCATCGATGCGGGCACGCGCAAAAGCGGTTCCGGCGAACGAACGAGTCTCGATCCGCCGCCTGCTCCGCGTGCCGGCGCTATGGAAGATGGGCGTCGTCCATTTCCTGTCGAACTATGGGTTCTATTTCCTGCTCGCATGGTTGCCGCTCTATCTCGTCAACACGCGCGGCTATTCGATCGGCGCGATGACCGCGCTGACGACGCTGAGCTTCATGACGCAGGGCGTCGTCGCGCTCGCGGGCGGCTGGCTGTCCGACCGCGCGGTTGCGCGCGGCGCCGACGAAGGCGAAGTTCGCCGCTGGCTGATGATCGCGGGACAAATCGCCATCGGCGTCGCCACGGCGGGCATCGCGGTCGCCGATGGGTATGCGATGCTGGCGATATGGCTGGCGGTCGCGGGATTCGGCGCCGGGCTGATCGCGACGAACATCTTTGCCGTAGGCCAGATTTTCGCGGGCCCCCGCGCGGCGGGCAGCTGGATGGGGGTACAGAACGCGCTAGGCAATATTTCGGGCATCGTCGGACCGATCGTCACCGGATTGATCGTCGATTATCTCGGCGGCTATGGTTATGCCTTTGCAACGGCCGCCGCGCTGTCCCTGCTGGGAGCCTTGCTGTGGTGGAAGATGATCCCGCAAATCCGCACCCTCGACCTGTGATTCGGACGCTGGAGAATTCTTGTTAGCGCGATTAGAGCGCGGTGCGAAACGCCAGCGACGGAGCGATCCCATGACCCCTACTGCCACCATACTTCTGCTTGGATCGGGCGAACTCGGGCGCGAGTTCGTGATTTCCGCGAAGCGGCTGGGCTGCCGCGTGATCGCGTGCGACAGCTATGACGGCGCGCCCGCGATGCAGGTCGCCGACGCATATGAAGTCTTCTCGATGCTCGACGGCGACGCGTTGCGCGCGGCGATCGAGAAGCACCAGCCCGATCATATCGTTCCGGAGGTGGAGGCGATCCGTACCGAAATCCTTGCCGAGGTCGAGGCAGAGGGTTTCCATGTGGTGCCGTCGGCGCGTGCAGCGCAGCTGACGATGAACCGCGACGCGATCCGCGATCTCGCGGCCAGCGAGCTCGGCCTCAAAACCTCGACCTTCGAATATGCCGAAACGCGCGAAGAGCTTCAGGCGGCCGCAACTCGCATCGGTTTTCCGCTGGTGGTCAAGCCCGTGATGTCGTCGTCGGGCAAGGGCCAGAGCACGGTCAAGGATGCCGCCGGGATCGATGCGGCGTGGGATTATGCCGCCGAGGGGATGCGCGGCGACCGGCTGCGCGTGATTGCCGAGGCGTTCATCGATTTCGATTACGAGATCACGTTGCTCACCGTACGCCACAAGGACGGCGTCAGCTTTTGTCCGCCGATCGGCCATCGCCAGGAACGCGGCGATTATCGCGAGAGCTGGCAGCCCGCCGCGATGTCCGATGCCGCGCTGAAGGCGGCGCAGGAGATGGCGACGAAGGTCGTCGATGCCCTCGGCGGCCACGGGATTTTTGGCGTCGAATATTTCGTGAAGGGCGACGAGGTGATCTTCTCCGAGCTGAGCCCGCGCCCGCACGACACCGGCATGGTCACCCTGATCTCGCAATCGCTGTCCGAATTCGACCTCCACGCGCGTGCAATCCTCGGCCTGTCGATCCCCGCGATCGCAGTGCCCGATGCCAGCGCGAGCGCGGTGCTGCTCGCCGACCGCGATGCGGCGGATTTTGCGATCACCGGCCTCGCGGAGGCGCTGGCTGCGCCGAACGCCGAAACATCTGTCGATGCGCGCATTTTCGGAAAACCGGTCACCCGCCCCTATCGCCGCATGGGTGTCGCGCTCGCGCGGGTCGCGAGCGGCACCACGAGTGAGGCGCGCGAGGCAGCCGTTGCGGCCGCCGCGAAACTCGTCATCGACTATCGCTAGCCCGCACCTCCCCTGCTACATCCCCGCCATGTCTGACAAGAATCATCTCTATCTGGTCGATGGCTCCAGCTACATCTTCCGCGCCTATCACCGCCTGCCACCGCTGACGAACCCGAAGGGCGTGCCCGTCGGTGCGGTCTATGGCTACACCACGATGCTGTGGAAGCTTGCAAAAGACCTGCACGACGCCGACGGACCGACTCACCTGGCGGTCATCCTCGATCATTCGAGCCAGTCGTTTCGCAACGCGATTTACGACCAATATAAAGCCAACCGGCCCGAGCCGCCCGAGGATTTGCGCCCGCAATTCCCGTTGATCCGTGACGCGACCCGCGCCTTTTCGCTACCGTGCATCGAAATGGAAGGTTTCGAAGCCGACGATCTGATCGCAAGCTATACCGAGGCGGCCGTCGCCGCGGGGTGGGACGTCACCATCGTCAGCAGCGACAAGGATCTGATGCAGCTGATCCGCGAGCCCGCAGAGGGGCCGCAGGTCGACATGCTCGATACGATGAAAAATGTCCGCCTTGGGCTGGAGGCGGTCGACGAGAAGTTCGGCGTCGGACCCGACCTCGTCGGCGACGTGCTCGCACTGATGGGCGACAGCGTCGATAATGTCCCCGGCGTGCGCGGGGTCGGGCCGAAGACCGCAACCAAGCTGATCGTCGAATATGGCGACCTCGAAAAAGCGCTGGCAGGCGCCGAGACGATGAAGGCGTCGAAGCTGCGCGACAATCTGATCGAACATGCGGATATGGCGCGGCTCTCGCGGATATTGGTCGAGCTGAAGCGCGACGTGCCGCTGATGGATGCGCTCGACGACCTCAAGCTAGGGTCCATCCCGCCGCTGCCGCTCAAAACCTTCCTCGACGAACATGGCTTCCGCTCGCTGTCGGCCAAACTCGATCTCGGCGCCACGCCGGGCGGCCCGCCGACCTTCCCGCGCGCCAATGCCGCGCCGGTTGCCACGCCCGCCGGGCCCTCGACACCGACGCTGCCCGCAATGCCGCCTATCGACCGGTCCGCCTATGAGTGCGTGACAACCGTGGAAGCGCTCGACCGCTGGATCGCCGAAGCGCGCGCCGCGCATGTCGTCGGGGTCGATACCGAGACGGCGAGCCTCGACAGCGTTACCGGCCGCTTGGTCGGCGTCAGCATGGCGACCGCGCCCGGCCGCGCCTGCTATATCCCGCTCGGTCATGGCGGCACCGATATGTTCGCCGAAAAGCCCGATCAGATCGCGATCGACGTCGCGATCGCGCGGCTCGGGGCGCTGTTCGCCGACGACGCGGTGCTGAAGGTCGGGCATAACCTCAAATATGACATCGGCGTGCTCGCGCAGCATGGCGTGACCGTCGCGCCCTATGACGACACGCTGGTGATGAGCTTCGCGCTCGACGCCGGAAAGCATCAGCACGGCCTCGACGAGCTGGCGAAACTCCATCTCGATCATACCTGCCTGACCTTCAAGGACATGTGCGGTTCGGGCAAATCGCAGATCAGCTTTGCCGAAGTGCAACTCGACCGCGCGACCGAATATGCCGCCGAGGATGCCGACGTCGCGCTGCGGCTGTGGAAGCTGTTGAAACTGCGCCTTCCGGTCGAGGGCGGAACGCGCGTCTATGAAATGGTCGACCGTCCGCTCGCCTCGATCGTCGAGGGGATGGAACGCGCCGGCATCATGGTGAACCGCGATTATCTGGCGAAGCTGTCGGGCGAATTCGCGACCGAAATGCTGCGGATCGAGGGCGAGATTCACGAGCTTGCGGGCCAGCCCTTTGCGATCGGCAGCCCGAAGCAGCTCGGCGAAATCCTGTTCGACAAGCTTGGCCTGAAGGGCGGGCGCAAGGGCAAGTCGGGCGACTGGTCGACCGACCTCAGCGAGCTTGAGCGACTGGAACGCGACGGCGTGCCGATCGCGCGCAAGATTTTGGAATGGCGCCAGCTCGCAAAGCTGAAATCGACTTATACCGACGCGCTGCAGCAGCAGATCAATGCGACGACCGGGCGTGTGCACACCAGCTATAGCCTCGTCGGTGCGCAGACGGGTCGCCTGTCGTCGACCGATCCGAACCTCCAGAACATCCCGATCCGTACCGAGACCGGGCGCCAGATCCGCGACGCGTTCATCGCGGCACCGGGGCATGTCCTGATCGCCGCCGACTATAGCCAGATCGAGCTCCGCCTCGCGGCACATATGGCCGACGTCCCGGAACTCAAGGAAGCCTTCGCGCAGGGGCAGGACATCCACAGCGCGACCGCGATCGAATTGTTCGGCGAGAGCAACCGCGACACGCGCGGCAAGGCGAAGACGGTCAATTTCTCGATCCTCTATGGCATTTCGCGCTGGGGGCTGGCGGGCCGCCTCGAAATTACCCCCGACGAGGCCCAAGCGCTGATCGCACGCTATTTCGAGCGCTTCCCGGGCATTTCGGACTATATCACCGACACGCTCGAAAGCGTCCGGTCGAAGAGTTACACCGAGACCTTGTTCGGCCGAAAAACCTGGTTCCCGCGCATCAAGGCCGCGAACCAGAACGAACGCGCGGGCAGCGAACGTGCTGCAATCAATGCGCCGATCCAGGGCACCAGCGCCGACCTGATCAAGCGCGCGATGGCGCGGATGCCGAAGGCGCTGGCGGATGCGGGCCTGTCCGACGTGAAGATGCTGCTCCAGGTGCACGATGAACTCGTGTTCGAAGCCCCCGAAGGCAAGGCAGAAGCCGCCGGCGCGGTGATCCGCAGGGTGATGTCGGGCGCCGCCGAGCCCGCGCTCAAGCTCTCGGTGCCGCTCGAGGTCGAGGTCGGCATCGGCAAGAGCTGGGGCGAAGCGCATTGATCGCAGCCCTGCTGTTCGTCGCGGCGCTCGCCGCCGATCCCGTCGCGGCGCCTCCGGCAGCCGCAGCGGCAACCTCGCCTGCGCGCCGCTCTCCTGTCGCCGATACCGATTTGCGCGAATTCGCGGCCATCGCGGGACGCAAGGTCGTGGGCCGGCCCGTCGGCGGACCTTATGCCACCGCCGACAAGGTTTTGCTGGTTGCGCGCGACGACAAAGGTTTTCCGGTGATTGCCGCAAGCATCGGCTTTCCCGCGCGCCAGTCCCTGCCGGCACCGCCGGCCACGACGCTTGCGGTCGTCCGCTTGCATCAGCGGTCGGAAACGACGGTTCCCGGGCCGACTCCCGACGATCTCGCCTTTGTCGCCACCCACAAGCTGCCGCTGTTCGTGATCGGCGAATGGGCGCGCCCTGCACCGATGTGGGAGGTGGCGTGGATCGACGAGGCGGTGCGTTACCGCACGATCGGCGAGGTCGGCGAAATCGGTCCCTGGCAGGACTGAAGCCGCCGTGCGAGCCTATTCGGGTGCAGATCCAAAGCGATTCGGGCCACTGGTACCCGCGCACGCCAAATCGATCAGAAGCCCCAACAGCAGCAGAGAGCCGACGACTGCAAGCCAGTTGGGGCCGTCCGGGTACGCATTGGCTTTGGTCACCCAATCGAACATCGCGCTCGCGTCCGGGGCCGATTGCCGTTCCAGCTCCGCCAGCATCGCAGGCACGCGTTTGGTCGCCGCAGCCATTTTTTCGGCCTGACCCAGCCCCGTAGCAAATAGCCCGAGCGGCAGGATCAGCGCCCACCAACCGCTGCGCCCGCGGTCGTGCAGGCGCCGCGCCGCCGCCGCAAGCAACAGCACCGACCCCAGAAAATAGAGGCCGATATTCACATAGGCCGACGTGACGAGACCTTGCATCTGGGCTTCGAAAATCTTCGCGTTAGCCATCCCTTCTCCGGGAGCGGCCGCGACCATTTCATCGAAGGACGGAAAGGTCAGCACGATCTGCGCGGCAAACTGCACGACGATCAGCGGTGCGAAGACCAGCGCGCCAAACATCCAGAATTGCATCCGGCCGTCGCGGCCGCGAGCGTGAAACAGACCGCCAAAGCCGTGCCGCGCAATATGCCTGATCGAAAACTCGGCCATGATCCCCCCGCGCCATCGGTATGTCGGCCTGCATATCAATGATGTATCGGAGCGCCAAATACCGCGCCACGCGAAGCGGGCGAAATTGACCCGCGGCGGGACTGACCGGCACCCCGACGCGCCGCGCCGAACGTCATGCCCTTTCGCACACGGAACTTTGTCTCTATGACGAACCCATGACATATGGTTGGCGCCTTTGTGACAGCCACCGACAAAGGGTCCACATGAGCAAGTTCGAACCCGTCGCCAAGGCGCCGGTGCGTATCCAGCAGAATATCCTCGCCCGCAGCGAGCGCCGCCTTCTCAATTGGCTTTGCGCGCGCCTTCCCGGCTGGGTCACCCCCGACCAGCTCACGACGCTCGGCTTCGCCGGCGCGGTGCTCGTCGCCGCGGGCTACGTCCTCAGCTGGTTCGACAGCGAATGGCTCGGCCTCTCGCTCGTCGGTTATATCGTCAACTGGTTCGGCGATTCGCTCGACGGCAGCCTTGCGCGCTGGCGCGGCATCGAGCGGCCCAATTATGGCTATTTCGTCGACCATAGCGTCGACGCGCTCGCGACTCTGCTGATGATCAGTGCGATCGGGATGAGCCCCTATATGCGGCTCGACGTCGCGCTGATGGCTGTCATCGGTTATTTCCTGCTCTCGATCCACACCTTCATCGCCGCCAAGGTCGTCGGCGAGTTTCGCCTGTCCTATATGGCGGGCGGGCCGACCGAGCTGCGGCTGATGCTGATGGCGATGACCGCGCTGATGCCGATCGTCGGCGGGCGCGACATCACCGGCACCAATTTCTCGCCCTTCGATCTGTTCGCGCTTGTGGTATCCAGCATTCTGGTGACGTTATTCATCGTCCAGACGTCGGCGACTGCCCGGATGCTTCGTCGCCGCGGCGGTTAACAGATAAGGTTCAGCGGCGCGCGCGCGCCTGCGCATAGGTGCCAAGCAGCCGCAACGATTTCGTCTGGAAATCAAGTTCCTCGAGCGCACGGTCGATCCGCTCGTCGCCCGGAGCGCCGACGATATCGCAATAAAATTGCGTCGCAGCAAAGCTGTCACCCGTTTGATAGCTTTCGAGCTTGGTCATGTTGACGCCGTTGGTCGCAAAGCCGCCAAGCGCCTTGTAAAGCGCGGCCGGAATATTCTTCACCTCGAACATGAACGTGGTCATCACCGGCCCGTCGAGCGCCGCGAGGTCAGCCAGCGGCTCGCGCGCCAGCACGACGAAACGCGTCGTATTATGATCGGCGTCCTCCATGCCGGTGCCGTGCAGCGTCAGCCCATAGAGTTCGGCGGCGTGCGGCGGCGCCAGCGCGGCGAGGCCGACCTCGTCGCTGTCGGCCACCCACGCGGCGGCGCCCGCGGTGTCGCTGTGCGCGACGGGCGCGATATTGTTCGCGCGCAGCCAGTGGCGACATTGGCCGAGCGCCTGTTCGTGGCTCATCGCGCGTGTCACCGGCCCGAGGTCACGGCTCATCAAGCCGTAGCGGATCGGCAGGAAATGCTCGCCGACGATAGACAGACCGGATTCGGGGAGCAGGAAATGAATGTCGGCAACGCGGCCGTGCAGGCTGTTTTCGATCGGAATGATCGCGCGATCGACACGGCCGTCGCGCACCGCGTCGATGGCGTCCTGAAAGGCATAGCAGGGCATCGGTAGCGAGTTCGCGTCATATTCGCGCGCGGCCAGATCGCTGTTCGCGCCAGGCGCCCCCTGGAACGCCAAGCCGCGCGTCGGCTCGGCGAGCGCCGCCGCCCGCATTTCGTCGACCAGATGCTGTGCCGAAGCCGAATAGCTGCCCATGATTGCCTTCCCACGCTGGAGCGGCGGCGCATAGCGGCCCCGCCGCGAGCGCGCAACCGGCGCGCTCTGTTGTCGTCGCCCGATTTCATCCCCTTGCGCCGCCGTCGCCGCGCCAGTAAGGGAGCGTCCAAATCAAATATGCGCCCGGCAAGCGGGCGTCCGTTAACGGGGCTGCATGAGCATGGACAATCGCAACAACACTATTGCCGGATGGGTGCTGTTTGCCGGCATTTGCGCGCTGGGCCTGACGGTCGGGTCGAGCATGTTGTTTGCCAGCCACAATCCTGAAAAGCCCGGTTATCCGATCGAAGACGCCGAAGGCGGCGCGGGCGGCGGCGATTCGGCTGTACCGCTTCCCAATCTGCTCGCCGCCGCCGATCCGGTGAAAGGTGAGGCCGTGTTCGCAAAATGCGCCGCGTGCCACACCATCGCTTCCGGCGGCGCCAACGGCATTGGTCCGAATCTGTGGGGCGCGCTTGGCAAACCACATGGCCATGTCCCGGGCTTCGCCTATTCGGCGGCGCTCAAGGGCGTAGCAGGCAATTGGGACTTCGCCGGGATGGACGAATGGCTGAAGAGCCCGCGTAAATATGCGCCGGGCACCAAAATGTCGTTCGCCGGCCTCGGCAGCGCCGAAGATCGCGCGAACCTGATCGTCTATCTGAACAGCCAGGGTTCGAACCTGCCGCTGCCTGCCGCCGAAGGCGCTGCGGCGGCCCCCGCCGAAGGCGCCGCCGCCGCTCCGGCAGCCGGCGCGCCCGCCGCTGCGGCCCCGGCTCCGGCCGAAGCCAAGAAATAATGCGCCTCGCGCCCGTCCTGCTGGCGGGCGCCTTGACGCTCGCCAGTTGCGGCAAGGGCGAAACGCCGGCCGATGCGCCCCCCGCCAGCGAGCCAGCGGTCGAAACCCCGACCGTCGCGCCGACCGCTGCTATGGGCGAACAGGTGTTCCGACGCTGTGTCGCGTGCCACACGATCGACAAGGGCGGCGCAAACGGCATCGGCCCCAACCTGCATGGCGTGGTCGGCCGCGCGGTCGCATCGCACCCCGATTTTTCCTATTCGGGCGCGATGAAGGCCAAGGGCGGCGTCTGGGACGAAGCTGCGCTTGGCTCCTATCTCAAACAGCCGATGATGGCGGTGCCGGGCACAAGGATGGCGTTTGCAGGAATTCCTGACGATACCGACCGCAAGGCGCTGATCCTGTATCTGGAAGAGCAGTCGAAGTGATTTGATCCTCCCTGTCGCGGAGCGACAGGGAGGAATTTATCGTCAGTCCGGATGCTGCACGTCGCCGTAGAAATCCTGGATGATCTTCCACGCCTCTTCGGCGGTTTCGACAAAGTGGAACAGCGCGAGGTCGCGCTGGCTGATGACGCCTTCCTCGACCAGCGCATCGAAATTAACGACGCGGGTCCAGAATTCCTCGCTGAACAAGACAATCGGAATCGGCTTGATCTTGCCGGTCTGGATCAGCGTCAGCAACTCGAACGTCTCGTCGAACGTCCCGAACCCGCCCGGAAACACACAGACCGCGCGCGCGCGCAACAGGAAGTGCATCTTGCGCAGCGCGAAATAGTGGAACTGGAAGCTGAGGTCGGGGGTGACATAGCGGTTCGGCGCCTGCTCGTGCGGCAGCACGATGTTCAGCCCGACCGATTCCTTGCCTTCATCGTCGGCGCCGCGATTCGCGGCCTCCATGATCGACGGCCCGCCGCCCGAACAGACGACGAAGTTGCGGCAGCCGTTCTCGTCGGGCGGCACCTGGCTCGCGATCCGAGCCAGCTTGCGTGCTTCCTCATAATATTTTGCCTTGGCCGCGAGGCGCTCGGCGATCCGCTGTTCCTCGGGCGTACGCGCCGCATCGAGCACGGCCTGCGCGGTATCGGGCGACGGAATACGCGCCGAGCCATAGATGACGAGCATCGACTCGATCTTCGCCTCGTCGAGCATCAATTCGGGTTTCAGCAGTTCGAGCTGGAAGCGCACCGGGCGCAAATCTTCGCGTAGCAGAAATTCGGTGTCCTGAAACGCCAGCCGGTACGCCGGACTTTGCGTCTGCGGGGTCGACACCGCCTGCTTGGCGAACCTGGCGTCTTCCTTGGCTTTGTGAAAACGCGAACGATGGGGTTGTTTGTCTGTTGTCATTCCCTCGCAGCTAGCCGCTGCGAGCCGGATTGCCAAGCTCAGCGGCAGTAGCCATTGCCGCTCATGTCGAAATGGAAGTGATTATAGTGCGCCGCATTATAGTCGGGGCCGAGCACGGTGCCGAAGCGGCGGCAGCCCGATTTGTGCAGCGCGCGGAGGAAATCCTGCGACGATTTGTCGCCCGTCCATCCGCCGTCGAGCATGACCCGGCGACCGTCGGCGAGCACGAAGCCCGACACGTCGATCGCGTTCGAAAACGCATGCTGCGACATCCGGCCCGAGCGGCCGCCATAGATGTTGCGGCAGCTGTAGGTGCCGAAGGTCTCGATCTTCACGACCTCTTGCCCGAGATATTTCCGCGCCGCAGGTTTCACTGCATATTGCGCCCATGCCGCGAAATTCTTCGCGAGCGGACAGGTCATGGCGCCAAGGTTCGACACCGGGGTGCCGATATCGAGAAGCTTCACCGAATCGATCGAAGTGCAGCCGCCGCCATGATCCTGATTGGCGAGCGGCGTGAAGCGCACCCCGGCCTGTTTGAGATCGAACGCGCATTGCTGCGCTTCGGCGCTGGTGAAGGACGGCGTACCAACGGCTTGAGGGCGGCTGGGCTTGCTTGCGGCGGGCCGCTTCCCGCCGCCATTCTTCATCACCTCCGGGGCGCCGAAACAAGCCGACAGCGCCAGCGCCGCCGTGGCGGCAACCAAAATCCGGGGTTTCAAGAACGCGGGGATCGCCATGGCGTCAAATTACCGACAATATGGTTAACAAGTCGTATACCTTTTCCTCGGCTCGTCGAAAATTTCGCGCGGTCCATGCAATTTGTTTGACAGTTGCGCGAGTGACCCTAAACGCGGCGCCGGGCCACGCGGTCCCAACGCCGCGCGAGCTCTCTGCAAGGAGAGACTATAATGACTGAAGTGCCGACACCAGTATTGCGCCCTGCGCGCCCCTATTTCTCCTCCGGCCCCTGCGCAAAGCCGCCCGGATGGGATGCCTCAAAAATCGCAACCGAATCGCTTGGACGCTCGCATCGCGCCAAGATCGGCAAGACGCGTCTGCAGCTCTGCATCGACCTGATGCGCGAGATGCTCCAGCTCCCCGACACCCACCGCATCGGTATCGTTCCGGGCAGCGACACCGGCGCCTTTGAAATGGCGATGTGGACGATGCTCGGCGCCCGCCCCGTCACGACGCTCGCTTGGGAGAGCTTCGGAGAGGGCTGGGTCACCGACGCCGCAAAGCAGCTCAAGCTCGATCCGACCGTCATCCGCGCCGATTACGGCCAGCTTCCCGACCTCACGCAGGTCGACTGGTCGAACGACGTGCTCTTCACCTGGAACGGCACCACCAGCGGTGTGCGCGTGCCCGACGGCAACTGGATCGCCGACGACCGCGAAGGCCTGTCCTTCGCCGACGCGACCAGCGCGGTGTTCGCCTATGACCTGCCGTGGGACAAGATCGACGTCGCGACCTTCAGCTGGCAGAAAGTGCTCGGCGGCGAAGGCGCCCATGGCGTGCTGATCCTCGGCCCCCGCGCAGTCGAACGGCTCGAAACCCACACCCCCGCCTGGCCGCTGCCGAAGGTGTTCCGCCTCATCTCGAAGGGCGCGCTCGCCGAGGGCGTGTTCAGGGGCGAGACGATCAACACGCCGTCGATGCTCGCGGTCGAAGATTCGATCTTCGCGCTCGAATGGGCGAAGTCGCTCGGCGGCCTCGACGGCCTGAAAGCACGCAGCGATGCGAACGCCGCCGCGCTCGACAAGATCGTCGCCGACCGCGAATGGCTGAGCCACCTCGCCGCCGATCCGGCCAGCCGCTCGAAGACGTCGGTCTGCCTGTCGGTTGCAGGGGCCGACGAGGACTTCATCAAAAAGTTCGCGGGGCTGCTCGAAGCCGAAGGCGCGGCGTATGACATCGCGGGATACCGCGACGCGCCTCCGGGCCTTCGCATCTGGTGCGGCGCGACCGTCGACACCGCCGATATCGAAGCGCTCGGGCCTTGGCTCGACTGGGCTTACGCGAGCCTCACCGCCTAATCTCTCAATCGTCACCCCCGCGAAGACGGGAATCCCGCTTTTTCCGAGTTACGCCCAGCAGCGAACAAGAAAGCGGGGCACCCGCCTTCGCGGGGGTGACGAAAAATAGGAATATCGAAATGACTGCACCCAAAGTCCTCATCAGCGACAAAATGGACCCCAAAGCCGCCGCGATCTTCAAGGAGCGCGGGATTCAGGTCGACGAAATCACCGGCAAGACCAAGGAAGAGCTGATCGCGATGATCGGCGACTATGATGGCCTCGCGATCCGTTCGGCCACGAAAGTCACCGCCGACGTCCTTGCCGCCGCGACGAACCTGAAGGTCGTCGGCCGCGCCGGGATCGGTGTCGACAATGTCGACATTCCCGAGGCGTCGAAGAAGGGTGTCATTGTGATGAACACGCCCTTTGGCAACAGCATCACCACCGCCGAGCATGCTATCGCGATGATGTTCGCCCTCGCCCGTCAGATTCCGGAAGCCAATACCAAGACCCAGGCTGGTAAATGGCCGAAGAATGACTTCATGGGCGTCGAGCTGACGTCGAAGACGCTCGGCCTGATCGGCTGCGGCAATATCGGCAGCATCGTCGCCGAGCGGGCGCTGGGGCTGCGCATGAAGGTCGTCGCCTTCGATCCCTTCCTGACCCCCGAGCGCGCGATCGAACTCGGCGTCGAAAAGGCCGATCTCGACACCTTGCTCGCCAAGGCGGACTTCATCACGCTGCACACGCCGCTGACCGACCAGACGCGCAACATCCTGTCGGCCGAAAATATCGCCAAGGCGAAGAAGGGCGTGCGCATCATCAACTGCGCGCGCGGCGGGCTGATCGACGAAGCGGCATTGAAGGATGCACTGGAGTCGGGTCAGGTTGCGGGCGCGGCGCTCGACGTGTTTGCGCAGGAACCCCCGGCGGCCGATCATCCGCTGTTCAGCGCGCCGAACTTCATCTGCACCCCGCATTTGGGCGCCTCTACCGACGAAGCGCAGGTCAACGTCGCCATTCAGGTCGCTGAGCAAATCAGCGACTATCTGCTCACCGGCGGCATCACCAACGCACTCAACGTACCAAGCCTGTCGGCCGAGGAAGCTCCGAAGCTGCGCCCCTATATGAGCCTCGCCGAAAAGCTCGGCAGCCTCGTCGGCCAGCTCGCGCACGACAATCTCACCACCATCTCGGTCGAAGTCGAGGGCGCCGCCGCCGAACTCAACCTCAAGCCGATCACCGCCGCGGTGCTCACCGGCCTGATGCGCCGCTACTCGGACAGCGTGAACATGGTCAACGCGCCGCATCTCGCTCGCGAACGCGGGCTAGACGTTCGTGAGGTTCGCCACGACCGCGACGGCGACTACCACACGCTCGTCCGCGTCACCGTCGCGACCAGCGATGGCGACCGCTCGGTTGCCGGAACCTTGTTCAGCAACGGCGATCCGCGCCTTGTCGAGATGTTCGGCATCAAGGTCGAGGCCGACCTCGACGGTCACATGCTCTATATCGTCAACGAAGATGCGCCGGGCTTCATCGGCCGCATCGGCACCGCGCTTGGCGAAGCCGGGCTCAACATCGGCACCTTCCATCTTGGCCGCCGCGCAGCCGGGGGCGAAGCGGTGCTGCTGTTGTCGCTCGATTCGCCGATGCCAGAGCCTTTGCTGTGGCAGCTCTGCCAGCTTCCCGGTGTGAAGACGGTGAAGGGTTTGAAGTTCTGATCATCCGGCGGGAGCGGTTGAAACGCTCCCGCCACCCGCCTAAGGCCGCACGCATGACCAAGGCCCCTGCCCTGCTGCCCGAAGGGCTGCGCGATCGCCTTCCCCAACAGGCGGAGGCCGCGTCGCGCGTGACCCGCGCGCTCGTCGATGCGATGCGCGCGCATGGTTATGGCCGCGTGTCGCCGCCGCTCGCAGAATTTCGTGAGACGCTGGGCGGTGAAGACGACCGCAGCACCCGCGACCTCCTCCGCTTCACCGATCCGGTGTCGCAGCGCACGCTCGCGCTGCGGCCCGACATCACGCGGCAGGTCGGCCGCATCGCAACCTCGCTGCTCGCCAAGGCGCCGCGCCCGCTGCGCCTCTGCTACGCCGGACAGGTGGTCAAACTCCGCGCGAGCCAGCTGCGCCCCGCGCGCGAGATGCTGCAGGTCGGCGCCGAACTGATCGGCAGCGACAGCGTCGCCGCGGCGCGCGAGATCGTCACCGTCGCGATCGACGCGCTGGAAGCCGCAGGCATCGGCCCCGTCACGATCGACTTCACCCTGCCCGACGTCGTCGATCTGCTCGCCAGCGGCCCGCTCCCCGTCGATGTCGATATCCAGCAGCTCCGCGACGAACTCGACGCCAAGGATGCCGGCGCGCTGACCCGGCTGGGTGCTCAAGCCTATCTGCCGCTGCTCCGCGCCACGGGTCCGTTCGATCAGGCGATTGCCGACCTCCGCGTTTTCGACACCACCGGCGTGCTGACCGCACGCATCGACGCGCTCGAAGCCATCGCGGCGCCAGTGCGCGAGCGTGTCACGCTGACGCTTGACCCCACCGAGCGCCACGGCTTCGCCTATCAAAGCTGGTTCGGCTTCCAGATTTTCGTTCCGGGGCAAGGCGATGCAGTCGGTCGCGGCGGCGGCTATTCGATCCCGGTCGGCGAGCAGGAAGAATCGGCCGTCGGCTTCTCGCTCTACCCCGATCCGCTGATCGATGCGGGGCTCGGCGCCGAAGATGACGCCGACCGCCGCATCTTCCTGCCGCTCGGCCACGACCCCGCACTCGCGGCGAGCCTGCGTGCCGACGACTGGCAGACGGTCGCGGCACTGTCCGAAAGCGACGATGCGCGCGCGCTCGGTTGCGGCTGGCGCCTCGGCCCCGATGGACCGGTCGAAGTCTAAAAGTCAGAAATTCCGAAACGCGGGATGCCCTGGTTGACCCCGGTCGGATCGAGCACCGTCACGTCGAGTTCGACGGGTTCGCCGATCCAGTGCCCTAGTATCGTATGATCGGCGAGATCGTCGTCGGTGAGCGGATGCACCAGCGCCCGAAGCCCCGTCGCCTCGATCGCCGCGATCACGGCTGGAACCGCTCCACCGAGAAAATGCACCTCATATTGCGCGATCGGATGCGGCCCCGCCGCGCCATCGGTCATCGCGCCGACAAACAGGATCGCGGGGTCGTTGCCGAAAGCATCGCGCAGCACCGCAGCGGCGGGCCGCTCGGCGGGGTCATAATAGATATGGGCGTGATAGGGCGCGTCGGGGTTGGTCATAGCGGCATATCCTCACTCTACTCAGACGTCATTGCGAGCGTAGCGAAGCAATCCAGAGCGTCCTACCCCGTTCTGGATTGCTTCGCTACGCTCGCAATGACGAGATTCTAACGCCCGAATACGCGTTTCAGCCACGTATCGACCGTCGCGGTCGGCGCATAAGCGGGATCGCCAAGGCTGCGGTTGATTTCGGCATGACCCTTCAGCCCCTCGCCGGGAAAGCTCCCGTGCTCGACGCGGCTTCCGCCAGTTTCAAGAGCTGCGCCCAACGCCTTCGCCTGCCGCACGCCGTCGGCGCGCTGAACATAGAGGAGCAGGAAGTCGGGCGCGTTCGGCGCACCCGCCTGTGACGTCGGCGAAACCGCTTTTTGCCGTGCCGGATCTGTCCCGAACGCCTGCGCATAGGTCTTCTGCATGATCGGGGGACCATCCTTCATCTGCGCCGCCACATCATAGGCCGCCCCGTCGATCGGGATTACGCCCGAGATGTCGGCAAAGGACAGGCCGACGCCTTTCAGATAGCGTTCGTCAGTCCCGACCAGCGCCACCAGATGCGCGCCCGCGCTATGCCCCATCAGCACGATGCGCCGCCGGTCGATGCCAAGCGTATCGGCACGGTCGACCAGCGCCTTCAGCGCGCTTGCGACATCGGCCGCCTGCTGCTCGACCGTCGCCGCGGGCACGAGCCGATAATTGATCGAGGCGAAGGTGTAACCAGCCGCAGGATAATGTTCGGGTTTGAAGCGCCCCGTCGCATTGTCTTTGCTGCCGCGTTTCCACCCGCCGCCATGGACGAACAGGACCAGCGGCGCCGGTCCGTTCGTCCCCTTGGCGCGCCAGACGTCCAGCGCCTGCAACGTGTCGCTGCCATAGGAAATCATCTCGCTGCCGGGCACCTTGGGGCCCTCATCCGCCCCCATACGCTCGGCTAGCCGCTCGCGCAGTCGGTCGCGCATCTTCTCGCGCGCGTCGGCGAAGGGTGCCTGCACGCTCACGCTCGTGACCGCGAAGGTCGCCAGTGCGACATATCCAAACCAGCTTTGTTTCCTCATCGCCCATCTCCATTGTCGCAGCCGTATCAATCTCGCCCGCAAATGTCGCAAAATCATCCCGCTTTGGGTTGCCTCTCCGGCCAAATCCGCTAAGGCCGCGCCGGGCCGCGCCTGTCGTTTTGGGGCCCAGTTCAGCAGGACAGCATCATGGCAAATGTTACCGTCATCGGGTCGCAATGGGGCGACGAGGGCAAGGGCAAGATTGTCGACTGGCTCGCCAGCCGCGCCGACGCCGTGGTGCGTTTCCAGGGCGGCCATAACGCCGGTCATACGCTGGTCGTCGGCGAACAGGTGTACAAGCTGTCGTTGCTGCCGTCAGGGATCGTCACCGGGACACTGTCGATCATCGGCAACGGCGTCGTCCTCGATCCCTGGGCGCTACGCGACGAGATCACCAAGCTGCGCGGTCAGGGCGTTGCGATCAATCCCGAGAATTTCGCGATCGCCGACAATTGCGCGCTGATCCTGCCGTTCCACCGCGACCTTGATGCGCTGCGCGAAACCGCGGCGGGCGCGGGCAAGATCGGCACCACCGGGCGCGGCATCGGCCCGGCGTATGAGGACAAGGTCGGTCGCCGCGCGATCCGCGTCTGCGACCTCGCCCACCTCGACAAGCTTGAGCCCCAGCTCGACCGCCTGACCGCGCATCACGACGCACTGCGCGCCGGTTTCGGCGAGCCGCCGATCGATCGCGAGCGCCTGGTCGCCGACCTCACCGAAATCGCCGACTATGTCCTCGAATATGCGCAGCCGGTGTGGAAGCGCCTCAAGAAGGTGCGCAAGGCCGGGGCGCGCATCCTGTTCGAGGGCGCGCAGGGCGTGCTGCTCGACGTCGATCACGGCACCTATCCCTTCGTCACCAGCAGCAACACCGTCAGCGGCACCGCCGCGAGCGGCTCGGGCCTCGGCCCCTCGGCAGTCGGCTTCGTGCTGGGCATCGCCAAGGCCTATACGACGCGCGTCGGCAGCGGCCCATTCCCGACCGAGCTCGAGGACGCGATCGGCCAGAAGCTTGGCGAACGCGGCCATGAATTCGGCACCGTCACCGGGCGCAAGCGCCGCTGCGGCTGGTTCGACGCGGTGCTCGTGCGCCAAAGCTGCGCGGTATCGGGCGTCACCGGCATCGCGCTCACCAAGCTCGACGTGCTCGACGGCTTCGACACGATCCGCATCTGCACCGGTTATCGCCTGCGCGGCAAGATTCTCGACTATTTCCCGGCGCATTCGGCCGACCAGGCCGAGGTCGAGCCGATCTACGAGGAAATGGACGGCTGGCACGAATCGACCGCAGGCGCGCGCAGCTATGCCGACCTGCCCGCGCAGGCGATCAAATATATCCAGCGCGTTCAGGAGCTGATCGAAACCCCGATCGCACTCGTGTCGACGAGCCCCGAGCGCGAGGATACGATCCTGATCCGCGATCCGTTCAGCGACTGACGACCGCCCCAGCGGTCGCCACGTCGCGGATCGCCGCGACGAAGCCCGCCGGGTCGTCTTCCTGGATGAAGTGACCGCCCTTCAACGTGCGGTGCGCGACGCCCTGCGTCCCCGGAACGCGGGCGGTGAACAGCGCATCGCCGCCGCGCGTGATCGGGTCGCCGTCAGAGAAGCAGCACAGGAACGGCTTGTCGAACGCCTCCAGCGCCGCCCATGCCCGCTTCTGATCGGGCACCGCGACATTCTCGCCCAGCGGCACGAACGACGGATAGATACGCGCCGCGACCTTCGATGCCCGCGTCGGGAAGGGCGCGTCATAGGCGGCAATCTCGGCGGCGCTCAGTTCGCGCTTGGTGCCGGCTTTGACGATCTTTCCGATCGGGAACACCGGGCTGTAGCGCGAAAAGGCGCGCCAGATCGCAAAGGCGCGCGGCGCAGGCTGACCTTCGGGCAGGCCGCCGTTCGACAGCGCGACGCCGGAGAAGCGCTCGGGCATTTCGGCAACAAGACGCAGCCCGATCAGCGAGCCCCAGTCCTGACAGGCGAGGATGATGTTTTTAAGGTCGAGCGCCTCGATCCATTGTCGCATCCACGCCACCTGCGCCGCATAGCTGTACGTCCCACGATCGAGCGGCTTGTCCGAGCGGCCGAAGCCGATGAGGTCGGGCGCGACGACGCGAAAACCCGCAGCCACCGCTGGGCCGATCATATGGCGATAGAGATAGGACCAGGTCGGCTCGCCATGCAGCATCAGCACCGGCTGTGCGTCGGCGGCGCCCTCATCGACATAATGGACGCGAAGCCCGTCCGCGATTTCGGTATATTTCGGCGCGAATGGCCAGTCGGGCAACGCTTCGAAACGCGCGTCCGGCGTGCGATATATGGTCATATTGTTGATCCCCCCATCCCCACCTTAGCCGGCAACTCGGTGCTGGCAACCACTTGCCGGACTGCGCCAAAGTCGTAGGATCGAGCGATGCGCTTCCTCACGCCCCTTGCCTGCCTTTTCCTCGCCGCCTGCGGCGCCGCAAGTTCGCAGCCGCCGCTGCCCATGGGCACCAAGGCCGACCGCCTGCTCGTCGACAAGAGCGAGCGTGTGCTGATCGCCTATGCGGCAAACCGCGAAATCGTCCGCTACACGAATATCCGCTTCGGCGACGCGCCGACGGGCCACAAGCAGTTCGAGGGCGACGAGCGCACGCCCGAGGGAACATACCGGATCAACGGCCGCAACCCGGCGAGCGCCTATCATCTGTCGCTGCGCATATCATACCCCAACGCCGCCGACCGCGCTTTTGCCAAGGCAAAGGGACGCTCGCCCGGCGGCGACATCTTCGTCCATGGCCAACCGAACGCCTGGCCCGGACCGCCGATCGCGCACGACTGGACCGACGGTTGCATCGCGCTGTCAAACACCGAAATAAAGCAGCTGTGGCATATCGTGCCCGACGGCATCCCGATCACCATCCAACCCTAGGAACCCATATGCCCCGCCACATCCTCGTCTTCTACGGCAGCTATCGCCGCGACCGGCAGGGCATCAAGCTTGCGCAATGGATCGTCGACGCGGTCAAGGCACGCGGAGACAGCGCCGAGTTGATCGATGCGAAGGCGGTCGACCTGCCGATGCTCGACCGCATGTACAAGGAATATCCCAAAGGCGAGGCGCCGCCCGCGATGGAGGAACTCGCAGGTAAGATCCGCGCTGCCGACGGCTTCCTGTTCGTCGCCGGCGAATATAATTGGGGGCCGCAGCCGGGGCTCAAGAACCTCACCGATCACTATCTTGAGGAATGGTTCTGGCGGCCCGCAGCGATCGCCTGTTACTCGGCTGGCCCCTGGTCGGGAGTGCGCGCAATGATGGGTTGGCGCGATACACTCGGCGAGATGGGAATGGCGGTGACGTCGTCGATTCTGCCCGTCGGACGGATTGGTGGAGCGTTCGACGGGGACGGCAAGCCTGTCGGCGACGATGGCGCGCGACTGGTAAAAAGCTTTCCCCGCTTCGCCGACGACCTCAACTGGTGGGTCGACGCCGCCAAGGCGCAGCGCGCGAAGGTCGCCCCCCCCTATTAACCCGACTTCAGCTCGGCGTTGAGCCTGAGGCTCGCACGCCAGAAGAAGAAAGCGGGGATGAGGCCGAGCCACGCGGCGCCATAGAGCACCCAGCGCACGCTTTCCTGCCCCGCGACCGGGGCGAGCGCGTCGGACAGCACGCCGAACAGGAACGGCCCGAAACCGAGCCCGATCAGATTTTGCCCGAACAGCATGACCGAGGCGGCCACGGCGCGCGCCTGCGGACGCACCAACCCCTGCACACAGCCATAGGCAGGCCCGTAATAGGCCGAGTTCAGGATCGTCGGAATGATCAGCAGCGCGACCGCGACCCGCCAGTCCTCCATGAAATAGCCAAGGAACAGGATCGGCGCCGCGAGCGCCATGCCAAAGGCCGGAAAGGTCAGGATGTGGCGCTTGTCGCGCGCGCCGAACTTGTCCGCCATCTTGCCGCCGAGCCAGGTGCCGAACACGCCGGCGAGCCCGAGCACGACCGCCATCGACAGCCCCGCTTCGGTTGTCGACAGCCCGTGGCTGCGGATGAAGAAGCTGATCGTCCAAAGCGCCTTGCCATATCCGAGAAAGGCGACGACCGACGACGCGATCAATATGTAGATGAAGGCGCGCGAAGCGAAGATTTCGCGCATCGCTTCGCCGGTCGAAAGCCGGGTCACCGCAGCGGCGGTCGCCGCGGCTTCGGCGGTCCGGCTATGCCGCGGCTCGCGCATCACGAACAACACGACAAGCGCGAGCAGCAAGCCCGGCGCGCCGACCATCATCAGCGCGATACGCCACCCGTAGAGATCGTTGACGATCCCGCCGATGATCAGCCCGAGCAGCGATCCGATCGGCACGCCAAGCCCGTAGAAAGCGATCGCCGATGAACGCTTTTCGGGCGCGACGCTGTCCGAAATCAGCGAGTGTGCGGCGGGGGTACACCCCGCCTCGCCGACGCCGACGCCGATGCGCGCGAACAACAGCTGGACGAAATTCTGTGCGAGCCCGCACACGGCGGTCATCGCCGACCAGATCGCGAGCGCGAGCGCGATCAGCCGGACCCGATTCGTTCCATCCTTGTCGGCATAGCGCGCGATCGGAATGCCGAGCAGCGCATAGAACACCGCGAAAGCGGGCCCGGCGAGCAGCCCGAGCTGAGTGTCCGAAAGCCCGAGGTCGGCCTTGATCGGTTCCGCGAGGATGTTGACGATCTGCCGGTCGAGGAAATTGAAGATATAGACGATCAGCAGGATCCACAGCATCGTCCGCGTTTGCGCGGAAGCGCCGGTGGCCGGCGATGCGATGCCCTGCGACGAGGCAGCTTTATCGGTCATTATAATCTCCCGCTGCCAAGGGAGCAGACCGGAGGGAGTGGTGTCAACGCCATTGGGGCGAACCGAAATTCCCCGCTTGCAATTGCCGCTACGGCTGCCAGCCTGCGGCGCATGCAAAAATTTTCGCTGCTCGCCGCATTCGCCTTGATCGCCATCGCTCCTGCCGCCGCAATGCCTCCACCACTTCCCGAAGTTGAGGGCAAGGATGCCGCGATGCTGCGGGCCGAGATGGAAAGCGGGCAAATTTATGAAGGCCTGATGGCGCTCGTTTACCTCGACCGGATCGGACGGATGGACGATTATGGCCCCAAGCTCGGCGCCGTGATCGCGACGATGCCGCAGACCGACCTCAGCGCCGAGGGGAAGCGCCTTTACGACGAGCGCATGGCGGGCAAGGCCCGCGGGCCGCTTCACGGCATTCCCATTTTGCTGAAGGACAATATCGAGGCCGCCGGCCCGCTTCCGACGACCGCGGGCTCGCTTGCGCTCAAGGACAATGTGACGAACCGCGACGCCCCGATCGTCGCGCGGCTGCGCGACGCGGGCGCGATCATCCTTGGCAAGGCCAACCTCAGCGAATGGGCGAACATCCGCTCGGACAATTCGACGAGCGGCTGGAGCGCGGTCGGCGGGCTCGCCAGGAATCCGCATGCGCTCGACCGCAACACATGCGGCTCATCCTCGGGAAGCGCCGCCGCCGTCGCGGCCAGCCTCGCGCCGCTCGCGATCGGCACCGAGACCGATGGGTCGATCACCTGCCCGGCCGGCGTCAACGGCATCGTGGGATTCAAGCCGACCGTCGGGCTCGTCAGCCGGACTTTCATCGTTCCGATCAGCCACAGCCAGGACACCGCGGGGCCGATCACGCTCACCGTCCGCGATGCAGCGGCGGTGATGACGGCGATCGCCGGTAGCGACCCCGCCGACCCCGCGACAGCGGAAGCCGACGCGCGCAAGACCGACTATACCGCCGTGCTATCGCCTGATGCGCTGAAGGGCAAACGCATCGGCGTGCTGCGCGACCGTGTCGGAGACCGCGCCGACATCGCGGCACTGTTCGCTGCGGCGCTCAAACAAATGACCCAACTGGGCGCGACGGTCGTCGAGATCGCGGACAGCCGCAAGGGCACCGAGGGCCTCGGGGCCGCCGAATTCGAGGTGTTGCTCACAGAACTCAAGGCCGACATGGCGACCTATCTCGGCAGCCTGCCGAACGCCGCCACCCCCAGGACCCTCGCCGACGTCATTGCGTTCAACAAGGCGAACCCCGAGGAGCTGAAGTGGTTCGACCAGGGGACGTTCGAGCTGGCCGAAACGAAGGGAGGCCTCGACAGCCCCGCCTATCTCGCTGCCCGGGAAAAAGCGGTGCGCCTTGCCGGCCCCGAAGGCATCGACCGACTGCTGAACACCCACAATGTCGACCTGATCGTCGGGGTCACCAACGGCCCCGCGTGGATCAGCGATCTTGCGAAAGGCGATAGCTATAACGGCCCGAGCGTGAGCCAGCTTCCCGCTGTCGCCGGCTATCCGCACCTGACCGTGCCGATGGGCGCGGTCGACGGGCTGCCGATCGGAATTTCGTTCATCGGCCCCAAATGGAGCGATGCGGACATCCTTGCGGCGGGCTATGCCTATGAACAGGCGAGCGGGAAACGGGTGAGGCCAACCTATCGGGCGAGCGTCGCGCCCTGATTCGGTTTCGTCATCCTCGCGAAGGCGGGGATCGTTGGCATCCCTAAAGCCCGCCCACAGCCCCGCCTTCTCAGGGACGTCGGTTGCTATTTCCCGCCGCGACGCTTCTTCCAGCCCATTTCCTCAAGCTCGAGCAGTTCCATCGGCACGTGGATCGCGCGCACCGCCAGCCTGACCTCGATGAGGAACAGGATCAGCGATATAAGCAGCAACAGCATCGCCGCGGCAAAGGCCCACGACGCCGCAACCCCGAGATTGATGCCGGTAAAGGCCTGCGTAAAAAGCAGCGCAACGAGCAGGCAGACGACGATCCCGCACGCCACTGCGGAGAGGATCGAATTGTTGATGATCCCCATCCTCCGGTCGGCGATGCGCAGTTCGGCGACGATGCGTTCATGGTCGAGCCCTTCGGTCTCCGCCCAGCGCTCCATCAGATTGCGCGAACGATCGACGACGCGCGCGAGACGCCCGGCGATGACATTGAGCAAGCTGCCGGTCGCGACCAGCAGGAACACCGGCGTGACCGACAGCTGGATCGTCTGCGCAATCGCGCCGGCGTCGAGATTCATCGGCACACCAATAAATAGGGACTGTCCCCATTTAATTTGGGCGCAGACGAACGATCCGATCGCAACGTCGCAATTAAATAGGGACAGTCCCTATTTATCATCGCATCATCCCCCGGCCGCAACCGACGGCGTGTTCACGCCGTGCATCGCCAGAAATTTGCGGATATTCCGCGCCGCCTGCCGGATACGCTGCTCATTCTCGACCATCGCGATGCGGACATAGCCTTCGCCGTCCTCGCCGTAACCGACGCCCGGCGCGACCGCGACCTTGGCATGGGTGAGCAACTGCTTCGAAAATTCGAGGCTGCCCATTTCCTTGAGCGCGGGCGGCAGCGGTGCCCAGGCGAACATCGACGCCTTGGGGCTCGGAATGTCCCAACCGGCGCGGCCAAAGCTTTCGACCATCACGTCGCGTCGTTTCTGGTACAGGTCGCGGTTCTTCTGGACGATATCCTGAGGCCCGTTGAGCGCCGCGCACGCCGCCGCCTGGATCGGCGTGAACGCGCCATAATCCAGGTACGACTTCACGCGCGTCATCGCCGCGATCAGGCGCTTGTTGCCGACGGCAAAACCCATGCGCCAGCCCGCCATCGAATAGGTCTTCGACATCGAGGTAAATTCGACCGCGACATCCTTCGCGCCCGGAATCTGCAGGATCGAAGGGGTCGGGTTGCCGTCGTAATACAGCTCCGAATAGGCAAGATCAGAAAGCACCCAGACCTTATTCTCTTTCGCCCACGCGACGAGCCGCTCGTAGAAAGCGAGATCGACGGCCTCGGCCGTCGGGTTCGAAGGGTAGTTGACGACGAGGATCGACGGACGCGGCACGGTGAAGGCCATCGCGCGGTCGAGCGCACGCCAATAATCCTCGTTCGGCGTCGTCGGCACGCTGCGGATCGTCGCGCCCGCGATGATGAAACCGAAGGTGTGGATGGGATAGCTCGGGTTCGGTGCCAGCACGACATCGCCGGGGCCGGTGATCGCGGTCGCAAGGCTGGCGAGCCCTTCCTTCGACCCCATCGTCACGACGACCTCGCTTTCGGGGTCGAGGTCGACGTTGAAGCGGCGGCCGTAATAATTCGCCTGTGCGCGCCGGAGCCCCGGAATGCCCTTCGACTGCGAATAGCCGTGTGCGTCGGGCTTCATCGCAACTTCGCACAGCTTTTCGATCACATGCGCCGGCGGCGGCAGATCGGGGTTGCCCATCCCCAGGTCGATGATGTCCTCTCCCGCGGCGCGGGCGGCCGCACGCATCGCATTGACTTCAGCGATGACATAGGGCGGCAGGCGCTTGATGCGATAGAATTCATCTTCGGACATGGGAAACTAGAACAACTCCTTTGCGTATGCGTTTGAATTGACGCGAGCGGCAACCTCGCCAGCCGCGTCGCGGCTTGTTATAGGCATAATATCCGCACAGACCAGCAGGAACAGATATGAGCGATACGGGCAAAGACGACACGACCGAGGCTCCCAACCCCTTCCTGCCGTCGCCCGATGACATGCAGCATTGGACGAGCGTCATCGGCCGCGCGCAGCAAATGATGCTCGAATATGCGCTGGGCCAGGCGAACGACGGCAACGGGAGCGCTGCCGCGCTGTTTGACCCTGCCAAATGGCTCGACAATCCGGCAACGAAACTGTGGACCGAAAAATCGTCGAAGATGTGGGACCAGGGCGTCGCCTTCTGGACCTCGCTCGCGACCTTGAATCCGATGACCCCCGCCAGCAGCCCGGAAGCGCCGGCAAAGGATCGCCGTTTCGCCGATCCCGACTGGACCGCTAATCCGGTCTTCGCGATGATCCGCCAGACCTACGGCCTCCTCGCCGAACAGATGCTCGCGACGACGCGCCAGCTGGACGGGCCCGACCCCGCCGCGCGCGCGAAGATGGAATTTGCCGCGAAGGCGATGGCCGACGCGATGGCGCCGACCAACCTTGCGCTCACCAATCCAGAGGTCATCAAGCGCGCGGTCGAGACGCGCGGTGAAAGCCTGCTCAAGGGCCTGAAGCACATGCTGACCGACCTGTCGCGCGGCCAGCTCTCCCATGTCGATCCCGACGCGTTCGAGGTCGGGGTCAATATCGCAACGACGCCGGGCAAGGTGATCCACGAGACCGATCTTTATCAGCTCATCCAATACACACCGACGACGAAGGAGGTGCTGGCCGTCCCGCTCCTTATCTTCCCGCCGTGGATCAACCGTTTCTACATTCTCGACCTTAATCCCGCGAAAAGCTTTGTCGCCTGGGCGGTCGAACAGGGCATCAGCGTGTTAATGGTGTCGTGGAAATCGGCCGACGCGTCGATGAGCGAGATCGTCTGGGACGATTATATCGCGGCGCAGGTCGATGCGATCGACACGGTGCGCGCGGCGCTCGACGTCCCTGCCGTCCATATCATCGGCTATTGCGTAGCGGGCACGACCCTCGCGGCGACGCTCGCGATGCTGTCGGCGCGCGGCGAGGCCGAAAAGGTCAAGTCGGTGACCTTCTTCACTGCGCAGGTCGATTTCGAGCACGCCGGCGACCTCAAGATGTTCGTCGACGATAGCTATCTGGCCTTGCTTCAGCAGCTTTCGGCGCCGGGCTTCCTCGACGGCCGCTATATGGCCGCGACCTTCAACAGCTTGCGCGGGCGCGATCTGATCTGGAATTATGTCGTCAGCAATTATCTGCTCGGCAACGACTATCCGCCCTTCGACCTGCTTTACTGGAACGGCGATACGACGAACCTGCCCGCGAAGTGGCATCGACAATATCTGGTCGAACTCTACCGCGACAATCGCCTGGTCATCCCGAACAGCCTGTCGGCCATGGGAACACCGATCGACCTCAAAAAGATCGAAACCCCGGCTTTCATTCAAGCGGGGCGGGAGGATCATATCGCGCCGCTCGCCAGCGTCTGGCGGCTGATGGACCATTTGTCCGGGCCCAAGACCTTCCTGCTGGCCGGTTCAGGGCATATCGCCGGGGTGGTCAACCCGCCCGCCGCGGGCAAATATCAATATTGGACCGGCGACAGCAAAGCCGCGACCCTCGACGAATTTGTTGCGGGCGCCGAGGAAACCAAGGGCAGCTGGTGGCCGCACTGGATCGACTGGATTTCGCAGCAGGATAGCGCAAAAACGACGGTAAAGGGCGCGCGAATTCCCGGAAATGGTCTGAAAAAGGCGATCGAGGATGCGCCCGGCCGCTATGTCAAACAACGTTAATATCTAGCGAATATCCTGTCTTCGGGGCGCGGCGAAAGAATTTTTGTGCAGTGCACAAAAATAGCCTTGAAATCGCCGCGCCACTCCTATATTGTGCACTGCAACATAGAGGAGTACACCGATGGCTACCAAGATGGATAGTGCCGAAAAGGCTTTCGAAGCCGCGACGCTGGAAACCGCCCCGAAGCCGGTGGCAACTCCCGCCGCTCCGGTTGAAACTGCCGCCCCGGCCGCAGTGAAGGCCGCCCCGGCCCCGGCAGAGATCAAGACGGTGAAGGCAAAAGCCAAGCCGGCCGCGAAAAAGGCTGCTGCTCCCAAGGCGGTTGCCAAGAAGGTCGCCCCCAAGAAGGCGACCGTGAAAATTGCATCCAAGCCCCTCAAGGCCGCACCGAAGCCGGTCGCAGCCGCCACCAAAGGATTCAAGACCATGAACGACACCGTCAAGAAGTTCGCCGACGAAGCGAAGACCCGCACCGAAGCCCTGACCGCCGACTTCAACGAGAAGGCCAAGGAAGCGATGGCAAAGACCAGCAAGCTCGCTGAAGAAGCCGTCGAATTCAACAAGGCAAACGTCGAAGCGCTGGTCGAAGCCGGCAAGATCGCTGCCAAGAACATGGAAGTTCTGGGCCAGGAAGGCGTGACCTTCGCTCGCAAGAGCTTTGAAGACACCACCGCCGCGCTGAAGGGCTACACCGCCGTCAAGACCCCGGCCGACTTCTTCAAGCTCTATGCCGAAAACAGCAAGAAGGCTTTCGACGCCGCTGTTGCGCAGACCTCGAAGACCAGCGAACTCGTCGTCAAGCTGACGAACGAAAGCTTCGCGCCGATCTCGAACCGCGTTTCGGTCATCACTTCGAAGCTGAAGGCCGCTTAAGGCGCTTTCAACTTCCGTTGGCGCGGGCACTTCCCCCTCCCTCCCCGCCTGCGCCGACACCCCCAAGGCCGCTCGCTTCCACGGAAGCGGGCGGTTCTTGTTTTTCAGGGTGCGATAGCCGGCTGGCGAACGAGAGGTTAAAATCCGCGCGCGCGCCTCTTGCGCTTCGCCCGCAGCTTGCGATATTCCGGTTCATGATGTTTCCAGTTTCGACCACGCTTCCGTCCCGCGCCATGGCGGACAAGGACGACGGCTCGCCGGGCACCCCCGGAGTCGGCATCGCGACGCGCACCCGTGCGAAGGCCAAAAAGCCCTCGATGTACAAGGTGCTGCTGCTCAACGACGATTACACGCCGATGGAATTCGTCGTGATGGTGCTCCAGCGTTTCTTCAACATGGATATCGAACAGGCGACGCAGGTGATGCTGCACGTCCATCAGCAAGGCGTCGGCGTCTGCGGTGTGTTCAGCTATGAAGTCGCGGAGACCAAGGTCAATCAGGTGATGGACGCCGCCCGGCAGGGCCAGCATCCACTGCAATGCACGCTGGAAAAGGCCTGACGCCTATTCGGCCGCCGGCTTCTGCGCCGCAGCGAGCATCTCCGAAAATTCCGGAAACACCCGGCGGTACAGGACCGCAGCCGCCGCTCGGTCGGCCAGGCCGAAGCCGGAGCCTACAAGCAACCGGGCAAAATTCTTTCCGGCAGGGCTTTCGATGAAACCACGTGCGGCGATCAGGTCGGCCGCCGACATAAACCGAAACTGATTGCCAACCGCAGCTTCGATGTTGGATCGCTCCTCGGGCCAGACCGCGCCTGCGCGGGCAGAAACGGCGGCATAAAATGCGTCGCGAACGGCGGGCTCGCGAACATCGGGATGGATCGTCCCCAGCCAGCTGAGCGCGTCGCCGGACACTGCGGAAACCGTCCGATACCGTAAACTTCCCTCGTCGAGGTCGGCCAGCAGGTCGTGCGCCAAGCTATCGGCTTCCATCATCGCTGCCGGGTCGGGTGGTGGCGGCGGTGGCGGAATCGCATGCGCGGGCATTGAAAAAGCGGAGAGGGTAGCAAGGCAGAGCCAAGATCGACCGCGCAAATTCGCCTCCTTCACATCGAGACGAGAGCGTATCACAACGTGGCCGGACGTCTATCCCGTCCGTCCCGCCAGCTCAGCCCTGAGCGCCTCCGACGGTTCGCCCTTCAGATCGCCGTAGCGAAGCGGCTCGTCGCACCCGGGACAGACGGTCGACGTTCCGACATCGGCACCGCAGGCGCGATGGGTATAGCGCATCGCCGGGCCTGACCCCGTCTCACCCGCCGCATAGGCCCAGCGCTCTGCCCAGTTCCGCATCGCGTAGAGAACGTCGAACAGATCCTTCCCTTTCGCGGTCAGGCGATACTCGTGGCGCGGCGGGCGCGCCTGATAGGCCTGGCGCTCGACCACTCCCTGCTCTTCCATCAGCTTGAGCCGGGAGGAGACAAGCTGCGGGCCAATCCCTGTATTCACCGCGATCGCCTCGAACCGCCGCCGTCCAAAGAACAGCTCGCGCAGGATCAGCAACACCGCGCGGTCGCCAAGCAATTCGGCCGACCGGCCGACAGGGCAGAATGTATCCGACAGATCGGTGCGTTTGGGCATCGCTCTACTCCACGGCAAAATTATCGCTTGTCACTATGATTATCATAGTTACTATCGGACGCAAGAGGAGAGTCGCGCATGCCGAATCCCGCAGCCGTCATCATCGGGGCCGGAGACGCCACCGGCGGCGCGATCGCCCGCGCCTTTGCCGCCGAGGGCCTCACCGCCTGCGTCAACCGCCGTACCCGCAACGCCGACCAGCTCGAAGCGCTCGCGCAGTCGATCTGCGACGGGGGGCATCGGGCGCGTGCCTTTCCCGCGGACGCCCGCGAAGAGGAGGCGATGATCGCGCTGTTCGACCAGGTCGAGGCCGAGGTCGGGCCGGTCGAGGTCGCGGTGTTCAATATCGGCGCGAACGTAAACTTCCCGATCACCGAGACGACGGTGCGCGTCTATACCAAGGTCTGGGAAATGGCGTGCCTCGGCGGCTTCCTGATGGGGCGCGAGGCGGCGAAGCGCATGGCGCCGCGCGGGCGCGGCACGATCATCTTCACCGGTGCGACAGCATCTTTGCGCGGGGGATCGGGTTTCTCGGCCTTCTCGGGCGCCAAGGCCGCGCTGCGCATGCTCGCTCAGTCGATGGCGCGCGAACTGGGGCCGCAGGGCATCCATGTCGCGCACACGGTCATTGACGGCGCGATCGACACCGATTTCATCAAGGGCCGCCACCCCGATTTCGACAATGCCAAAGCGCAGGATCTGATCCTCAATCCCGACGCCATCGCCGCCAATTATGTGATGCTTCACAAACAGCCGAAAAGTGCATGGACCCACGAACTCGACCTCCGTCCCTGGGGAGAAAAATGGTGAGCAAAAGCCTCGAACTGATCTTCGATTTCGGCAGCCCGAACGCCTATCTTTGTATGAAAGCGCTGCCCGAACTGCTCGACCGCACCGACGCCGGCCTGATCATCACCCCCTGCCTGCTCGGCGGCATCTTCAAGGCGACGGGTAACAAGGCGCCGATGATCCAATATGCCGACGCACCGGCAAAGCTCGCCTATGAAAATCTGGAGATGCGGCGCTTCATCGAGCGCCACGGCCTCACCAAATTCCGCGTCAATCCGCACTTCCCGGTCAACACGCTGACGATCATGCGCGGCGCGATCGTCGCCGACGACGAAGGCAATCTCGACGATTATGTCGATGCGGTGAACCGCGCGATGTGGGAAGACGGCCTGAAGATGGACGACCCCGAGGTCATCGCGACCTTCCTCTCGGCAAACGGCTTCGATGGCCCCGCGATCCTTGCGCGCACGCAGGAGCCCGAGATCAAGGCAAAGCTTATCGCCAACACCGAGGCCGCGGTCGCGCGGGGAGTGTTCGGCATCCCGACCTTTTTCGTCGGCAGCGAGATATTCTTCGGCAAGGACCGCCTGGCGCAGGTCGAGGAGGCGCTCGCCTAACTTTCGGTCGCAGACTGTGGCGGTCGCCCGGCAACCACGATCCCGGCAACGATCAGCGCCAGCCCTGCGATATGGAACAGGTGCAGCACTTCGCCGAGGAACAGCATCGCGAGCCCGGCGCCCATCAGCGGCATCACATTCATATATTGTCCGGTCGCCGCCGACCCGATCAGCTCGACCCCGCGGTTGAAGAAAAGATAGGCGAGGAAGGAAGGGAAGATCGAGACATAGGCGATGGCGAGCGCGCTGCCCATCGCCGGAACGATCAGCCGTCCCGACCAGAGTTCATGCGCATAGACGGGCACGATCACCACGATCCCGACGACAATCGAGGCCGCGAGAAAGCTGAGCGGATGAACGGCAGGACGGCGGCGAAGCAGGACCGAATAGAGAGCCCACAGCAGCACCGCGCCGCCGATGATCGCGTCGCCGATATTGAGCTGTAAACCCCACAGCATGGCAGGGTCGCCGCGCGCGATGATCGCGAGCACCCCGATGAGCGAGATCAGCACCCCCGCGACCTGACGCAGGCTTGTCCGGTCGCCCATAACCAACGCGCCCGCTACAAGAACGAGCGCCGGGAGCGCCGACTGGATCAGCATCGAATTGAGCGCAGTTGTGCTCTGGAGGCCGGTGTAGAGTAGCAGGTTGAACGACCCGATCGCCAGCGCGCCAAGCAGCGCCACGATCGGCCAGTTCGCCCGCAACACGGGCCAGTCGCGCTTCAGATGCGGCCAGGCGAGGGGCAGAAGCAGCAACAGCGCAAAGGTCCAGCGCCAGAAGGACAAGGCCGCGGGCGGCACCAGATCGCGCGCGGCGCGGCCGACGATCGAATTTCCGGCCCAGAACAGCGCCGTGATCGTCAGCAGCGGATAAGCCCGCGACCATAGCGCTGCTGCGGGTCCGCCATCCTTGGCCATTGAAGTCTCACCCCCGCTCTCGTCTCGGCATTCGTCATTCCGGCTTGCGCCGGGATGACTGCGATAGCGGAAGCGCCCCTTCTGTCTAGGTGAAGTCGAGCTGGATGATGTCGCTCGGTGTCGCGCGGCAATACATTTCGACCTGCTTGGCGCCGTCGGGGTAGGTCGCGGTCATCGTCGCACGAATGCGCCAGCCGCCATTGCCCTGTTCGAGCGACACCAGCTTGTCGTAGGACAGCCGCGTTCCGCCGGTAATGCCGATTTGCCGCGCCGCGTCGTTCATGCAATTTTGCACCGATGGGCGCGCCGCAGCTGGCAGGTTGCCGAGGTTCGCGCTCAGCGTCGCCGGTCCGCGCGATGGATGCGTCGTCACGCTTTCTTCGGTCGTGGCGGTGTCTCCGGCCTTTTTCTTTTTCTGGCTTGCGAGCAACGCGATCAATCCGCCCGCAACGACGATGCCGCCGATGATCAGCCCGGTGCTCGGCCCCTTGTCCTTGTCCTTCTCGGGCGGCCGGACATTCCGGTAGCCATAGCCGAATTCGGCGCGGCAGCCCTTGTCGACCCAGATATATTCGCCCGTGTAACCCCATTGGCGCCCGGCGTTGCACTTGCCGGCGATCTTGCGCACCAGTTCGACGCGATCATTCGTCCGGACATTGCACTGCTGATATTTATAGCTCCACGATTCGCAGTTCAGCGTGCCGGCATAGTCATCGACAGGCTGCGGCAGTGGAGTCGGATAACCGCCGCCGTCATTCGCATAGCCATAAGCAAATTCAGCCCGGCATCCGCCCGACACCCAGATTTGGTTGGCCGTGAAGCCCCAGTCGCGTCCCTTCGAACAGCGCCCGCCGATCACCCGCTGCAAATCGACGCGATTGTCGGTGCGGACGTTGCAACGCTGGGTGTTGTTATTCCGTGATTCGCAGCGGATCGTCCCCTGATAGCCGTTGCCCGGGCGCGGCGGCTGAATCTGCGGTCCGCCCGGCGGTGGATAGGGATAAGTCGTCGCTTGCGGCATCGCCAGCACGACAAGCTGACTGGCAATCAATGTAGCCGTAGTGACGATGGTGACGACATTATTCCGCATGACCTTCTCCCCTGTGAAAAGTCGTTCCGTTTTACGCTATGCCAGTTAACCCCGTTCTCAAGGCGAATAGTTTCATATTTTCACTGGGAAAGCCACGGCGAAAGCCACGCGTCGCCGGCGGTAGCTCAACCAAGCACGTGCCTTCCCTTATTCTGCCGGATCGATTAGCCTGCGGCTCCCCGGGTCGCGCCACAGCAGGGGATCCGACAATGCCTACCTCGATCATCGACGGCAGCATCGAAACCGCCGACCTCAAACGCGCCAAAGGGGGCGTGTCGATTTTCCGCAGCATCACCTTTCGACAGGCCGACGGCATAACGCGAACGATACGCAACGCGGTCGTGAAGGATAATGTCGCCGCCGAACTTGTGCCGGGCGCGCGCGGCCGCTTTTATCTTTACAACGCGTTCGACCTGAAGGGGGTCCACGGCGTCCGCTCCGCCGACGGACGCGACGTCTATGGCTTTGCAGGTAACAATCAGAAGATTTTCCTGATCCTCGGCATCGTCAACATCGCGTGGATCATCTTGATTCTGGCGACGCGCGGCGGCGTTCCGCTGCTTGGCGTCGCGTTGCTGATCCTGTCGGTCGTCGGCTATATCTTCATGAGCAAGGGTCAGCGCGAGGCGCAGACCCAGTTCGACAGCGACGTGGGATATCGACCGCCGCCGCCCGCATAGTCAGTCCGCTTGCGCGGCCCCACGCATGCGCTAAAGACAGCCGATGGATCAGATCGTCATTCGCGGCGGCCAGCGACTCAAGGGCCGTATCCCCATCAGTGGTGCCAAGAATGCGGCGCTCACGCTGCTGCCGTGCGCGCTGCTCACCGACGAACCGCTGACGCTGCGCAACCTGCCCCGGCTTGCCGACGTCGATGGCTTCGGGCACCTGCTCAACCAGCTCGGTTGCTCGACGACGATCGAGGGATCGCGGCCCGAGGATTTCGGCCGCGTGATGACCGCGCGCACGACGACGCTCACTTCGACCGTCGCGCCTTATGACATCGTGCGCAAGATGCGCGCCTCGATCCTTGTGCTGGGGCCCCTGCTTGCGCGCGCCGGCGAAGCCACGGTGTCGCTGCCCGGCGGCTGCGCGATCGGCAACCGTCCGATCGATCTCCACTTGAAAGCCCTCGAAGCGTTCGGTGCCGAAATCGAGCTGACTTCAGGCTATGTGAAGGCCGTCGCGCCGGGTGGGCGTCTCGCCGGCGGCAAGTTCACCTTCCCCGTCGTGTCGGTCGGGGCTACCGAAAATGCCTTGATGGCGGCGTCGCTCGCCAAGGGCACCTGCGTCCTCGAAAATGCGGCCCGCGAGCCCGAGATCGTCGACCTGTGCAACTGCCTCGTCGCAATGGGCGCGCATATCGACGGCATCGGCACCGAAACGCTGACGATCGAGGGCGTCGATCGGCTGCATGGTGCGACTTATCGCGTCATGGCCGATCGTATCGAGGCGGGCAGCTATGCCTGCGCCGCCGTGATTACCGAGGGCGACGTCGAACTCGTCGGCGCCAAGGCCGACGAGATGGAAGCGACGCTTGCCGCGCTCCGCCAAGCCGGCGCGACGGTCGAGGAAACCAAGGGCGGCATCCGCGTTGCCATGTCGGGTCGCGCCGAACCCGTCACTTTGTCGACCGCCCCCTATCCGGGCTTCGCAACCGACATGCAGGCGCAGTTCATGGCGATGGCGACGCTCGGCAAAGGCGCGTCTCTGTTCACCGAAACGATTTTCGAAAACCGCTATATGCACGTTCCCGAACTGGCGCGCATGGGCTGCGACATCGATGTGCGCGGCCGCAGCGCCGTGGTGCGCGGGGTGGATCAACTGGTCGGCGCGCCGGTGATGGCGACCGATCTGCGCGCTTCGATGAGCCTGATCATCGCCGGCCTCGCCGCCGAGGGCACGACCGAGGTCAATCGTGTCTATCACCTCGACCGCGGTTACGAGCGGCTCGAAGAGAAATTGCAGGCGGTCGGCGCCGATATCGAGCGGATCAGCGCGGGCTGACACCCTTTGTCAGATGTTCGGCGCGACCATAGGTGCCGCGCGCATCGATCTTGATCCAGTCGCCGAGCAATTTCAGATAGCCGTCGGTGATCCGGGTGACCTCGCGTGACCCATCGGCCGCCGTCGTAAATTCGAACATGCCATGGTCGGTGTCGGGAAACAGATAGACGTCGACCGGCTTGCCCGCCTTCGCGAGGCCGAGCAGCGCCCCGCGCGTCGTTTCGATCGGCGCCTCGCGATCCTCGCCCGCGAGCACCCAGAGCAGCGGGGTGTCGAGCTTTTTCAGCGCGGCGACCGCATCATAGTCCCAGATCAGTTCGAGATTGTCGACGCGCGCCCGGCCAATGCGGCGCAAATCGTCGTTCGGCATGCGTGCGATCGCGCCGCTATATTCGCCCTCGATCTTCGCCGCCCATGGCTTGCCCGCCATCTCGGCCCGCACCGCGTCGAGCGCCTCATAACCGGTGTGAAAATCGGACAGCAACAACCCTGAAGTCGCTTTCGACAGGCGATTGACCAATGTAACCGCATCGTCGCCAAGCCCGGCGGCGCGCACTTCCGACACCATCTGTTCGCGGTCCTCCTCGATCGGCGAGGCGACGAGCCCGAAACCGATCGCAACGAAATCAGCCTTGGTGCGCGTCGCTGCGAGCGGTGCGACCCAGCCGCCCTGGCTACCGCCGAAAAAGCCTGCACGGCCGGAACGCCCCGCTGTCATGCTGCGGGCCTGTTCGAGTGCGTGCGCGGCATCTTCGGCGAGCAGTTCGAAATTCTGCGTATATTCGCCTTCGGACCCGCCAGTGCCGCGCTTGTCATAGACGAAGACCGAAAGGCCTTGGGCCGCCATCGCATAGCCATAGACGCCGCCGATCGGCGAGGTGCGTTCGGACCCGTGTACCATGACGACGAGCGGTCGCTTCGCATCGGGCGCGCCCGGCGGCTCGATCAGCACGCCGGTCATTTTTGTCCCGACGCTGTCGAAGGTCGCGGGGGTTTCGCGAAAGGCGATCGGCTTCCACGTTTTGCCGTTCACTGCCACGCCTTCGGTTCCACAGGCCAGCGGGGCGGCGGCATCCGACGTCGCGCCGCGCCGGCCGTCGCGGAACAGGTAGCGCAGCGCCGGAGCGGGAACCGCCGGCGTTTGGACCAGCACGACGAAATTGCCATCGGGCGCGGTGTAGGTGCCTGCCGTGCATAGGGTCTGCGCCGCGACCGGTGTCGCCGGGAGGGCTGCGAAAAAGAGGAGCGCGCTGGTGAATATCTTCATGAGGCCGTATTAATACGGCAATACACTGATGGCAACCAGGTCCTGTCCCTAGGTCTCGGGCTGGACGGGAACGGAAACGGTATTGCCGCTGAGCGACGGCCGTTCGGGCCGTTTCGCCACCGCGATCACCAGTCCGATCAGCGCGACGACGCCGCCCGCGATCGACAGCGGCGCCCAGCGATATCCCTCAAGGACGGTCGAAAAGCCCATGGCGATGATCGGAACGAGCACGCTCGACCACGCCGCCTGACCCGGCCCGACCGCTCGTATCACATTGAAATAGAGTGGAAAGGCCAAGGCGCTGGCCATCACGCCAAGGTACAGCACGCCGCCGATATAGACGGCGGTCGTTTCGATGACCGGCGGCCCCGTCGTGATCCAGGCATAGCTGCCGTCGGCGAGCGTACCGAACAGCATAGCCCACGCAAGCATCACCGTCATCGACTGCGCGCGGGCGATCCGGCTGCCCTGCATGACATTGGCGATCGAAGCGCTGAGGACCCCTGCCAGCGTGAAGGCGGTGCCGGTTAGCACCGCCGCCGGACCGAGCGCTGCGGCGCGATATTCGTGCACGATCATCATGCCCACCCCGATGATCGCGATCCCTGCGCCCGCAAGGAAACGACCCTGAAGCGGGGTCGTCAGGAAGATGCGGCCGAGCAGGGTGTTGGGGACGATCAACAGTGCGAACAGCACCGCGACAAGGCCCGAGGTGATATGTTGTTCGGCGCGATAGACGAAGTTGAAGTTCAGCGCGAACTGCGCGATGCCCAGCACCACGGCAAAGGCGAGCGCGGGATAGCCCGGCCACAGCCTCTCGCGCCGGATCATCGCAAAGGCAAACATCGCGATCCCCGCAACCGCAAAACGATAGGTCACCGACCAGCTGGGCGGAACTACGCCAAGCTGCCCCGTGATGACGATCCAGGTCGATCCCCAGATCAACGTCACCAACATGAAGGGCAGGAGGATGCGCGGGCTGAGCAGCGTGGGTGGCTGCTCGCTACTCACAATGCGCCGATCGCAGCCGCGAGCGGTGCGACCGCTTCGGCATCCTGATCCCAGCTGACGACAAGGCGCGCGGCGCCCTCGCCCCAATCGTAAAAATCGAAGCCGGCGGCACGCAGTTTTGCGGCCTCGTCTGCGGTCAGTCGCACGAACAGCTCGTTCGCCTCGACCGGGTGCGTCAACCGGCCACCACACGCCGCCGCGAGCTTCGCCGCACCCGCATTGGCGGCGCGCGCATTCGCGAGCCACAGGTCGTTCGCCAACATAGCCCGAATCTGAGCTGCCACGAACCGCCCCTTGCTCAGCAGGTGTCCGCCGCGCTTCTTGAGTTCACGTACCCCGCTCCCGCCGCTGCCGCCGAAAAAGACGATCGCCTCGGCCATCATTGCGCCATTTTTGGTAAAGCCGAACGTCAGCGCATCGACCCCGACGCGCCAGGTGACGTCGGCGGGCGCGCAGCCGAGGAAGGCAACAGCGTTGGCAAAGCGCGCGCCGTCCATATGGAGCTTCATGCCCTTGCCCTTGGCGATTTCGCTGATCTCTCCGATTTCAGCGGCGCGCCACGCGAGACCATATTCGGTGGCGTTGGTGATGCTGATCGCGGCGGGCTGCACCTGATGCACATCCTGACGGATTCCGGCGATCCGCGCCTTCAGCGCCGCGGTGTCGATCTTCGCGCCGCGCCCCGGCAGCGGCATCAGCTTGGCGCCGCCCGAGTAAAAGGTCGGCGCGCCGCCCTCATCGACCTCAATATGCGATTCCTCGTAGCAGAGGATACCCTGCCACGGCCGCACGAAATGGCCGAGCACGATGCTGTTCGCCGCGGTGCCGGTCGCGATCCACACGACCTCGCAATCGGTCTCGAACAGCTCGGAAAAGGCCGCATCGAGCGACTGGCTGAGCGCGTCGCCATCATAGGCCGTATCGACCTGGTTGGCGGCCACCAGCGCGTCCATCACCGCCGGGTGGACGGTCGCGGCATTGTCGGAAAAGAAACGGGTCGCAGTCATGGATCGCGCCTTAGCGCAGGAGGGTATGCCTTGCTAACCCCTCATTTTTTCTCCGCGCCGCTGGAACCGTCCGCAGCGTCGTCGGCCGCCGGTCGATGCGCCAAACTCGCCCCGCCAGCGATACCGAGCCCCCGTCGTTCCGATGCTTTGCCACGCTGAGAAGTCGAAGAAGCGCATAAACGGACGTGTGCCGCCGGTCGCGAGGGCGGCGCCACCCGCAATCCGGTGCCGGCCGAATCAGCTGTTGTCGATGCGGTAAAGCTTGTGTCCGAATGTTCGCGAATGACGAACGAGATAGCGACCCGGCCAGATCAAGCGGCGACGGACCCCATAACGGTCGAGCATCAATCCGGCGCGCGGAATGACGACGCGGCAGGGCTGCCAGTCATGGGTTGCGGGGGCAAAGGTGTGGTCGTTGAGCATGGGACTTCCCCTCCCATATGGGCACGCTCTGCTATTTTTCTTTCATATTTTCACTGATTTACGCCCGACCACGGAAGGGCCATATCCGTGCCGGACCCTTTACTGCCCCTGTTTCGCGAGCAATTTCAGGCGCAGAGCGTTCAATTTGATAAAGCCCGCCGCGTCCTTCTGGTCATAGGCGCCGGCATCATCCTCGAACGTCACATGGCGTTCGCTGTAGAGGCTCAGCGGCGACTTGCGGCCGACGACGCTCGCGTTGCCCTTGTAGAGCTTGAGGCGGACGGTACCAGTGACATTTGCTTGGCTGTGATCGATCGCCGCCTGCAGCATTTCGCGTTCGGGCGCGAACCAGAAGCCGTTGTAGATGAGCTCGGCATATTTCGGCATCAACTCGTCCTTGAGGTGTGCCGCGCCGCGATCGAGCGTGATGCTTTCGATGCCGCGATGCGCGCGCGCATAGATTTCGCCGCCCGGCGTCTCGTACATGCCGCGTGACTTCATGCCGACGAAGCGGTTCTCGACAAGGTCAAGACGGCCGATGCCATGCTTGCGGCCGAGGTCGTTCAACGCCGCGAGCAAGGTCGCCGGCGACATCGCCTGCCCGTTCAGCGCGACGCCGTCGCCGCGTTCGAAATCGACCGTGATATATTCGGGGGTGTCGGGCGCATCCTCCGGGTTCACCGTGCGCGAATAGACATAGTCGGGGGTCTCTTCCCACGGATCCTCGAGCACCTTGCCCTCCGACGAGGTGTGGAGGAGGTTCGCGTCGGTCGAGAACGGGCTTTCGCCGCGCTTGTCCTTCGGCACGGGAATCTGGTTTTTCTCGGCAAAGTCGATAAGCGCGGTGCGGCTGGTGAGGTCCCATTCGCGCCACGGTGCGATGACCTTGATGTCGGGGTTGAGCGCATAGGCACTGAGCTCGAAACGCACCTGGTCATTGCCCTTGCCCGTCGCACCATGCGCGACCGCATCGGCGCCGACTTCCTTTGCAATCTCGATGAGGCGCTTCGAAATCAGCGGGCGCGCGATCGAGGTGCCGAGGAGGTAATCGCCCTCATAGCGGGCATTGGCGCGCATCATCGGGAAGACGAAGTCGCGGACGAATTCCTCGCGCACATCGTCGATATAGATATGCTCGGGCTTCACCCCCATCAGTTCGGCCTTGGCGCGCGCGGGCTCGATCTCTTCGCCCTGCCCGAGGTCGGCGGTGAAGGTTACGACCTCGCAGCCATAGGTGACCTGCAGCCACTTCAGGATGACGCTGGTATCGAGGCCGCCCGAATAGGCGAGGACGACGCGCTTGAAGGACTCGGACATGATGGCACCTTTGGCAAGGGAGAGACGCGGGCGCGGCTAGCAGGCCGTTGCCGACGGTGCAACCGGATTGGCCAGAGATGCGACAGCGCTCATACGACCCGCGTCCAGTCCATGAACCAGCTGTCGTCCCATGCCTTGCCGTCGTCGCGCGAGGTGCTCTGAAACCAGCGGCAACTCGCAGGCGTGATCCGTTCCGCCGCGACGAGCGCGGCGCGCAATGCGATCGCCGCGCGGCACGGCTCATTGGCTTCCTTCTCCCGAAACGCTATTCTCGCGTCAGGGAGAAAGGCCATGGGCAAAGCCGACATCAAGACCAAAGCCACGGACGTGACCGTCGCCGACTTCATCGCAGCTGTGCCCGAGGCGCGACGCCGCGAGGAAGCCGGGATCATCGACGCGGTGCATCGCCGGGTCACCGGCCTCGAGCCGAAGATGTGGGGGCCGTCGATCATCGGCTATGGCAGCTATGACTATCTCTACGACAGCGGCCATTCGGGGACGATGTGCCGCGCCGGATTCAGCCCGCGCAAGTCCGCAATGACGCTCTATCTGATGGGCCATTACCTCGACCGCCAGCCCGAGGCCGACGCGCTGCTCGTCAAGCTTGGCAAATATAAGAATGGCAAGTCCTGCCTTTACATCAACAAGCTCGCCGACGTGGATCTGGAGGTTCTCGAAAAGCTCGTCGTGCTGAGCTGGGACGTCATGAACGCGCGCTATCCGACGTAGCGTCCCTCCGCCTCGTCCATATAGTCGCGCGTCAGCGGCAACGCATGGCGGCTGCGCGCGAACTGGATCTGATAATTGCCCATGCCGCCGCTTTCGAATGCCGAGGTCGCACCGGCGAGGTAGAAGCACCACATGCGAAAGAAGCGCGCCCCCATCATCGCGACAATCTCGGTCTCATGCGCCAGCGTGCGCGCATACCATTGGCGCAAAGTCAGCGCATAGTGCAGCCGTAGCGTCTCGACATCGGTGGCGATCAGCCGGCTCTTCTCGCTGGCCGCCAGCGTTTCGCTGAGCGCGGGAATATAGCCGCCCGGAAAGATATATTTGCGCGTGAAAGCGTCGGTCGCGCCAGGTTTTCCGAAGCGACCGATCGTGTGAAGCAGCATCACGCCGTCGGCGGTCATCAGGTTCGCAGCGGCGCGAAAGAAGGTGTCGAAATTGGGGGCGCCGACATGTTCGAACATGCCCACCGAAACGATGCGGTCGAACTGCCCCGCCTCGCGCATGGCGAGGTCGCGATAGTCGATCAGCTCGAATTTGACGCGGTCAGCAACGCCTGCCGCTTCGGCGCGCTGCTGCGCAAGCGCGTGCTGTTCCTCGGACAGCGTGATCCCGAGCACCTCGACCTTTTCGAGCGTCGCGAGCGTGATCGCCATTCCGCCCCAGCCGCACCCGATATCGAGGATACGCTGCCCCGGCGCGAGCACAAGTTTTGCGGCAATATGCGCCTTTTTCGCATCCTGCGCTTGCTCCAGCGTCATGTCGGGGCGCGGCCAATAGGCGCAGCTATACTGCATGTCCCCGTCAAGGAAGAGCCGGTAGAGGTCGTTGCCGATGTCGTAGTGATGTTTGACGTTCGCGCGCGACTGGCGCCGACGGTTGATTGAGCCGAGCCGCGTCTTCACCCATTCGGCGCGCCGGCCAAGCCATGTCTTGTCGTGCAGCCGTGCACCGCGATCCCATGGCGTGTTCATGCGGATCAGGCCGACGAGATCCATGATGTCGCCGCGAACCAGTTCCATCTCCCCGTCCATGAACGCCTCGGCGGCGCCCAGCCGCGGATCGAGGATGATGCGGCGCATGCCCCGGCGGCTGGTAAAACGAATGGTGACGTTGGGGAAGCCAGGCGCGGGCTGTCCAAATTCCTCCTGCGAACCATCGGGCGCGAGGACGGTCAGCCGCCCCTGGCGAATGACCCGGGAGAGAAAGGGACGCAAGATCGACATATTTGAACACCGAACATCCGCATCGCAAAAGACTGCCGTCAGATACCGGCATACCATTCATAATCGATGCGGTCTTCCCAATAGCCACCCTTGCCTGCGCCAATCTGGTCGAGGCTCGCGACCGCCTCGATCGCATTCACATATTTGGCATGCTTGTAGCCGAGCTGGCGCTCGATCCTCAGCCGCACCGGCGCGCCGTTGGCGATCGGCAGCACTGCGTCGTTAAGCGCCCATGCCATGATCGTCTGCGGATGCAGGGCATCGACCATGTCGCAGCTTTCATAATAGAGCGCGTCGCCGAGCCGGTCGGCGCAGCGAAAGACGATAAATCGTGCGCCTTCCTTCACGCCCGCCGCGGCAAGAATGCGGCTGAGTTGCACCCCCGTCCACTGTCCGATCGCGCTCCATCCCTCGACGCAGTCGTGGCGCGTAATCTGCTTCCGCTGCGGCATCGCGCGGATGTCGGCCATCGACAGCGACAACGGCCGCGCGACGAGCCCGCTTATCTGGATGCGCCAGTCGGCAAAGCCGCTCGCCGCATGCGCGGCATAGGCGGCGCCCGCGGGCAGACGCGTGCCGTTGGGGCGAAAATAGGGTGACAGGTCGGCGGAACTGAATTCGCGCGCGAGCGCATTGCGGTCGATCAGCGCGCGCTGGCTCGCACGGTTCATCTCCTCGCCCATCGACAAAATCTTGCGCACCGCGGGCGCGTCGTTGATCGCATCGCAGCCCGCGAGCAGCGGCAGCGCCCCTGCCGCGGCGACCAGCCCGCCGGCGCGTGCGATCAATTGGCGGCGAGGAAGGACGATCTCGCTCACACGCCCTCTCCCCGCCCGGGCGGCAGGCGAAACCAGCCGGTGATCATCGAGCGAACCTCATTCACCGGCCCGGCGAGCAGCACCATCGCAACATGAACGAGAAAGAACGCGACGAGCGCGGATGCGGTAATGAAATGGATCGACCGCGCCGACTGCCGGCCGCCGAAAACATCGAGCAGCCACGGCCACGCCGCATTCATCCCCGGCGACATGGTCAGCCCGGTGGCGATCATCAGCGGCAGTGCAACAAAGATGACACCGATATAACTCAGTTTCTGCAAGATGCCGTAACGTGCCGCCGCTTCGCCGCGCGGAAAGCGCAGCCGCGCATGCTGCTTCACATCGTGCCAGATATGGCGCGGCGACCATTCGGCGCGGCGGACGTGCAAATCCTTGCGCAAATGCCCGCCCAGCAACGTCCAGAGCATGTAGAGCGTCAGGCCAATCGACAGTATCCACGCAAACAGCAAATGCCAGCGCCGCCCGTCGGCAAGGCTGTAACTCGTCGGGATCGTTGCCCAGCCAGGAAAAGCCCAGGTTCTTTCCGCGCCTTGTGCGTCGGTCCAACGACCAAGCACACCGGTGGTTTCGATCCGCAAGTCGCCGACGCGCAGATAACCGCTATCCGGCGTCGAACCGATCACAAGCCATGCGCGGTCGAAATTCGCGCCATATTCGCCCCAATAAAGACGCGGATGTGCATTGAAGATCGTCAGCCCGCTCATCAGGAGGATGAGCAAGGTCACGGCATTGATCCAATGCCAGATACGTGCCGGCAGCCGGTGGCGATAGACGCGCACCGGCTGGGTCGGCTCTGAAGGAGCGACGGGAGTGTCAGCCTCGGCCATGATCCCTGTTCGCTCCTTTCCTTCGGTTGGTTACACGACGGCCTCCGCCGCATATTCGTCGCGATAGTGGCTCCGCAAGCTGACCTTGTCGATCTTTTCGCTGCCGAGCTTGGGCAGCGCGTCGTTCGACATCCAGATCTTGCACGGCACCTTATAGGGCGCAAGCCGCGCGCTGAGGAAGGCGACCAGATCGTCGGCGGTTACGCTGCTGCCCGGCTTCATCCAGGCAACAGCACCAACGCACTCGCCGAGCCGCTCGTCGGGAAGGCCGAACACCGCGCATTCATTGACCTCGGCATGCTCATAGATTGCCGCTTCAACTTCCTGGCAGCTGATATTTTCGCCGCCGCGGATGATGATGTCCTTTTTGCGGTCGACGATGAACAGATAGTCGTCCTCGTCGAGATAGCCGAGGTCGCCCGAACGGAAATAGCCATTGTCGAAGAAGGCCGCCTTGGTCGCCGCCTCATTGTTCCAATAGCCTTCGAAATTGCACACCGAACGGATGCAGACTTCGCCGACGCCGCCCTGAGCAACCGGCTCGCCATTGTCGTCGAGGATCGCGAGATCGACAAGCGGCTTCGAAGCCGGGCCGGTCGACATCGGCTTGGCGACATAGTTTTCGTTGATGATGCCGCAGCCGACGGCATTGGTTTCGGTCAGGCCGTAACCGAGCAAGGGCTTGGCCTCGCCCATCTCCGACGCAAGGCGCCGCACATGTTCGGGCGGACGCGGCGCGCCGCCGCCGGCGTAGCTTTTGCACGTCGACAGATCGTAATTCTTGCGGTTCGGACTGGTGAGGATTTCATAGCTCATCAGCGGCACACCGACGAAATAATTGCATTTTTCGTCCTGGATCAGCCGCATCGCTTCATCGGCGTTCCACTTGGGCATCAGAACGAGTTTGCGGCCCAATGCGAGACTTTGCAGGAAGACAGGAATTTCAGCGGTGACGTGGAACAAGGGGGTGCAAATCAGCGTCGCGGGCTGGATGTCCGACATCAGCCCGTCCTGGGTCAGCAGATGGACCATGCTCGCGGTTTGCGTGACATAGTTGAAGATCGCCTGCACCACCGCCTCGTGGCGCGAATAGGCGCCCTTCGACTGGCCGGTCGAGCCCGATGTGAAAAGGATCGTCGCCAGATCCTGCCCGGTCAGCACTGGCAGCACCGTCGCGGCGCTGCCGCCCGCGCCGGTGATCGGCGCGATCGCCTGATCGATCGGCTGCGTGAGGTCGAGCGTGATGACCTTCGCGCCATGCTCGACCTCTTCGAGCCGCGCCGCGCGCTGGACGTCGGCGATGACGAGTTTCGCCTCGCTATCGATTATGCCGGCCGCGAGTTCGCCGCCCTGCCACCAGCCGTTGAGCAAAGTCGCACAGCCGCCCGCCATCAATATGCCGATATAGGAAACACACCATGCGTTTGCATTGCGCATCGCGAGCCCGACGCGGTCGCCGCGCTGGACGCCATGCCCCTCGACCAGCCCCGCCGCGACCTGCCGCGCCGCCATATACACCTGCTTGAACGACAGCCGCTCATTGCCCTCGACGAGAAAGGTCGCATCGCCATGCTGCGCAGCAAAAAACGCAACATAGTCGGCCAGGTTGGTCGGCGCGGTGGTGATGAAGGGAAGCTGGTGGCCGAAGCGTTCGACGGACCCGACCTGGATCGGTCCGCCCGGACCGGTGATCAGATTATAGGCGGCTTCCAGGCGCAAATCGAGCGCTGATGGCATCTTTCATCTCTCCTCTTGGTCTCGCTCGCCTTACCCCTTATGGGGAGGCCTCTCCTGGGGAAGGACCGCGCGACTATATGTTTCTTTTTGCAACCTTAGCCGAAGCAACGCAATATGTGAACTTCCATGATCTCATGGGTGAAAACTCCGAGATCGCGTTCAGCGTCTTTGGCCTGCCGATCCGCTGGTACGCGCTCGCCTATCTCGCCGGGATTTTCGTCGGTTACTGGTATCTGCTCAAGCTCATCGCGCAGCCCGGCGCCCCGATGGCGCGGCGCCACGCCGACGACATGATCTTCTTTGCGATGCTGGGGATCATCCTCGGCGGCCGGCTCGGCTATGTGCTCTTCTATAACCTCGGTAATTATATCCAGAAGCCGCTTGAGGTCTTCAAGCTGTGGGACGGCGGCATGTCGCTTCACGGCGGCGTGATCGGGGTGCTGATCGCGATCTGGTATGTGACGCGCAAGGAAAAGCTCAGCTTCCTGCGCTTTTGCGACTATGTCGCCTGCGTCGTCCCCTTCGGCCTCTTTTTCGGGCGCCTCGCCAATTTCGTGAATGGCGAGCTGTGGGGCCGCGCGACGACCGTGCCGTGGGCGATCATTTTTCCGGGCAGCGGCACGATGGACCCGCGCCACCCGAGCCAGCTTTACGAAGCAGGGCTCGAGGGCCTGCTGATGATGGCGATCCTCGCCTTCTTCTTCTGGCGCACCGATGCCCGCTACAAGCCCGGTTTCCTGTTTGGCATGGCGGCGATCATCTATGGCCTCAGCCGCTTTGCCGTCGAGTTGGTGCGCGAGCCCGATGTGCAACTTGGCACGCTGTCGTGGGGGCTGACGATGGGACAGACGCTGACCGTGCCGATGCTGCTGATCGGTTTCTGGCTCGTTGCCACCGCGAAGGGCCGCCGCAAGCGGATAGAGCCGATCGCTGGACTCGACAGCGTTGCGTGACGGACCGCCGAGTCCTGACCAGCTGATCGGCGAAATCGCGGCGGCGCGGCCGATGACGGTCGCCGACTATATGGCGGCCGCGAACGGCTATTATTATGCAACGCGCGATCCGCTGGGCGCCGCGGGCGATTTCACCACCGCGCCGGAAATCAGCCAGATGTTCGGCGAGATGATCGGTATCTGGATCGCCGACCTGTGGCAACGCGCGGGCAGTCCGGCGTTTCATTATGTCGAACTGGGGCCCGGCCGCGGTACGCTTGCCGTCGATGCCCTGCGCGTGATGGCGCGGTTCGGCTGTACGCCGCTCGGCGTTCAACTGGTCGAGACGAGCCCGATGCTGCGCGCGGCACAGCTTGCCCGCCTCCCCGCCGCCGAGCATCATGACGAGGTCGATGCGCTCCCCGACGACGCGCCGCTAATCATCGTTGCGAACGAATTTTTCGATGCGCTGCCGATCCATCAATATATTCGCACCGTCAACGGCTGGCGCGAACGCATGGTCGAACGTCGCAACGGCGTGGTGGCACCCGTTGCGGGCAACATTCCGGCCGACGATACGATACCCGCTTCTCTGCATAGTCAGCCCGAAGGCACGATCGTCGAAACGGCGCCCGTCTCGGCGGCGATCATCCAGCGCTGCGCCTTTCGCCTGGCGCGGCAAGGCGGCGCGATGCTCGCGATCGACTATGGCTACGCCGGCCCCGCCGCGGGCGACACGTTGCAGGCCGTGAAGGCGCATCGGTTCGTCGATGCCTTCGCCGATCCGGGCGAGGTTGACCTGACCGCGCATGTCGATTTCACAGCGCTCGCCGCATCCGCGCAAAATAGGGGCGTGTCTGCGAGCCCGCTGGCGACGCAGGGCGACTGGCTGCGACGACTCGGCATCGACGCGCGGCTCCAGTCGCTCGCCGCCGCCGCACCCGCCCGCGCCGACGAATTGAAGGGCCAGCGCGACCGGCTCGTGCAGCCCGATGCCATGGGCGACTTGTTCAAGACGATGGCCTTCACCGCATCGGGCTGGCCAGTGCCTGCAGGTTTCACAGGAGATGCCGCATGACCGCCATCCAATTGGCAACGACCGGCGACGCGGAGGCCATCGCGGCCTTTGCCAACGGGTCGTTCACCCACACGTTCGGCACCATCTATGAACCCACCGACCTCGCGACCTTCCTCGCGGACTGGAATCCGCCCGACCGCGTGCGCGCGCAGATCGCGAGTGATGACCATGACATCGCGCTTGTCCGCGACGAAGCCGGCGCGATCCTCGGCTATATTAAAATGGGCCCGGTCGACTTCGACTTGCCCGCCGAGCAGCCGACCGACAATGCCGTCGAACTGCACCAGCTCTATGTCGCCGAAGCCGCGAAGGGCACGGGCGTCGCGGTCGCATTGATGGAATGGGGCATCGCCTGGGCGCGCGAGCGGGCGTCGATCCTGTACCTCACCGTCTTCACCGAGAATGACCGGGCGCAGGCATTCTATCGTCGCTATGGCTTCACCGACGTCGGCCGCAATGAATTTCGCGTCGGCAATCATGTCGACGAGGATCGTTTTTTCAGGCTCGACCTGTGACGGCTCCCTTCGTCACATCCGCACCGCTGGACGGTATAGCGCACGGTTTTTTCGGGCGCCGCGGCGGAGTATCGACGGGGGAGCTCGCCTCGCTCAATTGCGGCCTCGGTTCGGGGGATGATCCAGCGCTGATCGCCGAGAACCGGCGGCGCGTGACCGACGCGGTGCTTCAGGGAGCGACGCTGAGCGGGCTGTATCAAGTCCACGGCAACCGCTGCGTGATCGTCGATGGCGACACCGACCTGGCCGCGCGGCCCGAGGCCGACGCGCTCGCAACGCGGACGCCCGGTATATTGCTCGGCATATTGACCGCCGACTGCGTCCCAGTGCTGTTCGCCGACCGCGAGGCCGGGGTCGTCGGGGCGGCGCATGCGGGCTGGAAGGGTGCAATCGCCGGGGTCACCGATGCGACGCTAAGCGCGATGGAAAGCCTCGGCGCCAGCCGCGCCAATATCGCCGTCGCAATCGGCCCGTGCATCGCGCGCGCCTCCTATGAAGTCGACGAGAGTTTCGTGCAGCGCTTCGCCACCGACGATCCCGCGAACGAGCGCCACTTCGCCGCCGGCAAGCCCGGACATGCGATGTTCGACATCGCCGCCTATGTCGCGGCGCGGCTTGCCGCGGCGGGGGTGACGCAAATTGCCATCGGCGGACAGGACACCTATGCCGAGGCGGACGACTATTTCAGCTATCGCCGCGCGTGCCATAAAGGGGAAAACACCTATGGCCGCCAATTGTCGGTGATCGGGCTGAGACCGTGACGCGCAAGGGGGACGGATGAAACGAACGCGCCTGTTCGGGCTGATCGGCGGCCTGATGACCTTTGTCGTCATGCTCGCGCTACCCGCCCCGGCGGGCATGGAAACCACCGCCTGGCACGTCGCCGCCATGACCGTGTTAATGGCAATCTGGTGGATGACCGAGGCCATGCCGCTGACCGTCACCGCGCTTCTGCCCTTCCTGCTTGTACCCGCGTTCGGGGTGATGGACGCCAACGCGATTGCCAAGGAATATTATTCGCCGATCCTGTTCCTGATCCTGGGCGGCGCCTTTCTGGCGCTCGCGATCGAGCGCGTCGGCCTGCACCGCCGCCTCGCGCTGGCGTTGCTCAAACGCGCCGCGCCGACCGCGACCGGGCTGCTCTTTGCCTTCATGGCGGCCACCGCGCTGCTCAGCATGTTCATATCGAACACTTCGACCACGCTGATCATGATCCCGATCGCCCTTGCCGTCGTCCGCGCCGGCGGCGTTCGTGAGGGCGAGACCGAGGGCTTTGCCGGGGCGGTGATGATGGGCATCGCCTTTGCGGCGTCGATCGGCGGGCTCGGCACGCTTGTCGGCAGCCCCACCAACGCGATCGCCGCCGGCCTCATCGAAAAGGCGCTGGGGCTGCGCATCTCTTTCCTCGACTGGGCAATTTACGGCGTGCCCGTCGTTCTCCTGGCGACTCCTGCGGCGATGATGATCGTCACGCGCGTCCAACGCCTGTCGGCGCATCCTTTCGATGGACAAGGCGCCGCCGCCGCTTTGGGCCAGCAAGCGATATGGTCGACCGCCGAACGCCGCGTCGTTCCCGTCTTCCTGCTCGTCCTGATCGCCTGGATCGCGCAGCCTTGGCTCGAACCGATGCTGCCCAAAGGCGCGCTGACCGACGGCACCATCGCGGTGGCGGGCAGCCTATTGCTGTTCGTCCTGCCCGATGGTACCGGGCGCGCCCTGCTCGTCTGGAAAGAAGCCGACCGTGCGCCGTGGGGCGTCATCATGATGTTCGGCGGCGGCCTCGCGCTCGCCGCCGCGATCACCGCCAGCGGACTGGCCGCGTGGCTGGGCGCGGTATTAGCGCCGCTGGGCAGCATCCCGACGATTGCGCTCGCCGCGATCATCGTCGGTCTGACGATTCTGATCACCGAATTCGCGAGCAATGTCGCGACCGCGAGCGGCATCATGCCCGTTCTCGCCGCTTTGATCGCCGCGACGGGCGTCGACCCGATTCTTCTGGCGCTGCCCGTCGCGATGGCCGCCAGCTGGGGCTTCATGCTGCCGTCGGGAACCGGGCCCAACGCGCTCGCGTGGGCGACCGACCATATCGCCCTGCCCCGCATGCTGAAGGCGGGACTGGCGCTCGACATTATCGGCGTCCCGCTGCTGATCGGCACGATCTGGGCCGTTGCCTATATTGCATGACCCTGGCGCCTTGTGGTTCACGCCGCGCAATATAGTTTCAAACGAAACCGGCGTGCTATACAGGGCTCCAACACCTCAAGGAGCATCCCCCATGGCCATGCGCGGCAAACCCAAGACGAATATCAGGAAAATCGGCGATCGCGAGCTTAGCCCCGCGACGCTGATGATGGGACTCGGGTACGACCCCGTGCTGTCCGAAGGCTCGCTCAAGCCGCCGATCTTCCTCACCTCAACCTTCGCCTTCGAAAGCGCGGCCGCCGGCAAGCGCTTCTTCGAGCATATCACCGGCAAGCGCGAAGGGCCGGCCGACGGACTCGTCTATTCGCGCTTCAACGGCCCGAACCAGGAAATCCTCGAGGATCGCCTCGCGGTCTGGGACGGCGCCGACGACAGCCTTGTCTTTTCAAGCGGCATGTCGGCCATTGCGACCCTGCTCCTCGCATTGGTGAGCCAGAATGACGTGATCGTCCACTCTGGGCCGCTCTATGCCGCAACCGAGTCGCTGATTGCACGCATCCTGTCGCGCTTCGGTGTCAGCTTCCTCGACTTTCCGGCGGGCGCAACGCGCGAAGAGATCGACGATATTCTGGCGCGGGCGCAAGCGCTCGCGACTGAAAAGGGCGGCAAGGTCGCGCTCGTCTATCTCGAAAGCCCGGCGAACCCGACGAACGCGCTCGTCGACGTCGAAGCCGTCCGCAGCGCGCGCGACGCCGCTTTCCACGGCGAACAGCAGCCGCCGATCGCGATCGACAACACCTTCCTCGGCCCGCTGTGGCAAAAGCCGATCCGCCAAGGCGCCGAACTCGTCGTCTACAGCCTCACCAAATATGCCGGCGGTCATTCGGATCTCGTCGCGGGGGGCGTGTCGGGTGACCAGCGCCTGCTCAACATCATCCGCCCGATGCGCAACACGATCGGCACGATCTGTGACCCGAACACCGCGTGGATGCTGCTGCGCAGCCTCGAAACGCTCGAATTGCGCATGAACCGCGCGGGGGAAAATGCGCTGAAGGTCTGCACTTTCCTGCGCGATCATCCCAAGGTCGAGGGGCTCGGCTATCTCGGATTTATTCAGGATGCGCGCCAGAAGGATATTTTCGACCGCCATTGCACCGGCGCCGGCTCGACCTTCTCGCTGTTCATCAAGGGCGGCGAAGAAGAAAGCTTCCGCTTCCTCGATGCACTGAAGATCGCGAAGCTCGCTGTCAGCCTTGGCGGAACCGAAACACTCGCGAGCCATCCCGCGGCGATGACGCATCTGTCGGTCCCCGACGAACGCAAAAAGGCGCTCGGGATCACCGATAATCTCGTGCGCGTGTCGATCGGCATCGAGGATCCCGACGATCTGATCGCCGACTTTGCACAGGCCCTCGACGCGGTCTAACGACCGCGCCGCGCGCGCCAGTCGACGACCTGCCAACCCATTTGCGGCGCGAGCCGCTTGAGTTTTCGCGACGGGGTGGTGGCAACCGCCTCGTCGGCGAAATGCAGCATGGGGTGGTCGGATACATGGTCCGAATAAGCGCGGATGTGCGTGCTGTCGCGGGTGATATCATTGGCGGCCATCCAGCCGTCGATCCGCGCGAACTTCGCGTCGCCATAGCAATTGTCGCCCGACAATCGCGCATGGATATGATCGGCGCCGTCGACCTCGTCGAGTTGCGTCGCGAGAACATCGTCAATGCCCAGCCGCCGGGCGATCGCCTCAACATACAGGTGGAAGGATGCAGTCGCGAGGAGCAGCCGGTATCCCGCCTCGCGGTCGGCAGCGATCTGTTCGAGCGCGGCGGGATGGAGCCCGTGCGCGACGACTTTGTCGGCATAGCTTTCGGCCAGCGGCGCGATTTCGGTGCGGCGAAAGCGCTTGCCGACGAGCAGGCGCAAGTTGATCGCCTTCAGCCGCGACCGGTCGATCAGCCGGAGCGAATAGGCGGCGCCCGCTATCCCGACAAGCGGCAGCAACAGCAACCGCCATTGTTGGCGCCGTCGCGCAACATGCATGAGGAACCCGCTGTAAGTCCCTGATCGCGTTATCGTCCGGTCCATATCATACATCGCAACGCGGTGGACATAGTCGGCAGGCGGCAGGATAGGCGGGTTTTCCATCCGCCCACCATAGAAGCGCGTTGCGCGAGCGCCAAGAGGGGCGGGATTTGCTTGCCGTGGTGGGGCAAATAAGTCAGAGTCCACAGCAATATGGTGGCCAGAGCGGATTTCGAACAAAGCGACGGTGCCAATGGCACCGATATCCGCTTCACGGGCCGGCTGACGCTGGCGCGCCTCGGCGACCTGCCGGCGAGGCTCGACGCGCTTGGCCCGATCTCGACACTCGACCTCTCAGCTCTCGAACGGATCGACACCGTCGGCGCGTGGATCGTCACGCGCACCGTCAAGGAACATGGTGCGAAAATCACCGGCGCCAGTCCTGAAGCACAGCGCCTGCTAGATGCCTTGGCCAGCGACAAGAGCGAATATCGCGTTCACCGCGACCGCCGCCCGGCGATGACCCGGATGCTCGAACAAGTCGGGATCGCCAGCGTCGGGGTATGGAACGAACTGCTGGGCATCATCGGCTTTTTCGGGGCGATGATCCTCGCGCTCGGCACGCAATTGCGCGCACGGCGCCGCCTCCGCTGGCACGCCATCGTTACCCGCTTCCAGACCGTCGGCGTCGACGCGCTCCCGATAATAGGCCTGATGACCTTCCTCATCGGTATCGTCGTCGCGCAGCAGGGCGCGGTGCAGCTTCGGCAATTCGGGCTTGAGGTGTTCACGATCAACCTCGTCGGCCGCGCCTCGATCCGCGAACTCGGCCTGCTGATGACCGCAATCATGGTTGCCGGCCGATCGGGCTCCGCCTTCGCCGCGCAGATAGGCACGATGAAGCTGACCGAAGAAATCGACGCGATGCGTACGATCGGCGTTTCGCCGATGGAGGCGATCGTACTGCCGCGCGTCGCCGCCGCAACGATATTGATGCCGCTTCTCGGCTTTTACGCCAGCCTGTGCGCGATCGCGGGCGGCGGCGTGTTCTGCTGGATCGGGCTCGACATCCCCCCCATCACTTATATCCAGATGCTGCGCGACATCATTCCCATGACCGATTTCTGGGCGATGCTGATCAAGGCGCCCGTGTTCGGCATATTGATCGGCGTCACCGGTTGTTATGAAGGCATGCAGGTGCGCCAGAACGCCGAAGAAGTCGGCAAGCGCACAACCTCCGCGGTCGTCGCTGCCATCTTCCTCGTCATCGTGCTCGACGCGATGTTCGCGGTCTTTTTCTCATCGATCGGATGGAATTGATGGCCGATCCGATCGACGAACAGCTCGAAGAAGAACTGGCCGCCGCCGACGCGGTGCGGCCCGAAGAGTTCGATTATGCGATCCGCATTCGCGGCCTCGTCAACCAGTTTGGCGACGCCGTGATCCACGACCATCTCGATCTCGACGTCCGATCGGGGGAGATCATGGGCGTGGTCGGCGGATCGGGCACCGGCAAATCGGTCCTGATGCGGTCGATCATCGGGCTGCAGACGCCGACCTCGGGCGAGATCGAGGTCTATGGCAAGACACTCGACACCATTGCCGACGAAGAGGAATCGCGTGACCTGCGCCGCCGTTGGGGCGTGATGTTCCAGGGCGGGGCCTTGTTTTCCACGCTCAGCGTCGCGGAAAATATCCAGGTGCCGTTGCGCGAATATTATCCAAGGACCGATCAGAAGCTGCTCGACGAAATTGCGGCCTATAAGGTGGCGATGGTCGGCCTGCCGCCCGACGCCGGGCCGAAATATCCCGCCGAACTTTCGGGTGGGATGGTCAAACGTGCCGGTCTCGCGCGCAGCCTCGCGCTCGACCCGGCCTTGCTCTTTCTCGACGAGCCGACCGCGGGTCTCGACCCGATTGGCGCCGCGAAGTTCGACGAGTTGATCCGCGAACTTGCCGACACGATGGGGCTCACCGTCTTCCTTATCACCCACGACCTCGACTCGCTCTATGCAACTTGCGACCGCGTTGCGGTTCTGGCCGAAAAGAAGGTGATTGCGGTCGGCACGATCCCGGAACTGCTTGCCACCGAGCATCCGTGGATACAGGATTATTTCAACGGCCCCCGCGGGCGCGCGGCAGCAGGCGGGAACCAAACCGCCCAGCGGCCCGTGTTGGGTGGCGATAGGAACAGCTGATGGAAACACGCTCGAACAACGTCCTCGTCGGCGCCTTTGTGCTTCTCTTTACGGCGGCGCTCGCCTTTTTCATCGTCTGGCTGGCGAACGACAGCGGCGGCGAGAAGCGCGAATATGATATTTTCTTCAAACAATCAGTCGACGGATTGAACAAGGGCGCTGCGGTGCAATTCTCTGGCGTGCCTGCCGGTCAGGTCAAGCAAATCGCGCTGTGGCCCGAAGATCCGCAATTCGTTCGCGTCCGCATCGAGGTCAACGAAGGCGTGCCCGTGCTGCAGGGCACCACCGCCGCGCTCGAGGGCGTCGGTTTCACCGGCGTGTCCCAAATCTCGCTCGACGGCGCGGTCAAGGGCGCACCGGCGATCGCCGACAAAGGCCCCGCGGGCAAGCCCGTCATCCCGACGCGCGTCGGCGGACTCGGCGAACTGCTCAACACCGCGCCGCAATTGCTTCAGCGCCTGTCGACCCTGAGCGAGCGGTTGGCCGAACTGGCCGACGACGAAAATCAGGCAAGCATCCGCGGCATTCTGAAAAATGTCGAGGCGTCGACGGCGATCCTCGCGCGCAACGGCCCCGCAATCGAACGCGCGCTCGCCGACACGCGCATCGCGATCCAGCAGACCGGCGTAGCGGCCGAACAGATCGGCAGTCTCGCGGCGTCGGCGCAGGGCACGATCGACCGCAACGTCGACCCCGCAATGGCGAACCTGCGCGATACGCTGAAGTCCGCCAATGCGTCGATGGCGACGCTGGAAGGCGCGATCTCCGACGCGCGGCCGGGACTCAAGACCTTCAGCGAGACGACGATCCCCGAAGCAAACGCGCTGATCCGCGACCTCCGCCGTACTTCCGCCTCGCTGTCCAGCCTGACCGACAAGCTCGACCAGCAGGGCGCTGGCGCTGTCATCGGCGGCAGCAAGCTGCCCGATTATAAAGAATGAGGACCAGAGCCCCCATGCCCATTTCCTTCCGCAGCCTCCGCGTCCCGCTCCTCGCCGCTGTCGCCGCCGCCTCCCTGTCGGCGTGCTTCGGTCTCGGCGGCAAGACCCCGCCTTTTCTGCTGACGCTCGACGCCGCCAAGGCACCGAGCGCGGGTGGTGCGCGCACCGCGGCCGACGCCGCGACACTGACGATCCTGATCCCGACTGCGCCGCAAAAACTGCGCACAACGCGCATCCCGGTGCAGCAGGACGGATCGAGCGTCACTTATGTAAAAGACGCGCAATGGGTCGAGGCGCCCTCACGCCTGTTCCAGCGACTGGTGTCCGAAACGGTTTCCGCTAGCACCTCGCGCGTCGTGCTCGACGAAGGGCAGTATCTGACCGCGCCGGGGGAACAGCTCGCAGGGCAGTTAATGGAATTCGGCGTCGATGCCGCCACGAACGAGGCCGTCGTCGTCTATCAGGCGATGCTGGTGTCGGCGGGCGGCAAGTCGGTGACCCAGCGCCGCTTCGAGGCACGCGAGGCGATCGGCGGCAAGGTCGAGGCCAAGCCCGTTGGTGAAGCGCTTACGCGTGCGGCGAACAAGGTCGCGGTCGAAGTGACCGGCTGGATCGGCGGCTAAAAAGCCGCCCGCATCGGGTTGCCATTTTGCATTGGTCGCATTAGGGGCCGCGGCTATATTTCATCTGTCGACGCGTAACCTCTTTCCGGGTTTCCGGTTGCGCCCTTTCCTTTCGAGCCCGTTGTTCGAAAGGAGTCTTTATGGCGTGGGTCATCCTCGCGATTGCCGTTGTTACCGAAATCATCTGGGCGCTCAGCCTGAAGTGGGCTGCGACGATCGGCTCGTGGCAAGCCTCCCTCGTCCCGATCTCGCTGAGCTTCCTGAACATGGCGCTGCTCGCCTTCGCGATGCGCGGCATCTCGGCGGGAACCGCCTATGCGATCTGGACCGGCCTCGGCGCGGTCGGCGTCATCATCGGCGGCATATTCTGGTTCGGCGAGAAGGTGAACGGGGTCCAGATCGGCTTTATGGCGCTGATCGTTATCGGCGTTGTGGGAACCAAGCTGTTTTCAACGGCTTGATCAGCCCAGCAAACTCTTTGACGCCTGCTCGGTGACATCGCGCGACAGCCCGGGCTGCGCGAGGATGCGTTCCAGTTGGGCCTTCATCAGCGCCTGCCGTCCCTCGTCGAAACGTTTCCAGCGGCCGAGCGGCGGGATCATCTTCGCCGACGTCTGCGGATTTTTGGGATCGAGCGCGATGACGAGATCGGCAATCAACCGATATCCCGCCCCGTCAGCCTGGTGAAACGCCGCCTGATTGCCAGTCAGCGCCCCATAGAGCGAGCGGACGCGGTTCGGGTTCGCCAACGTGAAGTCGGAATGCTGCGCGAGTTCCTTTACCGCATCGACGGTATCGGGGCGGAGCGACCACGCCTGCACCTGAAACCATTTGTCGAGGACGAGCGGATTGTCGCGGTAGCGCTGATAGAAGATGTCGAGCGCCGCGACGCGCTCGTCGCTATCGCCGTGCGCCAGCGTTGCGAGCGCCGCCTGCCGTTCGGTCATGCCGTCGGCATCGGAGAAGATGCGGAACGCGAGCGCGGGCGCGTCGGCGGCCCCAGTGGCCGCGAGATAGGCGAGCGCGACACCGCGCAGGCGGCGGCCGCCCTTCGCCTTGCGCGACAAATCGGTGGCGGGCGGTGCAGCCCCGCCAAGGATTTTCCGCCACTCGCTTTCGAGCGCGGTTCCGATCGCCGCCTGTAACGCGAGCCGCTGACGTCGGATGGCGTCGGGATCGACGGTGACCATCTGGTCGCCGATGAACGCTTCGCTTGGCAGCAGCACGGCCTCGGCGACGAAAGCGGGGTCGCTTGTCGCGCCCGTCAGCGTCTGCCCGATCGCGTCGATCACCGCCCGGTTATGGCTCGTCTCTCCCGATATCGTAGCAACCAGCGTGTCCAACATCAGTTGCTGCAATGCCTCATAGCGCGCGAAGGGGTCGTCATCATGCGCGGCGAGCCAGGCAAGTTCACCCGGCCCGCGTTCGAAATCGAGGATGATCGGCGCCGAAAAGCCGCGGTTGACCGACAGTGCCGGACGCGCAGCAAATTTCCCGAGCGCAATGCGCTGGGTCGCACCGGTGACCGTGATCAGTGTGTCGGCAAATGCGTCTCCGCTGCCGTCCATGGCGAAGGCGGCGAGGCGCAGCGGCATCATCATCGGAAGCTTCTCAGGCTGACCCGGCGTCGGCGGCACCGTCTGCACGATATCGAGCGACCATTCGCCCGCCGTTTCGCTCAGCGACAGCTTGAGCCGCGGGGTTCCCGCCTGACTGTACCACAGGCGGAACTGCGCCAGATCGATGCCCGCGCCCTCCTCGATCGCGCGGACGAAATCCTCGCACGTCGCGGCCTCGCCATCGTGGCGGTCGAAATAGAGGTCGGTGCCTTTACGGAAGCGTTCGGGACCGACCATCGTCGCCATCATGCGGATGATCTCGGCGCCCTTGTTATAGATGGTGGCGGTATAGAAGTTCGAGATTTCCTGAAAGCTGTCGGGCCGGATCGGGTGCGCGAGCGGACCCGCATCCTCGGGGAATTGCGCGGCGCGAAGCAGGCGAACATCCTCGATCCGTTTGACCGGGGGCGACCCCATGTCGGCCGAAAAGCTCTGGTCGCGAAAGACCGTGAAGCCCTCTTTCAAGCTGAGCTGGAACCAGTCGCGGCAGGTGACGCGGTTGCCCGACCAATTGTGGAAATATTCATGCGCGACGACGCCTTCGACGCCGTCATAATCGACGTCGGTCGCGGTGTCGGGGTCGGCAAGAATATAGCGGGTGTTGAAGACGTTGAGGCCTTTGTTCTCCATCGCCCCCATGTTGAAATCGCTGACCGCGACGATGTTGAACAGGTCGAGGTCATATTCGCGGCCATAGACGCGCTCGTCCCACGCCATGCTGTCCTTGAGCGCCTGCATCGCATGGCCGGTGCGACCTTGGTCACCGTCGCGCACCCAGATGCCGAGTTCGACCTGACGCCCCGACATCGTCGTGAAGCTGTCGCGGTTCACGACGAGGTCGCCGGCGACGAGCGCGAAGAGATAGGAGGGCTTCGGCCACGGGTCTTCCCACAGCGCCCAATGATCATTCCCCTCTTCGCCCTGATCGATGCAATTGCCGTTCGACAGCAGGATCGGGAAGGCTGCCTTGTCTCCCGTCATCCGCACCTTGTAGCGGCTGAGCACATCGGGCCGGTCGGGGTGGAAGGTGATGCGGCGGAATCCTTCGGCCTCGCATTGGGTGCAGAGCAAGCCGCCCGACGCATAGAGACCCGAAAGCTGGGTATTTGACGCGGGGTCGATCACCGTATCGACTTCGACCGTCGCCGCGGTCCGTTCGCCTAGGTCGACGATCAGGTCGCTGCCCTCCATCCGCCAGTCGTTCCACACCTCACCATCAACGCGCACCGCGACCGCGCTCAGCCCGTCGCCGCGGAGCAGCAGCGGCACCGGCGCATCGGCGTGGCGCACCACCGACAGCGCCGCGCCGACCTTCGTCGCATCGATCCCGAGCGCGAAATCGAGCGCGATGTCGGGGATCTGCCATTCGGGCGGGCGATAGTCGCCGCGGTGGATGGTGACGGGAAGGACGGGGGCGGAAGAGGCATCGGTCATGATAAGCGATCTAGGCGCGGCGTCACTTGCGCGCAATAAGGGCCCGATGGGACAGATGCTGATTTTCGGAATGGGCTATGCCGCCAGCCACCTGGCGAACCGCCTGCAGGCGCGCGGCTGGGAGGTTGCGGGAACGACACGCGACGGGCGCGAAGACAGCCTGGCTTTCGGTGATGAGGCAGCCGTGTTCGCGGCCCTGCGCGGGGCAACGCATATCCTGTCGTCGGTGCCCCCGGTGGAAGGTATCGATCCGGTTCTCGCGCGTTACGGCGATGCCGTCGCGCTCGCCCCTGCACGCTGGGTCGGTTATCTGTCCTCCACGGGGGTCTATGGCGATGCGAGTGGCGCGTGGGTCGATGAAAGCGCGCCCATTCGCGGCCGCCGCCCCGATCGCAACGCCGCCGATGCCGCGTGGCAGGCGCTACGCAGCGACGTCAGCGTCTTTCGCCTTCCCGGCATCTACGGCCCCGGCCGCTCGATTCTCGATCGCATTGCCGAAGGCCGCGCGCATCGTATCGACCTGCCCGAACAGGTGTTCAGTCGCGTCCATGTCGACGATATCGCGGGTGGGGTCATCGCGTCGTTCACGGGACCGGCGGGTGTCTACAACCTCGCCGACGACGAGCCGTGCCACCAGAACCGGCTGGTCGAATGGGGTTCTGCGATGCTTGGCGCTCCTCTGCCCCCGCTACAATCGATCGAGGAAGCGGGCTTGTCGCCCGCCGCCCGCGCGTTCTACGCCGAGAATCGCCGCGTCGCGAATGGCAGGGCAAAACGCCTGCTCAACTGGACACTATGTTATCCAACGTTTCGCGAGGGCCTCGCCCGCGATATCTAGATCAGCACATCGACCGTGTGGATCAGCACCCCGACGAGCCCGCCCACCAGCGTGCCGTTGATACGGATATATTGCAGGTCGTCGCCGACGGCGCTTTCCAGCCGGTCGGTAATCGTCTTGGCATCCCAGCCGCGGATCGTGTCCGACACCAGCTTGAGCGCCGTTTCGCCATAGCTGTCGACCACGCCGACGACCGCGCGGCGGGCGTAGCGGTTGAGCGTGCGCTTGATCGCGGCATCCTCGCCCAGCATCGAGCCGAACTGGGTGACGAGTTCGCCGATCCGCCCCGCCAGCATTGTGTCAGGGTTGCGTGCCGCTTTCAGCAACGCGGTGCGCCCTTGCTCCCACAAACCGTCGAGCCAGCGCTTGACCGCCTTGTTTTCGAGCAGCTCGTCGCGGACCTTGGCGACCTTCGCCTTCACCTCGGGATCGTGCTGCAGGTCGAGCGCCATCTTGGCGAGGCCCTCCTCGACGCGGATCCGAAGCGGATGCGTCTCGTCGACCGCCATTTCGCTGAGCAGTTTCGACAGCCCCGCGACGATGCGGTTCGAGATGCTCTCGTCGAGCCCGGTGAAGCGGACGATCGCGTTCGAATTGTCATGCACCATCTGGTGAATCAGATGCTCGTTGAGTTCGAGCGTCTTCGATCCCCATTTCACCATTGCGTCGAGCAGGGGCTGATGCCGTCCCTCGGCGAGCGCGGCCTGTAGCGCCTGCCCGAGCAGCGGTGCCACATCGAGTTCGCGCAAACGGTCGGCGATCGCCGATTTGACCATGCCGCCCAGCCGTTGCTGGTCGAGCGCGCCGAGCCCGTCGGCGATAATCCGCGAGGCGCCAAGCCGCAGCCGTCCCCCACCCTCGCCCGGCTGCGACAGGAATTTGCCGACCGCGCCCGCGACGTCGACCGTCTGCATCTTGCGCGCGATCAGGCGCGGCAGCAGGAAATTGGTGAGCAGGAAGCGCGCAAGCGTGTCGCCGATGCGGTTCTTGTTGCGCGGGACGATCGCGGTGTGGGGGATCGGGATGCCCATCGGGTGACGAAACAGCGCGGTGACCGCGAACCAGTCGGCGAGCCCGCCAACCATCGCCGCCTCTGCGAAGGCACGCACGAAGCCGATGGCGGGATGGACATCCTGATAATATTTGGCGCCGATGAAGACGAACGCCATGAAGACCAGCATGCCGGTCGCCACGACGCGGATGTTCAGCCCACCCGTCGGAACGGCAACGCCCACCCGCAAAGGGTGGGCGTGTCCAGTATCAGTTTGCGGCGAAACGCTTTCCGTCATGATTATCAAATGGCGTCACCGGGCAAAGGTTGCAACCGGAACGCATCCTCATTCGGCCGGATGTGGCGCCGGCTCCCCATGCGGCTTGGTGTCGTCGCCCTTCTTGTAGGTGAGCAGGTTGCTCGAGAAGAAGCGACCGAGCCGCTTTTCGATGCTGTCGGCGAGGCTGAAGCCCGCAGGAACGATCAGCAGCGTCAGCATCGTCGACAGGATCAGGCCGCCGATCACGACGACGCCCATCGGCGCACGCCACGCGCCGTCGCCCGACAGCGACAGCGCGGTCGGCACCATGCCCGCGACCATCGCGACCGTTGTCATGACGATCGGCTGCGCGCGCTTGCGTCCCGCATCGAGCAGGGCGTCCATCTTGCTGACACCATGGTCCATTTCCTCGATCGCGAAATCGACGAGCAGGATCGAGTTTTTCGCAACGATGCCGAGAAGCATCAGCAATCCGATGAACACCGGCATCGAGATTTCCATGCCCGTGATCAGCAAGCCGAGGAGGCCGCCCAGCGGCGCGAGGAGCAGCGACGACATGTTGACCAGCGGCGACAGGAAGCGGCGATAGAGCAGCACCAGCGTCGAGAAGACGAGCATCAGCCCCGAAACCACCGCGATCAGGAAGTTCTGGATCAGTTCGGCCTGCCATTTGGCATCGCCCTGGACGACCTTGCGGATACCCTGCGGCATATTCTTGACCGCGGGCAGCGCGTCGATCTTTTCCTGCGCGTTGCCCGTCACCAGGCCCGGTGCCAGATCGGCGCCAATCACGATGCGCCGCGTCTGGTTGTAACGGCGCAATTCGGTCGGCCCGGCACCGAAACCGATTTCGGCGACCGACTTCAGCGGTACGGTGGTACCGCGCGAGGTCGGCACCGGCAGATTCTCGATCGTCGCAAGGCTGCGGCGCGAATCTTCCGACAACAGTACGCGGATCGGGATCTGGCGATCGGACAGCGAGAATTTGGCGGCATTCTGGTCGATATCGCCGAGCGTCGCGATGCGGATCGTCTGGCTGAGCGATGCCGTCGTCACGCCGAGTTCGGCGGCAAGGTCCATGCGCGGATTGACGATGATTTCGGGACGCGGAATATCGCCTTCGACCCGCGGTGAACGCAGTTCCTTCAGCTTCAGCATCTGCGAAACGATCAGGCGCGCATGCTTGTCGAGCGCGACCGGATCGTCGCCGCCGATGACCATAGTGATGTCACGGCCTGAAAATCCGCCAGACTGGCTCTGGAACGACACGCGCGCGTCGGGGATCGCCGCCAGCTTGGGCTGCAGGCTGCGTTCCCATTCGACGCTGCTCATCGGCCGCTTTTTCTTGAGCGTGATGAAGGCGTTTCCGCCGCCGACATTGACGTCGTAAAACGCCGTTTCGACCACGGGGCTATCGTCGAGGATCGCGCCGATCTGCCGCACAATGGTTTCGCTCTGCGCCAAGGTCGAACCCGGGGGCAGTTCGTAACGGACCTGGCTGTAATCGCTGTTGGTCGTCGGCTGGAACTGCTGCGGCAAGGTCATGAACAGCACAATGCTGAGCGCAAAGGCGAGAACGCCAACCCCGACGATCCACACGCGATGGTCGAACAGGCGCGCCCAGGCGCGCTGAACCATGAACGTCGCCCAGCGGGTGAAAGCCCAGTCGCGCATTCCCATCACATAAGCGAGCGCCCCGAGAAGGATCGCGAGCAAGCTTGCCGCAAGGAAAACGCCGATCGCCGACAGCGGCGTCAGCAGCAGGAAATGCAGCGCCGCGTTCGGCGCGTCCTGTCCGACCGGAACCGGCTGGAAATAGGAATAGATCGAAAACAGGACGGAAAGGCCGGCAAGGACAAGCGGAACGGCCAGATAGATCAGCTGCGTCGGCACATCTTCGTAGCGGGCCTTCCTCGCTTGCTGCTTCGTGCTGTCGAGCGTCCAGGCGAGCAGCCGTTCGTAACGATCGACCCAAGGCCCCGCAGCATGGTCCTGTTCGCCCTCGGCCGAGAGGAAATAGGCGGCGATCATTGGCGTGATCATCCGCGCGACCGCCAGGCTGACGAGCACCGCAAAAACGACGGTCATCCCGAACTGGATGAAGAACTGGCCCGAAACGCCCGGCATCAACGCCACCGGCAGGAACACCGCGACGATCGACATCGTCGTTGCCACGACCGCCAGACCGATCTCGTCGGCGGCGTCGATCGACGCCTGATAGGCGGTCTTGCCCATTCGCATATGCCTGACGATATTCTCGATCTCGACGATCGCATCGTCGACGAGCACCCCCGCGACCAGGCTGAGCGCAAGCAGCGACAGGCTGTTCAGCGAAAAACCCATCAGGTCCATGAACCAGAAGGTCGGGATGGCCGACAGCGGGATCGCCAGCGCGCTGATCAGCGTTGCGCGCCAGTCGCGCAGGAACAGGAACACGACGACGACGGCGAGAATCGCGCCTTCGATCATCGCGGCCATCGAGCTGCGATATTGCTCCTTGGTATATTCGGTGCGCGTGAAGAGGATCTTGAAGTCGACCTTCGGGTTGTTCTTCTTGATCTCCGCAAGCTTTTTCATCGTCTCGTCGTGGATCGTGACGTCCGATGCGCCCTTGGCCTTTTCGATCGAGAAACTGAGCACCTGCCGCCCCTTGATCTTCGCAAGGTTGCGCTGTTCGGCATAGCCGTCGGTGACTTTGGCGACGTCGGACAGGCGAACGGTGCGGCCGTTGCCGATCGACAGGCGCGTGTCGCCGAGCTGGAAAGCATTGGCGGCGTTGCCGAGCACACGGACGGCTTGTTCGGACCCTGCGATTTCGGTGCGACCGCCCGCGGCGTTGACGTTCGTCTGGCGCAGTTGCTGGTTCACCTGGCTGGCGGTGAGGCCATAGCTTTGCATGCGCGCGGGGTCGAGAATGACGCGAATCTCGCGGTCGACGCCGCCCGAACGGCGGACCTGGCTCATGCCCGGAATAGACAGCAATTCCTTGGCGACGCTGTTGTCGACGAACCACGACAATTGCTCGAGCGTCATGTCCGACGCTTCGACGGCGAAATAGGTGATCGGACCGCCCGCGATGTCGACGCGAACGACCTGCGGTTCGAGAATGCCGTCGGGCAGGTCGCTGCGGATCTGCGAAACCGCCTGATTGACGTCGTTATAGGCGCGGTCGATCGGCGTGCCGATCGCGAACTGCACCATCGTCCGGCTGTTGCCTTCGCCGACATAAGACGACATTTCATCGACGCCGCTGACGCCGCGAACCGCCGCCTCGACACGCTGCGTGACCTGCGTTTCAAGTTCCGAGGGCGCCGCGCCCGGCTGCGCCACTATGACCTGAACCGCGGGAAACTCGACGTCCGGATTGTCGTTCACGTCCATCCGGTTGAAGCTGACGACACCCGCCAGCAGCAACAGAACGAACATGACGACGGGCGGCACCGGATTGCGGATGCACCAGGCGGAGATGTTGCGAAAGCTCATGATTCAAACGCCCTTGTGCACCAAAAGACTGCGCGACCGATCCGGGTTACTGCGATGATTTCTGAACGACCGGCTTCACCTTGTCGCCGACGTTGAGGAAGGCGCCCGCGAGCACGACAACGCGCTCGTTACCGCTCAGGCCCGACGCGATGGATACGCCATCGTCAGTCACCGTGCCGACCTTGACCGCGCGGCGCTGAATCTCGTTCTTGTTGTCGACGATCAGGACGAAATTGCCTTCGGGGCCACTTTGCACAGCGCTTTCCGGCAGCATGGGCGCCTCTTCGGTACCCGACACGAGCCGCGCATCGGCAAAGCCGCCCGGACGCAGCGCCGCGCTATACGGAACCGCGATGCGGACCATGCCCTGCCGTGTGTCGGGATTGATGACCGGCGAAACTTGCCATACCTGACCCGCGATCTGCAGATTGCTGCCGACCGGGCTGATCGTCGCACGGGTGCCGACGCGCACGCGCTGCAGATCGGCCTCGGCCATCTGCGCCATCAATTCCATCTCGCCGCCGCGCGCCATGCGGAACAGCACGCCGCTACCGGCGCCGACGATCTGACCCGTTTCCACCTGCCGCGTCAGAACCAGCCCGGCGGCCGGCGCGACGATGTTGAGACGGCCGTTACGCGCCTGCGCCTCGGCATGTTGCGCCTGCGCGACGCGAACACGCGCATTGGCCGCATCGCGGGTCGCCCGCTTGCGGTCCATATCGGCCTTTGAGATAAAACCGCGCGAAACCAGCGCCTGCGCGCGCGTCAGTTCGGCCTGCGCCAGATCGGCATCGGCCTGCGCGACACGGATCGACGCCGCGAGGCTGGCTGCCTGCTGCGCCTGAACCGAGCGATCGATGATGGCGAGCGGCTGTCCGGCATTAACCCATTGACCGGGTTCCACGAGCACGCGCACGACCTGGCCGCCTTCGCCGGCAACGCCGACCGGCATTTCGCGGCGTGCCGCGATCGTGCCGTTAGTCGAGATCGTCGCTTCGACCGACTGGCGGCCGGGAATAACGACGGTGATGTTGGGAACGGTTGCTGCACCGGGTCCGCCCGCCGCGGCTCCGTCGGCGCCTGCCGCACCGCTCTTGCTGGCGTTGAAGGCGTACCATGTCGCCGCCAGCGCAAGCGCGATCAGCACCAGTGCCACGATCAGCCGCGTCCGGTTGCGACGGCTATCCGTCTCTTCATAATAGCTCTGCGTGCCCGCCAGGCTGTCCATCGAATCCACTTTCCGCTCGTAGTTCACGCCGAATCCCTCCCCCGCCTTGCGCGGCATATCGTGCGGCAGGCGCAACAGCACCTGTCCCCTCAACCCCGCATGACAGGATCAATCCTGCACGAGGTGTATTACCTAATTAAATCACCCCTTGCAAGAGGCGAAACTTCACGACCCCCTTGTGTCCCGGACCGCGGCCCATAGGCCTGTCTTCTTTTTATTTCCAGTGGGTTGCAGGCATGAAAAAGGGCGGCGCGCCCGGCGGCGGCCACCCTCTTCTTTCCGCCGGCCGCTACAGGCCCGGCGATAGTTGGTTTGCGGTCAGCGGACGCGACCGCGCCGCACAAGGTTGACGATCCCGAGCAGAATCACCGCGCCGAGAAATGCGGTGAGCAAGGTCATCGGATCAAAGGCGTCGCCACGAAGATGCCCGCCGCCGAGGAAACTGCTGAACAGAAAGCGGCCGAGAATCGAGCCGATACAGCCGACGATGATGTTGAGGAAAATGCCCTGCTGAGCGTCGGTGCGCATTACGATACTGGCGAGCCAGCCGATGATGCCGCCCATGATGATAGCGATAATCCAAGTCATATGATGACCCCCTACGATCGTTGTTGGCGCCTGACATTGCAGGCATCACATTGGTAACTCAAATATCTGACATCGCCTAGCACAATGGCGGCGAGGCATATCCTCGCCGCCATGCCGTTCAGCGGACGCTGCCGCGGCGGATCAGGTTGATGATGCCAAGGAGCACCACGGCGCCAATAAACGCCCAGAGCAGCCCGATCGGGCTGAACGTGTCAAGGCTGGCACCCATGCCGAAAAAGCTGCCGAGGAAATTGCCGAGAAATGCCCCGACGATGCCAACGACGACATTCAGGATGATGCCCTGCTGCGCATCGGTGCGCATGACGATGCTGGCGAGCCAGCCGATGACACCGCCGACGATCAATGTGATAATCAAACCCATGATTTCTACCCTTTCTGAACCCGCCGGACACACGCTGATGCCCGGAGACTTGTGAACGTTCGGTCGCGCCCGAACATCGTTTCAACGATGACGAGACAATGCCGAAAGGAAGGGAAAGGTTCCCGGCCGGCCCGCGTGGGCTCGGCCGGGAAAGTGGGATCGGTTCCTGATCGGGAACGTCTCCGGGTCGCAAGATGCAACTAAGCAGCCGCATTTGACGCTGGTGTGACGAAAGTCACTGGGACGAAAATAAAATGGGAGAGAATATGGCGCCCTGCGCGCAGCGATGCGTGCAGCTCGATCGCGCGCGCATACGAAATGGGGGCCGGCATTGCTGCCAACCCCCACTATCCGACTTTGCCCCACGTACCCCGCCTCACTCCATCCCGGTCCGCTTCTCTTGCGATCAGCAGCCCGCAAAACGATGCGTTGCGGCGCACGCCGGAACAATCCGGCGACGGTTTGGTCGGCCCCCTTTCGGGGGCCGGCCGCACCTGGAAAGCCCTTCATCATCTTTTCTTGCGTCTGCCGAAACAGTCGCTGTCCAAGCGATGGACTGCATTTCCTGTACCCGATCGGGTCCGTATCAACTCGTGGGAATCGCTACGTTCCGTGACCAGGCTATCGGTCGATGTCCTCGTCAATCCGTCCGTTCTCTTCTGGCTAGTCTTGCAACTACCCTTGATGTCCCGGTGGTTTGCGTCTCTGTCGTCCGATGATTTGAAGCTGACATGAAGCTTTCGGGTCGCCAACAGAAAAGGAGCAAAAAGCCCCGGCGAACGACCTTCGCTTGTGGATAAGTCCGGCATTAGCAACAAGCGGATTCGCCGCAGCATTTTTGTAACATCGGTGCAGCATTTTCGGACTCAGAATCTGGATCGACCCATCGACTCAGCAGCCGATCGGCGCCGGTTTTCTTTCACAGCGAGTCGCGAGTCGGCCAAAAAAAAGCGGAGCCCGAGGGCCCCGCTCTCCTTTCTCGCATTTGCAGACCGATCAGCCTTTCACCGTGACCTCGACCCGACGTGCGGCCGAATTGTCGGTAGCCGTCGTTGTTGCCTCGGCGGGCTTTTCCAGCACGACCTTGTCCGCTGCAAAACCAAGCTTCTCCAGCGCTGCCTTGACGCTCTGCGCACGGTTCTTCGACAATTCGGCATTGGCCGCCGCATTGCCCGTCGGATCATTATAGCCCGACACCGCCAGCGTTGCGGCGGGGTTGCTGTCGAGATACGCCTTCACAGACGCCGCCGCGGTGGTGAGGTCGTTCGACACCTCCGATTTTCCGGTGTCGAAATAGACCGTCAGCATCGGCTTGCCCTCGCGGTCCGCCGCGACGACCCCGGCGCCTTCGGGGATGGCCGCCGCTGTAGCCGTTCCCGCAGCGCCGTCAGCTGGCGCGACCGTCTCGCTGATCGCCGCCTGATCGGTGACCGGGGCAACGGCCGCATCCTGTTTCGAACAATAACGCAGACCGAAGAAGAGCAGCGCCGCCAGAACCAGCAAGAGCAGGAGCCAGGGCAACCAGCCCATGCCGCCGCTCTTTTCACTGTCGCCGCTCGAATAGGCGGCCTGTGGACTGGCCGCCGACGGAGCCGGCGGAGGCGGTGGGGCCGCTGCGGCAGGCGGAGGAGCCGCAGCAGCCGGTATTGCCGAGGCACCGGCCAGACCTGCCGCGGCCAGCGGGACAGCCGAAGTCGCGTCATCGCCCGTGCCAGCATTGCCGTCCAAACCGCCAACGGCCGCCACGCCCGCGGCGGTTCCTGCGGCACCGACTGCGCCAGCGGCACCGCCAAAGAGCGTGAGCAGGCCGAAATGCTGCGCGAGGAGATAATAGACGGTGACGCGGTTCTTGGTCCGGTCTTCCTTCATCCGTTCGCCGACGCCGGCGATCGCCGCGTCGAGCGTGGCGTCGTCGTCGGTCAGCCCCAGTTTTTTCTTGAGGAAGTTTTCGCGAACGCGGTCGGTTTCCTTTGTATCGGAAAAGGAAACGAGCGAGGAATCGCGGTTTCTGAGGGCGATGCCGAGATATTTGACGATTCCCGACACAACCGTCTCGTCGGCGTCCGCGACATATTTCCTGACATCCGCCAGCCAATCTTCTGCCATGCGATCATCCTCCTGCCAGACGCAAGAATTCGCCGTCAGACGCTCGCACGGGGGGCGAGACTCGCGCCTTAGGAGCTGGAACCTATATCATTTTCCGCGAAAGCAACATCGCGGCGAGGAAATGGGCTATCGCTTGCCGAGATCGCCCTTGCCGACCGTCCCCGACGCCATTTCGAGCATCCGGTCGAGGCTCTTGCGCGCGGCAAGGCGGAGGCCTTCCTCCATCTCGATCTGCGGTTTGAGGTCGCGGAGCGCGATGTAGAGCTTTTCCATCGTGTTGAGCGCCATATAGGGGCAGATATTGCAGTTGCAGTTGCCGTCGGCCCCGGGCGCGCCGATGAAGGTCTTCTCGGGCAGCGCGAGCTCCATCTGGTGGATGATGTGCGGCTCGGTCGCGACAATCAGCGTGTCGCCGGGGAAGGTCTTGGCGAATTGCAGGATACCGCTGGTCGACCCGACATAATCGGCATGATCGACGATATGCGGCGGACATTCGGGGTGCGCCGCGACGGGGGCGCCCGGATGCTGGGCCTTGAGCTTGATGAGTTCGGTCTCGCTAAACGCCTCGTGCACGATGCACACGCCGGGCCACAGCAGCATCTCGCGCCCGAACTTGCGGTTGAGATAGCCGCCGAGGTGACGGTCGGGACCGAAGATAATCGGCTGATCCTCGGGAATCTGGCTGATGATCGTCTCGGCGCTCGACGAGGTGACGATGATGTCGCTGAGTGCCTTCACCGCCGCCGAGCAGTTGATGTACGTCAGCGCGATATGGTTCGGATGCTTCTCCCGGAAGCGCTTAAACTGTTCGGGGGGACAGCTGTCCTCCAGACTGCAACCCGCATCCATGTCAGGCAGGATGACGATCTTTTCGGGGCTGAGGATCTTCGCGGTCTCGGCCATGAATTTCACGCCGCAAAAGGCGATGACATCGGCATCGGTGTCGGCGGCCTTGCGCGACAGCTCGAGCGAATCGCCGACGAAATCGGCGAGGTCCTGTATCTCGGGCTTCTGGTAATAATGCGCGAGGATGACGGCGTTGCGTTCCTTGCGCAGGCGCTCGATTTCGGCGCGCAGGTCGAGGCCCGAGAGATTCTCGCGAATGGGAGCAGTCATCGCTTTTCCTTATATGGCTTTTGCCTTGGCGAACCCCCTACACCGCTGCCCGCAGGAGGGCAATTCGCCGCATCAACCGGCGAGCCGCTCCGCGAGCGCAATGACGGGGGGCGTCATCGCCAACACATAGATGGTGATGCGCACCGCGATGACAATTGCCGCGATTACCTTCGTCGCCGGATGGACGCGCCCCAGCGTGCGGCGATCGTAAACAGCGATGATGCCGACGACGGCGAGCTGGATCAGCCCGATCGGAATGTCGGACCAGCCGATCATGAGCGGCATCGGCAAAATGCGGCCGAGCGCAGGTTCGAGGATGACGATCGTCGCGCCGATCATCAGCCGCCGGTGCCACGCGGTCGTATGGCGGCGCCGCACCGCTGTCCAGACCAGCAGTCCGAAGACCAGCGACTCGACAGTCGTGAGCGCGAGAAAATAGGGCGGCGTAAAAAAGGGGGGGAAGCGATTGAGGGCCAGCGAAGCGATGCCGGTGAAGATGCCAAGGCAGGTGATGAGAATCGCCAGCGCCGCGCCCGCCCAGCCGAGTTTGCGGTGCAACGCGAGATTATCGCGCGAGACGAGCGTCGGCTGGACGATCAGCAGCGCGAGCCACGACAGCATCAAGGCCCCGTGCAGATGAACCCAGAAGGGCGCCGCGACCGGATCGACGAAGCCGCGCAGCGCGAATTGCAGGAAACCGAGGACGATGAAGATCGCGAGGCCGATCGCCATGCGATGCCAGAAAAGCTCGGCGCGCGCGGCGCCCCCTGCGGTGCTAGCCATGTCTGTTCCCCCTGCCCGACCGGCGCGGAGAATAGCGTAGCTTGGGAAACCCGGAAAGCCGGGATTTACCCAGTCGGCGCGTCGGCGAAGCGCGCCGTCACCTTGGCATCGATCCCCGCAGCTTTCAGCGGCATCGCAAAGCTCTGCTCGACCGCCGTCCGCGCGGCCCCCTGCGCGAGCCGCATCGGGGTCGCGCCCTTCGCCTGCGCGATCAGTTCTTCCTGCGCGCGTTTGCGATTGGCGGCGTCGAGCGTTCGTTCGGCGTCGGTCAGCGTCAGCAGGATTTCGCCGTCGCGATATTCGCTGATCGCGTCGATATCGATCTCGGGACCGGCGAGCCGCAGCGGCGGCAGCGTGACGATGAGCGCGCTGGTGGTCGCATCCCAGTCGAGGTCGGATTGCTTCAGCTTGCCAAGGTCGAGTTCGTAGCGAACGGTGCCGGGCATGATCATCGTCTTCTTCGCGCTCAGCCCCAGCCGACTCTGCGTCGATGTGACCACTGCGACATAGCGCGCAGTGAAGGGCACAAGGACATTCTGTTCCTGCAACCCTTGCAGGCTCGCCGCGACGACCGTCTCGGGGTCATATCCGCGCTGCCAGTCTTGCCACGCCGAGAACGCCCACCAGGCGGCGAGCGCAAGCAGCGCCGCGGCGGCGAGGAGGATGAGGCGCGGCAACAGGCGCGGGGCGGGCGAAGAATTTGGCGTGGTCATGGTGTCGTGTAATCCGAACAATCGGGCGCCGGCCGGTCCATTTCATAGCGCGACGTCGCAGGGTTGAAACGCAGCGTCCGTTCATAGCTGCAATCGGGGTCCTTGCCGTGCACGAGGTCGGCCGCCTTCAGGCGCATGTTGCTGTTGTCCTGCGACCGGCGCGAGGTGCGCGGATAGCTGGTCGCAACGCTGCGATAAGTCAGCGCGGGGAGTTCGCTCGCTTCGACAGGGCCGGCGGCGAGCGTTCCGGTAAAGCTATATTCGTCATGGCACGCCTCGCGCCGGTCCTTCATGTCCTGTTCGGAAAAGCAGGCGCGGATCATCAGCGAGCTGTCCCACACGACATCGAGCACCTGGTCACCAAGCCGTGTGTTCGACGGCGTCGTGTCGAGGCGAAAGAGGTGCAGCCGACTGCCGTTGCCGCCCCCACCCGAATACATCGTGCTGGTGCCGACGATCACGCCCATCAGATATTGCCGCGAATCCGCAGCCGCGCCCTCGGGGGGCGCCACGGCGATCAAATGCGGCCACAGGCTTAGCGTTTGCCCGTCGTCGTGGCCGTATGGCAGCGCCAGATCGTCGGCCTGTCCCGTTTGCGGCGCGGTCAGCACCAGCCCGCCGTCGCCCGCCTCTGCGCTGCCCGGCACGTCAAGGCACAAGCTCTTGTCGGGCAGGCATCGCCGCTCACCCTCGCCCGCCACCAGGTCTATAACGACGGGATATGGCACGGTCGCGGGCTGCGCGGCGGCGATCAGAAGCGACATCAGCATCTAGGCCAGCGTCCATTCGTCGTTTTGCACCCGCACGGCGCCGCGCGTCTTGAGGTCGATCAGGTGCGCGAGCACCGACCGGCCGGCGGCGCCGGTCAGCCGCGGATCGAGCCCCTTGTACATATGCTTCACCATCTCGGGGATGATGTTCGTCCCCTTTTCGAGTTCCCGCAAGATCTGCCGCTCGCGCTGCTTGCGGTGGCCGAGCATGCCGCGCACCAGCTGCCGCGGCTTGGTCACTGCGGGCCCGTGCGCGGGATAATAGACGCGATCTTCGCGGTCATAGAGCTTCGACAGGCTGGCCATATAAGCCGCCATATCGCCGTCGGGCGGGCTGACAACGCTCGTCGACCACGCCATGACATGATCGCCGGTGAACAGCGCGCCGCTTTCGACGAGGCCGAAGCAGAGGTGGTTCGAAGTATGGCCGGGGGTCGCGACCGCCTCGATCGTCCAGCCGTCGCCAGAGACCCGCTCGCCATCGACGAGGATGCGATCGGGCGAGTAATCGGTATCGAACGCCGAATCCGCGCGGGGTCCGTCATCGGACAGTGCCAACGGCGCACAGCCGATGATCGGCGCGCCCGTCGCTTCCTTCAGCGGCGCTGCCGCGGGCGAATGGTCGCGGTGTGTATGGGTGCACAGGATCGCGGCGACGCGCTGGCCCTCGACGGCGCGCAGGATCGCATCGACATGCCCGGTGCCGTTGATGTCGGCGGGATCGCCGATGCTCAGCCCCGAACCCGTCGGGCCCGGGTCGATGACGGCAACGTCGCTGCCCGCCCCGACGATCCACGTCTGGGTGCCGGTAAAGGTATAGGGCGACGGGTTGGGCGCCAGCACGCGGCGGACCAGCGGCTCATGCTGTTCGCACTCGCCGGCGCGGATGCTGTCGGGCCAGGGCTTTTCTTCGCTCATACCACCCATGTGGCATCGCCCGCCGCGAAGGAAAAGGGATGGGTGCGAAAAAGCGGACGCGAAAAAGGGAGCGACATGGGTCGCCCCCTTTCCCCGCCCCTGCCGCCGGCCCCACCGGGGAGCAAAGACCGGCGTCGAAGCTGCCGGGCTAGTTGCCCGATTTCTCGATCTCGGCGATCGCTTTTTCGAGGTCAGCGGCGACCTTGGCGCGCATGTTGTCGGACAGGCCCCGCGCGCGTTCGCCTTCGGCGAAGGCCTCGCGTGCCTTCTTCAGGGCCGACAGGCGGGCCGCCTTGCCTTCGGCCGTGTCGCTGCACGCAAACATGACGACACGGCTGCGCTGGTTGCCTTCGCTTTCGTCGCGGTTGACGATCGGCGCAGCCTTGCCGTCACCGCACTTGCCCATGACCATTGCCTTGCCGTGCATCGACCATGCGCCGTGCGGCATCGGGGGCATGGGCGGCATCGGGGGCATCGGCGCCATGACGGTGCGGATACGCTCTGTGCGTTTCGCCTCGAGCTTGTCGGCGATCGCCTCGGCGCGCTTGCCGGTGATGCCCTGCTCCTTCAGCGTCGCCAGAACATCATCGCGTGACAGGCCGCCGGGGGCTCGGATTTCGATGCGGCGCATCTTGTCCTTTCCGTCGGCCGGAGCGAACATCGTTACGGGTGCCTTGCCTTCGCCTTCCCTGTCGCGGCGAATGACGATGCGGTGGACTTCGCGCTTCTTCTTGCCGTCGTCGGTCGTCACATCGTCGCTATGCTCGGTAAAGACCATCACCCCCGGCGCGTCGGGCGCGTCGGGCGGCAGCGGCGGTGCGGGCGGCGCCGGCGGTTCGCCAAGGTCGGCGGTCTGCGCCTTTGCAACCACAATCCCCGCCGGTACGAGCGTCGCGGTCGCCCCCAGCACGGCCAGCGTCGCGCTGCCGATCAGCAATCGGCCGACAAGGCCCCGCTTTTTCGAAATATCCTGCCTCGTCAACATCGTCAGCCTCTCCTGCAGATTATCATGGACCGCCATCGGCGCGGCGAGCGACAGGCGCGGACCCACCGCGGCCTTGACGATCGCGGTCGCATAGCGCGCGGTCCGCTCGTCCCGCCCGTCGCAGTCGGCCATCGTGAGCACGCGCGCATCGCACGCCGCCTCCTGATCGAAACGAAAGGCGCGGATCGCGCGCCAGGCGAACGGGTTGAACCATTGGGCGGCAAGCAAAACCAGCGCCGCGCTGTTCGCCCACAAATCGCCGTGGTGGTGATGCGACAGTTCATGATCGATCGCCAAGGCACGCTCCTCGGCGACGTAGCGCGCGAAGAAATCGTGCGGCACCGCGACGTAGCGTTGCCACAGGCCAAAGGCGACGGGACCGTCGACCGCGTCGGACATCACCAGCCGGATCTTGCCGATCGGTTCGAGTTCGACGGCCTCGCCCAGTACCGCGCGGCGGAACCGCTGATGCGACACCATCGCGGTCACGAGCACGGCAATCATGCCCGCAACCCACAGCGCGAAGAAGAACGGTATCAGTTCGGAAAGCGGCCAGAGCGGTTCGGCGACCGGCGCGGATGCCGCGGCCGGCAATCCCACCGGCACCATGGCTGCAACTTCGACCGCAGGCTCGGGCATCACGATAACGGGGGCGGCCAGGGGCAAAGGCGGCAGCACGAGCCGCAGCGCGGGCACCGCCCACAGCGCATAGGTCAGCCGTGGGCCGAAATGCCGCGCAAATGGCTTGCGGACGAGCAGGACCAGCAGGACAAGAACGCCCGTGGTAACGAGCGTATCGGCCCACGCCTGAAGCAGCATCGCGGCGCTCATGACTTGAGCCTCTTCAAAAGCGCTTCGATCTCGGCGATGTCGGTGTCGGTCAGCGCCTCGCGGTCGGCGAGATGCGCGATCAGCGGGCTGACGCGGCCGCCGAACAGGCGGTCGACAAAGCGCTGCGATTCCTCGCCGACGGCGTCGGCGCGTTCGATCGCGGGGCTATAGAGATAGCGCCGGCCGTCGGCCTCGGCCCTGACCGCGCCTTTCTGAACCAGCCGCGCGAGCAAGGTCTTCACCGTTGCCTGCGTCCAGCCGTTGATCTTGCCGATGCGCGAGGTCAGGTCGGCGGCCGTCTGCGGGGCTTCGTCCCACAGTGCCGACAGCACCTGCATCTCCGAATCGCTTGCTCGTTCTGCCATGCGGACCCCTCCCATTGGCGTCGTCATACCGATGCGACTACAAATGTAGTCATTGGGCTGAACGCTTCCTGAACAAAGGGGAGCGGTAGAGTGTCGGAATTTTTGACACGGCGTGCGGCCGGTAAGGAATCGCTAACCAGCCTGTCGCGCCGGAATCCGCGCCGACTGTAAACTGGCACGGCTATTGAATAGTATCTGATGTTCCCGAGTGTTCCGCTCAAATGGAGCGGTGGGGGACATCAGTCTGGTCCCTGATGTCCCCTGCCCCCACCCGGGAAAACCCCACTTGCCCCCGATGCAAACGGGGGGCGGAGCGGCCGAAAGGCCCCGCCCCCCGGATGCTTTTCCCCAGAAAACTTTAGGCGGTCGCTACGAGGCGATGAATCGCGTCCCTGAGCAGGCCCGGCGCGTCGAACACGCCGAGGCGCCCGTCGTTCATGAATGCGCCGTCGAGCAGGAGCGCGACCTGCATGGCCGCGCGGTCGGCAGGGTTCGCTCCGGCTTCGGCGCAGATCGTTGCCAGCCGCCGCACCATCTCGGCCTTGTGCCACCGCGCGATCGCGCGGGCGGGATGCCTCGCGTCGGCAAACTCCGCCGCGACATTCAATTGCGGACACCCCCGATAGGCATCGCGCTGGACACGGCTTCCGATCCAGTCGCTCAGCGCATCGAGCTTTGCGATGCCGGTCGTCGCCGACCCGACCGTCTCGTCCCACTGCCGCCAGAACTCGGCATCCTCCTTTTCCAGAAAGGCCTCGATCAGCGCGTCCTTGGTCGGGAAATGACGATAGATGGTGGTCTTGGCGATCCCGGACGTCTCAACGATCTCCTCCATCCCGACCGCCCGCACGCCCTTTTTATAGAAGAGCGAAGACGCGACGTTCAGCGCCTGCAGACGCGCGCGCTGCGAACGGGTGGCAGGTTTGGAGGCTCCGGAAATCTCATCGCTCATCGTGCCTCATTGACAACGATACCGATCGGTGTCACTAAATAAAACGATACCGATTGGTAGCGGGGGTGAAAAGGATGGTTCACAAGGTGGTTGTACTGGGCGCGGGTGGTCACACCGGCCGGTTTGTGATCGACACGCTGCGCCGCGAAGGCGCCACCGCGATCCCCGCGACCCGTTCGGGAGAGTTCACCGGGATCGACGGGACCAGAGAAGACGGCCGCATCCTCGACTTTTCGCGATCCGACGCGCTCGACCGGACGCTGAGCGGCGCGAGTGCGGTCATCAATTGCGCGGGCCCGTTTTTCGACACCGCCCTGCCTGCGGCCGAAGCCGCGCTGCGCGCCGGCATCCCCTATCTCGACGTCGCCGCCGAACAGACCACCACATTGCGCCTGTTCGACACGCTCGACGAAAGAGCAAAAAGCGCCGGAGTGACGATTATACCCGCAATGGCCTTTTACGGCGGCCTCGCCGACCTTCTCGTTTCGGCTTTGCTGGCGGGTGGCTCTGCGGATTCCATCGAGATCGCAGTCGGGCTCGACAGTTGGCAACCAACGCCAGGAACGCGGCTAACCGGCGAGAAAAATGTCTATCCGCGCGTCATCGTACGCGACGGCGCGCTTGCTCCGATTCCCGATCCGGCCCCCGCCGGACAATGGACCTTCCCCGCTCCGCTCGGCGAGCAGCCCGTCACTTGCGTCGCGCTCAGCGAAATAATCCTGATCTCGCGGCATATCAGCGCGAACTCAATCACCAGCTTCATGAACTTGAAGCCGCTCAATGATCTTCACGACAACAGCACGCTACCGCCGCGGCCGACAGATGCGCGCGGGCGGTCGGCGCAAAAGTTCGTCATGGAGGCGCGCGTTACGGCGAACGGGCAGAACAGGCACGCGACAGCGGCGGGCATCGACATCTACGCCGTTTCGGCCCCGCTGATCGTCAAGGCATGCCTTTCGCTGCTCGACGCTGAGCATAAATCAGGGGTACGCGCGCCGGGCGAGTTGTTTGACGCGAAGCCGTTCCTTGCCCGCTTGGCGCCCGACATCACGGTGGAATACCGCTAGCAATTAAAAAGCCCGCCGAAGCCTGAGCGCCGGCGGGCTTTTATTGTCCGACGAAACGCCCTTATTCGGCGCGGGCCGGAATTCCGGTCATCAGCGTGTGAAGTTCGCCAGCTTCCCACATTTCCATCATGATATCGGATCCACCAACGAATTCGCCCTTCACATAAAGCTGGGGGATCGTCGGCCAGTCCGAAAATTCCTTGATGCCCGAGCGGACTTCCATGTCCTGCAGCACATCGACGGTGTCATATTCGACACCGAGGCGGTCGAGCATCGCGATCGCGCGCGAAGAAAAACCACATTGCGGAAAGAGCGGCGTGCCCTTCATGAACAGCAGAACGGGTTTGTCGGCAACCAGCTTGGCGATGCGGTCGTGGGTGGTCGGGTCGGTCATTGTCTGTCTCCGGGAAGGCGCGGCGTCGCGCCCCAAAATTTCCATGTCCCTTATGAGGGGATCGCGGTCGTCAATTGCAAGGCATGAAGTTCACCGCCCATGCGCCCGCCCAGCGCGGCGTAAACCGCCTTATGCTGTGCGACGCGGGTGAGCCCACGAAAGGATTCGCTGACGACATGCGCCGCATAATGGTCATTGTCGCCGGCGAGGTCGGTGATCGCGACCTCCGCATCGGGGAACGCCGCGACGATCATCGCCCGCAAATCATCCTCGCGCATACCCATGGGATCAGCCCTGACTGTCCATGAACTGGCGTCGCGCCTCGACCGCCTTGTCGTTCAGCGCCGCGCGAATTTCGGCGTCGCTGATCTCGACCTGCGCCGCGGTCAGGTCGCCCGCGAGCTTGCGGATGACGTCTTCGTCGCCGGCTTCCTCGAAATCGGCCTGCACCACCGCCTTGGCATAGGCGTCGGTTTCTTCGGGAGTCAGACCCATGCGTTCGGCCGCCCATTCGCCGACAAGCCGGTTGCGCCGCGCCGTGATGCGAAACTGCACCTCCTGGTCACGGGCGAATTGGGCCTCGAAGGCGCGCTCACGATCGTCGAATCCGCTCATTTTGTCCTCATCCGAATGAAATGTTCCTTTGCAGATAGGTTGCACACCCCGGCGGCGCAAGCCGCCTGTGCGGCAGATCACTTCCCTTTCTGTTACGAAGGGTTTAGGGTTCCGGACAAGGGAAATGGGTCGCACCGCAGCAATAAAGACTACGCCATGCCGGCATAGCGTCGGCACGGCGTTTCGACGCCTGTGTTTGGGGGATTGTGATGACCGTTCGACGTCCGCATTTTGTGCCGATTCTGGCGCTGCTGGCTTTTGCCGCGCCCGGATCTGCACTGGCGCAGGGCAGCGACCCCACGCTCCGGGATAGCTTTTCGATCGGCGATCAGGGCGGCTCGCTATGCGAAGTCCAGGCAACCGTCCGCGACGGCGTGATCAAAGGCATGTTCGACCGGGCCTGGACGATCATTTGCCGCGATGCCAGCCAGCCGGTCGGCTATGTTCGCGAACTTCGCGCCACGCCGGCCGAGGCTCTCGCCCGGATCGAACAGGGCCGCGCCGGTACGATCGTCTGCACCGCCGACAGCGCCTGCACCGTCAAGGATAGCAATGTCGCGTGGCAAACGCGCATCGAGGCCGAGGGCAATGTGACCTACAGCGTCGAAGGTTTCGCCGCCTACAGTGACGCACTGAACCTCGCGCTCGAATCGGTTCGCCAGCACAAGGTCGCGCCAGGTGTGATCAAGGTCGCGACGACATCGGTCGGCGGCAACGACGGCTTCGCGCGCACGCTGGCCGGCACGATCGACGTCGACAAGGCATTGGCCGAGGGATACCGCCGCAATCACAGCGGCGATTATGCCGAGGCGGCCGAATTTTTCGAAGCCCTGTCGCGTCGCGCGCTCGACGAACAGTCGGCCGCCGACATCGACCCCACTGAATTCACGCTCAACCGCGCGCTGCAACGCTCGAACCTTGGCGAATTTGCCGAAGCCGAGCGACTGTTCGGCGAGGTCGAAGCGATCCCGACCAGCGATCCGGTCCAGATTCGGCTCCGCCGCAATTTTCGCGCGATCAACGCGCTGAACCAGCGTGATTATGACGGCGCGGCCGACCTGCTGAAAAGGCCGATTCCGGCGCTCACCAGCGGGGTCACGGTCGACGGAGCGGCAGTGACGCTGACGCCCGGGATCGTCGCCGGCGTGAACAGCGGCGACAATGCGCGGGCGGTCCGCCAGACGGGCGATCGCGAACGTCTCAGCCCGCTCGAACGCGCACAGATCATCGACGCGCAGGCGGTTCACCTTCTGGGTACAGTCGAGCGGCTGCGTGGCAATGCGCTTGCGGCAAAATCGGCGCAGATGAAAGGCTTGGCGGATGCCTTCGCGGTTCGCGAAGGCCGCGTGACGTCGATCATCCGCCTGCGTTCGCAGATGCTGGGCGAACTCGCGCTCGCCGAAGAAGCGCTCGGCGACAAGGGCGCGGCCGACGCGCGCTTCCTCGAATCGGTCAACGCACTGGCGATCGAATATCCCGAGACCAACGCACTCGCCTCGGCACGCGCACGTTACGCCGCCTTCCTGACCCGGCAGGGGCAGGACGACAAGGCGCTCATCATCTATCGCGAGGTCGTCAGCGCGCTTGTCGACTCGCAACGGTCGACCACCGGCATGGCGAACATGATGGCGCCCTATTACCGCCTGCTCGCCAGCCGCTCGGCGACCGATCCCACCGCGATCGGCGATTTTTTTGTCGCCAGCCAGTTGCAGGTCCGCCCCGGCGTCGCCGACACACAGGCCGTGCTCGCGCGCGAATTGTCGAGCGGCAGCGACGATGGCGCGCGACTGTTCCGGCAGGCGACGACACTCAATCGCGATATCGAACGCGCGCGGATCGAGGATGCACGCCTTGCCCAGTTGCCGGTTTCGCCTGAAATCAATGCGCTGCGTGCCGATCTCAAGACCCAGCTCGACAACCTCGGTTTCCAGCAGGCCGAGACCGTCGTCGCGCTGTCGGCCTTCCCGCAATATCGCGTCGTCGCGTCGGGCAAGCTCGACCTTGCCGAACTTCAGCAGGTTCTGCGCCCCGACGAAGCCTATCTGAAGATGCTCGTCGTCGGTGACTCGGTCTATGCGATGCTGATCGAAAAGAGCGGCGCTCAGCTCTGGAAATCAAACATCAGCGCATCGGGGCTCGACACCGCAGTCGATACGATCCGCTCGACCATCTCGATCATGGAAAACGGGCGCCGCGTCACCTATCCGTTCGATGCCGCGACCGCGTACAAGCTTTATGGCCAGCTGTTCGCACCCGTCGCGGCGCGCCTGCCGAGCGTGGCGCACCTGATCTTTGAGCCCGATGGCGCGATGCTGCGCCTGCCGATCAACCTTCTTGTCACGGCCGACACGGGACTTGCCGCCTATGAACAGCGGCTGCTCGACCCCAACGCCGATCCCTTCGACATGCGCCAGATCGCATGGCTGGGCCGCACGACGCGGCCGAGCACCGCGGTTTCGACGCTCGGCTTCCGCAATGCGCGTCAGGCCGCGCCGTCGAAGGCGAGCAACCAGTATTTCGGCCTTGGCGAGAATTTGCCGGTCGGCGGCCGGCTGCCATCGCTGGGTACCCGCGGCGCCGCAAGCGCCAGCCTCGACAGCGACTGCCTGTGGGATGCGGCGCAGTGGGCGCGCCCGATTTCGGCCGACGAACTGGTAACCGCGCGCAATGCGATGGGCGGCGCGGCAGGCACGCTGCTTACCGGCGGCGCCTTTACCGATACCGCGGTAAAGAGCCGCGCCGACCTGAGTGACTATCGCATCATTCATTTCGCCACTCATGGCCTGGTCACCGCGCCGCGCCCCGCCTGCCCCGCACGGCCGGCGCTCGTCACATCGTTCGGCGGGCAGGATTCCGATGGCCTTCTGACGTTTCAGGAAATCTTCGACCTCAAGATCGATGCGGACCTCGTCATCCTGTCGGCGTGCGACACCGCCGGCGCGGCGAGCGTCGCGGCGACGCGCGAGGCCGGTCTCTCGGGCGGCGGCAACGCCCTTGATGGGCTGGTGCGCAGCTTTATCGGTGCCGGCGGCCGATCGGTGATTGCAAGCCATTGGCCCGCGCCCGACGATTTCGACGCGACCAAGCGCCTGATCGGCGGACTATTTACAGCCAATCAGGGCGCGAGCGTCGCCGACGCTTTGTGGGGAACGCAGATGCGACTGATGAACGACAAACAAACGTCTCACCCCTATTATTGGGCGGGCTTCGCCATCATCGGCGACGGTGGTCAGGCGCTGCTGCACAGCGGCACTGCGACCGCCCAAAGCGGAGAGGCTGCCCGCCGCGCTGCTCGCTGATCCGATGAACGCACCCGAAGTCCTTATTCCCGCGGACACGCCCGCGCAGGACGGCCGGCAGGCCGCGGTTCCGCTGCGCAAGCGGTTGCGGCGGCTGCTCACACAGCTTGGTCCGTCGCGGATGGCGGCGACGATCGTCTTTCTTCTCGTCGCAATCCTGATGGCGCGCTTCAGCTGGCAGATGCCGCTGATCGACGCGGCCGAACGCGCGCTTTACGATGCCCGCGCGACGCTGATGGCGCCACATGTCGAGCAGGACAAGCGCATCGTCCTGGTCACCTATAATGACGAGACCCTGTTCAATACGGGCATCCGCTCGCCGCTCGACCGTACGCTGCTTGCCGATGCGCTCGGCAATATCGACCAGATGGGTGCCAAGGCGATCGGCATCGATATCGCGTTCGATTCACCGCGCCCCGACGACGACGCGCTGAAGGCGCAATTGCGCGCGATGAAGACGCCGACTTGGCTCGCCTATGCCGAACAGGCGAGCAATCCGAACACGATCTTTTACGAACAGCAGAAATTCCTTCAATCCTACATCGCCGACGTCACGACCGCGAAGACAAGGCCAACGAGCGTCCTCTTTCGCACCGACGACGACAGCGTGATCCGCAACTGGCCCGATCGGCCCAAAAACCTGCCGCCGCTCATGTCCAATGCGCTCGCTCCGGTTGACCCGGTGCATGCAAATTTTCAGGGCAATATCCGCTTCCTCGTCCCCGCGCGCGCCGCGGCGGGACAGGAGGAACCCGTCTTTGCCAACATTCCGATCGACACCTTCGCACTGCCGATGGATGCCGAGATGCGCGCCGGATTTTCAGCACTGGTCAAGGGTCGCTATGTCCTGATTGGCGGCGACATCATCGACAATGATCAGTTCAACACGCCGCTCAGCCGTTTTCCCGATGCCGTCACCGGGCAGCATGAAACGATGATCGGGCTTGAGGTGCACGCGCATATGCTGGCGCAGCAACTCGACAAGGCCTGGACGCGGCCAATCGCCGGCCCGGCGTTATGGGTGCTCGCGATCCTGATCGTGTTTGCCGGCGGGCTGACCAGCCTGATCGATCTTCGCGCACGCTGGGTCGCGCTCGCTTTCCTCGGCCAGATGGCCTTCTTCATCGCTTTTCCCTTCTGGTTGCAGGGTCGCGGCGTCGACACGACGACGCTTCCCACCTTCGGCTGGGCGATCGGCTGGCTGTTCGGTTATGCCGCGGTCGGCACCGCCGCGCGCACCGTCGGGTCGCGCCAGCGCGCCTTTGCGCAGTCGGCGCTCGGCAAATATCTGCCCGCCGACGTCGCGGCGCAGATCATGCGCGACCCCGACCAGCTGTCGCTCCACGGCGAACGGCGCAACATCTTCTGCGTCTTTACCGACCTTGAGGGCTTCACCAAGCTCAGCCACGCGGTGACGCCGGAAACCGTTGCGCGCCTGCTCAACGCCTATCTCGACCGGCTAAGCGACATCGTTCTGCAACATGGCGGGACGATCGATAAATTCGTCGGCGATGCCATCGTGGCCTTCTGGGGAGCACCGCTCAGCCGGCCCGACGACGGCCGGCAGGCCGCCGCTGCCGCCATCGCACTGTACGAAGCAGGCGAGAAATTTCGCACCGACCTGGCCGAAGGCGTCCCGCCGCTTGGCATGACGCGCGTCGGCCTGCACGTTGGCGATGCGATCGTCGGCAACTTCGGCGGCGAAGGACGCATCCAGTACACCGCACTTGGCGACAGCATGAACACCGCGTCGCGGCTCGAGGCCGCGAACAAGGGATTGAAAACGGGCGTGCTGGTCTCGGCCGAGGCGGCGGCGCGGTCGGACCGCGACGATCTGGTCCCGATGGGCCGCGTCACGCTTCGCGGCCGCGCGCAACCCGTCGACGTCTTCACCCCGCGCCCCGACCTCACCGCCGAGCAGCGGGGCCGCATCGCGGCGCTTGTCGCGGCGCATTCTGCGGAGGGTGAAAATACCTATGTGACCTGTGCCACAGCAATACAGGCCGAATTCGGTCAGGATGCATCCATCATGTTCCTGATAGAACGCTTGAACGATACCAAAAAGGGAGAAAGCTATGTCCTTTCCTGACTTCCGCATGCGCCGCATCGGCCTGGCCGCTGCCGCCGCAACCGTCGCGATAGCCATTGTCGGCACCGCTGCCGCCCAATCGATGGTCGTCCGCTCTACGGGGCCATCGGCCAGCAAATATCCCGCTGGCGCAAAGCTCAAGTCCGCCGACAAGTTGACGTTGGTAAACGGCGACAAGGTCGTGCTGATGCAGGCGGGCAAGACCCGCACGCTGTCGGGACCCGGGACGTTCGGCGCGACGGGCACCGTGCAGGCGAGCCAGTCGCTCGGCGGCAATGTGACGCGGATGCTCGCCAAAGGGCCGACGATGCGGTCGCGCGGCGGATTTTCGCGCGACGCCGTAACGCAGGCGCCAACCGAACTGCGCGCACCGAACCTGTGGCTGCTCGATTATCGCGAGGCGGGCACCTTTTGCGTCCTCGATCCCGCGATGCTGATGCTCTGGCGTCCGAACATGGAAGGCGACACTGCGCTTGAAATCGAAAGCGCCGGCAAGAAGACGACCGTTGCGATCGTCGATGGCGCGAATTTCCGCAAATGGCCAGTCGATGTGCTGCCGGTGAAATATGGCGCCGACTATCACCTGTCGGGGGGCGGCCTCACGCGGCCGATGACGGTGCGCTTCGCGGCCGTCGAGAGCGCGCCCGATACCGTCGAGGGGTCGGTCGATTTACTGATGGCAAAGGGCTGCACGCCGCAGCTCAACCGACTGGTCGATACGATGTCGGAAGCCGAAGCGAGATGAGGTGAACGGAGCCGGGCAGCCATTGTCGCCGCCCTATCCGTCTGATATTTATCTGAGGAAATTCCGCCAAACCAATCGGCGGATCTTCCTTGGGTCGCAATTCGCCCTGTCGTTTTTCGGCAGAGCCAGTGGAATGGGCGCACCGCGATTCTCGCGGCGGCGCCTGCGCGCAAGGGGTGGTAATGAGCGTTTCGGGGGATTTGGGGACTATCGCGATCGCAAGGCCAAAGCGGGCCGCGATCCGCAGGGCGCTGGCCGGTTCGGCGGGATTGATCGCCGCAGCGCTGCCCGTCGCGGCGCTGGCGCAGGCGACACCGCAAATCCCGACGCGGGAGGAAATCCAGCGCCCGACGATCGCCCCCGCAGCGCCGCCGAGCGAACAGGTCGTCGCGGTCGACGACGGCATCGAACACGCCCCATGCCCGCTCGCCAGCCCCGAATTCGCCAACATCCGCTTCACGCTGCGCGCCGTCGAATTTTCTAGCGTCGAGGGTATCGACAACGCAATCCTCGCGCCGAGCTGGTCCGACCGCGTCGGCCAGGAACTGCCGATATCGGCGGTCTGCGACATCCGCGACCGCGCCGCGACGATATTACGCGGACAAGGCTATCTGGCCGCCGTCCGCGTGCCCGCACAGACGATTGGCGACGGTGTCGTCAAGCTCGATATCCTGTCCGCACGCATGGCGCGGATCGAGGTGCGCGGCGATGCCGGGTCCAACGAAAAACTGCTTCAACGCTATTTGTCGCGGCTCGACGACCAGCCGGTGTTCAACATCGTCGACGCCGAGCGGTATCTGTTGCTCGCCCGTGACATCCCGGGCATGGACGCGCGTCTGACGCTGCGCCCCGGCGCGGTCCCGGGTGAAGTCGTCGGCGAAGTCACGGTCGCCCGCACGCCGTTCAGCTTCGACTTCAACGCCCAGAATTTCGGGTCGCGCGATGTCGGCCGTTGGGGCGGCATCGCGCGCGCGCGCTTTGCGGGCCTGACCGGCATGGGCGACCTCACCACAGTCAGCTTCTATTCGACCCCCGATCTCGACGAACAAAAGGTCGTGCAAATTGGCCATGAATTCCGCGTTGGCGGCGAAGGGCTGCGCTTCGGGGCCAATTATACCTACGCCTGGACGCGCCCCGACATTACCGGTCTTCCGGTCAAGTCGAACACCCAGATCGTCAGCCTGTTCGGCGCCTACCCGCTCGTCCTGACGCAGGCGCGGCGCGTCACGATCGGTGGCGGGCTCGACATAATCGATCAGGACATCAGCCTGACCGGCGTTCCGATCAACAGGGACCGCCTGCGCGTCCTGAACCTGCGCACCGACGCCAGCTGGATCGATCCGGCGTCGATCGCCGGCCGCGGCGGCTATAGCCCCAGCGAACCGCGCTGGTCGCTGATGACATCGTTCGAAGCGCGGAAAGGCGTCGACTTCCTTGGCGCCAGCGATGATTGCGGTCCCGGGGGCGCGGCCTGTTTCCTGCCCGGCGCAGTGCCGCTCACGCGCGTCGAGGGTCAGCCCGACGCCCTCCTCATCCGCACCAACGCGCTCGCCGAATGGCGGCCGACCAAGCTCTTCACGCTGTCGGCGGCACCGCGGGCGCAATGGGCCAGCGGTCCGCTGCTCGCCTATGAGGAGTTTTCGGGCGGCAATTTCACCGTGGGACGCGGTTTCGACCCCGGCACGGTGATCGGCGACAGTGGCGTCGCGGTCGCGCTCGAAGCCCGCTACGGCTCGTTCGTCCCCGCGAACACCAAGAGCTTCGCGTTCCAGCCCTTTGTCTTTTTCGACGCAGCATGGGTGTGGAACGAGGATGTGGCCTTCGACGGCCTCGACCCGCAGAAACTCTATTCGGCGGGCGGCGGCGTGCGCGTCGCTTATGGCGATTTCGCTCGGCTCGACGTGACAATGGCCGTCCCGCTCAATCGCGGCGGCTTCCTTGCCGAACGGCCCGATCCGCGGCTGCTCGTGTCATTTACCACCCAATTCGGCGTGAGGGCGCGCTGACCATGACCTTTATTACATCAAGGACAACCGACATGCGTGCCACGGCCCCTCTCTTGCCCGTTCGCGAAGGCAAACAGCGCCTGCTGGCCAGTTGCGCGATCGCCGCGGGCATCGTCGCATTGGCGTATGGCGGACCGGCGCTGGCGCAGGTTGCCGGCACCGGCAGCTTCACATCGGGCACCGGATCGATCAACAGCAATGCCGGGACCAACACGACCACAGTCAATGTGGACGGCGCCCAAAGCATCATCAATTGGATCCCGACCGACGGCGCAGCGACCGGCGGTGCGATCGATTTTCTTCCGGTTGGGGAGAATTGGAATTTCAACGGCGGCGGCGACTATACCGTCCTCAACCGTTTCGTAGACAGCGGCGGCGGCGCGCTGAGTCGCCAGATCGCGCTCAACGGAACCGTCAATTCGACCGACTTCTTCACATCGGGCGGACGCGGCGGCAACATCTGGTTCTATAACGCCGGCGGCATCCTGATCGGCGCGACAGGTGTGATCAACGTCGGAAGCCTGGTGCTGACCACCAACGATATCATTACCACCGGCGGGCTGTTCGGCCCCGGCGGCACGATCCGCTTCAACGGCGCCTCGGGCAGCACATCGGCGATCACCGTCAACGGAGCGATCAACGCCAACAATGCGTTCAACGCGGGCAGCGCTTACGTCGCGCTCGTCGCACCGCGCGTCGTGCAGGCCGGAGCCGTCCGCGTCGATGGTTCGGCCGCCTATGTCGCCGCCGAACAGGCCGAAATCCGGATCAACGGTGGCCTCTTTGACATCAATGTCACGACCGGTGCGGAAGGCGGCAACGCCATCACGCATACCGGCACCACCACCGGCCCCGCGCATCAGCAGGGTGATACCGACCAGAGCCGCATCTATATGGTCACCATTCCCAAGAATGACGCGGTTACGATGCTGGTGTCGGGCGCAATCGGTTATGATGATGCCCTGTCGGCGCAGGTCGACCCCGACGGCGCGGTGCGTCTGTCGGCGGGGTACAACATCGTCGCCGGCGAACTGGCCGCGACGCCGGTCAATGCCACGGCCGCCAATATCACGGCCGGTGACACATTGTTCCGCAGCAACACGATCGCCCGCGCGAGCGGCGCGTTCGCGGCTGCGCCGACGCAGCAATTGCCGACGACCCCGCCGCCCCTATCATCCGCGGGCCAGTTTTTCGTCGAGGGTAGCGGCACGTTCATCGGCGATGCCAGCGCGACGCTCACCATCGGCGCGGGCCAGCGCGGCGGTGCGACGGGAACCCTGACCGTGCAGTCGGGCGGCGCCAACGGCGCGGCCGGCAACGCGGCGGTCAATGTCACGGGCGGCACGCTTTCGGCACCCGGCGCCCTGACGATCCGGGCATCCGGCGTAGCCGACGCGGTGACCGGCAACGCCCAAGGCGGCACGGCGAGCCTGACGATCACCGGCGGCAGCGTGACGACGTCGGGCGTCACGGTCGAAGCCAACGGCATCGGCGACCTGGGCACAAGCGGCGTCAGCGGCAATGGGCGCGGCGGCAACGCCAGCATCACGGTCAGCAACAGCGGTAGCATATTGACCGCCGGCAACATCTTCATCAACGCGCTCGGTCGCGGCGATTTCAACTTCGTCAGCGGCCCTCCTGCGATCAATGGCGACGGAACGGGCGGCACCGCCAGCCTGACCGTCGCCAATGGCGGCAGCGTGGGACCCGCCGCGCTGCTTTCGCTCGACGCACGAGGCATTGGCGGTATCGGGACCGTCCAGTCGGGTAACGGCACCGGCGGAACCGCGCGCATTCAGGTGTCGGGCCCCGGATCCTTTCTGTCGACGACGCAAAGCTTCGTTCAGGCTGGCGGCACGGGCGGTGGAAGTATTGCCGGTTTCTTGACCCAGAACGGCGGCACCGGGACGGGCGGGACCGCAGAAGTCCTGATCAATACCGACGCTGCTTCGACCATTTCGTTGGGCGCCCTCGGTGCCAGCGCGCTCGGCGTCGGCGGCAATGCCAGCGGCAGCGAAAATGCGCGCGGCGGCGATGCGCTGGGCGGCACAGCAACGCTGACGGTGGACGGCGGGGTCAATGCGCAATTCACGGCGATCACGCTGAACGCATCGGCGCAGGCGGGAACCGCCCTCAGCCCCAGCGGCACCAGCGGACAGACAGGCAACGCCCGTGCAAATGATGTCGCCGTGACCGCGACGAACAACTCGACCATCACCAGCAGCGGCGCGATCAATCTTTTCGCGGTAGGCATGGGGATCGCGGGCGAGAATTTCGGGACGGGCACCGGCGGCGATGTTGCCGTCAACGCGACTGCAGGCGGCACGATCGCCACGACGGACCGGCTCACCGTTCAAGCGATGGGCGGAAGCATGTCGACCGCGATCGGACAAAGCGCGGGCAATGGCATCGGCGGCAACGTCGACTTCCTCGCCGATGGCGGCACGATCCGGGCCGAAGTCTATGACGTGAACGTCAGCAGCAATACGGTCAATGTCACCGGCACCGGCGGCACCGCGCAGGGCGGGACAATCGACCTGCTGGCGCGCGGCGGCGGGCAGATTGTTTCGACGCTCGATTCGCCAAACCAACTCAACGCCAGTGCCCGGACGGGCGCCAGCGCGTCAGGGACAAGCGCGACCGGTGGCGCGATCCGGTTGATCGCGAATGCCGGCACTATCGATCTGGGCGCGGGCGCGACGGCCGCAGCCGGTGGCCTTTCGGGTGGTGCAATAACGCCCGGAACGGGCGCTTCTGTGGGCACGGGCGGTTCCATATTGATCCAGGTCGTCGCCGACGCACTGGACAGCAGCGTCATACGCCTTGGCGATTTCGATGTCTCGGCTGAAGGCCGCACCCAGGTCGATTATGAAAGCTCCCCCGGACTTCCCCGCGAAACGTCGGGCAGCGGCCGAGGCGGCACCATCGACTTCGACATTCAGGGCGGGACGCTCGACGCGTCGGCGATCAACGCCTCGGCAAATGGCTATGGCGGCAACGGCGCCAGCGACCGCAGTCTCGGCACGGGCGGCACAGCCACCTTCACGCAAACCGGCGGCGCGGTGAATATTGCCGACCTGGTGGTCAGCGCCGACGGTTTCGGTGGAATCGTGCAGGGTCAGTCGGGCGCCGGCTTCGGCGGCACCGCGACGATCGACCTGCTTGGCGGCACGATCAATGCAACCGACATCCTAGCGACCGCTAATGGCGAAGGTGGGCAAGGCTCGTTCGGCACCGATGACGATCCGTTGAACATCATCCCCGGCGGCGTCGGCGGACAAGGTCGCGCCGGCAACGCAACGATCAATATTGCGGGCTCGGCGGTCGTCACGGCCAGCGTGATCGAAGCCCGCGCCGTTGGTCTGGGTGGAACCGGCGGCGAGTTTTTCAATTTCTCGAGTTTCAGCGGCGTGCCGGGCGCGCCTGGAGCAGGCGGCGAAGGGATCGGCGGCGACGCAAGCATCAACGTCACCGGCGGCACGACGACTGCGAATGGCATGATCGCCAATGCGGCAGGCCTCGGCGGCGAAGGCGGCAACAGTTTCTTCTCGAGCAGCAGCGGCGCTGCGACGGGCATCGGCGTAGGCGGAACCGGCGGCGCCGGCCGCGGCGGCAGCGCGACGATCGCGCTAGCCACGCCGATCGGCGGCGTGGGATCGGCCAGCAGCGTGGCACTTGGCACAGGCGGTGCCGGCGGCACTCATAATGTCGGCGGCGCTGGCGGCGACGGCGTTGGCGGCACCGCTCAAGCCATCGTTACGGGTTTTGAGGCCGGCGAGCTGGCGGTCAGCCTCGATTCGACCGGCAGCGGCGGCAACGGCGGCGACGGACGCGATGGCGCTGGCGGCAACGGCGGCAAAGGCGCCGGCGGTACATCGCGCATGCTCGCCGATGGAGCAGGCGCCAGCCTCACGGCGATCGAGACCAACTTCATCGGTGGCGGCGTTGGCGGCAACGGCGGCGCCGGAGGGCTTGCCTTCTCCGCCAGCCCGGCGGTTGCGCCCTCCGGTGGGAACGGCGGGAACGGCCAGGGCGGCACGATCGAAATCGCCGCGGATGAAGGCGGCATTGTCACGCTTGGCATTCTGACCGGCGATAGCATCGTCCTGGGAAGCTCGGGCACCGGCGGCAATGGCGGCAACGCTTCCAACGGCGGCTTCTTTGGCAATACGAGCGGCGGCAACGGCGGCAATGGCGGCGCCGGAACGGGCGGCGCCGTTCGCCTGGTCACCACCGGCGGCACGATTACGTCGAACGGCGAGGACGTCGATATTTCGGTCACGGGTACTTCGGGCACCGGCGGCACCGGCGGCGCGGGCCAGGGAACAGGCGCCAATGGCGCGAACGGCGGGTTCAGCGGCACGGCCGGGGGCCGCGTTCTGATCGATGCGCTTAGCGGCTCGGCCAGCGGGGGACAGATCGCGCTTGGTGCAACGAATATCGCCGCCAATGGCGACATCGCCGGGCGCATCGAACTACGCGCGCAAGGAAACCTCAGCTTTGCCGGCCTCAACGCTGCGGCTTTGGGGTCAGCAGATCCGACCACTAACAACACCGACGAAGCGCCGACGGGCATTTTTGCCGCGCTGAACGGCGGAACGATCAGCAGTCAAGGCGATGTCACGCTGACAACCGACAGCTCGGTCGGCGTTTACGCGCAATCGAACGGCATCTTCGACGTCGATGGCATCCTTACCATCGCCGCAGGCGACCAGATCGACATCAGGCACGAATTCCGCGAAGGCGAAGCGGCCACGATCCGCGCCAGCGACAGCCTGATCGCAAGCGCGGTGACCAGCATCAGCGCCGCGCCGGGCAGCCTGTTCGGCGCGGGCGAGACGCTGTCGCTGAGCGTCACCGGGGTCAACGGTACGATCGGCGTCGATCGCCTCGACGGCGTCAACATCACCCTGACCAGCAACGGCGCCACCAGCGTTGAGCACGCCGAGGCCGATAATGATTTCACGGCAACGGCCGGCAGCTTCCGCACCGGACTCAATTCGATCATCACCGGCGGCGACATTGTCATCACCTCGCCGGGTGCGGTCGATCTCGGCAATTCGACCGCCGGCGGCTTCGTCCAGGTGACGGGCCAGTCGATCGTCTTCAACAATATCGACGCCGGCCTGACCGTCGGCCTGTCGGCGGACGGAACCGCAGCGGGCGCCGAGGGCATCCGCGGTGGCAGCATTACCGCCGGGGGCGATATCAATCTTTTCGCCAACAGCATCGCGCTCACCGGCACGACACAGGGGACAGCTTCGCTATTTGCCTTTGCAGGTGGCGGCAATGTGGGAATCGGGCTGGCCGACGTCGATGGCAATATCGGCATCGTTGCCGACGGAGATGTGACCGGCAGTTATGCTGCGGGCGGCAATATCACGCTGACGGCGGACGGCAATATCGTCGCACAGGCCAATGCCACGGGTGGATATGTCGATGGTAATGGAATCACTGCTGAAGGCTACGTCCTCGCCGACGCCGATGGCAATGCGACGCTGACGGGCAGCAGCGCGGCGACGATGCTCGGCGTGCACGCCGGACAGGCGGCGTCGCTGACCACGGCGACGGCGGGTGAAGATGTGCTCGTTGTGGCCGGGGCGACCGCGGCCCTTGCCAATGTGACGGCCGGCGACGACCTGACCGTAACCGCCCCCGCCGGCATTACCGCCAATGGCATATTGACGACGGGCGCCGGGGCCGACAATCGGACGCTGTTCTACGGCCCCTCGAGTTCGTCGGGATTGAACATTCTTCAGATCGCGACCTCAGCGCCCGATCTGTCGAACATCTCGCTCACCGCCGCAGCGGGCAATATCGTCGGCGGCAATATGAATGCGTTCCACAATCTCACCGCAGCCGCGGCAGGCGCGGTAACCGCGACCGGCCTTCTCCAGTCGGGTCTTGCGACCGACATCGACGGCGCCAGCATTACGTTCGCCGCGATCAACGCCGGCAGCACGGTCGATCTTGCCGCAACGGGAACTGCGGCGGGTGCCGAGGGAATTCGCGGAACCGGGATTACGGCCGGCGGCAACATCACCCTCGATGGCAACAGCATCACGCTCACCGGCGTCACGACCGGCGGCGCATCGCTCGCCGCGACCGCCACCGGCGGTAGCGCTGCGATCAATCGCGCCAATGTCGCCGGCCATATTGCGATCTCGTCGACCGGCAATCTTGGCGGCACATATATCGCCGGCGGGGACATCGCGCTGAACTCGGGAGCCAATATAGCCGCATCGACCACGGCCAACGGCGGTTTCGTGGACAGCAGCAGCGGCGTTGCCGACGGCAATATTTTCATCGATGCCGCAGGGGATGTCACGCTGACCGCCAGCCGCGCGGCGCGGATGCTCGGCGTTCGCGCCGGTGGATCGGCAACGATCGAGTCCACCTTCACCGGCGAAGATGCGCTGGTGGTCACCGGCGGCAACATGGGGTTCCAGAATTTCGGCGCCGGCGACGACATGACGGTCCGGGCCACGGGCCGCGTAGACGGCCAGACGATCGGCGCAGGCAGCGCGGTCAGCGGTGGTCCGGACGCGCGCGCGCTGACCTATGCATCCGGTAGCGGTTTTGTGATCGCGGCCGACGACGGAGCTTCGGGAAGCTATGGGGCGGATCTTTCCATAACTGCCGGCAACGGCGTGTCCGGGCTGGGCCTGTCGGCAGGCGACGATCTGACGATTGCTTCGGATGGACCGATCACCATCTTCAACGCCATAACATCGGGGTTCGGCAACGTCGGAGCCGGTTCCGACATCCGCATCCGGCGCACCGGAATAAGCAGCAGCGCGGCGACGACATTGTCATCGGTGAATTCGGCGAACGACATTTTCGTGGACACCCTGGCCTCGGCGTCCTTCAATCTCGTATTCGCCAACCGGAACATCAGGGTCAATGCCCGCCCGGTTTCGCTGGACACACGTACTGGCACGGGGCCCAATGGCGAACTGCGCCACGCGCTATCGGCCAATGGCAATATCTTCGTCAGTGCGACAAGCCTCAACGGCGGCGGAATATCGGCGCTGGGTGATCTCGAAATCCGGTCGTCGTCTGGAGGGATGGATCTCGCCAGCGTCTCAGGCCGCAACATGTATATCGAAAACGGAGGTCGCGGCCTTACACTCCGGATCGGTCAGCTCACCAGCACCGGGACTCCCGAGTTGTTCAGTTGGGGGACCCTCGATATCGGGAACCTGATATCCGCCGGCCCGGTTAGTGCTGACGCAGTCGACAGGCTCAACATCGCATCCAGCGGAAACCTGAACTTCTCCCGGCTGACCGGGCTGTATGCAACAGTACGGACGCGCGGCGATCTGTTCATAGGCAGCAGCGCGACCTTCAGAGACGCCTCATTCCACAGCGATGGCCAGCTCACCGTCAACAATTACGTAGGACTCGACGCACAATTCAGTTCGGGCGGGGCGATGCTGTTGAGCAACGTGAACGGGAGGAACAGCTTTGACGCGGTAGCGGGTACCTCGTTGACGGCCAACGGAATCGTCACCGGCCGTACGGTCTCGATTGCCTCCGACGACATCATCATTTCCCCCAACGGAAGCATCGGAGTCCAAGGGACGACGGAAGCGCTTTCGATCACCAACAGCAACAGCGACAGCCAGACCTTCATCGGCGGCACCGGAACGCGCGGCGGCTATCACCTCGACGCAGACGAGCTGACCCGCCTGCACGGCATGCAGATCGAAGTCTTCGCCCCAAAGGTACAGGCGGCGGGTAGCACGTCGGTCGGGTCGGCCGCTCCGCCCGACGTCATCGTCGACAGTTTCACGCTTACCGGCGGCGCGTTCAACTCGAACTTCAACACCAACGGATCACTGACCATCCAGACGCCGGGCAAGATGCGCGTGATCGGCAACGTCCAGCTGACCGGCCTCAACGACACCAATACGCTCAATCTTATCGCGGACGATGCACTCGAAGTCATTCTGGGTCAGGGCAGCGTCCGGCTGCTCGGCACCGGCCCCGCGCCGGGCGGGCAGCTCAACATGGTATCGGACGACATCATCGTCGCGACGCAGGCCGCGATTACGGCGGTCGGCGCGGCGACCGGCATCGACGCGATCAACGCGCGCCTCGGCCAGAATGACGGCGTCCTTCTCGACGAAGGCGCGCTTTTCGCGCGCGGAATCCGTGCCGATGTCGCGGGCGGATTCTATGTTCAGAACAGCGGTGCGGGCACCGCTTTCGGCGAGCGACGCGGGCTGACGTTCGGCGCCGGGGGACTCACGGTGCAGACCCAGGGACCGTCGCGCATCGCCATCAACGGCGTGCAACTCGGCGCGAACGGCCAGGTCACCGGCCTCGACGTGATCCCGGTGCTGACGATCGCCCCGCAAGCCAGCGGCGTGCCGGGCACATATGATCCGCGGTCGACCGTCAACGGCTGCTTCATCGCCAATCCGGCCGCCTGCACCGCTCTCACGTCCAACTTCGAAAACGGCTTCCCGGTTCAGGATGTCATCGAGGAAGAGATCGACAGCGACGATGATGGCGACGGCGACGGCAACAACCTGCCACAGCCGCTGATCACGATGCGCGAGCTCGATCCGCTGACCGGCGAGCCGCTGCTCGACGATCCGGTGACCGGCGCGGGCAACGACGATCTGTGGACCGCGCCGACCGAGCAGCCCTAAGGGAACGGAACTCGCGTTTCGGTTGACGAATTGCCCCGGCGCAAGGCATGGGCGCGGTCATGACCGACGCTCCTGCCCACCCGCTGAAGCTGTTCAACAGCCTGACGCGCAGTCTGGAAATATTCCAGCCCGTCCACCCCGGTGAGGCGCGCGTCTATAGCTGCGGGCCGACGGTCTACAACTATCCGCATATCGGCAACATGCGCGCCTATGTCTTTGCCGACACGCTCGGCCGCACGCTGTCGTACAAAGGGTACAAGCTTACCCATGTCATCAACATCACCGACGTCGGGCACCTGACCGACGACGCCGATGCGGGCGAGGACAAGCTGGAAAAGGCCGCGGCCGAACGCGCCCAGTCGATCTGGGATATCGCGCGCCATTATACCGAAGCGTATTGGGCCGACGTGAAAGCGCTCAATATTCGCCAGCCTGCGCACTGGTCGATCGCCACCGACTATGTCCCCGCGATGATCGAATTTGCAAAGACGATCGCAAGCAAGCATTGCTACGAGCTCGACGGCGGCCTCTATTTCGACACGACGAGCGTTGCCGACTACGGACGCCTCGCGCGCCACGGCACCGATGAGGGCGAGAGCCGCATCGACCCCGTCGACGGCAAACGCCATCCCGCCGATTTCGCGATCTGGCGCAAGACGCCCGCGGGCGAGACACGCCAGATGGAATGGGATTCGCCTTGGGGTCGCGGCGCCCCCGGCTGGCATCTTGAATGCTCGGTGATGTCCGAGGCGCTGCTCGGCTTTCCGTTCGATATCCACACCGGCGGCATCGACCACCGCGAAATTCATCACCCGAACGAAATCGCCCAGAATCAGGCGCACAGCTGCTCGACCGACACCGGCGCGCGGATGTGGATGCACAATAATTTCCTGATCGACCGCAGCGGCAAGATGTCGAAATCGAGCGGCGAGTTCCTCCGCGTGCAGCTCTTGATCGACAAGGGCTATCATCCCCTCGCCTATCGCTTGATGTGCTTGCAGGCGCATTATCGGAGCGAGCTGGAGTTTTCGTGGGAGGGTCTCGGCGCGGCGCTGACGCGGTTGAAGCGGCTGGTCATGGCCGCGGCCTCTGTCCGCGACGTCGAAGCGGCCGAGCCGACCGACCGCCGACTGACCGACCTGCTGGTCAAGTTCGACGCTGCGATTTCGGAAGACCTCAACACCGCTGTCGCCCTGACCTTGCTCGAAGAAGCGGCCGCGATGAAGAAGATCGACGCCGGGCAGAAGCGCGGGACGCTTGCCGCAATGGATGCGGTTCTCGGGCTCGACCTGCTCACCATTCAGCGCCCGGACCTGCGCGTCCGTCCCAAGGCCGCGACGATCGACGAGAATGGGATCGAGGCGACGCTCGCGCGCCGCAAAGAGGCTCGCGCCGCCAAGGATTTCGCTGCCTCCGACGCGCTCCGCGACGACCTCCTCGCTGCGGGCGTCGAGGTGATGGACGGCGACCCGCTCGGCTGGGACTGGCGGCTCGACGCCGATTGAGGCTTGCCCCGGCTTCGCGCGCTGCTAGCCTCGTTGCATGTCGCAACTGATCTGCTGGCTCCTTGTCGGTCTTGTCCACCTGATCCCGGCGCTGGCGCTTTTCCGGCCGGCGCTGATCACGCGCCTCTATGGCATCGCGCCCGACAGCTCGCTCTTTCTGCTGATGCACCACCGCGCCGCGCTGTTTTTCGCGGTGCTCGTCGCCTGCGTCTGGGCGGCGTTCGACCCCGGAGGGCGCAAGCTCGCAACCTTGCTCGCCGCGATCTCGATGCTCAGCTTCCTGTTTCTCTATCAGTCATACGGGCGCCCCGCGGCGCTCGGCACCATCGCCCTCGTCGACCTGATCGGCCTCGTCCCGCTCGCCTGGGCCGGCTGGCACGCATTTCAGCAGTAGGAAAATCATGACCAAGACCGTCACTGTCCTCTCGGGCCTTATCCGTCCGCTCGTCGAAAACCGCCTGCCCAACTGGATCGAACCGCGTTTCTTCGCGTCGAAAGAAGAGGCGCTCGAACTCGCGCCGCAGGCCGAGATCGGCTGGTTCGACATGTACGACAAGAAGGACATGGCCGCCGTCATCACGGCCGCAACCCAGCTCAAATGGCTGAACTCCATCTATGCCGGGGTCGACGGCATGCCGCTGGACCTGCTCCACGAACGCGGCACTGTGGTGACCAACGGCGCGGGGATCAATGCCATCACCATCGCCGAATATGTGGTCATGGGCATGCTCACCGTCGCCAAGGGCTATCGCGACGTCGTCCGCGCGCAAGACCGCCGCGAATGGCTGATGGATTCGCCGGGCAAGGTCGAATTATTTGGATCTAAGGCGCTGCTGCTCGGCTATGGCGCGATCGGCAAGCTGATCGAGGAGCGGCTCAAGGCGTTCGCGGTCGATGTCACGATCGTCCGCCGCTCGCCCGGCCCGAATACGCTGACCCCCGACCAGTGGCGGGGCCAGCTCGGCGATTTCGACTGGGTGATCCTCGCGGTCCCCGCCACCCCCGAAACCGACGGCATGATCGGCACTACGGAGCTGGCCGCGATGAAACCGACCGCGACGCTGATCAATATCGCGCGCGGCAGCGTCGTCGTTCAGGAAGCGCTCGTCGCTGCGCTCGACAGCCAGCAGATCGCTTCGGCCTTCCTCGACGTCACGACCCCCGAACCCCTGCCCGAAGGTCACCCGCTGTGGAGCCTCGACAACGCCCACATCACGATGCACCTGTCAGGCCGCGCGCAGGACAAGATGTTCGTCCGCTCGGCACAGCGCTTTCTCGAAAATCTCGATCGCTGGAACCAAGGTGAAGCCGTCGAACCGCGGGTCGATCTGACGCTCGGCTATTGACCCGGCCGTTCGGCCTTTAATTCGCGCACCAGCGGTTGCAGCCGCTCGTCATATTTGGCGAGCATCGTGTGCGCGCCGGCATGGTCGTAGAAGCTGACGAGTTCGCGCCCGTTCCAGTGGTGGAGCGCATAGGCGGGATCTTCGGCGACGATCATCGGGCGAAAGTCGGGCTTGTTCTCGTCGATCGGGCGAAGATCGAGCGATACCTGCGGCGCGGTCGAAGAACAGATCGCAACCGTGCGCCCTTCCCACGCGACGGTGACACTGCGATGGAGATGGCCGCAGATCAGGCCGCGGACTTGGGGGTGACGGCGCACGACGTCGGTAAAGACTGCGACCCAGGGCTCGTCGGGATCGGTGTTCATCCACTCGATGCCGCTTTCGACCGGCGGGTGGTGCATGACAATATAGGTCGGCTTGGCGCTGTCCTTCGAAAGTTCGGCATCGAGCCACGCCGCGCGCTGCGCGCAAAAGGCGCCGCCGTGGCGCCCCTCCTCCAGCGTATCGACCGTCACGAGGCGCAATTGCGGCAGCTCGATCGTATACTGGACAAAGCCCTGTCCGTCGTCGAAGCCCGGAAAACGGGTGTGAAAATTGTCGCGCAGGTCGTGATTGCCGACGCTGGGCCAGACGGGAAAGGGACAGCGCGAAAAAGCGGTCGCCAGGCGGCGATAGCTGTCGTCGTCGCCGCGGTCGGTGATGTCGCCCGTAGCGAGCAACAGGTCGGGACGGTTTGGCCCGTCGATCAGGACGTCGAGCACTTCGTCGAGTCGTTTGCGGTTATATTCGGCCGGATTGTCCGGATCGAATCCGATATGGATATCTGTGATCTGTGCGATCAGCATATCCGTCCCCTGCTCCCGCCGGCCTGGCCCGGCGACCCAAAACCTACCCGCCCTGCCTTGCCGCGTGCAAGGAAGGTGTGCGCCATGTCACTTCGTAAAGGCCCCGCCCCCCGGTTCCTGTGATCATGCTCACACCATGGCTAGCACCAAGACGTTTATTTGTGATTGCAGCTGTATTTTTCTTGCGCTGGCGCGGCGGCAGCCACGGCTTGCCACCGTCCGAATGATATTCGTGGCACATCGCGCATGGCGATTCGGTGGCGGTTTCAACCTTCACCACGCGTGCGCCACCCTCGCCGACATGGCAATCGCGACATTGGCGAAGGCCCGGAACGAGGAGGTCCGTCGACACTTTCGAAGCCGGTGCCGCGGTGTGGCAATCGGCGCATTCGGTCTCGCGGTGCGCGTCATGGTCGAACCAGCCTTTTTGCAGATAGCGCGGCGTCTGGTCGACCGCTGCCACGCGCCACCCCTTACCCGCCTGCGGTGCAAAGATGGTGTGACAGTCATAGCACGCGCCGCCCTTCGAAAAGACCGCGCGCACCGCATCCTGCGCACGTGAGGGCCGCATCGCGACTTCGTTGAAATAGATGTTGTAGACCTGCCCCTCGGCATAGGCGCCCGGACGCCGCCGCTGCATTCCGCCAAGCTGCAAGGGCCGCGCTGGCGGGGTCGAGCGGTAATAAGCGGTGAGGTCGGCGACGACCTGATCGGGCTCGCCGTGGCGCAGCGTCCGCGTCACCCCGCCGACATTTTCGAACGCAAGGCTGTGGCACATCGCGCAGTCGCGCTCCATCTCGACGGGCTTCACCCGCACCCCGTCGGCCTCGACGCGGTGGCAATTCTGGCACTCGAGCTTCTTCCCGAAATCATAGCGGCCGCGGAAGGTCGCTGCCATGCGCGCGACCCCGCCTGTCGCCTGCAAATGCATATCGTGCGGGAATTTCAGGCCGTTGTAATCGACAGTCCCCTTGCCGACGGCGGCACGCACCAACTTTGCGCCCGGTGCCGAGCGGACGAGCGGACGGAATTCGGGGTGGATGGTGCCGAAATCGGCGGCATCGGCGATCTTCGTCGGATGTCCCGCGGTCTTCAGCCGCGCCGACATGCCATCATGACAATCGGCGCAGAATTTCTGCGGCGTCGCGGGCATCGGCCCCGAACCTTCATGCTCGGTATGGCACTCGACGCAGCGCCCTTGCGGTTTGTTGAAGGTCCTGGCGAAGCCATCGAGAATGCGCTCGCCAACGCCCGGCGGATGCCGCGCAGCGAGCAGCATCGCGGTCGGTGCATTGGCGTGCGCCATGCTCATCGTCTTATGCTCGCCGGTGTGGCAGCCCACGCAGGCCTTATCGGTCACCGCGACGAAGGGCTCGACATGACACGACTGGCAGTCGTTCTTCAGACTGGCATGCGCGCTCGACAGAGGGCCCGAGAGCCATGCGCTGTCGGCGTGATAGCCATCGGGGCGCTCGTTGACATTCTTGTAGCTGTACCACGCCCAGATCGGCCCGATCAGGAAAGCGAGCAGCATCAGCACGCCGAACAGCCACGCCCCCATGCGCTTGCCCAGCATCACGCCCTGCAACGAGAAAGCCTTGGCCTCATCGACATCCTTCGATGATTGCGACAGCTCGTCGATACGCTCGACAAGCAGGATGATATTCTCGCTCTCCCGCGCGATCGTCAGCCGGTGTCCGCCGAAGCGCAATTCGCCGCCCGCGCCGCTGTCGATATCGGCGACGGTTTCGCTGCGGCCGTTGAGGTCGAAGCCCAGCCCTTCGCTTGCCGTGACGCGGACGTGGCGGCCGTCGGCGCTGCTGATCGTCGCGTGATGCGGGTTCACCGCCAGGTCGGCGACATGGATGACATTGCTGCCCTCGCGCCCGAGGGTGATCGCATCGCCCGGCAACGGCGTATCGCGGACGATCTGTTTGCCGGTCTTCGTCGTCGAAATACGGCGCAGGATGAAGCTCATGGTCCCCTCCCCGCCTTACCAGTAAAAGAAGACGCTGATGATATGCGCCGACAACGCCGCGATCAGCGCAAAGGTCAGCGGCACATGCACATAAAGCCAGATTTCGAGCAGCGCGCGGATCTTGAGATGCCGGCGCAGCCGCGTCAGCGCCGCCTCCTTCTGCTTGAGCAGACCAACGACCTTCTCGCGCGCCTCGCGGTCGCTGCTGTTGGAGAGCGACAGCGTGCGCAGCGCCGCCGCGGTCGCGCAATCGGGATAGCGGCCCGACAGCCGCGCCACGACGCCGCCCGCGAACGGATCCTCGTCGAGCGCCGCGAGTACGGGCGCGGTGTCGGCGGGGGTCAGCGGCTGCGCGGCACTATGCAACTGGCGATCGAAAGCGCGGATCGCCTCGAGCATCTGCATCTGCGTCATCTCGTCGCGGTTGTTCGACAGCGCAGCGGGCAAAGTCGCATAGACGATGACGCCATAGAGCCCCGAGAGGATCACCAGCATCATCAGCGCCCAGGCGAGGGTATGAACATTCCAGCCGAGCTGGAACCCCGTATGCCAGGTGCCGACGACGATCAGGCTGAGCCCGAGATAGACATGCGCCGACGTCCACGCCTTTAGCGACCAGGCGTCGTTCGTCATCTTGCGCTTGCGATATCCCAAAGCAGTGAGCCACAGAATGAGCGCCGCACCGATCGTGCCGAGCGTATAGCCGTACCAGCTGCCGCCATTATGCCGCGGTGTGACATCGACCAGCGCATAGCTCATAATGATGAGCAGGCAGAGTCCGCCCGAAACCTTGGCCCAGCGGAAGCCCGCGTAGCGGAGAAAGCCCTCGTGCCGCCGCTCGCGCACGCGCTCGGTCTGGGTCGCCTTGGTGCGGCGGCGCTGAAAAAGCGATGCCATCAGTCGGCATCCTCTTCGAGCCGCGCGATCGACAGAAATTCTTCGGGCGAGACGCGGATCGCAGCGCCGGTCGGGCACGCACGCACGCACGCCGGGCCGCCCGAAATGCCTTTGCACATGTCGCATTTGACCGCGATCTTCTTGGGCTTCTCGTCGCCCAGTTGCTTCTTGGTCCATTTGGGCGAGGGTTCGCCCGGGCCAGGACCGAAGCCGGTGAGCAACCACCGCAGCAGGCCCGGCTTCTCGGGCGGCGCGGCTTCCATGCGGATCACGCCATAGGGGCAGTTGCGCATGCAGTTGCCGCACCCGATGCAGCCCGGCTCCATGAACACCTCGCCGTCGGGGCCGCGGTGGATCACGTTCGGCGGGCAGTCGGCCATACAATGCGGATGTTCGCAGTGACGGCAGCTCGTCGGCACATGCAGGTGGGCAAAGGTCTTGCCCGCCTCGCGGTCGAGCCGCGACAGCCCTTCGTGGCTGTCGGCGCACGCCTTTTCGCAATTGTCGCAGCCGACGCATAGATTCTCGTCGATCAGCAGCGCGTCGGTCGCCTCGCCCAGCCCTTCCTTCATGATGAAGGTCGCGGTGTCCGAATAGAGATCGACCGCGCTCGAATAGCTTGCCTTGCGCGATTCGATGAAGCTGTTCATCTGCGCACGTTCGGCGACCGCGGCCTCGGTCGCCTCGCGGACCTGCGGACGTTTCGCGAGCATCGCCTTGAAGGCGTCGCCCTTCAGCCGGATCACCTCGCTCGCGACCGCGGCCTTGACGGTGGCGTTGCGCGGCGCGCCGCTGAGAACCGCCATTTCGCCGAAAAAGCTGCCCGCGGGCAGATAGCGGAGGAAGATCGGTTTTCCGCCGATATCCTTTTCGACGACCATCGACCCCGACCGGATGACATAGACGTCGTCGCCCTCGTCGCCCTCGGCGAGCACCACCTTGCCTGCGGCGACGCGTTCGATCGCCGGATCCTCGACGATCGGTTCGAGATCCTCGACCGTCAGCCCGCCCTTGAATATCTGCAGCAGCTGGCGTTCGAGCGAGATGCGGTTGATCACGCGTTTCGCACCCGGCACCGCGGCCATCAGCTTGAGCGCTGCGGTGCGCGACACTTCGACAAAGATGCTGTCCTCGCCCGCGCGGATCGTCGCGCCGCGCTTGCGGCCCGAGATCAGCCCGACCTCGCCGAAGATCGAGCCCTCCTCGATCGGCACCGTAAAATCGGGGCCGACCTCGACCACCGCATGACCATCAGCGATCGCGAAGAGCGACGAGCCCGGCTCGCCTTTCTCGAACACGACATCGCCCTTGGAATAAAAGGCGACCTTCGAATCGAGCATGAATTCACGCATCTGGAGCGGCGAGACGTCGGCGAAGATGCGGATGCGCGTGCGCAGGAATTCGAGCCATTCGCTGACCGATTTCTGCTGCGGCAACTTTTCAAAGATCGCCGCCAGATCCTTTTCGTCGGCGGGCGTCAGCGCCTGGTTGCCGTTCAGGAATTCGACGACGTCATAGCCCTGGTTCATGCAATGCTTGATCAGCGGATAGCCTGCGAGCGCGCCGATGACATAAAGGCCGGGGACGGTGGTTTCGAAGGTCGGCGACAGCTTGGGAAAAGCCTCGCGGTCGGGGCCGGTGAATTCGATTCCCATCGATTCGACAAAACCGCGCGGCGCGACTGATCCCAGCCGCGCGACGATCACGTCGCATTCGATCCGCTCCTCTCCGGTCGGGGTTTCCAGCGTCAGCCAGCCAGCCTCGACCTTCTTCGGCTGCGTTTCGGTGCGGATCGACATGAAGCCATTCTCGCCAGCCTCGGTCATGTCAGCGACATTCTTCGCCTTGGCGCGCGCGAAATCCTTCGAGCGATTGAGGATGGTGACAGTATTTTCGAGCGCTTCCTCGGCGACGCCGAGCGCATTTTCGATCCCCGCGTCGCCCGACCCGACGACGGTGATATGCTTGTCCTTGAAATCCTCGGGATCATCGACCTGATAGATGATGTGCGGCAGGTCGGCGCCCTCGCAGCGCATCCGGTTCGGATTGCCCTGCGTGCCAATGGCGAGGACGATGTTTTCTGCCGTGTAGACGTCGCCCTTGGCGGTCTTGATCGCGAAGTCGCCTTTCTCGCCGGTCACTTCCGCGACCTCGGCGTGATACGCCACGTTGACTTTATTGTTCGCGGCGTCCTCGTCCCAGTTGCCGAGGATATATTCGCGCGCGCCTTCGGCAAAACGGCAGTCGGAGCGCAGGTCGAGCCGTTCGGGCGTCGCGAGCACGCGCTTACCCTTTTGATATTTGAAGATGGTGTCCGACAGATGGTCGGTCTTTTCGAGCAATATGTGGCTGAGCCCAAGCTGCGCGGCACGCGACGCAGCACTGAGTCCCGCGGGGCCCGAGCCGATTATCGCGACCTTGACGGGTTCGCTCATGCGCCTGGAACCCGGCAGTTAAAGCCGAACTTGCAATCGCTGTCCGAGATGCTGACGAACGCGCGCACGGGCATCCTTTCCCCCTCTCGCCAGCCCCCCGGCGAATTCATAACGGATGCGACCCGGACTAATGTCCTGGACGCAAAGCTATGCCCTTGAAAGCGAGGAAAGGTCAACCGGTGGCGAAGAGATTCTGGTCGGGGGCAAAAGCTTGCCGCGAAGGTGAGCCATTGCGTCGCAGCGCCGTCGCTATTTCGCCGCGCGAACCTGGTTATCTACGCCCTGGATGGAAACCTTCGGCCGGCCCTTTCCATTGACGCGCCACGTCACGACATTGTCGACGCCCGATACTTTAAGCGGCGCGCCCGCGCGCAGGCTGATCGTCACCTGATTATCGACGCCGTTCAGCGTCAGGCTGGGGCAATCGCCGACAAAGGTGATACGATTGTCCGATCCCGAAACCGCGGCCGGACGGCCCTCGCAATCGATGGTCAGCGTCTGGTCGACGCCATTGACCGCCGCGCCGTCGCGCGTGCCCGACTGGGCGGCAGCATGTACCGGCAGCGAAATGCCGAGCAAGGCCGCAGCGATCAAAAATTTTGAACCAAACATTTTCAAGGCCAAGCCCCTTCTCCTTCGTGCCGAGAAACTTGCTTGTTTCAATGGTTTGAAGCGGTTTCGGTTCCATGATTTCGACACGCCGTCGACGGGCTTTCCTTCCAGAAACAAGGCAGCGCCGGGTTCGGTCGATGCCTATCCCAAAAACTCGCCCAACCTTGACGGCCGACCTTATCGGGCGTCATCGATCACCTGCATCCGCGGCGTTGCCGCATCGTAGGTGGCGATGACTTTGCATGGCTTGACGAAGCATTGCCGCTCTACACGGGCCGCAACCGACGCCGGGTCGATCTTGGGCTTCTTCCTCCTGTAGCTCCCAAGCGGCTCAATCACCCTTTTCGTCACCGCGCTCGTCCAGCCCGCTTTTCCTTTCGCATCTACGAACCGAACCAACACGCCGTTCGCGACATAAGCGTCGATTGCGCAAGATACGCCGGAGTCCGCTCGGCAGCGATCCAGAACTGCTTTGCGCGCGTCCGCAGAATTCTGGCTTCCGCTCATCAACCAGGCCTTGTTCTGCCAGGCAGCTGGCGGCTCACCTTCCGGCTTGGCAAGCAACGCCCAATGGTGCCGCTTCACCCCATAAAGGGGGAAATTATCGGTGACGAAATTGGTCGGCGGCACGGCATCTTCTGGTATGGCGCCTTGCCATATAACTTCTTCGAACTCGCAGCCGAACGAATTTTTTACGCACAGCATAGCAAGCGCCTGGTATCGGATCGATTCCGGTGTGCCTTTGGGAACATCAGCGCCAGATTTAATCCAGCGCAGACCCATTGCGTCGATCATCACACCGAAAGGGCCATATCCATATACGGTTTCGTTGAGGACACATCCGTCACCCATCGCCGCCTTACAGGCCGCAAGCGCCCGTTTATTGGCCGAATCCGCCGTCCAATGCGCCCGCGAAACCCAATAGGAAGATGTATCGATATGCGTCACCGCCGCCATGTAGCTGGGCTGGATCGGCGTACTGGGTATAGTAGGTACTCGCGATGAAGAGGAATCATCATCGCCGCCGCCATCGCCGCCCTGATTATAACCCGGAATTGGGGCGCATGCGATAAAGTCCCGCGACCCGGTTTGGAACATTCCCGGCGGGCAGCCCCAAGCGGCACTTGGAATGAAACAATAGCCAACGGCCAGTAAGCACGGCAAAATGAAGCGCGCCGCCGATATGCGAAAATGCGTCATTGAATATCCTCGATTATTTGCATTCGCGGCGTCGCGGCATCGTAGGTGCCGATCACCCGGCAAGGCAGTTTGGGTGGGCATAGCTGATCGATGCGCTGTCGAACGGTCATCGGACTGATGTAGGCTTTTTTCTTGTTTTTCATTTTTTGGTATTCCGCGCTGTCCGGGACAGCGCTGGTCCAGCGGTTACGCCCTCTCGCATCGACAAAATGCACCAACAGACCATTGACGCTCGTTGGGCCGCCCGAAAATGCCACCATATCATCGGTTTTTACGGCATAGGCGACGACGGTGCATGGTGCGGCCGACTCCGTCTGGCAGCGATCCAGAACTTCCTTCCGCGCGGCTACCGAGTCTTCCTTCCCGCTGATCAGCCAGCTCTTGTTTTGCCCAGCGGCGGTAGCGGTCTGCGTCGGCCGAGCGACCAATGCCCAGCGCTTCCATCGCATTTGGCCCTTGGGGAAACGGTCTTCGTAATATTCCTTGTCTGGATTATCGTTGAGCGGCAACAGACCACTTTCGAAGCGACCCGCATATCTGCAGCCAAAAGAGTTTTTCCAGCAGTGTTCGATCGCTGCATTCCAATCGACGACGCTGAACCGCGGGGAATCTTTATCATAGGGCTGCATCTTGGTCCAAAGCTGGCCCATGGCGTCCTCGGCGACATAGAGTTCGCCCACGCCAAAATGCGTGTCGGAGACATAGCATCCGCCGCGCGTTGCAGCGTTGCAGGCTTTGAGCACATGTTGCTTGGCAGCATCGAGCGTCCGGTGGCCTACGGATACCCACAGCGAACCGGTATCCACATGTTGGGCCGCTGCCATATAACTTGGCTGAATTTCCACCGGCGGCGCCCGGGGACGGCTCGGTTCATCGCCGCCGTCTTGGCCGGTTTCTCCATAGCTTGGAATGGGAGCGCAGGCGATAAAGTCCCGCGACCCGGTTTCGAACATTCCGGGCGGGCAGCGGCCCTCGGCCGATGCGGCGTTTGGCAGCAAACAAAACGCAAGGGCAAGCAAGCACGGCAGGAAGAAACGCCCCGCCCACATCCGAAAAAGCGTCATTGAACATCCTCACTATATCGCAATGGGACGTGGCCGATCATTGGCCCGGTGCCTGCAACAATTCGCCGCATGCTTCGCCGGTGCCGGCGCCGCCCCATCCGGGCTTGTTGCTGTCGACGCTGATGCGAACGTCGGCAACACGGCGAACCCCGTTGCGGTCGGGGATGGTTACAAATTGTACGTCGCACGCCATGTACGTGCCCTCGACCCATGTCGCACCGCTGGTGCTGCCGACCAGAACGCGATTGTCATATTGCTGACCATAGGAAAGAACACGCAGGTCTCCAGAATCCGAGATGAGCGGCCGCCCCATCTTTGCGACCACATCCTCCTCGGGCTTTGCCTGCCAGGCCATGAGAAGCTGGGATGCGATACCGCGCGGTTTGCGGTCGCCGCGCAGTTTTGCGGCGGCTTCGTCGAATTCGAACCCCGCAGCCAGGGTTTTGATGTCCTTTTCATATTTTCCGCGAAGCTGGGCCGCCAGGGTTTCGAGTTCCCGGGTGATGACGGCCATTTTGGCTATGGCCGCGGTTCGATCTGCGTCGGTGACCGGTTGGCCGAACCTGCCGCTTGGGTCCGGCCGCTTGCTGCCGCGCCATAGCCGCGACCAGGTGAGTTCAAGCTGCTCGGGCGCGGTTGTTTCAACCAAGACCATGACGCCCTCGGTCAGTCCGAATGGCCGAAGCTTCGTATTGAACGCAGCCATGTCAAAACGCTGGTCGCGATAGGACGCGAACATCGCCTTTTCGACATCGGTACCGTTGCAGGCAAGCTTTCGCGCCTTGAGCATCGCCGGGTCGCCGGTCGTTGCCCACGATCCTGCCGGGAGCGTTTCATTCTGCAAATCGCTGCGTCGTAAAATCGAGCTGCCTTCGCCTAACCGCATCCTTACCGGTGCCGATTTCGGGATTGCCTTGTCCGCTTTGCCCGTCGCGATTGCGAGCATGCTCGGGCATTCGAACTGCACCCGCATCATGGTCCATTCGGGCTTGGCCGCATTTTCATGGATGACGGTGACGTCGAGCTGTTTGATCTCGATCAGACCCATGAGCTGGTCGGCGGGTGTGCGGTCCATGACGAGGGTCTGCGAATAATAGGCCTGACGGTCGCCCGGATCGCCATCGACATGGAAAAAGAGCGCCTGTGCCGAAGCGGCAGACGGGACGAAGCCGACACCGATGGCCATCAGCATGGCCGTGTGCGGCACGCGAAATCGATTTGTCATAGCCTTAGCTCGACTTGCGTTTGCTGAGGCAATTTTCGAGCTGCTTGCGCGCGGCAAGGCCGCCTTTCCATTCGATCTTCAAAACGGACTTGCCTTCGACCAGCACGTCGAAGCCCCATGTTTCTTTCATTTCTGCCAGCCCCGCCTCGATTGTCGGCACGGCAAAGGCGATCGAGGCGTAGACTTCGCCGGGAAACTTGTAATTGAAAGCCTGGACCGACTGCGAGGTGCCGTCACTCTGATCAAGCGTAACCTTCAGCTTTTTCACCTCCGGCGAACCGGTAATGTCGGGTCCTGAAAATGTCAGCAGGGCGCCGTCATAGTCTTTGCCGGGACCCGATATTCGGACCATTGCTTCGCCCTTCATATATAAGGCCGAGCAATATTCGCCGGGCTTCGGGTTGTTGCTGTCCTGAAAAAAAAACCAGCCGCCATTGTGGTAACGATCATACGCCGCCTTGAACTCCGGGTCTTTCATGCGCTGTTGAAGCTCGCCGCCGAATGCCGATGATGCTTCGCCGACGCCGTAAATGTCAGCCATCGCCTGTGCCATCGGATCGCGGGGCCGCTCGCCAGATGGGCCGTCGTCGTCGTCGCGGCTGTTATCGTTCCGCTGCGGCGTCGCCGCGATGTCGTTCATACTCTGATTATGCTGCGCCTGTGCGGCGCAGATATTGGGCAAATCGGAACAGGCCTGGGCGGGCGCGGAAAGCTGGAAGGCCAAAATGGCGGCCGCGCCGAGCAGGGTTCGTCGGAAACATTGCATCATCATCACTCCAAAATCATCTTGCACGCCGTCACTTCACGTCCTCGATAACCTGCATCCGCGGCGTCGCGGCGTCGTAGGTGGCGATGACGCGGCACGACGATGGCGGACATATCCGGTCGATGCGTTCCTGCACCGTGACCGGATCGGGGTAGGTCGGCAGCGGACCGCCGAGCGGCGACTTTTTCTTCTTTTTCTTCGGCGCCGCTGGCAATGCCGCGGTCCAGCGGTTTTTCCCGCGTCCATCGACGAAATGAACCAGCACGGCGTTCGTGTTGACCACGCCGCCTTCGGCAATTTTTTCGCCGTTCAGAGCGTAAGCCGTAATGGCGCAAGGCACCCCGGAATCGGCCAGACAGCGATCGAGAATTTCTTTGCGGGTCGCCGCCGAATTCTCTTTCCCGGTGATCAACCAGCTTTTGTTGTGCGCTGCGGCAGTCGGGTTCGTCGGCCGCGCGACCATCGCCCAGCGATTCTGGTTCAGCTGGCCCTTGGGGAAATAGTCCGTGGACTGATTGAGATCGGGTTCGACGTCGAGATAGATGTCGCCGGGCTCATATCCGTTCAGCGAGTCGCAGCCGAAAGATTTGCTCAAACATTCCCGCATCGCCACGTCGGGATCGAGCAGCAAATCCTGGCCGGTCGCATCCTTGACCCAGAGCTGCCCCATGCCGTCTTGCGCGACAAAGACCTGGCTAAAGGTTTTTTCGGCCCCGCCCCCCACGGCGGCGGCGATATAGCATCCGCCGCCGGTTGCGGCGTTGCAGCCCGCCAACGCGTGCTGCTTGGCACCATCGAAAGTTTTGTGGGCAACCGATGCCCAAATCGAGCCCGTGTCGACATGATATGCGACCGCCACAAAACCGCGCCTGTGGGGCCGCGGCGGAAGCGTGGCCGATGGCATCTCGTAGGGTTTCGCGGCGGATCCCTCGTCCTCACCCTGCGGCGGGGTCGCAGCGATGTCGTTCATATCGCGGGCATGTTGCCCGGCGGATTGGGCATGCGCCGTTCCGGGCAACATGGCTGCAAGACCCAAAAGGAAGCACGATCCGACAATATTGAACAACTTCATATAATTATCTTCCATTGCGAAGACGCTGAACAAACTTCGTCACGCATAGGTTTAGGCGCTTGGGAAAATGACGTCATCGGTCCGCATGACCCGGGTCAATATCGATGGGCGTGGTAAAATAGCGTGAAACGCCCATAAAAATGTCGCCCGGTCGCGGTGCATGCGACGGACGTTATCGGCAGGTCGAGTGCCTGCTGTGACGAAAATCACAACCGGTACACCGCCATCGGCGGCAGCGGATCAGGCGAGTTCGAACATCGCCGCAAGGCCACTCTGCGCGGTCGGCTCGAACCGCGACCAGCCATCGGGGCCGAGTCGCTCGAGCGGACGGAAGCGCGCCTTGTACGCCATGCGCGCCGACCCTTCGATCCAATAGCCCAGATAGACATAGGCCAGCCCGGCGCGCGCCGCGCGCTGGATATGGTCGGCGATGATATAGGTGCCCAGCCCCTCGCGCATCGGGTGCGCCGCGTCGAAGAAACTGTAAATCATCGACAGCCCGTCGCCCTGGCGATCGGTCAGGCAACAACCGACGAGCCGCCCCTTGCCACCCTCGGCCGCAGGCTCGCGATACTCAATCATATAGCTATCGACCGGGGTCTGTTCGACCATGTCGGCAAAATCCTGCTCATCCATATCGGCCATGCCGCCGTCGGGATGGCGCGAGCCGAGATACGAGCGCAACAAAGCATATTGCTCTTCGGTCGCCCATGGCTTGCAGGCGGTGGCGACCAGGTCGCCGTTGCGACGCATATTGCGCTTTTGCGAACTGCTTGGCGTGAATTCACTCGCGCAAACGCGCACAGAGACGCACGCCGAACAATCGGCGCAACTCGGACGATAGGCGACCGACTGGCTGCGGCGAAACCCGATACGGCCGAGCGCATCGTTCAGCTCGTTCGCGGTGTTGCCGCCAAGCTCGGTGAACACCTTGCGTTCGGTCTTGCCTGCCAGATATGGGCAAGGCGCCGGGCTGGTGACAAAAAAGCGCGGAAAACGGAACGGTGCGGACACGCGGAAAAAACCTCCGGACTGGCGATGCGGAGCCCCCCCGACGCGGGTCCGACGCGCTACATCCACCAACTATGCCGCGCGGCGTCAATGGTGCAAAGTCCATTTACCATTTTTAGACGTCCCGTTCTGAATCAACCCGAAAATTTTGTGAATCAGCCGGTAACTTTTGTGCCGATTTGAATCGACTAAGGCACGAAGCCTAAATGTAACCGCGCAGTTCGTCGCCGGTCAGCGTCGCCACATGAAGCACATTCGTCGACCCCGGGGTGCCGAACGGAACGCCCGCCATCATGACGAGCTTTGCGCCCGCCTTACAGATGCCATGGCGCAGCGCCATCCGCTTGCCCTTGGCGATCATCTCTTCAAAACTGCCGATATCCTTCGTCGGCACCGCATGCGCACCCCAGAGCAGCCCAAGCCGCCGCGCCGCCTCTTTTTTGGGCGTCAGCACGAGCAGCGGTGCATTGGGCCGTTCGCGCGCAACGCGGCGCGCGGTCGATCCCGAAAAAGTAAAACAGATGATCGCATCGGCGGCGATCGTCGAGATGATGCTACCCGCAGCTTCGGCCAGCGCATCGGCAGTCGTCGCGTCAGGAAATGTTTCGGTGAAATGCAGGCGACGGAAATAATCGGGGTCACTTTCGACCGAGCGCGCAATCGAATCCATCATCGTCACCGCTTCGACCGGAAAGGCGCCCGCCGCAGTTTCGGCCGACAGCATGATCGCATCGGCGCCGTCATAGATTGCGGTCGCGACGTCGGACACTTCAGCCCGCGTCGGCGACGGCGAGGTGATCATCGATTCGAGCATCTGCGTCGCGACGACCACCGGCTTTCCCATCCGCCGTGCGGTGGCGACAATTTTCTTTTGAAGCGGCGGCACCGCTTCGGGCGGCAATTCGACACCCAGGTCGCCGCGCGCGACCATCGCCGCGTCGGCTAGCTCCAGAATCTCCTCGATCCTCTGCACCCCCGACGGCTTTTCGAACTTGACCAGCAAGGCCGCCTTGCCGCCGATCAGCGTGCGCGCCTCGGCCACATCCTCGGGCCGCTGCACGAACGACAGCGCGATCCAGTCGACATGCTGTTCGAGCGCGAAGGTCAGGTCCTTGCGGTCCTTTTCGGTCAGCGCGGCGAGCGGCACAACGACGTCGGGGACATTGACCCCCTTGCGGTCCGAAATCTTGCCGCCCACCTCGACCACCGTCTCGATCCGCTCGGGCGCGACGCTCTTCACGCGGAGCACCAGCTTGCCATCGTCGATCAGCAGGCGCGTGCCGGCTTCCAACGCGGCGAACAATTCGGGGTGCGGCAGATAGACGCGCGTCGCATCGCCCGGCGTCTTGTCGGTATCGAGCGAGAAAGTCTTACCGTTCACCAGATCGGCCGGGCCGTCCTTGAACGTACCAACGCGCAATTTCGGCCCCTGCAGGTCGACAAGGATCGTCGTCGGGCGACCGGTTTCCTTTTCGAGCGCACGGATCGCCGCGATGACCTTGGCATGGCCCGCATGGTCACCATGGCTCATATTGACGCGAAAGGCGTCGGCGCCCGCGCGATGCAGCTCGGCAATCATCTCGGGATTGGCGCTCGCGGGGCCAAGGGTCGCCAGGATGCGCACCTTGCGCTGGCGGGGGGTAAAATTCTGGACCACAAATGCTCCGAACGGATGAAAAAGCTGGGGCAGCTTGCGTAGGCGCGTTGCCCCGACCAAGGCAAGTCGCGTATAGCTATTCATCCGCCGACAAGAAGGAATTCCGCCATGCCCTGCAGCGACGACCAGACCGCCGCGAACGACGCGCTGGATGCGCTCGACGACGCCGTTGCTGCGGCAGCGTTCCGCCGCCTCGTGCGCCTGCTCCGGCATCGCAGCGATGCGGCGAATATCGATCTGATGGGACTCGCCGGGTTCTGCCGCAACTGCCTCGGCGACTGGATCGCCGAAGCCGGCGATATCGAAAAAGAAGCCGCACGCGGTATCGTCCACGGCATGCCCACCGCGGAATGGAAAGCGCTCCACCATGTCGCCGCCACCCCCGAACAACTCGCGCGGATGGAAGAAAGCATGGCGAAAAACCCTTGAGGCTATTAGGGACGCGCCAGGCGTGATTCTCGCGCCACATCATCCCAACTACCGGAGCCAAAAATGAGCGAAGCCACCGTATCCGACGAACAACTGCGCCTTTTCATCGAGCGCATCGAGCGTCTGGAAGAAGAGAAAAAGGGCATCGCCGACGATATCCGCGACACCTATAATGAATCGAAGTCGCAGGGTTACGACCCGAAAATCATGCGCCAGATCGTCCGCCTGCGTAAATTGCCGGTGCACGATCGCAAGGAAATGGAAGCGATTCTCGACGTGTATAAATCGGCGCTCGGAATCGACTGACACCAACGCGTACAACCATCAGGAGAGTGACGATGTTCAGCACCACCACCAACAATGTCGAGGGCCGTCCGGTCCGCGAATATCTGGGCATCGTTACTGGCGAAGTGATCGTCGGCGCCAATCTGTTTCGCGACCTGTTCGCGAGCATCACCGACATCGTCGGCGGCCGCTCGGGCAAATATGAGGATGTCCTCGCCCGCGCGCGCAAGGAAGCCATCAGCGAAATGGAAGCCGAGGCGGCGCGCCTCGGCGGCAATGCTGTGATCGGCGTCGACCTCGACTATGAAGTACTCGGCCAGAACGGGTCGATGCTGATGGTTTCGGCGAGCGGGACGGCGGTCATCATCTGACGGGAGGGTTTATGGGGGCGCGATCGACAAGGAGGGCGGCGCTGATATTCGCCGCGGCGATGTTAGGCGGACCGGTCGCGGCGCAGGATGCCCTGCCCGATCCCGCGGCGATCAACGTCCCCGACATCGCGCCATCAGCCGATCCCAAGGTGCTGAAGGACGGGTATAAATTCTTCTTCTTTCACAATCCGACCGCCAGTTTCGCCGAAGCCTATGTCGACATTGCCGAATGCCGCAGCTTTCTGGTTCGCGACGGCGTGACGACCTTGCCGACCTTCCGTCCCTGGGTCGAGCCCCTCAAGCGCAAACCCCAAGGCTACACCGCCGGCTCCTATGGTCTCGTCGGCGCAGCGATGGCTTCGATCATCGTGCCGAAGCTGGAACGCGGGCAGCGCAACAACAAGCTGCGCCGCTGTATGAAGCCCCGCGGCTACGCCCGCTACGCGATCGCCGAGGCGGATTGGGACCGGTTGAACGACGGCGATGAGGCGACCCTCATCGCGATGCAGGCAAAACTCGCGTCCGGCCCCAAACCCTCGACGACGGAGGTTAGCGAATGATCCGCCTGCTCCTCGCCTGTTTGCTGGTGTTCGCACCCGGAATCGCACTGGCCAAGGGCGGCGACGGCGTCCTCAACCACAAAGTCGCGCCCGCCGCTCTCGATCCCGCCAAGGCCTATCTGCTGTTCCGGTCAAGCACCGCGAAATCGGGCATGATCAACATCGAGCATATTTTCCTGCGCATCCCGACTGAGGCGGAGATCGCCGCTTACCGCAGCGCAAAGGAAGCCGCTTATGCGGCAGATCTGCCCAAGCTCGCCAAAAAGGCGAAGGATGGGAAACCGCCGACGATCGACGAATATGCCTTTACCTATGATGGACCGGTAAATGCCTTTGCCATCGATGCCGGCGATTTTCTGGAAGATGGCGCGATGCGCACCTTTCTGGTCGAGGTGCCCGCCGGAACCTATATTCTCTATGGCGTTTCGGTCGGCGGACGCGGCATCACCGCGTGCAACTGCCTTGGCACAGTGAAATTCGCGGCGCGCGCCGGAGCGATCACTGAAATGGGTTCGCTGTTCGCCGACAAGGTGCACAAGGAATCGCCGATCCCGCATCTGGAAGACAATCTGGGACCGTCGATGTTCGCCTATGGCTTCACCCTCGGGCAAGCGCTTGTCCCGCCGACCGATGCGCTTGCGCGGCCGGCTTCGCTCGCGGCCTTTCCCCTGGCGCTCGCGGACTATCACGCGGTGGGGCTGTTTCCCGAACCCGGGGCCGAATGGATCAACCGGCTCGCGCCGGTTCCCGGCATATTGGGTTATGAGCGCGGCCGCGTGATCGATCTGCGCACCGGGAAACCCGCCGAATAGAGAAGGGGCGGCAAGCAAGGGCGTTGAAAAATGTCGCCCGCTACGCGATAGGCCGCGTCATAGATTAACTTCAAGCAGGATCCTCCCGTGGCCGGCCATAGTAAATTCAAGAACATCATGCACCGCAAGGGTGCGCAGGACAAAAAACGCAGCTCGCTGTTTTCCAAGCTTTCGCGGGAAATCACCGTCGCGGCGAAGATGGGCCTGCCCGATCCCGACGCCAATGCACGCCTGCGTGCTGCGATCAACGCCGCAAAGGCGCAGTCGGTGCCCAAGGAAAATATCCAGCGCTCGATCGACAAGGCTTCGGGCGGCGAAGGCGATAATTACGAGGAAATCCGCTACGAAGGCTATGGTCCCGGCGGCGTGTCGCTGATCGTCGAGGCGCTGACCGACAATCGCAACCGCACCGCAACCAATGTCCGCACCGCCTTCGCCAAAAATGGCGGCAATCTTGGCACAAGCGGCAGCGTTGCCCACGGCTTCGATCGCCTCGGCCTGATCAGCTATCCCGCCAAAGCGGGCGATGCCGACACCGTGTTTGAAGCTGCGCTCGACGCCGGCGCCAGCGATGTCGAATCGTCCGAGGACGGCCATGACATCTGGACCGAAATCGACGGCCTGCACGAGGTCGCCAAGGCACTCGAAGCCAAGCTGGGCGAGGCCGACGGCGTCAAGCTCGCGTGGCGACCGACGCTGAAGAGCGAAATCGGCGACGAAGCGACCGCGCAGACCTTGTTCAAGCTGATCGACACGCTCGACGACGACGACGATGTCCAGACGGTGTGGGGCAATTATGAAATCCCCGATGCGGTGATGGAGAAGCTCGGCTGATCATCCTCGGTCTCGATCCTTCGCTCAGCTGCACCGGGTGGGGCGTCATTCGCGTCGAGGGCAGCCGGATCAGCCACATCGCCAATGGGCAGGTCAAGACCGACGCCAAGGCGTCCCTGCCCGACCGGCTCGCCCATCTCGACACGGCGCTTGCAGCGGTGATCACCGACCATGCGCCGCAATGCGCCGCGGTCGAGGAGGTGTTCGTCAACGACAACCCGCAATCGACGCTGAAGCTCGCCCACGCGCGCGGCGTCGTCCTGCTCGGCTGCGCGCGCGCCGGGCTTCCGGTCGGCGAATATGCCCCGCGGCTGGTCAAGAAGGCGATCGTCGGCACTGGTGGCGCGGCGAAGGAACAGGTGCAGGCGATGCTGCGCGTGCTGCTGCCGGGGGCGAAGGTTGCGGGGGCGGATGCGGCCGATGCGCTGGCGGTCGCAATCTGCCATGCAAACCACCGCCCGCGATGACTCCCCTCTCCCGTCGTGAGAGGGTTGCGCAGCCTTGGCAGCTTGTTGCCTAGGCAAAGCTGGGTGAGGGGATCAGTCCTCCCGATAGCACACAGCCCCTCACCCGCTGCGACTAGCGAATAAATTCGCAAGTCTCGCTGCCCTCTCCCAACGGGAGAGGGTTAAGTTCGCGTCCTGTTCTCTTTTCTTGCGGCAGCGGCGAGGGCGCGCTAACCCGTCCGGATGATCGCAAAACTCACCGGACGGCTGGACTCCAGCGGCGCGGGCCATGCGGTGATCGACGTCGGCGGCGTCGGTTATCTGGTCGAGGCATCAGCGCGCACCCTCGACGCGCTCGGCGCCACCGGCGGCGAAGTCACCATCCACACCGAAATGCTGGTCGGAGAGGATTTCCTGCGCCTGCTCGGCTTTGCCAAGGCCGAGGAACGCGACTGGTTCCGCTTGCTCACCAGCGTCCAAGGCGTCGGCGCCAAGGTCGCGCTCGCTATCCTCTCGGCGCTTGAAATCACCGACCTGCAACGCGCGCTCGCCAGCGGCGACAGCGCGATGATCGCGCGCGCCAACGGCGTCGGCCCGAAACTCGCACAGCGGATCACGCATGAATTGAAAGATAAGGCGGGCGCGCTCGGGGGCATCGCGGGCGGTGGCGCCGCCTACGTGTCCACCACCCCCGGCCCCCTCGCCGACGCCGTCACCGCTCTCACCGGCCTCGGCTTCAAACCCGGCGAAGCGAGCTCTGCGGTCGCGGCCGCGAGCGAGGAGTTGGGGGCTGATGCCAGCCTCGATGCGCTGGTGCGCGTGGCGCTCAAGAAAGCGGCAAAATGACGAACCGCATCCGCCACGCCGCCTGCCGCTGCGGTCAGATCCGCATCGCGTGCACCGGCGAGCCGATCCGCATTTCGGTCTGCCACTGCGGCGAGTGCAAAGCGCGGAGCGGGAGCGCCTTCGCCGCGCAGGTCCGTTTCCCGGAAGAACAGGTCAGCACCGAGGGCGAAGCGAAGATGTGGCAATATACCGGCGACAGCGGCAACATCGCCGACTTCTTCTTTTGCGGCACCTGCGGTTCGGGCGTCTGGTATCGGGCACGGCCTTATCATGACGCCTATGCGGTGCCGCTCGGCAATTTCGAGCCCGGCCACGGCTTCGTCCCCGACTATTCGGTGTACGAGGACCGCATGGAGCCTTGGGTTTCGATTACCGGCGATGCAATAGAACATTATGACTGAACCCGCCGCTGCCCGCCGCCCCAAAGCCCTCGCCTTCGACGTCTTCGGCACGGTGGTCGACTGGCGCTCGAGCATCGCGCGCGAATCCGCGACGGTCCTCGCGCAGATCGACCGCGACGACATCGATCCCCATGATTTCGCCGACCAGTGGCGTCGCCGCTATCTGCCCGCAATGGCCGCGGTCAGCGGCGGTCAGCGGGGCTTCGTCAAGCTCGACATCCTGCACCGCGAAATGCTGGACGCAGTGCTGAACGATCAGGGCATCGATGCCGCCACGCTCGATCCTGCCTTGCTCGCCGACTGGACAAATGCCTGGCACCGACTCGATCCCTGGCCCGATAGCGTCGCGGGGATCGCCCGGCTGCGCACCGCCTTTCCCGTGGTCACGCTGTCGAACGGCAATGTCTCGCTGATGATCGATATGGCGCGCCGCGCCGGCCTCGTGTGGGACGCCATCCTCGGCGCCGAATATGCCCGCGCATATAAACCGCAACCTGCCGCCTATCTCGCGACCGCCAATGCGCTGGGGCTTGTGCCGCACGAGCTTTGTCTCGTCGCCTCGCATCACAGCGATCTTGCCGCCGCGCGCGCTTGCGGGCTGATGACTGCCCATATCGACCGGCCCATGGAATATGGCGGCGCCCGCGCGCCCGATGCCGACGCGGCGCAGGATTGGGAGTATAGCGCCGACAGCCTGACCGCATTGGCGGCGCAATTGGGATGCTGATTTGACCGACCTCACCACCCCCATCCGCACTCCCGAAGACGCCGACGCCGCGCTGCGCCCGAAAACGCTCGCCGAATTCGTTGGGCAGGCTGCCGCACGTGAAAACCTGCGCATCTTCATCGAGGCCGCAAGATCGCGCGGCGACGCGCTCGATCATGTGCTCTTCTATGGCCCGCCGGGGCTCGGCAAGACGACGCTGGCGCAGATCGTCGCGCGCGAACTCGGCGTCGGTTTCCGCTCGACCAGCGGCCCGGTGATCGCAAAGGCAGGCGACCTCGCCGCGCTGCTCACCAATCTCGAGGACGGCGACGTGCTGTTCATCGACGAGATCCACCGCCTGTCGCCCGCGGTTGAGGAAATCCTCTATCCCGCGATGGAGGACCGCGCGCTCGACATCATGATCGGCGAAGGCCCTTCGGCGCGCTCCGTCCGCATCGACCTGCCCAAATTCACCCTCGTCGGCGCGACAACGCGGCAGGGGTTGCTGACGACGCCGCTGCGCGACCGTTTCGGCATTCCGGTGCGGCTCCATTTCTACACGCACGGCGAACTCGAACAGGTGATCACGCGCGCGGCCAAATTGCTCTCGCTGCCGATCGCATCCGACGGCGCGCTGGAGATCGCGAAACGCTCACGCGGGACGCCGCGCATCGCCGGACGGCTGCTGCGCCGCGTGCGCGATTTCGCGACCGTCGCGGGCCATGCCATCGTCGATGCGAAAGCCGCCGACGCCGCGCTCAACCGGCTCGAGGTCGATGCGCTCGGGCTCGATGCGATGGACCGGCGATACCTGACGATGATCGCCGATATCTATCGCGGCGGGCCGGTCGGGGTTGAGACCATGGCAGCGGGGCTGTCCGAACCGCGCGACACGATCGAGGATGTGATCGAACCCTATCTGCTCCAGGTCGGCCTGATCGCGCGCACCGCGCGCGGGCGGATGCTGAACGCCAGCGCGTGGAAGCATCTTGGGCTGAACCCGCCGACGGGATCGCAGGACGGACTTTTCGATCAAGGAAAATAGCCGGATTTCCGCGGATTTCATTCCACCAACCGGCACCGATCTGCGACGAACCGTTTAAGAGGGGTTTGCGACGAGTCGCCCACAGGCTATCGGTTGGGATAATGGTAAACGCACCTCCCCCCTTCATCCCCGGCGCCTTCGTCGGGGCTGAGCATCATTACCGGGCACGCGTGTACTTCGAAGACACCGACCTGTCTGGCATCGTCTATCACGCCAATTACCTGCGCTATATGGAGCGCGCCCGATCCGACATGCTGCGGATCGCCGGCATCGACCAGCGCGGGGCGATGGAATCGGGTGAAGGCAGCTGGGCGGTCACCGACCTCGCGATCAAATACCGCCGCCCCGCGCGGCTCGACGACGACCTGCTCGTCGTCAGCACCGTCGAGGCGGTGCGCGGCGCGAGCGTGATCATTTCGCAGCGCATCCTTCGCGGAACTGACACGTTAAGCGGCGAGACATTGACCGACGGGCAAGTCACCGCCGCCTTCCTGTCGCCCGAAGGCCGGCCGCGCCGCCAGCCCGCAGGCTGGGCCGATCGATTTACCGCCATCATGAATGGAGAGACTTTCCCTTGCTAGACAATATCAAGCTGGCCGCCGACGCGGCAACGCTGTCCCCGGTCGCCCTGTTCCTGCAAGCCGATATCGTCGTGAAGGCGGTGATGATCGGACTGCTCGCCGCATCGATCTATGTCTGGGCGGTTATTTTCACCCACGGCCGCAGCGTAGCCAAGCTGATGAGCGCGTCCGAACGCTTCGAACGCGATTTCTGGCGCGCCGACAATATCGACAAATTCTTCGATAAAAATGGCAGCGAGGAACTGCCGAGTGCGAAGGTGCTCGGCGCGGGGATCAGCGAATGGCGCCGTTCGACGAAGACTAAGAACGTCGACCGCGACGGCACGCGCGAGCGCCTCGGCATCGCGATGAACAGCGCGGTTGCGGGCGAAGTCGACCGCCTCGCCGAAAAGATCGGCACGCTGGCGACTATCGGCTCGGTCGCGCCTTTCGTCGGCCTGTTCGGCACCGTTTGGGGCATCATGCGCAGCTTCACCGCGATTGCGGCCGAAAATAACAGCAGCCTCGCGGTCGTTGCGCCGGGGATCGCCGAGGCGCTGTTCGCGACCGCGATCGGCCTGTTCGCCGCCATCCCAGCGGTCATCGCCTACAACGCCTTTTCCCAGCGCCTCAACCGGCTCGAATCGCGCCTCGGCCGCTTTGCCGACGGGTTGCACGCGACGTTCAGCCGCGAACTCGAGGTCGAAGCCTGATGGCGATGAGCGGCCCCTCGGGCGGTATCGGCGGCCGTCGCGGCCGCGGCAGTCGGCGCGCGCCGATCGCGGAAATCAACGTCACCCCGCTCGTCGACGTGATGCTGGTGCTGCTGATCATCTTCATGATCACCGCCCCCCTGCTCGCCTCCGCGGTGCCGATCGACCTGCCCGAAAGCCGCGCCAAGCCGGTCGAAACCGAAGAGCGCGAACCCGTGCAGCTGTCGATCAACGCCGACGACACGCTGTATATCGGCGAAGAGGTGGTGCCCGAGACCGAGCTTCCGGCGCGGCTCGACGCGATCGCGCGTGAGAACGACGGTCAGGATAAACCGCGCCAGATCATGCTGCGCGCCGACAAGGGACTCGATTACGGGCGCGTGATGCGCGTTATGGGCGAGCTCAATCGCGCAGGCCTGACGCGGATTTCGCTGGTGACGACGGGTGCCAATGCCGAACAGGCGGCCGAAGCTGCGGTCACCGACGGTTCAGGAACGGGACAATAGGCTGCGACGATGGCCGAACAACGGGCAGTGAGGGGGAATGAAGGACGCGGCATCGCCATCGCGGTGGCGGCGCATGTCCTCATCATCGGCCTGCTTTCGGTCCAGTGGACCGGGGGCGACCGGCGATTCGACAATCCGCCGATGGAAGTCGACCTGATCGCTGAAACTGCAGTGCAATCGACCGCGCCCATCATTACCGAAGCCCCGCCGTCAGCCCGGCTCGGCGAAGAAGACGCCGTTGATATCGCCGCTCCCGAACCGATACCCACACCACCGGTTCCCGAACCGATCGTTCGCCAGACGCCTTCCCCGACACCGAAGCAGGTCGCGAGGCCGGTTCCCACGCCGCCCAAAAAGCAGCCGCCTGCGGTTACAAAAGCGGCGCCCAAGGCGGCGCCGAAAACGCCGCCCGCAAAAAAGACGCAAACGGGTCCCACAGGGCGGCTCGATGGGATCACCGAAGGCCTGGGGCGCGAGCAAACCAAGGCGCCGCCGAACAAGGGCGCGCCCGCCGCGGCGACTGCGGCAGAGGTCAGACGGTCGATTGACGTCAGCATCAAGGCCAAGGTCGGTCCGCGATGGAACCGCTGCAACGTGAGTGGTGTCGATGTCGAGCAACTCAAGACTGTCGTGAAATTCCGGCTCACTCAGGCGGGCGCGCTAGCGGGTTTTTCAAGCGTCACAACCACTGGGCAAAATGACAGCAACCGATTTCAAGTCGCGCGACATCAAGAGTGCGCGAAAAAGGCTATAGAAGTGGCCGCTCCATTCGATCTGCCAGAGGAAAACTACAGCTACTGGCAGAATTATACGTTGGATTTTGACAAAGCGAGATGAGCATGACTCTTATGAGATATTTTATGGCGGGGATTTTCGCCGTAGCCGCCGTCCCTGCGATTGCCCAAGATCCGAGCCCCGCTCAGGCACAACCGGAAGGTCCTCGGGAATCGATCACGGGAACGCTGTCGAATGAACGCACCGTCATCGCGATCCCCGCGCTGGCCACCGCATCGGCGCAAACTGTTGCCGGGCTGCGCACCGACACTCTCGGCCGCCAGATCGCCGAAGTCATTGCCGCCGACCTTGAACGCAGCGGCCTCTACGATCCGATGGGACCCAGCGGCATCCCCGCGATCGGCCGTGCCGAGGTGCAGGCGCCGCGCTTTGCCGAATGGCAGGCGCGCAACGCTGAAAACGTCGTCCACGGCTTCGTCGATGCGAGCGGCACCGGCGGGCTTGTCGTCGGATGCTATCTCTATGACACCGCGCTCGGTAGCGAACTTGTTCGCAAGGGTTTCGAAATCCAGCCCGGCGACTGGCGCCGTGCCGCGCATAAATGCGCCGACGCCATCTATTCGCGTCTGTCGGGCGAGGCACCCTTCTTCGACAGCCGCGTAGCTTATATCGCCGAGAGCGGCCCCAAGGGGAATCGCATCAAGCGGCTTGCGATCATGGATTCGGACGGCGGCAACCACCGCTTCATCACCAACGGTCAGGCGCTGGCGCTGAGCCCGCGTTTCTCGCCCGATTACAAGAAGATCGTTTACGTCAGCTATCTGAACAACCGCGTTCGCGTCTTCATCTATGACGTGGCGAACGGGTCGCAGAAGCTGGTGACCGAAAGCAGCAATGCGACCTTTGCGCCGCGCTGGTCGCCCGACGGCACCCAGATCCTCTATTCGATGGCCGTCAACGGCAACACCGACATTTATCGCATCTCGGCCAGCGGCGGCACCCCGGTGCGGCTAACCAACACGCCCGGCATCGATGTCGGCGGCAGCTTCTCCCCCGACGGCAAGAAGATCGTGTTCGAGAGCGACCGGTCGGGCGGTCAGCAAATCTATACGATGAACATCGACGGATCGAACCAGCAGCGGATCAGCTTTGCCGGCGGCCGCTCAGCCACCCCCGAATGGTCGCCGCGCGGCGATCTGATCGCGTTCACTCGCATGGGTGGCGGCGAATTCCGCATTGGTGTGATGACCCCGTCGGGGGGTGGCACCCGGATGCTGACCAACAGCTGGCAGGACGAAGCGCCGACATGGTCGCCGAACGGCCGCGTCATCCAGTTCTTCCGCACCACGCCGGGACGCGAAGGCAAGTCGAGCCTGTGGCAAGTAGACCTGACCGGCGTAAACATGCGCCGCCTGCCCACTCCGCAGGATGGATCGGACCCCAGCTGGGGGCCGGTCCTGCCCTGAGGCAAGCGGAACCAAAAGGACGCGATGGGGTTCCCATATCGTGTCCTGAGCGGGCGATTTCGCCTGCACGAAGGAATTTCTCCACAACAACAAGAGGACAGAAGACATGACGATACGGAAAAGCACCGCGATGATCGCGGCGATCACCATGCTTGCTGTGGGTGCCTGCGCGAAAAAAGCGCCCGAGACGCTTCCCCCCGTACCTGAAGGCACCGGCACCGATACGGGCGCTGGCACCGGCACGGGCGTGGTCCCCGGTTCGCAGGAGGATTTCCTTGCCAGTGTCGGTCTCGAAGGCGACCGCATCTTCTTTGGCTTTGACCAGTATAATGTCGATGCGCAGGACCAGTCGACGCTGCAGAGCCAGTCGCAGTGGCTGCAGCGCAATCCTGCGGTCCGCGTCACGCTCGAAGGCCATGCCGACGAACGCGGCACGCGCGATTACAACATCGCGCTCGGCGAACGCCGCGCCAACGCAGCCAAGAACTATCTCGCCTCGCTCGGCGTCGATCCGTCGCGGATCAGCGTTATCAGCTATGGCAAGGAACGCCCGGCCGAACTCGGTTCGACCGAGGAAGCCTATGCCAAGAATCGCCGCGCTGTGACCGTAGTTATCGGGCGCTAAGAAGCGGCCAAAGCGGCACCGCGGCGAACGCGGCGGCGCAGGCAAAGACACCGAAGGGGACCCGTCGCTCGCTGAGCGGCTGGTCCCCTTTTCGTTGCGCGATCAGCGCCCAGACGATGCCGCCGAGGCTGGCGAGCAGCAACATCAGCGGCAGCGTCTGCCAGCCGAGCCATGCGCCGATCGCCGCAACAAGTTTGGGGTCACCGCCGCCCATGCCCTCCGCTCCGCGCGTGCGCCGATACGCCCAGGCGACCAGTGCGAGCCCGCCCCCCCCCGCAAGCACGGCGATCCAGCGGTCGAGCAGCGTTATTCCCAGCATCGGTCCCGCGAGCAGCAGCCCGAAGATGGCGAGCAAGGCATTGAGCCGGTCGGGAAGCCAGAAATGACGCGCATCGAGCAGCGCGAGCGGGAGGAGAAGCCAGCCGAACAATGCCCAAAGCCACCCCGCCGTTCCGGGCAGCAACGCGAGCGCGATAATCCCGATTGCCGCCGAGCCCAACTCCACCCGCCAGTGAAAAGGATCGATCTTTGCCTTGCACGTCCGGCACCGCCCGCACGACATCCAAGCCGAGAGCAGCGGCACAAGATCGCGCGCGCCGAGCGGCCGCTGACACCCATCGCATTGCGATCGACCGAGCACTGAACGTCCCGCCGGCCAGCGCAGCACCAATGTCGCAATAAAGCTGCCGAGGACCAAACCGGTCAGCGCGGCAAACGCGACGCCTATGCCGAGAGGAATGGCGTCCAAAAAAGCGAGAATTGAAGCTGCGAACATGTTTATCGCCATTGTCCCTGTCGCGGCAGAGCGAACCGAGAGGCGCGCGATAAATAGGGACAGTCCCTATTTATCGCGCTGCGCTAATTTCAGAGGCGGCCCGATGTGGCCAGCACGAATCCGCCCGACCCCGCCTTGAACCCCAGCGCCGCGAGCGCCGCGGCCATCGCCGGATCGCGATCGACATTGATCGCAAATTGCGCGCGATAAACGCCGCTGCCATCGAACGACAGCGTCAGCCGCTCCATCCCAGACTGGCTGGCGAGCGCCGCTTGCGCACGCCCGTTCGCGCATTTCAGCGGCCCGGACAGCCCACGCGACAGATCGAGGCCCGCGATGGGCGCCGTAACCGCCAGCTGGATTCGCCCGCTTGCCGCCGCGCATTGCCCCGCGCCGTCGAAACGCACCGTCGTGCCTTCAAAGCGGATGGTGTCGACCGGGATCATCCCGAGCCCGCCCGACATCGCGGTGGTGCCGTTGACATCGGAGACGCCGCGCGGGTCGCTGCCGTACAGCCGCCCGGCCAAGGCGCCGAGCCGCTCGTCGGTGCGCGAAAAAGCGAGTTCGGTGTTGCCGCCAAGCAGCGCGAGCGGCGACAGGCTGGCGCGGACGGTGCCGAGCGGCAGCGCGCCGAGCCGCGCCTCAACCAGTTCTGCCGACCAGACCGAGCCGCGGACATGGCGCGCGGTGACGCCCACGTCGGTGGCGCCCGAAAGGCCAAGCGCAAGCCGCATCGGGAAGGTTGTGACGATCAGGATCAGCGTGAGCAGCAGCGCCGCGACGCCCCAGCGTTTTGCCGCGCTCATTGTCCGCCCTTCCGCAGTTCGGCGGTCAGGCCGACGGTGCCATCGGCGGCGGGGGTAATTGTCAGCTGATCCACGACGAAACCCTGCCCCTCAAGCGACGCCAGCCAGTCGGTCAGCACGGGCGCCTTGGCTGTGGCAATGGCGATCGTCGCCTGCCCCGCGCCCCGCGCCTCGTTGCGATCGAGCGTCAGCCCGATCTCGCCCGCCGATTGCGCAAGATACTGGTCGATCGCGATCGCATCCACTGCCGCGGCGACCGATTTCGAAGGGCGCTGCGCCAGCAATTGCAGTTTCGCCGCCACCCGGCCCTCGCGTTCGATTGCCGCACGATGCTGGTTCTCAAGATCGATGAACGCCGCAACCGCAGGGCGGCCGAGGCCCCACAGGACGACGCTCAGTGCCAGCACACCCGCAACGCCGACAAGCCACCGCTCGCGCTGCGACAGGGCGATCCACCAGTTTTGCAGTCTCTCGGTCATGGCACCGCCCGGATCGTAATGTTGGCCATCTGTTGGCCATCGCTGCCCGCCATCGGCTGCGCGGTAATACGATAACCGCGCGCCTGCAGTGCGAGCAGCACCTTGTTGATGTCCTCGACGCGGGGTGCGGCAAGTGTCGTCGTCAGCGTCCCGTCGGTGCGGTGCGACAATGTCTTGAGCGACACGCCGGCCGCATCGCCCATCGCGTCGTAAAGCGCCGATGCCGGAACCGAGAAAGCAAGTGGCCCGCCTCCCGCCATCGCGAGACGGCGGTCGAGTTCGGCTTCGGCCATCACCGCGTCGGTCGCGGTTACACCAGCCTTCTTCGCCATCGCGACGACAGCGTCGTCGGCCCGGCCGGTGTCGGACGAGAGGCGTATCGCATAGATGATCGGGATCAGCACGCTCACGACAACAAGGGCAATCAGCAGCCGTTTCGCCAGCTGCAGCATCGCCGGATCGACCGACCAACTCCGCTTCGCCTTCCATCCCCCGCTGAGCAGGTCGAGCGGTGGCACCGACAGCGTCAACAGCAACGACTCTCGCATCCGCTCGGCATCAAGCGGCAGGGTCGTGTGGCCGCCCGCAATCAGCGGATCGAGTTCAGGGTCGGAGACATAAGCGCGGTCGGTCGTGCGCATGAGTCTTTCGCCGCCGACCTCGGCCGCCCACAGCGTTTCAGGCTCGGGCGGCGGCACGGCCGCAGCGGCGGGAATGATCGCGGCCGGCACCAGATCGCGCGCCGTCAGCCATTCGGTCCACATGGTCATCGCGGCATGGGTCGTCACCGCGACCGGGACCGCCTGGCCCTCGCCCGCTGGCTGGCCCGCGACAACATGCAAGCCCGCCGCATCGCCCAAGCTGTTCTTGAGCGCGTCGATACGCGCCGCCGCCGCCGCCTGCGCAGGCGCGGCATCGGGATAATGCAGCCAGCGCATTGGCACGTCTGCGGCGGGTGCCAGCGCGACCAGACGATCGTCAGGACCGTCGTCCCGCGGCTTTTCCCACGCACCAAGCCAACCGTCGTCCTGCCCTGAATCAACAATCACGCCGTCCTCGACCCGCAGCCAGGCGGTATCGCGACTCTGCTCTTCGCCAAGCGCCGCCACCGAGGGCAGCCAAAGGACCAGCGTGCGCGTCATATCAGTCGCCCTCGCCCCAATCACGGCGCACGATCGTCGGCGGTGTCTGGCCCGCGGAGGGCGCCCCGCCATTGGCATCGATCAGCGAAACTGCGGTCAAGAAACCGTCCCCCATCGTCACATTCGTTGTCAGCGTCAGCCAGCGGCTGGTCACCCCCGCCTGCTCGGCGACATCATCCTGCGGTTTGCGTCCTTCGAACGGACCCGCCTCCCAGAATCGGACGCTGCTGCCATAGCCGCCGCTGGGGCGCGCCGCCAGCACCGCCCGCGCTTTGGCAACGCCAATTTCGCCCGGCACCAACATCGCCACCAGCGGTGCCTGTTCGGGCGCGAGCGTATTGACGTTCAGTTTCACCGGATCGGTCACTGGCAATACGCAAATCCACGGTTTGAGCCGCGCATAGATTTTCGGCGTCACGCCGCGCACGGCACGAAGCTCGCTGACATCGGCCATCTTGCGGTTCGGGGGAAGATATGCGCCCTGCGCCGACCGATACACATTGTCCTCCGCCCCCAGCGGCCCTTCATTGCTGTCGCTGTCGATCCAGTCGGCGGCGGCACCGGCGATTGCCTGCGCCTGCCCCGGGTCGATCCCGAGCAAGGTCATCAGCTCTCCAAATTGGCGCATCGAACCCGGTCGCTGGCTGAACCGTCCGGGCACCGTTTCGGCAACAAGGCTGTTGAGGTTGAAGCAATTGTTCGCGTCGGCGAGCTTGGCGCGCCCCTCACCGCCGGGCAGCGGCAGGATAAAATCGCGGCCCAGCCAGTCGCCTGCGAGCGTCAATCTGGCCGGATCGCGCCCGACCAGATCGGCGACGCGGCGCAGCGCAATCTGCTCGGCGGCGAACGTATAGGCGCGGCCCTGATCGACCGTCGCGGCGCTGCCCGCAATGCGCGTCGCGAGCGTCAGCCGGTCGAGCGCGGTTGCCGCGATCACCGCCATCACCGCCACGAGCAGCAATACGGTAAGCAGCGCTGCGCCGCGCTCGCCTTTCGCGTCGCGCTTCATGGCTGCGGCGACTCCGTTACGGGCGGGGGCGGCGGCAAGGCTGGCGCGGTCAGAAATAACATCGTCAACGCCTCACGCCCTGTGCGCATCACCCTGACCTCGACCGCGCGCGGCAACCGATCGCCGGGCTCGGAACTCCAGCTTTCGCTCCAATTGCCCGCCTCGTCGCGATATCGCACTCCGACAGAGGCGACATCGCCGATCAGCCGATCGCCTCGGGTCAGCGCCGTGCCGTCCAGCATCGGCTGCGTCGCGCGGCGCCACTCGTTTTCGACGAGCGCATAGGCAACGCGCTCGACATCGGGACGCGCGCTGCCGTCGAGCGAACTCGCGCCGCCATGGACGAACGAAAATCCGTTCGACGACCCGATGAAGGCAGGAACAGCTTCCCCCGACGGCCCACGGGTGGGCCGCTGGACGGCCTGCGCAAGATCGTTCGCCATCACGGCGCGGAGACGATTGATCCCGCCCATCGCCTGCAGCCGGCCTTGCACGGCTTCCTGCGTATCGACGCTGCTGCGAAGCAGGCCAACGCCCATCGCGGCGATCGCGGCAAAGATCGACAACGCGACGAGCATCTCGACAAGGGTAAAGCCGCGTTCGTCCTTCATCGCGAAGGCCGGATAATCGTCAGCACCGCCTGCCCGCGCCCGCTTTCCGGACGGACGAGCAGGTCGATGCGCAACAACGCATCGTCGGCGGTTTTCGCAACCCGTTGTTCCACACGCCAGTTGCGCCCGGCATTGGCGACGCCGATCGCGCTGGTTCCAATCGTCGGCGGCGCCGGATCGGTCCACAGTTCGACCGCGCGGTTCTGCGCCACGATGCCAGCCATCGTGCTCTCGTCGAGGTCGCCCGCCGTACGCACGGCATAGGCATCAAGGCGGATAAGCGCGAGCGCGGCAATGCTGATGACGCTCAAGGCGACGAGCATTTCGAGCAGGGTGAAGCCGGCATCGCCGGATGGTGACCGACCGGCAACCTCATTGTCCACGGCTGACCTCCCCCGTCGCCGAAACGCGCACGATCTCGCGCGCATCCCCGCCCGTGAGTACAACGACCTGCGGGGTCGGGCTGATGCCGACCCGATCGAACAGGACGCGCGCCGCGCCCTGCCCGTTGCCCGCCGCAAAGCGCACGTCGGAAGGCCAGTTGCGCTGTTCGAAGGCGCGTCCCGGAAGTGGCTGCCATTCGCCCGCAATCCGGCGTTCGAAACCATAGCCCGAGGGTGCGAAACTGACCGCGACGCTGCGTCCCTCGATCACCGCGATATCGCGCGCGGCAGCAAGGCGCGCCGCGAGCCGGTCGGCTTCGCTGCGCACGGTCCGTTCCTCGCCAGGAATGGTGAGCACAACGGCAGTCGCGGCGAGCGCCATGATCGCCAGCACGATCATCAATTCGACGAGTGTGAAGCCGTTGGCGCCCGGGCGCCTCCGTGCCTCAGCCTTCGCTGCGAATATCCGCATTGTCGTCGGTCCCGCCGGGGGCGCCGTCGGCGCCGAGCGACCAGACGTCGAACGCCTTCCCGTTCGGCCCGGGCGCCTGATAATTATAAGGGCGGCCCCACGGATCGGCGGGCAGCTTCTTGATATAGCCGCCGCGGCGATAGCGTTCCGGCTGCGCCAGCGCGGGCGGTGGCGTGCTGAGTGCGTTCAACCCGTCGGTCGAGGCCGGATAGGTCAGATTATCGAGCCGATACTGCTCCAACGCGGTTTCAAGCGTCGCGATATCGGCCTTTGCCTTCGTCACCATCGCGCGGTCCTGGCTGGGCAGCACGTTGATCATCACCACGGTGGCGAGAAGTCCGATGATGAAGATCACGACCATCAACTCGGTGAGCGTGAAGCCGCGCTCGTCCTTCTTGCCGTGCCGATGAACGGGCGGACGACCGGAGTCGAGCATCAGGCGAATGAAAAGCTGCATCAGGGACATCTATTATAGACCTGCAAGGTTCTGCAACTGAAGGATCGGAAGCAGAATGGCGAGGATGATAAGGGCAACGCACGACCCCATAACGACAATTATGACAGGTTCGAGAAGCGCCATCGACGCGGCCGTAAAACGGTCGAATTCGCGTTCGAGATAATCGGCGGCGCGCTCAAGCATCTGCTCGAGCCGGCCCGCGCTTTCGCCGCTCGCGGTCATGTAGACAAGCAGCGGCGGGAACACGCCGGCATCGCGCAGCGATGTCGACAAGCTGCCGCCGGCGCGCACCTGATCGACGATCGTCGCGGTCGCACCCGCCAGCGCCGCATTGCGGATCGTCGGCAGGGTCAGGCGAAGGCCGTCGACGAGCGGCAGGCGGCTCGACACCATTGTCGCCAGCGTGCGGGCAAAACGCGCCGCGTAGAGATCGCGGAGCAAGCGCCCGAACAACGGGAGGCGGAGCAACCGCGCATCAACCCGCGCCTTGAAGGCCGGGCGGCGCATCGCGGCGACCCAGCCAAAGCTCGCGGCGGCGATCAGCAGCGCGATCAGCCACCACCAGCTTGCGGCAAAGCTGGAGATCGCGATCACCGCGCGGGTCAGAAAGGGCAGTTGCTGGCCGACATCGGTAAATTGTTCGACGACGCGCGGGACGACAAAGATCATCAGCGCGGCGACGACGCCGATCGCGACGACCGCCAGCACGATCGGATAAGCGAGCGCCGCGATTAGCTTGCCGCGCACCTCGGCCTGGCGTTCGAGCAGATCGGCGAGGCGCGCGAGGATCGTGGTCAGGCTGCCCGTCGTCTCGCCCGCCGCGACCATCGCGCGGTAGAGCGGCGGGAAGCTCGCGGGTTGGCGCGCCATCGCGTCGGCGAGGCGGCGGCCCTCGAGAAGCCCCGCATGGATGTCGCCAATGACAGCACGCGCGCTTTCGGCTTCGCTCTGACGGGTCAACGTCCGCAGCGCCTCCTCAAGCGGCGCGACCTCGGCCAGCGTCGCGAGCTGGCGCGTGAAGAGCGCGAGTTCCTTGCTGCCCAATTTGGTCTTGCGGAAAGCGAGGAGCGAGCGGCTCGCCGGCTTGGCCCCGGCCGCCTCGACCGCGACGATATGGAATTTGCGGCGAACCAGATCCGCACGCGCGGCATCGTCGTTCGCGGCGGTCAGCCGTCCCTGGCGCTCGCGGCCCTGCGGATCGATCGCCACATAGCGATAATCAGGCATCGATTTCCTCGCGCCGCGCGATGCGGATCGCCTCCTCGGCGGTGGTCAGCCCCTTCGCCACCATCGCGCGCGCCGCCGATGCCAGCGTCGGCGATTTCAGGAAGGCATGGCGCGTGATCATCGCCTCGTCGCCGCCGTTATAGATGTAACGGCGGACGGTGTCGTCGACCTTGATCGCCTCGAATACCCCGATCCGGCCCTTGTAGCCGGTGCCGCTGCACTGGTCGCAGCCCTTCGGCCGCCAGATGACGGTGCCGATGTCGAGGCCGAGCATCGCGGCGACGCTGTTGTCGGCCTGCACCGGTTCGCGGCAATTGTCGCAAAGTTTGCGCACAAGGCGCTGCGCGATGACGGCGCGCAATGTCGAGGCGAGAAGAAAAGGCTCTACTTTCAAGTCTTTGAGACGAGTTATTGCACCAACGGCATCGTTGGTGTGGACGGTCGACAGCACGAGATGGCCGGTCAGCGACGCCTGCACCGCGATGTCGGCGGTTTCGCGGTCGCGGATTTCGCCGACCATCACGACGTCGGGATCCTGGCGCAGGATCGCGCGCAGCCCGGCGGCAAAATCGAGCCCGACCTTGGCGTTGACCTGCGTCTGGCCGACCCCGTCGACGGCATATTCGACCGGGTCTTCGACCGTCAGGATGTTGCGCTGGCCATCGTTGAGCTGCTTGAGCGCGGCATAAAGCGTTGTCGTCTTGCCCGACCCGGTCGGCCCGGTGACCAGGATGATGCCATTGGGTTCGGCCAGCGCCTCGCGCAAAATCTGGTCGGCGGCGCCCGACAGGCCGAGCACGTCGAAATCGATCCCCGCCGCATCCTTGTCGAGGATACGCATCACGACGCGCTCGCCCGCGCGGCTGGGCAAGGTCGAGACGCGGACGTCGACCGCCTTGCCCGCGAGCGTCAGCCCGATGCGGCCGTCCTGGGGAACGCGGCGCTCGGCGATGTCGAGGCGCGCCATCACCTTGATGCGGCTGACGATGACGGGCGCGACGTGCGGCGGCATGCGAAGATGCTCGCGCAGCACGCCATCGGTGCGCATCCGCACGACAAGCCCGCTTTCATAAGGTTCGATATGGATATCGCTGACGCCCTGCCGCACCGCTTCGGCGATGATTGCATTGATCAGCCGGATCGCGGGCGCATCGTCGGCGCTGTCGAGCAGGTCTTCGGCGCTCGGCAGGCTGAAATCGATGTCGCTGCCGTCGAGCGATCCCGCCATCGCGGCCGCCGAGCTGTCGACGGCATAGTGATCGGAAAGCAACCGGTCGAAATCGGCGACGCTCGCGGTCGCGACGCGCAGCGGCTGTGCAAGATAGCGCTTCACCTCGATCAGCACGGCGGGATCCGCATCCTCGCGCAGGGTCGCGAGCCAGGCACCGCCCTCGCCCTGTGCGATGACGACACCGTGCGTGCGAGCAAAGCCGTAGGGAATATCGACCGGCACCGGGGGAGGCGCCGCCGGTTCGATGTCGGTCACGGATATTCTCCGGTCGGGGGCGCGGGCGCCTGCGAAATCGAAGGTGGAACGTCGGTCGTCATGACGCTGCCGTCGGCGCCGCGCAGTTCGGGCAGGTTGACGGGACCGACGGTGATATCGGTGGCGGTCGCAGGCGTCGGGATCGGCGGCACGGCGCCCAGATAGTCGCGCACCAGCGTATCGATCGCGGGCTCTTCGTCGGGATTCCGCTGCAACTGGAAGTCGCGGATATAGCCGTAGCGGCGCGCGGTGAGCGCGGCATTGTCTTCACGGTTGCGCAGGATCGTCGGGCGAATGAATACCATCAGGTTGGTCTTTGACCGCGTGCGGCTGCGCGATTTGAAAAGCTCCCCCAGCAGCGGAATGTCGCTGAGCAGCGGGATGCGTTCGATCGTCTTGCGCTCATCGTCGTTGAGCAGGCCGCCGATAGCGAGGATTTCGCCATCGTCGACGGTCAGCACCGTTTCGAAGGAGCGCTTGTTGAGGATGAGGTCGCTGTTGCGCGACGAGACGGGGCCGGCAACGCTCGACACCTCCTGGCGCAGGAACATTTTCACCTCGCCCGCGCCGTTGACCTGCGGCGTCACTTCCAGCTTGATCCCGACCTCTTCGCGTTGGACGGTGCGGAAGGCATTTTCGAAATTGTCGCCCAGCTTCTCGCCGGTCGTGATCGGGACATCCTGTCCGACGAGGAATTTCGCCGCCTGATTGTCGAGCGTGACGATATGCGGCGTCGCGAGCAGGTTCGACGTCGTGTCGGATTTCACCGCGTTGATGATCGCGCCGAAGATCGTGTTCTTGCCGATATCGCCCGCGAAACCGGCAAATCCGCCCGTCGCGGTCAGGAGCGATGCCGCAGCGGCTTCCTGCAGGCTGTTGCCGAGCGAGCTGTTCGTCTGGGTGACCGTCGTGGTGCCATTGACCGTCGTCGTCTGCTGCGACAGCTGATTGGCCGCATAGGCACCGCCGAGCGTCAGGATATTGGGCGACGCATTGCTATAGCTTGTCGCAACGAAGGGAATGTTCTTGCCGCCGAGCAGGAACTGCACGCCGAGCCGTTTCGCCGCATCGTCACCGATCTCGACCACGATCGCCTCGACCAGCACCTGTTGACGCCGGCTGTCGAGCTGGCGGATCAGCTCGCCAAGCATGCGCTGCACTTCGCTGTTGGCGGCGACGATGATCGCATTAGCGCCTTCATACCGGGTGATGATCGCGGGACCGCGGGTGGAAATGCTGCCGCTGCCGCCGCTGCCGGTCGAAGCCCCCGCGGTGGAGGCCGGAGCGGGTGCCGGCGTCGCATTGCCGCCCGAAGAAGAGGACGATATTGCCGAGGCCGGGGGCAGGCCTGCTTTCTGCGCAGGGTCGCTGCCGCCACCGATCAGCTGTTGCAGCGTCGGCAGCAGGGTTTCGGCATTGGCATGCTCCAGCCAGTAAACGCGCAGTTCGGTCCCACCCGCCGCCTTTGCGTCAAGGTCGTTCGCCATCTGCACGAAGCGCGCGACCATGGCCTGATCGCCGCGCAAGGCGATCGCATTGCTGCTGTCGATCGGGACGATCGCGACCGGCGACTTGCCGCCCTCCCCCGCTGCCGGGATGAGTGCCACCAACGCCGCCGCGATTTCGCGCGCGCCGGCATTCTTCAGCGTGACGATCTGGCTGGTCGAGGTATCGCGGTCGATGCTCGACGCAAGCGCGCGGATGCGGCGGATATTGTCGGCAAAGTCCGCAACCACCAGGCTGTTGGCGTTGCGATTCGCGGTGAGCGAGCCCTGCGCGCTGACCAGCGGGCGCAGCGTTTCGACCGCCGCGACGGCGTCGATGTGGCGCAGACGGATGATTTCGGTGACGAACTGGTTTTGCGCGGCACCACCGCTGCCGATCCGGCCGGGCTGCGCTGCGGCGCCATCGATCGGCTGGACGCGATAGCTACCGCTGGGTCCGGGCACCGCGACGAGGCCGTTCGAACGGAGCGTCGCCAGGAAGATCTCGAAATACTCGCTGCGCGACAGCGGCCGGTCGGTGACGACCGACACCTTGCCGTTGACGCGGCCGTCGATGACGAACGTGCGTCCGGTGATCCGCGCAGCATCCTGGATGAAGGCGCGAATGTCGGCATCGCGGACGTTGAGCGTGTACTGCGCGAACGCGGGTCCCGGCGTAGCGGAAATCAGCGCGGCAGCGAGCATCAAGGAAAGTTTGAGGCGCATGGGTCTCTATTGTTTCGAGAGGAAAATGGCGACGGGGACGACGCTGGCACCGCGCTCGACTTCGAGCGAGATACGCGCTCCCGGCGTAAGCTGATTGGCGAGCGCAGCGGCATCGCTCGCCGAGCCGATCGGGCGACCGCCGACCGAGCGGATGACATCGCCGGGACGCAGGCCCGCGGCACGGAACGCCGCACCGTCGCCCTGCGGCTGGACGACGATGCCGGTGACGCGGCCATTTTCGGTGCGCGGGGCAAAGCCGACGCCGGTCTTGATCGCTGCGGGAGTCATTTCGCCGCTCGCCGACGCACCGCCAGACGCAGCCCCGATCTCGGGCGTCGGCGCGGGCAGCGGCGTCGCGGGGTTCGCGACGGGCGCCTCGCCGCTCTGGTCGAGGAACAGGCTTTCGCGCGCACCGCCGCGGTCGAGGAGAACATGGTCGAAGGCCACGCCAGCAAGCTTCAAACCCGGCGCGATCTCGTCGCCGACGGCATAGCTGGTCTGGACCCCATCCTCGCCCGCGATGATCGCCGAGCCGCCGCCGGTCGCCTCGTTGAGGTTGATGCCGAAGAGTGTCAGGCCCGCCGAGGTCACCGTCGCCGACGCAACTCCCTGCACGTTGCTGCGGAAATAGGGGTCGAAGCTGGAAAAGAGCGCCCGACGTTCGGCCGGCGAGGCAATGACCGCGGCTTGCGGTTGCCACGCGCCGAGCGGCGACAGCGGAGTAAGCAAAGTCCAGAGCAGGCGGACGCACTGCCAGACGAAGAGCGCGCCAAGCAGTCCGGCGAGCAGCATAGGCCAGATTTCGCGTGGCGAGCGCCGCCCGACCCGCAGCCAGGCAGGCAGCGCGCGCGGCAGCCGAACGGCCGATCCGGACATCAGCGTTGCCATGAAATTACCCTTGTCCCCCCAGACTGAAAAACCTGTCTCGCGAATCGCCTAGGGGCGAACGGTGACAATCAGTTGACCGGAAGATTACAGTTTTTTGACAGTCGGGCGAGTCCGCTGAGACGGTCCGAACCCATGGTCTCCATAGCGAAGGCATGGCGATGACAGGCGTGCAGGGACCGATGGAAGGCGGCCCACAACGTCGCCCCTCAATCACATGTTGCCATTGCCCCTCCCCATGCCGCTGGCACGGGGAGGGTTTTTATCAGAATTTCAACGAGGCGCTGAGCGAGAAGGTGCGGCCCAGCTTGTAACGGTTGAAATAGATCTTGTTGTCGCCCGACGTCTGGACTTCCTCATAATTACGTCCGGTCAGGTTGCGCGCCTCGAACTTGAGTTCGATTTCCCTGTTCAGCAACGTGACGCCCTGACGCGCAACGAAATCGAGCTGGATGCCCGGCTTTTCGAACAAATCGGGCTGGCCCGACGGACCGCGGCTCGTAACACGCGGGCTGGCATAGGTGATGAGCAGCGTCTGCTGCGACAGCTTGTCCTGATCCTCCAGCCCGATCTGCACATTGACCAGATGATCCGACTGGCCGGTCAGCGGCGCGCCGTCGAAGAAGAAATTGCTCGCATCCTGCACCACGCCGTTGATCACGGTGGTGTCACCTGCGCCAACCTTAATTTCCGACTTGGTGAAGGTATAATTGCCGATCAGCACGAGACGACGGCTGGCCCAGAAAGGCGAATCCGACAACATGTCGAGCGGAAAATATTTCTGCGCTTCAAGCTCGACGCCATAGAGCGTCGCCTTCGGCGCGTTGGCGTAGCTGGTGTTGCCGATCGAATCGGTGAGCGAGGTATAAGCCTCGATCGGCTTGTCGATCGACTTGTAGAAACCCGCGATGGTGAAGCGCTGGTCCTTGGCGAAATACCATTCGTAGCGCAGCTCGGCGTTCCACAGCTCGCTGTCGGTCAGCGACGGGTTGCCGCGGAAGTTGCGGTTCGATTCGGGATCGTTGTAAATTTGCGCGACCAGTTCGCGGAACTGCGGCCGGGCGATCGTCTTCGACCCGTTGAGGCGCACCTGCATGTCGGGCGCGACTTCCCACGTCAGCGTGACGGCGGGGAGCCAATAATCATTGTTGAGGTTGGTGGCGGAGATCGCACCGGCACCGGTGTTGAACAGATCGATCGGAACGACCGTCTGCTTGGCGTCCTCATAGCGGACGCCAGCATTGATATTGACGCCGGACACCAGCTCAGCCTGGACCTGCGCATAACCTGCGTGGGTCGTCAGATCGGCGGCGAACGCTGCGGTGCCATCCTGCGCCGAGGTTTCGACCAGCGTGATGTCGTAAAGCTGGATCGTCGCGTCGGAGAGCAGGTAATCGGGGCGCAGCTGAGTCACTGCGACCGGCAGGCCCGAGGCGCGGAACTGGAACGCGCGGCGCACCGAGGTCCGATGCGTATCGGTATAGGCATAGCCGACCGTCGCGGTGATGTGCGAAGCGAGCTCGTACGAGAAATCGACGCCGCCCGACCACAGATCCTCATTGAGGTCCGAGAAAGCAATCGTCGCGTCGCCGCGGTTGCCGCCCAGATCGTTGACGAACTTATCGCCCGTCGGATCCTGCGCGGTCGGCAGATTGGTGCGGACATAGGTGAAGCCGCGTTCATACGGCGCTTCACGCTGCGAATTGGCATAAGCACCGCGCAGATCGACTTTTAGCTGGTCGAAGTGGAATTCGCCAACGAACTGCGTGTTGATCAGCTGGCGCTCGTACCAGGCCGTATCCTGCTTCATGATGTCGCGGCCGACCTGGTTCGCGTCGCTCCCGACGGCAAGGCGCGCCTGTTTCAACGTGTCGCGGATATAGAGATTTGTCCAGCGCAGCTTGTGCTCGCCAATCTCGAGCCCGAAACCGAGCAGGCCGTTCACGACGATACGGTTGTCGGTAACGACGCGGTTGAAACTCGACTGCGGGTCACCCGACAGATCCTGTTCGACCGACGTTTGCTGAAGCGTGTCGCGGGTGCGCCACTTGTTGCTGATCCCGGCGGTCGCGATGATGCCGAGTTCGCCATTGGCGAAAGGGATCGTCGTGCCGCCGGTGATGCCCGCCGACCAGTTGACGGGGATGTGGTTATTCTGTTGCAGCAGCGTCGTTTCGGCGTTGACCAGTTCCATCTGGATCGCTTCCAGATCGTCCTGCGTAAAATCGGCGCCTTCAAGGATCGGTTTGCCGCTGGCGAATGCGTTCTTGAGCAGCGACGGGACGTCGCGGGTGCCGTCGTCGAACCCCGTCCAGTCGGTGTCGCTGCCATAATAGGTATAGCCCAGCTCGTTCGTCGTCTCGCTGTCCCAGCCGATTCCCCCGCTGAAGGTCAGGAAGGGTTCGCGCGGAATCGCCTTGGTCGTGAGGTTGATCACGCCGCCGCCGAATTCGCCGGGGAAGTTCGCCGAATAGCTTTTCTGGACGAGGGTCGAATCGATGACGTTCGACGGGAAAATGTCGAGCGGGACGACGCGCTTCAGCGGCTCGGGGCTGGGCAACGGCGAACCGTTGAGCAGCGCCAGCGAGTAACGGTCACCGAGGCCGCGGACATAGACAAACCCGCCGCCGACGACCGACAGGCCGGTGACGCGCTGCAGTGAGCCGGAGATGTCGCCTTCGCCAGTGCGCGCGATGTCGGCCGATGACAGGACCGACACAACTTCGGGGGTCGCGCGGACCACGTTGGGGGTAAAGCGGCCGGTGACGACGATTTCCTGGTCGGCGCCGCCGGGAATCGAAACATCGCCTTCTTCATCGTCCGGAACCGCCGCATCATCGGTTGCGGGCGTTTCGGTCGCGACCGGCGGCGCGTCGGCGACGGGTTCGCTGCCGGCATCCTGAGCGATCGCAGCAGGTGCGACGAGGGCGGAGCTGAGGAGGAGCAGGCTGGCGAAGATCGGCCGCTTGGTCATGATGGAAAGTCCCCGATTATATGCAGGAAGGGAGCGGGCCAGCCGTCAGGCGAGTCCGCTCCCCAATTGGATCGCGAGCGATCAGGTCGTCGGAATGGCGCTGCAGGCGCGGCTCGCGGTGCCGAAGTTCGCCGTCGAAGAGTTGCACGTCCAACCCTGATACCAGGTGTCGTTGGCGTCGCGGACGGCGCCGACATAGGCGGTGGTGTCGAAGAAGGCGTTCAGCGTCTTCGCGTCGAAGGGCGTGAAGCCGGTTTCGGTCGCACCATTGATGAACAGGCTCGTCAGCGAGGGCACATAGTTCGAACGGTTGTTCGTGCCGGCTTCGAAGATCGTCTGCACCTGCGCGTCGGTGACACCGCTCGTACCGCGGAACGGCGTTGCGTTGCACTGCAGCGAGACCGAGAAGAACTTCGGCGGACCCGCTTCGTCGAGCGCCGCGTTCACGGGATTGATCGTCGTTGCGCTGTTGAGGCCGAGGCAGCGGAAGCCCGGCGCCACGATCAGGCCGTTGGCGAACGTATAGTCGGCCCCGCCGCGGACAAGGATCGACACACCATTACCCGCCGCGTTGTTGCGATGGATATAGGTGAAGTTCGAAATAGCGACATTCTGGCGCGGAACCGCATCCTCGTTGCCGTTCGAGTCGATTTCCATCATCGAGTCGCCGACCGCGCCGCCTTCGCGCTGCACGCCGATGACATACTGGATATTGCCCTTGTAACCGACGTCGGTGTCGAGCCCGTCGTCTTCGGCGCCGGTGATCACCAGATGCTTCATGTTCACGCGGCCACCGAACACTTCGATGCCGTCGTCCGAGCTGTTGTGGATCTGGATATGATCGAGCTGGGTGTTCGAGCCGACACCCGACGGGGTCAGACCCTGAAGTTCGCTCGCCGCCGACAGGATGAAGCCCGAGTAACGGATCTGAACATAGGACATGCGGCCCGAGTTGTCGGCCGGCTGCGCGCCGCCGTAGAGCGCGTTCGACGTGCCTTCGGTGTCGCGTTCGCAAGCCGCCGTGCCCGGCGCCGCTCCCGGGGCGAGGCAGTCGGTGATCGGTGCACGGCCGAGCAGGACGACGCCGCCCCACAGCTGCGAGGTCTGGTCACCCGCCGATCCGACGACGTTGCCGCGGCCGGTGAAGATGATCGGCTGCGTCGGCGTGCCGACGGCGTCGATGCGGTTGCCGCGGTTGACGGCGAGGAAAGAAACGCCCGTCGCACCGAAGATCGTAACGCCAGGGTCGATCGTGAGCGTCACGACGTTGTTGGTCGTTGCAGCGCCCTGATCGGTGCCAACATCGACGCGGCCGGGGAGCGAGTAGATGACGCCCGGAACCTTCGGGATCGCGGTCGTCGCGGTGAAGCGCGTCGGGAAGCCGCAGTTGCGCCATTCGCCGCCGGGGCCGCTGATCGTGCCCAGGTTCGCCAGCTGGTCGGGACCGGCGATCGTCGGACAGTTGGCCGCCGGGGTCACCGCGGTCGGGGTCGGGGTAGGCGTCGGCGTGGGGGTCGGCGTCGGGGCCGGGGTCGGCGCGGGAATGACGATCACGCCTTCACCCGGCGAAGCGACCCCGTCGGCACCGCAGGCGGCAAGAATAGAACAGGCCACGCCGCTGAGCATGACCATACGAACGCGTGCGAAAGCCGCCATGAAAATCTCCGTTCCCGGTGTGCGCCCCCAAATCGGTCGAGCGGCGCCCCTGATGAAAAATCACCGGTGAACGATGGTTCGCCCCCGGTGACGCCGCCACTAGGGTGATTCGATGACGGTCTGACGCCAGAGCCGTGACAGATGCGTGACTCTTTTGAGTCCTATCGGTGACACGCCGGGCACAGCGCGGGCCACGAGCGACGCGGCGCCTTCGCGCCCGCAAAAATAAATGCAGCGAAGCTTGCTTGCATCGCCCCAAAAGCTTTGCTAGGCGCCCGCTCCTACCCGGAGCCGGACCCGTTCGGCCCCATCATGATGTGCGGTCGTGGCGGAACTGGTAGACGCGCAACGTTGAGGTCGTTGTGGCCGAAAGGCCGTGGAAGTTCGAGTCTTCTCGACCGCACCATCATTGCCAGTTTATGGCTGATACTATGCGAACAGCTGATGCCCCGCGATAGAAAGTCGGCCGTTCGGGCCCGCGTTGCCAATGCAGTTGTCAATGCAAATGCCGCCGGCAAAACATGTCGGAACCAACCATCAAACCTTTCTGGGGGGTGCGCCGAACATCATCGCGCTGGCGAATTCGACAACCTCGACGTAAGTCGCGGCCATGAGGATCGCGATCATCGACACGAGCACGACGCGCGCCGCCATCATATCGGATGATTTGCGCGAGGCCGGACTCGACGATCTGGTCCTGATCGATCCGGGGGCCCCGAAGGTCGCGCAGGTCGAGGCGGCGAAGCCCTAAATCGTGCTGATCAACTTCGAGAATCCCAGCCGCGACCTGCTTGAGGATTTTTTTGCGATGTCGCGCGCGCTTGCTCTCCCGATCGCGATGTTCGTCGACCAGAGTGATACCGAAGCGACCGGTGCTGCGATCGACGCGGGGGTGTCCGCCTATGTCGTGGACGGTCTGTCTAAACAGCGGATCAAGCCGGTTATCGACCTGGCCGTGCGGCGGTTCTAGGCATTCTAGCGACTGCAACGCGAACTTGCCGAGGCGAAGAACGCCCTGGTCGAGCACGCGACGATCGACCGCGCCAAAATGAATTCGATGAAAAGGCGCGGGATCGACGAACCTGCATCTTACGTGCTGCTACGCGGACAAGTGATGCGCACCAACCGCCACCTTGCGGAAATCGCCGAGGCGATCGTGACGAGCGAAGCGCTCCTTGGAGACATGGAATGACCTTCGAGACATTCCGCATCGGCTTTTGCCCCTCGTCGACGCCGCGGCGCTCAAGAGCGGAGCGGCAACGCGAAAAGCGGCCGGAAAGCCCCTGCGCTTTGGGGTCGTGCATCGCTATTCGAGCCATAATTACATGCTGCGCTGCTGGCTCGTCGGCACCGGTATCCGGCCTGACGCCGATGTCGAGATCGTCGTAATCAGCCCACCACGCCGCGACCGACCATTTCGTCGCCCCCGGCACGGCCGCGGAAAACGCCGATATCCTGGCGCGATCCGAATATCTCGATGCGCCGAGCGATGCGATGGAGCGCGCGATCACCGACCGCATCCGTCTTGTGTGGCGCGCCGATCCACTATCCCGATTTCATGTTCCAGTACCGCGAAGCCGCCAATTTCCCGTGGCGCAGCCAGGCGCCGCAGGAGGCCGCCTCGCCGGCACGCTTTTCCTCGCCGAACAGACTGCAGGCGGCCGGGTTTCCGGTCTTCATATGTCCCTGCATCACGACGGCGTGTGCCGCTACGGCGTCCGCGGACATCTCGCTGTCCCTGCGCGGCGTCGCGCGCGACGTCCGTTTCGTCACCGCGCACAGCCGCCGCAGCGCCGCTCTCGACATCGACTGGCGTTCGCTGGCACGCGGCGGATCAACGCTCGCTTTCTACATGGGTCGCGACGCGGCGGGGGAGATCATGCGCAACCTCACCGCCGCCGGAATGCCGGGAGGAATGCCCGTCCTCATCGCGTGCGACGTCAGTCGGCCCGAGGAGGAGCGGCTATCGACCCGCCTCGACCTGCTTGACCTTGCAACGCGCGCCTTTGCGGCTGACACCCCGACACTGATCTTCGTCGGCGCTGCCGTCATGCCGGCCGGCCGGTCGGACGGCATCGGAAACGGTGATCGATGTCGAGGCGAAAGAATGACCAAGCCGGCCGCCCGCGTCAGCCAGCCATCGTCGGTAGCGTTTCCGACCGCCTGCGCAGCACGGCGGCCGCATGCTCGGCTTTCATCCGGGCGAACATCACGACCTGTTGCGTCATAATGTCGAGCTGCCCCCTTATGCCGTTGTCGGTAAGCTGTCCGTCGGGGTCGAAAAGCGGTTGGCCGGAATTGGCGGTGACCGCCATCGGCGTCGGCCAGCCGCGCAAAGCATGCGTGATCGAACGCAACGTCGCAAGCGTGCTGCCTGCGGCCTGCCATCCGCCCGCGACCGCGATGAGACCGACGGCACGTCCGTCGAAATAAGGCTGCGCGTCGGAGACGAGATCCTGCGCGTAATCGAGCGCGTTCTTGACCACTCCCGACACCGTCCCGTGATAGGCGGGCGACGCAACGATGATGCCGTCGGCCGCGCGCAACGCATCCATCAGCGCCTTCGCCTTCGAACAGCGTTCGCTACGATGCGGGCCATACATCGGAAGGTCGATCGCATCACCGGCGAAGAGCATCGTTTCCGCCCCCTCCGTCTCGCAGCGGGCAAGCGCGTGGCGGAGCAATCGTTCGGCCGAGCCGCCGGTGGTTGCATTGCCGCCGAGTGCGACGATACGCGGCCTGTGGGCGGAAACGGGGCGATCGATCATGACATTCTCCCTCAGTTGAAGGTCACCTGGCTGCCGCCGCGGAGGAACGCGATCGCATTGCGGCGCAGGTGATTGGTGCCGGGGTTGAGGATCGGCTCGGGCGAATATTGCGCAAGATAGACGCGGCGCATGTTCGGCGTCGTGTTCGATCCGGTCGCGTGGAGCGCGAGGCTGGAGAACGCGACGATGCTGCCCGCCGGAACCTCGAGTGTCACGCCTTCGCTGTCGCCGGTATAGCCGACGAGGTCGTTGCTGCCCGGCTGACGGATGTGCGGAACGATCCCGTCGCGCGTATCGGGCGCCTGCGAGAACGGCAGGATGCGCACGGTGCCGTTCGCGACCGTGGTGTCGTCGAGGGTGCACCAGCAGGTCAGGTACGGCTTGTGATCGACGGGGCCGCCGTTGCCGACGACATAGCCCGAATCCTGATGCCAGCTGAACGGCATCCCCTCGCTGGCGCCCTTCACGACATATTGGTCATAGAAGAAATACGCGTCGTCGCCGAGCGTTGCGCGGCACACCTCCGCCATCGTTTCGCTGAACAGCATCGTGCGCAGGTCGGGCTGCTGGCGCTGGCATTCGCCCGCGAAATAGCGTTTGCCCTTGTGGCTGATCCCGTCGACTTCGACGCCGAGGCTGTCGAGACGCGCGTCTTCGCGATCGATGACGCGGCCGCATTCTTTGCGCAGCAGGTCGAGCAGCGGGCCTTCGAGGATGCGTTCGAACACCGCATAGCCTTCGGTCGCGAACTGTTCGCGCTGGGCGGCGTAATCCATCCTCATTCTCCCGATGTTGTCTAAGGTGCCACGTAGCGCAACATCGTCCATCGCATCCAATCGAATTGCATCGCCCGATCATACGTCTATACTATGGCCGATGCGAATGAGACAGGTTGAGGCGTTTCGCGCCGTGATGATGAGCGGGGGCATTACGGCCGCCGCGGCGATGCTGAATATCAGCCAGCCCTCGGTGAGCCGATTGATCGCCGACATGGAGCGCGCGGTGGGCTTTCGCCTGTTCGACCGGCGCGGTGCGCGCGTGCATCCGACCGCGCAGGCGCAGGCGCTGTATGAAGCGGTGCGGCGAAGCTACGCGGGGCTCGACCTGCTCGACCAGGCGGCGCGCCGGATTCGCGCGCATCCGGTCGGCACGGTGCGGATCGCGGCGCTGGCGGCGATCGCGATGGCGATCCTGCCCGCGGTGATCGCGCGCTTTCGCATCCTGTATCCCGACATCAAGATCATCGTCGAATCGCTCGGCCAGCGCGCGATCGAGGAACGCGTCTTTCTGGGGCAGGCAGACCTTGGCATCGGGGTCGATATGCAGGGACGCGAAGGCATCAGGGCGACGCCGCTCGCGCGCGCCGAATATGTTTGCATCCTGCCCGCCAACCACCCGCTCGCGGCGCGCGAGCGGCTGACAATCGCCGATCTGGCAGGCGAGGAGTTCGTCGGCCCGATGCACGAAGCCGATGCGCTGTGGACCGGGATCGACACCGCGCTGGAAACATCGGGCATCAGCGTATCGCGGCGGTTAGAGACGCAGCATTCGCAGATATTATATGCCTTCGTCGAAGCCGGGCTGGGCGTGACGATCGCCGAGCCGTTCAGCGCCCCGCGCTTTCACCGGCTGGGCGTCGCGGTCCGCCCGATCACCCCGCCCGTGTATCTGGATTTCGCGCTGCTGGAGCCCGATATTGGGCCGACCCCCGAGATCGTGGCGTGGCTGAACGCCGATGTGCAGCGCGAGACCGAGGCGTGCCTGGCGCATGTGAAGCAGGTGGTTTCGTCGTCCTAGTTCCTCACGATGACCTCGATGAACGGCGTCGCGAGGGGAATGGTGTCTGCGGACTTGTTATGACGAGCGAGCTGCGTCCTATCGACTTCCTATGCGAAGCTGGGCTAGCCTGATCGAGCTTGTCATGTTGTGGGCGACAACGGGCAACGAGACGGGGGAAGCAGGATGATTTGGGACGGGCGCCCAATGTGCTGATGCGATGGCGCATGTCGCGGCGCCGCAGCGGCTGGCCCTTTCTGGCCGGACTCATCGTCACGGCCCTCGCCCTTGCGCTCAATTTCATCGGGGTGCCTGCCGTCGAACGTGCCGGAATGCTGTTGTTTGACAGCTTCCAAAGGGCGGCGCCGCGCGAAAGGCAGGACGCGCCGGTCCGCATTGTGGACATCGACGAGGAATCCATCCGCCGTCTGGGCCAATGGCCTTGGCCGCGATCCGATTTGGCCCGGTTGAACGATGTCATCGCCGATGCCGGCGCGTCCGCTATCGTCTATGATATTGTGTTCTCGGAGCCCGATCGGACATCGCCGCGTCTCGTCGCCAAGCGAATGCGCGAGTCAGGCGGCAGCCGCGCGATCGCCGAGGCTTTCGACGCCTTGCCCGATCCCGACGCGCAACTGGCGCAAAGCTTTGCGCGCGCGCCGGTGGTCGCAGGCTATTTCCTGCTCAACGATCACGAAGGCGATATCAGCGAGCCAAAGGCGGGCTTTGCGGTTGCGGGGACGCCGCCGGACAAAGCCGTACCCTATTTTCGGCGCGCCACCGAACCTCTTCCGGCGTTGATGGCGGCCTCACGCGGAGCGGGCTTTGTCAGCCTGGCCGCCGACAGCGACGGCGTCGTCCGTCAGATACCGCTGGTCGCAAACTCGAAAAAGGGTCTGGTACCGTCCCTGACGCTTGAGGCTTTGCGCGTCGCGCAGGGTGCAGAATCGATACAGGTGCGAACAAGCGACGCTAGCGGCGAAGCCGGCGGTGCGGCCGGACAGGTGACCGCGGTCAAGGTGGGCGAATTCGAAGCGCCAACGACGGCATCGGGCAGCCTGTGGATGCATTTTACCGGGCCGAATGATACGGTCCCGAGCATTCCCGCCTGGCGTTTGATTTCCGGGGACATTTCGCGCGATGCGCTGCGAGCCGAATTGCAAGGCCGCATCATACTCGTCGGAACCGGAGCCGCCGGCCTGCGCGACCTGATCTCCACGCCGGTGCGCGAGAGAGAATTGGGTGTCGCCGCGCATGCTCAGGCGATTGAACAGATCATATTGGGCCGGTTCCTCCAGCGCCCGGACTGGGCGACGGGAGCGGAACGGTCGCTCATCATCCTGCTGGGCGTGAGCCTGGCGTTCTTTCTGCCGCGTCTGGGGTCTATCGCGGGGGCCGCCATCGCGTTCGCCGCGGCCGGCGCGACGATGGCCGCGAGCTGGCTGCTGTTTACCCGCCAAGGCTATTTGTTCGACCCGACGTGGCCGATCCTGGCCACCGCCGCCGTATATGTCGTTCAGACGGCCATCATTTTCTATCGCGAAGAGCGCCGCCGCGCGTATATCCACAGCGCCTTCGACCGCTATCTGTCCCCCGAGATGGTCCGCCGGATTGCCGAAAATCCCGACAAGCTGGAATTGGGCGGCGAAGAGCGCGATATGACCGTCCTGTTCTGCGACATTCGCGGTTTTACGCGCATTTCCGAAGAATTGGGGCCGCGCCAGATCATTTCGCTGCTGATCGCTTTCCTGACGCCGATGTGCGACTTGCTGCTGGCGCGGAAAGCGACCGTCGACAAGTTCATGGGCGACGCCATACTGGCGTTCTGGAATGCGCCCCTCGACGATCCCGAGCATCATGTGAATGCCGCCCGCGCCGCCCTGTCGATGATTGACGGATTGCAGGCGCTCAACGCGCGCGCGCCCGCGATCGAGGGCGCGGCCTGGCCTGGCGACCTGAAGATCGGAATCGGCCTGAATTCGGGCGCCTGTTGTGTCGGCAATATGGGATCGTCGCAGCGGCTGAGCTATTCGCTGCTGGGCGATCCGGTCAATCTGGCCTCACGGATCGAGGGGCTGACGAAGGAATATGGCGTCACCATCGCGCTGGGTGAGGATCTTGCCGAACATCTGCCGGGCTTCGCGCTGATCGAAATGGATCTGGTGCGCGTGGTCGGGCGCGATCGGCCCGTCCGGGTGTTCGCCTTGCTGGGCGACGAGCTTTTGGCGCAAAGTCCGGGCTTCCAGGATTTTTCCGCTCAGCACCACGCCATGCTTACGGCCTATCGCGCGCAACAGTGGGCGGCGACCGGGGTCAGCTTGTCGGCGCTGGAGGCTCAGGCCACGCATTTCGGCTTGCGCCGGTTGCACATGATCTATCGGCAACGCATCGAAACGCTGTCGTCCAACCCGCCGGGCGCCGACTGGGATGGCGTCGCTCAGGCGGCTAGCAAGTAGGAATTGTCGGACCGCCCTGCGGCGGGGGCGGACAGTCGGTGCGGTTGCGGCCGAGCAGGACCGGAACGGCGACAAGCGCGCCGGCGGCGAGCAACCCTTTCCAAAGACCGCTGCCTTTATATTTCTCGGGGAATATTTCCTGTTCGACCTTGATCAGCCCCTTGGGCGAGATGACGAACGGCCCGATCGGCATCGCGCCCGCGCGCGGAACATAGCTTGCCTGCATCGGCTGGGTCAGATCGACGCTGCCCGCCGAGGAAGAAACGCTGACAAAGCCGGGGGTGAGGCGACCTTCATTCCGCGTGCCCGGGCCGCGCAACACAACCAATGTCGCGTTCGCAGCATCGCTGGACAAGGCCTTGAAGTTCGGCAGTTCATCGGCAGCAATCTGCAAGGCCGCCTTTCCAACCACGCCTTCGACGATCGTTCCGCGGATGCCAATTGTCGCGACCGGTGAACTGATACTGGTGGCGCCGTTGCCGCCCGCATTGGGCCGACCCGACATGAACCGGAAAGCCCCTTTGGTCGCGGTTGCTCCCATGCTGCGCCCGCGCGCCGGATCATAGACGAACCGATCGATCCGGATGCGCGCATTGGCGCCGATCGAAAAGGTGGCCCGGTCGAGCAATATCATTTGCAGCTGGCTGCCCTTGCCCGTCTGGACCAGATCACCCAGCAGCACACGTTGACGCAGCACCATCTTCGCAGCTTTTGTCACTTTGATGTTGGTGTAGCGGACATCGCCCCGAATCGCCGATGCGATACCTATGGCGTTTGTGGCCGATTGCGCGTGGACGATGCCGCCCGCAGTTGCGAGCGACACGGCAACAAGCAGCGACAATTTTACCGGGCGAGAAGACAGCGACCCTATGCTCATTCCGAATTCTTCGCGCCGCAGATCGTCATCATCTGCTGCCATTCGGCTGGCGGATAATCCTTCCGTTTCAGCTGGGCGATATGGACCGCCGCGCCCGACAGGTCGTCGAGCCGGCAGAGGAGAGCCGCGTGCATCAGCCGCGCCTCCTTGTTCCTGGGGCTCGCGAACAGCACGCTTTCTATGGTCGACAATGCCAGAAGCAGATTGCCCGACTGAGCCTGCTCGCTGGCCAATGCCAGACCGGCGGCCGGGGTCGCAACGACCAGCCGGTCAAGCTGTTCGGGCGTTTCCGCGACGGCTGGAACGGTCATAACGGCCGCTCCCACCGCCGACAGGCAGCGAAACCACATGGAAGTCCCCCCTCCAGGCCGGGCTAAAGCATCGGCTGGCCGCAGATCACCATGCCGACTGGATGGTGTCAAGCTGGCCGATATCGCAAGGTTCGGCGCCAGCAGTCCCGCTTTCGCGCGAAAACCGCGAATGACGATGTACGAGCATGCGAGCCTTGCGCAACGGGCCGTTCCGGCCGTCGATGGAGGTCATAGCATTTGGACATAACAGACCGACATTTCTCGATTAGACTGCAATGAATTTGGCGCGCATCCCCAAGTCGGCTGATTGGCGATGCGCCGGTCAGTCGATTCGTGGCCGCGCGTGACACCTGTTCGCGGCCTGATGTCGAAGCGGACGGACGATCCGCCACGACGAGGGGAGTGTGGTGCTGATGATAAAGTCGACAAGCGATTCCGGGCGCATAGCCCGCCCCTCGCCCTATCCTGCAAGCCATAGCATTTGAACATGGCACCGCGAGATTTCTCTATTGGACCACAAATATGAATGCGCGCATGGGTCGGCCCCTTATTGTCAATTGAATTAATTGACATATCGATTTGCAGCGCATCAAGGGAGGATTTGAACATGGTTTCGTCGAAAGCCAAAGCGTATCTGACGGTCACCACGGCGTTGGGAATGGCGATGCTCGCCGTTCCGGCGCACGCGCAGGAGGCCGAAACCAAAGAAGCCTTTGCCAGCACCGACATCATCGTCACCGCGCAGAAGCGCGAGCAGAATCTGCAGGATGTGCCGGTCGCCATATCGGTCGTGTCGGGCGACCAGCTCGAGCGATCGAACGTCAATTCGGCCGAGCAATTGTTCCAGCGTGTCCCCACGCTGACCTTCCGCAAGGGCAACACGAACAAGGATTCGGCGCTGTCGATCCGTGGTGTCGGCACGATCAGCTTCTCGTCGGGCGTCGAGCCGTCGGTGTCGACCGTCATCGACGGTGTCGTCTATGCGCGCACCGGGCAGCAGACGTCGGACTTCCTCGACGTCGAGCGCATCGAAGTGTTGCGCGGGCCGCAGGGCAGCCTGTTCGGCAAGAACGCCAGCGCCGGCGTGATCAACATCGTGTCGCGCGAGCCGGGTAACGAGCTGGGCGGCTATGTCGATGCCGCCTGGTACGAGGGCAATGAATATCGCATCCGCGGCAGCATCGGCGGCCCGCTCGGCGACGGCATTCGCGCCTCGCTCACCGGCTTCTGGTCGCAATATGACGGCAACGCGCGCAACGTGTTCAACAACCGCAAGGTCAATGGATATGAGCATTGGGGCGTGCGCGGCAAAGTGATCGCCGAGCCGACCGACAACCTAAAGATCACGCTGATCGCCGATTATTCGAAGAACAGCGACAATGGCTTTGCCGACAGCATCGGGACCGTATTCCCGTCGGCATTCAACAATGCGGTGTTCATCCCCAGCCTCGCGCCGCTGGTGCTCGACGGCAAGAACAAGGACATCGACAACGACCTCGATCCGTACACCAAGGACAAGAACAGCGGCGTGTCGGGGCAGATCGACCTCGACCTCGGCGGGGTCACGCTGACCTCGATCACCGCTTATCGTCACTGGTATAATTTCCAGCAGCGCGACGGCGATTTCCGCTCGGATGCGCCATCCTATGTCAACACCGGCACAGCGGCGGGCGACGTCCGATCGCACGATCGCGGCGATCTGAAGTTCGACCAGTTCACGCAGGAATTGCGCATCGCGTCGGCCAATCCGCAATTTTTCGAATATGTTGCGGGGCTTTATTATTATCACACGAAGGAAGTCGACTTCTTCAACCGCACCGTCACGAGCTGTACCGCGTCGACGCTGCCGACCGTCGGCGGTCTGACGCCGTGCGCCGCCGGGTCGTCGACCTATCTGACCAACGAGGGCAATGCCGATTTCACGACGAAGCTCACCAGCTACTCGGCATTCGGTCAGGCGACGCTGAACTTTACCGACGCGTTCCGCGGTATCGTCGGCCTGCGGCATACCAACGACAAGGTCAGCTACGACTTTGCCCGTCGCTCGACCTCGCTCGCGGCCTTTTCCGGGGTGAACCCGGCCTTCGCTTCGGCGGGGTCGATCAAGGACACCGGCTGGTCGGGCAACGCGGGTCTGCAATATGATGTGACCGACGATGTCGTCGCCTACACGACCTACACCCGCGGATACAAAGGCCCGGCGCTCAACATCTTTTTCAACATGCTGGCGCGCGACACCGGCCGCATCGATCCCGAAAAGTCCGATGCCTATGAAGTCGGCCTGAAGACGCGTTTGTTCGACCGCCGCCTGACGCTCAACATCGCCGGCTTTTATGCCAAGTACGACAATTATCAGGCGAACTTCCTCGACCTTGTCGCGGGGCAGGTCGTCACGCGCCTGACCAATGCGGGCACGGTGTCGACGCGCGGGATCGAGGTCGATTTCAACGCCGCGGTGACCGACGATTTCTCGCTGTCGGGCGGCTTCAACTATACCGATGCGCATATCAACGAGTTCATCTGCCCGCCGGGCGCCGCGATCACCTGCGCCGATGCGATCAACGGCAAGCCTTTGCCCTTTGCACCGAAATACAAGGGCACGGTGACGATGGACTGGCGCCTGCCGCTGAATATCGACGGGTTCAACGTCGATCTGAACAGCTCGCTCAGCTATCAGAGCAAGACCCGTTTCGACATCAACCAGAACCCCAATGCGGTTCAAGGCGCCTATGCGATCTGGGATGCCGGGATCAAGGTGAGCACCGACGACGACAAATACAGCCTGTCGTTCATCGTCAAGAACCTGACCGACAAGCAGTTCGTGATCCAGCGCATCCCGAACGGCACCAGCTTCATGCGCCAGATCACGCCGCGCGATGCCGAGCGCTATTTCGGGGTGACGGCGCGGATGAACTTCTAACCCCCCCCTGCCCCGCCGCGTCTGTCCACGACGCGGCGGGGTTCCTGTATAGACGACGGCCTGCCTCGTGGCGGCGAAAGGAACCTCCCCCATGGCGCTTGAGGCGCTCGACACCGGCTTTGCGTTCCGCCTCGGCGGGCAGACGATCCTGACGCACGGCGAAGGCGCTCCCTGTTTCTTCGTCGGGCGCGGTGAGGCGCATGTTCATTCGAAGCTCGGGCATTTCGATGTGAGCCAGGAGGTGATCGAACGGATCGCGCTGGGGCATGTCGAGGTCGCGGGCGATGTGGTGCGCTTTGCCGAGGCTGCGGGGTCGCCGTGGTTGCTCGAGGCGACGGTTTCGGGTGATGGCGACGATGCGACGATCGCGCTGACGGCGCTCGATCCCGCACTCAACCGGCTGTGGCTGCGCGTCCCCGCCAACGCGGGCGAGCATGTGTGGGGGGGCGGCGAGCAATTCTCTTACTTCGACCTGCGCGGGCGGCATGTTCCTTTGTGGTCGAGCGAGCCCGGGGTCGGCCGCGATCCGGCGTCACCTTTGTTCCAGCAGGTCGAGGCCCACCGCCAGGGCGGCGGCGGCAGCACCACGCACAGCAATTATCCGCAGCCAACCTATGTGAGTTCGCGGCGCTATGCATTGCATGTCGACAGCTTCGCCTATGCGGCGTTCGATTTCCGCGCGGCGGATTATCACGAGGTCGAGGTCTGGGAGATTCCGGCGCAGATCGAGCTGTGGGCGCGGCCGCGTTTTGCCGAGCTGGTGTCGGCGCTGTCCGAGCGGTTCGGACGCCAGCCGCCGCTGCCCGAATGGCTGCTGAAGGGCGCCGTTATCGGCCTTAAGGATGGCGACAAGAGTTTTGCGCGATTGAAGGTCTATGAGGACGCAGGGGTCGCGGTGTCGGGGCTGTGGTGCGAGGATTGGGTCGGGCTGCGCATCACCAGTTTCGGCAACCGGTTGTTCTGGGACTGGCAGTGGAACGCCGAGCGTTATCCCGAATTGCCGGCGCGGATTGCCGAACTGCGCGAGCGCGGTATCCGGTTTCTGGGCTATGTGAACCCCTATCTCGCGGTCGACGGGCCGCTCTATGCCGAGGCCGCCGCGCAGGGTTTCATGGTGATGCATCCCGAGCGCGACGAGCCCTATGTCATCGACTTCGGCGAGTTCGATTGCGGGCATGTCGATTTCACCAACGCGCAAGCCGCAGCCTGGTTTGCCGACACGATCATCGGCGAGAAGATGATCGATTTCGGGCTGTCGGGCTGGATGGCGGACTTTGGCGAGTATCTGCCCGTCGATGTGCGGCTGGCGAATGGCGAGAGCGGGATGACCGCACATAATCGCTGGCCGGCCTTGTGGGGCGAGGTCAATGCCAAGGGCGTCGCGGGACGCGGCCAGACCGGCGAGACGATGCTATTCATGCGATCGGGCGCGGCGGGCGTGCAAGGCCATTGCCCGATGCTGTGGGCCGGCGATCAGGCGGTCGATTTCAGCCGCCATGACGGCATCGGCACGGTGATCTGCGCCGCGCTGTCGGCGGGGATGCTGGGCAACGCGCATCATCACAGCGATTGCGGCGGCTACACCAGCCTGTTCGACACGACCCGCGATGCCGAGCTGGCGATGCGCTGGGCCGAGATGTCGGCGTTCACGTCGATGATCCGCACGCACGAGGGCAACCGGCCGCGGCAGAATCTGCAATATGACGACGATCCCGATCTGCTCGCGCATTTTGCGAAAATGACGCGGATCTATGCGCATCTGGCGCCCTATTTGCGGCGGTTGTCAAAAGAGGCTTCGGAAACGGGGCTGCCCGTGCAGCGGCCATTGTTCCTGCATTTCGAAGACGATCCGGAAACCTATTCCGTCCAGACGAGCTATCTGCTCGGGCCGGATCTGCTCGTCGCGCCGGTGATTGCGGCGGGGAAAAGCGCGTGGACGACCTATCTGCCTGCGGGGGCCGAGTGGGTGCATGTCTGGTCGGGTGACACTTATGGCGGCGGAACCCATGCGACGGTCGCGGCGCCGTTCGGGCAGCCGCCGGTGTTCTATCGCGCGGGATCGGCCGATGCGGCGCTGTTCGACGGGATTGTCGCAGCCTGAATCCCGACCTAGGAACAGGGCGAGGAGATCGTCCGTTGAGTATCGCCAGCATCGCCCTGCCCCGCATTTTCCGCATCGGCGGCGGCGCATCGAAAGAGCTGCCCGAGGTGTTGGCGGCGCTGGGGTTGTCGCGGCCGTTGATCGTCACCGATACCTATCTGGTGAGCAGCGGACGCGTCGCCGAATTGACCGATGGGCTGGCCGCGGCGGGGATCGCGGCGCGGGTGTTCGCCGATACGGTCCCCGACCCGACGGTCGTGTCGATTGATGCGGGCGTGGTTTTCCTTTTGGAAGGCGATCACGATTGCGTCGTCGGCTTTGGCGGCGGCAGCCCGCTCGACAGCGCGAAGGCGATCGCCTTGCTCGGCAAATTCGGCGGGGCGATGGCCGATTACAAGGCGCCGCATGTGCAGGATGCACCCGGCCTGCCGATCATCGCGATCCCGACGACCGCGGGCACGGGGTCGGAGGCGACGCGCTTCACAATCATCACCGACGAGGCGACCGACGAGAAGATGCTTTGTCCGGGGCTGGCTTATCTGCCCATTGCGGCGCTGGTCGATTATGCGCTGACCTTTACCAAACCGGTGCGGCTGACCGCCGATACCGGGATCGATTCGCTGACGCACGCGATCGAGGCCTATGTGTCGAAGCGCGCGAACCCGTTCAGCGACGGGATGGCTTTGCTCGCGATGCGCGCGATCGCGCCCAATTTGCGGCGGGTGTGCAGCGACCCGACGGATGCGGCGGCGCGCGAGGCGATGATGCTGGGCGCGACACAGGCGGGGATCGCTTTTTCGAACAGCTCGGTCGCGCTGGTGCACGGGATGAGCCGGCCGATCGGCGCGCATTTCCATGTGCCGCACGGGCTGTCGAACGCGATGCTGCTGCCCGCGGTGACCGCATGGTCAGCGCCCGCGGCGCTGCATCGCTATGCCGATTGCGCGCGGGCGATGGGGGTGGCGGACGACCGCGAGGGCGATCAGTCGGCGGTGGCGCGGCTGCTCGACGAACTGGCGGCGCTCAACCGCGAGCTGGAGGTGCCGGGGCCGGCGACTTGGGGCATCGACGCGGCGCGCTGGGACGCGCTCGTGCCAGTGATGTGCGCGCAGGCGGCGGCGTCGGGATCGCCCGCGAACAATCCGCGGGTGCCGAATAGCGAAGAGATGGCGATGCTTTATTCGCAGGTTTGGGCGGGATAAAATCTTTTGTTCATCAAAGGGTAAGTCGCGCGCTGCTTAAGCGCGCTCGCCCCGTCCCCTTCTCTCCTACGTCTCAAACGTGGGGGCGGGGTATCCCACTACACATGATCGTCATCCCGGAGATCCGGGACCCGCCTGTTTCTTCGAGAGAAGGCAGGCCCCGGGCAAGCCCGGGGTGACGGTAGAATCAGAGTATCAGCGGCCCGTGCTTCATCTTCGGCAGCACATGGCGCGCGAAGAGGTCGGCTTCGGCGGCGTGCGGATAGCCTGAGAGGATGAAGGCTTCGATGCCCATGTCCTGATAGCGGTTCAGCTTTGCGAGCACCTGGTCGGGGTCGCCGACGATCGCGGCGCCGCAGCCCGAGCGGGCGCGGCCGACGCCGGTCCACAGATTGTCCTCGACATAGCCGTCGTCGGACGCGGCTTCGCGCAAGGCAACCTGCGCGTTCACGCCGAACGACTGCGAATCGAGCGACTTCGCCTTGATCTCGGCGCCCTTCGCGGCGTCGAGTTTCGAGAGCAGGCGGTCGGCGGCGGTGCGCGCTTCGCTTTCGGTATCGCGGACGATCATATGCGCGCGATAGCCGAATTTGAGCGTGCGGCCGTAAGCGGCAGCGCGCTGGGTCATGTCGGCGATGATATCCTTCACCACCTCTTCCCGGTCGGGCCACATCAGGAAGACGTCGCAGCCTTTGGCCGCGGCGTCGCGCGCGGCCGGAGAAAGGCCGCCGAAGTAGAGCGGCGGCGCCTTGCCCGACACGGTGCCGACGCGCGCGGGTTCGACCTGCAGCTTCCAGAACTCGCCGTCATGGTCGAGCGCCTCACCGTTCAGCAGGGTCTTGAGGATGTGCATCGCCTCGACCGTGCGGCGGTAGCGCGGTTCGGAATCCATCGTCTCGCCCGGCATGTCGGAGGAGATGATGTTGACCGTCAGGCGGCCACCGAGGATCTGGTCGATCGTCGCGATCTGGCGCGCGAGCTGTGGCGGCCAGCTTTCGCCGATGCGCACCGCCATCAGGAGGCGGATATTCTTGACCATTGTCGCGATTGCCGCGGCGAAGGCGGTGGTGTCGACGCCGAGCGCGTAGCCCGAGGGGAGCAGGATATTATCGAACCCCAGGGTGTCGGCCTGCACAACAATGTCGCGGCAATGCTCCCAGCTCGACTTGAGCATCGGGTCGGGCACGCCAAGGAATTCATAGTCGTCGTCGCAGAGCGCCGAAAACCAGCTGACTTCGCACGAGCGGTCGGTCATGGCAGATTCTCCCCCATCGATGTTTGCAGAACCGCATACCATTCGGCGCGCGTCCAGCGCGGGGCGAAAGCCTGCGGAATGTCCTTGATCCGGTCGGGGTTCTGGGTCCCGACGATCGGGATCGGACGCGCGGGATGCGCCATCACCCAGCTGTACGTCGCGGCGGCACGCGAGACGTTGTACTCGGCGGCCTTGCTATCGAGCAGTCCGGCGACTGCGCGCGTTCGCTCGTCGGCCGGATCGCCGAGCCGACCGCCGCCGAGCGGCGACCAGGCGAGGAAGCTCATGCCCTCGGCCATCGACTGGTCGAAGATGCCGTCGAAGAGCGGAGCGAGGTGGAGCGGGGAAAATTCGCTCTGATGGCTGACCAGCGGCACGGGAAGGAATTTGGCCAGCGCCGCGGTTTGTGCAGGCGTGAAGTTGGAGACGCCGATGGCGCCGATCTTGCCCGCGCGATGCGCTTCCTCGAGCGTGCGCGCAATTTCCTGCGGGTGCGCGAGCAGGTCGGGACGGTGGATCTGCCACAGTTCGACATGGTCGGTGCGCAGGCGCTGGAGCGAGATGTCGATCGCCGAGGTCAGATAGAGCGCGCTGCTGTCATAGGGCACGCCGAGAATGATGCCGCCCTTCGTCGCGAGCACCATCTTGTCGCGAAGCCCCGGCGCTTCGGCGAAGACGTCGCCGAGCAGCGCCTCGGCCGAACCGAAGCCGCCCGGCGTGTCACAGCCGTAGATGTCGGCGGTGTCGAACAGGGTGACGCCGGCCTCGAACGCGGCATCGATGCGCGCGCGGGCGGTGGCGACATCGACACCGGCGAAACGCCACATGCCCCAGGCGATCGGTGAAACCTCATGACCGGCAAGAGTCACATTGGCGGGAGCGGGAAGAAAATCTGACATCGCTGTCATATACTCCTTAATCGGATGCGAGGAAAGCGCGTTTGTTGTGACTGGCTATCTCAGTGCGCGAGCACCGGCGCGGCCTCGCCGTCGTCCTCCTCATCGACCGCGGTGATGCGCGGCAGGATGAGGTGGATCGCGGCGAGCGCGACGAGATAGGTTCCGGCGCAGACAAGGAACATCGGCAGATACCCCCTGCCCGTATCGAGCGACCAGCCCGCGAACTCGATCATCGCCATGCCCGACAGATTGCCGGCAAAGGCGCCAATGCCGATCGCCGAACCGACGATACGCGCGGGGAAGACGTCGGTGGTCAGGCCGAAGATATTGGTCGAGAAGCCCTGATGCGCGAAGAGCGCGAGGCCGAGGATCATCGCCGCAACCCACGCGCTGTCGACGCCGACTAGCAAGGGGACGGGCAGGATGAGCAAGGCGTAGATCAGCATCGTCGTCTTGCGCGCCGCGTTGACCGTCCAACCCCGGTTCATCAGCCAAGACGGCAGGAAACCGCCGGTGATGCCGCCGAGCGCCGCCATGAAATAGACGAAGGCGACGGGAAGTCCGAGCGTGCCCTGCGTCAGCCCGAAGAGGCGGTGGAACAGATCGGGCATGAAGAAAAGCAGGAACCACCACACCTGATCGGTGAGCGCTTTCCCAAGGATGACCGCCCATTGGCGGCGATCGCGGAGCAGGCTGCTCCACGCGATCTTTGGCGCCGCGGCGTCGCGCGCGGCGTTCGGCTGTTCGGGGATGCGGACGGCCAGCCAGACGACGACCCACACGAGCCCGAGCCCGCCGGCGATCAGGAAGGTCGCCTGCCAGCCCCACATCAGTGCCATCACCGGGATCAGCAACGGTGTCAGGATCGCGCCGACATTGGGCGCGATGCCGCCGAGGCCGAGGACGAAGCTGCGCTCCTTCGCGTTGAAGTAGGTGGCGGCGGTCTTGACCGCGGCGGGGGTGCCGATCGATTCGGCGGCGCCGAGGACGGCGCGCGAGGCGACGAAGCCCGAGACGGTCGAGGCAAAGGCGTGCGCCATGCCCGCGAGGCTCCATACGCCGACGCCGATGGCGAAGCCCCAGCGCAGCCCGACCTTGTCGATGAACCAGCCCGTGCCGAGAAAGGCGAGCGCGGCGGCGAACTGGAAGGCCGAGGCCATGTGACTGTAATCGCGGTCGGACCAGTCGAATTCGAGCTGAAGCGTCGGCTTCAGCAGCGCGAGAATCTGGCGGTCGACATAGTTGAGGACGATCGCAATGAAGACGAGCCCCACCACAAGCCAGCGGCGTCTGTCGGCGATTTGCGCCACTTGTCTCTCCCCGAATCCTTCTGTCTCGGGATAAGATAACGTTGTCATACTGGAATGGACAGCGAAATTTTCGTCGCCTTCGCGGGGGCGACGGTTAGGTGCGCGGCGCTGCCGTCGAGCCGCGCACGACCAATTTGTGCGGGAGCTGGCGGCGCTCGACCGTCTCGCCGAATGCGAGCAGCAGGTCGGCGGCGGCATAGCCGAGGTCGCGGATCGGCTGGTAGATCGTGGTCAGCGCCGGCCAGACGACCTGCGCCAGATCGGTGTCGTCGAAGCCCGCAACCGATAGCTGCCCGGGCACCGCGACGCCCAGCCGGTGCGCCGCCGCGAGGACGCCCGCGGCCATATCGTCGCTGCTGGCGAAGATCGCGGTCGGCGGCGTGTCGAGCGCCAGCAGCGCCTCGGCCGCGGCGGATCCCGACTGGAAATCGAACTGGCCCGGAAAGACCAGCGCCGCATCGAAGCCGATCCCCGCACGCTGGAGCGCCTGCCGATAGCCGGTGAGTCGCTGGCCGCTCGCGAAATAATTGCCGTGCCCGGTGACGAAGCCGATGCGGCGGTGGCCGAGCGAAATCAGATAGGCGGTCATGTCGTCGGCGGCCTGCACATTGTCGATGTAAACCGCCGATGTGGCGGTCAGATCGGTGCCGGGCTGGACGCGCACGACGGGGATCTTGCGGCGGAACAATTCGGCAAGCGCAGTGCCGACGTCGGTCACCGGCGGGGTCATGATGATGCCGTCGAGCTGCGCCTGATCGATCAGCGCACCGATATCGTCGACGAGGCCGGGCGAGTTGATGTCGCACGGCTGGACGATCATGCGGAAATCGGCCTCGCGGCAGCGCTGCCCGACCCCCGCCTGCATGTTGAAGATATAATAGGGGCTGGGGTTGTCGTGGATCAGCCCGATCTGGAACGAGCGTTTCCCGGCAAGCGTCCGTGCGGCAAGGCTAGGGTGATAGTTGAGGCGCGCGACCGCCTCCTCGACCTTTTGGCGCATGTCGTCGCTGACATAGCGTTCCTTGTTGAGCACGCGCGAGACGGTCTTGATCGATACGCCGGCGACGCGCGAGACATCCTTGATCGTCGCCCGCGTCATGCGCTGCGGCGCTCCGCACCTGGCTGGCAAATCATCGTCACGGCTGCGCATCTCCCCGTTCGGCCTGCTGACCACGCTGTCTGCTTTGGCGCGTCACACCGCGCACGGCAAGAGAAGCCTTGCGCGCGCGTCGGGGTTGACGATATGTCCCGATTATATGACAGCGTTAGACAGAAACGAATTGACCTCGATGCGGCACGCCCATTGGAACAATTTGCCGAGCGGCGGCGACCTGTTCGGCGAATTGCACCTTGCGCAGACCGTCGCCGGGACGGCGCCTAAAGGCAGCCTGTTCCCCGGCCTCGCCGCCTGCGCAGTGGCATCGGCGGCCGCGGCATGGCTGTCCGACCATTATGGTTTTCCGATCATCCTGCTCGGCCTGCTCGTCGGGCTGGCGCTCAATTTCATCTCGGCCAATGAGGCGACGCACCGCGGCCTCGACTTTGCGTCGCGCACCTTCCTGCGCGTCGGAATCGTCGTGCTCGGGTTGCAGGTCACCTTCCAGCAGATCGCGGTGATCGGCCCGGTGCCCTTTGCCGCGCTGATCGTCATCATGACGCTGACGATGGGCGCGGGCTTTCTGGGCGCAAGGCTGTCGGGGCAATCGCCCTACGCCGGACTGCTCGCGGGCGGCGCGACGGCGATCTGCGGCGCCAGCGCCGCGCTCGCGCTCTATGGCGTGATCGGGCGGCAGCGATTGTCGCAGGCGCAATTCGCGCTGACGCTGGTCGGCGTTTCGCTCGCGAGCGCGCTCGCGATGACGATCTATCCGTTGCTCGCCGCGCGGTTCGGGCTGAGCGATGCGCAGGCGGGATTCCTGATCGGGGCGTCGATCCATGACGTCGCACAGGCAATCGGCGGCGGCTACGCCTTTTCCGACGCAGCGGGGACAAGCGCGACGATCGTCAAGCTGGCGCGCGTTGCGCTGCTCGCGCCCGTGGTCGCACTGGTCGGGTTGCTGCTGAAGCCCGAGGACGGCAGCGAGCAGCGCATCTGGCGGCGTCTTGCCCTGCCCTGGTTCATCACTGCCTTCTTTGCGATGGTGGCGCTGAACAGTCTTGCGCCGATCCCCGATGCCGTGCGCGGCGGCGCGCTGACGGCGTCGAAGGCGCTGCTGCTGCTCGCGGTCACCGCGACCGCGATGCGGACGCGGATGGACCTGCTGCTCGACATGGGCTGGCGCGCGGGCGTTCCGGTGTTGCTCGCCTCGCTGACGAGCTTTGCCGTATCGCTGCTGTTCGCGCTCGCGATCGTCTAAAGCCCGAGCAGCTTTCGCGCATTGCCCGAGCGGATTTGGACGCGCTCCTCGTCGGTCAGGTCGAGCTTCGCGAAGGCTTCGAGCGTCTTGGGCAGCGAGATTTGCGGGAAGTCCGACGCGAGCAGCACATGGTCGACGCCGACGTTGCGGATCGTCCAGACATATTCATCCTCGATCGGCGAGTCCGCCGCAAGGATCACGCTTGCCGAAATGTCGAAATAGATATTGTCGGCGAAGAGGCCGTCGGCGGTGCGCGCGAGCGCGAGGATGTTCCAGAAGCGGAAGTTCATTCCGCCCATATGCCCGAAGATGAACTTCGTCTTCGGTGCCGCGAGCGCCAGGTTGAACAGTTTCTCACTGTCGCCGGGCAGGATGTTGGCATTGTCCATCACCACGATCAGCCCGGCAGCGCCTGCGCGCTTCACCAGCGCCAGCACCCGCGCATCGGCGGGGTCGAATTTCTGCGTATGCGGGTGGATCTTGAGCAGTTTGACCCCGCGCGCGGCGACGCGGTCGACTTCGGCCAGCGCGGCATCGCCGTCATAGGGATGGACGGTGGCGATAACGATCATGCCAGGGTGCTTTGCCGCAAGCGCGATCAGCGCGTCGTTGCGCGTCCGGATATCGGCGGGATTGCCTGCGAGCGCCTGATTGGGGCCGCCGAACCACATCGCGCCGAACGCATCGACCGATTGCCCGGACGCTTTGAGCTGCGCCTGATATTCGGCGATCGAGGCTTCGCCGTTGTGGAGGTGGACATGGGTGTCGATGACGGCTTCCTGCGCGGCGGCAGGAATAGCAGGCGTCAGCAGGGCAATCGAAAGCAACAGGGCGCGCATGGGGGCTCCAATGGGCAAAGTCGGGAATACCCCGACTTGCCACAAAGCGGGCTCATCGCCAATTACCTCGGAGCGGATCGGCGGCGCGGGGGGCGTTGAAACCAGCCCCGCGCCGGGCATTGGTCAGAGCGGCGAACCGCCGAGTTTGTAGGTCAGCTGCATGAAGACGCTGCGGCCGACGCTGTCGAACCAGCTGGTGTTGTAATAGGGATAGCTGGTCCAGGTCGGATCCTTCACCGGCATCTTGTCGAACACATTCCGCACCGTCAGCGACCCGCGCATATGATCGGTGAAATCATATTGCAGCGTGGCGTTGAACAAATAGCTTGCCTTGATGAAGGCATCTTCGTCGAAATTGGGCAGCTTGCCGAGACGCGTACCCGAGAAGGTGAATTGCGCGCCGTCCGACGCCCAGGTGATGCTGCCGTTCGACTTGTCGCGCGGCAGGTAATAGCCACTGTCCGCCGCCAGCTTGTTGATCACCGGATCGCCCGGATATTGCTGGAAGCTGTGCTTGAACACATGGCTGTGCGCGAGCGACAGGGTAAAGTCGCCGAAGCTGGTCGGCAAGGTGCCGCGGAAGGCGACGTCGATACCGCTGGTCTTTTCGCGCGCGATGTTGATCGGGTTGACGCGGATCGACTCGATCTCACCCGCAAGCGCGCCGCTGGTGAAGCGGTTGACGCGGGCGATGGCGTCCTGACAGGTCGGCGAGTTGATATCGACCGCCGCGCCATTTTCGGTCCGCCCGATCCGGCAATCGGCCTCGTCGCGCACGATCTGGTTCGTGCTGAGGTCATCGACCTGATTGTCGAGCGTGACGCGGAAATAGTCGACCGAAACGTGCAGTCGGCTCGACGGTGAAAAGACGACGCCGGCGGTCAGCGTCTTGCCGGTTTCGGCCGCGAGGTCACGATTGCCGTTGCGATTGACGACGACGCCGGCGCCCGAATAGCTGCAATCGCTGATATCCTCGCCGGGTTCCTCAGTGCGGCAGAGATAATAGTCGTCGACGCTGCTTTGCACATTGCCCGGTCCGGTGAAGACATAGTGGAGGTCGGGCGCGCGGAAGGCGGTGCCATAGGCGGCGCGGAACAGCAGGCTTTCGGTCGGGCGCACTTCGATGCCGCCATTATAGGTGAATTTGCCGACATCGCGACCGTCGAAGCCGAAGGTGTCGTACCGCGCGGCGCCGGTCAGCGTGACGAAGCTGAGCACTGGAACGCGCAATTCGCCACCGATCGCGCCATGACTGCGCTTGCCCGCGCCGTCGCTGTCCTTCCAGCTGTAATAATAATCGGTGAGCGCGAGCGGGTCGGGATTAAGATTATAGCCCTGCTTGCCATATTCGGCGACAGCGGCGAAGCCGACCGGGCCGGCGGGAAGCTGGAACAGCTCGCCGTTGGTGATCGTCGCCTGCAGATTGCTGGTCCAGCTGACCGGCTTGTACACCGTGTCGGCCGAGATGCTGTCATATTCGGCGCGGGTCAGCGCGCGATAGAAGCGCGCCGGATCGGCGTTGAAAATCGGATAGCCCGTGTCTTCGTCGATCCCGAGCTGCGGCCCGAGATACAGGTCGCGCGCCTTGCTGTTGATGATCTGCGGCCAGCGCACGATCGATTTGTAGCGGCTGTAGTTGAACGACAGCTCGTAATTCCAGCTGCTGCCGAAATTGCCGCGGATGCCCGGCGTGATGCTGTACGTCGTCTGCTTGTTGCGCTGCATTTCGAAGCCGCCGGTTTCCTCCGGCGTGAACTGGCGTGACCAGTCGTCGACGTCGTCGATGAAGCTGTTGTAGAAAGTATTGTCCGAACTCGACGACGAATTTTCGAACGCCCAGCTCGTCACGTCGTACATCAGCCGGACCTTGCTGATCCCGAACTGGAAGTCGGTGAACAGCTTGGCATTGTCCGACAGCTCGTACGACATGGTGCCGAAGCTGTTGAAGCCCTTGCGCCCCGAAACGATCGTGCCGTAGCCGATCGATTCCTTGCTGCCGCAATAATAGCCGGGGCCATAATCATCGAGGGCATCGTCGAATTCGCCGTACCGCGGGCGCGAGGCATAGACGGTCGTGCCGCGGTTAAGGTTCGACAGCGCGGCGCAGGTGTCGGCGCCCGGATCGATATAGGTGTCACTGTCGATGTTATAGCGCAGGAAGGTGCGCCGCGCGATCGTGCTGCCCGGGCTGTCGTCGGTGCTGTCCTGGATCTTGCGCTGATACGCCCAGAGCGGGCGCTGATCGAGATATTCGATGCCGCCGGCGATGCTGAAACGGTCGGTCGACCAGCCGCCGGTCGCGGTAAAGCGGTGCGACAGCCCGCCGCCGTGCTGGGTGCGGCCGTGGCGATAGTCGAGCGTGATGCCGTCGAGCTTTTCCTTCATCTTGAAGTTCACGACGCCCGCGATCGCGTCGGAGCCATAGATGGCCGAGCCTGCACCGCTCAGAATTTCGACGCGTTCGATCAGGCTGACGGGGATGTTCGAGATGTCGGTGAAGTTGCTGCGGCCGATATAGGGCAGCGGGAAGTCGGCGATACGGCGGCCGTTGATCAGCACCAGCGTGTGGTTGGGGCCGAGGCCGCGCAGGTCGACCTGCTGCGCGCCGGGGGTGAAGTCGGCGCTGCTGCCCGATTGCGGGCTTTGCGTTTCGCCGCTGTTCTGCGTCATCGCGGCGAGCAATTCGGGGACGCTGGTATAACCATTGGCGCGGATCGTGTCGGAATCGATCGTGGTGACCGGCGAGGGGCCCTGATCCTTTATCGTCGGGATGCGCGATCCGGTGACAATGATCTCCTGCGCTTCGCCTTCGGCGGCGTCCTGCGCAAAGGCCGGTGCGGCCAGCGCGGGCAAGCAAACGCCCAGCCCCAGAACAATCCGAAACGCCCGCTTACCGAAATTCCTCATCTATCAGATCCCCTGCTTCATTCCGGCCCGAATCAAATCGCTGGCCCACCAACCGGATATTTCATCCCATCCACCAGAAAACGTCGATAATTTCAATCACTATGGTGAAATGGGAAATCATATTGTCTTTTTGTGCCGTCATTATGTAACATCGCGCCTTTCAGGGGTCGCCAGAAGGAAGACGGATGCTGCGTTCGATGATGCGGGGATTTTGGCTGTTGGTCGCGGCAATGGGGCTGTCGCTGGCGCCGGCGGCTGCCAAAGAGGCCAAGGACAAGCCTTATGAACATTATGTCTTCGGCAAATTGAACACGCCGACGCCGGGGCCGGTGTCGGGCGGGCTGCTGTTGATGGGCGGCGGCGACCGCAATGTCGATTCGATGAAATGGTTCTTCGGCAAAGCCGGGAACGGCCATATCGTCGTGATCAGCGCATCCTATGGCAAGGAAATCGGCGAGGAATTTTTCGACGAGATCGGCGGCATCCAGTCGACCGAGATCTTCGTCTTTCACGGCCGGTCGCAGGCGACGAACAAGAAGATCCTCGACAGGCTGCGCAAGGCCGACGGCATCTTCATCGCGGGCGGCGATCAGGCGCGGTACGTGCGATACTGGCGCGGAACGCCCGTCGGCGACATCCTGAACGCGCATGTTGCGGCGGGCAAGCCGCTCGCGGGCACGAGCGCCGGTCTCGCGATCCAGGGCGAGAAACTATATGGCGCGATGGACGACGGCAGCCTGAAAAGCCCCGAGGCGCTTGCCGATCCCTTTGGCCCCGCAAACACGATCGAGGGCGACTTCCTGCATTTCGCGCTGCTCAAGGGCGTCGTCACCGACACGCATTTCAAGGAACGCGAGCGGCTGGGGCGGCTGTTCGCCTTCGTCGCCAAGGCGCAGGTCGGGCGCGCGGCGAGCGAGCCCGCGATGCTGGGCGTCGGCGTCGACGAGAGCGCCGCGCTCGCGGTCGAGCCCGATGGCACGGCGCGCATCTATGCCACCGAGCCCGACGGCTATGCGTGGGTGGTCGACGGGACCGGACTGCGCGGGTTGGAACAGCGCGGCCCGCTCGACGCGCCGCGCGTCAAGGTGACCGGGGTCGGCCCCGGGTCGGTGCTGCACCTGCCGTCGGGGCAAGTCGATGCGCCGGTGTTTGTGCGCAATTATGCCGCGCGCGCCGGCGAGATCGTCGAAGTGCCGCGCTGGTCGCTTGCGATCCACGGCGGCGCCGGGGTGATCGAGCGCGGGTCGCTGCCGCCCGAAAAGGACAAGGCGTATCGCGCCGGGCTGGACGAAGCGTTGCGCACGGGCAGCGCGGTGCTCGACAAGGGCGGCGCGGCGCTGGATGCCGTCGCGGCGGCGGTCCGCGTGCTGGAGGATAATCCCCTGTTCAACGCCGGTCGCGGGGCGGTGTTTACCGCCGAGGGCAGGAATGAACTCGACGCCGCGATCATGGACGGCAAGACGCAAAAGGCGGGCGCGGTGGCGGGCGTGACGCGGACGCGGCATCCGATCGACCTGGCGCGCGCGGTGATGGACAAGAGCCCGCATGTGATGCTGGCGGGCGCGGGCGCCGACCGCTTTTCGGTCGAGCGCGGACTGGAGCAGGTCGACCCGAGCTGGTTCCGCACCGACGATCGCTGGCAGCAATTGCTCGCGTGGCGCGCGAAGCAGCAGGCGGCGGTCGATCCGACGCATCTGTTCGGCACCGTCGGCGCGGTCGCGCTCGACGCCGACGGCAATCTTGCCGCCGCGACCTCGACCGGCGGCATGACCGGCAAGCGCTGGGGCCGCATCGGCGATTCGCCGATCATCGGCGCGGGCACTTATGCGAAGAATGGCCAGTGCGCGGTGTCGGCGACCGGATCGGGCGAATATTTCATCCGCGAAAGCGCCGCGCGGCAGCTGTGCGACCGCGTCGCGTGGAAGGGCGAAAGCCTGAGGGACGCCGCGCAAGCGACGATCATGGCGGTCGGCGCGATCGGCGGCGACGGCGGGCTGATCGCGATGGGCCCCGACGGGCACCCCGCCTTTGCCATCAACGACCTGGGCATGTATCGTGGCGGAATGCGCGCCGGGGGCAGTCCACAAACCGCAATCTTCGCCGACGAGAAGCTGGCCGAATGATGTCGCAGTCAGGCGTCAATCTCGACGAGGTCGACGAACGCCTGCTCACCCTGCTGCGCGACGACGCACGGCAGACGATCGCACAGCTCGCGAAGGAACTCGGCATTTCGCGCGGGGCGATCTATTCGCGGCTCGCGCGGCTGGAGGAGGAGAAGGTCGTCGCCGGATATACGGTGCGGCTGGGCCATGCCTTTATCGCGAGCCGGGTGCGCGCGCATATGATGATCAAGACGCTGCCGCGCTTTCACCGCGAGGTCGAACAGGCGCTCGCGTCCTTCGCGCTGGTGCAGGCAATCCATGCGATCAGCGGCGAATATGACATCATCGCGATGCTGGAGGCCGAGGATGGCGCGCAGCTCAACGAGCTGATCGACGAAATCGGCCTGCTCGACGGCGTCGAGCGTACGACGACGTCGGTGATCCTCGCCACCAAGGTCGAACGCTAGCTCCAGTCAGTTCGTCCAGTAGATATAATCCTGCCCGTCCTTCCACGGCGCGTTCTGGGGCACGTCGATCCGCACCGGGGCCTCGATCAATCCGGGCCAGATCGGCTTGGCCATGTCCTTGTTCTGCGCGGCGAGCATCCCGCTGAGTTGCGCGACCCGCTGTGGTTCGGTGGCGGACAGGTCGTGCCGTTCGGTCGGATCGACCGCGAGATTGTAAAGGCGGACCTTGTCGGGCCGCTTCGTCACCTGCAGCTTCCAGTCGCCGGCACGCACCGCGCGATAATCGCCCGAGCGCCAGTAAAGCGCAGCACGCTTTGCCGGACCGGCCAGGATATCCTCGCTGTCGACGATCCGGTCGGCGGGTATCGCCGCGCCCGCCGCCGCCGCGATGGTCGAGAAGAGGTCGATATGGCCCGTCGCATCGGCACGGGTCGATCCCGGCGCGATGTGCCCCGGCCAGCGCATGAAGAAGGGCGTGCGGATGCCGCCTTCGAAGAAGGTCGCCTTCCATCCGCGATATGGCGCGTTCAAATCGTCGATACCCGTATACCAGGCGCCGCCATTGTCGCTGGTGAAGATGACGAGCGTGTTGTCGTCGATCCCCAATTTTTTGAGCTTTGCCATCACGTCGCCGATGCGCCGGTCGAGTTGCGCAATCATCGCGCCGTAAACGCGTGCCTTGTGATCCTTGATCTGCGGCAGCCTTGCATAGTCTTCTTTCGTCGCCTGGAGCGGCGTGTGGGGGGCGTTAAAGGCGAGGTACATGAAGAAGGGCCGATTGCGGTTCGCCTCGATCGCCGCCATCGCCTGATCGGCGAAATAGTCGGTCATATGACCCTTCGGATGGAAGCGCTTGCTGCCGTTGAAGGTCACCGCGTGGCGCAGATTGGCCCAGATGAAATGGTCGATCCGGTCCCACGGCAGCTTCGCATTCACCGCGTCGGGATCATCCTCGGGCAGGAACATCGCGGCACCGCCAAGCACGGCGAGGCTTTCGTCGAAACCCTGCGCCTGCGGTTGCAGCGCCGGCGCCTCGCCCAGATGCCATTTGCCGATATGCAGCGTATGATAGCCCGCGGCTTTCACCGCCTCGGCAATCGTCACTTCCTTCGCCGGAACCCCCATGTCGGGATAGTCGGGGATGTCAGGCGTGATCAGTTCCTTGTGGAAGATCGCCTTGTGCGGTCCAACCCCCTCGCCGTGCGAGACGCTTTCGGCGAACTGCACCGGCACCGCAGTATATTCGAAGCCGAAGCGCGTCGGATAGCGCCCCGTCATCATCGCCGCGCGCGACGGCGAACAGGTTGCATTGGCGGCATAAGCGGTCGTGAAGTTGATCCCCTGTCGCGCGATGGCGTCGATGTTCGGCGTCTTGACGATCCCGCCCGCGACGCCGCCGCCGTTCAGGCTGATGTCGTTAAAGCCAAGGTCGTCGGCGACGATCAGGATGATGTTGGGCGGACGCTTGCCGCCGAGCGGGTTGGCGGCGGACTCGGTGGGCCCCTGCTGCCACGCGACCGCGCGATTTGGCTGGACCGGGTCTTTCCAATCCTGAACGAGGCCGGGAATGCGATATTTGTTCGCCTCGAAGGCCCAATATCCGCCGGCACCCGCCAATGCCAATACGCCAAGCGCGACCCATCTTTTCTTCATATGCTCGCCCCTGTTCAGCGCTGTCGGCCTGCGCAAAAACTATTGACACTATATGTGTCATTATACCGATGGGTGCGCAAGATCAATTGACCCGGGCGCCAAGTCGGGCCAGCAGGGGCGCGATGACGACAGGGGTGAAGAAAATCAGCGCGCCGGAGGCCGAGCCCGATCGGGTCGATGGCCGCCGTGAACGCGGACGGTCGAGCCATAAACGCATCGTCGAGGCGATGATGGAGCTGATCGTCGCGGGCGACCTGTCGCCGAGCGCCGCGCGCGTCGCCGAAGAGGCCGGCATCGGCCTGCGCACCGTGTTTCGCCATTTCGACGATATGGATGCGATCTATGCCGAGATCACGGCAACGATCACCGAACGCGTCGCGCCGATCGTCATGGCGCCCTACCCCGACCAGCCGTGGCGCGCCAATGTCCGCGAGCTGGTCCGCCGCCGCGTCCGCCTGTTCGAGACCACGCTTCCCTTCCGCCTCGCGGCGAACATCAAGCGTTACCAATCCCCGTTTCTGATGGGGCAATACAGCCGCGTCGTGATGTTCGAGCGCGAGTTGATCCTTTGCCTGCTTCCCGGTCCGGTCCGCGCCGACCGCATCGGCGTCGAGGCGCTGTGCGCTGCGCTGTCGTTCCACACCTGGCGCACGCTGCGCCACGACCAGAGTCTTTCGGCCGACGAGGCGGGAGCGGTGATGGGGCAGATGGTCGAAGCGCTGATGGCGGCCATCGTCGAAGAGGGTTGAAGCGGAAGCCGGCGGGGGAAGCCGCTGTCAGGAAGGCGGGCCGACCACCCCATCGCGGCTTGCCCGGCGGCGGCGGCGCAGCCCCCAGACCAGCGCCGACAGCAGCAGGACAATGCCCCCGACCCAAAGGCCGAAGCGGATCAGGCGCGGCTTGCCCTGCTGCTCGAAGGCATAGCGGTTGATCTGTTCGTCGGCGGTGTAGCCCGCCGGCATGTCGAGGACGCCGTTCGCTTTCGCATAGGCCCGGTAATCGGCCATCAGCGCAGCAAACCGGTCGGGCATCGCGGCCGAGAGGTCCCGCGTTTCGCCGGGGTCGGCCTTCAGGTCGTAGAGCCGCCATTGACCGTCACCCGTCGGTGCGAGGTTGCGCACCAGCTTGTAATCGCCGCGAAACAGCGCCGCATTGCCCGACAGCTCGTACCCGAGCGGCGCGTCACCGTGGACGCTGCCCGGCTGTCCGTTCAGCACAGGGACAAGGCTGCGGCCGGTCAGCGGCTCGACCGCCCTGCCCTGCCAGTCGCCGCGGTGGCCGGGCACACCGGCCATTTCGGTCAGCGTCGGCAGGATGTCGGTAACATGGGCGAGGCCATCGCTGATCGCGCCCGGGCGGACCTGTGAATTGCCCGGCCAGGCGATGATGAGCGGCACCCGCAGGCCGCCCTCCGCGGCGGTGAACTTATATCCCGACAGCGGCGAGGCAGCGGCGCTCGCCCAGCCCGGCCCGATCGCTGAAAAGCTGCCGCGCCGACCGATATTCGCGGTCCCCAAATCATATTGCATGCCGAGGAACATACGGTTGCGCAGACTGTGGAACGGGTTGGTCGGCTCGGCGCCATTGTCGGAGAGGAAAACGAAAATCGTATTGTCATAATCGCCCGTCGCCTTCAGATGCGCGACGAGGCGGCCAACCTCGCGGTCCATTGCGGTCGCCATGCCGCCATAGGCCTGCATCACGCGGACGGCGGCGGCGCGCTCGTCGGCATCGAGCTTTTGCCAGTCGGGCGTCGTCGGCATCGTCACGATCGGGACGCCCGCGGGCATGATGCCGAGCGCCGCGGCGCGCTTTGCCCGCGCGTCGCGCAGCGCGGTCCAGCCGGTCTTGTACATCGCCGAATAGCGCGCGATGTCGCTGTCGGGCGCCTGCACCGGGATATGGTTGGCGAGGAAATTGATCGACGCGAAGAAAGGCTTGCCGCTTTTGCGGTCGGCCTCGATGTAATCGATCATCCGCTGCACGACGAAATGCGACGAATAATAATCCTTGGGCAGCGTTGCTGGCTTGCCGTTCTCGGTCCAGTTCGCCTTGTCGTACATGCCCTCGATCGGGCGCTGTTCGAAATTGTCGGCGCCGGCGTCGGCGAGACTGAAGGCACGGTCGTATCCGCGCGCGTGCGGCAGGCGCGACGGGTCGCTGCCCAGATGCCATTTGCCCGTCAGATAGGTGCGATATCCCGCAGCCTTCAGCAGCTGCGCGATCGTCACGACGCGGTGGTTCATCACCGTATCATAACCGGGCTTGCCGCGATGCGCGTCGGGGATCGTCTCGGGCATGTTGCCCAGCCCGTTGCGGTGGTTCATCACCCCCGTCTGCAACATCGCGCGCGTCGGCGAGCACGACCCCGCGACGTGGAAATTCGAAAAGCGCATTCCCGAATGCGCCAGCGCGTCGATGTTCGGAGTCGCGAATTCGGCGCCGAATGCGCCGACGTCGCTGAAGCCCCAATCGTCGGCGAGCAAGATCACGATATTGGGGTGCGTTGGCGCCGATGCGGCGCGCTGCGCCTGCACAGGGGTCGCGGCGATCAGTGCGCCGGCGAAGATGATGGCAGCACGCCGGGACCCGCCTATGCGACCCGGCATTTAGTGGTCCTCCTGCGCACTGCCATCACTCCCACCCCCTCGGGATATGGCACTTACTATGTCAATATATTCATGAGTCAATGGGGGCAAATCCGGTGCCGCCGATCTTATCGCTCACGATATTTCGGCGCCCGCTTTTCGAGGAATGCGGCGAGCGCTTCGCGATGGTCTTCGGTCGCCGACAGGATCACCTGCTGGCGATCCTCGATCGCCATCGCGGCGTCGAGGCTTTGCGCATCGATGTTGAGGTTGAGCGCCTGTTTCGAGAGGCGCAGGCCGTAAGGCGACGTCGCCAGCATCTCGTCGGCAAGCGCGAGGCCGCGGTCGAGCAGCGCCGCTTCCTCGACGATCTCGCTCACCAGTCCGGCGCGCAAGGCCCGCTCGGCATCGATGAAGCGGCCGGTCAGGATCATCTCGGATGCCAGGCTGGCGCCGACGAGGCGCGGGAGGAAATAGCTCGATGCCATGTCGCACCCGCCAAGGCCGATGCGGATATAGGCAGCGTTCGCCTTGAACGACGGCGCGGCATAGCGGACGTCCGACGCGAGCAGCAGCGACAGCCCGCCGCCGCACGCGGCGCCATGGCCCAGCGCGATGATCGGCTGCGGACAGGCGCGCATCTTGCGATAGATATTGCCGATACGCGTCTGGGTACGCAGCGTGCGGAGCACCGGCGTCTCGTCGCTCGTCCGGTCTTCCTGAATGTCGAGCCCGGCGCAGAAGCCGCGCCCGGCACCGCGCAGGATCACGACGCGGACCTCGGGACGGTCAGCGAGCCCGCCGAAATAGGTATTGAGTTCGTCGACCAGCCCCTCGTTCAGCGCATTAAGCCGCTCGGGCCGGTTGAGCGTCGCGATCTCGACCGCGCCGCGGCTTTCGATCAGCAACTCGCTCACAGCGTCTGTCCATCGTCGACGGTGATCACGCTGCCGGTGATGCCGAGCGCGGCGTCGGAGCAGAGCATCAGCAGCGGCGCATGGAGGTCGGTGGCCGGGCGCATACGCTGGCGCGGGAAGCTTTTCACCATAGCCGCGCCCGTGTCGCTCTCGAACAGCTCGGCGGTCATTTCGGATTCGAAATAGCCGGGCTGGATCACATTGACGCTGATCCCGCGCCGCGCCCATTCGCGCGCCAGCGCCTTGCCAAGGTGGCGCACCGCCGCCTTGGTCGCGCCATAGACCGAGGTCGCGGGAAAGATTTTCTCGGCAGTGATCGAGCCGATCAGGACGATGCGGCCGTGCTGCTTCTCGCGGCTGCCCGCCTTGTCGAGGCGCCGGGCGCCCTCGGTCGCGGTCAGGAAGACGCCGCGGACATTGGCCGCGAGCAGGAAATCGACGTCGGCCGCCGTCAGACTCATCGCCATCTTCTCGGTCGCAACGCCAGCGTTGGCGACGATCGTGTCGACGGTGCCGAACGCGGCTTCGGCGGCGTCATAGGCGGCGATCGTCGACGCTTCGTCGGTGACGTCCATGCTGACCGCAATCGCCTGCCCGCCCGCCGCCTCGATCGCGGCGACCTGTTCGGCCAGCTTGTCGGCGCGGCGCGCTGCCAGCACGACCTTCGCTCCCGATGCCGCCAGCGCTTTTGCAAAGCCCGCTCCCAGTCCCGACGATGCGCCGGTCACCAGCGCCACGCGTCCCGTGAGGTCGAACTTCGGTTGTTCCGCCATCATACTCCCTTTCCTTCGTTTCCTATGCATTGGTCTCGATTGACGTTCACGTCAACCGAGCGCGCGGCCCCACCGGAAAACCGCGAAAAACAGGTTGACGGATCATATTTGTTCCCTTAATGTTCTTCTTGTGCACACCAAACCTCATCCCCCGTCGCGGCTGCCGAGTGCGGCGGACGGGGGATAAAGGGTTCCGCCCTTTCACCTTCCCCGGACCGACATGTCCGGCCCGGTCGCGAAGGCCGCCAAGCTTTTGAGCTTGCACAATCTCCGGCATTGATCGCGGCTGCAAACAGCGTCACAAACGGCGTTGTGGGATTGGACGAGACAGGGGCCTCAAGATGACAGCATTGTTCGACCTCCGCGTGGACCGGACCTGAGCCGATGCACGCGGTCGAGGCCTTCGAACTCGTCCTCGGGTTGCTCGCGCTCGTCATCGGGCTGCACTGGCTCGCGCTGAAGCTGCGCTGGCCGCCCGCGACGGCGCTCCTTGTCGGCGGCGGCGCGCTCGCTTTCCTCCCTGGGTTGCCGGAGATATCGCTCGATCCCGAACTCGCGCTCGTGCTGTTCCTGCCGCCGCTGTTGATGGACGGCGCCTATTACACCGCGCTTGGCCGTTTTCGGCGCCACCTTCCCGGCATCCTGTCGCTCGCCGTCGGCGCGGTGGTTTTCACGACGCTGGTCGTCGGCGTGGTCGTGCATTTGATCCTCCCCGACCTGCCCTGGGCCGCCTGCTTCGCGCTCGGCGCGATCGTATCGCCGCCCGACGCGGTGTCGGCACGCGCCGTGCTGAAGGGCGTCCATTTGCCGCGTCGGCTCGAAGCTTTGCTCGAAGGAGAAAGCCTGCTGAACGATGCGACCGGGCTCATCCTCTTCCGCTTCGCCGTCGCCGCGACGCTGAGCGGGGTTTTCCACACCGGCGAGGCGGTGCAGAGCTTTGCCTTTGTCGCGATCGGCGGGGTGATCGTCGGCGCGCTCGTCGCCGCAGGCTGGGTCTTCCTCGCCAGGCGCCTCCAGGATCGCATGCTCGTCATGCTGATCACGATCCTGCTGTGCTGGGCCGCCTATCTTGCCGGTGAAGCCGTCCATGTTTCGGGGGTGATCGCGACGGTGACCGCGGGCCTCGCGATGGGCTGGTATCAGCATGAGATATTGTCCGCCGACGTCCGCCTTCGCGCCAATTCGGCGTGGTTCATCATGGTGTTCGTCCTCGAAGCGCTGGTCTTCATCCTGATCGGCTTTTCGCTGCGCGGCGCGCTCGAGCGGATCGGCGGGATCGAGGCAATGCCGCTGTCGTGGGTCATCGTGATTGCGGCCGTCGTGATCACGCTTACCGTCGCGCGCTTCGTCTGGATCTTCGGATCGGAGGCGGTTCTGGGAATTGCCCGCAAGCTGGGACTGGAACGCGCGCGCCCGCTGGGCTGGCGGCAAGCGACGGTCCTGAGCTGGACGGGAATGCGCGGCGTCGTGACGCTGGCGGTTCCGCTGACCCTTCCCGTCGATATGCCCGGCCGCGACCTGATGTTGATTTGCGCCTTCGCAGTCATCTTCGTGACTGTCGTCGCGCAGGGATCGAGCCTCGGCATGCTTATTCGCGCGGTCAAGCCGGTCGATACCGACCCGCCCGCAAAAATGGCGATGCCCGCCGCCGAAGCGGCGATGGCGCGCGCGCGGTTCGCGGTCATCGAAAGGCTCGCTTATGACGAGAATGGGACGCTGATCCACCCGCTGATGCTCGAAGAACATCGCAAGCGGATGAATTTCATGGAGCGGTATGAGGCCGACGCCAGCACCACAATGGACGGACTGAGGTCGCATTTCGACGTCCTGCTCCAGGCCATCGCCGGGGCGCGCGCCGAGCTGATCCGGATCCACCGCGCGGGCCTGATCGAGGATGAGGTCCTCCATGAACTCGAACGCGATCTCGACGTCGAGGAACTGGCGATGACACTCCAGCGCGGGGAATGACCCCGCAGGATCGGCGTCAGGTCGGCATGCGATAGACGATGAAACCCGCATGTTCGGCCAGCCGATATTCGCGCGAGTCGGCAGAGAGATATGGCGAGCGGTGCGTATCTTGTGATCGAGGGCCAGATTGCTGCGCCCCCGATCGATCCGAATTTCCGGCGCAAGTTGGCGGGCCTGAATGTGAGCATGGACCAAACGATCTTCGACTCCGCGCGTGAAACCTTCAAATCGCTCGCGCGCGCACTGATCACCGCGACGGCACTCAATCTTCCCCACCATAATGACCGGCAGTATGCGCTCGTGGGCGAGACGAGCTATCTCACCGAACCGGGAAGAAGCGAACCCATCTACAGCGTCGGCATGGTTGCGATGGGTGGACGGGCATCGGTATCGAACTCGCTCGATACCGCAAACGCCAAGCGCATTGGGCGACAAGCGGCAAAGCTTGTCGAGGATGGCGGACTCGAGCGAAGTTCGCGACTTCTCAGCCTGTCGCATGACCAAAAGACCGATGAACTGCAGGCTTTTCTCGCGGCTTGGTCCGCTCTCGAAATATTGGTGCAGAAAAGCTTTAGCGCGCAATATGAAGGACAGTGGTTCGACCTGCTTGAGGGGGCGGCGCCACCCGCGGCGGGGCCGGTGTTCGAGCGATTGCGAGCGGTCAAGCGCGACGCGCTCCTGCACGGCGAAGAGGTCGAAGCGCCCTATCCGACCGAGGCGATCCAGGCGCTGCTCCAGACCTGTATGCGGCTGCATTTGGACGTCTGATAAGGCGGCGCCATTTGTGGCGCCAGCCGCGGAAGCCAGACGACCCGTCCATCTCCTGCCGCCGAAGCTGGCCTACTACGGACAGGCCGCTATCAGGTGCAGACCCAGCTAAAGCCGTCGCGCCACGTCCCCCGCCGATGAATTCGCGCCCTTGCGTATCTTTCGCACGGGCGGTGCCGCGGCATCCCGAACCATCGCGCAATCGATCAGGCGCCAGGTTTGTCCGTCAGGTTCCAGCCGCCGACCTTGGCATAGACGGCATCGCGCAAGGCCCTGATGTCCCTGTTGAGATCGGCAAGCGCGGCAGGCGACTGGCCGGACGCCTCCAGCAGCGCATCACCGAGACAGCCAGCCCTCGATTGAAGCGCACGCCCGGCATCCGTGAGCGCGACGACGACCTGACGTTCGTTCGACGGATTTCGGGTTCGGCTCACCATGCCCGCGGCTTCGAGCCGTTTGAGCAAAGGCGTCAGCGTGCTCGATTCGAGCGCGAGCTGGTCGGCAATGCGTCCGATCGGTTGCCTGTCCTCGCGCCACAATATGTTGAGCACCAGATATTGAGAATAGGTCAGCCCAAGATCGTCGAGCAGTGGCTTGTAGGCGCGCTGAACGGCGATGCCTGCAGAGTAGATCGCGTAGCAGAGCTGATCGTCGAGCGGCACAGGCGGATTGTCGGTGGTCATCATGAACTCCATTTCACCCCCAATATAGCGACTGAATCGCAAAAATATATATCGCGATATATTTATGCTGGACAAGCAAAGCGAATCCTCATATCTCTTCACTTATCGCGATAAGTGTTATCGCCATATAGGAGAGATTGCATGTCCCTGTTCAACAATGTCCGCACCGTCCTCGCCGCCGCTGCCGTCGCCGCTTCCTTCCCCCTCGCCGCGTCCGCGCAGACGACCGACAATCCCGGTCACATCGCCGCGACCCAGCCGGTGCGCAACGTCATTCTCGTTCATGGCGCCTTCGCCGACGGGTCGGGCTGGCGCGGCGTCTACGACGAGCTGACGGGCCGCGGCTATCGCGTCACGATCGTCCAGAACCCGCTGACCTCGCTCGCCGATGACGTCGCGGCGACGAAGCGCGCGATCGCCCGGCTGGACGGTCCGGCCATCCTCGTCGGTCATAGCTGGGGTGGCACGGTCATCACCGAAGCCGGGGTCGACCCGAAGGTGGCGGGCCTCGTCTATGTGTCGGCGCTCTCCCCCGATGCCGGCGAGACGACGGCGCAGCAATATCAGGGGTTCGTTACACCGCCCGAGTTCGTTCTCGACACCCAGAGCGACGGTTTCGGCTTCATAGATCTCGCGAAGTTCAAGGCCGGGTTCGCGGCGGATACGACCGATAGCGATGCAGCGTTCATGCGCGACTCGCAGGTCCCCATCAACATGTCCGCATTCGGCACGAAGCTGACCCAGGCCGCCTGGCGCAGCAAGCCGAGCTGGGCCGTGATCGCGACCGACGACAAAGCATTCGACCAGCGCATGCTGCAGCATATGGCGAAGCGCATCGGTGCGAAGGTCACCGAAGTGCCGGCGAGCCATGCCGTCTTCATGACCCAGCCGAAAGTCGTGGCGGACGTGATCGACCAGGCGGCGCAGGCGGCCTCGCGCAGCTCCAAATAACGGACTTGCGCCCTGCCTCTCCCCCGGTGGCAGGGCGCCGGTAGGCGGGACCGGCAGGTCTCGCCTGCCTTCCATACTTGCCAGTCTTCGGCCGGTCTTCCGGTCGGATCAGCAGCGGACGCGGCGGGCCAGGCCGCGACGCCGCTGCACGCCGCCGTGCCGGTTCGGCGCGGCCGACAACCGGGGACGTTCCGTCCCCACCCCTCCCCAAAGTAAAAGGAAAACATGATGATCACCGAGGCTTTCCCGGGCCAGGACTCCGATTTTTCCCGGCGCGCTCGCGAGAACCAGACGAGACTCAATGCCGATCTCAAGCGCAGCTATGACTTCATTGTCTGTGGTGCAGGCTCATCGGGTTCGGTCGTTGCCCGCCGCCTTGCCGAGAACGGCAGCGCAGAGGTTCTGTTGATCGAGGCTGGTGGCGGCGACGAAGCGCAATCTGTCATGGACCCCGCGCTCTGGCCAACAAACCTTGGGAGCGAACGCGACTGGGGCTTTCAGGCCGAGCCCAATCCGCACCTCGATGGCCGCGAACTGTCGATGGCGATGGGCAAGGGTCTCGGCGGCGGTTCGAGCATCAATGTCATGGTCTGGGCACGGGGCCACAAAAGCGATTGGGATCATTTTGCCGCTGAGGCGGGCGATGCCAGCTGGGCCTATGCATCGGTGCTCGACATCTATCGCCGCATCGAAAACTGGCAGGGGGCGCCCGATTCGCCTTTCCGCGGTACCGACGGCCCCGTGTGGGTGCAACCCGCGCACGATCCGAGCCCGCTGGCGCACGCCCTTCTCGGCGCCGCGCGCGAGCAGGGCATCCCGACATTCGCGAGCCCGAATGGCGCGATGATGGAAGGACCGGGTGGCGCCGCGATCACCGATATGCTCGTCCGGGGCGGCCGGCGCCAGTCGCTGTACCGCGCCTATGTGCATCCCTTTTCGGACCGGCCCAATCTCACGATCATGACGGGGGCGCATGTCCGTCGCATCCTGTTCGATCGGCGCCGCGCGATCGGCGTCGAGATCGAAAAGGACGGCCGGGTCTTTTCGGTCGGTGCGCGGAGCGAACTCATCTTGTCGACCGGCGCGATCAACACCCCTAAGCTCCTGATGTTGTCCGGCATCGGCGATCGCTCCGAACTAGGCCGCCATTCAATTCCCGTCGTCCAGCACCTGCCCGGTGTCGGGCGCAACATGCAGGATCATGTATCCTTTGGCTGCATGTGGGAGCTGGCGGGGCCGATGGCGCCGCGAAACAGCGGAAGCGAGGCAACGCTCTATTGGAAAAGCCGTCCCGATCTCGAGGCACCCGACCTGCTTTTCTGCCAGGTCGAGTTTCCCGTGCCGAGCGAGCGTACGGCGGCTCTCGGCGTTCCCGACCATGGCTGGACGATGTTCGCGGGGCTTGCGCAGCCGAAGAGCCGCGGGCGCCTGTTCCTGCGCGATGCAGACCCCGCGCAGCCATTGGCGATCGACACCAACATGCTTTCGGATACGGCCGACCTCGAGGCGGCGCGCGAATGCGTCAAGCTTTGTCGCGAGCTTGGCAATGGCGAGGCATTCAAACCCTTCGTCAAGGGAGAGGTCATGCCAAGAGACCGCGACGTCGCCGGACTCGATGCATTCATTCGCGATTCCGCGGTCACCTATTGGCACCAATGCGGCACCGCCAAGATGGGACAGGACGACATGTCGGTCGTCGATGCCTCGCTCAGCGTCTACGGGATCGAAGGGCTGCGCATCGCCGATGGTTCCATCATGCCGCGGGTGACAACCGGCAATACGCAGGCACCCTGCGCGATCATTGGCGAACAGGCCGCGACGCGGCTACGCGCAGAGCATGCTCTCTAAAGCTGCCCCTCGTCCAAAGGCCTTCGGTCCGATTTTTCGGGCCGAAGGCCGTCGATGCTCACGCCTCATCGCGCGGCGTGAACCGAAACGGCGCATCTGAACGCGCGGCAGCAGGCTCAAGGCTGTGCGAGCCGTCCAGCAGCGAAGTCGCGTGCGAGCGCGATAAAGGCTTGGAACGCCGCAGAGGAATTGCGCCGATTGGAATAATAAAGGCACAGCGGCACCAGCGGCGGCGTCCAGTCTTCGAGAATGCGCACGAGCCGTCCCGCCGCGATGTCTTCGCGCACATCGGCTTCCATGAAATAGCCGATCCCTGCGCCACTCATCACCGCAATCCGGGTCAGGGAGGCTTCGTCGAGGGTGATCGGGCCCTCGACGTCGAGCTGTAATTCTTCGCCGCCCTTCTCGAACCGCCATCGGAACAACGCGCCATTGGGAAGCCGCACACGAATGCAGGGGTAAGTGAGCAGCTCCTGCGGCACTTGGGGGACAGCCCTGTTTTCGAAAAAGGCGGGGGATGCGACAACCGCCATGCGTCGCATCTGGCCCAGCGGTATGGCGATCGCGTCGCTTGGCACCAGATCCGCGCTGCGCACTCCCAGATCGAAACCCGCCGCCACGACATCGACAAGCCGCCCCTCGGTGACGAGGTCGATGTGAACCTGCGGATAGCGTTGCAAATAGCTCAGGACCAACGGCGCCATGATCTCGCGCGCCGCCGTTGCGAACGCATTGATGCGCAGAGTGCCGGACGGCGTCTCCTGCTGAGAGCGCACCGTATTCATCGCTTTTTGTATGTCCTCGAGAGCCGGTTTGATCTGTTTGACGAAAATTCGTCCTGCATAGGTGAGCGAGACGCTGCGTGTGGTCCGATTGAATAACCTCACGGCAAGCTCCCGCTCGAGCTTGCCCACTGCATTGCTGATGGCCGTGGTCGACATGCCGAGATCGAGCGCCGCTGCTCGAAACGAGCCGCACCGAACAATGGCAAGGACTGCCTCCAGCTCAATTAGCGAATGGCGAGTCATTATCCCGATCTCCGTGATACCCCATGCCGATTTGTCCCGATTATCAGGCGAGAAGTCTATCGCTAATTAAGTCTCGTCACGAATGAGGAGATGAAAATGTCAATGGACCTACCCAAGCCCATCGCCGACTATGTCGAGGCAAATGCCCGTCTCGATATCGACGGCATGCTGAAGCCTTTTCTGCCGGACGCGGTCTTCATCGACAACGGCAAGCATTTCGAGGGGCAGCCGGCAATTCGGCAATTGTTCGAAGAAGAAGTGATCCCGGTGAAAGCCATCTTCGTGCCCGATGCGGTGCGGGAAGAAGGCGGCGATGTTGTCGTCGAGGGGCCCGCACATGGTGACTTCCCGGGCAGCCCGCTCCGTTTCACCTATCGCTTCACGCTGGTGCACGGCGCCATCAAAACCCTGGAGACCACGGTATGAGCATCAAGGCAGATCCCGCCGAGTTCGCTGGCAAGCGCGTCCTCGTCAGCGGTGGAACCAAGGGCCTGGGCCGCGCCACGGTCGAGCGCTTCCTCGCCGGCGGAGCCCGCGTCGTCACGGCCGCCCGCGCGATCAAGGATCCGATCGAGGGCGTTGAATATGTCCAGGCGGACCTGACCACCGCGGAGGGCAGCGAAGCGCTGGCCAAGGCGGCGCTCGAGCGGCTGGGCGGCATCGATATTCTCGCCCATGTTATCGGAGGTTCGGCTTCGCCCGCGGGTGGCTTCGCCGCGCTGACGGACGACCACTGGCTCGCCGAGCTGAACCTGAATTTGCTGGCGACGGTTCGGCTCGATCGGCTGCTGATCCCGCAGATGCTCGAGCGGGGCAAGGGCACCGTGGTGCACGTCACCTCGATCCAGTCCGTCCTGCCGCTGCCTGAGTCCACCACCGGCTATGCCGCGGCCAAGGCCGCGTTGAGGACCTACAGCAAATCAATCTCTAAAGAGCTCGGTCCCAAGGGCGTGCGGGTCAACGCCGTCTCGCCGGGCTGGATCATGACGGAGGCCACCGGAGACTTTCTCGAAACGCTTCGCGCAGCCAATGGCGGCACGATCGAGGACGCGCGTCAGTCCGTGCTCGATGCCCTGGGCGGGATCTCGATCGGGCGGGGTGCCGAGCCCGAAGAGGTGGCCGACCTCATCGCCTATCTCGCCGCCGACCGCGCCGCCGCGATCCACGGCGCCGAGTTCGTGATCGATGGCGGGACCATCAGCACCGTCTGAGGGTGCCGCCCGGCGCCCGCCCTCCTTCAGGAGGGCGGGCGCCGGCATGCGGACGACCGCAATGGAACGCTGCCTGCTGCCGTCATCCGGGCATGCAACTCTCGCCACGATGGGTGCGGGTGAAGGTGACCCATGCCAGCCTCAACCGGCATGACATTTTCACCCTGCGCGGGCTCACAGCACAGGAAGAGCCGATCCCCTTTCCAATGATCCTGGGCAATGACGGCGCCGGGCTGCTGGACGACGGAACGCCGGTCGTCATCTATCCGGTAATGGGGACGGACAGCGTTCCTGGGATGGGTCCGTCCCGAGCGCGAGTTGGTGCTTCATCATCTCGCGCCACGACCGCGCAGCCAAAAGCGTGGTTTCGGGAAAGGGCCGCCAGAGAGCAGCTTCTGCTTTCCTTCAAAACGGCAGGCGAAACGCCATGTTTTCCCGCCGTTGGGCTGGACCAGGATGAAAAGGCCGCCACCATCGGACTTTTTTGCAGGGCTTGCTCACGGGCTTGAGTGCCTTGATCGCGATGTCGGTAAGCATGTTGGTACCCTTTCCCGACGCGACTGGGTTCGGATCCCGGGCGCTGAAATTTGTTGGTAGGAGCAAAATCGCTATCAACAATTTGGGCAAAAAGGGCTGAGCGGCAGTGCAATGCCGTCTCAAGATAACTCATTGTTTTCTTTAATTTTACTGAGACGTACCGAGCGTCTCTGGGACGCTGTGAGAGCACCGGCTGGCTGGGGCGGCAGGACGAACGCGACAAGTTTAAGGTATTGATATACATAACATTATGTCGCCGACTCTCAAAATCTACCGCAAGAATCGCTCGGATTTTCGTGGGCTGCAGAGGACATTTTTGAGATATCTGGGGAAAATCGACGACCCGTTTTTCAACTGCGTCCAGCCGAATGGAATCCTATTTCGTCCCTACGGCTGCGATCTTTGGCAAGAAGGGTAGCCGTGATGTTGGCCCACAAATAGTCGATGAGCCACCTTTATCAAGCCCTCCCCTCTCCAGTAGGTCTCCTCCAAGTGTCAATCGGCGTCCCATTGAGACCGCTGTCGCCGCGCAGGATCGGAACGGCGACCATCCGCCAAGCAACAAATCCGACCAGCGCGGCGATTCCTCCACACGCGCTTAGCGGCGCCCCTAACTGGCTGCGGCGGAGGGAGATTCTCCGAGTTTACGCGCTTGCCGTCCGAATAGAGATTAGCGATGCGACTATACGCTGATGGGTGGACCGCGCCACGGGTGAGCCAGCGTTCAAAGCCGGCGCGGTGCCGCTCGGCCTCGTCGCCGCGCATGCGGGCGAACCATTCGGTCGCTTCACGCTGGAGCTGGTTGATCTCGAAGGGGTTTCGGCGTTTATCAATCATCGGTGCTCACCCTGTGATCGGGATACCGGAGCGCTTTCTTCATCTGAAGTTCGACGGCGCGGACCGTGATTCCCATCTCTTTCGAGATTTGGCTGTAGGTAAGGTCTTGCTGCCGACTGAGCCGAAAGACCTCGCGTGTTAGCGCCGGGAGCTCGGACAGAGCCTGCTCGGGCGCGGTCGCGAGATCCGGGGCCTCGTCGATCGGGACGTGAATTGCCTTAGCCCGAAGCGGCGCGCGGTGGGCGCGGCACCAGAGAATGCCTTTGGCAATTTGCCGCAAATAGGCGTCTGGCGTGTGCGGCCGCGCGGGTGGCGGCGATGCAACGAGCTTGACGAAGGTCTCCTGAACAAGGTCGTGTACCTCATCTTGATTTCTGACTGCGCGCCGGATGAAACGGGCAAGGCGCGGCGCTTCCGTCCGGAACAGGCGGTCAAGCCAGCGATCATTGGTTTCTTGAAGGACGGCACTGTCGGGGGGCGGTTTGCTCATGGCGAGGCCGTGCGCTCAGGCGAGCGCCCGTAGGCTTTAGGTTCAGATGGATTGGAGTTCATGGACGCCGCCGGTCAGCAATGCATGCGCAATTCTGCCCATTCGGACATTGATGCACAGAATGTGACGGCCGACCATGGAAAGTCGATCGTATTTGGATCGCGCGACACTGCGAAGCGATGTCGCTGGATAGATGTTATGCACATCTGATTCGGCGCATGCAAGTTGCAAAGGCGTCGGCTTGCTCGGCATAGCCGCGCTTGGCGGCATTGCACTCGCCTTCCCCATCTTCATGCTGATGCAAGTGTTGTCCGCCGGCGCGATGGGCGGCACGGTATCGGGAGCCGTGCGCTCGGGGCAGGCGACCGCTAATCTGTCTCGAATAACCCGGCGGAGTACGAGTTCCTTAACCAGAGAAGATTAATGCGTGTCGGCCGCACGGGGCAAAGGACCGCGACCCTTTCCCGCCCCGTGCGTGCACCCTCAGCGTGGCGAATATCGGCGGCGCGCAATCGGCGCGAGTTATCGTTCACGCATAGCCAACCGCTATTCGGGTTCCAAGCCCGTGTTCGAACTTTGAAAAACTTCGTGATCGGCACAAAATGCGAGCCTCGATTTACCCCGCTTCGAGCTCATTGATCAGCCCGCTTGATCAGCTCGCCGGTGGAAATCAGTTCAAAGGTTTGACGGTCGATGTACCGGACGAGCTCGCCGGACAGGAGCTCCGTCCACGCTGCACCAATTTGGCTGCGGATTCCTGTTTTTCGCCGTGCAATCCGAAGGTGTCGATATTCTACGACCACCAAGCTGGATCCATCTTCGCCGACGCATCGATGGCGCGTCATTTCCTCGACCAGAATCTGGTCTTCGCGATCACCGTGGTTGCGCTGACGTTCCGACGGTGCGCGCACAGCGTCAGAAGCCCGATCGCAGCGAAAAGCTGGCGAGCGTGAAAAGCAGTGAAATGACGACCCCGAATGCCAGGATCATCATGCCGGAAATTCTGAGTATGTAGCGCGCCGGATCGTCATCCGTGAGCCGCAGTGGCGGAGCCGAGCGGGACCGACCATGACGCAGGACGCCCCACCAAAACCGGACGAAATCCTGTCGGAATGCGAGGTGGAATCCGAGCACGATCAGCAAGAAGCCGATTAAATCGACGACGATAACGGTCACAGGCACAAGCAACGTCCTTTTCTTCGCGTTCATCCGCCGTATCAATAGGCGGTCAGGGCAAGCTTCAGGTCGGCGACCAGGTCATGCTCTGCCTCAAGCCCAACCGACAGACGAAGAAGTCCAGGGCCGATGCCCGCGAGTTGCCGCGCAGCATCGCCCATGTCAGCGTGAGTCATCGTCTCGGGATGCGCAATGAGACTTTCTACACCGCCGAGCGATTCCGCGAAGGTGAAAACGCGCAGCTTCTCGATCAGCCGCGGCACTGCGTCTCGGCCGCCGACCAGCTCGAAACTGAGCATCGCGCCAAAACCCTGTTGCTGGCGCGACGCCAGCCCATGGTCGGGATGCGATGCGAGACCTGGGTAGTGAACCGCGGATACGCGGGGATGACGCTCAAGCATCTGGGCAATCACCATGGCGCTGATCTGCTGCTGATGGAGCCGTGGATATAATGTTCTGAGACCGCGGAGCGTCAGCCAGGCGTCGAAAGGCGAGCCCGCGCACCCGACAATATTGGCCCATCGAGACAGGCTTTTGGCTGCGTCCGGATCGGCGGAGATGACGGCGCCGCCAATGACGTCCGAATGGCCATTCAGAAACTTCGTTGTCGAGTGGATGACATAATCCGCGCCCAGCAGGATCGGGCGCTGAAGCGCCGGTGAGAGGAATGTGTTGTCGACCGCAACGCGAACACCCGCCCCCTTCGCCTGCGACGCGATCGCCGCAATATCGACGACGCGCAGCAGCGGGTTGCTGGGCGTCTCGACCAGCATCAGCGCAGGCTTGGCGTCCAGCGCAGCCGCGACGGCGGTGCAGTCGCGCTGGTCAACGAACCGGAGCACCAGTTGACCGAGCTCTGCGCGGGCATTGAGCAGCCGCATCGTTCCGCCATAACAGTCGTGCGGCGCGAGAATGCCCGAGCCCGCGGGCAACTGCGAGACGAGGAGATCAAGCGCCGCCATTCCGCTCGCCGTGACGACGGCGCCCGCGCCGCCTTCGAGCCGGGCTAACGCGTCGGCAAGTAGATCGCGGGTCGGGTTGCCGGCCCGACCATAGTCGTAGCGACGCGGCTCTTCAAAGCCCGAGAACGCATAGGTGCTCGACAGGTAGAGCGGAGGCGCCACCGCGCCGAACGCCGCGTCGCTCGCAACGCCATGCGCCGCAGCGACAGTCTCGGGGCGCAGCGGTTCATCCATGTCAGCCATTGAAGAAACGTCCTTCGGTCACTTCGCGCACGACGCCCGCGCGGATGGTAAAATCACCGATCGCTTCGCCGGGCTCGCGTTCGCGCGCATAGCGTCCGATCGTCTCTGCGAGCACGTCGAGGATTTCGGCCTCGCCGATATTCTCGCGAACCATCGCGTTGAGGCGCTCGCCGTGAAAGCCGCCGCCGAAGTAGAGATTATATTTGCCCGGCGCGCGTCCGGTAAGTCCGATTTCGGCGATATAGGGACGCGAACAGCCGTTGGGACAGCCGCTCATCCGGACCGTGATCGGCTCGTGGGCCAGCCCATGATCGCTGAGCAGCGCCTCGATCTTGTCCAAAAGCCCAGGAAGATAGCGCTCGCTCTCGGCCATCGCGAGGCCGCAGGTCGGCAGCGCCACGCAAGCGATGGCATTGCGGCGCAACGGGGAAACCGCTTCCTGACCTAGGCAATGTTCTGCGAGAAGCGCGTCGATTGCTGCGCGTTCCTCGCTGCGAACTCCGGCAATGATCAGATTTTGATTCGGCGTGAGCCGGAATCGTCCCGTGTGAATCCGCGCGACATCGCGAAGGGCATCGAGCCATTTTAAGTCGAGCCGGCCGTTCTGGATGAAGAGTGCGCGATGATGCAGCCCGTCGGGGGTCTCTTTCCAGCCGAAGGCATCGCCATTGCTTGTGAAAGAGTAAGCGCGCGGTGCCTCGAACGGAGCTCCCATGTGCCGCTCTATCTCGGCCTTGACCCAGTCGAGCCCCTTATCGTCGATCGTATATTTGAATCGCGCACGCTGGCGGTCCTTGCGGTCGCCAAAATCGCGCTGCACGGTCATCACCGCATCGGCGCACTCGATTACCCGCGCTGCCGGGACAAAGCCAACCAAGCTGGCAAGGCGCGGATACGTCCGCGGAGCGCCGTCGGTCCGCCCCATCCCACCGCCAATGACGACATTGAAACCCTCCAGACACTTTTCTCCGCCGATCGCGATGAAACCAAGGTCCTGGGTATAGACGTCGATGTCGTTCGAGGGCGGGAGCGCAAAGCCGATCTTGAACTTGCGCGGGAGATAGGTGCGGCCGTAAAATGGTTCTTCGCTCTCGGACGAGGCGACGGGTTCGTCACCGTACCAGATCTCGTGATAGGCGCGGGTTTTCGGAATGACATGGTCGCTGACCTGTTTGGCCATTGCCGCGACCTCGGCATGCAACCGCGAGCTGTGGGGGTCGACGGTACACATGACGCCGCGGCTGTCGTCACCGCAAGCGGCGATGGTATCAAGAAGGGTTTCGTGGAGACCCCGAATGATCGGACGCACACTGTCTTTCAGGACCCAGTGGAACTGGAAGGTCTGGCGGGTCGTAATGCGCAGCGTATCGCCTCCATGCGCACGCGCCAGTTCATCCAACCGCAGCCATTGCGTCGGTGTGCATACCCCACCCGGCAAACGGACACGGATCATGAACTGGTACGCCGGTTCGAGCCGCTGCCTGCGGCGTTCATCGCGAAGATCGCGGTCGTCCTGCTGATAGATGCCATGAAACTTCATCAGTTTGACATCGTCGTCGGAGGGGATGGCCCCGGTGATGCGATCGAGCACACCGTCGGCGATCGTGCCGCGCAGAAAGTTGCTCGCATCCTTCATTCGCTCGTCCGGACCCAGCCGGTCAAGCGGCTGGGAGATATCGTGCGAACGTTCAATGGCGATAGGGTCGGCTGTCATTTCGGCTCTCTTTAATAAACGTCGCGCTGATACCGCTGGTCGGTCTGCAGCGAGCGAACATAGTCTTCGGCGGCACCTCGGCTCGACCGGGCCTCGGCCGCAACGAGGTCGATCAACGCCGCGTGAACGTCGGGTGCGAGTTGCGCGGCGTCGCCGCAGACATAGATATGGGCGCCGTCTTCGAGCCAGGCGAACAGGTCGCGCGCGCGCTCCTTCATCCTGCGCTGCACATAGATTTTCTCCACCCCATCGCGGGAGAAAGCGACATCCATGCGGCTCAGCATTCCATCTCTTAACCAAGCCTGCCATTCGGTTTGATAAAGAAAATCGGTGCGGAAGTTGCGCTCACCGAAGAACAACCAGTTCTTGCCTTGCGCTCCGCGCGCCTCGCGTTCCTGCAGGAACGCACGATAGGGCGCGACCCCGGTTCCGGCGCCGATCATGATGACCGGGACATCGTCATCCGGCAGTCTGAAATGGGAGTTGGCCTGGATATAGACGGGAAGCGCGGCCTCGATTTCGGCCCGGTCGGCCAGATGTCCCGAAGCGACCCCGCTGCGTGCCGCCCCGTGAAGAGCATAGCGCACGGGCGCGACGGTAACATGAGCCTCGTCGGGCGCAGCGGCAAGGCTCGACGCGATCGAATAGAGACGTGGTTGCAGCGGCCGCAGCCCGGTTATGAACCCCGTAGGCAGGACAGCGCCGACGGGGAAGCGGCGCACGATATCGATGATGTGATGGGTTCTTAGAAAGATCGTGCGTTCGCCCGCACGATCTGCCTGTTGCAATTGCTTCAATTCGGCAGCGTCGCTCAACAGAGACCAATAGTCGAGAAAGCGCGGCGTCGCCGCGGTGATCTCGAAACGATGGGTCAGCGCCTCCACCATCGTCAGGGTCTGTCCCTTCACGTCGATGACGGCATCATCCGGTATCGACAGGAGCTCGAGGAGTCCGGCGACAATCGATGGATCGTTCGAAGCGGCAATTCCGAGAGAGTCGCCTGGCGTATACGTCAGTCCCGACCCCTCAAGAGAAAATTCTATATGACGCGTCTCCTTGGTCGAGCCGCGTCCCACAATTGGTGTATTCTCGAGGACCGCGGCAGGAAAGGGATTCCGCTTGTCGTGGATGGGCAGGTCGCGGGCCGGCACTCCGCCGAGCAGCGATATGGACGTCGGCGCGCCGGGAACCGCCGCAACCGAAAGTTGGCCGATCAGTGCGCCCACCCATGCGTCAGCCGCTGCTTCGAAATCGATGTCGCAGTCTACGCGCGGGGCCAACCGTTCGGCGCCCAGTTCCTCGAGCCGGCGGTCGATGCGTTTTCCCGCCTCGCAATAAAATTCGTAGCTCGAATCGCCAAGCGCGAGCACCGCATAACGTATCCCACCGAGTTTTGGAGCGCGGCGTCCTTCGAGGAATTCAAAAAAACCCGTCGCCGGCTGTGGCGGATCGCCCTCGCCATAGGTGCTCACGATGATGAGCAGATCCTGTTCGTCGCTCAGCTGACGGATCTTGTAGTTCGCCATCTCAGCCAGAACGGGAGCGAGCCCCTTCTCTCGCGCACGTGTTTCCAGCGATCGGGCGACGTCCGCGGCATTGCCGGTTTCGGTTCCGTATAAAATCGCCAGTCGCCGGATGGATGCGCTAGGAACCGGCGACTCCACGAGCGGCGGCGCACTGGCCCCAAGACCCGAAAAATAGCCGCCCAGCCAATGGGCCTGAAGCGGCGAGACCGAGCGCGCGAGTTGCTCGACGAACGTCCACTGCTTATCGTCGAGAATGGCGCGCGAAAGATCCTGGTTCGTCATGGGTCGTCCCAACGAAGTCCCGCCTCTTCCGAAGATCGTAAGGGCACCGGTACGACCAGGCCTTGGAGAGGGTGGACTGCACGGCCGAACGAGTGCGCGGACGGGTGAAAGAAGGCAAATTCATATTATTTATGAATGAAATGCAAATTCCTGCACTCAAATTGGGACGATCACATGTACTGGTTCAAAAGCTCGTTCGCGGCACCGATATTTTCTTGATGGCTGTTCTGCATCCTGCGCAATTCGGCATGCAAAGCTTCATCACGAGTCCGCCCCGTCAGATCAGCAAGCTTTCGCACGACCCATGCTTGCCCGCGATTGAGAAACGCGAGCCGGTCGGCGGGATCGGAGATCGCCATTGCCTTGCCATAAAAATCGCCGCACCGGCGCGATGGCGTTCCGCCAAGCCGCCGTATCTCACGCGACAGCATCGCGCACCAGCGTGCCTCGTCGGCATGAACCGCACGCATCATCCTCTCATGCTCCGGAAGCGGGGCATCCTGGACGCTCGCCAGCGCGACGCGTGCTCCCGCACGCTCAGCCTCAAGCAACACGTTGAGCCCCGCCAGTAACTCTTCACGGCTCGCATAACCCATGTAAACATCGTCGGCTTCTGCACCGTAACAAACCGGCGAGGCGCGCTCGTCGGTCATGAATGCGTCGCGGCGACGCGCAGACCGGTGCGTATCCGTTCCATCACTCCCGTGTCGGCAGTCGCGGAATGGACGACATAGGCCGAATAGGAAAACTCCGGACTATCAGGTACCAGGGCGAGGCGCCCTTCCTCGAGATAGGAGCGGATGAAGCCGTCCCTGAAATATCCGCTGCCGCCGGTCGCGAGGATATAGTCGAGCGCGAGCGGGCCGTAATCGATCGACACGACCGCGTTCGGCATGTCGGGATAGGCTGCCTGATAGCTTTCGTTAAAACCGGGTCCCCAGTCGACATGCACATGATCTTGCGGAGCGAGGGCCTCGGCCACGGGCGTCGTACGTGCGAGCACCAGCTTCTCCTCGAAGAGAAGCTCGGCGATGATACCGGGCAAACGGGGCGCGGCGTAGATCACCGCGACATCAAGCGAGCCTTCCTGCACCCTGTCCGTAAGGCGTTCCGGTGTGTCGATGACGGTGCGCACGGCAATGTCCGGGCATTCGCGGCGCATCCAGATGAGCCAGTGGCGCAGGAGCGGGCTCCAAAGGCTCAGCTCGGCGCCGATTGTCACGACTGTGTCGCGGCCGGGCGGCAGCGCGACAGCCTGCCGCGCCCGATCCCAGACCTGCACCATCGTCGTCGCGAAGCGTAAGAATTGCTCGCCCGCGGGCGTGAGCTTCGCACCCGCCTTGTTGCGGATGAAAAGCGGCCGCTCGAGTTGGATCTCCAAACCGCGGATTCGCGCGCTAATCGCAGTCTGCGTCAGATTGAGATTCGCGGCGGCGCCAACGAAGCTGCCAGTCTTGACGATTTCGAGAAATGTTCGGGCAACAGCTACGTCCATATCAAAATATTTCCGCTTAACTGGCAATTATATTCATTTGCTTGATGGATGGTAATAGCGTGAAACAGGTCTGGCAAGGAATTGACATGTTCATCTCTCCGATCAACCTGAACGCGCACCCTCTCTGGCCTAAGTCGGCAGCCCTTGCGGCCGCGCTCCTTGTGGCCGGTTTGCTCGCCGATCCTGCCATCCTCTTTCTGGCCCCGCTCGCGATCCCGGCCATGATCTGGCATTGCACACGCCGCAACTGGCTGGCTGCGGACCGCAGCATCAGGCGCCGGCTTGGGACCCGACACCAGCGGCGGAGACGCAACGTCGGCCGAAGCCCACCACGGGCTGCCAAACGGCGCGCATCCGGGCCGGCGCCGTCCGGGCAAAAGCGCCGCCAAATTCTTGTTGTCCGCTACAGGAAGGAACTGCGATGACAATTCAACTCGGGCAGACGGCCCCTGACTTCGAACAAGAGAGCACGCACGGGCCGATCCGTTTTCATGAATGGCTTGGATCGAGTTGGGGTGTCCTCTTCAGTCACCCGAAGAATTTCACCCCGGTTTGCACGACCGAGCTTGGCGAAGTCGCCCGACTCCAGCCAGAGTGGGACCGACGCGATGTGAAGCCGATCGGCTTGTCGATCGACCCCGTCGAGGCCCACCACAAGTGGAATGCCGACATCGAGGAGACGCAGAGTGTCGAGCTCGCCTTCCCGATGCTCGCCGATCCCGACGCGCGCGTCTCAAAGCTTTATGGCATGATCCATCCCGAGAGCGACCCGGTTCTGACCGTGCGATCGGTCTTCGTCATCGATCCGACCAAAACGGTGCGACTCATCCTTACCTATCCGCCGAGCACCGGCCGCAACTTCCAGGAGATCCTGCGGGCGATCGACAGCCTGCAACTGACCGATGCGAGCAGTATCGCGACGCCGGCGAACTGGGAGCCCGGCGACGCGGTGGTGATTTCGCCCAAGCTTTCGAAAGAAGAAGCCGATCGGCAGTTCCCGCAAGGCTACCGCACGCTGAAGCCCTATTTGCGTCTCGTCGCCCTGCAGCCGCCCGGAAGTTCCGCCTGACCGGCGATCTGGCCCGTTTTATTTTTTCATGACCCGCCGCAAATATCGACAGAAGTGCATGAACGAAGGAGACCAGGAAATGATTGTGACCATTTATGACGGGCCGGACCGCTGCTCGGCCGAGGCGCGCGGCGATTTTCATTTTGAACGGACTCCAGGGGTCGGCGAGACGGTCGCTTTCGATGATGCAATCGTGACGGTCACACGCGCATGGCACACACCGGCGATGCAACATCCGGGCGCCAAATTCGCAATTCTGGTTGATAGCGCTGAGAAAAAGGATGCGTCGCGCAATCCAGCGCTTCACGAGGCCGAAACGGCGGGCTAGTCAGCGCCGAACTCACTCGCTGCGAGTGCTGCTGTTGGAATACGGCTCGCCTGGATAGACAAGGCATCTTTCGTCTGATTTGGCGGCAGGAGTTATTTTTGCCGGCTCGGCGCGGTCCGCCCCCATGAGGTGATACACCGCGATACCCGCATTAAGAAGATAGTCGGCAACGATCCGCCGGTGGCAACGCCACCAGACCGCTTCAGAGCACATGATGGCACTGGATTTTTCTGCACTTAACGCAAGGAGCTCGCCGAAACCCGTTCGAAATGCCTCGGTCATGGCATAGTCTGCATAGTTGTGAAAACTCTGGTTCTGCCAGAAGCTGTTCGTCGCCGGATCGACCAACCGCTGACGCGGTCGCCTTCCGCCAAGCTCCTGCAGATATACATGACCGATCTGATACTGCGCGAGCGTCTCAGGAAGCGTGTCGAGATTATATTGCGGGTTGGTCCTCGAGCGCGGATGAGAGCGTATGTCGATGAGCTGTGTGACGCCCGCACCTCGCAGGATATCGACAAATTCCTCGATCGGGCGTGTGGAATGGCCGACGGTAAAGACCGGGAGATTTCCTTCACCCATCAATCTAGACTTTCGCCAACGCCTGCTCGACTTCCGACCGAAGAGCGGGCAGAACATCAGCCTCAAACCATGGGTTGCGCTCGACCCAGAGTTGCGATCGCCACGATGGATGCGGCAGAGCGAAATAGTCCGGTAAGTAATCGCGAAAGCTGCGCACACGGTTTTCTACTTTGCCAGGTCCCAATGCAGCCGTCTGCGCATAGGAGCCTACCAGCAAGGTCAGCCGGATCTCGGACATTTGTGCGAGAAGGCGTGATCGCCAAAGCGGTGCGCACTCGCCGCGAGGAGGTGCGTCGCCGCCCGCGCCGCGCCCCGGATAGCAAAAGCCCATCGGCAGAATGGCAACCTTCTGCGCATCGTAAAAGAGACTGGATGACAAGCCCGTCCATGCGCGGAGACGATCACCCGATCGGTCTGCAAAGGGAACACCCGACGCATGAACTTTGGATCCGGGAGCCTGGCTGGCAATGAGCAGCCGCGCCGCGCGCGACGCCTGGAACACGGGTCTCGTACCGTGAGCAAGGTGAGCAGCGCATGTCTGACATTGCCGCACCTCCTCGACCAGACTTTCAAAAGAGCTCATGTCAAACCTTGTGGCCGCCTTTCGTTTTTCTTCCTCTCATAAACGCGGAGTGTCAGCAGCGGTTGCAGCTGCCGCTTCCGCTCCGCGCTCGCTCAAGATGCAAAGAAGGCCCCGACGAATCCGCCTTTGAAAAAAACTTCAGTGGAGCTCGGTCAAAAGGACTGGCGATGCTTGATTAATATTTTTGCAGCTCTATCTTAACGCCATGGCGACCGAAATAAGTTCTATTTGGCTCCGTAGCAGGAAAAAACTGCTAACGCTCTAGCCAGCCCCGCCCGGACGATGTGAAATTCGGGAACATGGGGCTATTATTCAGGCAATGACGCGCGGATAATATCCAGCCTGCTTGAATTTTCAATATTCTATTTTCGTTAATAGAAGCGCATCTGATGCGATTCTTTTGTACGGATTCCGCACTCCTCGCGGCTACGTGAAAGGCTGGTCTTCGATCCCTTGCGATCGACGTCAGGCGGCATCACCACGCGCGCGCGGACTTAAAGAGAGACGGATCTTGCCAACCTCCATTTCGCGGTCGCGCGACAATATATCTTCTGCCGATCGAATTCAGGAAACGAACCAATTCAAGTTGCGATTAAAGGTGCTGATCTTTTTTTCTGTCGCGTCCATCAACGTTGCTTTGATGGCTATGTTTTCGGCAAACCCATGATCTCCGGTCGTTCGAGGACTGCATTATGAACTATAGAAAAGCCAATCTTGTGCCACCGCAACCGCTTGGATCAGCCTGATCCGGATGCGCACAATCTTCCGGGTCAGGTGCAGCCGCCAGGGTAACGCCCTTGGATGAAACTGATAACGGGACAATCGACATGGCAAAGAAGAATCAAAGAGGAAACCGCGAGCTGCGGAAACCAGAGAAGCAGAAAGACACATCCAATCTGGAAAATTCGGTCTCTGCAGCGTTAAGCAAACAGCTTCCGGGCCAGCGAAAACACGCCTGACGATTTCTTTCAGGCCGTGAGGACAGGGGTTTCTTGCATCCCCCCAGGTGAGGGAGCCCCTGTCCGATCTCTTACTAGAGGTTCCCACGGGCAGGTTCTAAAAGTTCTTGAGGATGTTGCACCGTAACCGGCTTTGCGGTGCCGAAACGCGTGGGAGCATCCGCACCGAATTTAACGAGCAGTGATGTCAATGTCCGCCCTTCGTCGTCTGAAGAAATACTACCGTCCCATCCCGCGCCTGATTGCCAATCAGCAGAGGGCAATACTATAATCTCTCAACGGTCGGCGAACTCCAGAAGGGGAAATGGTCGACGAAGCAACGGATCGCCGGAATTGAAGCGGCGGCGCCTCAGCAGGAGCGCGCTTTTTTGAGGTCCCTTTGAGCCAAACTCGTGAGCTTTGGTGGGACACCCAAACGCCAGTTTCGCTTTCCGACATGATCGTTCATTGCCGCCCCTTGTTCAAAAGCGGCGCGCCAAACTGGACGAGCTGACCTATGGAATTCCATTCTCGAATTGCGCTGCCGTCCCCGCCGCGAACCCACGGACATGCTACGCCATCGTCTGGCGCCCCACGATCCTGTAGATTGGCGGGTCGGATATCTCCCGGAAACACGGCGTTGCCCACCGCACTTTAACCGAAGTTCGTCCCTTGGACGGCGGCGCGGCAGCCACCTGGCCGCCGCCATTCCGCATCCTGCAGCAAACTGGCCGCCAGCATTGCGTCGGACCGAAACGCAACAGTCGCTCCAATTTCACGGCGCAACATAATCTTCGTCAGCCTATGCTCCGAGCTGGGCAATCGTTGCCATGCGAACCAGGTCCGACAGCGTCTTGGCGTGCATTTTCATCATGGCATTTGCCCGGTAGACTTCGACGGTTCGCGCACTGATGCCCAGCTCGAACGCGATCGCCTTGTTCGCCTTGCCCTCGACCAGGGCGGCCATCACCTCGCGCTCGCGATCCGATAGCGCCGCGATCCGTTCTCTAAGCGCTTGTTTTTCGGCTCGCGCGTCGGCGGTGCCATGCTGTTCGCTGATCGCCTTTCGGATCGCCGAAAGGATAAGGTCGTCGTTGAAAGGTTTTTCGATGAAGTCGGCGGCGCCCAGTTTCATGGCCCGGATCGCGAGCGGCACATCCGCATGGCCCGTCATGACGACGACAGGAATATCTGCGCCGCGCGCCCTCAGTGCATCGAGAAGTTCAATGCCGTTTGTACCGGGCATCCGGACATCGGTGACAACGCACGCTCCGTCGAGCGAAGGCCACGCGGTCAGGAATGCATCTGCCGATGCGAAACCGCGCACCCGAAGGCCCGCACAGTCGAGGAGAAACTCCAGCGATCCCCGTGCGCTGTCGTCATCGTCAACGACATAAACGATGGGATCACGCGTCATTTTCCAGTTCCTTTCCGTTCCATTTCTGCAGCGTGAAGCTGAAACGTGCGCCGCCATTCTTCGCAGCGTCGGCCCAGATCTTCCCGCCGTGCGCTTCGATGATCGTGCGCGAGATCGACAGACCGACGCCCATACCCGTGGGTTTCGTCGTGATGAAGGGCTGAAAAAGCCGCTCCGCGATGTCGGGATCGATCCCAGGCCCGCTATCGGTGACGCTGACCTTCGCCATGTCTCCGTCGGGTTCGATGCAGACTTCAAGCTCGCGCAGCGGGCCGACAACAGCGGACATTGAATCTACGGCATTGCGCACGAGATTGAGCACGACTTGTTGGACCTGGACCCGGTCGACAAGTACGAGATCGATCGCGCGATCGAAGGCGAAATTGACGCGAATGCCATGCTCTTTGGCCCCGACAAGTGCGAGCGCGCTTGCCTCTTCGACGAGCTTCGCGAGGCTTTCGACGCTCCGCTCTGTCTCTCCGCGCGCAACGAAGTCGCGCAGGCGCCGAATGATGTCGCCGGCCCGTAGCGCCTCGACCGATGCGCGTTCGACCGCTTCGACCACGCGCTCGTGCGGAATGATATCGCGCTCGAGCAGCATGCGGCTGCCTTTGAGATAATTGGTAATTGCCGAAAGCGGCTGATTTATCTCGTGCGCGAGCGCGGACGCCATTTCGCCCAGACTGGTGAACCGCGACACATGCACAAGTTCGTTCTGCAATTCCTGCAGCCGCGTTTCGGCCTCCTGACGCTCGGTCAGATCGCGAATGAACCCGGTAAAATGGCGGTCGCCGGCCGCGTGCATCTCGCCGACGGCCAGTTCCATCGGAAAGGTTGAGCCGTCGCGGCGCTGGCCGACCACCACCCGTCCCTTGCCGATGATGCGCTTTTCTCCGGTGCGGTAGTATCGGGCAAGATAGTCGTCGTGTCCGCTGCGGTACGGTTCGGGCATGAGCAGGTTTACATTGCAGCCAATCATATCGCCGACCGTCCAGCCGAACATGCGCTCGGCGGCGGAACTGAAATCGCGGATCAGCCCCTTCTCGTCGATCACGACCATTGCGTCCGGAACTGTTTCGAGGATCGAACGCACATGCGCCTCGCGGCGCGCGAGCCTCACCGCTGCGGCCTCGGTTTCCATGCGCGCGTGCTGGAACCACTCGCCGCCGGTCGCGATTGCGAGCGAGATGACGACGAAGGCGCCGGCCGCAATAAGGCTGCCGCTTTCGAGCGGGGCGGCCTGCGCATCGCACCACAGCCCCGCCGCCGCTCCGACGAAGGCGGCGAGCGTGCCGGCTCGAACGCCGGATAAAGCGCCCGCCACCACCACGCCCGGCACGAAAAAGATAAAAGTGGCCCGTGAGCCGAGCTCATCGGCGAAGAGCAGACGAATGGCGACGCCGGCGGCGATGAAGAACAGTGCGAACCCGAAGGCCTTCGGCGCAGAGAGGCGCGGAAGGAACCGGCTCGCGAAGGATGGACGCGGCGCCTCCGGTAAATCCCCTAGGGTCGATGCGGTAGGGATATCATCCAAATTTCCGGGCTCCCGGCTTCACCCTAAATAGCCTCCATCGACGGCGACACGGAACAGCGCTGTCCAAAGGAGACTTTCTCATGACTGCACCCTTCATCGATCTGAGCGTCCATCACAAGCCCGAAGGGCTGTCCGACCGCATCGCATATGGCTTTACCAAGGTGCTGCGCTGGTGCGCCGACACCTTCTTTGCCGAGCGTTATGGCCACCGTGCAGTGGTACTCGAAACCGTGGCCGCAGTGCCCGGTATGGTTGGTGCGACGATCAATCACCTCGCCTGCCTGCGCCGGATGTGCGACGATAAGGGCTGGATCATGACGCTCATGGACGAAGCCGAAAACGAGCGCATGCATCTCATGACCTTCATCGAGATTTCCAAGCCGACGTGGTTCGAACGCGCGATGATCATCGGCGTCCAATGGGTTTTCTACGTCTGCTTTTTCGCGCTCTACCTCATCAGCTCGAAGACTGCGCACCGCGTCGTCGGCTATTTCGAGGAGGAAGCAGTGATCAGCTACACGCATTATCTGGCAGAGATTGACGAAGGCCGCAGCGCGAATGTCGCGGCCCCCCAAATCGCTAAAAACTATTGGGGGCTCCCCGTGAATGCGACACTGCGCGACGTGGTTCTCGTCGTCCGCGCCGACGAAGCGCATCACCGCGATGTCAATCACGGCTTCGCAAACGAACTCGCCGGCTTGCCCGTGGGCCCGGTCGCCGCATGCCCGCCGCATGTCACGCTCGAACCGAACTGGAAGCGGGCTGCCTGATCGCAGCGAGGACAGGAGACAAAGCATGGATCGCCCCGTCGTCATCGTTGCCAGCGACCCGGCGCTCCTGTCCTCGCTCCATTTTGCTCTGTCGGTCGAGGGGTTCGATGTTCGGGGAGACGAGGATCTCGCAGTCCCGAACGCATGCCTCGTCATCGATGAGGACCGGGCCGGCGGCGGCCTCGCCTTAGTCGGCAGCCTGCGGTCTTCGGGAAATTTCGCCCCCGTCATCCTCCTCGTGACGCATCCCGACCGGCGGCTTCGGACGCGGGCCGACCGCCTCGGGGTCAAGCTCCTCGAAAAACCACTCCGACACGACGACCTTTGCCGGCCGCTTGCCGCCTTCAACAATGCGCTCGCGTCCGAACGATCACGCTCCGAAAGCGCAATGGCGCCCGCCAAATGCCGCAATCTATCCGCAACCGATCCACTGCATTTGAAGGAAACCAGCATGCGCACCGCTTCTGCCCACGCCATGGAGATCGTTAAGGCGACGGCTCCTGCTATCGAAAAACATGGGCTCGCGATCACGACCGCAATGTATGCAAGGTTGTTCAGGAACGCCGCGGTCAGGGCGATGTTCGACCGCGCTGCGCAGGACAGCGGCGAGCAGCCGCGCCGCCTCGCGGGCGCCATACTGGCTTATGCGCGCAACATCGACAAGCTCGCTAATCTTGGATCGGCGGTCACACGGATGGTGCAGCGCCATGTCGAAACCGGCGTCCGGCCTGAGCATTACCCCTATGTGGCGGACGCGCTCCTCCCGGCAATCCGCGATGTCCTGGGCGAGGAGATCGCCACGCCGGAAGTTCTCGCCGCGTGGGGAGAAGCCTACTGGATGCTGGCCGACATTCTTATTTCTGCAGAGGCACAAGCTTATGAGGATGCGGCGGCGGCTTGACGGATTTCGGCAGCGGCGTTGCCCCGGTCGACCGCTTGTCTCGCAATGACTTGGCGATCATATTGTTGGAGAGAGCGAGGATGACAGAGACCCCACTCGCCGAAGCGGATATCGCTCGCCTTATTCCGGCGTTCTACGCCCGTGTGCGATCCGATGACATTCTCGGCCCGATCTTTGACAAGGCTATCGACGACTGGCCCGCTCATCTCGAGAAGCTGCAAAGCTTCTGGTCTTCGATCATGCTCGCCAGCGGCCGTTACAAGGGGCAGCCGATGGCCGCGCATGTTCGCCATGCTGAAAACATGACCCCCGAAAATTTCGCGCGGTGGCTGATGATCTGGCGCATGACGACTGAGGAGTTGCTGCCCCCCGGCGCAGCGACCGGGATGCAGGAAAAGGCCGACCGAATCGCTGAAAGCCTTCAGCTCGGCGTCCAATTCTATCGCGAGCGGAAAGCGACTTCATGAGCGAAAATCCTCCCGAAGGCCTGTCCGTGTACAAGCGGACGCCCAGTTTCGACGAGGCTAGCATCCCGCGCGGACTGCTCGCTGACCACGCAACGAAAGAAGGCGTGTGGGGTCTGATCCGGGTTGAAAAGGGCCAACTTCTTTACGTCGTCAGCGATCCGCGCAGGGATTATGCCGAACGCATTCTCGCGCCGGGCGGCGAGCCCGGAGTTGTCGAACCGACCATGGTCCACCGAGTGGCGCCGCTCGGCGCGGTGCGCTTTTACCTGGAATTCATGCGCTAGCTCGGCGTCTACTAGGCGCGTCCGATCAAGAGCCTTCGCCTTCATCGATGCCGGACTCACGTTTGCAGCAGGAAGTACCACGAGACCGCCGCCCGCGGCAGCAGGTTGCATCGCTTCGGGTCCGGCCATCCGCGCCTTGGCCTTGGCATGAGTTTCGGCAATCCACTGACAGGCAGGGCGCGCTGGCGAAACGTACATGAGTCGGCGGCGCCGGGATCCGAGACATTCACCCGGCTCAAGTTTACGGAATACCAAGGCGCGCGTCTCATCGGCGCGATGCGGATCCTTGTTAAAAACTGCGACCCTCTGAGCAAAACAGGATTTGAATAGCCGTCGCGGGATTAGGATGAAGGCCGCTGAGCGCGAAGGGAGTGAAGCGTCGGCACGAAGAATCCAGAAGAAGGATTGGCGACATCCATAACGACGCGCGGCGAGATCAGACGGCGAACTAACTTTCCTTTGTTGCCTCGATCGGATCAGGTTTCCGCCCCTGGCTGCGATCCAGTGAGCGCATCACCAGAGCGACTCAGCGCAGAAGTAGGAAGCTATCGGACTTGGCGGGGCGTTCCCGCGCGGACGGTCGAGGCTCGAAGACCTGATGCCACAAGGAAAATTGCGCCCTCATTTCTTTTTGGATGACGAAACTGGAAATCGCGCTAGTCGTGACCGTCTATTCATTGGGGGGAATATGAAAATTCACATTGCTGGCGCCATTACCGGTGTCCTCGTATCGATCGCCGCGACCTCGGCCTTCGCGCAGGCGACGGCGTCCACGGCGGCGTCTTGCCCCAAGCGTTTCGCCGATGCGGAACCGCGCGGACAGCAAAACTGGATTACGATGGAGGATTATCCGCAGCGCGCTTTGCGGGAAGGCCGACAAGGCAAGGTTCGCTTCCGGGTCAATGTGACTGTCGCGGGCCGCGCCGAAAATGTCGAGATATTGGAAAGCTCCGACAGCGATCTTGCAGCTGCGACGACACGCGTGCTGACGCGCCGCGCACGCTTTACCCCGGCGGTCCGCGAATGCCAGCCGGTCCCAGGCGAATATGAGGGCGCGCTGACCTGGAGCCTGCCCGAGTGATCTGGAGCGCCGCGGCCAGCCGCGCCGCACTCCTCGCTTTCTTCATTTTTCTCGCGCTCCCGGCCAACGCCCAGACAGCCCCGGCGAATCCGCTTGCCGTGGCCTGCCGGGTCCGTGTCTCGGTCCTTGAGACCTACGCGCCGTTCGCCTCGGCGGTCCCGGCCGGACAGAAGCTTCTCGCGGCCGCGGCGGGCGGCGACGTGCGCGCTGCCCTCCCCGCCTTCGATCGTGCGCTGGCATCTGCCCTCGACGGCGTTCCGAACGAAGAGGCGGCGGTCTTTGCCCTGACCGATGCCGAGCGGATCGTCGAGATGATCGAGAAGTGCGCCGACGCCAGCGGCCTTTCGCGCGAGCGGGCGTCGCGTGCGGCGACCTCGCTCGAGGCCGCTTATCGGCGCAATATTGTGACGATGCGGCGCAGCGATTTTGCCGAACGCCTGTTGCGGTCGCCGCGCGCAAAGGCCGTGCTGCTCGGCTCGGCCGACGGCGAGGCGGTGATGGCGGATGCGCAGGCGATCAAGGCCGCGAACAACGAAGCAAGGCGCAAGGCCCTGCTCGCGGAATTCCAGAGACGTGAGGAGCGACGCGCCCTTATCGAGGCCGAGTGGCGAGCGAAGGAACAGCGCCTCGCCGCTGAAAATGCCGAGCGGCGCCGTATCATCGAGGCCCCGATCCGCGCGATGGAGACGATCTGGCGAACCGGAGCGAGCGCCCCTCCTGCCGGGTCAGCGCTCTGCACCGACGACCGGGTCCATGGCTATGCGGGACGGCGCAAGGACGGCGACTGGATGATGCTGATGGAGGCGGAGGTCGGACGATGCGCGCGCATTTCCAGCCGCACCGATGGTCCTTATTTCATGGGGCTGGCGCTCGGGACCGCGGTCACCGACGAGCAACTCGCGCACGCCGCGGGCCGCGCGCTCGTCTGCCTGTCGACCAGCGATGGCAAACAGCTATTGGACAATATGGGTCGGCTCACGGACCAGCTCTTTTCTTCGACCCTGGGAACGACCGGTATGCGGGTGCAGCCTGTCTGGAGCGAGCGGGGAAGCGGCGCACGGCGGATCGTGCAGATACGGTGCGATCTGACGATGACGCTGTTCGGCATCGACCTCCATCAAATGCAGCAGGCGCTTGCGGGCGGCCTCGACGCCGACGCCTCCTCTTTTGTGGAATATGAGTTCGCGGGCGGTGTCCTCACCGCAATCCGATCGCATTTCGTCCTCTCGAACACCGCGCGCACCGAAAACTGGAGCCAGGATATGACGCATTATTGCGATGCATCGCTCAGCCAGGCGGAGGCGATCGCGGCAATGCAGCGCGTCGGAGGCTGGCGGCAGCTCGGCGTCCGCCCCTGGACCTATGCAATCCGGAACGACGCGCTGACCAGCGCGCTTGTCGGCCCGCGAAGCCAGGGGAGCGGCCGGTGGTTCACGATGCAGCGCGGCGCCGTGGTGCTCGATATCTACAACACCCGCTATTCCGCACCCATTCTCGGCGAGAATGGCAATTGCGGCGGCGGCGCGGTCGATCGCTTTGCAATGCTCGCCCTCGTTCGCGCCAAACGCGTAACCCCCGGAACGCCTGTAGGCTGGTGAAGACCATGCCGACAAGCAAGGTCACCTTTTTAGCGGCCGCTCCCGACCGCTTCAGCACACCCATGATCTTCTCTTTTAAAAACCCAATACGCTACATCTGTATGTCCTTCCCTCAAGGCCGAACTCTAATCAATGCTCGAGGGAAATCCGGGGCTTACATCAGTACACGCCGCTGGCGCCGGTCGGAGTTGCACTAAGTCTATCGACTTCTGCTAATCGCAAACTAGGGTGTATCATTTGAAAATACGCCAGAAGTTCGTGGCCGGGGGCGCTTACTGCGGTGAGTCGGTTTTTGTCCGGGCAACAGATATACATATCTAACGAATTCCGAACACATCGCTCGGTCGGATTTCTATTCTTGTCTGGGAGGCCTACAATGGTCGGCGGTACGAAAATTAGCGGAGCGAACGATCAGTCGATTCCAGATCCGCGCAACTGGCTCGCGGCGATCATCGAGGGATCAGGTGACGCTATCATCAGTAAGGATCTGCGAGGAATTATCCAGAGCTGGAATCCGGGGGCGGAACGGCTCTTCGGTTACCGTGGCGATGACATCATCGGCCAGCCGGTCACTTTACTTATACCGGCTGACCGCCTTGATGAAGAGCCGCATATCCTTGCCGAAATCCAGCGCGGACGTCGCGTCGATACGTTCGAGACTCAACGCGTGCGAAATGATGGCAACCTCGTAGACATATCACTGACCGTATCGCCTATTCACAATGCGGACGGCCTCGTAATCGGCGCCTCGAAAATCGCTCGCGACATCACTGAGCGGCGGGCAGCCGCAGAACAGCAGCAACTTCTCCTCTGCGAAATGCGGCACCGGGTAAAGAACCTGTTCGCTCTGGCCAGCGCCATTGTTTCACTGAGCGCAAAATCGCGCGCGAATCAGAAGGACATTGTTCGCGTAATCCAGCAGCGGCTGGACGCGCTCGCGCGCGCGCACGAACTTACGATGGCGAACGAGGGTGACAAGCTCGCGGCGTCTTCCAAGGCGGGCTTGCTGGCACTAATCGAAGCGATTCTTGCGCCCTATGCCGACGTCGATCGTATCACCATCGAAGGAGCGGAGTTCGAACTTGAAGGTCAGGCCGTGACCGCTATCGCTCTGCTCTTGCATGAACTGGCGACCAATGCCGCGAAATATGGATCCTTGTCGCCCGGCGGGGGGCGGCTCGGCGTGCGGCTCGATCTCGATGCGGACCACGCCCGCATCACTTGGGACGAAACTTGTGCCGGCCCACCTTCCGCAACTGCGCCGGAGCGCGAAGAGGGCTTTGGTACGCGACTCGAACGAGGGGTTGCCAACACGCTGCGGGCAAAGATCGAACGAGACTGGCGCCCGACGGGTCTGTTTGTGCGTATTTCCATTCCACGCACGACATTAACTCCTGATCACGCTTAACCCGCCTGGCAAGCGCAACGCCGGGAACAAATCTGACGACGTTCGACTATGCGCTATACCAGAGCCCGAACATTTTATCTGATTATCGGTTGGGCCGCCACACGAAGCCAGATTGCAATTCGTGGCGCGGTTTGCAAATTTTCGTCAGCTTCCGAGCGCCATCTCGAACGCCCCGTCCACTTGCCACATACCCTGATCAGTCAAAAGAATTCGACGCTAACGCGAGGTCCGCGCCAATCGCCGGACAGATAGTCCTCGGATCTGCGGGATCGCAACTATCAAGCCCCTTTCGAAGTGGCTCGGTCTTGGGAAATAGCGGGCGATTTTCCCACTTTGTCGTGCCGGGAGAGCTCGTCGCGCCGCACGCATGATGGCCCGGGTCATGGCCTCGATGCCATTGAGCGCAGTCAGACCGTCAGGTTGAGAAAGATCTAGATGCCCGTCACGCCCAAAAACGCATCTTCGGCACGCCTCCCCTGAAGACTGAAGCGATGCGCCGTTGTTGCTGTCGTCATCTCTCGACACCGCAGGAACTGCGGCTGAGATTGAGTTCTTCAGTGCCACTTGCGGAGGTTTTTCAGTTAGAAGATCTCGAAGGCCGCGGGGTTGGCTTGCGGCCCACTTCTAAGGAACAGTTTCATGGCAATCAGTGAAAATCTCTGGGCATTGGCGCTCGCCGCGGTTGTAGCAATCGGATTGCCGATGGCGATCCTTTCGGCAGTTCTCATCGCGCCGTAGGTTCACCGCCGGCTCGCAGACGATATCCGCCCTCCGACAATTGATCGATGACATGGAGGGCGTACCAGTGTCGCGTGCGATACCGAACGCTCACTCATGCTATATGTAAGTTGAATAATCATGGGCAGGCCACGGCAGTTCGATGTCGAAGAAGCGCTCGATCGTGCGACGAGACAATTTTGGGCGAAGGGTTACGCCGGCACCACCCTTGATGAGCTCTTCGATCAGATCCCCGAGAGGTATCCTGATCGGTTCTACTTGATGCACCCGTTCGAATCACGGTTGGCGAGGCCAAGCCGGGCGGCCCGGACTCCTTCGAATCTCAGCTCGATTGGATGCCGTCAGAGTTGGCCGCGCATAGCCATGGTGGATACGTCCGCGCCAATTGAACTGACAAAGAGATTTTGATGAAAATCCTGGTCTAAGGCTTGCCCTGTCAGCGCGCATTCTACCATAAGCAAATGGTTGATAATCGAGACGAAGGAGATGCAGTCGAGGTGGACGATACGAGATTTCTCTTGCTCGTCCTGGTGTTGCCATTTTTCGGGAGCGCTATTGCGGCCTTTCTCCCGCAACGCGGCCGCGACATTGCAGCCTCTCTCGCGGGATTTAACGCGCTCGCCGGTGCGGCCTTAATTGCCAGCTTCTATCCCATGGTCCGCAGCGGCGGGATAGCGCGGTTCGCGATCCCCTGGCTTCCGGCTCTGGACCTTAACCTGACGCTGCGGCTTGACGGTTTCACCTGGCTATTCGCGATGCTCGTCCTTGTCATTGGCGCGCTCGTGAGTTTCTACGCACGCTATTATATGTCGCCAACCGATCCCGTGCCGCGCTTTTTCGCTTTCCTGCAGGCGTTCATGGGGGCGATGCTCGGCATCGTCCTGTCCGGAAATCTCATCCAGATTGCCTTCTTCTGGGAACTAACGGGTCTCTTTTCCTTTCTGCTGATCGGCTACTGGCATCACAATCAAAGCGCGCGGGACGGCGCGCGCATGGCGCTGATCGTCACGGGTGCAGGCGGTGTCTGCTTGCTCGTCGGGCTCATGCTGCTCGGGCGGGCGGCAGGAAGCTATGACGTCGACGCCGTACTCGCAGCCCGAGCGGCTATTCAAAGTGACCCCGCCTATCTTCCCGCGCTCGTCTTGATCCTGATCGGGGCCTTTACAAAGAGCGCTCAGGTTCCATTCCACTTTTGGCTACCGCATGCGATGGCCGCGCCCACGCCGGTCTCGGCCTATCTGCACTCCGCAACGCTTGTGAAGGCGGGCATTTTCCTGCTGATCTTGCTGTGGCCGGTCCTCGCGGGCACCGAGAGCTGGTTCCTCATCGTAACGAGTGTCGGACTGGCAACGCTGTTGGTCGGCGCCTGGTCGGCGATCTTCCAGCAGGACCTGAAAGGAATGCTTGCCTATTCGACGATCAGTCACCTCGGCCTCATTACGCTACTGCTTGGCCTAGGCAGCCCACTCGGCGCCGTCGCCGCCATTTTCCACACGGTCAACCACGCGACGTTCAAGGCCTCGCTCTTCATGGCCGTCGGTATCATCGACCGCGAAACCGGAACGCGGGACTTGCGCCTGCTGAGCGGGCTCGCGCGCTTCATGCCGATCACCGCGACACTCGCGATGGTCGCCGCCGCTGCGATGGCCGGCGTGCCGCTGCTCAATGGATTCCTGTCCAAGGAGATGTTTCTCGCCGAAGCCCTTCAGGCTCATAGCGGAACGGTCATCGACGTGGCCCTGCCTTATCTTGCCACGCTCGCAAGCATGTTCAGCGTGCTGTATTCGGTGCGCTTCATTCATCAGACCTTCTTCGGCCCGGCACCGTCAGGACTGCCGCACGAACTGCGCGAAGCGCCGCCGTGGATCCGTCTGCCAATCGAAATTCTGGTGCTCGCTTGCCTGCTCGTCGGTGTGTTTCCCGCTCTGACAATCGGCCCCTTCCTTGCAACTGCGGTTGGATCGGTGCTCGGCGAGCACACTCCCGAGTACAGCCTTGCCGTTTGGCACGGCTTTACGATGCCGCTGCTGATGAGCTTTGTCGCGTTGCTGGGGGGCATGGCGCTCTACATCCTCTTCCGCGCCAAGCTCAATGCTACCGAGCGGCCGCCGTTCATCGGTAAGCTTAAGGGCCGCCGCACGTTCGAGGCGGTGCTGGCAGCGATTGTCCAGGCGGCGCGCGCGCTTCTGCGCTGGTCCGCGACGAAGCGCCTGCAAGTCCAGTTGCGCCTCATCATAGCGGCGGCGCTCGTCGCCGGGACGCTGCCCTTTCTGCGCTATGGGTACACCCGCGGCCCCGCGCCCGACACGCTGATCGATCCGATATTTGCCTTGTTGTGGATATTGGGGGGGGCGTGCGCGGTCGCAGCAGCGGGTCTGGCTAAATTCCATCGGCTCGTAGCGCTTGTTCTGATCGGCGGGGCAGGCCTTGCCACCTGTATCAGCTTTATCTGGCTTTCGGCTCCCGACCTTGCACTGACCCAGCTGGTTGTCGAAATCGTCACGCTTGTCCTGCTGCTGCTCGGTCTGCGCTGGCTGCCGCAGCGGCTTCCGGATGTCTGGCCGGCGGGAAACAAGCCCGGGACGGTCGGCATTCGGCGCGGCGGGGATCTCGTCATCGCGCTGCTTGGCGGCGCAGGGATGGCGGCGCTCGCCTATGCCATGATGACGCGTCCCCTGCCCGACACCTTGTCACGCTATTTCGTCGAGCAAGCCTATCCTGGTGGTGGCGGTACCAATGTCGTCAACGTCATCCTCGTCGATTTCCGGGGTTTTGACACGCTGGGTGAGATCACGGTTCTCGCGATCGTCGCCCTTACCGTCTTCACGCTGCTTCGCCGCTTCCGCCCGGCACCGGAAAGTGTCCAAATGCCGGCGCAGCAGCACCGGCAGAACGCCTTCGACGATGCGCGCGAAGGACACGAGCGCGGCGATACGCTCGTCCATTATCTGCTCGTTCCGCGGGCGATCATCCAGTGGCTCTTCCCCGTCATCCTGATGTTCGCCATCTATCTGTTGATGCGCGGCCACGATCTGCCGGGTGGCGGCTTTGCGGGTGGGATCACGGCGTCGATCGCGATCCTCCTTCTGTACATCGCGAACGGGACGCGCGCCGTCGAAGCCGCCCTTCATGTCGAACCCGTCCGATGGATAAGCGCCGGTCTTCTTTGCGCGTGCGGAACGGGGCTTGCCGCGTGGGCGTTCGGCTATCCGTTTCTCACCAGCCATTCGCGCTATCTCACCATCCCGTGGATCGGGGACATTCCGCTCGCGACCGCCCTCATCTTCGACATCGGCGTTTTCGCGGTCGTGGTGGGAACGACAGTGCTCATCCTCATCGCGATCGCGCACCAGTCGATCCGCGCACCGCGCGCGAAGACGCCGATTGACGGCCCGCCCGCGACGCCGACTGGGGAGCCCGCCTGATGGAGATCGTTCTGGCCCTCGCCATCGGTGTCTTGACCGCATCGGGGCTGTGGCTGATCTTCCGCCCCCGAACCTTCCAGGTCATCCTCGGGCTATCGCTGCTGTCCTACGCGGTGAACCTTTTCATTCTCGCTGCCGGACGACTGCGCAGCGACGCGCCTCCCATCGTCGGCCGCGACCCCGCATCGGCCGATCCTGCATTTTACGCCGACCCGCTGCCACAGGCACTGGTGTTGACCGCAATTGTCATCTCCTTTGCCACGACGGCGCTGCTGCTCGTCGTCCTCCTCGCCTCGCGCGGACTGACAGGAACCGACCATGTTGATGGTGAGGACGGCGAAACATGACCGGCTGGATTTATCATCTGGTGATCACGCCGATCATCCTGCCGTTGATGGCGAGCGCCTTGATGCTCGCCTTCGACGAGCGCCGCCGCGTTCTGAAACGGGTGCTCAGCCTTGCGACCGCTGGGCTGTTGATTGCAAATGCCGCGGCACTGTTGTGGCTCGCAGGCGATGGCAGCGGCCCGCTGGTCTATCTCCTCGGCAACTGGGCCGCGCCCTTCGGGATCGTCCTGGTCGCCGACCGGTTGTCGGCGATGATGCTTCTCTTGGCCAGTGTCGTCGGCTTCACGGCGCTATTTTATGCCGTCGCGCGCTGGGACCGGTCCGGTCCTCGTTTTCATGCCCTCTTCCTGCTGCTGCTGATGGGCGTCAATGGCGCCTTCCTGACAGGAGACATTTTCAATCTTTTCGTCTTTTTCGAGGTTCTACTCGCGGCGTCCTATGGGCTGATACTCCATGGCTCGGGCACCGAACGAACGAGCGCCAGCCTCCACTATATTACCATCAATATCGCCGCTTCGCTCCTTTTCCTGCTCGGCGTCGCATTGCTTTACGCGGTCACAGGCACGCTCAACATGGCCGATCTCGCACTCCGCGTCGCGAGCACCGACGCCAGCGATCTCGCGCTTCTCGAAGCCGGCGCCGCGATCCTGGGAATCGCCTTCCTTATCAAGGCGGGAATCTGGCCGCTCAGCTTCTGGCTCCCCCGGACCTATGCCGCCGCCGCACCGCCTGTCGCCGCGGTGTTCGCCATCATGACTAAGGTCGGCATCTATGTCTTGTTGCGCCTATCCTCGCTGATCTTCGGCGACGCCTCGGGCGAAGCTGCCCGCTTTGCAAATGAAGCCCTGCTTTACGCGGGTCTGGCGACGATGATCTTCGGAATTGTCGGCATCCTTTCGGCCCGCCAGCTTACGCGCGTCGCCGGATATTATGTGCTGGTGTCCTCGGGCACCTTGCTGGCCGCAGTCGGCATTGGCGGCGAAGCACTGATTGCGGCGATGCTATTCTATCTCGTCAGCTCGACGCTCGCGGTCAGCGCGCTCTACCTCATCATCGAGCCCGTCGAACGCAATGCGGACGAGGAGGACATGATCGCCGGCATCGCCGAGCCAGTATTCGACGACGAGTATGTTGGCGCAATCGAGGACGTCACCGACGAGGAAGGGGTGATCATCCCCGGCACGATTGCGATCCTGGGCGGCGGTTTCATTTTTTGTGCGCTGCTTCTCGCTGGCCTGCCGCCGCTTTCGGGCTTCATCGCGAAATTCGCGATGATCGATGCCCTTCTGAAGGCGAGCGAGGTGGAGCCGGCGGGCTGGATCCTGATCGGATTGATCATCCTCTCGGGTTTGGCGACGATGATCATCATGACGCGCGCGGGAATCGACCTGCTCTGGACGCCCGGCGAGGAGGCACCATCGCGGCTCAGCCTTGTGGAAGTGATCCCGATCGGCTTGCTGCTGACGGTCTGTCTGGGCCTGATGCTCTGGGCTGGGCCAGTCATGGCATATCTCGAGAAAACCTCGTCCGCGCTGCACCAGCCCGCGCACTATGTCGCCGCAGTAACCGACGCACCGCAAGCCGGAAGCGAGCGATGATCCGCCGAGCCATTCCTTTCCCGCTGCTCACCCTGGCGCTTCTGGCGATGTGGATTTTGCTGACGGGCTTTTCGCCGGGGCATATTCTCTTCGGCGCCCTGATCGCGGTGATGGTCTCGCGCACGATGCTGTCGCTCAGGCCCGAGCGCCCCACGCTCAGGCTCGGCCGCGCCGCGGTCAGGCTCGCCTTGATCGTCTTCATCGATATCATCCGCTCGAATATCGCCGTCGCAAAAATTATTTTGCTGCGGCCGCCAGAACGCAATTCGGGATTTATCGAGCTTTCGACAGCGCTTCGCAGCCCCGACGCGCTCGCCATGCTGTCGATCATCATCACCGCCACGCCTGGTTCGCTGTGGGTGCAGCACGACGCTCACCGCCACATCATTCTCATACATGTGCTCGACCTTGTCGACGAGCAGGAATGGGCTCGGCTGATACAGGAACGCTATGAGAAGCTGCTGATAGAGATATTCGAATGACCATGTTGCTTCTCGCGCTAACGATCACGGCGTCGCAAATCCTCCTCGGCCTTGCCATGGGCTGCGCTGTCTTTCGCATGCTTAGAGGTCCCCGGGCCCAGGATCGGATTCTCGGGCTAGATGCGCTTTATCTCGCCGCGATGCTGCTGCTCGTCACTTACGGGATCCAGACAGGGCGGACGCTCTATTTCGAGGCGGCAATGGTCATCGGGCTTCTCGGCTTTACCGGTACAGTGGCCCTCGGCCGCTTCCTGATGCGCGGAGAGGTGATCGAATGATCCAGGCACCCGACCTTCCGACATGGGCCGCAATCGTCGTGGGTTTGCTCGTTTTCGGCGGCGCGGCGATCACCCTGCTTGGCGCAGCGGGGCTGCTGCGGCTGCACAGTTTTTACGAGCGTGTGCACGCGCCGACACTCGGCGCCACATCGGGGATGGCAGCAATTCTCGCTGGCTCGGCTCTTTGCTTCTCCGTGCTTCAGACCCGGCCCGTCATCCACGAGATCTTGATCGCGCTGTTCGTCACCCTGACAACACCCGTGACGCTGATGCTGCTCGCCCGGGCGGCGATCTACCGCGACCGCAGCGAGGCGAATGCCGGCGTTCCACCTGACCCGGAGTCGGGAGACAGCCAGCCGGAACGGTAGACGCCGCGTCGACATGGCAAAGGAAGGCGAGCAGCCTCGTAGCTACACTCTCATGTCGAAGCTTTCGGGCTGAGCGAGGCGCCACGCGGCACCGTAAAAGTCGCGATCCGACGCGCCGCTCAGCAATTCTCCGTCCTCCAGGAAGATGTGCAGCTGCGAGAACAGCCTGATTTCGGTAAGGCTGACGCGGCGGACAAGATGGTGCGGACCAAGTCGGCTGGGGTGATCGAGTCCCGCTGCAGCGATCATCTCGGACAGCGCCAACAGCGTATTGCGGTGAAAATTATAAACGCGATCGGCCTTGTCGCCGACAACTAGCGCACGCTGCCGCATCGGATCCTGCGTAGCGACTCCGGTAGGGCATTCGTTCGTGTGGCACGACAGCGATTGGATGCAGCCGATCGCGAACATGAAGCCCCGTCCCGCGTTGGTCCAGTCGGCACCAAGCGCCATGACTGTGGCGATGTCGAAGGCGCTGACGATTTTGCCGGCAGCGCCTACCTTGATCTTCTGCCGGATTCCCGCACCGACCAGCGTGTTGTGAACGAACAACAGACTTTCGCGGAGCGGCATGCCGAGATGGTCCGTGAATTCAAGTGGAGCCGCGCCGGTGCCGCCTTCGGCGCCATCGACGACGATATAATCGGGAAGAATGCCGGTCTTGAGCATGGCCTTGACCATCGCCATGAACTCCCAAGGCTGTCCGACGCACAGCTTGAACCCTACGGGCTTCCCCCCGGACAATTCGCGCAGGCGCTCGATGAACTGGACAAGCTCGATCGGCGTGCTGAACGCCGAATGCCCCGGCGGCGATATGCAGTCGCGGCCCATCGGGATGCCGCGCGTGGTGGCGATTTCGAGCGTCACCTTTTCGGCAGGCAAGATGCCGCCCTTCCCGGGTTTCGCACCCTGACTAATCTTGAGTTCGATCATTCGCACCTGTGGATCAGAGGCCTGCTCGGCAAAGCGTCCGTTATCGAACGCGCCATTTTCGTCGCGGCACCCGAAATAGCCGCTGCCGATTTCCCAGATAAGATCGCCGCCATGTTCGCGGTGATAGGAGCTGATCGACCCCTCACCCGTGTCATGCGCAAATCCGCCGAGCTTTGCACCCTTGTTGAGCGCGCGGATCGCATTGGCGCTAAGCGCGCCGAAACTCATCGCCGAAATATTGAAGATCGAAGCCGAATAGGGTTTGCGGCAGGCGTCGCCGCCAATCGGGATACGGAAGCTGGCTGGGTCCGCCACCGGTACAGGCCGCGTCGAGTGCGCGATGAACTCATAGCCATTCTCATAAACGTCGACGAGCGTACCGAAAGCGCGGTCGCTGACCTCGTTCTTGGCGCGCGCGTAGACAAGCGAACGCTGGCTTCGCGAAAAGGGCGTTTGCTCATGGTCGTCTTCGAAGAGATATTGCCGGATGCCAGGGCGAATATCCTCGAAGAACCAGCGCAGGCGGCCGACGATCGGATAGTTTCGGCGCACCGAATGAAGCGGCTGTTGAAGATCATGGAGCCCGACCAAGGATAAGAGGGCGCCGACGACGAGCAACGACCAGGCCCATATTGCGGGAAGACCCGGTAGCGCGAGAAGCGCTGCGGCTACGCTCGCGGCGAGCGGGGTGAAACGAATGAAAGGCAAGGGACACTCCGTGGCCGGCAGACGGCTTGATTTGGATACGCGATGTTCGTCGCCTGCGGTGCGATTAGCCCAGAAAAAGCCGTACGCCTGCGACGGCGAGCGCAGCGGGCAAGAGAATGTAGAGGAAGAGCCCGGCGACCGGCGCCTGCAAATCGGGCTCGTGATCGCGATAAAAAAGCGCCAGCTTTCGCGAGAGCTGCACGTCGCCCATGATCACAGCCTTGTCGACGAGCGACAGGCCGCGGAACTGGCGCATCAGCGCGGCGAGTTCCGGCTCGCTCAGGTCGGGATAGCGATCGAGCGATTTCTCGACCTCCTGCAGCGTCGGTGACCGGGGTCGCCACCGCTCGATCCGTGATTCATAATTGCTGATTGTTAATGCTCCTTTGAGGCCCCTCAGGGAAGCCCGGAATGATCGTCGTGCTGGCCTGCGTTCGCGAGGTTACATTCCCGCTTCTGCGATCGCCGCCACGGCCACACGGGGTTGGGACGGGCTTGCCCAGATCATCGCCGCCATGAGCGTGAAGGACACGCAGGCGGCGATGGCCCAGCCGCGCCGCGGCTGGCGCGTCACTGCGAACAAGAGGCTGTAAGCTCCGACGACCCCGGCGACGACAATGAGGCCGAGTATTTCTTCAAGGCTGTAATTCCAGCGAAGGCTCGATTCTGCCACTTCGCTTAACATGATCTAACTCCAATATCTAAGGTGAGGTCGCGACCATGGACCCGACCATCCAGCAAGCGGCGACGAACAGGACGACGAAGGTCACGAGCAACAGCATCTGCGTTCGACATCCAATCTCCCACGGTTCGCCTGGCGAACGGGGCGACGACTTGCTCATGGCGCGTCCTCCATGCCCTCGAGCGACGCGCAACGCGCGTGCAGCACGCTCACCAGTGCAAGCATCTCGCGCCGCGCCGGAGCCGGTGCGGCAATCCTCGGGTCACACCAAAGATCGCTGTAGAGGTCCGCATAGGCCCGCAGCTTGGACGAAATTTCCCCGTCGCCGCCGTTCAAATGCTCCTCGATGCCGGCCGCGGTATGTGCGGCCCGTTCCAGGGGGAGCCCGCGCCCGGCCAAGTCGGTCCAGGCCGCACGGCGCTGCGCCTCGACGGCAAGCCATCCCGGCGGGGTCGTGAAATGGCGTTGTAAAGCGCCCGCGATGGCCCTCGGATGAGCCGCACTTGGCGATAGGCGCAGCGCCGTCGCGATGAGCTGATCTTCAGCAAGCGGGGAATGTTCGAACAGCTCAATCGGGGTCATGCCGTCCTCGGCAGGCGAGCGCAGGCGCGCAGCCTCGTGCGGGAGTGCCAGCATCGAACTCGCACGGCGCGCGGCATCTTTAATCAGATGGCTGAACAGAGCTTGCTGTCGCAGAGGGCCGTTCACGTAAATCTCCATCGCCCCCGCGCCTAAGGCGCGGCGGCGTTCTCGTGGCAGCGGCTACAAAAATGCTTGCCGACTAAACGGGGGTCATTCGGCTGGAATGCCAACATACCTGCCGGGCCGAGACGCTGTATTTCGAAGCGTCGGCCTTAGCCTGCCTGGTCGGTGAAGCTGCGCTGCCTGTGATCAAGGGAAACACCCCGGGCCCGCAGCGCGCGGATCCGGGGCGGCTAGCGTTCGAGCAGCCGGCCCACATAGTGCGCAAAGCGCGAAAGAGATGAAGCGGTATCGCTCATGATACTACCAAGATGGCGGTGAAGCCGGGGAAGTCAAGCATGACCGGCGTCGGCCATTCGCACCTGCCGGGCGCCGCCAGATCGATCGAAGCCGCGCACTGCCGCCGCAATCGAGGTTCTTGGCCGGCGATTTTCGACCAGGGCCGAGAGCAGCGACCGCTCGTCGGGCCGGTTCGATATCCGGGCCGAGATCCCGGGAAGCGCCCGGAAGGGCTCGGCCGCCGCGGGAGAGATGCAATGCGCCACCCCCGTCCAGTCCGGCATAGCCGCGTCCAGCCAGCGCGCGACATGAAGCCCGGCGCGCGGCGAATGCACTATGATATGTCCGATCGCCTCGAGACGGCCTGCAATCCATTCGAGGTCGCGCGGATCGCTCTCCTCGATGTCGTAAACCGGCAGGCGTCTGACGCGGTAAGAGGATCCGAGCATGGCAGCCATGTCGCCAGCCGGGCTAACAGCTCCGACATGAAGAATGTCAGCCGGGGCGCTGAGACCAAGCCGTATCACCCGGCACAGATCGGTTATGTTCCCCGCTGCCGAGGTCACCCGGCTGTAGCCGCGCGCCCGCGCAAAGCGCGCGCTATGGTCACCGACCGTGAACACAGGGAGATCGGCGAGCGCCGGGAAAAAGCGGTGCATCCTGACTCCGTTCAGGCTCGTGAACACAAGCGCGTCCGGAACTGCCGTCAGAGGCCGAGCCGGCATCGCGACCACGCGCAGCGCGGGGGCGCTCAGCGGTTCATAGCCGGCCCCGGCGAGGCGTTTGGCCGTCAGCCGGTTGAAGGGGTCGGTACGCGTTACCCAAACAAGCTCCTTGGTCATTGCGGAGCCATCGCGCGCGTCGCGCTTCGCCAATAGGAATCGACGCACCGCGCCAGGAAGGCCACTGGCAACGACGTGCCGAGCACGTCCTTCAGCAACGGAACGAGATTGTCGCCGAAAAGGCTGTAGACTGCACGCGGGAACCCACGCGCGCTCGCTTCGGGAGCCAGTTGTCCTTCATAGGCCGCAATCGTCATGTTCAGCAAGCTGTCGGCGGCGGCGGCGCCGGTCGGGGTATCGATATCGACTCCGACGAGAAACGGCGTGGCCGCCGTCGTGAACGCATCACGTCTAGTTTGCAAAAGACCGAAAGCCTCGGCTTCGGAAATCGGGGTATCCATTATAAACTCCAGGCGTGAAGACGCCGTCATGAACCCGCAGATCGCGGGGTCCCTCTTAGGGATAAGAATTGGGGAGGATCGCAGTCGGATCCAGCTATCGAGCCTCGGGAGCGGCTCCGTCGCGCGTCAGGCGAGGAGGCTGCGAACCGAGGCGGGACCGCGCGTCAGCAGGCTGCCGGCATGGTCAAGGAAACGGAGAACCGAGTGAAAGGTCATGCGGCCTTGTAGCATGGCAGCATCAAAGGGCCAAATCGACGCCGTGGCCGCTCCGTCGCGACGCGCAATTACATCCTGCGGTGGCTGCGCATTGCGAAGCTCGACGTGATGCGCGCAACGCCGGGCAATCGCGACAAGACGTCGCGATGGAAGGCGCCATAATCATCGATCCCGCCGATCTGAACACGCAGAATATAGTCGCCGTCGCCGGTCATCAGGAACCATTCCTGGATTTCAGCGTGCCGGCGGAGAGCCGCCTCGAACCGCAACAGATATTCCTCCGACTGGCGCTCGAGTTCCACCTGCACGATCGCCACCATGCCTTCGTCGGCCGACCCCCCTGCCACAATCGTCGTATAGCCTCGGATCACACCCGATTGCTCAAGCAGCCGCACGCGCCGCAGGCACGCGGAAGGGGAAAGGCCGACCTCGGCAGCGAGGTCGCTATTCGTGATCCGGGCATTCAACCGAAGACTGTTCAGGATGCGGCGATCCATTTCATTCAGAGTCGGCACGAAGATTCCTCCATTTAATCGCAGATCATGTCAAGAAACCGGGAAATTAGCATCTATATTGGTGGATTCGGCGAAAAATTGCGCATCACACGCGCTATCCTCGATCGCGAGGGAGATCGAATTGCGACCGTCTGTTCCGCCCCACTCGAGCTGCCTGATCGTCGATTGCGACGCGATCGCGGCGAATTTCCATAGTCTTGCCAAGCGGGTCGCACCTGCCAAATGCGGGGCGGTCATCAAGGCCGATGCTTATGGTTTAGGGGCCGCGGACGTCGCAGCAGCCCTGCTCCGTGCTGGCTGCAGCAGCTTTTTCGTCGCGCGGTTGTGCGAGGCTGAGCGGCTCGCACGCGTCGTTGGTGCGGGTTCTGACATCACCATCCTCAATGGTCTCGACCCAGGCAGCGAAGCGGCCTGCGCCGACGCGGGCTTCGTTCCAGTGCTCAATTCGGCATCGCAGCTCGCCGCCTGGCGAGCACATGCTCGATCTGAGGCGCGGCCGTTGCCGGCCGCGCTTCAGATCGACACCGGCATGTCCCGTCTCGGCTTGTCTCCCGATACGGCGCTGGCCGCTGCAAATGATCCTGAATTAGCCGGGGAGCTCGACCTCAAGCTCCTGATGACGCACCTCGCCTGCGGCGACGAGCCCGCACACAGCGTAAGCATGAAACAGCTCAGCCGGTTCGAGGCCGTGGCCGGGCATTTTCCCGCAGTGCCGAAGTCGATCGCGAACAGTGCCGGCGCCTTCCTACCGCGCACCTTCCACCGCGACGTGGTGCGTACCGGCGTCGCGCTGTTCGGGGTCGCTCCGGTCCCGGAGGCCATGAGCTTGCAGCCGGCGGTGCGCCTCGATGCCCGGATCCTTCAGATCCGCACGATCAAGGCCGGCACCGGGGTGGGCTATGGCCTCGACCATGTCGCGCCCGCGACACAGCGGATCGCAACGATTGCGACGGGTTATGCCGATGGCTGGCCGCGGAGCCTCGGCGACAACGGCGCGGCCTGGCACCAAGGCGTGCGGCTTCCCATCGTCGGGCGCATCTCCATGGACAGCCTCACGATCGACATCGGCGGTCTTGCCGAAGACAATATTTCGGAGGGAGATTTTGTGGAGTTGCTCGGCCCATCGCAGTCGCTCGCGGATGTCGCGCGAAATGCGGGTACTATCGCTTATGAAATCCTGACCGGACTTGGGCCGCGGCACGCTCGCTTCGTGATCGAAAACGGGCAGATGCGCCCCGCACGCGACGGGGCGGCGGCATGAGAGTCATTGTTCTCGGCGCCGGTGTGGTCGGCGTAACGTCCGCCTTTTACCTCGCGGAAGCCGGGCATGAGGTCGTGCTGGTCGACCGGCAACCGGGGCCCGCGCTTGAGACGAGCTTCGCCAATGCCGGGGAGATTTCGCCCGGCTATGCGTCGCCCTGGGCGGCGCCCGGCATTCCGGTCAAGGCAATGCGCTGGCTGTTCATGAAACATGCGCCGCTGATCCTGAGTCCCCGGATCGATGGGGCGATGCTGCGGTGGGTCTTCGCAATGCTGCGAAACTGCACGCCCGCCCGCTATGCGCTCAACAAGAGCCGCATGGTACGGCTGGCCGAATATAGCCGCGACGAACTGATCACCCTTCGCGAAAGGCTGATGCTCGACTATGACCAGCGCTCGCAGGGCACGCTCCAACTATTCCGGACCCAGAAGCAGATTGACGACAGCGCGGGAGATATCGCGGTGCTCAAACAATATGGCGTCGCCTACGAGTTGCTCGGCCGAGAAGGCTGCGTCGACGTCGAACCTGGTCTTTCGGGTGCCCAAGGACACTTCGTCGGCGGTCTTCGTCTCCCTGGCGACGAGACCGGCGATTGTCACCTGTTCACCCGCCAGCTTGCCGCTCACCTTCCCGCGATGGGGGTCGAGTTGCGCTATGATACGCCTGTCGCCGGTTTCGAAATGCGCGCGGGCCGGGTCGAAGGTGTCCGGACCGCCACCGGATTTCTCCGCGGGGACGCGTATCTGGTGGCGCTCGCGAGCCACTCCCCGCCCCTCCTGCGTCAGGCCGGGCTCTCGCTGCCGGTCTATCCTGTGAAGGGCTATTCGATCACCCTGCCCGTCGCCGATGCCGCGCGGGCGCCGGTGTCGACCCTGCTCGACGAAAGCTACAAGATCGCGATCACGCGGCTCGGCAACCGGATCCGGGTCGGGGGCATGGCGGAACTCTCGGGCTTTGATGGCCGGCTGCCAGCGCAGCGCGAAGCGACTCTGCGCCATTCGCTGCGCGACCTGTTCCCCGGTGGGGCCGACATGGCCGCGCCATCGCATTTCTGGAGCGGCTTTCGGCCGATGACCCCAGACAGTACCCCGATTATCGGTGCGACGCCGGTGGCGAACCTGTTTCTGAATACCGGACACGGGACGCTGGGCTGGACGATGGCGTGCGGGTCGGGACGCCTCGTTACGTCGCTGATCGGCGGCCACCCGCCCCCGATCGACCCCGCCGGTCTCGGCATCCAACGCTACTTGTGAACTATATGGAAAGGCATATCATGACTATTGAACGACATCACACGGGCCCGCGCATGAGCCAGGCTGTGATCCATAACGGTCTTGTTTATCTCGCCGGCCAGATCGGCGCGCCTGGCGAGGATACGGCCGCGCAGACGCGTGCGGTGCTCGACAAGATCGACGCCCTCCTCGCCGAGGCAGGGACTGACAAGTCGCATATTCTGACAGCGACGATCTGGCTCGCCGACATGGAGGACTTCGGCGCGATGAACAGGGTCTGGGATCAGTGGGTCGGCGGCGCCAACGCCCCCGCCCGCGCGACTGGCGAGGTTAAGCTCGCGACGCCGGACTATCGGGTCGAAATCATCGTCACTGCCGCTCTTCCCTGATCACATCCGGGCCGCCCTGCTCGCGCGTTGCGGCGGCCCACAACCTCAATTCGGTGCCGCCGCGCCGACCGACCGGGGCTGCAGCGGTTGACTCGACTCTCGTTGCGGCGCATCATGCCGCCATGCACAATGCACAGCATCTTTGCCGTTTTCGAACCGAAAGTGGACAGCTTCTCGCGGGCTAATTGCCCCCGGTCACATGGTGCTTCGCGCCCCTGACCCGGGGGCCATCCTTTTAAATTTTGCGACACTCAAATGTACGAGCGCCCCCTTGTGCGCGCGCTCGCCTGTGAAAGTAAGAAATATGACAAAACCGAAGCGTTCCAAGCGCCCTCCCATTCACATGATCGACAGCGAGGCCGACTTACTGGGCGATCTGGCCCTTGCAGCCGCCGAACGGTCGCCACAGGTCTCCGCGATGTTGCTCGACGAGATGACGCGAGCGAAATTTTATTCTCGCGAGCGAATTCCGGCCGACGTTGTCGTCATGGGGGCGACGGTAGAGTTCCATGACGCCCATGGCTCGACCCGTTCAGTGAAACTCGTTTTTCCGAAGGACGCCGACATTTCGGACGGCCGCATTTCAATCCTCACGCCGGTCGGCGCTGGATTGATCGGGCTGCGCGAGGGCCACTCGATTTTGTGGCCGGATCGTGAAGGTCATGAGCGCCAGTTGACGATCGTGCGCGTGCGGCAGGAGGTCAGCGCATCATGAACCCCGGTTCGCGGCCGGGCAAGCAAGGTACATCCCATCGCCTTAAGACCGGCCGCGACATCTTCACTGGAACTCTTATATGATCGCTAAATCAGCGCCCCCCCGCAGAATTCTCTTTGCGACGGACCTCAGCTGCCGATGCGACCGCGCGCTCGACCGTGCGGTGGCCCTTGCGGAACAGTGGACCGCCGAGCTTGTCGCCGTCGCGGTTGCGGAAACCGGCGCAGCCGACATGCTCGACGACCGTCCCCGCAAATGGCGCCGGCAAGCGGATCCGATCGAGCGCATGCGTTGGCGTCTTGCCCGCGACATCGGGAGCGGCGCGGGCAATATCCGCCTGATCGTCGAAGAAGGAGATCCGGCGTCATCGATTCACGCAATCGCCGAGCGTGAGCGATGTGATCTGATCGTGACTGGCTTTGGTCATGACGAGACGCTCGGTCGCGTCTTCCTCGGCAGCACCGTCGATCGGTTGGTTCGCAGGACCCAGATTCCCGTGCTCGTCGTCCGCGAGCGTATGGCGGGCGGCTATGCGCGGGTCTTGGCCACGACCGACGCTTCGCAAGACTCGCTGGAGGCGCTTCGCGTCGCGTCGGCGTACTTCCCGGGCGCCGCGCTTACCCTATTTCATGCCTTTGACTTTCCTTATTCGAGCCTGCTGGATGATCGCGATTTCACGCGGGAAGCCGCGCAAAAGGAAGCGGAACTGAACCGGCTTTTACGGAATGGAGGTTTCGCGAACAGCACTCTCCAGCAGGGGGTCAAGGCAATCGCGGCCTTTGGATCGCCCGAAGCCTTGCTCCCCGATTATGTCGAAGATCATCGCATTGATCTCACCGTCGTAGGGAGCAACGGGCATGGGGCGCTGTTCGATGCATTGATCGGCAGCACTCACCGCAAGCTTCTCGATACCCTCGAAGGGGATATATTGATTGTGCGCGAAGCCGATACCCAGCCGGCGCCCGTGTCCTAATCAACTCCTGAGTGACGGATTTTGCAGGATTTTGAACAGCCCTCTAGCGACGCACAGGGCAGGCTCTTCAGCAATTGTCACGCGAAGACCGGTTCCGTCTTCGATCTTTTGCCGGAGTGCGGGCGTAGCGGCGCCCCCGCCGGTAAGGAGAATACCTTGGCCGTGGATATCCTTGCTCAACTCGGGCGGCGTATCGGCGAGCAGCTCCAGGATGAGATCGACGATGTGCTGTGCATGTCTTTCGATCACTTCGCCGAGCTCGATCGGCGCGATGCGGATAGCCGTCGGCAATCCGGACACAAGGCTTCGTCCCCTGACTTCGATCGCGTCAGGAGCGCCGCCCGGGGTAAATGCTTCGCCGAGCGCATATTTAAGCTGCTCGGCGCTGCCGCGGCCGACGAGCAGTTTGTACCGGGCATGAAGATATTCGCCGATCGCCGCGTCGAGCTCAGCCCCGCCGCCGCGAAGCGAACGCGTAAGGCAGACGCCGCCCAGCGACAAAACAGCGACCTCGGTCGTGCCCGCCCCGCATTCGACGATCATCGTCCCTTTCGGAGCATCGATCTCGATGTTCGCCCCGACTGCCGCAGCGAGCGGCTCCGACACGAAGCCAATTGGATTTAGCGCCGCGTCGCGTGCAGCAGTGAGCATGGCGTTTCGTTCGGCCTTCGTCACGTCCGCTGGTAATCCGATCATGACACGCGGAGTTCTGAAACTCCGGCGTCTGATCACGGGCGAAGCAGCATAGCGGAGCAAGTGCGTGGCGGCCCCGATATCTTGCAGAACCCCTCGTTTTAGTGGCCGCCGGACACGCATTCCCGCGGGCGTTCTGTCCGTCATCGCACGAACCGGCGCACCGGCAGCAAAAAACCGGGGCTGATCGTGCAGGCCAACAAGACAGCAAAGCGAGGGCTCGTCGAAGATGACGCCTCCATCGCGGTGGATTATTCGTATATTCGCCGTTCCGAAATCAATCGCGATTTCGGCCGGCCCGCCGGAGAGGTTGAAGGTCATGCTAGGCTCCTAGCAGGACCGCCCCCAACTGTCTCGGGACAACCGGACATTAAGCTCGCGATTGAGGCGGAATGGCCAATGACGCTATTCCGTTTACGCCACGGATCAGCGCCAGATTCCATAGCGGAAGTCTTTGGCCGCTAGCGGTCGGGCATCTTTTGAAAGCTGAACCATGAGAAGCTGACATCCTCCGGTGAAGCTTCGAATCGACACTACGGCTCATCGCCCTTGCCGCTGCAGTTTTGAATCGCTAAAAACTGACCGTCGAGAAAGGGGAGATCGGTGCGGTTAGCCCGATCCCCGCAGAAGCGGGCCCTGACCTTCGCTGCGGCGTCGTGTCCCAAGACCTGGAACGCTAGCGAAATGGTGCGGTAGCGAATGAAAGGCTTGGATATGCAACACCAGATTTCCGTCATCACGCTCGGCATCCGAGATCTGCAGCGGTCCCGCCGATTTTATGTTGAGGGATTTGGATGGACGCCCGTCTTTGAGAATAAAGAGATCATCTTCTACCAGATGAACGGCTTTGTACTCGGCACGTTCGAGAAGTCGGCCCTTGAGACGGATATGAACCGCTCCGGTCTTTTGTCGCCCGGCGCCTTTTCGCTGGGGCACAATGTCTCGAGCCGAGCGGCGGTCGAAAGCGCAATCGACCTGCTCGTCCAAGCAGGTGGGCGTATCATCCGGCCGGCAGACGCCCCGCCTCACAGTGGTTTTCGAGGATATGTGGCCGATCCGGACGATCATGCGTGGGAGATAGCCTGGAATCCGAACTGGCCTATCGATCAGGATGGCCACGTTACATTCGGTATTTAGTGTCGATGTCTGCGGGTCTGTTTGCCCGCAGGGGCGCGAGCGGTCGGCAGTCCCCTCGCTGAATCCGTCCGGCCGCCCACTCCACGCAGCCGCGGGATCTGGCCGACTTGAGACTGTCCGCTTGTAAGGCAGTTCCGGTAAAAGCGGACGTATTGCGCAGCCAAACATCCGCCTCATCGACGCCATGGGCCTTAAACAGCATTTTGGGGTTAGGTTGAGGTTTAATTCCTTGTCGCGGACGCTATCTTCGAACGATGCCGATCCCGCACTTTCTGCCTCGCGCGCTAACCATTCGGATCGATGGCTCGGAGCGGTTGATCCATCACACCGACCTTCTGGCTCTCTCGGCGAACCTCATCATTCTTGGCGAAGCGGGAATGGGGAAGTCCCGCCTCCTTGAAGAATTGCAGGACCAGAGGGTCAAGCTCGTCACCGCGCAGCGTCTCATCAACCATCACGATCCGGTCAAGCTTGTCGCAGGCATGGATTGTCTCTTGGTCGATGCGCTTGACGAAGCCTCAGCCTTCAGGGAGGGCGAGGCAGTCAACGGCGCGCTCGCGAAGATCGAGCAATCCGGTGTTGGTCGCTTCATTCTGAGCTGCCGATCCGAAGACTGGCAGGCCGCTACCACTGTTTCCCTGATCAGGGAAACGTTCGGCGTGGCGCCCTTAGAATTACAGTTGCAGCCCTTCGTTGAAGGCCAAATCCGCGGATTTCTTACCGGCGAACTCGGATCCGAGGGAGCGGCAGCCGTCTTTGCCGATTACAAGCGCTTGGGCTTCAGCGAATGGCTCGGCAATCCGCAAACGCTGATCATGCTTGCTGAAGTGGTTAGGGCAGGCCAGTCGCCGAAGACGACCGGCGATCTGTTCTCGCGTTATGTCGAGCTGAACTTGCCCGAAGGAAATCAGGTCCGGCGCGAGCGCGCCGCCGAAGTTTCCATGGACGCTCGGCTGGATGTTCTCGGCGCGGCCTTCGCCGCGCTGATCCTGTCGGGCAAGGCGGCGTTGGCGAAGGCCGCTGCGGCTCCGAACGATGAAGACCTGCGCTTGTCGGAACTGCAGCCTCTTCCAGGCAATCCGGATTGGAATCTCGTCTCGGGCAATCGACTGGTGCGGGCTTATCCCGGCGATCCCAATCGGCTCATTTACACCCACCGCCGTATCGGCGAGTGGCTTGCTGCAAGATGGCTCACACGTCAGGCGAAATCGGATCAGGCGCGCGAGCGGCTTTTGGCAGCGCTCACCGTTCATCATGTCGTTCCAGCCAGCTTGCGCGGGCTTTTTGCATGGTTGGCGCAATACCGGGACTTCTCGCTCCGAGTCATCAAGACCGATCCGATGGCGGTGGTCGAATATGGTGATGCCGACGCGCTTCGCGATGATGAGGCGGAAGCGCTCTTCGGCGCGCTCGAAAAGCTTGCGAAGGCAGATCCCTATTTCGCGGGATGGGGCGAGTTTCGGGCGAAGGCCCTCGTTCGCGGACATATGCGCGAGCATTCGATTGATGCCGTGCTCGACCAAAACCGCAACGAACGGCTGCGCCTTTTGCTGGCATCCCAGTTCAAGGGTGAACAACTCCCGGAAGATGTCGTGTCTCAGCTGCGCACCGCGGTGCTGAATGAGAAGTGCCACTTCTACGCATTGCGGCAGGAGCTTTCCGAAGCGGTCATGGGAAATATGGGCGTAGAAGATATTCGGGCTATGGTGGAAGAGCTTCGCCGGCAAGCGACGCATGATTCAACAAGGCTCGCTTCGAACATTATGCTCGAGGCAGGTCTTGACCTGTTCGATGACGAGCAGGTCGTGCAGACGATCATGGCCGATTGCGGCAATTCTCTTTGCGCCGTTCCCCAAGAGGGCGAAGATCGCATGTCAGCCAAAACCTGGCGCTATCGCCAGGACGTGCCCGACGCTCGTCTGATCTCCTTCCTCGACTGTTTCGCTGATTACGCGGACGCGCTCCTGCCGGAATATCGCAGTATCGAATCAACCGACGTGATCGGGCTAGGCGATGCGCTCGTCGCACGGCAATTGATGGTTGGTCCGGTTGATGCCGTGCGGCTGATTAGATGGTTGGAGGCATTTGGCGGCCGGGACAGCTACGTTGCGAGCGACGAGAAGACGATAGGGGACTTTCTGCGCGAGAACGACGAAGTCCGGCGTGCCATCCAGTTTCACAAATTGGGGCACATCAAGACGCCTGAGGAGTTTTTCGAGGCCAGCTATAAAATGGCCGATGCTAAGCACGACCTTGCATTTACCGATGCCGATCTCGCTGCGTTTCTCGACAGGCAGGATACGAGTTTCCCTTGGGAAGCCGCAGTGCGATGGATCCGCCACTCCGAAACCGAGGGTGTCGAGACGCGCGCAGCGGCAAGACGCTTTGCCGGTAGCGACGACGAATATCACGCGCTGCTCGATTCCTTACTCAACCCGGAGAGGCGCCCTTGGGAAGTCGAACAGGAAAAAAAGCGATCCGAGCGAGCGTCCGAGCGCGAGGTGCGCTGGGCTAGCTTCCGGGAGGACGTATCCAAGGAACGCGAGCAGGTCGAGCAGGCGCGCTACGGTGTGATCCAGCAGGTCGCGAACGTATATTTTGCGCGATACTCAGATCTTGAAAGTCTCGAAGGCGCGGAGGCGCGCCTGATTGCTTTGTGCGGCGAGGACATGCTTCCGTCGATCCGAATAGGTCTAGAAACCTATCTCGGTATCCTTCCGCTCGAACCGAGCGCTGCCGATGCGGCCGCGAGCTATGCCGAGAACCGGATGTGGAGCGCGCGCTATATTCTGCTGGCAGGCCTTGCCGAGCGGTTTCGTACGACAGGCGCACTGGGCGATCTGACACGCGACCAGTTGGTTGCCGCGCAGCTCCATTCCGCGAATTTTGCGCTCCAGTCCGACGAATGGTCCGATCTTCGAAAGGCCATTTGGGATCGCGTCGTTTCCGACAAGGGAGCCTTCGAAGAATATGCCCGCCTCATAGTCGAACCATCGTTCGCCAAGGTCAGCGAATTCACCACGGGTCTTCATGAGATTTTGCAGGAAGGGCGCGCCGCGCATCCCCATCTCGTCGATAGTCTTGTTGCGGAATGGCTCCATCGTTTTCCTGATATGCACTTCCGGCCCGAGGCCGAGCTCATGGACGTGCTCCTCCGAAAAGGAGATTGGGCCATTCTCGCTCCGCTGATCGAGCAACGGCTTGCCATGAAGGAATTAAACGAGGAACGGCTGCACAATTGGCATGCCGCCGCGCTGATCACAAATTTCGAAACCATGGCGCCAGCGCTTGAGACAGTGGCTTCGAGCCAGCCGGGGCTTTTCTGGGCGGTGCGATCGCGAATGGGCGCGCGGCGACCCTATGACGGTGCGCCCGAGGCGATGTCGCTGGAACTGACGGCTTGGTTGATCGAGCATTTCCGGAAGCGCTTCCCGCTGATGCATCGCCCCTCGGGCGTAACGACGGGCGAGAGCAATCCGTGGGACGCAACGGAAGCTCTCTCGCGAATGATCGACCGGCTTGGCACCGATCTTTCCGGTCGCGGGGCGGATTTGCTCGAGGCGCTCGCCGGCGTCGAAGATGGCTATCGTGATCGCGTGCTTGCTGTGCTCGCCGAAAACCGCCGGCAAAGGGCCGAGCAGGCGCGTTCCACGCTTTCCGTGCAAGCGCTGGCAGATATTTTGACTTCGGGACCACCGCACAACCTGCGCGACCTCCAGGTTCGCGTTCTACAGCTGATCGAGCTTGTCGAGGCACAGATAAAGAATAATCCCACCGACACTTGGGTCACCTTCGTTCGCGACGACAAAAAAACTCCGCACGACGAGGAGCAATGCCGCGACAGGATCATTGAAATCCTCCAGCAGCATGAGGACCAAATCGAATTCAGCCCCGAAAAGCACCTCGGCAATGATCGGGAAGGCGACATCGCCTGCGTCATCGCTGAGCTGCATTTACCGATCGAGGTCAAGGGGCAGTGGCACAGCGACCTTTGGCGCGCGGCGGACGATCAACTTTTGGCACAGCAGGCAGCCGACCATCAAGCCGGCGGATATGGAATTTTGCTGGTTCTTTGGTTCGGCAATCGCGGCAAGGCGCTCACAGGTGCTCCAAAAGGGTCCGGCATCTCAAAGCCCGCGACGCCTTTCGAGCTTGAGGAGGCTCTCACAAGGTGCAGTAAGGCCGCGCGCGATGGGAATGTCGTCGTGAAGGTCATTGATCTGTCGCGTGACTGACGGCGTCAAAAGCCGTAATCGCGCCGCTCCCGAGCGAGTAGAGGCATGGGAATGGGTGCCGCCTCTGTCAGTCCCCGATCTAATGAAATCGGCTGCGGCCGAGGCAGAACCCGAAGCCGTCTTGGCTTCCTTCGATCTGAATGTACATTGGCTGCGCGGCGGTTTTCGGGCCAGCCTGTTCGCGCCAACCGATGAGGTCAGCCAGGCTTACCTGGATGATTTGATCGCGACCGACCTTGTCATCGTTCCGGAGATGACCCGGCGCGGCGTTGCCATTGATGCAGGCAAACTGCTTCGTATTTTCGCGCGGCACAACGGACACAATCTCGACACGCTGCAAAGGAGTCTCGGTTATGATACCCAGTCCTTCAACGATCTCGTCGATCATTTTTGTGCGGCCGGGCTGATTTTTCGCCTTCCCTGCCTGCCCGACGAGGGGCGGCCGGACATCTACTATTTCTGCGATACCGGAGTGCTGCATCGCCTGTTCAATCCCAAGTGGCAGCAGATCGGAAAAGGCCGTTCATATTTTGCCAGAAGTTGGGAAGGGTTCGTAGTCCGGACAATCTGCCAGCGCTACGGATTGGAAGCGGAGGTGTTCGTCTGGCGAGAGGCCGATCTAGACGAAATCGATCTGGTGCTCAGGTGGCCAAATGGCGAGTGCTGGGCGATCGAGATCGGTATTGGCGAAAATAAGAGGCCGTCCAAGGGGTATAAGGTCGGGGTCAAGAAACTCGCGGCGACCGAATTCACCATCATCCATCGAGGAGCGATAGATTGGGTCGACGGCTACGAACGGATGACGCTTGGAGGGCTTTTGACCATCCGGCCCTAGCGTTTCGAGAGTCGGCTTCTTCAATCTAAGTTATCCCCGCGGTGGAAGAGTAGGCCGCGACGCCCCGTTTCGGGGGGAAGAGCTAGCTGTGGATCGGCACGCCTAACAGGCGCGCTACCTTGCCTATGCGTTTCCGATGGCGAACGGGGAACGGCAGTCGGTGCCGCGAATGGCAAAGCCGTTATCCCCGCTGGCGCTACGGACCGTTCTACAATGTCGGCTTTCGGGCTTTGTTCGATGCTGGTGGTATGGCCGACATCAGGCGCATTCCGGACATGACTAGCTGAACATTTTGCTGTCCATGCAAAAACCGCGGGCAACTCCAGCCGGCGTCAACTCCAGGTCGCGACGCCAATCAAAGCCATGAACGCGCCAAACAGAACACCCCCGGTTGCCGCCCACGTCACCCACCAGTCCTGCTCGTCGTTTGACCGTCGCTGCTTGATCATGCCCTCAACGCGGCCAAGTGACTCTGAAAGCGCGTCGCGAGCTTCACCGACGGATTTACGATCCTCGGCACCATAAGCCATCGATGCCTGGTGACTTTCGGCGGCAAGGGTCAACGGCGTAAGGCGCATCGCGGGTTTGTCGTTGATGCTCGCGATATGCTGGTCGATCTGATCGAGACGCTCTTCCATTTCACGAAGCGTAAGCGAATAGTCGGGGAGCTTTTCCTTGGCGGACGTAAGCCCTTCGATCGCGGTCCGTTGCAGGGAAATTTCGCTGCGCAAATCGTCAAAGGCTTTAGCGGCATCGTTGGAGGGCGGGGCGGCGGGGGTGAGTTTGCGTGTCATGGACGCATCCTACATCGATATCCCCAGCCCGCGTCCAGCGCCTAGACTTAGCTGGAGATCCTGAGACAGCGTTTTCCCTCTCATAGCGTCCAGCCCGAGCTGGGCGCGGCGATTTTCAAGGAGCGACTCGAGTTGCGGATCGCGGTGGAGGCTCTTCGCCATGCTCGTGAGGTTGGCGCGCGCCTCGTCGCGCGCCGCATATGTCGGTGCCTTGCGGGCTATGGTGCTCTCCTTCTTCCATGTCTCAACAAACTGGTCGGCACGCTTCTCGGTTTCGGCGGCGAGCCTCTTCGTTTCGACGGCGAGCCGCGCACGCTCGCGCGCCGCACGGTCCGCCGCGACGCGCTCGGCAGCCCGTGCCGCCTCCTGCCGGTCCATCGCCGCGATGGCGCCCGCAGTCCGTCCTTCGGCCGCCTCGCTGGTGAGTTTGTAGCTTTTCCCCAATGCCTCCCGCAGGTCGTTCGCGCCGCCCGGACGCAGCGTATCGAGTTCCTGCCGAGCCTTGCGATAGGCGTCGAGCTCGTGCGGCAGTTCCTTGCCGCCGGCGCGCCGGACATCGACGATGTCTTTCGTCACCCGCGCAAAGCGCTCGATCGCCTTATCGAGCGGCGGTCGCGCAACCGCGGGTTCAAGCGAACGGGCGCTAACGCGGACCTCCGATAGGTTGACCTGCCGCAGCCGCTGGGGCGGAGCCTCTTCAAGCACCTTGCGCGAGACGGTAAGCTTCAACCCGTCAAACATGCCGCGTTTGGGTTCGGCCTTAGGCGCAACCTCTTTGGTGCGATGATCGCTGGCCATATCCTTGCCCCGATCGCGGCTGAGGGTGCGGACAAGTTTGGACTGATTGGCAAAATCATCGCGGCCATAATGTAGCTCGACGGACTCACGGTGGCGCGACATCGCGACATAGGCACCGTGCCGGTCCATGCCCGGTGTCGCGAGCACCTGGACGCGGTCCACTGTCATGCCCTGCGCCTTGTGGATGGTGGCCGCATAACCATGATCGATATGGGCGTAGTCTTTGAAGTCGAACGCGACCTTGCGTCCTTCATCGAGCGTCACCGCCATGCGCATCCGGTCGACATTCTGGACCGTGCCGAGCGAGCCGTTCTTCACCCCCAGCTCGCGCTCGTTCCTGAGGAACATGACACGGTCGCCCTCGGCGAACATCCGCTCGCCGCGCTCGACCTTGATCGCGACATCTTCGCCAAGCGCCCCGCCAGCGCGCAGCCTGTCCCGGACATCGTCATTGAGCTGGCGAACTTCGTCATTGGTGTGGGTAAGAATGATCCGGCTCGCGTCCGGATGACGCTGCCGGTCGCGGTCCCATGCGTCGACCAGTTCGGCGCGCGCAGCATCGCGGGTGTCGGCGGCGTGGACATGCCCGGCGTCGGCATAGCGGCCGACCGCCTCGCCGGTGCGGCCCGTAGCCAGCTCGCGCGTCGCATCGCGCTGCCATTCCTGATGCTGGCGACGGATCGAACTGATCTCGACGGCGCCGTGGCGTTCGGCGGCGGCGCGGAACGCGGCGCCGGCCTCGATCGCCTGCAATTGTTCAGGATCGCCGACCAGCACAACCTTGGCGCCCTGCTTCTCCGCTTCGGTTACGACACGCTCAAGCTGGCGCGTCCCGATCATCCCCGCCTCGTCGATAACAAGGATGTGTTTGTTCGACAGAAGTTCGCGGTCATTGGCCCATTGATGTTCGAGGCTCGCGAGCGTGCGCGAACCGATGCCGGAACCATGTTCGAGACCCTCGGCGGCGATGCCCGACAGCGCGGCGCCCTGCACCTGATAGCCCGCCGCTTCCCACGCCTCACGCGCCACGCCGAGCATCGCGCTTTTTCCCGTGCCGGCATAGCCAATGACATTGCTGACACCGCGCGCCGACGTGACATGCTCAAGCGCGCCGCGCTGCTCAACCGATAGATCGAGGCCGCGTGCTGACGCGCTCGCAAGCGCCCGTTCGCGCTGACGATCGGCAACGGCATGATTGCGGCGCGCGTCGAGCCTAGCGGTCGCGCGTTCGAGCCGTTGCTCGGTCTCGATCATCGCGCGCGACGTGAACCGATCCTCGCCGCGCCCATCCTTACCAAGCGCGATGAGGTCGGGCGATGCTTTCACGGCGCCCATCACCGCGTCGAACTGGATTGTTCCGGCGCTGTGCCGATGCACAAACATCGCGAGGTCGCGGTTGGTGAAGGTCGCCTGGTTGTGGGTTATGGTGTCGAGAGCGATCGCCGGGTTGGCGAGTATCTTTTCACCGTTCCGCCGCGCGATTTCGAGATGCTCTTCGGCGCGATCGACTTCGAACCCCTGCAGGGCCATCCGCGATGCGGCAGGACCGATCTTGTGCTGGGGTTCGAGGTCGATGCCCTGCGCTTCGAGACTGCGATGATCGACGCGTGCGTCGATGTCGAGCGATGCCAGGCGCTCATTGACATGGTCGGCCCAGGCTTCGCGCCAGTGGGTCAGCAGCTCGGTGCGGTTCCAGTCACGAACTTTAGCGCCGAACTCGGCCGATCCGTCTTCGTCGATCCTGATCTCGCGCATCGTCAGCATGACATGCGCGTGGGGCCGCGCCAGCCCGTCGGCGCCAATATCCCAATGAATATTCAGATCGGCGACCATACCTCGGTCGACGAACTCGTCTCGGACGAAGTCGCGGGCTAGCTCGATGCCCTGCCCCTCGGTCATCTCGCGTGGGATCGCGAACTCGATTTCGCGAGCGAGCTGCGCGTCTTTGCGGATCTCCGCCGCCTCGACATCGTTCCAGAGCTTTTCGCGGTCGCGCCACTCCTCCGGCGCGTTCTCGGGCAGAAGGATTTCGCTATGGACCACGCCCGCCTTGTTCGAGAAGTCATGGCTGCGGCCGAGGCGCTCATCGTACAGCCGGTCGGCCGAACGATAGGCCGCCGCGGCCACCGCGCTGCTGCCGACAGCGCGGGAAATCACTTTTGCGGAGAAATGGTAGATCGCCATGACGGCAATCCATTTACAGCAAAAAGAGCACGTCGGCACGACGTATAAGCGCGCCCTCACACGATTTCATCGCGCTCGGGATCACAAAGTCGCAAGAGATTTCAGCTGCTTGAACGGCGATGAGACTCGGCATAGCTGGTTCGCCCGACCCTCACAAACGGAAGGACAAACGATGCGCAAACCCCGCGATTACGATGCCGAACTCCAGGCGCTCACCGACAAGGCTAAGGCACTTAGGAACAGAAAACAGGGGCAGCTCGGCGAACTGGTAATTGCAACCGGCGCCGATGCGCTATCGATCGAGCAGATTGCCGGTGCGCTGCTTGATGCTGTCGGTGCTGATGCGGCGCGGAAGGAGGCGTGGCGCAAAAGCGGCGCGACCTTCTTTCGTGGCAACGGCACCCATGCTCGCAAACGCGCTGGCCGGGACGCGGGCGGCGCATCGACGAACGATTCAGGCCCGCAATCGCCTGCTGGCGAAGCAGGCACGGCATGACACGCGAGCGTGGCAGGTGAAGCGCCGCGAACGCACGCGCCAGTTGATCGAACTTGGCGGCCTTGTCGCCAAGGCCGACCTGATCGAGCTCACCGGCGACGATCGCGCCGTCATTCTCGGGCTGCTCGCCGAGGCGGCCGCGAAGCTGCGCGGCGAGGCTCGCGAGCAGCAAATTCTGCTGTGGCGCCGCCGGGGGCGGCGCGCGTTTGCAGATGGCGATTTGCACTCCCGCGCCACCACGATATGGCGCGCCGATGACCGAGAATAATGCTGCCATCATCTTGCAGACCGTCGAACGCGCGCCGCAATGGGTTCGCCGCGATCTGTGCTCATCGGATCCGGCTGCCCGGACGCAGGCCGAAGAAACGCTCGCCGCGATGATCGCGGATGCATTGAATAGGAGGAGCGAGCCGCCAGCCTGAAGGGCTATTTCGCCTTTGCTCGGCCGCGGACCGCCGGCTTGCGGCCGCCGCCGCTCCCCTTGCGGCCAAGACCGATTTCCTTGGCGAGCTCGCGCCGACGCTCCGAATAGTTTGGCGCGACCATCGGATAGTCCTTCGGCAGGTTCCATTTCGCGCGATACTCGTCGGGCGTCATGCCAAAATTTGTCATCAGATAGCGGCGCATCATCGTGAGCTTTTTGCCGTCTTCCAGGCACACGATATAGTCGGGTTTCACTGACGACCGCACCGACACGGCGGGCTGCTGCGGTTCGGGTTCCGGCGCGGCGCTCGCGGAAAGACCGGAGAGCGCGTCGTGCACCGATCGGATGACTAGCGGTATATCGGATATGGCGATGCTATTGTTGCTGACATGCGCGGCAACAATATCGGCGGTCAGCGTGACCAGCATTTCGGCATCTTCCATTCGCGTTTTCCTTCGAGGGCTAACCACTTCGGTCATCCTCTAGCGCGACAATCCCTTCCAAACAAATAGCGAAAATCTGCCCAGCAGGATTAATCGCGCAGCGCTATTCGGACGGCAGTCGTCCCGCCGTGCGGCGAAGCTGATCGAGCCGCTCCGAACAAATGGCATGCACGACCCGACCGAGTTCTTCGACACGATCCCCGAGCCAGCGCAACTCCTCCTCGGTAATACGGTAATGCTTCGAATAGCGGGCCTTCACATATGCTTCCTTGAGCTTCTCGAAGTGCCTGCGATCCGACTTCAGTTCGCGCGGCCAAATATCGACTAGGCGCATGTCTAGCCGCTCGGCCTGGGTGCGCAAAAAACCGAGATTGTGAACGTGAGGCGTGTAGAAGGTGCAGACCAGAAGAACGCCGTGATAAAGACTTTCGGTGCCCTGATGCAAAAGAAACGCGGCCTTCTTGTAGCTACGACGACCGAGGTAAAACTTGTAGCCTTCCCAAAATTCCGATGCACCCGGAATCCACTCTTCAAAATACTCCTGCGCCATGTCGAGCGCCTGTTCCGGCGTCTTGGGCTTGGGCTTGTGCAACTCTTTGTTGTCGAACTCGTAAAGGGCGATGCCGTCCTTCGCGACGTCCATGAAAAAATAGCGCCCGTGCGCCAGCCCGTCGTTCACTTCCTGCATCGTGTGGACAATGAAGTTCACCGGCGTGTGCAGCGTCTTGTCGATCGCTAACTCGCGGTTGAGGCGATCCTCGATCTTCGGCCAAAACTCGACTTTGTCGGTGAGCCGTTTGTCGCTGACGATAATGAGCAAATCGAAGTCCGACCGGTAGCCCTTAGCCGTGTGCGGCTCGTCAACCCAGCCGCCGCGCGCGTAGCTGCCATAAAGGATGATCTTGTCGATCCGTCCCTTCTTTTTCCAGTTCATCGTCGCGAGCGCGATGTTGTCGGCAAATTCCTCGAAGATGATCTGCTTCACGCGCTCAAGCTCACGCTGCTTGTTGGCCGGAAGATGATCGAGGTCGGTGCGCATTTTTTTCACCCTGTAATTGCATCGGCCGGATGGCAAGTGGCATCCGGCCGATGAGCCGTGGTCACGGCCAATATTTCCACCACCATGGGTCTTTTTCATCCATGGCTTTCATCATGATACGTACACTTGCCGCGAAATGGGCCTCCACATCGGCGATGCTGATGCCGAAGCGGGCCGCGATTTGGGAATAGCTCAGCTCATCGACGCGGATCGCCAGAAAGACCTTGCGGTCCATGCCGTGCATCCGATCCACGACGCGCTCGGCGCGCCAAAGGCGCAGCCGTTCTTCTCGCGACTTGCGGGCGCTCATTGCTCGCCTCCCGCGAAGGCGAGCAGGAAATCGCTCGCCTTGCTGGCTTGGCTCGCCGCGCGAAAAATAGCCTTGTCATCATCGCGCAGCACCGACAGCCACGCCGCGATATAGTCCGAATGCCGCACGGTCGGCGTAATGCCTAGTGAGGCGCAGGTGAACGCCGCCGCCATCTCGGCTACGAGCTCTTCCTTGGCATAAGCGTCGGATCCGAACCCGCCCTTCTGGTCGCGGTCGAGCCTGCTGCCATGGCCAGTCCAATGCCCGAGCTCGTGAAAGGCGGTGCGATACCAGTTAATCGGTTCATGGAAGGCGCCGATCGGCGGCACCTGCACAAAATCATGGCTCGGGCTATAAAAGGCTTCGCCGCCCCCGATCTGAACCCGCGCGCCGCTCGCCTCGATCAGCGCATTGGCCTCGGCAACGACGAGCACATCGTCTGGGATCGGATGTGCGTCGTGGAATTTATCCGGCAATCCCTCGCACTGGTCGACATTGAACACGACAAAGCGCTTCAGGAACGCCACCTGCTTCGCTTCGCGATCTTCTCCCCGCGCCGCCTCGGCCTCGGCCTTCGGCGTGAACCGGTCGGCGTAGCAAATGATCGTGCCCTTCTCCCCGCGCCGGACGTTACCGCCCGCGGCCTCGGCCTGCCGGTAGGTCAGCCAGCGCTGTAGAGGAAAGCCACAGCTGACGGCCTCCGCCCAGAGTATCAGCACATTGATGCCGCTGTATTTGCGATCGGTCAGAGCATTGTGCGGCATCGTGCAGCCGTAGGCCGCGCTATCCCAGGGCTGCACCCATGGTAGCCGTCCTTGTTCGAGCTCCGCTATGATCCGGTTGGTGACCTCCGAATAGAGGCTCGCCCGCTCAATCCTTTCAGCACGCATATCCTTTCTCCTTCCAGCCACCGCAGCCCGGCCCGGAAGGGGGCGGGGTGGGCGGCAGGAAGGAGCCGGCAGACCCGCATCATCGGGCGGGCTGCATCCGCAGGACCGGAACGAAGAGGAGGACCCGCGGCACGCGGGTTGCGGCCCGACCGGGCGGGGCTAGAGGCGAGTGACGCCCACCCTGCCCCCGCCGTGCCGGGACCGACCCACGCCGGCGCGCAGCGGCGACCGCATGCGCGCCAGCGGCGCCCTCCCCCATAGCGAATCGGACAAGAGCCGCGCCGGTTCCGGCACGTCATTTCGACGCGCGGCCGTCGCCGACGGCCTCATTCATCCTCCGCGACGCCATCGGCGGGACGCTGTGAGAAAAATAGATGTGCATACGCCAAGGCCGCCCGCAAACCTCCATGGACGCCGGCGGATACCGGCGGCCCTACGCCAGAGCACGATGTCAGAAATGGCGGTTTTCTGCGGTGTTGACGTGAGCCCCCATCATGCTTTCTTTATCTCGTGTCGACGCAAATTCGTTCAACAGATGGAGTAGAACAGCATGGCATTCCAATCCCCCCTCCGCCTCATGCGCCTCGATGAAGTCCTCGATTTGACCAGCCTTAGCCGCGCCTCTCTTTATCGAAAGATCGCCGACGGAACTTTCCCGACGCAGCATAAGGTCGGTAACCGCCGCTGCGGCTGGCGCACGTGGGAAGTCGAAGTCTGGCTGCGCAATCCGGCTTCGTTCACGATGGCCGATCTCAAGCGCGAAGCGGCCTGAACGCCAGGCACTGCAAAGCCCCGCGCCGCAGACCGCGGCGCGGGGTGGAAGCCCGCCTCAGTCGGCGGGGTTCCAGATCAGGGCGTAACCGTCTTCGCCGTCCTGACCGGTAGCGCGACCCAGGTTGGCATAGAGCCGGCGCGGTCCGAACTCGGGAGCGGCGAGGCTCAGCGAGACATAGGGCTCGCCCGAAACCTGACCGACGCGGATCCAGCCGGCGCCGATCTCGACGCCTTCGGAATAAACCCGGTAGTCGGGCTGGACGTCGCCGCTCTTCGAGCGGTTGGTGCGAATTTCGATCGCCGCGCGGATCGAGAGGGTTTTCAGCTGGCCCACGAAGCCCTTTTCGATGGTGCCGTTCACAAAGCCGATAGCTGCCATTGGTCGTCTCCTTACAGTACCGCGGGACCATCCCTGCGGCATGGGCGGACCAAGGACCGGCGCATGAGGCGAGCTCGCGAACCCGAAGGGCCGCAGCGAAGCGAAGGAGTGCGGCGGGGCAATTATTTGGAGCGAAGCGGCCGCGAGGAGCCGGCGCAGCCGGCGGGGAAATAATCGCCCCGCCGTACTTTTGCGGGGCGCCGCGCCGGTCCAGGTCAAATCGCCCGTCGCCGGGGATAGTCCCGACCTGCAATTTGGTGACGACAGGGCTGCCGGTGCTGAACAGTGATGCCAAGGTTCGTCTCCAGCGCACCTCGCGTATTTCCGCGTACTTCGCCCCGGCCGCTGGTGGAGACATCCATCCCCTGTGCACCAACTGCCGAGTGCCGGGAACGGAGTCTCAAATTCGCACAGCATGATGGAGAAAATGCGATGAGATGCAGCAAATTGCCGAACGATTTGGCGGGTTTGTACAATTATTGTCGCCCGGCTTCATACATTGAGAGGTCGATATGATCTTCTACCGGACGGTTGCTTAGCGACCCATGTGATCGTTCGGCGGTGGGGCGATGGTTTGCGAAAGCGTTCATCGTTGTGGGCGGTGCGAAGCTGGTCTTCGCGCCGCCCACTTCTTTTATTCCGTTCGTACGCCGCAGCCGCCTGGGCCGCGTGCGCGAAAATCGACAACGCCGAGCCGACCGGCAAGGTCGGCGCGTCATCATCCGGCCGCAAGGCCCGCGCGCCCGCGGCGCCAAGGAGCGAGACTAGAGCGCTGCGCAGCCAAACGTGCAAACACGCGACCTCTGGCAGCGCTTGCCGCCGCCAGTGTGCGCTCATTTGAGGCCGCGCTCGATTTGCAGTGGCTCAGGCGGCCATCGCGCGCATGCCCTTGGCCTCGGCCTGATCGAGATAGTCCGCCCACCACTGCATCATCGGCCGACGATGAGCGAGATAGCGCGCCGAATTATAGGCGGCGCGCACGCCGCGCGGCTGATGGGCAAGCTGGTTCTCGATCCAGTCGGGCTCGAATAAGCCGCTCTCGTTGAGCACGGTGCTGGCAAGTCCGCGAAACCCATGCACAGTCGCTTTCCCGCGAAGACCAAGACGATACATGATATCTAGCATCCTGTTGTCGCTGATGACCCGCGACTTCGAGTGCGCGACGGGAAACAGATATCGGCCCAGCCGATAGTTCCCGGCCTTCCGGTAAACATTGGTCTCGCGGATTTCTTCGAGCAGAACGAGAGCCTGTCGCGGCAATGGAACGAGATGCTCGGAGCGCATCTTCATCCGGTCTGCCGATATCCGCCAGAGGGGCTCGGGACCGTCAAGGTTCTCGAACTCATCCCATTCGGCAAATCGGGTTTCCTGCGTGCGCACCATTGTCAGGATGGTCCAGCGCAGCGCGAGGTGGCTCATCCGCTCCGCGCCGTCTGCGTTCAGCTTCATGAAGAATGCGGGCAGATCCTTCGCGGCGACTTTCGGGCGATGCTTCACCGGTCGGGCTTTCGTCATCGCGGGGGTAAGGTCGCGGCAGGGATCGCTCTCGCAGCGTCCGTCGGGAATCGCATATCGGAAGATTTCGCTGCAATGATTCTTCACCCGGTGCGCCATTTCGATCGCGCCGCGCGCTTCGATCATGCGCACTGCCTCGAGCATCAGGCGCGGCGTAATCGTGCTGATGTCCAATTTACCGACGACGGGAAAGATGTCGGCCTCAAGGCGGCCCGACACGAGCGCCGCATAGCGAGGGGTCCATGCCAACGTGCGCGTTTCAAGCCATTCGCGTGCGACATGTTCAAATGTATTGTTAGACTCGACCAGAATGTCAGTCACCTTGGCTTTCGCCTTCTTGCGTTCCTTGGACGGGTCCATCCCCAGCGCAAGCTGGTGTTTCATCATGTCGCGCCAGGAGCGCGCGGCCAATAGCGTCGTCTGGGGAAAGGGTCCGCCAGAAAGCAGCTTCTGCTTGCCTTCAAACCGATAGGCGAAGCGCCATGTTTTCCCACCGTTCGGCTGGACCAGGATGAAGAGACCGCCGCCATCGGACTTCTTGTACGGCTTGCTCGCGGGCTTGAGCGCCTTGATTGCGATGTTGGTAAGCATGTTGGTACCCTTTCCCCACGCGAACGGGTTCGGATCCCGAGCGCTGAAATTTGTTGGTAGGAGCAAAATCGCTACCAACAATTTGGGTAAAAATCGGGTGAGCTGCAAGGGCAGCGCCTGAGCTGCAACGCGATTGCGTCTCAGGGTAACTCATTGTTTTCATTGATTTGATTGAGACGTGCCGAGCGTCTCTGGGACGCTCTGGAAGCACCGGCTGGCTGGGGCGGCAGGATTCGAACCTGCGAATGGCGGCATCAAAAGCCGCTGCCTTACCACTTGGCGACGCCCCAACGGGCCGGTGCGAGCGCGTCTATAGCGTCTTGGGATGCGTTGGCAAGGCGACGCCTTAAAGGCGCGTCACCCAGCCATGCGGATCGGCAGCGCGCCCGCGTTGGATGTCGACGAGCTTGTCCTTAAGCTTCGTGGTCACCTGTCCCGGGCCGCCCGCACCGATCGTGAAGCTCGCCTCGCCGCGGGTCACCTTGCCCACCGGGGTCACGACCGCAGCGGTACCGCAGGCGAAGCTTTCGGTCAGCTTGCCGCTCTCCGCGTCGGCCTGCCACTGGTCGATCGCATAGGGTTCCTCGCGCACGATCAGGCCGGCGTCGCGCGCCAGCGTGATGATCGTGTCGCGCGTGATGCCGGGCAGGATCGTACCCGTCAGCGGCGGGGTGACGATGCTGCCGTCGTCGAAGACGAAGAACATGTTCATGCCGCCCAGTTCCTCGATCCAGCGATGCTCGGCGGCGTCGAGGAAGACGACCTGATCATGGCCCTTGGCGATCGCCTCGCGCTGCGCAATCAGGCTGGATGCATAATTGCCGCCGCACTTGGCGGCGCCGGTGCCCCCGGGCGCGGCGCGGGTATAATCCTCCGACACCCAGAGCGAGATCGCGGGGGCGCCCGATTTGAAATAATTGCCGACCGGCGAGGTGATGACGAGGAACTGATATTCGGCCGCGGGCTTGACGCCGAGAAACACTTCGCTCGCGAACATGAAGGGGCGGAGGTACAACGCGCCGCCGTCGACCGGCGGGAACCAGTGCGCGTCCGCGGCCACGGCTTCCTTTACCGCGGCGATGAACAGATCCTCGGGCAGTTCGGCCATCGCCATGCGGCGCGCGCTGGCGTTGAAGCGCGCGGCATTGGCCTCGACGCGGAACAGCGCCATCGATCCGTCGTCAAGGCGATACGCCTTCAACCCTTCGAAAATTTCCTGCGCATAATGGAGCACCGCGGTCGCGGGATCGAGCGACAGCGGCCCGCGCGGCATCACCTGCGCATCGTGCCAGCCCTGCCCCTCGGCATAGCGGATCGACACCATATGATCGGTGAAGACGCGTCCGAACGCCGGATCGGCGATCGCAGCCACCCGTACATCGTCCGCGATCAGATTGGGGTGCGGCAGATGGGTAAAAGCGGGAGCGGACATGCGGAAACACCTGTGGTTTGAGGGTTTGTGGTGCGCGCCTCTTGCCAAAGACGGGCGCCGCGCGCAACGGTAGCGACTATGCCGGATGAGAATTTTCTTTCACAAGTACCCGCTGCCTCAGCTCTTTTCTTGCGCGAGGACGAGGTGCGCCGCGGCATCGAATATCTGTTCTTCGCGCATGCTTCGCTGTGGCGCGCGATCGACGCGCGGCTCGCCGAAAAGGAAATCGGACGCGCCCATTACCGCGCGCTCTATTTTATAGCGCGGCAACCGGGGCTGACGATCTCGGATCTCCTCGCCTTGCTCGGAATCACCAAACAGTCGCTCGGCCGCGTCGTGAAGGAGCTGGAAGCGCGCGAATTTCTGACGACGCGTCCGGGCAATCGCGACCGGCGGCAAAAGGAGCTGCGGCTGACCGACGCCGGCCGCGCGGTCGAGGCCGTGATCTTCACCATGCTGCGCGACACGATGAGCCGCGCCTATACCCATGCGGGACAGCAGGCGGTGACCGGTTTCTGGCAGGTCAGCGAGGCGCTCGTGCCCGCCCGCGAGCGCCGGCGGATCGCGATGCTGGGGAAGGACGCGGGTTAGGGCTTATCCCTCGCCGCGCGCGATATCGGCCAGTTCGCGCCCACGATCGCGCGCCGCGCGCAGCACATTGGTAAGCAGCGCGGCAAGCTGACCATCGCTGTCGAGCACATCAAGCCCCGCCTGCGTCGTGCCGCCCTTGCTTGCGACCTGCGCAATCAGCACGCCGGGCTTTTCGCCGCTCTCGGCGAGCAACGCGGTCGCGCCGCCGAAGGTCGCGGTGGCCAGCGCCAGCGCGTCCTCTGCCGACAGGCCGAGCCGTTCGCCCGCAGCGGCATAGGATTCGATCAGGCGAAAGACAAAGGCGGGGCCGCTGCCGGTAAACGCGGTGACGAGGTCCATCGTCGAATCGTCGGCAAGCCGCACCGTCTGGCCCAGAGTGTCGAGCAGCGCATCGATCATCTTGTCATCGGCGTCGCCTGACGTCGCAACGGCCGACACGCCGGCGCCGATACGCGCGGCGAGATTGGGCAGGATGCGGACCTGCGCGCCCGCGCCGGGGAAGCGCGCGGCAAGATCGGCGAGCGACACGCCCGCCAGGATCGAAAGCAAGTGCACACCGCCGGTGGCAAGCGGTGCCAGCACCTCGGCGACATCGCCGAGCTGTTGCGGCTTTATGCCGAGCATGATCCAGTCGGCGCTGCCGCCTGCGGCCTGCCATTCATCGAGCGATGCGTACTGGGCAATGCCGGCGCGCGGCGCAGCATAGGGATCGACGATCGCGACCAGCGCCGGGTCGAGCCCCGCCGCCAGCCAGCGATCGAGCATTGCGCCCGCCATATTGCCGCAGCCCACAAGGAGGAGTCGGCCGGAGAAGTTCTGCAATGCCTTGGTCATAAATTCTTTGTTTCTTTTTTATCGACAGCTGCTTTCGGGCCCCGACAACAGGTCGAGACAGCGGCCATCCACTTTGTTCGCGTCCACCGGAACGCCGATCAGCGATGCCAGCGTCGGCATGATATCGACCGTCATCACCGCGTTCGGCTGTTCGAACCCGGCAAGCCCCTTGCGCCAGAAGAGGATCGGCACCCGGCGGTCATAATCCCATACCGACCCGTGCGTCGCGACATAACCCAGCCCCGATTCGGGGATCGGCGTCACACGCGGTTTCAATACGACGACGAAATCACCCGACCGCTGCGGATGATAGGACGCGCGCAGCTTGTCCATCAGGCTCCAGACATCGGGTGATCGCTTCGAGACCGGATGGCGCGCGATGTCCTCGCCCGTCACGACCGCCTCGATCTGCGGATGCGCGCGAAGGCGTGGCAAGAGTTCTGCCATCGCCGCCTTGCGCTGCGCCGGGGTCAGCGCTTTCGACAGATACATGTCGCCGAACGGGCCGTCGCCATAGAGCAACGGCTGCGGCAGGCCGAGTTTTTCGGCGACAGCCTTGCCCAGCTTGTCAGGATCGAGCGCCGGATCGACTCGCTCGGCGGCGGGCCAGGCGTTCTGGCGGTTGCGTTCGGGCATGTCATGGCCGCCATGGTCGGCGGTCAGCGCGACGGCATAGTCGATGCCGGTCGCGTCGAGCCGGGCGAAGAAATCGCCGAGTTCGCGGTCGAGCCCCGCCATCTGAAGGCACATTTCCGCGCCCTCGGTACCCGCGCCATGGCCGACATAGTCGGTCGCCGACAGCCCGACGATGAGCAGGTCGGTGCTGCTGCCCTCACCCATCTTGCGCACCTGACGCAGCGCGGCGGCGGTCGCGAGCACCGCACCGTCGGCCTCGGGCGACGCCATGAAGCGGCGGAAGTCCCCGGCATCGCGCGCGAGCCGGCCGGTGCCGACCGTACCGCCCTTGTCATTCACCGGAATGGCGATGTCGTGGGTCGCGCAATCGGCGGGCAGCGTCAGGCCCGGACGCGCCTGGCCGATCGCGGCGGCGATCGCGGTGCTGGCCTGCTGCGCGGTCGGCGACAGCGCGGTGCCGCGATAGCTGGTGAGCCCGGTCGGCGCGAGCCACAACAGTTCGTCGGCCTGCCGCCCGCCCATCATGATTGCCGCGCGGTCCTTGCCCGAAACCGAAACGACCTGCGCGCCCGGATCGCGTGCCTTCATCAGGTCGCCGAGCGTCGGGACGAGCAGATGGTTCACCGACGGCGCATATTGGCCGCTCTTCGAAGAGGTGCCGGGCACCGTCTCATCCTCGGCGCAATAGACGCGCTTGTCTTCGCGACCGACCGACAGATCGAAATAATTATTGGCGACAATCCCCGCGCGCCCCGGGTGGCTGCCAGTCAGGATCGTCGAATGCCCGGGGCAGGTTTCGGTCGCGCCATGCGCCTGATAGCCCGACGGGAACACCACGCCCGACGCAAGCCGTGCGAGGCCGCCGGTAAATTTGCCGCGATATTCGGTAAACAGGTCGGCCGAAAACTGATCGATCGCGACCATCACCACCAGCTTGGGAGGAGGAGTCGCGGCAGTCACCTTTTGCGCCGGCGGCGCCGAGTTCTGCGCGAGGACGGCGCCGGCACCAGTCATGCAAAGCGTGGCGGCGAGAGCGGTGGTCAGATATTTCAGCTTCACGGACGGCTTCTCCAACTGGGGTGTGTCAGCGCGGGCTGTCCTCTCGACGAAAGCCGCCTATATGGCAAGCCTCGAACGACAGGCAGACGCGGGACGAGCATGGATCGCTGGAAAGACGGCTTTGTGACAAAGACATGGCGCGCAATGCTCGCATTGCTGACACTCGCCATGCTCGCGGCGTCCCCGGCGGCGGCGCAATCGACGCATATCCAGCCGAAGCTTGTGGCCGAATCGGCCGCCCCGGCACCCGGCGGCGCGACGACCCTCGCGCTGACCATGGCGCCCGAAAAGACCTGGCACGGCTATTGGGTCAATGGCGGCGACGCAGGCTTCGGTCTCTCGGTCGAATGGAACGCGCCCGAGGGGGTGACGATCGCACCCTTTCGTTATCCGGTGCCCGACGCACTGATCCTCTTTGGCATGATGAACCATGTCTATGAGCATCCCTATGCGCTGCTCGCCGACGTGACCGTCGATAAAAGCGTCGCCCCGGGGACCGACCTGACGATGTCGGGGGTCGCGAACTGGCTCGCCTGCACCGACAAGGTGTGCGTGCCCGAGAAGGCGGTGATCTCGGTCGCGATGAAGGCGGGCGATGGCAAGATCGCGCCCACGGATCGCACCCGCTTCGACGGCTGGCGCGCGCTGCTCCCGCAGCCGCTCGACCGCCACGGCACTTGGGAAAAGCGCGGCGACATGGTCCGCTTCGCGATCCCCGTCCCCGCCGGCACCGCGGTCGACGCGCCGCACCTGTTCGTCGAGACGCAGGATGTCGTCGACTATGCCGCGCCGCAACGCTTCAGCCGCAATGGCGACCACATCATCGTCGAAACGCGCGTGAAGGGCGAAAAGACGGGGCCCGTTGCGGCATTGCTGAAACTCGGTGGCGGACGCGGCCTGTCGCTGACGTTCGACCCCGGCGCGGTGCCCGCGGCCGGCGAGGCGATCGCCGGGAACGCCGACGGTATCGATATGGGCCTGTTCTGGACCGCGCTCGGCGGCGCGATCCTCGGCGGACTGATCCTCAACCTGATGCCCTGCGTCTTCCCGATCCTGAGCCTCAAGGCACTCAGCCTCGCGCGCTCGGGCGGCGACGTGCGAAGCGCTAAAATCGAAGCGCTCGCCTATACGGCCGGTGCCGTCGTTACGGCCCTGCTGCTAGGCGGGGCGCTGCTCGCGCTCCGCGCGGTGGGCGAGCAGGTCGGATGGGCGTTCCAGTTGCAGCATCCGGTGAGCGTGCTCGCGCTCCTGATCCTCGCGCTGGCGATTACGCTCAATCTGCTCGGTGCCTATGAGCTGCCATCCTTCGGCCGCGGACAGGCGCTGGTCGACAAGGGCGGCGCGGCGGGCGGTTTCTGGACCGGCGCGCTGGCGGCGTTCGTCGCGACACCTTGCAGTGGTCCACTGCTCGGTGCGGCGCTCGGCGCAACACTGGTGTTGCCGGTGTGGGCGGCGCTGCCGATCTTTGGCGGGCTCGGTCTGGGGCTCGCCCTGCCCTTCCTCGCGATCGGCTTTGTACCCGCGCTGCGCAACCGGTTGCCAAAACCGGGGCCGTGGATGGACCGCTTCCGCAAATGGATGGCGCTGCCGATGGGACTCACCACGCTCGCGCTGGCGTGGCTGCTGTGGCGCCAGCTTGGCAGCGGCGAGCAGTTGATGTGGCCAATCCTTGCAGTCGCCATGGCGCTTGTCCTGCTCACCCATTATGGCTCGATCCAGCGCGGTGACCGCCGGTCGTGGCTGCTCTACGCCTCCGGCCTGCTCTTGCTTGTCAGCCTCGCGGGCACAGTGACCGAGGTCGCCGAGGCCGAACGCACGACCGGCGGCGCGGGCTCGACCTTCTCCGACGACGCGCTCGCCAAGGCGCGCGCCACGGGCAAACCCGTCTTCGTCTATTTTACCGCCGACTGGTGCCTGTCGTGCAAAGCGAACGAAGCCGGCGCGATCAACCGCGAGGCGGTGCAAAAGGCGTTCGACAAGGCCGGCGTCGTTACTCTCGTGGGCGACTGGACCAACGGCGATCCGGTCATCACGCGCACGCTTGCCGAGCATGGCCGCAACAGCGTGCCGCTTTACCTCTGGTACGCGCCGGGTGCTGCGAGGCCAGAAATCCTGCCACAAATCCTGACCCCCGGCCTGCTCACCGAGAAGGCTGGCCAATGACCGGAACACCAATAAATAGGGACAATCCCTATTTAATTATCGCGGCCTCTGCTCGCTCGGGGTTTCCCGAATTAAATAGGGACTGTCCCTATTTATTGGCGGTGGTGTGATGGCGAAGCAGCGCGCCGACCAGTTGCTCGTCGACCGAGGCCTTGCCGAAAGCCGGACGCGCGCGCAGGCACTGATCCTCGCGGGGCTTGCCTTCGTCGGCGACCGCAAGATCGACAAGGCCGGGCAGCAGGTCGCCGGTGACGCCGAAATCAGCGTCAAGGGCCGCGATCATCCATGGGTGTCGCGCGGCGGGATCAAGCTCGACCATGCACTTGCGCATCTCGGCTGGGACGTCGCGGGCACGATAGCGATCGACGTCGGATCGTCGACCGGCGGCTTCACCGACGTACTGCTCAGCCGCGGCGCGGCGCGCATCTATGCCGTGGACTCGGGCACCAACCAGCTCGCGTGGAAGCTGCGGCAGGACGATCGCGTCATCGTCCACGAACAGACGAGCGCGCGTATCCTGACCGCGGCGCATATCCCCGAACCGATCGACCTGATCGTTTGCGACGCCAGCTTCATCGCGCTGTCGAAGGTCCTGCCGGTGCCGATGTCCTTTGCCAGAGAGCGCGCGCGCATGGTCGCGCTGATCAAGCCGCAATTCGAGGTCGAGCGTCATGAGGTCGGCAAAAAAGGCGTCGTCCGCGATACCGCGCTGCACGCGCGCGTCTGCGCCGAAGTCCGCGAATGGCTGGGGAGCGAAGGCTGGGATGTGCTCGACACGCTCGAAAGCCCGATCACCGGCCCCGAGGGCAATGTCGAATTTCTGATCGCCGCGATGAAGCGAGCCGCTTGACGCTGCGCCGCACAAACGCGACACCGATGCAACGGATTCGCGTGTGGGGGGTAATGCGGACATGACCGAAATCGCAACGCCGGGACAGCTTCGCATGTCCTATCTGCGCTGGGCGCTTGTGACCGTGCCGGCGATCGTCCTGATCGGCAGCCTGATGGGCGTGCTTTCGAACAGCGGTTACGGCAATCGCTGGTTCGCCTCGCTCGACCTGCCCGCGATCACCCCGCCCGGTTGGGTGTTCGGGGTCGTGTGGCCGATCCTCTACATCATGCTCGGGCTGTCGCTGGCGATGATCCTGCACGCGCGCGGCGCGAAGGGACGCGGCTTTGCGCTGCTGCTGTTCTTTGTCCAGCTGATCGCCAATTTCGCCTGGTCGCCGCTGTTTTTCGGGCAGTATCAAGTGACGAGCGCGCTCTATCTGATCATCTTCATCCTGATGGTGACGATCGCCACCGCGTTCGCCTTTGCCCCGATCCGCAAGGCCGCGGCGTGGCTGCTCGTCCCCTATATGGTCTGGCTGAGCTTTGCCGCGATCCTCAATTTTCAGATCGATCAGCGCAATCCCGATGCCGAAACACTTGTCCCCGCCGCCGCCAGCACCCAAATAGGCTGATGGCAAGGGGACAGACCCCGACGAAGGAATATTAGACATGCAGAGCGAAAACCGCTTTTTCGACGATCTGGCCAAGATGGTGAACGGCATTGCCGGAACCGTTGCCGGCGCGGGCCGCGAAGCCGAGTCCGCGATGCGCGACCGCGCGAAGGAATGGGTCGGCCGCATGGATTTCGTCAGCCGCGAGGAATTCGAGGCCGTGAAGAAAATGGCCGCCACGGCGCGCGCCGAAGCCGAAACGCTGAAAGCGCGTCTCGACAAGCTGGAAGGCGTAACGAAGCCCGCAGCCGCGCCGAAGGCTGCGGCGGCACCGAAGGCCGCAGCAAAGCCCGCCGCAGCGAAGCCGGCTGCAAAACCCGCTGCCAGACCTGCGACGCGCAAGCCCAAGAGCTAAGGCGCGCGACGCGCTTTTTGGCAGTTTATGCACAATATATTCCCCGGATGGCATGGGACGCGGACTCGCGTCGTCCGGCCATCCGGGCTAAGGCGCGCGCATGAGTGACGATATCTACGACGACGACGATGGCCAGGAAGCCGCACCGATGGAGATGCTGGCGTCCTATTTCGCCGCGCACGACTGGCCGCACGAAATGGTCGGTGAGGACGAGATCGTCGCGACCGCGCAGGGCAGCTGGACGACTTACGAACTACGGGCCGTGTGGCGCGCCGACGATGGCGTCATCCAGCTGCTCGCCTTCCCGGACATCCGCGTCGTCGAAGACAAACGTGCCGCCGCGCACGAGGCGCTCGCGCTGATCAACGAGCAATTGTGGCTCGGCCATTTCGAACTCTGGTCGAACAGCGGCACGATCCTGTTCCGTCACGGCATGCTGCTCGGCGCCGACGCATCGCTGCCGCTCGATCTGACCGAAACGCTGATCGAAAGCGCGATCGACGAGTGCGAGCGCTTTTACCCCGTGTTCCAGTTCGTGCTGTGGGGCGGCAAATCACCCGCCGAAGCCCTCGCCGCATCGCTCATCGAAACGCGCGGCGAGGCGTAAGCCCTAAATCTTCTCGAAGCGGGTCAGCCCCGGCCCCAGTTCGTTCGGCCCGATCGCCAGCGCTTCGCCGCTCCAGTCCGCGACGAAGATCGTCTTGCGGCCGGTGCCTTGCGGAACGCTCGCGCGATTGCCTTCGATGACCAGCCCGCGCGACGGATTGTCGCGCGCCTCGGCCGCGACCGCGATCAGTGCCCCGTGATTTTCCTTGTTGCGTCCCTGGATCATCAGGTTGTTGGCGATCCGCCCGGTCGATCCCGCCGGCAGGTCGATCAGGTAATTGGTCGTCGAGCCCTGCGTATCGTCGAAGCTGTTGTCGCGGATGTCGACGCGCGGCGAGCGGGTCTTGAGATAATGGCCACCGCTGCCCTTTTCAAAGCGCGTGCGCGTGACGACGACGCGGCCATAGACCCCGGTGTAGACGCTGTGCGCGCAGCTGAGTCCGCGGTCGCAGCGGCCAAGGCGCGAAAAGGTCGAGCGGTCGATCGTCAGCGTCGCCTGCGGATCGTCGGCGGTCAGTATGCCTTCCTCGCTGTTGCGGAACAGGCTGTTGACGATCTCGAGATCGCTTTTTTCGAGGCGGATGCCCGCGCCATTGCCGTCGGGGACGCGCATATTCTGGAACACGATCCCGTCGATTTTCGCCCCGGCACCGCGCAGCACCAGCGCCGCCTTGCCCTCGCACGTCACGCCGTCGAAAATCGCCCGCCCGGGTTCCGCCGCGACGAACGTAATGCGGCCTGCGGTCTGTACCGCGCAGTCGCGGTGATAGCCCGTTGCAACGCGGATCGTGCCTTCGCCCTCGCCGATCGCGTCGACCGCGTCCTGCAGCCGTCCGAAGCTCCGGCCGCTTTCGGCGACAACAAACGGCCCGGAACCCGATTGCGCGGGCACCGGCACCGGCGCGAGAAGGAGCGGAAGGGCGAGCAGCGGCAGCAACGGCCGGCGGAGAATTGCCTTGAACATGCGCCGCCCATAGCGACTTTTTGCGCGCCCGTCGTTTGCGAAGCTGGTTAACCGCGTGCCTGTCCCCTTATTGGACAGCCGCGCCGCCGTGGGTTAATCGAGGTTCGGGCGCAGCCAGCGCGTCGCGGTTTCGATATCGACCCCGCGCCTTGTCGCATAGTCGGCCAGCTGGTCCGGGCCGACGCGGGCAACCCCGAAATAGCTCGCGTCGGGATGCCCGAAATAGAAACCCGACACCGCGGCGGTCGGTAGCATCGCAAAGCTCTCGGTCAGGATCGCGCCCGAATTATTTCCTGCGTCGAGCAGGTCGAACAGGATCGGCTTCAGGCTATGGTCGGGGCACGCGGGATAGCCGGGGGCCGGACGAATGCCGCGATATTCTTCCTTGACGATCGCCTCGGGGGTCAGCTGTTCGCCGGGCGCATAGCCCCAGATATCGGTACGAACATGCGCGTGAAGCCGTTCGGCAAAGGCCTCGGCAAAGCGGTCGGCCAACGCCTTAAGCAGAATGTCGTTATAATCGTCATGCCCTGCCTTGAAGCGGGCAAGGTGCGGTTCGATGCCGTGGATCGCGACCGAAAAACCGCCGATCCAGTCGCCATCCTCGCTGACGAAATCGGCAAGGCACATGTTCGGACGCCCTTCGCGCTTGGCGATCTGCTGGCGCAGGAAGGGGATGCGGACATGCTCTTCGGTTTCTTCGAGATGGATGATCACATCGTCGCCCTCACGGCGGCACGGCCAGAGCGCGGCTACGCCGCGGGCCGTCAGCCAGCCTTCGCCGATGATCTTGTCGAGCATCGCGCGCGCATCGGCGTAGAGGCTCGACGCGCTCTCGCCGACGACCGGGTCGGTCAGGATCGCGGGGTAATTTCCCGCGAGCTCCCAAGCGCGAAAGAAGGGCGTCCAGTCGATCCAGTCGACAAGTTCGGCAAGATCCCAGCCGTCGAAGACATGCACGCCGGGTTTCTCGGGCGGAAACGGCCGGATATGTTCATCGATCGCGAAGCCGTTGGCGCGCGCATCGTCGATCGGGATCAGCGCGCTCTGCCCCTTGTTCGCGCGAACATCGCGGACATGCTCGTAATCGTCCTTATAGCCCTTCACATACGCATCGCGCCCCGTGTCGCTGACAAGCGCCGTCGCCACCCCGACCGCACGGCTCGCGTCGAGGACATGGAGCACGGGCCCCTTATACGCGACGTCGATGCGTAGCGCGGTGTGGACCTTCGACGTCGTTGCGCCGCCGATGAGCAGCGGCATCGTCATCCCGGCGCGCTGCATTTCCTCGGCGACCGTCACCATCTCGTCGAGCGACGGGGTGATCAGGCCACTGAGGCCGATCATGTCGGCGTCATTCTCGTTCGCGGCCTCGAGGATTTTCGACCAGGGCACCATCACGCCCAGATCGACGATCTCGAACCCGTTGCATTGCAGCACAACGCCGACGATATTCTTGCCGATATCGTGGACGTCGCCCTTTACGGTCGCCATCACGACCTTGCCCTTGCCCTTCGCGCCCGGCTCCTTCGATGCCTCGATAAAGGGCAGCAAATGCGCGACGGCCTTTTTCATCACGCGCGCTGATTTGACGACCTGCGGCAGGAACATCTTGCCCGACCCGAACAGGTCGCCGACGACGTTCATGCCGTCCATCAATGGCCCTTCGATCACCTCGATCGGGCGCGGCATGAGCAACCGCATCTCTTCGGTGTCATCGACGACATGCGCGTCGATGCCCTTGACCAGCGCATGTTCGAGCCGCTTGGCAACGGGCCAGCCGCGCCATTCCTCGGCGGCCTTTTCCTGCGCGGGATTGCTGCCCTTGTATCGTTCGGCGAGCGCGATCAGGCGCTCGGTCGGGCTTTCGGCTTCGCCTTCGACCTTGCGGTTGAGCACGACATCCTCGACCGCCTGCCGCAGTTCGGGATCGATCGTGTCGTAAACATCGAGCTGCCCCGCGTTGACGATCGCCATGTCGAGCCCGGCAGGGATCGCGTAGTAGAGGAACACGCTGTGCATCGCGCGGCGCACGGTCTCGTTGCCGCGAAAACCGAAGGACAGGTTCGACAGCCCGCCCGAGAAATGGACGTGCGGACAGCGGGCGCGGATGATTTTCACCGCCTCGATGAAGTCGACCGCGTAATTATCATGTTCCTCCAGCCCCGTCGCGACCGCGAACACATTGGGGTCGAAGATGATGTCTTCGGGTGGGAAGCCGATGGTCATCAGCAGCTTGTAGGCGCGCTCGCAAATTTCGATCTTGCGTTGCATCGTGTCAGCCTGTCCGACCTCGTCGAACGCCATCACGACGACCGCCGCGCCATAAGCCATGCATTTGCGTGCATGTTCGAGGAAGGGTTCCTCACCCTCCTTCATGCTGATCGAATTGACGATCGGCTTGCCGGGCACACATTTCAGCCCCGCCTCGATGACGCTCCATTTCGAGCTGTCGATCATCACCGGCACCCGCGCGATATCGGGCTCGGCGGCGATCAGCTTCAAAAAGGTCGTCATCGCATATTCGGCGTCGAGCAGGCCCTCGTCCATGTTGACGTCGATGACCTGCGCGCCATTTTCGACCTGCTGACGCGCGACTTCCACCGCCGCCGCATAATCGTCGGCGAGGATCAGCTTCTTGAACGCCGCCGATCCGGTGACGTTCGTGCGTTCGCCGATATTGACGAAACTGGAGGAAGCGGCGGTGGTCATCGGTTAATCCTGGCGGGCATCAAGCGGCAAGCGGGCGGGCGAGGACGAGATCGTCATAGAGCTTGCCGCCGACATTGAACTGGCGGGTGCCGATATCGACGAAACCCTGTTTGCGGTAAAAGGCGAGCGCGCGGCTGTTATGCGCATAGACGCCGAGCAGCAGGCGGCGATGATCTTTCGCCGCGGCCAACGCCTGTTTCATCAATCCCGCGCCCACGCCCGTCCCGTGAAAGCGCGACAGCGAGTAGATGCGCTTCAATTCGATATCGCCATCAAGCGCGGCAGCGAGATCGGGCCTGCCGACCAGCGCGAAGCCAATCGGCGCGCCGCCGGGCTGCGCCTCGGCGATCCACGCCTGTCCGCCGTCGGCGAGATAGGCCAGATAGGCGGCGGCGGTGTGCTGCGCGGCGCAGTGGCCGACGATCGCATCGCCGTCGAGAATGCCCCCGAAGGTTTCGAGGAAGGTCGCGGCGCCGATCAGCGCGAGCGCCGGCGCGTCCTCCGCTCCGGCCTTCCGGATCGTCCACGTCGGAATGTCGGTCATCGTTCAGGCCGCCATCGTGAAGGGTTCGAGCCCCGCCAGTCGCGTTCGCACCGGCACCGCCGGAATCTGCCGCGCGGGCAGCCCCCCGATCGCCTTTGCCATCGCCGCGATATGCGCAGGGGTCGAACCGCAACAACCGCCGAGGATATTGACCTGACCATGCTCGGCCCATTCGCGGACGAGTGCCGCCGTTGTGTCGGGCATCTCGTCATATTCGCCAAGCTCGTTCGGCAGCCCGGCGTTCGGATAAACCATCACCAGCGCATCGGCGATATCGGAGAGCACGCGCACATGCGGGCGAAGCTGCGCCGCACCGAAGCTGCAATTGAGCCCGATCGTCAGCGGCCGCGCATGGCGCACCGCGTACCAGAAGGCCTCGACCGTATGCCCCGACAGGTTCCGGCCGCTGAGGTCGGTGAGCGTCATCGAAATCATCAGCGGCAGTTCGCGCCCGACCTTCGCTTCGGCCTCCAGCACTGCCGCGATCCCGGCCTTGGCGTTCAGCGTGTCGAAGATCGTCTCGATCAGGATGAAGTCGGCGCCGCCCTCGGCGAGCGCAACGACCTGATCGAGATAGACATTCTTCAGTTCGTCGAAATCGATCTCGCGATAGCCGGGATTGTTGACGTCGGGCGACAGCGACAGCGTCTTGTTCGTCGGCCCCACCGCCCCCGCAATGAACCGACGACGGCCGTCGATCGCTTCATATTTATCGGCGGCTTCGCGCCCCAGCCGCGCGCTTTCATGATTGATGTCGGCGACCAGATGTTCGGCGCCATAATCGGCCTGGCTGATCGTGTTGGCGCTGAACGTATTGGTCGACACGATGTCCGACCCCGCCGCCAGATAGGCCTCGCCGATCGCGGTGACGATGTCGGGGCGCGTCAGCGCGAGGATATCATTATTGCCCTTTTGATCGTGCGACAGGCCAAGGTTGCCGGCATAGTCGGCCTCGACGAGCTTGCGATCCTGGATCTGGGTGCCCCAGCCGCCGTCGATCAGCAGAATGCGTTCCTTCGCCGCCGCCTGCAGCGCTTCGCGTGCGCTCGTGGTCGAATGGGTCATGCGGCTTTCTCCGTCGCCGGCGCCGCCGACGGGCGCAGGCCCAGCAAGTGGCAGATGGCGTAGCTCAGCTCGGCCCGGTTGAGCGTGTAGAAATGGAAATCGCGCACGCCGCCCGCATACAGCCGGCGGCACATTTCGGCGGCGATCGTTGCCGAAACCAGCTGCCGCGCGGCGGGCAGATCGTCGAGTCCGTCGAACAGCGACACCATCCAGCCCGGGATCGCGGTGCCGCACATGTCGGCCATGCGCCGCGTCTGCGAGACGTTCGACACCGGCAGGATACCCGGGATAATCGGCGCGTCGATCCCCGCTGCCGCCGCTGCATCGCGAAAGCGCAGGAAGCTGTCGGGTGAAAAGAAGAATTGGGTGATCGCGCGCGTTGCGCCAGCGTCGAGCTTGCGCTTCAGATTGTCGAGGTCGGATTGCGCGCAATCGGCATCGGGATGGGTTTCGGGATAAGCCGCGACCGAAATGTCGAAAGGCGCGATCGCCTTCAGCCCCGCGACCAGTTCGATCGCATTGGCATAACCATCGGGGTGCGCGCGATAGGGCTCGCCGCCCGGGACATCGCCGCGCAGCGCGACGATATGCCGCACCCCGGCATCCCAATAGGCCCGCGCAACCTCGTCGATCTCGGCGCGCGATGCCTCGACGCAGGTCAGGTGCGCGGCGGGCGGCACGCGGCTTTCGGCGGCGATGCGTGCGACGGTCGCGTGGGTGCGCTCGCGCGTCGATCCGCCCGCGCCGTAGGTGACCGACACGAAGCTCGGGCCCAATGGTTCGAGCGTGCGGAACGTATCCCACAGCTGCGCCTCCATCTTCTCGGTCTTGGGCGGGAAAAATTCGAAGCTGACGCCGATGTCGCCTTCAAGATTGGCGAAGAGCGGCGAGGCGGCGGCGCGCCGCGCTTCCGCGAGCGAATTGAGGTTCGACGTCATGCCGCAAGCCTTTTGTTTTGCCCGTCACCGGAGACAGGGGGTTGATCTTCATCGCTGCGGCGGCGGCCGAGCCAGAGCTTGACCGCCAGTTCGCCGCCTTCGAGCGTCTGTGCGGTTTCGAGCAACAGCCCGGCCGAGGCGAACCAGCCGCGGATCTGCGCGTCCGAAAAACCGAGGCGCGCGTGCGCGGCCAGATTGCGCAGATCTTCATCCTCGTGCGGGGCGAAGTCGACGACGAGCAAATGCCCCCCGCCGCGCAGCACCCGGCTCGCTTCGGCAATCACACGATCGGGCTCGTGCGCGAAATGCAATGCCTGATGGATGACGATGCTGTCGATGCTGGCGTCGGCAACCGGCAGGTTCAGGAAATCGCCCTGGAGCAGGTCGACCGGGACCGATTGCCCCTCCAGCTTGGTGCGCGCGATGCGCAGCATTTCAGGGCTGCGGTCGAGCGCGGTGATGCGGCGCGCGGTCGGCGCGAAAATTTCCGCCATCCGCCCGGTGCCGGTGCCGATGTCGAGCAGATGACCGAGCCGGCGGTTGTGCATCATCGCGAGCATCGCCGCCTCGACCTCGCTTTCGGCGACATGGCGCGACCGGATCGCATCCCATTCGGCGGCATGTTCGGCGAAATAGCGTTCGGCGGACGCGGCGCGTTCGTCGCGCACCGCCGCCAACCGCCGCGCATCATGGGTGATGACGCGGGTCTCGCGCACCGAAAAAGGCCATTTTTCCGCCTGCCCGATGATATCGGCGACCGGTCCGTCCGCCGCGATGCGCAGGAAAACCCAGCTTCCCTCGCGCCGGCGCGCGACGATGCCCGCCTCGACGAGGATACGGACATGGCGCGACACGCGCGGCTGGCTCTGGTCGAGCACGACCGCGAGTTCGCCGATCGCAAGTTCCATCTCGCGCAAAAGCGCGACGACTCGCAGCCGCGTCGGGTCCGCGAGGGCGCGGAAAATGTCGATCAGCTCGCTCATGGGACCACATATAAAGCTTTCTTTATATCGGGTCAACCAACCACCGTGCCACAATTTCCGCCACGCATCATCAAGGCAGGACCGAATTAGGACAAAACGCCGGGGCTCGGACAAAAAGGACGTTGCGCGCCCTTTGGCGAGGGGGTAATTCTCCGCGCGATTGGCAAATTTCGGGATCGATCAGTTCCTGTGCCGGTCGATCAGTTCAAACCGAGAGGGGTATTCCCAAATGAAGAAATCGATCACTCTGTCGCTCGTCCTCGCCGCCTCGATGGGCCTCGCTGCTTGCGCCGATAAGGCTGCCGACGACACGGCCGCTGCAACCGAAGACGCAGCTGCGACCGTCGAAGGCGCTGCTGATGGCGCGATGGAAGCAGCCGAAGGCGCTGCCGACGCGACCGCCGCTGCTGCTGGCGAAGCCGGTGCCGCTGCCGACGCTGCCGGCGATGCCGCTGCTGCTGGCGACGCTGCCAAGGCTGCCGACAAGGCAACCGAAGCTGCTGGCGCTGCCAAGGAAGCTGCCGACGCTGCCAAGGGCGCGATGGAAGAAGCCAAGAAGTAAGACTCTTTCCGGTCTTTGGGCCGAAAGAACAGGAAAGGGGTCGCCGGTTCGCCGGCGGCCCCTTTTTCCTTTTGGGACAGCTGCTTCGCAGCATAGTTGCCAAGCCCCCCATCCATCGTTAACTCTGGGCCTCTTGGCCGCCGCCCGGCCATTGCATTCGAAAGGATTAACCCATGCGCAAGATCATCATCGCCTCGATGGCCGCCGCGGCCTTCAGCCTCGCCGCCTGCTCGGAAAAGGCACAGCAAGAAACTTCGGAAGCCGGCGCCGCCGTCGCTGACGACGCCGCCGCTGCTGGCGACGCCGTTGCCGAAGGCGCTGCCGAAGCCGGCGACACCGTCGCTGCTGGTGCAGCCGACGCCGCCGACGCGACCGCGGCGGCTGCCAAGGACGCCGGCAACGCCGTCGAAGGCACCGTGAACGCGGCTGGCGAAGCTGCCGACAAGGCCGGCGCCAAGATCGCCGAAGAAACCAAGAAGGCCGAAGCCAACGACAAGAAGTAAGTCGTCGGCACGCCTTCGGGCTGATATTGAGGGCTCCATCCACCTCGGATGGGGCCCTTTTTCGTGGGAGCGCATGGAATGACCGACCTTCGAACGACGGGCGCCGCGCTCGCGATATTGATTTTGACGACGGCCTGCAGCCGCACCGACAACGAGCCCGGGCCGGGCGGCGTGACCGTCAGCGAGGCCAGGGCGCTCGACGATGCCGCCGAAATGCTGGAAAGCCGCGATAGCGCGCCTGCTGCCGACGCGAGCATGAGCAAATCAACCGACAAGGCGGCCGAGGCCGGCAAATAGCGCCTTCCCCTCACCACGCGGCGGGGGTAGATTGAACGGGCCCCGCAACTGGCGCTAAAGATGGGATCCCATCGGGAAGCGGGGCTGGCCGGCAGGCCGATTTGAGCCGCGCGCCTGGGTGATCCACTGCCAGCGCAAGGACATCCGCATGACCGATACGCCCGCCACCACAATCGTTTTCCTGCTCTTTCCCGGCATCACCCAGCTCGACTTTACCGCACCCGCGCAGGCGCTTTCGCGCATGCCCGGCGCCGTCATCGCAGGCGCGGCGGCCAGCCGCGATCCGATCATGACCGACAGTGGCTTCGCGATCGTGCCGACGCATGATTTCGGGGATGCGCCACAGGCCGATATCCTCTGCATCCCCGGCGGCCACGGCGTTGCCGACGCGCTGGGCGACGCTGCGACGACCGATTTCATCACGCGGCAGGCGGCGGGCGCGCAATGGGTAACGAGCGTCTGCACCGGCGCCTTCCTGCTCGGCCGTGCCGGGCTGCTGGACGGCAAGCGCGCAACGACGCATTGGGCCTATACCCATTTGCTGCCGCTCGTCGGCGCCGAGCCGGTCAAGGCGCGCGTCGTCGAGGACGGCAATATCGTCACCAGCGGCGGTGTCACCTCGGGGCTTGATTTCGCACTGACGCTGATCGCCAGATTGCGCGGCGCGGATGTGGCGCAGGCGATCCAGCTGGCGATCGAATATGACCCCTCGCCGCCCTTCCCCGGCGGCCATCCCGATCGCGCCCCCAAGGCGATCACCGCCGGATTGAAAGAGCATGTCTATAACGCCGCCGCAGCGCGGATGGAGGCGGCGCTGTCCCGTGCCTAACCGCAGTCCGCCAGCGTAATCTCGTACAGCTTCGGCCAGTATTTTCCGGTGACGAACAGGCGTTTCTTTCCGGCATCCCATGCAATGCCGTTGAGGACGCTGTCGGACCCGCTCGCGCCTGCGTCGGCCTTGAGCCCCGAAAGGTCGACGAGCGAGACCACATTGCCGGTGGCGGGATCGATGCGAACGATGAAGTCGGTCATCCAGATATTCGCCCAGATCTGGCCGTCGATCGTCTCAAGCTCGTTGATCATCGTGATCGGCCGGCCGCCGAAGCGCACCGTGACGCGCTTCTGCTCCTTCATCGTCGCGGGGTCGAGGAACCGCAACTCGGGCGTCCCGTCGCTCAGTACCAGTGCGTCGCCGACCATGGTGAGCCCCCACCCCTCACCTTGATATCTGAAGGTGCCGACGCTTTTGAGATCCTTGATCGACCAGCGATTGCCGACCCCGCCCTGCCAGGTCACGCCGATGATCTGGTCGCCCCAGCGCGTAATGCCCTCGCCGAACTGGTCGGGCGGCAGCGTTGTCTGGGCCAGTGCCTTGCCTGTCTTGAGATCGAGCCGCGCAATCCGCGATCGGCCATATTGGCCGGTGGCTTCGTACAAATGCCCCTCGTCCCAGAACAGACCCTGCGTGAAGCTGGTCGCGTCATGCGGATAGGTCTGAACGATGCGATAGCCGCAGCGCTCGATCACGGGCGGCGGCGCCGGAGGCGTGGCGACTGCGGGATCCGCGAGCAGCGCAATGGCGAGGATCAACATCATCGCGGTCCTAGCTATGCCGCATCGCCTTAACTGGCAATGTCCCGCCTCCACTTTCGGCGCAAAAGAAAAGGGCCGGAGCATAGCTGCCCCGGCCCTCTTTTTACTGGCTGAGTGCCGAACGGCTTGGACTTAGAAGTCCATGCCGCCCATGCCGCCCATGCCGCCGCCGCCCATGGGCATGGCGGGCTTGTCCTCGGGCGATTCGGCGATGCCGGCTTCGGTCGTGATCAAGAGACCGGCAACCGAGGCAGCGTCCTGAAGCGCGATGCGAACGACCTTGGTCGGGTCGATGACACCGGCCTTGACGAGGTCTTCATAGACATCGGTCGAGGCGTTGAAGCCGAAGCTCGTGTCCTTCTGGTCGAACAGCTTGCCAGCGACGACACCGCCGTCGAAGCCCGCGTTTTCAGCGATCTGGCGAACCGGAGCCTGCAGCGCGCGACGGATGATGTCGATGCCGCGGGTCTGGTCTTCGTTGACGCCGGTCAGGCCGTCCAATGCCTTGGTGGCATAGAGCAGCGCGGTACCGCCGCCGGGGACGATGCCTTCTTCGACCGCAGCGCGGGTCGCGTGCAGCGCGTCGTCGACGCGATCCTTGCGTTCCTTCACTTCGACTTCCGAAGCGCCGCCGACCTTGATCACTGCAACGCCGCCAGCGAGCTTTGCCAGACGTTCCTGCAGCTTTTCCTTGTCGTAATCGCTGGTCGTCGTTTCGATCTGTGCACGGATCTGTTCGACGCGGCCCTTGATCGTTGCGGCTTCACCGGCACCGTCGACGATGGTGGTGTTGTCCTTGTCGATGGTGACGCGCTTGGCCTGGCCGAGCATGTTCAGCGTGACGGTTTCGAGCTTGATGCCCAGATCTTCGCTGATCATTTCACCGGCGGTGAGGATCGCGATGTCCTGCAGCATCGCCTTGCGGCGATCGCCGAAGCCCGGTGCCTTGACGGCCGCGACCTTCAGGCCGCCGCGCAGGCGGTTGACCACCAGCGTTGCGAGCGCTTCGCCTTCGATGTCTTCGGCGATGATCAGCAGCGGACGGCCCGACTGCACCACGGCTTCGAGGATCGGCAGCATCGACTGGAGGTTCGACAGCTTCTTTTCGAAGATCAGGATGTACGGATCGGCCAGCTCGACGAGCATCTTTTCCGGGTTGGTGATGAAATAGGGCGACAGATAACCGCGGTCGAACTGCATGCCTTCGACGACATCGAGTTCGAAATCGAGGCCCTTGGCTTCTTCGACGGTGATTACGCCTTCCTTGCCGACCTTTTCCATCGCTTCGGCGATCTTTTCGCCGACTTCGGTGTCGCCATTGGCCGAAATGATGCCGACCTGGGCGATTTCAGCGGTGCCCGACACGGGCTTCGACTGCGCCTTGATCGTTTCGACGACCTTGGTGACCGCGAGATCGATGCCGCGCTTCAGGTCCATCGGGTTCATGCCGGCGGCAACCGACTTCATGCCTTCGCGCACGATAGCCTGCGCCAGAACGGTCGCGGTGGTGGTGCCGTCGCCGGCCTTGTCGTTCGCCTTCGATGCGACTTCGCGCAGCATCTGGGCGCCCATGTTTTCGAACTTGTCCTTGAGTTCGATTTCCTTGGCGACGGTGACGCCGTCCTTGGTGATGCGGGGCGCGCCGAAGCTCTTGTC
>JBIMKQ010000005.1:0-228056 GCA_051861185.1 Sphingopyxis sp.
AGCGAGCGCCGATACCATGGCGATCACCCCGTTCGGGATGCGCTTGGCGATTTCGGCGAGGCCTTGGTCGGTGTCGATCGGCGCGTCATGAAGCTGATAGAGTCCTCGCGCGATACGGTCGATGTCGCCACTTTCGACCGCGCGAGCGATGGTTTCGGGTGCCACGCCTGCTGCGCGTAGCTCGCGCGCGCGCAGGATCGGATGCGCGCTAAAGAGCGCTCGAAGCGTCTCGCCTTGCGTTATCGATGTGTGCATGTGACAAAACCTCTAACTTAAATGCGATGTATCATAGGTTTTGTCACATGTCATGCAATGATTACTGCGTTCGGAGATGGGCCCGATTCCACTATTTCCTACATTCACCGGTCATGGCATGCCGGTCAGATGGATCAGGAACCGAAATGGAAATCGCGCGCGCTGGCGATCGAATTCTGGTTCGCCGCCGTTCTCGTCGGCGGCTCCTTCATTGCCGGCCTCGTTGGCGCGATCCGGTCGCTGTTCGGCGGCTGAAGCGTTCCCTCTATCCGGATTCTCAAAGAAGCGCCGGGGCATCAGCGCTCGGGGGCTTGCGGCTGAACCACGGGACGTCGGTCCGCTCGACCTCCAACCGGCTTGCCGGATATTGGGTAACGAGCTTCATTGCCTCCTCAGCCGATGCTTGCAGCCAAGCATCATGATCGGCGGCGTGAAGAATGACCGGCATCCGGTCGTGAATATCAAAGAGCTCCTCGGTCGCATCGACCATCACCATCGTATAGCAGTCGCCCCACTCATCCGTCGGACGCCAGAGCCCGGCGCAGGCGGCGAGCGGCTGGTCGACGACACTGAGCCAAGTTCGCGTCATCTTGCCTTTCTCGCCTTCGGCCTCGGCGAAGGCCGTGATCGGGATCAGGCAGCGCTGGGCGGGATTGGTGAACCAGGTCCGCCAGAAGGTCATCAGCTTGTCGTCGCGGGCGTTGTTCACCGGCTTCGGCTTGCTCGTCGGTTTCATATGCTTGAGCCGCACCGGGAAGCCCCAGGTCATCGACTGGAGCGCGCGCGTGCCCGCATCGTCGCGGACCACAAATCCTTGTCCGCCGGGATAGACTTCGCCGGGCTGCGCATTGGTGAGCGGGCGCCGAGCGCCGAACGCCGAGGCCACTTCGGCAACCGAAGCCTTGAGGGTCACGAGATTGCACATGGCGGCGAGTCCCCTTGGGCGGTTTCGGTCAGGCTGCGCCGAGCATTTCGTCGAAATTCTGCTGGATCGGCGGCATGATGCTGAAGCTATTCTTGGGGAAAGGCCGCAACATGTCCAGCGGCGGCCGCGCCGCCATCAACCAGTCGAACCAGTCCTCGGGGCGGACCACGCCGACGTGGCGATCCTTGTGAGCCGCAAGATCGTCATAAGCCGGGACGGTGAGCGCCGCGAAGCACTCGGGCCACAGGCGGTGCGCCGGACGCCAGACCGCCGCGATGCAGAAAAAGGGTTCGTCGCTGATGAGGCTCGCGGCGTAGATTGTCTTGCCGCGCTTCACGAGGCCGAACTCATTGGCGAGCAGCAGACAGGGCCGATCGATGATCGCGGTCTCGGACTTCAGGAGCGGGATCTGGAATATATCGGCATCGCGCGAGGGCAGCCCCCACAGCATCTCCTTCTCGCGTTCGCGCTGGCCGTCCCATACCATCACGCGGTGGAGCTTGCCGATGCCGACCAGTGCGTCGTCCGTCTCGATATCCATGAACTCAGTCCTCAGGCGCGGAAACGGCTGAGCGCGCGCTTCCATTCGCGTTCTTCGGGCATCGGCAGAGCGATGTCATCGGGGCTCGGGTCGACGAGCTCGATCCGCACCGGGCGGACGCGCTTGCCCGTTCGCGCGCCGCAGCGGACACACCAGAATTTCTGGCACGCCTTGACGAGATTGCCGTCCCACATCCTGCACTCGAAGCGCCACCAGATCCCATAGGGATTGAAGGTCGCGCTATGTCCGCAGCGGCAAACGGGCTTGATCGCCCGAAACCAGGCCGCGGCCTCGAAGACATGCGTGGCGCGATGCTGTCCTTCCTTCGTCCATCCGCCCACGTCACAGGGAGAGTCCAAGCTGGTCGGGGCTCGCGGGCTCCGCGCCGGCGCGAACGCTCTCGACGATCGCACGCGCGAGTTCGAACGCGGCCTCGACACGGATGTGACTTGTCGGCGCGGTGATACCCACGCGCGCCCAGCCAGGGGCGGAAAGGATGGTCTCTGCGACTCGGGCAGTATCGATATTGTCCATGGCCTTATGAGAACATAGAGAGAACAATTTGGCAAGTGGGTGACCGGGACAGCGCGGGCGTCCCGCGTGGCCGGCGGGCGCTTGCTGCCGCTGACGCCCGTCGCGCCCGGTCCGGGGCCCGCCGCCGCTACAGGCAGCGCCAGAAACCGGCGAGGAAGAGATGGCCCGCTCCCCGGGCGGCGGACCGGGCGCGGCGAGAGAGGCTCGCTGCCGGCTGCCCCAGGAGAAAGATACCATGAAACTCTTGACCCCCGCGCTCGAGGCGCAGCTTCGCGCCAATCTCGCCGCCCGGATCGACGCGCTTTCGCGCGGTGAACGCGAGCCGGACCCCAAACCGGTCGTCCGCCTGTTCAGCCCGGTCGGCGCGGCGACCTGGCTCGCGACCGAGATCGATGCGGACGGTATTTTCTTCGGCCTCGCCGATCTCGGCTTCGGCTGCCCCGAACTCGGCAGCTTCGCGCTTCCCGAACTCGAGTCCGTCCGTCTGCCTTTCGGCCTCACCATCGAACGCGACCTCCACTTCACGGCAAGCCACCCGCTATCGGCTTATGCCGAAGCGGCGCGGCGTGCGGGGTCGATCGTGCTGGGGGAACAAAGACTCCGCGCCGCGGCCGAGCGGCTTTCGGGGCGCGGCTGACGCCCCTGGCCGTCTGCCGGGACCGCCACGCGCGGCCCCGGGAGGAAGAGGGGGGCTGGCGCCTTCGTGACGGGTCCAGGAGCCGGGAGAGTGTCTCGCGGCGGCCCGTCATGGAGAAAGCCCATGGCCAGACAGGCCCCGAAACTCATCCTCAGCCCGTCGCGCGACATCCCGTTCGACCGGCTGTTTCTCTCCCAGTCCAATGTCCGGCGGGTGAAAGCCGGCGTGTCGGTCGAGGCGCTCGCCGACGATATCGACCGGCGAACCCTGCTCCAGAGCCTCAACGTCCGGCCCGAACGCGACGCCTCGGGAAAGGAAACCGGCCGCTATGAAATACCGGCCGGGGGGCGGCGCTACCGCGCGCTCGAACTGCTGGTCAAGCGCAGGCGTCTCGCGAAGGATGCGCCGATCCCCTGTGTCGTGCGCGCGGCGGACAGCGAAATTCTCGCCGAGGACGACAGCTTCGCCGAAAATGCCATGCGCGAGGCGCTGCATCCGCTCGACCAATTTCGCGCGATGCAGGCGATGGTCGAAAAGGGCGACGATGTCGAGGCGATCGCGGCGCATCATTTCACCACCCCCGCAGTCGTGCGCCAGCGGCTCAAGCTCGCCGCGGTGTCACCTAAGCTCCACGACATCTATGCCAACGACGGCATGACGCTCGACCAGCTGATGGCCTTCACCGTCGCCGACGATCATCAGCGCCAGGAGGAAGTCTGGGCGCAGCTCGATCACAGTTTCAACAAGAGCCCCAGCTTCATCCGCCAGAAACTCACCGAGGACAGCGTGCGGGTCACCGACAAGCGCGCCGCTTTCGTCGGCGTCGACGCCTATGTCGCGGCGGGGGGCGGCGTGGTGCGCGACCTGTTCGAGGCCGACGGCGGCGGCTGGCTCACCGATCCGGCGCTGCTCGACCGGTTGGTCGACGCGATCGCCAGCGCCGCCGCATCGGTGAACATATGCGCTGCGTCGGACAGGAGGGCGAGGCTGTTGAACAGCCACGCTCCCACCAGCTCGGCGATCAGGAACGCGCCCGTCAGCGCCAGCGCGATCGTCAGGCTTCGGCTGTTCGCCCCCGCCGTATGATCGTGCCCGGCATGGCCTCCGTCGCCGTCGCTATCGCTATGCGTGTGCGCCATCTTCGATCCTTCCGAGTCTCCGCAGCCCGCCACCCCCATAACGCGCATAGAGCGTCGGAAGGAGGAAGAGGGTCAACAATGTTGCCGAAATCAGCCCGCCGATGACCACAGTCGCGAGCGGTTTTTGTACTTCGGCACCGGCGCCAGTTGCGAGCGCCATCGGGACGAAACCAAGGCTGGCCACCAACGCGGTCATGACGACCGGCCGCAGGCGCTGCAACGCGCCCTGGCGCGCCGCCTCGGCGCGCGCCATCCCCGAGCGCATCAGGTCCTGGATCGACGAGACCATCACGAGGCCGTTGAGGACCGCAATCCCCGACAGCGCGATGAAGCCGACCGCCGCCGAGATCGAGAAGTCCATCCCGCGTAGGAACAGCGCCAGAACGCCCCCGATCAGTGCCAGCGGCACACCGGTGAAGACGATCGCCGCATCGCGCGTCGATCCGAGTGCCCCATATAGGAGCAGCAGGATCAACGCGAAGCACGCCGGGATCACCAATTGCAGCCGCTCGCGGGCCGAGGCGAGATTCTCGAACTGGCCGCCCCATTCGAGATAGCTGCCCGCTGGCAGGCGGACGTCCTTGGCGATCGCTGCGCGTGCATCCTCCACGACGTCCGAGACCGCGCGGCCCCGCACATTGGCCTGCACCACCACGCGCCGCTTGCCATTGTCGCGGCTGATCTGGTTCGGCCCGTCGGTAATGCGGATATCCGCAACGCTCGCGAGCGGAACAAATGCCCCGCCCGGAACCGGCACCTGCACCTGCTCGAGGATGGAGAGGTCGGCGCGCTGCGTATCCGAAAGCCGGATGACCACCGGAAAGCGCCGGTCGCCCTCGTAGATCATTCCGGCCTCGCGCCCGCCGATCGTCGCAGTCACGACATCCTGCACGTCCTGGGCGGTGACGCCGAGCCGTGCCATCGCGTCGCGGTTCACCCTGATGTCGAGCATCGACAGACCTTCGGTTTCCTCGACGCGGACGTCGGTCGCGCCATCGGTCTTCTCGAGGATGGCCGCAATCTGCCGCGCGGTCCGGTTCATCGCGTCGAAGTCGTCGCCGAAGACCTTGATCCCCAGATCGCCACGCACGCCAGCGATGAGCTCGTTGAAGCGCATCTGGATCGGCTGCGTTATTTCATAAGCGTTGCCCGGGAATTTGCTCAGGTCCCGTTCGAGCCGTTCGACCAGCTCGGCTTTGGTCAGGCTCGGATCGGGCCACTCCTTGCGCGGCTTCAGGATGACGAAATTGTCGGTCGCATAAGGCGGCATCGGGTCCGATGCGAGATCGGCGGTTCCCGTCTTGGAAAAAGCGATCGCGACCTCCGGCTGTTTCGACAGCATATGTTCGATCGGAATCTGCATCGCCTGACTTTGCTCGACCGAAGTCGACGGAATGCGGAACGCCTGGATCAGGAGATCGCCTTCGTCGAGCTGCGGCAGGAATACCTGCCCGAGCGAGAGGAAGGCCAGGACCGCGACGGCGAAACCGCCGATGCCCGCGCCCAGCGTCAGCGAGGGCCTTTTCATCGCCTTGTCGAGGCCCGGCTCATAGCGCTGCTTGAGCCAGCTCATGATTCGCCCTTCTTTCTCCTCGACCCGTTTCGAGAGCCAGATGGCGATCGCGGCCGGGATGAAGGTAAGCGAGAGGACGAAGGCGAAGGCGAGCGCCATGATCACTGTCAGCGCCATCGGGATGAAGGTCTTGCCTTCGACCCCACTCAGGGTGAGCAGCGGAATATAGACGAGGATGATGATCGCCTGGCCATAGACCGAGGGGCGAATCATCTCGCGCGCGGCCGAAGCGACCGTGGCGAGCCGCTCCTCGGTCGTGAGGACACGGCCTTCGCGATGCTGATACTCGGCCATGCGGCGCAGAGCATTTTCGACAATGATCACCGCGCCATCGACGATGAGCCCGAAATCGAGCGCGCCGAGGCTCATCAGGTTCGCCGAGACGCCCGTGCGCAACATGCCGAAGCTGGTCAGCAGCATGGTGATCGGGATAACGAGCGCCGCGATCAGTGCCGCGCGGAAATTGCCGAGCAACAGGAAAAGCACGACAATGACGAGCAGCGCGCCTTCGGTGAGGTTCTTGCCGACCGTCCAGATCGTCGCATTGACGAGCTTGGTGCGATCGAGCACCGGCTGGACGACGACGTCGGGCGGGAGCGACGCATTGATTTCCTTGAGGCGGTCGGCGACCGCGGTCGCCACGGTCCGGCTGTTTTCGCCGATCCGCATGACCGCGGTGCCGACGACGATTTCGCTGCCATTCTCCGACGCCGAGCCCATGCGCACCGCCTGGCCGGTGCGGACCGCCGCGACTTGGTCGAGCGTGATAGGAACCCCCGCCCGTGTCGCGACAACCACGCGGGCCAGTTCGGCGGCGTCGCGAACCAGCGCATCGGACCGGACCGCAAGGCCTTCGCCGTTACGATTGATGACGCCGGCGCCGATGCTCGTGTTGTTGCGCTCAAGCGCTTCGGCAAGGTCGGTCAGGCTGAGATCGAGCGCGGCGAGCCGCTGGATGTCGGGAATGACCAGATATTGCTTCGAGAAGCCTCCGATCGCATCGATGCCTGCCACGCCCGGAACATTTTTGAGCAGCGGGGTGACGATCCAGTCCTGCGTCGTGCGCAAATAGGTCGCCTTGTCGGCTTCGGTGAGGAGCCTTTCGCCCTCCGGCGTCACATAGCTGCCGTCGGGCTGGAGCCCCGGTTCGCCAGCCTTATGGGCATCGTCCCTGCGGTGCGCGAGCCGCACCGTCCACATATAAACATCGCCGAGCCCGGTCGCGATCGGTCCCATCTCGGGCTGGACCCCGGCCGGCAAATTCTCCTCGGCACTATTCAGTCGTTCGGCGACCTGTGACCGCGCGAAATAAATGTCGGTGGCATCGGTGAACACCGCGGTGACCTGTGCGAAGCCGTTACGGCTGAGCGATCGTGTATGGTCGAGCCCCGGAATGCCCGCCAGCGCGGTTTCGATCGGAAAGGCGACCTGCTTCTCGACGAGCTCAGGCGAGAGGGCCGGCGCACGGACATTAATCTGGATCTGGTTGTTGGTGATGTCGGGGACTGCATCGATCGGAAGCCGCGACAAGGCGGACGCACCGATGATGGCGGCGATGACGGTCAGCAGCACGACAAGCCAGCGCTTGTCGACCGCCCATGTGACGATGCGGGCGATCATGGCTTAATGCTCCTCGCCCGCTTCGCCCTTGCCGAGTTCGGCCTTGAGGGCATAGCTGTTGGCGATGGCGATCTGCTCGCTACCCTTGAGGCCCGAGCGGACGATCACATTGGTGCCAGCGCGGTCGCCGAGCACGACGGGCACCGCCTCGAAGCCCTCCTTGGTGCGCACGAATACGACGCTCTTGCCTTCTACCGTCTGGATTGCGGTGGAGGGCACGCTAATCATGCTCCCGCCGCCATCGCCCGTCAGCGCGACCGAGGCGGTCACAGCCTCGCCGACGCGCCACTGGCCGGCACGATTGTCGAGGATAGCGATCGCCGGCACGAGCCGTGTCGCAGGGTCGAGCGCGGGCGAGATGAAGCTGATCTTGCCCGTCGCCTGGCGGCCCGGCGCGCTCACCGATACGGGGGCACCGGGACGGATGCGCCCGGCATCGGCAGGTTGGAGGTTGAGCGACAGCGACACGCTCGAAAGATTGGCGACCCTGTAGAGCTCGGCATCAGCGGCGACTGTCTGCCCAAGGACGACGCTGCGCGAAATCACCTGCCCCGAAATTGGCGCGGCGATCGCGATGCGGTTGAGCTGCCCGCCGCCACCGCCGGCGGCCGACACTTGCTGCTGCGCGAGCCGGTACGCGATCCGTGCTTCGGTCGCTGCGGTCCGCGCCGCGATTACATCCTGTTCGGGCGACACGCGCTGGGCGAACAGTCGCTCCTCGCGCGCGAGATTCGAGCTGGCAAGCGCCAGCCGCGCGCGCGACGCCTCGACTTCGCCCTGTAGCTGCGCGGCCTCGCGGCTCTCGATGATTGCCAGCGTCTGACCGCGCCCGACGCTTTGCCCGAAATTGCGGTTTAAGGCGACGATCCGCCCGCCGATCGCGGCCGAGACAGCTTGGGTCGCTTGCGGATCGCCTTCGATCGTCGCCGGAAGCTGAAGGGCGCCCGCGGCGCCGATCGTCGGGCGTCCGGTTATGATGCCCGCCACCCTGATCTGTTCCGCCGAGAGCGCGACATGGCTTTCTTTGTCGGCAGGCCCGGCTTCGCCTTCGCCATGCTCTTCGGCGTCCTGGACGGCGCCGCCGCTACCGCAGGCGGCAAGAAGGAGCGGCATCGCGAGCGCCAGCGCCAGTTTCCGGTTCACATTCATGGTCTAATTTCCTTCGATGGGCGCGGGAGCCGTGAGGCGTTCCAACCGGGCCTTGGCAAGTTGATAGGATGCGAGCGCCTCGATCGACGCCGAGCGCATCTCGGTCAGCGTCCGTTCGGCATCGAGCAGCTCGAGCTGCCCGAACTTGCCCTCGCGGTATCCGATGCGCGCTATCCGGGCAGCTTCCATCGCCGCGGACAGCGCAGGGCCGCTCGCAACGCGCGCCGCTGCCGCCGCGTTCGCGGCTTCGACTTCGGCGTCGCTGATCTGCTGCTCGACGTCGAGCGCGGTAACGCGCCGCTGCGCATCGGCGCGCCGCCGTTCTGCATTGGCCTGGTCGACGCTCGCCCGGCCATTGTTGAACAGCGGGAGCGGCATCGAGATGCTGAACACCGCCGCGACATCGTTGGTCGCCTCGAGGCGGCGAATGCCGGGACCGACGGTGAGGTCCGGCACGCGCTGCGAGCGGGCGAGTGCGACACCCGCATCGGCAGTCGCCAGATCGGCGTCGGCGGCCGCCAGCGCCAGCGTGCCGGCGGCCGACGCGGGACGCGGTGGGCCCGCGACCGGGCGCCTTGGCGCGCCGAGAATTCCGATATCGAGAGGGCCTTCGATCGCGCGCCCGATACGGCGCGCGAGACTGGCGTGGGCGGCGTCAGCGAGGCGGCGCGCCTTTTCGGTCTCTGCCTCCGCGGTAAGGCGCGCGACTTCGGCGCGTTCCTGTTCGAGCGGCGAAGCGCGCCCGGCCTGCACGCGAATACCCGCGACGCGCGCGGTGTCGCTCGCGATCCGAAACTGGTCCTCGGCGATGGTCACCCGAACATCGGCGGCCACGGCCTGGATATAGAGTTCGGTTACCTGAACGCGGATGTCGGCCTGGGTAATCGCCTGCGCGAGCAGCGCGCGGCGCGCCGCAGCGTCGGCGACCGCGATGCGCGCTTGCCGCTTGCCGCCGAGTTCGAGCGGGATCGCGACGCTGACCGTCGCATCGGCGCCATTGATGCCATTATAGGCACCCGTGCCGACGAAATTCTCGACCTCGACGGTGAGCTCCGGATTGGGCCGAAGCCCGGCGACACGCCGCGCCGCCCGCGCGGCATCGACCTCCGCTTCGGCGGCGTCGGCCGCCGGCGCGCTTCCGCCGGCCAGAGCCACCGCGTCATCAACCGATAGAAGCCCCCCCGCCAGCGGTCGGCTCGCTTCGGTGGACTCCTGTGCCTGCGCCATCGCGACGCATGATGTGGCTGCCACAAGGGCAGCTACGAACCTGTACATAATGATCCATCCTGGTTGATCGAGAAAACCGACGCCGCAAGGAGCACGGCCGCCGAAGCGAGATCGTCAGGCGAGCGGCGGATCAAGAAGCGGTGGCGACGCGCGTGAGGCGAGCACAACGGCCGACGCGGCAAAGACAGCCACGCTCGCGAAGGCAGTGGCGGCAGACGGGGCGGCTTGCCAAGGGGCGGGCGCCACCGGGCAATGATGATGCCCGGCATGCGCGATTTTCGAGTGTGGCTCGCGAGAATCCGTTCCGCCGCCATCGAACCCGGCCAGGAATGTGGGGGCATTGTCCGACGCATGGGCGAAAGCGGGCTCGGAAAGATGCAGGCTGCAAAACAGCACTGCAAGGATCATCAGCCATCGTACCGTTGCACCCGACATGGCCGCCCCTTTAGCGCCGCGCCGCGCTGTCGCGCGGTGAGAGTCCTTCGGCCAGATCGGCCGGCAGCGGCATTGGCCGGAACGCACTGACCCTTGCGCGTCCTGTATTGCCCGCCGGTAGTCGGCCGGTCAGCGATCCAAGGGGGACGAGAGCGAGCCGGAACAATTGCCCGGCCGCTTCACGCCAGTCGCGCAGCGTCAGGGCGAAGCCGAGCATGTGCCAATGCGAAGCCAGATGAGCGAAGAAATAGGGTTGCGCCAATATATGTGCGCGTTCGAGGGCACGCCACGCCGCCGCTTCGTCCAAAGCCCGGCGGCTGGCGCGGTATCGCTGCGTTTCATCACAGATCAGCGCGGCCGCCGATTCCCGAATCCCTGAGTCCATCGATCATCCCCTGCGTTCCGATTCGACCAGCCTTTTGCACCCTGTAGCCACTAGAGGGTCAAGCAGCGATTTGCGCACCGATAATCCAGCATGTGGCCAGCAAGGACGGCCCTTGGCTGGTCAGAAAAAGTTTCCGTATCGGCAGCCCAGCCCCTAACGGTCGTGCTAATCATTCTCAATAGAGGCATAAGCCGTGGCACGTCCCCTGAACCGCACTTTCTTCGCATCGGCGCGCGCACTGGTCAGCGCGGCTTTCACCGCTTTGCTGCTGGCCGTGATCGTCGTTCAACCGGCGCGCGCGAGCGAACCCGAGGTTCAGACCATTTGGCGTCTGCTCGACTATGTAGCCGTAGATTATCCGGGTGCGGTGTCTGGCGGCAAGGTCGTCAGTACGGCGGAATATGCCGAGATGATGGAGTTCGCCGCACAGGTCGAGGATCGCTTGAAGCGCTTACCGCAAAAGACTGCGAAACCCCAGCTTTTGGTGCGTGCCGCCGCCTTGCGGCAGTCGATCGCCGCAAAATCTACGCCGGCGACGGTCGAGGAACAATCGCGGGGGCTCGCCGATGCCTTGCTTGCAAGCTATCCGGTGCCGCTCGCACCGCGATCAGCTCCCGATCTGGCGCGTGGCGCAAAGCTTTACGCGGAAAATTGTGCCGTGTGTCATGGGGCGACCGGCGCTGGAAATGGCCCTGGGGCTGCGCAGCTCGACCCGCCCCCGATTGCCTTTACCGATGGCAAGCGCGCGCGCGAACGAAGCTTGTTCGCGCTTTACCAAGTGATCACGCAGGGCCTCGAGGGCACGTCGATGGCGAGCTTTGGAGACCTTCCGGACGCCGATCGCTGGGCTTTGTCATTCTATGTCGGCAGCTTCGCTTATCCCGAATCGACGCGATCTACGGGCCAGCAAATATGGGAAAAGGATGCGGCTGTTCGCGCGGCCATGCCCGACCTTGCAGCCCTCGTTGGCAAGACGCCCGCGACACTCGCTGACGAAATGGGTGACGACAAAGCCGGGCCGCTGACCGCTTTCTTGCGCCGCCAGCCCGAATCGGTGATTCAGAAACCCGCTGGCTCGCTGACCCTGTCGCGCCAACGTCTCGAAGCGAGCCTGAAGGCCTATGCTGCCGGCGACCATGACGCCGCGTCCGACCTGGCCTTGTCCGCCTATCTCGATGGCTTCGAGCCGGTTGAGCCGGTCCTCGCGGCCCGCGATCCCGACCTCATGGCCAAGATCGAAATGGCGATGGGACATTTGCGCTCAGCCATCGGCAAGCGGCGACCGGTCACGGAAGTCGAGGCTGCGAACGCCGAAGTCGCCCGGTTGTTCGTCGAAGCCGAGGCTGCTCTCGCGCCCGAACAAGCGAGCGCTTCGTCGAGCTTCCTCGGGGCCTTTGGGGTCCTTCTGCGCGAAGGCCTCGAGGCGCTGCTGATCGTCATCGCCATGATGGCATTTCTGCGCAAGACAGGGCGAACCGATGTTATGGGATATGTCCATGGCGGCTGGGTCTCTGCTCTGGCGGTAGGCGCGCTGACCTGGTTCATCGCCACCTATTTCATCGGAATCAGCGGGGCGTCGCGCGAACTCACCGAAGGCTTCGGATCGCTCTTCGCCGCGATCATCCTGATCTCCGTGGGCATCTGGATGCACGGGAAGAGCAATGCCGAGGCTTGGCAGCGCTATATTAAGGAGAAAATCTCCGCCGCCCTGTCGCGCCGGTCGGCCTGGTTCCTGTTCGGGCTGACCTTCCTCGTCGTCTATCGCGAGGTGTTCGAGACGATCCTCTTTTATGCCGCTTTGTGGGCCCAGGGAAATGGCGGCGCCATGCTGGCGGGCGCTGCGTCGGCCGCCGGCCTGCTGGCCGTGATCGCTTGGGCGATGTTGCGCTACAGTGCGCGGCTGCCGATCACGCAGTTCTTTTCCTGGAGCGCGGCCCTGATCGCGATTCTCGCCGTTGTCCTGGCGGGCAAGGGGGTCGGCGGGCTGCAGGAAGCCGGGCTGCTCGGCGTTACACCGGTAACGGGATTTCCGCGGATAACAATGTTGGGGATATACCCCACGGTCCAGACCATTCTGGCCCAGCTTGCGGCGGCGATCATCCTCGCCGCGGGGTTCTGGCTCAACCGGGCGAAGGCGCCGCGCCCGGCCTAATCGCGCTGTGCCAGAAACAGGGTAATCGTGCCGGTAGCGGTGTGGATATGCCGGGCTTCCCGCACCGCGGCAAAGCCAGCCTCCTCCATGAGCCCGGGAAGCATGCCATCGGCGTTGGGCTGCGTATCCTCGACGCCATCCAGGCGCTGGATGGTCAGCCGGAACAAGAGGCGCATCAGCCCCGACTGCTTGCCATAATCGGCCACCAACAGGCGACCGCCCGGGCGCAGCGCCGCATGCATGGCTGCGAGGCCGGCTCGTTTTTCGGCCAACGGGACCTGGTGGAACATCAGACTCGAGGTGACGGCATCGGCGGCAGCGGGGTCGATATCGCGGGCAAAGCCCTGCCGCCATTCGATGGAAACGCCCGCGGACTGGGCCTTGGCGCGCGCGATTGCGAGAGCTTCCGTGTCGGGATCAACCCCGATAACCGCGACATCGGGCGATGCGGTCTTGAGCATCACCGCGAAACTGCCGGTGCCGCAGCCGATGTCGAGGACGGTCTCCCCGGCGCGCGCGCCGAGGAGGTCAAACATCGCGCCGCGCCAGCGCAATTCCCGCGTCCAGCGGCGGATGGCCTGATCATAGTCGGCGGTATCGCCCGAGCCGAGCGGCGGGGTATATTGTGTGTCGGTCATAGCGCGGGCTCCCCGGCTTTGTGCGACGCGAGTTCGCGAAGCGCGTCGCGGATGATGTCATAGGCCGAGTGCAGGAACAGCAGCGCGATGACCCCCGCAACCATAAGATCGGGCCAGGCTTCGCCAGTCACCGCGACGAGCCCGGCCGCGACGATGACCGCAACATTGGCCAAGGCGTCATTGCGCGAGAACAGCCAGATCGCGCGCGCCGTGGCGTCGCCTTCGTTCCGGAAACGGCTGAGCACCAACGCCGCCGCGATGTTGACGAGTAGAGCCACGACGCCGATCCCGCCCATGAGATCGGCTTCGGGCGCGATGGCATGGAAGGAACGCCAGATCGCCGATCCGATAACCCCGAGACCCAGAACAGCGAGGAAAATACCCTGGATCAGCGCGGTACGGCTGCGAGCGACCGCTGCCCAGCCCAGCGCGATCAGTCCGATGAGCGTGATGGAACCATCGCCGATGAAATCGAGCGAATCCGCCTTGAGGGCCTGCGACCGCGCGAGAAAGCCGCCCGCCAGTTCGATTACGCCGAAGCCGAGGTTGAGGATGACGACGATCCAGAGCGCGCGGCGGTAGGCGGGGTCGACGCCGGCGCGCTCTTCGTCGGCTTCGCAGCCACAATCGCTCATGTCGTCCGTCCTTTCCCGTTGCGAGTCGGACAGCTATATGCACCCTCTAGCAACTATAGGGTCAAGCGATGAAAATTGGCGAACTTGCGCGTGCGACCGACACCAAGGTCGAAACCATCCGCTACTATGAAGGAGCGGGTCTGCTGGCGCCGCCCCCGCGGACGGGCGGCAATTATCGCTCCTATGGAAGTGACGAGCTGTCGCGGCTGTCCTTCATCCGCCGCGCGCGCGATCTCGGGTTTTCGCTGGACGAGGTCCGCGAGCTTCTCACGCTCGCCGATGACCGGGACCAGCCCTGTGGCGCCGTCGATGCGGTCGCGAGCAGCCATCTTGCGACGATCGAGCGCAAGATCGCCGACCTCGCCCAGATGCGCGACGAGCTCGCACGCGTCATCGGAAGCTGCCGCCTCGGAAAGGTCGGCGACTGCAAGATCATTCAGACGCTCGAACCGATGCGCGGCGCTGCCCGAGGCTGACGCGCGAACCGAAGCCGGGGCTGCACCGTGATCGGCACGCGGGAAGCGCCTCTACGCTATGCTCGTCGCCCGATCGCTAAGTCTTGAACGGTTCAACGAGTTGCCCCGCAGAATGACCCTCGGGTTCATGCTGCACCAACAAGCGGAAGGCTTCGAGAAAGTCAGATGTGACAGCGCAGCGAGTGCAGCGAGGGCGGTGTCGGTATTCCTGCGTCGGGATGATCCGATAGGTTCCTATGCGAAAGATCGATCGGAAGAATACGTTGCATTTGGGTGAGAGCAGCCGTTTTTCCCTTGCGGCGCCAACATAGCACCGGACGTAGGACCTTCGGTGTCAGGACCCCTAGGCCGCGAGTTGCAACGCCCGTTGTTTCTCGGCGCCGCGCGCCAGCAGTCGTTCGATCTCGTTGGATGTTCGCTCCACCGCCAGCTTTAGCGCTTCGTCGATATGGACATAGTCTTGCGTCACATTCTGCGAGGCATGGCCCAGCATGGCGCGAATTGTGAGTTCCGAAAATCCGAGGTCGCCGGCAACACTTCCGAAGGTGTGACGAAGCGTATGCGGCGTCACGCCTTTGATCCCTGCCAGGCCGCACACCCGCTTCAGGCAATCACTGACCGCGGTGAACGGGCCGTGGCCGACCGCCGATGGAAACAAATGCGGGTTGCCGGCAATCTCCGCGTGCGCTTCGAGCACACGGATTGCGGCGGGCCCGATCGCGCGAATTTGCGCCCCGCCCTTGGTGTCGGGAAACATGACATAGCCGCGATCGGGGTGCAGCCAGCTGCGATGCATCGCTTGGCCTTCCTGACGGCGATAGCCGGTCAGAAGCAATGTGCGCAGCACGCCAAGGGCGACCGGGTTTTCCCCGTTTGCCTCGGCATAGGCGATTGCCTTTCCGAGCATCTCGATCTCGGTGGTGCTCAGTCGCCGTGTTCTCTTCTTTCCGGCGAGTTTCTTGGCGCCAAGCGTGGGATGCGTATCGAGCAGGCCCTTATGCTTGGCGTGGCCGAGGATCGCCTGGAGCGTGCCGACGCAGCGACCCGCGACGCCGGGGCCACCGGTTGCCTTTCCGCCACGGCCTCCCGTCCGGGGCTTTGCAGTCTTGCCGTTCTTCACGTCGGTCTGCATCTGCTCGACGATCGCAATTGTCAGATGCTTGACGATCCGGTTGCCGATCAGCGGGCCGATATGCGTGCGGATGCGGCTCTCATCCAGGTCGAGCGACGATGTTTTGATGGGGACGTTTTTTCGGCCGAGAATGTTCCCGGCCCGAGCCTCTTCGAGGTACCAGTCGCACATCTCGGAAACCGTCATACCCTTGCGAACCTGGCGGACCTTGTCGGCGGGATCTTCTCCAACAATGACTTCAGCCAGTTTCAGTTTCGCGAGATCGCGAGCCCCGTCGACAGTCAGCACGCCAAAGCGCCCGAGGTTCATACGACGCTTAATGCCCTCGGCATTTCGATACTGAACGACAAAGGTCTTGATGCCCGACGCCATGATCCGAAGGCCGAAGCCCTTTACCTCGGTATCCCACAGAATGAGTTGTTTCGCTTTTGGCGGGACGAGGGCGTCTATGGCCCGCTTAGTCAACTTCACTATCGGCATGCGCACCTCCTGTTGGAGACACAGCCTCAAAAATCGCCTATGTCTCCAATGTGTCTCCAGTTTCGTGGAAAAAGGGGACAGCCGCAGGATACAATAGGTCGGATATATTTTCAACAAATAGTGGAAAAATAGGGACATAGCGTAGTATCGGAAGGTATCGAAAAGGTAGAACAGCAAGTTGCCAAGGTTGGGGTCGAGGGTTCGAATCCCTTCGCCCGCTCCAGCGCGTCTCTGCGATGCAGAGGCCAAGCCTACGCTACTGTGCTATGAAGCCGAGCGTTTTTTCCCGATTGTCTCCAGAAACCCGCAAAATTTGTCTCCAAATTCTGGCGAGGGCCGAAGGTTCGGGTCGAAGGTTCGAATCCGGCATCCCTAGAACCTTCGCCACTAAGTTTTATGGTTGCGCTGGCTGGCTAGCACGGGGCCAGCGGTCATCTCCGGCGGTTTTCGGGCACGACCGCTTTGCGGCTCATCTCAGCCGTTCCTGATGCGATCTCATGATGCCCGAAAGCGGTCATTCGACAAACGACGGCATATACAGGGTTGTGGTGCCTGAAATCCGCGCCGGGGTTGCACCCTCGCGACCGCGCGTCCACATGGATCTATGCCCGCCAAGCCGACTCGTCCGCGCTGGCTGCGCCTCTGGCAGCTGCGTCTTAACCGCCGTGCGAAAACCGAAGTGGTTGATATTCACCGCCGCGTCGCGATGATCAGCGGAGCGGTGTTGCTCGGTCTTGTCGCGCTGGCATTCGCCGCGGCTGGCGATCGCGCCCAACGGCTGATCTTCATGGCGACCGACCGGATATGGTGGATTCCGCTCCTGATCACGCCCGCCGGCTTCGCGCTGATCGTGTGGACCGCGAACCGCTATTTTCCGGCCTCGCGTGGGTCGGGCATCCCCCAGATTATTGCGGCGAGCCGTCGCCCCGAGCAGGAAGCAAAGGGACCGCTTGTCTCGCTTCGCACCGCCTTTGCCAAGCTGGGTCTCACGCTCGCGACGCTCGCGGTGGGCGGATCGGTCGGCCGCGAGGGACCGACGGTCCAGGTGAGCGCGGCGATCATGGTGGCCGTGCACCGCTTGCTGCGCGTGCGCATCACCGCCGGCGTCTTCATCGCAGGCGGCGCGGCCGGTGTCGCCGCCGCCTTCAACACGCCGCTGGGCGGCATCGCTTTTGCGATTGAAGAACTCGCCGCGGCCTATGAGCAGCGCGTTGCCGTCCTGACGATGGGCGCGGTGATGATCTCGGGTCTCGTCAGCCTCTCGATCGCTGGCGATTATATCTATTTCGGCGTGATGCGCGAGACGCTGCCCGTATCGGATGTCCTGCTGGTCGCGCCCGTCGTCGGCCTCGGTGGCGGTCTGCTCGGGGGTCTGTTTTCGCGCATCGTCCTCGCCGCGAGCGAACGAGCGTCGCCGTGGGCGCGCCGCGCCGCGTCCCGACCTGTCCTGTTCGCGGCCGGCTGCGGCTTGGTCGTCGCAATCGTCGGCATTGCGTCAGGCGGTGCAACCTGGGGCACGGGCTATGACATCACGAAATTCCTCGTTGAGGGCCATCGGGGCGACCTCTGGCTCTTCCCCGCCAAATTCACCGCGGCGCTGGCTTCGACCTTGAGCGGCGTGCCCGGCGGCATCTTCGCGCCGTCGCTCGCGGTGGGGGCGGGCTTCGGAAATCTCCTGACGCCGATTTTTCCCGGTAGCTCCGCGGGCGCTGTCGTGATGATGGGCATGGTCGCCTATTTCGTCGGCGTTGTTCGCGCGCCGTTGACGGCGGTCATCATCCTGATCGAGGCGACCGCCGCGCGCGGCGTCATCCTGCCTCTGTTCGCGACCGCGCTCATCGCCGACTGGGCGAGCGCGCAAATTTGTCCGACGCGCCTCTATCACGGATTATCGCGGGGGATGGTCTCCGCGGCGCGGTCCGGCGCCGCTTAGCGGCGGGATGCAATCGGTGCAGAAATGAAAGGTTACTGGGTAACCGCTGGCCTCCGCGGCTGCGGTTCTTCTGGCGGGATGAAGGTCCAGACGATATCGCCGATATCGACCGCCGGGCGGTGCTCTGCCGAGAAAATGGCGAGTTCGCCCGAGGGACGCGCCACGGCGAGGCTGTCGCCGCCATTCGCCCGCATGCGCGCGACAAAGGCCGAATAGGGAAATTTCTCGGTGATCCGCGTGCGGCCGAACGTCCAGCCCGATTGCAGGCGGTCGAGCAATTCCTCGATCGGCGTGCCCTCGAGGGTGAAGACGCGCCCACGCCGACGGCTGCCGGCGCCCGATTCCCCGATGATGCGGCTGATGCGATCCGATCCCACCTCGGGAGCGAGCTCGCTGCAGACGAGCGCGTTATAGCTGTCGTTGTCGGTCGCCGCGATCAATTGCTGATATTGCCCCATGTCGATCTCATCGTCATGCGCCTCGTCGACTATATCGCCTTGGTAAACAGGAATGCCGGCACGTCTTGCGCGGCGCAGGGCGAGCTTGCTGGCGTCGGCGATCAGCACCTCGCGGCCTTGCCCCTTGATGAAGTCGGCAAATCCGATCGTCCAGCTGTTGGCGCCGACGAGGAGCACCCCATTGCCCTTGCCGCGGTCGAGCCCGAGCCAGCGGGCGAAGCGCGCCGCGGTGAAGCCATGCGCAAAGATCGTGACGATCACGACGCCGAACCCCAGCGGCACCAGCGCCTCGGCGCCGGCGATGCCAAGGTCCGAGAGGCGCAGGGCAAAAAGGCCCGTCACCGCGACGGCGACAATGCCGCGCGGCGCGATCCACGCCACGAACAATCGCTCCTTGAACGGCACGCGAGTGAAAAGCAGCGCGGTCATGATCGTAAGCGGCCGCACGACGAAGAGCAGCAACAGCAGGAAAATGACGAAGCGAAGCTCGAAGTTGCGCACCACCTCCCAATTGAGCGTCGCGGACAGGATGATGAAGACGCCCGAGACGAGCAGGATCGTCAGATCCTCCTTGAAGCGAAGCAGGTGGTGGCTCGAATAGGTCTCGCGGTTGGCCATCACGACGCCCATGATCGTGACCGTAATCAGCCCCGTTTCATGCATCACCAGATCGGAGAGGACGAAGACGGCGACGACCGTCGTGAGGAGGACGGGGGCCTTCAGATACTCGGGCACCCAGCCGCGCGGGAAAGCCCAGGTCAGCGCAAAGCCAGCCGCGCCGCCGATCACCATGGCGAGGATGCTGGCCGCACCGACGTCGATGAGAATGGAGGCGCTATTGGTGCCCGCCCCGCCATGCGTGATATAGCTGAAGACGCCGACGGCGAGCAGCGCGCCGATCGGGTCATTCACGATCGCTTCCCATTTGAGCATATTCTTGACGCGCGGCGCGATGTTGAGCGAGCGCAGCAGGGGGACGATCACCGTGGGGCCCGTCACCACCATGATGCCGCCAAACAGCGCCGCGAGCTCGAACGGCAGCCCGGCGCCATAATAAGCGGCCGCGGTGCCGAGCGCCCAGCCCACCGGAACGCCGACGAAGACGAGCATGAACACGGCCACGCCGGCGTTGCGCAACTCCCGAAACTTGAGGCTCAATCCGCCTTCGAACAGGATGATCGCGACGGCGAGCTTGATCACCGGCTCGCGCAGCGCGCCGAAATCGCGCTCGGGATCGATAAGGCCGAGTATCGGACCGGCGACAATCCCCGCGATCAGCATCAGCGCGATCGCGGGGCGGCCGGTCCGCCACGCGATCCACTGTGCGCCAATGCCGATAACCCCGATCAGGGCAATTTTGACGAGCAGGGATTCAATCGCGAACATATCGCCAGCCTATGCGGCACGGCAGCAATTGGTTCCAGCGCCGATAGCAAAGCTGTCCGAAGCCCCTTGCGCTTGCACACCGACCATTGCGCCGCGGCGATTCTATTTATTTGCGAGCGATCGGGTAGCGAATGGGTTTTCCCGCAGCGAGCGCCCGGCCGTTTCGGGCATGAAGCGGAGGGCGACGAGCCCAACGAGGCAGGCGAGCATCATATAATAAGCCGGCATGAGCGGGTCGCCGGTCAGGCTGATCAGGCCGCTCCCGACGATCGGCGCCGTGCCGCCGAAGATCGACGTCGATATATTATAGGCCATCGCGAAGCCTGCAAAACGCACCGCGGTCGGGAACATCGCGGGAAAGGTCGCCGAAATCGTCGCGAGCTGCGGGACATAGAGCAGGCCGAGCGCCATAAAGCCGATGATCGCGCCCGCGAACCCCGTTCCGATCAGCATGTAGAGCGGCACGACGAAAACGAGCAGTCCGATCAGCGACCAGCGCCACATCGGCTTGCGGCCGACCCGGTCGGACAGCGCGCCGGCGAAGGGTAGGAAGAGCATCATGAAGACCATGCCGATGATCGGCACGAGCAGCGCTTCCTCGCTCGACAGGCCGATGCGGCGCTGGAGATAGGTCGGCATATAGCTCAGCAGCGAATAGTTGACGACGTTGAGCGCGACGACCAGACCGCCGACGACGAGCAACGGACGCCAGTGATTGCGCATCAGCGAGCCGAGGCCCGGCGGCTTGCGCTCTTCTGCCGCCGCCATTTCTTCGCGGAAGATCGGCGTGTCTTCCATCTTGGACCGCAGATACATGCCGACGAGACCGATCGGCCCCGCGATCAGAAACGGAACGCGCCAGCCCCATTCGTGCATCGCCTCGTCGCCGAGGTGAAGCGAATAACCGAGCATGAGCGCCGCGCCGAGCGAGAAGCCTGCCAGCGTCCCGAATTCGAGGAAGCTGCCATAAAAGCCGCGACGGTCATCGGGAGCATATTCGGCCATGAAGGTCGCAGCGCCGCCATATTCGCCGCCGGTCGAGAAGCCCTGGAGCATGCGCAAGAGGACGAGCGCGGTCGGAGCCCAGAAGCCCACCGTGTCATAGGATGGAATGAGGCCGACGGCGAAGGTCGCGCCCGCCATGAGGAGGATCGTCATCGCGAGCACCGACTTGCGCCCGATGCGATCGCCGAGCGGTCCCCAGAAGAGCCCGCCGAGCGGACGGATGAGGAAGGATATCGCAAAGGTCGCGAGCGCGAACAGCACCGCCTCTTCGGTATCGCCCGGGAAAAGGGCGGCCGAGATATAGGTCAGGCCATAGGCATAAATGCCATAGTCGAACCATTCGACCGCATTGCCGAGGGCCGAGGCGCCGACAGCGCGGTGGAGCGGCGACGGTTCAGGAAAGGGCGGCGGGTGCCCGGGGGCGTGGATCGTCATCGGGTTATCCATTGGTTACCTGTGGTGTTGGGTTCAGTTGACAAGACGGGTTGGTCGGGGCCGGCCGGATCGAGCAGTGCGGCGACCGGGGTCGTGCGCGGCAGAATCTGGAAATCCTGCTGTTGGTCCCCCGGGACGGGATTGCTCATCGCGACGCGCCACATGCCGAAGGCAAGCATCGCCGCGGCGGCGAAGGCGATGAAGAGGAACAGACCCCCGGCATTTGTGAACGTCATCGAAGTGGCCGCCCCGAGTGGACCGAGCGCCGCCCCGGAAGAATAGAGGAGCACGAGTTGCCCGCTTGCCGTCACGCGCTCCGAGGGGAGCAGCCGGTCGTTCGCATAGGCAACGCACAGCGGATAGAGCGCGAAGCTCAATCCGCCAAAGGCGGCACCGAGACCGAAGAGGATAATTCCCTGCGGCTGCGTCGCCAGCGCGATGCTCGTCGCCCAGGTGGCGGCGAAGCAGATGAGGATGATGCGGCGGCGGTCGTAGCGATCCGACAACCGGCCGAGCGGCCATTGCAGCGCGACGCCGCCGAGGATCACGGTCATCATGAAGGTCGCGGTCTCGGCGAGGTCGAGCCCGATCCGGCGCGCGTAAATGGCCGCCAGGCCGTAGAAGGCGCCAAGCAAGAGCCCGGTGACGCCCGCTCCCACGACACCGAGAGGCGAGGCCTCGAACAGGCGCCGCAGCGGCAGCGACGCGGCATCCTCGAGAACCGGCGCGCTACTACGGGTCAGACAGACCGGGATGATCGCGAGCGAAATCAGGATCGCGGCGATTTGGAACGGGACCTGCGGCGCGCTGTTGCCCGAACGCAGGATCAGCTGGCCAAACGCCTGGCCCGAATAGAGCGCGACCATATACCAGGCGAGTATGGTGCCGCGCGTGCCCGTTTCGGCGCGGTCGTTGAGCCAGCTTTCGACACAAACGAAGACGCCCGCAACGCAAAGCCCGTCGATCAGCCGCAGCGCGCCCCACAGCAGCGGCTGGGCAAATAGCGCATAAGCGAGCGTGCTCGCGGACAGCAGCGCGACAAAGGCAGCGAAGGCGCGGATATGGCCGACGCGGCGCACGATGTCGCCTGCCTTGAGCGCACCGATCATTAGCCCGGCAAAATAAGCGGTCGCGACGAGCCCGATGACCATCGTGCCGCTGCCGGCGCGTTCGAGCCGGAGTCCGATCAGGGTCGACAGAAAGCCGCTGCCCGCCATCATCACGAAGATGGCAATCAGCAGGCTGCGGACCGGCAGGATGGTTGCAAGCATCAGAGATTGTCGGCGGCCGCGTCAGGCGGCGCGCCGGCCCTCGGCCGCTTGCCCCTCATCTTCGACCAGCGCCCGGTGAAGCGCGCGCACCGCAGCGTCGAAGTCGCGGCATTCGATGATGAACTGGATATCGACGTTGCGGATCTGGTGCTGCATCGCGATCATCATGATCCCCGCCTCATCGAGCGCGCGCAGCGCATCGGGAACAAGCCCGGGACGCGAGATGTCGCTGCCGATCGCCGACACCATCGCCACCGGCTGCGCCGAAATGGCGGCGTCGGGATAATCTTTCTGCAGATCGGCGATCACCTTTTTCACGGCGTCGGGAGTGGCCGAGAGATAATGGGTGATCGTGTTGGCGTTCGACGATTTGCTGACGATCCACACGCCGTGACGGGCCAGCACCTCGAGGATCGCACTGTCATAGCCTTTGATCCCGACCATATCCTGCTCGAAGAATTGCAGCGCCTGCATCTGGCGTATGCCGGTGACGATCTCGACCCGCGGGACGTCCGAGACATAGTCGCCGGTTACCAGCGTGCCCTCGTCCTCGCGGTCGAATGTGTTGCGGACGCGCAGCGGAATATCGGTCTGGCGAAGGCCGCGGCCCGCGCCCGGATGAATCGCTTCCATGCCGAGATTGGCGAGCTGGTCGGCGACGTCATAATTGGTCCGGCCGATCTTGCGTGCCTTTTCCACGCCGACCAGCTTCGGGTCCGCGCTCGACAGGTGAAACTCCTTGTGGATGATCGCCTCGCGCGCGCCGGTCAGGACCGCGAGCCGCGAAAAGGTCATCTCGGTGTAGCCGCGCGCATAGCGCCGTACCATGCCGCCTTCGCACCCGGCGTAGCCGGTGACGATGGGCAGGGTGGTCGACAGGTTGATCCCCGCGAACGCTTCCTCGATCCTCTGGTCGAGGCTGCGCAGATCGTCCTGGTCCCACAAGGTGAGGTCGACGAACCCGGCGTTCACACCGCGATCGCGCAGCAGCAGCGCCGTGCTATGCGCGCTATGCGCTTCGCCGATCCCCGCGAGAAGCTCGCGAAGCGTCAGCAACTGCTCCTTGACGCAGAAACGGCCGTGGCTGCGCAGCCGCGCGAGATCCTCGAGACAGGCTGACACCGCGCGGATCCGTTGCTCGATAAAGGCATCCGCCTCGGCGCGGCTCTTCGTCCGCGCGAACATCGCGGCGTTGCGATCGCGCACCGCCTCGCGAACGAGGCCGATCGCGTTGCGCCAGCCTTCGGCGCTATCGTCGGCCACAAAACGCCCATAGACGCCGGGCGTGCCGCTTTTCTTGTTCTCGAGGAGCAGGTCGGTCATTCCGGCAAAGGCCGATACGACGAAGATGCGCTGGTAGAGTTCGGCACCCGTGCGACCGGCGATGAGGACATTGTCGAGCAACGTCTCGGTCGCCGCCATCGAGGTGCCGCCGATCTTCTCGACGCTATGGGCGCCCGTCATGCCGGCACCAGCGCGTCGAGCCGCCCCTGTTCGCTCCGCAAGGGCGTCGGATCGCCGCGATGGGCGAGAAACCAGGGTCGGGGCTTCGGCGCGCCGAAGGGTTCTTCGAGCCGGTTGCTGACGGCGTTATAGACCAGAAACGCATTGGCGCGCGGGAAGGGCGTGATGTTGCCGTTCGAGCCGTGCATCAGATTGCAGTCGAACAGGATCACGGTCCCCGGCTTGCCGGTCGGTGCGACGATGCCGTGCCGGTGCGCCAGATCGGCGAGGCTGTCTTCGTCGGGGACGCCATATTCCTGGCGTTTCAGCGAACTCAGATAATGATCATCGGGCGTCTCGCCGATGCAGGTGAGATAGGTTCGATGCGATCCCGGCAGGACCATCAGCGGTCCATTGTGCGGGGTGTTCTCCGCCAGCAGGATCGACATCGACAGCGCGCGCATCCGCGGCATGCCATCCTCGACATGCCAGGTCTCGAAATCGCTGTGCCAGTAGAATTCCTTGCCGGTGAAACCCGGTTTATAGTTGAGCCGCGACTGATGGATATAGACCTCGTCGCCGAGCAGGAACCTTGCAACGTCGGCAAGGCGGGCATCGGACGCAAGACGCGCCATCACCGCATTCTGCCGGTGAATCTCGAAGATCGACCGGATTTCCTTTCCCTGCGGCTCGGTAACGATCGTATCGTCATCGAGCGCGGCGGGATCGGCGAGCAGCGCCCCTGCGGCCTTTTGCAGGAAGGCGACTTCATCGGCCGAGAAGATATCCTCGAGCACGATATAGCCGTCGCGGTCGAACTGCGCGGCCTGCGCCGGGCTGATCGGTGCGTCATTGCTCCATTCATTATGAACGACGGGATCCTGCCGCGGTCGCATCTCTGCTGCCGCGGCATGGCGCGAAGGGTAGAGGTCAATCATGAGAGATCCCTGTTTTTCTTCTTTCATTCGGCAAGCACGGTCGCGCGCAGAACGTCGGGATCCGCGGGATAGGCGCCGGTTTCGTCATGCACTTCCGTGCCGGTGACCGGCGGGTTGAAGGCGCAGGCGGTCAGGATATCGGTCTCGGGGCGCACGATATGGCGGTCATTGTCGTTGAGCGCATACATCACGCCGGGCTCGAGCTTGTGAATCTCGCCGGTGGCGAGATCTTCGATGGTGCCCTTGCCCTTCAGCACGAAGACCGATTCCAGATGGTTCTGGTAATGCATCTTCAATTCGGTGCCGGCGAACATGGTGGTGATGTGGAAGGAAAAGCCCATTCCATCATCCTTGAGCAGCATGCGCGCGCTGACCCAGCCGTCCGAGCGGACGTTGCGGTCGGTCTTGCGGATGTCATTGAGGTTGCGAATGATCATTATCTGTCTCCTGAGTTATTCGGCGGCGACGGCGTATTCGGTTGTCATCGCCTCGCGGATCTGGGTTTCGAGAATGTCGAGACCAACGCCGAGTGTCGCATCGTCGATGACGAGCGGCGCGAGCACCTTGATCACCTCGTCGTGCGCGCCGCTGGTCTCGATGATCAGGCCGGCGTCGAAGCAGGCGGCGGTGACCGCGCCGGCCAGCTCTCCCGAACCCGTGCTGATGCCACGCATCATGCCGCGCCCGCGGGTCTCGAACCCATAGTCCGCAGCGAGGCGCGCGAGGCGCTCCTCGAGTTGCGCGCCGCGGCGGCGGACGTCGGCCTCAAAGCTGTCGTCGCTCCAGAAGTGGCGGAGCGCCGCCGTCGCGGTGACGAAGGCATGGTTGTTGCCGCGGAAGGTGCCATTGTGCTCGCCGGGCGAAAATTGATCGAACTCGGGGCGAAAGAGCGTGAGCGCAAAGGGCAGGCCCATGCCCGACAGCGACTTGGCCATCGTGATGATGTCGGGGGTGAATCCCATCTCCTCGAAGCTGAAGAAGCCACCGGTCCGGCCGCAGCCCGCCTGGATGTCGTCAACGATCAGCAGTGCGCCATGCGCCTTGGCGATTTCGGCGATCCGGCCCAGCCATTCGGGCGACGCGGCATTGAGCCCGCCTTCGCCCTGGACGGTTTCAACAAGGATCGCCGCCGGCGCGTCGAGCCCGCTCGAGGGATCCGACAATCGCTGTTCGAGCAGGTCGGCGGTGTCGACCTCGGGTCCATAATAGCCGTCATAGGGCTCATGCGCGACATGGCTGAGCGGCACCCCGGCGCCGCCGCGCTTGGCGGCGTTGCCGGTGCAGGCGAGCGCGCCGAGCGTCATGCCATGAAAACCATTGGTGAAAGCTACGACCATTTCGCGGCCAGTGATCTTGCGCGCCAGCTTGATCGCCGCCTCGACGGCGTTGGTGCCGGTGGGCCCCGTGAACATGACACGATAATCGAGCCCACGCGGGGTGAGGATGACATCCTCGAACGTCCGCAGGAACGCTTCCTTGGCGTCGGTGTGGAGGTCGAGGCCATGGGCGATGCCGTCGGCGGCGATATAATCGAGCAGCGCCTGCTTGAGCAGCGGATGGTTATGACCATAGTTAAGGGTCGAGCAGCCCGACAGGAAGTCGAGATAGCGCCCGCCTTCGCTGTCGTGCATCCAGACGCCCTCGGCCTTGCCGAACTGGCGCGGCATCGAGCGGGCATAGCTTCGCACGCCGGACTCGCGGCGCTCATATATAGTCCTGTCCGGGATCGCACCGGACGGCTTCGGTTCCATAATCATCGATTTACCCCTGCGTTTTTTGAATCTTGTTGAGATCGAATGGCCCGATGCAGGCCTGATATTCGGTCGGATAAGCCCCGGCGAAATGCGCTTCGCGCTCGAACAGCGCGGTGCGTTCGAGCGGCGAATCCCAGTCGCGGGCGAGCGAGTGAAACAGCGCCCAGGACGCTTTATTGTGGTCGGTTACCGTGGTGGTCAGGCAGGTGACTCCCTGCTGCGCGCGACGGGCGAGCAGCGACTGGATCATCCGCTTCGCAAGACCCTTGCCGCGCCCCTCGGCCGCGACGGCGACCTGCCAGACGAAAAAACATGTCGGGTCGGACGGGGGACGATGTCCCGAGACCCAACCCACGATCCGGTCTCCCTGCTGCGCGACGACGCAATGGTCGGCGAAATGGGTCGACTGGATGAGATTGCAGTAGGCGGAATTGCGATCGAGCGGCGGACAACGTGAAATCAGCGCCGTGATGGCGGGACCGTCGGTCGCGACAGGCTGTCTGAACGCGATTCCGGTGGAGGAAGGTGGGGCGCCCGCTTCTTTTTCTGAAGGCAATGACTCTTCGTCCTGTTGCCGGTCAAATATTGTTCATCTCCTGAAGGATATTTTGGAGCGACCGCGTTACGACTCGCCGCTGGATGCCGTAAAATATAGCATCCGCGGCGATACATTCAACCCATGCGACGAATATACTTCGGATAATGAAATATAATTAAATGGATTGAAATGAAAAAACGGGTTTGTGCGGGCCCGCTGTGCGGCTAACAAATCCGGATGGAATCCGAGATTGCCAACGCCACTTTGAAAGCGCTTCGGCGCGTCCTGCGGGCGACCGAAGGCGGCAGCCGCAAGCTCGCCGTGGCAACCGGTCTCACGCCTTCGCAAATGCTCGTCCTTCGCGAAATCGACGCACAGTCCGAGGGCACGCCCGGCGCCATCGCGCGGCAGCTGCAGTTCAGCCAGGCGACGATCACCGCCATCGTCGATCGTCTCGTTGCCCTGAACCTCGCGGCGCGAACGCGCAGCGATCGCGACAAGCGTCAAATCCTCCTGAGCACGACCGCCGAGGGCAGCCGGCGGGTCGCCGAGGCGCCCGATATGCTGCAGGAAATCTTTACGGGTCGCTTTGGCGCCTTGCGGCCCTGGGAGCAGGCAATGATCCTCGCCAGCACCGAACGTCTGGCAGCCTTGTTGGGCGCCGGAGAGATGGACGCCGCTCCGTTGCTCGACAGCGGGGCCATCGACCGGGCCGCCCATGATTGAATACCGCCCCGCGGCGGAACTGGGCGAGACCCATCTCGCTTGGCTGCAGGCGCGGCACCACTTCTGCTTTGCCGGCTATCAGGATGTCGAGCGCCTCGAATGGGGGCGGACGCGCTATATCAATCACGATCGTCTCGCCGCAGACGCCGAACTGCAGCCAAGCTCCCACTTCGCAACTGAAATGCTGGTGATTGTCGAAGATGGCGAGATTTGGATCACGAGGCATTCAGGCCGCGACTTTGCCATCGGACGGGATCGGTTTGCCTATATAGCCGCCGGCACCGGCGCTGAATTTGGGATCTCCAACCGGTCGATAAGGCCAGCGTCCTTTACCACGATCGCCTTATCGAGTGGGGCTGACGAGCGTGCTGTCTTTCGTGAGGCAGCCGCACTGTCCGCCGTGCCAGATTGGCTGGCCAGTGGCACCGGCGACGATGTCGCGCATGTCCGTCTTCGCGCCGCCGCGCGTGTCAAATGGTTGAAGTTGTCGGGCGGGCAGGCCACTGATCTGCACCTCGCCAGCGAGTTTGCCTATATCGTAGTGATGTCGGGAACGATCGACATCGCACATCATCGCATGTCGCGCCACGACGGGCTGGCGATCCGAAACGAGGCCTGTCTAACGATCACAGCGAAGACTTTGGCGAGGGTGGTGCTGATCGAAGGGTAGCACGCCGGTCTGTCCGCGATTTATCGCCTCCTCGGTTTAGAGATGATGCGATCTCTAGCAGAAGTTATTGATGTTTACGCTGAGAGAGCGCGCGCGAATCTAATGCCTCGCCGATGTCAGCTTTCCAAGTTTCTCTACCGAAAGGGGATCGTCAGCAAACGGCCAAATGCGGGCTTAATAGCGAGACCCGATGTAACCTTCCGCAATAGCCCTGGACACTTCGTTGGCGGCAAGCTTGGTCGCATTGTCGATATGAACATATCGCTGCGTGATGCCGCGAGGTGCGTGCCCTAGGAGCACGCAAATTGTCAGCTCGGAGAAGCCCAACTCGCCGGCGATGCTCGCAAAGGTGTGGCGTAGCGTGTGGAGTGTGACCCCTGCGATGCCCGCGGCGATACAAACGCGCTGCAGTATACGGGGCAGGCCAACAAGATGGCCATCGGAGAATTCGCTCGGGAAGACATAGTCGCAGTTCTCTCGCTTCGGTTGAGACTGGATATGGGCCAGTGCGGCGGCGCCGATCGGTCGTACTTGCGGTCCGGTCTTGGTATCGGGGAACCGGACACATCCCGTCATGTCATCGACCCATGCCCATTGCAGGCCAAGAGCTTCCATGCGCCGGAACCCTGTGAGCAGGATAAGCCGGATTGCTGCGACAGCCACGGGACTCTCCGCTTCATGCTGGTTCAGCGCTTTGCCGAAGCGTTTGAGCTCATCGACCGACAGGCGCCGATCGCGTTTCACATCCATCGAAATCTTGCGCACGCCGCGTGCCGGGTTGGCCTCGATCACCTTCCATCGAGCGGCCTGTTCGAAGATCGTATGGAGCATCCCAACGGTCCTGCCGGCGACGCCAGCGCCACCGCTTGTGATGCCGCCACGGCCGTTGCGATCCTTGGCAGTCTTCCCGTCCTTGATGTCGGCCTGAAAGCGCTCGAGATCGGCGATCGACAGTTTCTCGACGGATCGATTGCCGATGAGCGGTTTGACATGCCGTTCTATCCGGCTGCGATCTAGGGCCAGCGTCGATGAAGCGATAGGCTTCCTTCTGCGCCCGAGAAGACGACCCGCCTCCGCATCTTTCAAATACCAGTCGCACACTTCATTGACTGTCGACCCGCTCGGACGAGCCAAGGCCGGATCCTCGCCGGCAGCCACTACACCCAATCGGACCTTCGCGAGATCGCGCGCCTGCTCGACCGTCATGATACCGAAGCGTCCGAGATTGATCCGGCGTTTTGTTCCTTCGCTATTGCGATACTGGACGACGAAGGTTTTGAGCCCGGACGGCATCACCCGCACGCCGAAGCCCCTGATCTCGCTATCCCACAGGATGATCTGCTTCTCCGCTGGAGGCTCCAGCGTTTCGACCGTTCGCTTGGTCAGTTTCGCCGTTGGCATGTTCCTTTTCTCCGCACACGGGAGACAATTCTATCAAACCGTCTATGTCTCCAAAAAGTCTCCAACTGAAATCGCATTCCAGAAAAAGAGAGGATAGCCACGCGTAGGCTAAAATCAAGAAATATAAAGAAAATAGTATAGGCGGATAGCGTGGGTTAGAATGTCGTAGGCCGCACTATTTATTGCCAAGGTTGGGGTCGAGGGTTCGAATCCCTTCGCCCGCTCCAAATATTCCGTAAATCGACATTTATATACGGTCCCCACCGGGGCGCGGGCTGCGGTGCGTTGCGTCGTCGCGGAGTGAACAGGCCGTCTGCGATGTCGAAGGCCCGAAGCCCCTTGTGAAAGGTGTCGGCGGGGCGTTAGGGGTGTGCCATGGTTCGCTGCCCCGTTCCCTTCCATTCGATTGCCCCGCGGAGCCGGAGGTGAAAAGGGATCGGCGCACAGACGGCGGACGGCCGACGATGGCCGACGTCGCGCGCGAACTGGGCGTGGCCAAGATCACCGTTTCGCGGGCTTTGTCGGACCAGTCGACGGTGAAGGAAAGCACGCGCACACTGATCCGCGAGACCGCCGAGCGCATGGGGTATCGGCTCAACGTCTCGGCGCGCAATCTGCGACAACAGCGCACGCGCACGATCGCCGTCGTCATCGAGATGACCCCGTCGCACGAACGCCTGATGAGCGAGCCCTATCCGCTGCTGCTGCTCGGCGGCATCCTGCAGGAACTGACCGCGGCGGGGCAGAATATGGTGCTCACCACGATCGACCTCTTCTCCGAAGCGCCGCCGTCGGCCGACGGCGTGATCCTGCTGGGGCAGGGCGTACACGACGATGCCGCTGCGGTGATCGAGGCGACCGCGCTCCCCTATGTGGTCTGGGGCGCCGAGCATGGGCCGCCCGAACGCGTCGTCGTCGGCAGCGACAATCGCGAGGGCGGGCGGCTTGCTGCTGGATATCTGATCGGCCGCGGCCGCCGCCGCCTCCTGTTTCTTGGCGATGCCGAACATGGTGAGGCCGAGGACCGGCTGCGCGGGTTCGAGGCGGGGCTTGCCGATTCGGGCGCCGCGATTGTCGCGAATATTCCGTGCGCCTTCACGCTCGCTGCCGGCCGCGAGGCGGTCTCGCCGCTGCTCGAAGGCGCGGAACTCGGCTTCGACGGCATTTTCGCAAGCAGCGATGCGATCGCGATGGGCGCGATCGAAGCGCTGCAGGCAAAGGGTCATGATGTGCCAGACGCGGTGTCGGTCGTCGGGTTCGACGACTCGCCCGGCGCCGCGCTTTTCTCGCCGCGGTTGACGAGCATCCGGCAGGACTGGGGCGTGGGCGGCGAACTGCTCGCGCAAAAAGTGCTCGACATGGTGGCGGGAAAGGCCGTCGCATCGCACGCAATGCCGGTCGCGCTGATTATCCGCGAAAGCTAGCGATACAGCCAGCTTCTCTGGCCGGGGCCGACGGTTTCCCGCAAAATGGTATCGATACCTTGACATCGATACCATTTTGCGGGAAACCGTCGATCGAGAGCGAAGGCCAAGCAGCCTTCGCCGTGGGTGAGGACGGCGTGGCGATTTTCGAACATCCTGCTGAAGCGATGCGGCTTGTCCGCCGTGGGGATGCCGCGACCGGCACGCAGGCCGCGGCCATCTTCGCCTTGGCGAACGGCCTCGTCGGCGTCGAAGGCGTGATCGACGAACGCGCCACCGCGCCGTGTGCCTATCTGCCCGATGCCTATATCCGGCGGCCGATCGAGTATCATGAAAGCTTCCCCGGCTATGCGACCGCGACCGATACGCGGATCGCGTGCCCCAGCCCGGTCCTGTTGCGGCTGCACATCGACGCCCAGCCCGTCGATTTCGGCGCGGCCGGGCTTGTCGACACCGAGAGTGCGCTTGATTTCGGCGCCGGCGCGCTGCGCCGCGTATCACGGTGGCAGCTCGCCGAAGGGTGCACCCTCGAAATCGCGGTCGAGCGTATCGTTCCGCTCGCGGGCGGGGCGTGTGTCGCCTCGCGCATTCATATCCGGCCGCTCGATTTCGACGGCCGGATCGAGGCGCGGCTGATCTATGGCGCCGCGCGCGAAAGCAGCGGCGGTGCCGCGGCCGACGATCCGCGAATTTCGGCCCGACTACGCCCGGCCTGGGCTATCACTCCCCCCCTTCCGGGCGACCCTTCGTCGGTCACCCGTTTCGCGCAGGATGCCGTCGAGCTCGCCTATCGTCAGCATGTCGCCTGTCCCGATGCCGCCGTTGCGGCGGAGGGCGCGGGGCATGTCGTGCGGTGCGAGCTGGTCGCCGGCGGCACCCTGACGATCGACCGGGTGGTTGCGCTCGCTTCGGCGCGCGGCCGCCCGGTCGATCTCGCGGCATTCGAGAGTGTCGCGACCGATTTCGACACGATCCAGCAAGGTCAGCGCGTGGCGGCTGCGGCGCTGTGGGACGGGGCGGCGTTGGCGATCGACGGCGACGAAGCGTTGGCCGCGGCGCTTCGTTTCGACCTGTTTCAGCTCCACCAGTCGGCGAGCCGCGATCAAGATCACAGCATCGGCGCGAAAGGGCTGACCGGCGAGGGCTATGAAGGCCATTATTTCTGGGACGCCGAAACCTTCATGCTGCCGGTGCTGGCATTGCAGGCGCCCGCCAAGGCGCGCACTCTGCTGGCGTATCGCATTGCCAAGCTCGACCGGGCGCGGGCGCATGCAAAGGCGCTCGGCCACGCCCGCGGGGCGCTCTATCCATGGCGGACGATCGGCGGCGACGAATGTTCGTCGCACTATCCGACGGGGTCGGCGCAATATCATATCAACGGTGACATCGCTTATGCGCTCGCGCTCTATGTCGCGGCGACGGGCGACGAGGCCTTTCGTGCCGATGCGGCAGAAATGCTGTTCGAAACCGCGCGCATGTGGCTGGAGATCGGCGCCTTCGACGATCGGCGCGGCGGCGCCTTCTGCCTCTATGGCGTGACCGGACCCGACGAATATTCGGCGCTTGTCGACAATGACTTTTATACCAATGCGATCGCGCGCCGCCACCTTGCCTATGCCGCGGAAACCGCAGAGTGGCTGCGCGCAACCGCGCATGAGAACTTCGCCGCTCTGGCCGGCGCGATCGATCTCGATGCGGCCGAAATCGCGAACTGGCGCAAGGCGGCGGACCTCATGTGGTTGCCGGTCGATGCGGCGCTCGGCGTCAATCCGCAGGACGATGCGTTTCTCGGTCGCCCCGAACTGCCCGCCCTCGCGTCGCGCGACGGCCATGGCCCGCTGCTCATGCGTTATCACCCGATGATCCTGTTTCGCCATCAGGTCGCGAAACAGGGCAATGTGGTTCAGGCGATGGCGATGGACCTCGTGCCGATGCCCTTGTCGCGGCAGCGGCGGAATTTCGATTATTATGCCCGGGTCACGACGCATGATTCGACGCTGTCATCGGTGTCCTTTGCGATTGCCGCCGCGCGTCTCGGCGATGAAGATGCCGCGCTCGGCTTCTTGCGCGAATGCGCCTTCGTCGATCTCGAGGACCGGCATGGCAACACCTCGCACGGTTTGCATATGGCGGCGCTCGCGGGCAGCTGGCTCGTGCTCGCGCAGGGATGGGGTGGTCTTCGTCTCGACGGCCCGGTGCCGTCGTTCCGGCCGCAGCTCCCCGCCGCGTGGAACGGGTACAGCTTTCGCCTGCAATGGCGCGGCAGCGTGATCGAACTCGCGGTCGATGCCGCAGGCTGCACCTATCGCCTGCTGTCGGGCGCGCCGCTCGACATCGTCGATCATGGCCGCGCGCTGCGCATTGGCAAAGAGCCGGTCTTCGTGTCCCGGCCTACGGTAAAGGGCGTGATTTTCGACCTCGATGGCGTGCTTACCGACACCGCCGAAGACCATTATCACGCCTGGCAGGCGCTTGCCGACCGGCACGGCCTGGCGTTCGACCGCGAAACCAATCACCAGCTCAAGGGCGTCGACCGCGCGGGCTCGCTCCGTCTGATCCTCGATCATGCGGGGGCGGACGTCGATCCTGCGGCGTTCGACGCGATGCTCGCCGAAAAGAACGAACTCTATCGCGCCCGGCTCGCGGACTATTCGCCTGCGAATCTCTTCCCCGGCGTCCGCGACCTTTTTGCGGCCTGCCGCGCCGCCGGCCTGAAAATCGGGCTGGCGTCGGCCAGCCGCAATGCACCCGATGTGGTGCGCCTGCTCGGAATCGCGGAGGAATTTGATTTCATCGCCGATGCCGGCGCGGTTCCGAACGCGAAGCCCGCGCCCGACATTTTCCTTGCCTGTGCCGCCGGCATGGGCCTGTCGGGCGAAGATTGTATCGGCGTCGAAGATGCACGCGCCGGAGTTTCGGCCATCCATGCGGCGGGCATGGTGGCTATTGGCGTCGGGTCAGAAGAGGCGCTGCCCGATGCCGACCTGCACGTCCCCGCCATAGGCGATCTCACGCTCGGCCAGATCCTGTCGGCAGAACAGGAGGCGGCGGCGCGTGGACGCCCGTCAATCAGAACAGATAAAGTGGAGGATATGCCATGATGAAAAGGACCTATCTGCTGTCGTCGATCGCGCTCGCTGCGCTGCCGGCCGCGGCTTTCGCCCAGGAAGCGCCTCAGCCCGACGATGCCGCGGCGGCCAATGAAGAAATCATCGTTACCGGCACCGCCGGCGGCGGCGTCAACCGTCAGGATGCGGCGTTTGCGATCACCAGCATCAATTCGGACGCGATCGATCGCGCCGCGCCGAACAGCACCGCCGACCTGTTCAAGGTCATCCCCGGCGTATCGGCCGAAAGCTCGGGCGGCCAGAATGGCGCGAACATCTTCGTGCGCGGCTATCCCTCGGGCGGCGACGCCGAATTCGTCACGCTGACCGTGCAGGGCGTTCCCTTCTTTTCGCCCCCGACGCTGTCGTTCCTCGAAAACACCCAGCTCATCCGCATCGACGAGACGATCGAGCGTGTCGAAGCCGTTCGCGGCGGTACCGGCGCTTTGTTCGGCAACGGCCAGCCGGGCCTCACCGTCAACTTCGTCCAGAAGGAAGGCGGCCGCGATTTCGAAGGGCTCGTGAAGGCGAGCGTCACCGACTATGGCGACCTGCGCGGCGACATGCTGCTGTCGGGTCCGCTCGGCGAAAACACCAGCTTCATGGTCGGCGGCTATTATTCGCGCGGCAACGGCATTCGCGACCCGCGCTTCACCGCCGAAAAGGGCGGCCAGATCACCGGCAATATCCGCCACGATTTCGGCAAGGGATCGATCCTCGTCTTCGCGCGCTACCTCAACGATCGCGGCCAGTGGCTGCTGCCGATCCCGGTGATCCGCGACGGCAGCAAGGTGCGTCAGTTCGGCAACATCGACCCCGGCACCGGCGTGCTTGCCGGCCCCGAAACGCGGTTCAGCACACTGCCCGACGGCACGCGCACCGATCTCGCCGACGGGCGCGGGGCGAAACTGATCAACCTCGGCACCAATTTCGATTACGAGATCGGGGACGGACTTCAGCTGCGCTACCGCGCGAGCTATCTCAAGGGTGACGCCGACACGACCGGCCTCGTCCCGGCGAGCACCGCGACAACCGCCAACGCCTATGCCGCCTCGCTCGGCAGCACCGTCGGCAGCCTGACCTACGTCAACGGCGGTCAGGCGGTTGCCGGCACCCAGCAGGTGATCCGTGCCGGTACGTGGATCGTGCGCAAGCAGATCGAGGATTTCACCAACGATCTCGCGGTCGAATGGGAAAGCGGGAGCAACAAGTTCACCGTTGGCGCCTATTATTCGGACTTCTCTTCGGACGACCAGTGGAACCTCGGCAACGTGCATCTGCTGACCGCAGAGAATAATGGCCGCCTGCTCAACCTGACCCTCGCCAACGGCCAGATCGCGACCAACCAGGGATATACGCAGGGCAGTTTCTTCAACGTCAACGCCGCCTATGACGGCCGCGAATACGCCTTTTATGCGATCGACGAATTTCAGATCACGCCCGAATTGCGCTTCGATGCGGGGCTGCGTTACCAGAATTACAAAGCGACCGGCTCGATCGAGAACAACAGTTCGGTCGATACCGATAACAACCCCAATACGCTCTACAACAACGGCACCGCGGTTCTGAACGGGACTTTCCGCAATATCGCGTACAAGAAAGGCGCCTGGTCGTGGACTGCGGGTCTCAACTACGACTTCTCGTCGTCGGTCGGTGCCTATGTCCGTTACAACCGTGGCAACACCAATCCCTTCTTCGACAATCTGCGCGACGGGATTTTCGTGTCGCCGCGCGTCGACAATTTCGAGGGCGGGGTGAAGGTGCGCACCGATCTCGTGTCGCTCTATGCCACGCTGTTCCACACCAAGTTCAAGGGGCTGGTCACTTCGGTCATCCAGAATGGTGCGCCGCAGGCGTCGATCGGCGGAGCACGGAGCACGGGCCTTGAGCTTGAGGGACAGTTGCGTCCGGTCGACAATTTCACCATCGCTTTCTCGGGCACCTGGCTTGATGCCAAATATCGCGATTTCTTTGCGGGCGGCGGCACGATCGACCTCAGCGGCAACCGGGTGCAGCGGCAGCCGAAATGGCAGTGGCGCGTTACACCGTCGTACGACATCGAATTTGGCGATAGCAGCAAGGTGTCGCTCTATTCGACCTTCTCCTATGTCGGTGATCGCTTCTCCGACACCGCGAACACCCAGTCGTTGCCGCATTATTTCAGGATCGATGCGGGTGTGACCGTCGACGTGGGCGATGCGCTGACCTTTGCGGTCACCGCCGACAATCTGACCGACAAGGTCGGGCTGACCGAAGGCGATCCGCGCACGCTGGGGCAGGCGGGGGGCGAAGTCGTGAACGCACGACCGATCCTCGGCCGGTCGTTCCGCTTCAGCGCCGCCTATAAATTCTAAAAGGGACATCCCCCCCTTGGGTGGCCGCGGCCTCTTCGCGGCCACCCCTCTTTTTTCTGCTAAGGACGGCCGATGGCGCGCACTCGACTGATCGCAGCACTGATCCTGACCTATGTCGCGTTCGCGATGCTGCTCAACAGCGTCGGGACCGTCATCCTCCAGTCGATTTCCAGCTTTCATGTGACCAAAACGGAAGCGAGCACGCTCGAAGCGTTCAAGGACATCACCATCGCGGTCGTGTCGTTCCTCACCGCAAGCTATCTGTCGCGGCTCGGCCTTCGCAACGCGTTGATCGGCGCGCTCCTCCTCGCGATCGCGGGCTGTCTCGTCATGCCGCTGGCCGCCGGTTTCGGGGCGACGCAGCTCCATTTCGCGATGGTGGGCGCCGCCTTTGCGGTTGCCAAGGTGGTCGTTTATTCGATGATCGGTCTCGTCACCGACAGTCCCCGCAAGCACGCCAGCCTGACCAGCCTGATCGAGGGGATGTTCATGGTCGGCGTCCTGTCATCCTATTGGGTATTCAGCGCCTTTATCGATCCCGCGGGGCTCCGCTGGCTGAACGCCTATTGGGTGCTCGCCGGGGTCACTGCCCTGGCACTCGCGCTGCTGCTTTCGGCGCCTGTTGACGAGCGGCGCGTGCATGAAGGCGACGACGACGCGACCGAAGCCGACCGCGCGCCGATGCGCGCGATGCTGCGCCTTGCCGCGCTGCCGCTCGTTCTCGTCTTCGTCGTCTGCGCCTTTGTCTTCGTCCTTATCGAGCAGGGCATCGGTACCTGGCTGCCGACCTTCAACAACGAGGTTTTGCATCTGCCGGCGCAGATGAGCGTCCAGGCCGCCAGCCTGTTCGCGGCGTGCATCGCGCTGGGGCGGTTCGGTGCCGGCGCGGTGATGGCGCGTTTCGACTGGTATCCGGTGCTCAACATCTGCCTCGCGCTGCTCGCGGCGCTGATCATCCTCGTCCTGCCGCTCGCCGACGGGCTGCGGCCGGGACCGATCGCAAGCTGGGGCGAGGCCCCGGTCGCGGCCTTTCTGTTCCCGCTGATCGGCTTTGCGCTCGCGCCCATCTATCCAACGATCATATCGGTGATGCTGAGCGCCATGCCGGCGCGCAACCATCCGCCACTGATGGGGCTCGTCGTCGTCTTTTCGGCGCTCGGCGGGACGACGGGATCGATCATCACCGGGGCGATCTTCGCTCATCTCGACGGCCGGACGGCTTTCACGCTGATGCTGGTGCCGACCGCGATCCTCGCGGCGGGGTTGTTCCTGCTGCGCCGCCGGATCCAGTCGGCCGGATCGTGACGCGCGGCACGAAGGTCAGCTGGACGAGAAGTTGAGCGTGACGAGAGCGATGGCGAAGAGAAGCACCACGGCGGTAAACAAAGCCGTCAGCGCGGTGAACAGGATCGCACTCGAAGGCCGGCGCGCGTAGAGGCCCTCGGTCTCGCCCGCGGGCGCCGTTTCGGCAGCCGGGTCTGCTCCGTCGTCATGATGCGCTTTGAGCAGCGCGGCGCTGATCGCGCTCGCGGGGACGGGCGACAGAAATTCGCACCCGAAGAGCCGTCCATCGTTGCGGACGACGCGCGCAGGGGCGGCGCCGAGTTCGGGCAGGACCAGCAGGAAGGTCTCGCCGACGGCAAAGCCGGCGTCGGTCTCGATCAAAAGGCCCGTCCGCGACAGGTTCCGGATGATGATGGCGGATTCGGCGCTCGATGAGCGTGCGGCGACGTCGAGGCGGAGCGTGCGACGCGTCGTCCGCCTGCGGTCGGTCGTTTCGATCGGCTCCGCGATATGGGCCAGCAAGGATCTCACCAACGTCTCCCTTGGCAAACAGCCATGGCGCAGCAACCTTAACATTGCATTGTCGCGGCGACGTATCGCACTGAAAAACAGGGCCCGGGTTCGGCTTCGAACCGCCGTGCGAGAGCGGCTTTCCGCGCATTCGGGAATCGGGTCGACCCGCTCTTTCGCCGGTCTCGAAAGCGACGAGCCGTGCCGCGTTGTGGTTCGAATTGGGACGGAAATTCAGTATCGGAGTCCGCATCTTCCAACAAAACAGTTATTCTATCTAATTGGATACAGGCATAATTAACTTTGATCTTCGTTCGCCCAACAGATTGAAACTTCGTGCCGATCGGCGCTGCCTAAAAATGTGTTAACGCGCTTGCGGAGTCTCGAGAATCCATGCTTTCCTGATGGATGGGGAATGTCCGAGTCGCTCGGACAGTGGGTCGCACTGAAATTGGTGGAAATTTTGCTGTGCCGTTTTTGCGGCAGGGCGAGGTGCGTTCGAGGGAAATTGACATGGATGCTTTCGACAATCCGGCGCGGAATGGAATGACGGGTCCCGAGCGCGATGGCGCGGCTAACGACCAGTCGACCCGGGCCGTATCGGGCGGCGAGTTTCTGGCTGCCGCAGCGAACGTCACCGCGGCCGCTTCGAGCCTGCCGCTGGCGATCCAGGCCATCCTCGTTCCCGACGCGAGCGGGCGCATCGTCCTGCCCGCCGGCGCATCGATCGACGATATCAGCGTGTCGGGCACCGACCTGATTGTCACGCTTCCGAACGGACAGGTTCTCATCATTCCGAACGGTGCGGTCGATATTCCCGCGATCGTCATCGACGGCGATACGGTGCCCGCCAGCACGGTGGCACAGCTGCTCGAAAATCTGGGCGAGCTGAACCCCGAAGCCGGCGTCCGCAGCTCGGGCGGCAATTTCGCCGACCCCGAAGGCCCGATCCAGGACGCCTATGCGCTCGGCGACCTGCTGCCCTATACCCAGCTTGCCTTCCCGCAGCCCGAAGAGCGCGAACTGCTTCCCAATATTCCCGACGAGGAACCGACGATCACCATCGTCACCCCCGATCAGCCCGCCGGCATCGCCACCGCAACCGCGAGCGTCAACGAGGCCGGGCTTCCCGCGCGCGGCAATGAGCCCGCGGGCAGCAACAGCGCGGCGACGAGCGAAACGACGACCGGATCGATCGTCTACGACGCCGGCGACGGCCTCGATACGCTGACGATCAACGGCACGGCGATCACCGCCGTCGGCCAGGTCATCACCACGCCGCTCGGCCAGCTGACGATCACCAGCCTGACGCCGGGCAATGTCGGCTACAGCTACACGCTGACCGACAACACCAATGCGAACAACAATCTGACCGACCAATTCACCGTCGTGGTCACCGACAATGACGGCGACACGGCGACCGCGACGCTGACGATCTCGGTCGTCGACGACGTGCCGACGGCGCGCAATGACGCCGACCAGGTTGCAACGGGCAGCTTTGCGTCCGAGGCGGGCAATGTCCTGACCGGCGCCGGCACGACCAGCGGCGCGGCGGGTGCCGACACCCCCGGGGCCGACGGCGCAAGCCTGACGGGTATCCGCGGCGCGGGCGGCGAAGGCGGTTTTTCGGCACCGGGCACGGTGCAGGGCCAATATGGCACGCTGACGATCAATGCGAACGGCAGCTATACCTATGTCCGCAATCCGGGCACGCCGGGCGGCGTGAACGACGTCTTCACCTATCAGATCACGGACGGCGACGGCGATACCTCGACGGCGACCCTTACCATCGGTATCGCCGACGCACCGACCGTCATCACCTTCGTTCCGGGCGACCGCGAAGGTGATGGCGGGACGGTGGTTTATGAAGCCGACCTCGCGGCCCGCGCAGGCGAAACGCCGGGTTCGGCGTTCGACGGCGATGCCGCCGCGACCAACGGCACGATCACCTTCACCGCAATCGACGGCATCGGCAGCGTGTCGATCGGCGGCGTCGTGGTGACGCCCGGATCGCTGCCGCAGACGATCGCGAGCGATGCGACGGGGACGCTTGTCGTCACCGGTTACAGCTATGATCCCGCGACCGGGCAGGGATCGGTCACCTATGTCTATACGCTGATCGACAATACGCTGGCCGGCGACGGTTCGACGGTCAGCTTCGCCCTCGTCATCACCGACGCCGACGGCGATGCCGCGACGGATGTGCTCGAGATCGATATCGTCGACGACGCGCCGACGGCGCGGGCCGATAGCGACAGCGTGACCGAAGATGGGCCCACGGTTGCCAACGGCAATGTGCTGACCGGCGTCGGGGGCAATGATACGAACGCAACCGATGGCGTCGCCGATGTGCAGGGCGCCGACGGCGCCACCGTCACCGCGGTTGCGGGCGGTACCGTCGGCCAGCCGCTTGCGGGCGCCTATGGCTCGCTGACGCTGAACAGCGACGGCAGCTATAGCTATGCTCTCAACAATGCGGCGCAGCCGGTGCAGGGCCTTGCGGCCGGCGAAACGCTGACCGAAACCTTCACCTATACGATCACCGATGGCGACGGCGATTCGTCGACCACGACGCTGACGATCATAATCAACGGCGCCAACGATGGCGTGACGATCAACGGCCTCGGCGTCGAAGGCGGCGAAGTCGTCGTCAACGAAGACGATCTTGCCGATGGCTCGTCGCCCGACGCGGCGGCCTTGACCCAACCGGGAAGCTTTACGATTTCGACCCCCGACGGGCTCGGCAATGTGACGATCGGCGGGACGCAGGTCGTGACGAACGGCGTGTTCACTGCTGGCACCGCCACGAGTCCGCTCGGGACCGTCAACATCACGGGCTTTACGCCGACCCTCGGCGCCGACGGTTCGGTGATCGGCGGCACCTTCACCTATGATTATGTGCTGGCCGACAACACGCTGACCCACGGCGCGCCGGGCGAGGACAATGTCACCGACAGCTTTGCGGTTGTGGTGACCGACAGCGACGGGTCGACCGGCAACGCCAGCCTCGACGTGCGCATCGTCGACGATGTTCCCACCGCGCGGAACGATGTCGACAGCGTGACCGAAGACAGCGGAAACGGGGACAATCCGCCGGCCGCCGACGGCAATGTTTTGACGGGCTTGGGTGGCGGCGACGCCAATGCGACCGACGGGGTCGCCGACACTCAGGGCGCCGATGGCGCGACGGTAACGGCCGTGACGGGTGGGACGTTGGGGCAGGCTTTCGCGGGCGCATATGGCACGCTGACGCTCAATGCCGACGGCAGCTATTCCTATGTGCTCAACAATGGCGCGCAGGCGGTGCAGGGTCTGGCTGCGGGCGAAACGCTGACCGAAACCTTCACCTACACGATCACCGACGGTGACGGCGATACGGCGAGCGCGACGCTGACGATCACGATCAACGGCGCCGACGATGGCGTGACGATCAATGGCCTGAATGCCGACGGCGCCGAAGTCATCGTCAACGAGGACGATCTGTCGGACGGATCGTCGCCGAATGCGGCGGCGCTGACGCAGGCGAACAATTTCACCGTCTCGACCCCCGATGGTCTCGGCAATGTGACGATCGGCGGCGTGCAGGTCGTGACGAATGGCGTGTTCACCGCGGGCACCGCGACGAGCCCGCTCGGGACCGTCAACATCACCGGCTTCACTCCCGTCATCGGCGCCGACGGTTCGGTGATCGGCGGCACCTTCACCTACAATTACGTCCTTGCCGACAACACGCTGACCCATGGCAACCCCGGCGAGGATTTCGTCGGCGACAGCTTCGCCGTCGTCGTGACCGACAGCGACGGGTCGAGCGCCAATGCCAGCCTCGACATGCGCATCATCGACGATGTGCCGACCGCCGCGAACGACAGCGCGGGTGCGGCCGAAGATGCGCCGGTGATCATCAACGTGCTCGCGAACGACGTCCGCGGCGCCGATGGCGTCGACCCCGCAACCGGCGTCGCGCTGGCGACGGCACCGGCCAAGGGCACGGTCGTCTATAATGGCGACGGCACCTTCACCTACACGCCGACCGCGGGGCAGGAAGGCAGCGACAGCTTTACCTATACGATCACCGATGGCGACGGCGACACCTCGACCGCGACGGTGACGGTAACGCTGGCGCGGGACTCGGTCCCCACAATCAACCTCGGCGCCGACAACAGCGTCGACGAGGCGGGGCTGCCAACCGGATCGAACGCCGCGTCGAACAGCGAAACGACGACGGGCAGCTTCACGCTGACCACGGGCAACGACAGCGTCGCCTCGCTTGTCATCAACGGCATCGACGTGACCGCTGGCGGCACTGTGACGACGCCGCGCGGCGTTCTGACCGTAACGGTCAGCGGCGGCGCATACAGCTACAGCTATACGCTCACCACCAACACCTCGGGCGACAACACGTCGGACAGCTTCACCGCGGTCGTGACCGACAGCGATGGCGACACCGCGACCGACACGCTGGTGATCGACATCGTCGACGACGTGCCCACCGCACGCCCCGATATCGACAGCGTGACCGAAGACGGCCCGCTGATCGCCAACGGCAACGTCCTGACGGGCGTCGGCGGCAATGATGCGAACGATACCGATGGTGTTGTAGATGTTCGCGGTGCCGACGGCGCGACCGTGACCGGGCTTGCCGGCGGCACCGTGGGCACGCCGCTCGCGGGCGCATATGGCACGCTGACGCTGAACGCCGACGGCAGCTATTCCTATGTGCTCAACAATGCGGCGCAGCCGGTGCAGGGCCTGTCGGCGGGTCAGACGCTGACCGAGACCTTCACCTACACGATCACCGATGGCGACGGCGATCCGTCGACGACGACGCTGACGATCACGATCAACGGCGCCAACGACGATGTGACGATCAACGGCCTGAATGCCGAGGGCGCCGAACTGTTCGTCGACGAAGACGATCTGCCGGTGCGCGCCGGTGAAGCCGCCGGTTCGGACACGACCCCCGATGGCGTCACCGACAGCGACAGCTTCACGGTGTCGACCCCCGACGGCATGGGCACGGTCGTATTGAACAGCTTCAACGGCGTGCCGCTCGGCGCCCCGCTGACGCTCGTCGTCGCCAATGGTGCCTTCACGCCGCAGTCGGTCGCGACTGCTTATGGCACGCTCAACATCACCGGATTCGCCGCAGTGACAGGCGCCGACGGGTCGGTGATCGGCGGAACCTTCACTTACAGCTATACGCTGACCGACAACCGCACCGATCATCCGGCGGCGGGTCAGGACAACCGCACCGACAGCGTCGGCGTGACCGTCACCGACATCGACGGCTCGACCGCCAGCGCGACGATCGACATCCGCATCACCGACGACGTTCCGACCGCGGTGAACGACGGCGCGACGCAATCGATCGAAAATGCGCCGGTCACGGTCAATGTGCTCGCCAACGACGTGCAGGGCGCCGACAGTGTCCAGCCCGCGGCGGTCCAGCTTGTCGGTGGTTCGCTGACCGGCACCGGCACGCTCGTCAACAATGGCGACGGCAGCTTCACCTACACGCCCGGCGCGCAGGAGGTCGGCACCGTCTCCTTCCAGTACCGGATCACCGACGGCGACGGCGACACGTCGGTCGCCACCGCCACGATCACGCTGGTCGCCGATTCGGCGCCGCAGATCCGCACTCCCGTCAATGTGACCGTCGACGAGGATGGCCTCGTCGGCGCGAATATCGACAACGGCCTTGCCGGCGAAGTGACCTCGACCGGCAGCGCGAGCGCGAACGGCACGATCACCGTCGATTTCGGCAGCGACGTTCCCGCAACGCTCGCGGGCTCGCTGGTCCTCAACGACAGCGCGGCGCTCGACACGCATCTGACCGTCGGCGGCGTCGCCGTCACTTTTGCCAAGGTCGGCAATGACCTCGTCGGCTCGGTTGCCGGCAACGAAGTGATCCGCATCAGCCTGACGACCGCGACCGCCGGTCCTGGCGCGACCGAAGTTACCTATGGCTATACGGTCACCCTGTCGCAGGCGATCGACCAGGCGGTTCCGGGCAGCGAAGACAGCGATTTCCTGTCGGGCATCGGCTTCACCGTCACCGACAGCGATGGCACCGCGAGTTCGGGCGCGTTCGGTGTCACGATTGTCGACGATCTGCCGACGCTCAATGTTTCCGACTCGCCGACGTCCGTTGTCGAAGGCGCGACCGTCAACGGCACATGGACGCTCGATCGCGGCGCCGATGGCGTCGCTTCGGTCAACGTCAGCTTCGGTGCGGGCAGCGCAACGCTTTCGCTTGCCCCCGGCAGCAGCGTATCGATAACGCAGCCGACCGGCACGCTGACGGTCAACGCCAACGGCACCTTCAGCTTCGCCGCCGCGGGCAACCAGAACAACGCCGCGAATCCGTCGGCCAGCTTCACGCTGTCGGCGGTCGACCGCGACGGCGATCCGACGTCGGACAGCCTGACGATCGCGATCGCCGACGGCGCGAACCCGACGAACGCCGCGCCGATCACGCTGACCGTGAACGAAGCCGCGCTGAACGGCATCGGCAGCGACCCGGCGAGCAACGCCGAAACCACGAGCGGTAACCTCAGCTTCACCGCCGGTTCGGACACGTTGTCGGGCTTTGCCTTTACCGGCGTCGCCGGCCTCGTCGCCAATCTCGACGGTGCCGGCACCGACCTTTTCTGGTCGATGGCACCCGGCGGACAGACGATCATCGGCTCGCTGACCCTCGGCGGTCCCGCCGCGATCACGATCAGTCTGACGGCGCCCGCCAGCGTCGCGCCGGGCGCAACCGCTGTTGCGACCGTCACCGTCACGCTCGCCGACAATCTGCCGCATGCGCTTGCCCTTGCGGCGCAGACGCAGGCGCTCGGCAATGTTACCGTGCAGGCGACCGACACCGACGGCGATATCGCGACAGGTGTCGTCACCGTGCAGGTGACCGACGATATCCCGACAGCGCGTCCCGATGCGGACAGCGTGACCGAGGACGGCGCGACGATCGCCAACGGCAACGTGCTGACGGGTTCCGGTGGCAACGATCTGAACAACACTGACGGGGTCGCCGACACGCAGGGCGCCGACGGCGCGACCGTCACCGCACTTCAGGGCGGCACCGTGGGCACACCGCTCGTGAGCACCTATGGCACGCTGACGCTGGGCGCCGATGGCAGTTACAGCTATGTCCTGAACAATGCGAACACCGCCGTACAGGGCCTGTCCGCCGGTCAGACTCTGACCGAAACCTTTACCTACACGATCACCGATGGCGACGGCGATCCGTCGACGACGACGCTGACGATCACGATCAACGGCGCAAACGACCTGGTCACGATCAACGGCCTGAACGTCCCGGGCGGCGAAGAAATCGTCAACGAGGATGATCTTGCCGACGGTTCGTCGCCCAACGCGGCGGCGCTGACCCAGACGGGCAGCTTCACGGTCGACGCGCCCGACGGGCTCAACAATGTCACCATCGGCACCGCGCAGGTGATGACGAACGGCGTCTTCACCCCCGGCCTGACGACGACGAGCCCGCTCGGCACCGTCACTATCACCGGCTTCACGCCTGTCCTCGCGGCCGACGGTTCGGTGATCGGCGGCACCTTCAGCTACAGCTATGTACTCGCCGACAACACGCTGACCCATCCGCTGATCGGCGAAGATACGGTGAGCGACAGCTTTGCCGTCACGGTCACCGACAGTGACGGATCGAGTGCGAATGCCAGCCTCGACATCACCGTCATCGACGATGTGCCGACCGCGTCGGCCGAGGCGAACCAGAATGTCGCCGAAGGCGCGACCGTCACTGGTACACTCGATTTTGTGCAGGGTGCTGACGGCGCCACCGTCACGCAGATCGGCAGCACGATTCTGGTCTTCGGCGGCGACGGTTTCTCGCAGGCCATCGACATCGGTGCGGGCACGATCAAGGTAAAGGCCGACGGCAGCTACAGCTTCACCGCCGACGCCTCGGTACCCGGCACCGGCACCGCTTCGGCAACGTACACGGTCCGCGACGGCGATGGCGACATCTCGACCGCGCAGATCAGCTTCACGATCACCGATGCCAATGTCCCGACCGCGGGGACGACGCAGGCGTCGGTCGACGATGATGCGCTAGCCGGCGGCAACCCCGCCAGCACGACCGGCGACCTCATCGACCCGAACAGCGACGGCGACAATAATCAGGCGACCTTCACCGGCCTGCTCAACCTCAATTTCGGCGGCGACGGCCCCGGCTCGGTAAGCTTCGCCGCGATGAACGGCCTGTTCGTCAATGTCGGTCAGGAATCGGTCCAGCTGAGCTGGAACGCCCTGACCAACACGCTGACCGGCAGCGGCCTGCGCGGCGCGCTCTTCACTGTCGTGGTGACCAATCCCGCAACCGGCGCCTATAAGGTCACGCTGCTCGACAATGTCCTGCACAGCCCCGGCGCCAACGAAAATGACGCGACGGTTTCTCTGGGCTTCACGGTGACAGACAACGACGGATCGACCGCGAACGGCTCGCTCCAGATCACCTTCGACGACGATGCGCCGACGGTCGTTGCGGATGGCGCGCAGCCGACGCTGACGGTCGATGAATCGGCGTTCGGAACCGACGCATCGGCGAACTTCGCTTCGGTCTTCACCCCGACCTTTGGCGCCGATGGCGCGGCGGCGACCAATTCGACGACCTATGCGCTCGGCATCGCCGTCGGATCGACGGGGCTCGTCGATACGCTGACGAACCAGGCGGTCGTCCTCAGTGTCGTTGGTGGTGTGGTACAGGGCCGCACCGCGACCTCGAACGACCTCGTCTTCACGCTCGCCGTCGCGGCAAACGGCACGGTCACGCTCGACCAGCTCCGCGCCGTCGTGCACACGCCGGACAACGGACCCAACCAGTCGACCGGCCTGTCGGCAGACACTCTGATCACACTGACCGCCACGGTCACCGATGACGACGGCGATACCGCGACTGCAACCGCAAATATCGGCCAGAACCTCGTCTTCAATGACGATGCGCCGGTGGCGAACGACGATGTCGCGGGCCTCACCGAAGGCGGACCGGTCTTCGTCACCTTCGATGTCGATACCAACGACAATGACGGCGCCGATGGCTTCGGTAGCCGCACGTTCACCAGCCTGACGGGCACCTATGGCACGATCACCATCAATGGCGACGGCACCCAGACCTATACGCTGACCGCCGCCGGTCAGACGGCGATCAACGCGCTGGCGCCCGGGGCGACGCTGACCGACAGCTTCACCTACACGCTGACCGACAAGGATGGCGACAGCGATCCCGCAACGCTGGTCGTGACACTGACCGGCACCGACGACGGCGTGACGATCACCAACCTGATCCCCGCTGCCGATGGCGGCGATGCGTCGGTCGACGAAGATGACCTGCCCAACGGGTCCGACACGGCAAAGGAATCGCTGACGACCGCCGGCACCTTCAACATCTCGGCGCCCGACGGTGTCGCGAACCTGTCGGTCCATGGCACGCAGGTTATCGCCAACGGCGTCTTTACCCCTGCGACGATCGTCACGCCGCTCGGCAATACGCTGAAGATAACCGCCTATGACGCAGCCAGCGGACAGGTCAGCTACACCTACACGCTGAACGCCGCCGAAACGCACCCGAATGGCGCGGGCGAGAACAGCCTGTTCGAAAACTTCAATGTCTCGCTGACCGACACCGACGGTGACAGCACCACGAATGTGCTGTCGATCAATATCATCGACGATGTGCCGACGGCGCGGGCCGATCCGGCAATCATCGTGGCCGAAGATGCGGCGAACGTGGGCGGCAATTTGCTCGACGACGACACGCAGGGTGCCGACGGCGCCACCGTGACGTCGGTGATGATCGGTGCGACAACCACCGCGATCGCGGCGGTCGGCACCACCACCATTACCACCGCCAACGGCGTCTATACCTTCACCGCGGCGGGCGTCTGGACGTTCAACCCGAACCCGGTCAGCAACGCCGCGGCGGTCGATGCGGGCTTCAGCTACACGATCACCGACAGCGACGGCGACCCCTCGACCTCGACGCAGGCGATCAGCCTGACCGACGGCGCCAACCCCATCGGTGGCGGATCGATCACGCTTGCGCTCGACGACCAGAATCTGGCCGACGGATCCACCCCGGCGGGTCCCGATTTCGTGAACGGCTCGCTCGCCTTCACCCCCGGTTCCGACGCGATCGCATCGATCGTGTTTGCGGCCAGCATCGCCGGCCTCGGCGGCGGCCTGACCTGGGTGCGCGTCTCCGATACGCAGATTACCGGGTCGGACGGCGCGCGACTGGTTGTCACGCTCGATCTGGTGCGCGTCGGCAACAGTGCGACGGTCACCGCAACGCTGAACGACAATTATGACGATCACCCCGGCATCAATCTCGACGATCTCGCCAACCTTGGTTCGGTCGCCGTCGTTGCCACCGATACCGATGGCGATACGGCGACCGGCACGGTTAACGTCACCGTGTCGGACGACTTGCCGACCGCGCGGGCCGACACCGATGCGGTGACCGAAGATACTGCGCTCATTGCGACCGGCAATGTGGTGACCGGCGTCGGTACGACCAACGCGCCGGGCAGCGCCGATACCCAGGGCGCCGATGGTGCGTCGGTGACCGGCGTCGCCGTCGGCACGTCGGCGGTTGCGGTGGCGGGGAACGTCGGTTCGGCACTCGCGGGAACCTATGGCTCGCTGACGCTGGGCGCGAATGGCGGCTACACCTAGACGCTGACCAATGGCAATGCGGCGGTGCAGGCGCTCGGCGCAGGCGAAACGCTGACCGAAACCTTCTCCTACACGATCACCGATGCCGATGGCGATACGTCGACGACGACGCTGAAGATCACCATTAACGGCTCGAACGATCTGCCGACGATCGGATCGGCGACGACCGCCGTGTCGGACGAAGGCCTGCCGGGCGGATTCCCCGATTCGACGGGCACGGTCGATACCACCAACCTCACGGTCCGGACCGGCACGATCACGGCCACCGACCCCGACGGCGATCCGCTGATCTTCTCGCTTGGCGCACCGGCGACGGCGCTGTCGTCGGGCGGCCAGCCGATCGTCTGGGATACGACCAATCCGCAATTGTTGCTGGGCAAGGTCGGGGCGAACACGATCATCAGCGTTGCGATCAACAACGGCGGCAACTTCACCGTGACGCTGTCGGGCCCGATCGATCACCCCAACACGACGCTCGAAGATGCGCTGTCGCTGGTGGTGCCGGTCAGCGTCAACGACGGCACAACGACGGTCACCAACGCGACCGCGCTGACGATCGGCCTCGAGGATGACTCGCCGGTCGCGATCGCGCCGCTCAACGCATCGCTGATCAACGCGCCGGGATCGTCGTTGTATCAGTCGCTCGATACCGATGGCGACGTCGACAATAATTATGGCGGCGACGGTCCGGGAAGCGTGATCTTCACCGCGGCGACGATCGCGGCGCTCCAGAGCCAGAATCTGACCGCGGGCGGCCAGGCGCTGACCTATGTCATTTCGGCGGGTGGCACCGTTCTGACCGCCGAAAAGCCGAACGGCGACGATGTCTTCATCATTCGCCTCCAGCCCGCCGGCCATGCCGACCAGTATCAGGTCCAGATGGTCCAGAAGCTCGATTCGACCGCGACGGTCGATTTCAACAGCGGCGGCTATAATTTCGTCGGCGGCAATACCGCATGGGTCGGCTTCGTGAAGGCGGGCGACAACAACAGCCAGGATATTCTGGTCACGCCGATGAAGAGCGGCGTCGACGGCGGCACGGTGAACGCCAATGCGACCGAAACGGGCGTCGACAACAACAGTGTCGGGGCGAATGAAGCCATACGCGTCGATTTCGTCATCGACCTGACCGGATCGCCCGCCAACGGCGCCGACTATGGCACGCTGGCGAACCAGAACCACGCCTTCGACTCGCACTATAATGCGAACGGGGCGTCGGCGCTGTTCACGAATATCAACAGCAGCAGCAGCGTCCGCCTCGTCGCGCGCGACGATATCGACACCGACAATGATATCGGCGACGGCGTCAAGGACACGATCAACAAGGTCGCGATCAGCTTCAACAATGCGACGCTCTCGGTGACGGCGAACGGCACCTATAATGTCGGCGGTCAGAACTTTACCGTGACCTTCCTCAACGGCGAGGCAACGGTCACCGGGGTTGTCGCGAACACCGTCATCGCCGGCTTCACCGCCGACGGGTACAACAGCATCGAATTCCATCATGCCGGCGGCGACACGTTCAAGATCGGCGATTTCGGCGCGGTCGTGCAGACCGAAAACCCGGTGAACTTCAACGTTCCGGTCACCATCGTCGACGGCGATGGCGACACTGCGCAGGCGTCGCTGGCGATCACCACCGCTTCGCCCTTGCTGGTCATCGGTTCGGCCACCGGCGATACGGCCGGCGAACCGACCGACCATGTTGTCGCCAATCCGCAAGGTCAGGTCGATGGCGCGATCCAGGGCGGCAATTTCGACGATACGCTGGTCGGCGATCCGGGCTCGGTGACGATCACGGAAGGGCAGCAGGCGAATGTCGTGCTGGTCCTCGACAGTTCGGGCAGCATGACGACCCAGATCGCCTTCGGCGGCGGCACGATCTCGCGTATGCAGGCGCTCAAGAATGGCGTGAATGCGCTGATCGACAGCCTGTCGCAATCGGGTGCGCAGGATGTGCGAATCACGGTTATCGATTTCGACAGCAGCGGCACCAATCTGGGCACATTCAATCTGATCGTGAACGGTGTGATCCAGACGGGTCAGGTCACCTCGGCAAAGGCCGCCGTCAATGGCATGAGCGCCTCGGGCGGCACCAACTATGAAGACGGTCTTCAGGATGCGCTGAGCTGGATCAACGGCGGCAACGGCATTGCCGGCGCCGACGTGAACAAGGTCGTGTTCGTTTCCGACGGCCTTCCGACTCTTTGGAACAATGGCGGCAACGGCGACGACTCCGATTCCACCAACGTCCAGAATGCGATGAATCAGGTGCTTGGATCCGACGGATCGAACGAGCCGCAGCAGATATTGGCGACGGGCTATTCGATCGATTCGATCGGCATCAACGTCAACTCGACGCTGCTGGCGCGGCTCAGCGATGTCGAGGACGGAAATGCGTCGGGCGGCACGGGCAGCGCGACCAACGCGGCATCGGCGGAACAGCTGGCCGCCGTGTTGCAGGTCCTGGGAGGCTCGACCGACCTTGCCGCGGCGGGGAATGACGTCATCAACGGCGGCGACGGCGCCGACGTCATCTTCGGCGACGTCCTTTATACCGACACGCTCGCGACCCAGCTTGGCGTGAATCTGTCTCCCGGCTCGGGCTGGGCCGTGTTCCAGACGCTGGAGGGCCGGCCGACCGCCGAAACGCTCGATCCGGCGGGCAATGGTGCCGACTGGAACCGCCAGGACACCATCGCGTATGTCCGTGCGAATGCCGAGGCGCTCGCAAAGGAAAGCGGCCGGACGAACGGCAACGACACGATCAATGGCGGGGCCGGAAACGACATCATTTATGGTCAGGAAGGCAATGACACGATCAACGGCGGCGACGGCAATGATCTGATTTCGGGCGGGACGGGTCGCGATACGCTGACCGGCGGCACCGGCACGGACACCTTTGTCTTCAACATGGGCGAAAGCCGCGCGACGATCGGTGGCTCGGGCAACGCCGGAACGATTGCCGGGCATGACGTCATCACCGACTTCAACGTTGCGGTCGACATATTGAACCTGCCCGGCACCCCGGCGGCGGCCGGAAATGGCGCGGTGAATGGCACCGATTCGCTGCTGACGATCGCGGGCGCGACGATCAAGTCGCATTCGGTGACCAACGGCGTGATTACGTTCGACGATGCGAACACGTTCTCAACTGCGCTTTCGATCACGACCGACGCGCAGGTGGCGGCGGTCGTCGACTATCTGCAACGCAACGATCTGGGCGTAGCCGGCACGACCGTCGCGTTCGCGGCTGGCGGGCGGACTTTCGTCTACCAGCAGGTCGGAGCGACCCAGAGCCCGGCGAACGACATTCTCGTCGAACTGACCGGGGCGGCCATCGCCAACCTGACGACGCTGATCGGTACGCGGATTACCCCCGTTACGCTCGACCTCGGCGGCGACGGGCTCGACTTCGTCGCGGCCTCGGCCGGTGCCGCCTTCGACTATGACGGCGACGGCGTCCGTGAAGCGACGTCGTGGGTGGGCAGTGGCGACGGCATTCTCGTGCGCGACGCCAATGGCGACGGGATTGCCAACAATGGCAGCGAAATCAGCTTCTCGATGGGCGGGTCGACCGACCTCGAGGGTCTGCGCCTGCAATATGACAGCAATGGCGACGGCAAGCTCAGCGCCGCGGATGCCGAATTCGCAAGCTTCGGCGTCTGGCAGGACGCCAACGGCAACGGCATCACCGATGCGGGCGAATTCCGCTCGCTGACCGACCTTGGCATCGCCAGCATCGCGCTGGCATCCGACGGCCAGGCCTATATCGCCGCAAACGGCGAGGTGATCGTCCATGGCGAAGCGAGCTTTACGCGCACCGATGGCAGCACCGCCGCCGTTGGCGACGTTGCGTTCATCACGCCGCGGCCTGCGAACGATGTCGAACGCGCCGCCAGCAATCAGGCGCTGACCGCCTCGCTGGTCGCCGCCTCGCTGATCGCGGTTCGCGAAGCGCAGCCCGACACCGCGCAGCCGTTGACCGCCGCCGTAGAAGACGAAGCGGCGCCGGTCGTGACCGAAACGGGTGTGGCAACCGGCGCCATCGATGTCGCGGCCGAAACGCCGTCCAGTGTCGGCGGCGAAACGTCCGAGACGGCCGACTCCGCGGTGGCGGCCTCCTCGACGGCGGCGCCGTCCGACGAAGCGGGCGCCGCGTCGTCTGATGGTGTCGGCGATGCCGGCTGGCGCGCTGAATCGGGCGACAATCCCGACACCGCCGAATCGGATTCGCTGTTCGACGCGGTCGCGGATCGCGGATCGTTCGACCCGGGCCTGATGGACGGCCTGCTTTCGCTGGCGGTCGTCCCGCCCGGAACGGCTACCGCGGGCTCCGACGCGACGGCGCATGATCCGGCGGCGGTCGCGGTGCTCGCCGAGGTTCTGGAAAGCGGCGGCAGCGCGGTCGATCAGCTGATCCATGCCGTCGCGGGCGGGCCGGAGACGGTACAGGTCGTGGCGGCCGAGGCGCCCGCTTTCGATCTCGCGCAGTTCCTCGATCAGAAGATTGCGCCCGACGTGGCGTTCCCGACCAGCCAGCCGCTGGAAGTGGACATCCACAATATGGCGGCGGCCTGATCGAGCAATTTAGGACCAGTGGAACAGAAAATAACGGGAGGGCGATAAGAATATGGCACATCAACCGGGAAAATGGATGGCGGGGGCAATGGCCGCGCTGGCCTTCGCCCAGCCTGGCAGCGCCCAGGCACAGGCTCTTGCCGATCTGCCGATCGATCAGGTGCGAACCGAGGTTCAAACCCGGTATGACGCGGCCCTGGCGCTGACGGTCGACCGTTCGGTCGTCGCCGCCAACAGCAACGTCTATACCTGGGCTTCGGAAGCGAAGGTTCAGTGCGGTATCGCCAAAGGCTTCCTGAAGTCGAACACCAAGGACGCCGAAAGCCTGCGCCGCTGCGACTTTGCTTATGGCATGATGACCCGCCGGCCGCAGCCGACGCCGGAGGCGCCGCTTGTACCGCCGGCGCCGCCGACGGAAAATTGCCCGCCCGAGGTCGCCTCGACCTTCTATTTCGACTGGGATTCGACTGCAGCGCCCGCCGATGCGAGCCAGTCGGTCGCCTTCATGGCCGAAAATCGCATGCGGTGCAGCTGGCGCAGCTTCACGGTCGTTGGCCACACCGACCGTTCGGGCTCGGACAAATATAATGATGGTCTGGCGATGCGCCGGGCGCGCGTCATCGCCGACATGATGGGCGTTGCCGGCATTCCGGCCGATGTCATCGCTGTGTCGGGGATGGGCGAACGCAAACCGCGCGTTCAGACCGTGGATGGCCAGCGTACGCCGGAGAACCGGCGTGTCGAAGTTGAAGTAAATGGGACGGGGGGACAGTGATGAAACCGCAATATAAGCTCGCCGGCTTTGCCTCGGCCATCGCCATATCCCTTTTTGCCAGCTCGGCCTTTGCCGAGCCGACCAGCATGCAGAATGTCATGGCGGTCGCGATCGATTCGAATCCGCAGATCAATCAGGCGGAAATGAACAAGCAGGCGATCGAGTTCGAACTCGAGCAGGCGAAGGGGCTGTATCTGCCGCGCGTCACGCTCGAAATGTCGGCGGGCGTCCGCCGGCTCGAAAATGCGACGCGCCGCAACCTCGGCATCGCCAATCAGGAACTTTATCCGCTCGAAGCGGGGATCCGTGCCGAGCAGACGCTGGTCGATTTCGGCCGGCGCCACGGCGAAAAGCTGCGTCAGGCGGCGCGCGTCGACGGGGCGGCGCTGCGCGTGCTCGAACGGTCCGAGTTCATTGCGCTGCAATCCGCGCGACAATATCTCGACGTCCTGTTGCAGCAACGCGTCGTTGCCGCGGCCGAAGACAATATGACCTTTCACAACAGTCTGGTTTCGGACCTGTCGAGCGGCGTGACCGCCGGATCGATCAGTGTCGCCGACCTGCAGCAGGCGCAGGAACGCGCCAAGGCGGCAAGCGTGCGTGTGTCCGAAGCCAGGGAAGCACTGCAGAATGCAAAGATCGAACTGCTCGCGCTGAGCGGGCTCGAAGTCGAAGACGTCCAGATGCCGCCGGCGATGGCTGAAAAGCTGCCGGTCAGCCTCAGCGAAGCGGTCGGCCTGACCCGGTCGCGGCACCCCAAGGTGCTCGAGGCGCAGGCCGACGTCGATGCGGCGAATGCCGAGGCGAAGAAGGAAAAGGGCGATCTCTTCCCGACGGTCGGCCTCGAATTTTCGGGCCGGGTTGGCGACGATATCGACGCGTTCCGGGGCGAGACGACCGACCTGCTCGGCCGTGTCGTCCTGCGCTGGGATGTTTTCAACGGTGGGATCAATCAGGCGAAATATCAGGAGATGATACGCCGCGCGAGCGAGAGCCGTTTCCGCCTGCATGAAACCGAACGCAATGCCGAGGCCGATACGCGACGTGCATGGAACAGCCGCGAGACGCAGACCGCGGTGTTCCGCGACCTCGTCGACCAGAGCAAGTCGACCGACGAACTTCTGCTGTCGTACCGCGAACAATTCTCGGTCGGCCGCCGTTCGCTGCTCGATGTGCTCGATGCGCAGAACACGCGGTTCAACGTCCAGGTACGCGCCGAAACCGCGCGGTTCTCGGAGATGTTCGCGGTCTATCAGATCCTCGCATCGACCAATAGCCTGCTCGAGGCGTTCAACCTGACCGCACCCGAATCGCGCCGCGTCTATGCGCGCGAAAAGGTCGGTTATGGCCCGCCGGCGCCGGCCGAACTCCAGCGTCGTCATTACCCGCAATAATTTCTTAGTGGATTGATTCTAAGTAGAAAATTTCAATATGGTTCAGAATCAATCTACGATTGCGCGTATCGGTAAAGAGGCGCCAGGCGATCCGCTGATCGCCTGCATCCTCTTTGTCGCGCAGCATTTCGGCCAGAATTTCCAGCGCGGCGCGCTTGTCGCGCTCGCGCGCGATGAAAGGGGCTTCCTCCCCTTTCATCAGGCCGAAGCCGCGCTCGACCTCTGCTTCATCAACCACGAGCGGCTGCCCGCGCGCAAGGTCCGGAACCTTGCGCGCGACCTGCCGGCGATTATCCGCCGCAAGGACGCGTCGTGCGCGGTGCTGATCGAAGCGCGCGACAGTCAGTATCTGGTCTGGGAACCCGGCGCCGACGCGCCGGTCTGGGCCGACGAGGACAGCGTCGAAGACGGCTATGCCGGACAGGCGGTCGCCGTCGCGGCCGACCCGACCGCGATTCGCGCCGAAGAACGGCCGTGGGACGAACAGGCGAAGCGCCACTGGTTCTGGAGCGAGATCCGGCGGATGCGCCGTTCCTTCTATCCGGTGCTCGGCGCGGCGCTGATGATCAATTTGCTCGGCTTTGCGCTCCCGCTGTTCACGATGAACGTCTATGACCGGGTGATTCCGAACAAGGCGGTGTCGAGCCTGTGGGTCCTCGCCATCGGGGCGCTGCTCGCCTTTGCGGTCGAGTTCACGCTCCGTCTTGCGCGCTCCACCTTGCTCGACGATCTCGGCCGCGAGCTCGACGTCAAATTGTCGGAGAAGATTTTCTCGAAGGTGCTGAACATGCCGCTGGCGGACCGCCGCGGCAGCACCGGCATGCTCGCGCGGCGCGTGTCCGAATTCGAATCGGTCCGCGATTTCTTCGCCTCGACGACGATCGTGCTGCTCGTCGATATCGTCTTCCTCGTCCTGTTCCTGGTCATGATTGCGGTGCTCGCGGGCTGGCTCGCGCTCGTCCCGCTGCTGATCATCGTCGCGATGGGTGTCGCGGGCTATTTCCTGCAGCGGCGCATGGTGCAGGCCTCGCTCGACAATCAGGCCGACGCCAGCATCCAGCACGCGATGCTGGTCGAAACGATCGGCGGCGCCGAAACGGTCAAGAGCTGCGCGGCCGAGGGGCAGGTGCTCGGCCAGTGGCGCCGCATGGTCGATACCAGCGCGCGGACGCAGGCGACGATGCGCCGGACCGGCGCCGCCGCGATCAATCTCGCGACGCTGGGCCAGCAATTCTCCAGCCTCGCGCTCGTCGTCGGCGGTTTCTATCTGTTCGACGAGGGCAAGATTTCGATGGGCGCGATCATCGCGATCGTCATGCTCGCGGGCCGGTCGATGGCGCCGGTCGGGCAGCTCGCCTTCCTGATGACGCGCGGGCGACAGGCGCTGACGACGATGGCGAGCATCCAGCAGATGATCGAGGCCGACGACGAACGCCGCATGGGCAGCAGCGCGCTGAACCTGACGATCGACACGGGCAATGTCGCCGTCGAAGGTCTGTCCTTCACCTATCCGGGCGCCGCGGCGCCATCGCTGACGGACATCAATCTGAAGATCGATGCCGGCGAGCGGATCGCGATCGTCGGCCGGGTCGCGTCGGGCAAGTCGACGCTCGGGCGCCTGCTCTGCGGGCTTTATGCGCCCGAGGCCGGCAATATCTTCATCGACGGCCTCGACAGCCGTCAGCATTCGCCGATCTATTTGCGTTCGCAATTCCGCTTCGTCGGGCAGGACGCGGTCCTTTTCAGCGGCTCGATCAAGCAGAATATGCAATTTTGCGCGCCCTCGGCGACCGATGCCGAACTGCTCGCGACGCTGCAATCGATCGGTGCCGACCGTTTCATGGGCCGCGACGAAACCGGCCTCGACCGCGGCACCGGCGAACGCGGCGGGCAATTGTCGGGCGGCCAGCGTGGTTTTCTGACCATCGCCCGCGCGCTCGCCTCGCCTTCGCGCCTGCTGTTTCTCGACGAGCCGACCGGCGCGATGGATACGCAGAGCGAACGGCTTTTCATCCAGGCGCTCGATAAGGCCGTCGCGAAATCGCAGACGGTGATCATCGCCACTCACCGCGAGGCGATCCTGCAGATGTGCGACCGCATCATCGTCATCGACGGCGGCCGCATCGTCGCCGACGGCCCGCGCGCCGAGGTGCTCGCGCGCTCGACCAAGGAACCGGCATCATGATCCCTGAACTCAATATCGGGCGCGATGGCGCCGCGGCGACCGATGCACCCTGGGCCGACCCCGATGCGCTTGCGCCCGGCGCGTCGAAGAGCCTGAAGATCGTCCTGCTCGCCTTTGCGCTGGTCGCGGCGGCGATCCTCTTCGCGTCGACCAACGACCGGCTTTCGCGCGTCGTCGAGAATCTGGTCGCCAGCTGGACCGCCGACCCCGCGGTGGCGGCGAAGGCCGCGAAGCAAAAGGCGATCGCAAAACTGATTACCGAGACCGAGACCGACTCGATCGTCCCGACCGCCGAAGGCGCCGATGCGGTGGCGCGTAACGCCTTGCTCCCGGTTTCGGCGCTGCCGGTCGAAGCGGCGCGGCCGTTTATCATGCCGACGCTGACGGTGGTTCAGGCGACCAATGCGCAGCGCTGCCTGACGCAGGCGATCTATTATGAGGCCGCGACCGAGTCCGACGCGGGCAAGGCCGCGGTCGCGCAGGTCATCCTCAACCGCATGAAGCATCCCGCCTATCCGAACACCGTCTGCGGCGTGATCTATCAGGGCAGTTCGCGCCCCGGTTGCCAGTTCAGCTTTGCCTGCGACGGATCGATGCGCCGCCCGCCGGTCGCCGCTTTGTGGCGCCGTTCGGCCGAGATCGCGCGCGCCGCGCTGTCGGGGCATGTCGAGGTGAGCGTCGGCATGGCGACCCACTATCACGCCAATTATGTCCTGCCGCGCTGGGCACCCAAGCTGACCAAGATCGAACAGATCGGCGCGCATATCTTCTATCGCTGGCCGGGGTCGTGGGGGAAGCCGGGGGCCTTCTCCGACGCCTATGCCGGGGCGGAGCTGATCCCTGCGTTCAGCCAGCTTTATCAGGGCGGTGCGGCGGCGGCCGATGCGCTGCCCGGCGAAGCGATTGCGGTCGAGGGTGTACCCCCGCCGCGCGACCCCACCGACCGCCGCACCGACACCGACGTCGGCGGCCGGATCGACGTGACCAAGGGCTGGGTCCCGAATATTCCCGACCCGACGCAAAGCAAGTCGCGGTTCGACAGCCTGACGAGCCAGCAGGGGGCCGAGGCGGCACCCGAGCCCCAGAGTGTTAAGTAGAGGCGCGTTTTCATGGTGAAGTTCTGGCAGCGTTTGCGCGGTAGCGAACAGATCATGGTGGCCGCCGCCGCCGGTTTCGTGCTGTTCCTGCTGTGGGCGAGCATCGCGCGCGTCGACGAGATATCGCGCGGGCAGGGCCGCGTCATCCCCTCGTCGAAGGTCCAGATCATCCAGTCGGCCGAACCGTCGACGATCCGCGAAATCCTCGTCCGTTCGGGGCAGACGGTCAAAAAGGGCCAGCTGCTCGTCCGCCTCGACAACACATCGTCGCAGTCCGAACTCGGCCAGCTCGAAACCGAAAACGCCCGGCTGGGCCAGCGCGCCGCGCGGCTCGCCAGCGAAGGCGGCGGAGCGGGGTGCACTGGCGAGAGCTGCGGCGACGAAATGCGGCTGGCGCAGGTGCGGCGCTCGTCGCTGCAAAGCCAGCTCGCCGCGTTGTCGGCCAGCGTCGAGCAGCGGCGCCGCGACATGGGCGAAGCGCAGGCGACGGCATCGTCACTCGAAAGCAGCCTGGGCCTCGCGCGCGAACAGGTTGCGATGCTCGCGCCGCTCGCGGCGAAGGGCGTCGTTCCGCAAACCGAATTGCTCACCGCGCAGCGCGAAGTCGTCGATATTCAGGGCCGCCTTGCCGCAGCACGCCAGGCGATTTCGCGTTCGCAGGCCGCGGTACGCGAAGCCGGCGCCGAAGTGTCACGCGCGCGCTTCGACTTCCAGCAGGAAGCGCTCAACGAACGCAGCCAGCTGACGACCAAGATGGCGGTCAATCAGGAAACGATCCGCGGCGCCGAAGGACGGCTGGCGCGATCCGAAATCCGCTCACCGACCCGCGGTGTCGTCAACGATTTGCTCGTGAACACCGTCGGTGGCTATGTGAACGCCGGGGAGAAGATCATGCAAGTCGTCCCGCTGGGCGATAAACTGCTGATCGAAACGCGCGTCACGCCGCGCGATATCGCGTTCATCAAGGTCGGCGACCCCGCAAACGTCAAAGTCACCGCTTATGATTTCTCGATCTATGGCGGCTTGAAGGGACGCGTCGTCCGCGTCTCGGCCGACAGCATCTATGACGAAGTCGAGCGGCAGGCCTATTTCACCGTCGTTGTCGAGACGAGCAATAGCTATCTGATATCGAACGGCCGCCGCCTGCCGATCACTCCCGGCATGCTATGCGATGTCGAGATTGTGACGGGCAAGAAATCGGTTCTGAGTTATTTGCTCAAGCCGGTCTTGAAGGTCAGCGGGTCGGCGCTCACCGAACGCTGATTGTTCAGCGCCAGCGTATAGGGTTTTTGCGACGCCGGGATCGCGGTCAGGTTCGGCGACGGCTGCGTGCCGCGATAGGCGTGCACCCAGCGCTGGTTTTCGCTGAACGACAGGACCGGCCGCACGGCATTGGCACGGCTGCCGTCGTACAGACGGTCGGTCACATTATCGAGCACGAGCTTCCCCGCGTCGGTCTGGACGAGCAGGAAGGCATGGTCGGCGTTCGCGGCCAGATCGCGGAGCAGCACCAGCTTCATCCGCTCGGCATCGACCCCCGCAGCGCGCAGCATCTGCATTTTCAGGATCGCGAAATCCTCGCAATCGCCTTTACCCCGCGCGATCGTCTGCTCGGCGGTCGCCCAGAAATCGCGTTGGCGGTAATTGCGGTCGTCATTCACATAGGCGATCTCGCGATTGACCCAGATGTTGACGCGCGCCAGCAGCTCCTGTTCGCTCAGCCCCGGCACAGCATTCGCGCGGCGCAGCTTGCCTTGCATCAGTCCCGCGGGCGCGGCGCGGCGGACATGATTCCAGCGATCGTCGAACCGCGTCCGTTTGACCGGGATCGCGCGGGTGCCGAGTTCGGCCGCCGCGTCATGGTCCGCGGTTTCGGCGAGCGGAGCAAAGATCGACGGCACGCCGCAGCTTTCTGCGCCGGGCGGCGCAAAGGCGATGGGTGACCGGCTCGCGGGTTCGAGCGTCTGGCGAACCGGGAACGCATCGAGACTGGCAATGACCGGCACGGTGACCGCGGGTTCGGGCGTTTGGGTGCCCTGCTCGGCGCGGATCCGGTCGAGCGCGCTTGGCGCCCCGCCCAAAATGGCGGTGGAGATGTCCACGCGCGCGGCGGGCGCATAATAGGCCGCGACGGGGCACGCCGCCTTGCTGTCTGCCAACATCTTCACGTTGAGCAGCTTGGGCGAGGCATGCGCGGCCGACGACGTCAGCGCCGCAGCGGCAAGGGCGACGGAGACAATGAGCCATCGCGAATCGCCAGCGACAAGATGGGCAGGCTTTCTCATGCGGCCCGATTTGCCCGGACGACATGAGGATATGCTTCATGATGATAGTAAACGCGCCATTCAGCATGTTTGCCGGGATGGCGGCGGCGCTATCCTTGCGGCTTGAGCGTGAGCGGAAGCCCGGCGGTCAACAGCACGACTTCTCCGGCCGTCGCCGCGACCAGCTGGTTGAGCTGTCCTGCCGCATCGCGAAACCGCCGCGCCAGCGCATTGTCGGGGACGATCCCCAGCCCGACCTCGTTGGCGACGAGAATCAGCGATCCGTCGAACCGCGCGATCGCGTCGCATAATTGCCGCCCCGCGTGCGCGATGTCGGCATCGGCAAGAAGCAGGTTCGACACCCAGAGCGTGAGGCAATCGACGAGCACGACCGCGCTGCCGATGTTCAAAGCGTCGATCGCGGCGGGAAGCGCGCGCGGCGCCTCGACCGTGCGCCAGCGCGCATCGCGGTCGGCGCGGTGCCGGGCGATCCGGTCGCGCATTTCGTCGTCGAACGCCTCGGCGGTCGCGACGAAAACCGGCGCGCCCCCCATCGCTTCGGCGCGCGCTTGCGCATAGCGGCTCTTGCCCGATCGCGCGCCGCCCAGCACGAACAGCGCCGATCCCGTCATCCGCCGATCCCCGCGATCCGGAGCAGGGCGTCGATATCGGCATGCGCCGCCAGTTCGGCGGCGATGTCGTCGAGCGCGGCATCGACATCGGCGGCATAATCGCGGCCGCCGCCCGCAACGTCGATCCGGGCGAGCATCGCGCGGCGCAGGCCGGGAGAGGCGAACAGGCCGTGCAGATAGCTGCCGAAGACCGTGTTCGCGGAATTGATCGCGCCGTCGCACGCGCCGTCTTCCAGCCGCGCGAACGGCCGGGCGGTACCCGCACCGCGGGTGTCCCCCATATGCATCTCATACCCCTCCAGCGGCGCACCCAGCGCTTCGCCTTTGACATGGCGCAATATCTTCGCAGGCGAGAGCGTCGTTTCGACGTCGAGCAGGCCAAGCCCTTCGACTGCGGCCGCCGCGCCCTCGATACCCAGCGGATCGGCGATGCGGCGGCCGAGCATCTGGTAGCCGCCGCACAGCCCGACGATCAGCCCGCCGCGCCGGTGATGCGCCCTGATGTCGATATCCCAGTCCTCGGCCCGCAGCGCCGCCATGTCGGCGATCGTCGCCTTTGACCCCGGCAGGACGATGATCGCCGCGTCGGCCGGGATCGGCCGGCCCGGCGGCACCATCACCAGCTCGACCCCGGGCTCCAGTTTCAGCGGATCGAGATCGTCGAAATTCGAAATGCGCGGCAGGATCGGGCAGGCGATCAGCTTGCGCCCCTCGCGCGGGTCGGCGGGGTGTTCGAGGATCACCGCATCCTCGCTCGGCAGACGCGCTGCTGCCGATAACCATGGAATGACGCCAAGGCCCGGCCAGCCGCTGCGTCGCTCGATCTCGCGATATCCATCCTCGAACAGGGCGGGATCGCCGCGGAACTTGTTGATCAGGAAGCCGCGGATCATCGCCGCGTCCTCCGCCTCGATCACCGCGCGCGTCCCGACCAATGACGCGATCACGCCGCCGCGGTCGATGTCGCCGATCAGCACGACCGGCACGTTCGCCGCGCGCGCGAACCCCATATTGGCGATGTCGCCCGCGCGCAGGTTGATCTCGGCGGGCGATCCCGCCCCTTCGATCACGACGATGTCGCAATCCGCGCGCAGCCGGTCATAGCTTTCGAGCACTTCGGTCAGCAGCGCGCCGCGCGCTTCGCGAAAATTGCCGCTGCCCAGCGTCCCGCGCACCCGGCCATGGACGATCAGCTGCGAGGTGCGGTCGGCCTGCGGCTTCAGCAGCACCGGGTTCATGTCGCTGTGCGGGTCGACGCGGCATGCGATCGCCTGCAGGGCCTGCGCGCGGCCAATCTCGCCGCCGTCGGCCGTGACAGCGGCATTGTTCGACATATTCTGCGGCTTGAAGGGCAGGACGCGAAGCCCGCGGTTGGTGAAAGCGCGGCACAGCCCGGCGACGATCACCGACTTGCCGACGTCGGAGCCGGTGCCCTGCAGCATCAGCGCAGCCATGCGATGACCCCTGCAATCAGGGACAGCAGCAGGCACACGCGCAGATAGATGGCAAGCGCGCGGTCGATGTCATCGCCGCCCGCTTCGCTGGTCCCGTCGCCGATCCATGGCTTGTCATGCATCACGCCGTCATAGGCGATCGGACCCGCCAGCCGAAGCCCCAACGCGCCCGCCATGGCGGCCTCGGGCCAGCCGGCATTGGGCGAGGCATGTTTGCGCGCATCGCGCCACGGGACGCGCCATCCGCCACCGCCCGCCACGCAGAGCAGCACGCCGGATAGCCGTGCGGGTATCCAGTTGGCGAGATCGTCCGTGCGCGCCGCCGCCCAGCCGAAAGCGCGCCAGCGGTCCTCGCGGTGGCCGATCAGGCTGTCGGCGGTGTTTACTGCTTTGTATGCCCACACGCCTGGCAGACCGAGGAGGAGCAGCCAGAAGAGCGGTGCCGCAACGCCGTCGCAAAAGCTTTCGGCGAGGCTTTCGATCGCGGCGCGGGCGATGCCGGCTTCGTCGAGCGCGGCGGTATCGCGGCCGACGATCATGCCGACGGTGCTTTGGGCGCCGGCGAGGTCGCCCGCGTCGATCCTTTCTCCGACCGCGCGGACATGGTCGAACAGGCTGCGCTGCGCGAGTGCGGGCCAGGCAAGGATGGCCACGACGATCCAGCCCCAGTCGCCGAGCGATACGAGCAGCAGGCGCTGAAGCGCCCAGCCGGAGCCGGCAACGAAGATAAGCAGGACGAGCAGGGTCAGCACACCGAGCGCGCGCCGGACGCCGAAGCTATGTTCGGGACGGTTCCATCGCGCTTCGCAGCCCTCGATCAAGCGCGCAAACAGCCCGACCGGGTGACCGACGCGGCGATAGAGCGCGCGCGGCCAGCCGAACGCCGCGTCGAGCGCGAGCGCGGTGAGCGCAATCGGCTCAGCCATCGGCGAGTGCCGCTTCAAGCCGCGCGCGCGCGGCGGCATCGGCCGGCAGGCCGATCCGCAGCCAGTGCGGCTGATCGGCGAAAGGGCGGGTCAGGATCGCGCGCCGCGCGAGCCGCTCGAACTGCGAATGCGCATCGTCGACCTCGATCAGGCGAAAGAGCGGACAGTCGCCGATCGGTCGATGGCCCTGGCGCGCCAGCAAGGCATCGAGCGCGGTGGCTTCATCCGCCAGCTGGCGCCGCGCGGTGGCAATCCAGTCGTTGTCGGCATAGGCGGCGGTGCCGATCGCAATCGCCGCAGCCGACAAGGGCCATGCGCCGAGCCGCTGGCGCAGTACCGCGACAATGGCTTGCGGCGCAATCACGAACCCAAGTCGAACTCCCGCGAGCCCGAAAAATTTGCCGAAGGAGCGAAAGACGATCAGCCTTGCCCCGTCATCGACCGACCGTGCGATACTCGCGGCGGGATCGACATCGGCAAAGGCCTCGTCGACCAGCAGCCAGTCATCGGCGCCACGTGCGGTCAGCAGCAGCTGCATCGCCGCGGCGCCGGCTATTCGGCCATCGGGGTTGTTGGGATTGGCGAGGATCAGCGTGCCGTCATGGCCGTGTGCCGCTTCGGGATCGATGGGAGCGCAGCCCGCGATCATTTCGCCGTGGGTGCGATAGCTTGGCGCGACATGCCGCGCGGGGTGGCCTACCAGCGTGCCGGTCAGGCGAAGGCCGATCTCGCTTCCCGGCACCGCGCAGACATGACGCGCATCGACCCCAAAAAAGGACGCCGCACTGGCTTCGAGCCGCGTCAGCGCCTCAGGTTCGGGCAGGCGCTGCCAGTCGAACGCCATCTCGGTGGCACCCGGCCACGGGTGTGGGTTGATTCCGGTCGACAGATCGATCCAGTCGCCCCCATCCTCGTTGGCACCGAAATGACGTCGCGCCGCCTCAAGCCCGCCGCCGTGCCGGGTCCAGCGCGCGCTCATCCCAGATGCGCCAGCAGCAACGCTGCAGCGAGCAGCAGGCTTTCACCGAGTTCGATCCCCGCGCCATGGCCGTCGCCCGAAATCCCGCCGATCTTCCGCAGCAGCCACCAGCCCCAGAGGATGAAGACCAGCGGTGCGACCAGCAGCGAAGGCGACGCCCATGCCGCGGCGACGAGAGCCAAGCTCCAGATGACAAAATCGACCGGCCGCACCGCATTTCGGAAACGCGAACCGAGCCCCGCGTGGAGGTCGGGCAGCGCCCGCGACCAGACCAGCGGGCCGATCCGCGCCGCGAAGGGAGCAAGCGCGATGATGGCGAACATCTGCCGGTCGAGCAGCGCATGGAGCAGCACCAGCTTGGCGACCAATTGGAGCGCGATGGTCACGACCGCGAAGCTGCCGGCGTGCGGGTCCGAAAGGACGGCGAGCAGGCGTTCGCGATCCTTGTGTGCGGCGCCGCTCGCGTCGGCGATATCGCCAAGCCCGTCGAGATGCAGCGCTCCGGTGACCGCGACCCAGACGATGAGCGCGCACAAGGCGCCTGTCCACGGATCGATCCGGGCGCCGCCCCAGCCGGCGCCTGCGACGAGTGCGCCGACGATCAGGCCGACCGCGGGAAACCAGCGCATCGACGCCGCGAATTCGTCGCTCGATACCGCGATTTGCGGCGTCGGGAGGCGGGTCAGAAACTGGATCGCGACGACCAGACCCTTCATGGGTAAAGCCCCGCGATCTGTGCGCTCGCTTGCTCGCCCGGCCAGACGCGCAGTGACAGCAGGGCGGAACAGGGCAGATCGAACGCCCAGAGCTGGCGCTGGTCGAAGCCGCAAAGGCTGTGGAGCGCCGCGCGCATGGCGCCGCCATGCGTAACGACGAGCGTCGGAACAGGGGAAAGATCGGCAATCGCCGCCGCGATGCGCGCGACCAGCGCCGACCAGCGTTCGCCGCCGGGCGGTGGATTCGCGTCGGGATCGCCCCAGAAACGACCGAGCGCATCGGGGTCGATCGCATGGCTCGGCTTGCCGTCCCAGTCGCCGAAATCGAGTTCGCGCCAGCGCGGATCGATGACGAGCGGCACCCCTGTCGCCGTGGCGATCGCTTCGCCTGCCCTGCGGCTGCGGCGAAGATCCGAAGCGATCAGGCGCTCGATCCCGAGATCATCGGCTTGCGCCACGCACGTCGCGATGCCGTCGCCGGTCGGCGCGCCATCGGTGCGGCCCATCAGCAACCCGGGTGTTTCGGGCGCGCCATGGCGCAGCAGATGGAGTGCGAAGGCGGTCACAGCGACGCCGAAACCTGCGCTTCGGCAAAGGTCGCCATCCGATCGTGCGCGGCGAGCGCGCTGCGGATGATGTTCGCGGCGACCGCCGCGCCGCTGCCCTCGCCCAGCCGCATGCCCAGCGACAGCAGCGGATCGAGGTCGAGCAAGTCGAGCAGATGCTTGTGACCCGGTTCGGCGGAACAATGGCCCGCAATGCAGTGCGCGGTGATTGCGGGATTGTCGGCCGCGAGCGGCGCGATCGCCGAGGTGCAGATGAAACCGTCGAGCAGCACCGGAACTCCCAGCTGGCGCGCGCGGAGGATCGCGCCGGCTATCGCCGCGATCTCGCGCCCGCCGACACGACGCAGCGTCTCGAACGCCGACCGCGGTGCATCCATGTGAAAGGCGAGCGCGCGTTCGACCACCGCAGCTTTGCGCGCGACGCCGTGGCCGTCGACTCCGGTGCCAGGGCCGACCCATCGCGCGGCGCCGCCGCCGAAGCTGCGCGCGCACAGCGCGGCGGCGGCGGTTGAATTGCCGATCCCCATTTCACCGAGCACGAGCAGGTCAAGACCGGCGTCCACCACCGCGGCACCGCGGTTCAGCGCGTCCAGACATTCGGCTTCGGTCATCGCGGGCGCGACGGTGAAATCGGCGGTCGGCCGGTCGAGGTCGAGCGCCTCTACCTTCAGCTCCAGCCCCGACGCGTCTGACAACGCGTTGATGGCCGCGCCGCCGCCCGCGAAATTGGCGACCATTTGCGCAGTGACGCCGGGCGGAAAGGCGCTGACGCCATGGACGGTGACGCCATGATTGCCCGCGAAGATGGCGGCGCGCGCGCGATCGATCCGTGGCCGCGCGCGGCCGCGCCAGCCCGCGAAAAAGATCGCCAGCTCCTCGAGCCGGCCGAGCGAGCCGGCGGGTTTGGTCAGTTCGCCCTGCCGCGTGCAGGCATCGGCAGCGGCATCGGGATCGGGTTCGCGCAGGTGGGCGAGGGCGGCTTCGAAGGCCTGGATCGAAGGAAAGCTGGTCATTCGGCGACAAATCCTGGCGGGGGTGTGCGGGTAATGAAACGGCCTTTGACGCCTTCGGGCCACAGCGAATAGGCGACGCGGCCGTGGTCGCTGGCGGCATAATGGACGGCATAGTCGAGGATCGCGCGCGCCGATTCCGTATCGCCGCCAAAGCGGCCGAGGACGTAACCGACCTTGCCCGGCGCGCGCAGGTGAACGGTGATATGGTCCTGGCATGCAAAGAGGCACGCCATTTCCTGCACCGCGATGCCGTCGTAGCGCGGGTCGGCGGCTTTGAGATTGTTGAGCGCTTCGACCAGCCGCGCACCGCCGCGCACGCCCGTCGCGTCGTCCCGGGACTCGCGGCTGTGGCGGCAGGTGTTGCACACCACCACCGCCGGGCCCGGGTCGACGCGCGTCAGCATTATGCCGCCGTTGCCGGCTGCGGCGGCGCGGGAACGCCCGCCGCGACCAACAGGCGATAGAGGGTATAGAGCCCGATCAGGATCGCGCCGTTGCGCACGAATTGCTCGGCGAGCAGATCGGGCGCCATCGCGGTGTGCAGCCCGCCGAGCACGAGCGCCCAAGCGAGGATGATGCCCTTGAAAGCGGTGAAGCCTGCCGCATAGGCGAGGCCAAGCCGCGCCGCGACCGACCTGTAACCCGCGACGTGCAGCGCCGCATAGCTTGCAAGCGCCGATCCCACCGCCGCGGTGCCAAGCCCTGCTCCCCACGCCAGCGTGCTTCCGTCGCGCGGATAGCCGAGCAGGAAGAAGCCGACGAACTGGCTCGCCGCCCACGCCAGCAGCATCAGTGCGATGCCCTCGCGGCGGCGCATATGCACCGCCGCGAGCGCCGCAAGCGCCGGAAAGGGGGTCGCACAGGCGAGCGCGAGCGTCGTCGCGCTACTCGCCGCGGTGAGCAACGATACCCACAGCACCGAAGCGCCGCGATCCGACAGCGCGGCCATCAAAACCGCCCCCGGATGCCGGCATAGATGCTGCGGCCCAGCGAGCCATAGCGGAACGCGGTCATATATTGCGCGTCGAATATATTTTCGGCGCGCGCGAACAGCTTGACCGCATCGGACAGCGCAAATTCGGCGCGCAGATCGACGAGCGTATAGTCGCCCAGCCGCTGGGCGTTGCTCGCATTGTCATAGCTTTTGCCCGACCAGCGCACCGCCGCGCCGAGTTCGAGCCCGAAATCGAAGCCATAGCTCGCCGACGCATTGGCCGTCTGACGCGGGCGGCGCGGCAGCCATTTGCCGAAATTGGCGGTGCCTGCCGAACGGTCCTCGGCGACGACCCAGCTATAATTGCCGTCGAGTGTCAGCCCGCCGAGCGTCAACGCCGCGGTGGCTTCGACGCCATGCGCCTCGCTGCGCGCGACGTTCGAATAATAGCCGAAGCGCCGCGTCGTCGGATTGCCCGGCACGAAACACATCGGGTTGGTCGAGGTGCCCGTACAGCTGTTGTAGATGATCTGGTTCGTCGTCGTGCGCTCGAACCAGGTCGCGCCGACGATCAGCTTGCGGTCCAACAAATGCTGTTCGATGCCGGCTTCCCAGCCATGCGCTTCTTCGGGGTCTAGCCCGACATTCCCATATTCGCTGAACTGCTGGTAGAGCGACGGGGCCTTGAACCCTTCGCCATAGCTGGCGCGCAGCACGGTTCCGGTCGACAGGCGCCATACGCCGCCCGCCGCGAACAAAGTCTGGCCGCCAAAGCTGTCATGATCGTCATAGCGCACGCCGCCGTTCAGCGTCAGCCCGTCGAGCGGCTCGACGCTGAGCTGGCCATAGGCGCTCGTCAGTTCGGCCTTGCCGCGCGCAAAGGCAGGGAGCGGGGTTGCGAGCGAAGCCGAAGGCGAGCGGCTGCGGAAATCGGAGCGCTCATTCTCGACCCCGAAGATTGCGGTGATGCGGTCGGAGAGGTCGAAGCTGCCCTGATATTCCCAGCGCTTGTTCTTGCCGTCGGCCTCGAAGCTCTGCGGGCGCGCGCGGTCGGGGTTGAAATTGTCGCGGTTCGTGTCGGTATAGGCAAAAGCGATCCGATTGCGGAAGCGCCCGTCGACGAGGTCGAAATTCACCCCCGCATAGCCAACGAACTCCTTGTTCTTCCCAACATCATTGCTGTCGACATTGAACCCGTCGAATTCGACCCGGCCGCTCGAATAATAGCCGCGCAGATCGACGCTGACATTGTCGGCGAGCGCCAGCTCGGCCCGGCCCGAAACGCTCTGGTTGCGATAGCCGTCGCGTTCGATCCCGCCGAATGCCTTGGCGTGCGACGAGACGCCGTCGGTGGCGAAACGTTGACCGCCGATGCGCCAGGCGAGGGGACCCGTGCGGCCGCCGATCGCGGCGCGCGCGCTCACGGTCTCGCGCGATCCGGCCTCGAGGTCGAAGCTGCCTTCGAGCGCTTTTTCGGGCGAGGCGGTGACGATGTTGACGACGCCGCCGATCGCCTGGCTGCCCCACAGGATCGACTGCGGCCCACGCAGCACCTCGATGCGATCGATGTCGCCGGCGAGCAGGTTGGTGAAGTTGAAGCCGCCGCCGGTCGACGACGGATCGTTGAGCTTCACCCCGTCGATGACGACGACGCTGTGGTCGGATTCGGCGCCGCGAATGCGCAGCGACGTCGCCGTGCCATAACCGCCATTGCGCGAGATGCTGATCCCCGGCGTGCGGAGCAGCAGTTCGGTGACGCCGATGTCCTGTGCGCGGTCGATCGCCGCCTTGTCGAGCACCGCGATCGACGACGGCACTTCGTCGAGCGTCAGCGGCGCGCGCGTTGCGGTGACGATGATGCTGTCGCCGTCGGCGGCGACGGCATGCGCCGCGTCCGTGGCCGACGCGGCAGAGGAGGCCGCAACGGCAGCGAGGCAGATCGAACTTCGGAAAACAAATTTGAACATATAACCAACCCATCGACAATGCCGCCCACGCGCGCGGAATCGATGCGGTAGTCCTTTGGGGACGCACGACATCGAGCCCACGCGCGAGCGCGGCCAGACTTGTCGTCATGCGGGTTCACCCCCGTTCGCCCGGCACACCCTGTCCGGTCGAAAGACGACGGCGACGGGCAGGTCTCCTGGCTTGCGGGTCAGCGCCGGTCGGCCGCCTTCTCAGGATCGAAATCCCAATGGCAAGTGGCCGATGGCTCGCCGCGTACAGTTGCAGGGGCAGCCGGGGTTTTCCCGTTCCCTATTAATCCCCGTTGCCGGGGAACCTGTCGCTGCGCGGCCGTTAGCCCTATTTCCGGGGCGCGGTCAATCGCTGCGATGCGAGCGGCCGGCCGATCAGAACAGCCCCGGCAATTCGCGCTGGGCTGCGCTTGGCCGGTCGGGGATCAGCATTTCGGGTTCGGCGAGGATGCGCGCGCTGCTGCGCTGCGCGCCCGCACCGAAGCCGGCATCGGCAATCCGTGTGGTGCAGGCACCGCCCGAAAGGAAGGCGATCGCGGCGCGGATCGACGCTTCGCGCGGGTCGCCGAGCGGCGCGGTGAGGTCGTCGTTAGCGGCGCAGCTGTTCGCGATTTTCGGCGCCAGCCCGCTGTAATAATCGCTCGCGCCGGTCGAGTTGCCGGTCGCAAAGGCGACGACGCGCATCCGGTCATCGCATTCGGCCTTGTCGAGTGCGATCTGGCCCACGGGCTTGCCATAGGTGTTGCTGCCAACCAGCGTCATATTGGTGCCCAGATAGGGCAGCATCGAATTGATCACCAGCTCGCTCGCCGACGCGGTCGAAGCGGTGCCGATAAAGGCGATGCGCGTCGGCGCGATCGATTCGGGCTGCGCGGTAAAGAAATGCCGGTCATTCTCGACCGATTTCGACGGCCGGAAATTGGTCTGCGAGAACAGGTCGCCCGAATTGCGGTTCCGGCCGAGCAGGTCGCCCATCAGCTCGGCGGTCGAAACGAGCCCGCCGCCATTGTAACGGAAATCGATGATGACGTCGGTGACGCCCTGATTGCGGAAGTTCAGGAACGCGGCGCGAAGCTGCGGATCCGCCGACGAGATGAAGGTGCGCAGGTTGAGATAGCCATAGCTGCGGCCGCCCTCGGTGATGATCTTCGCGCCATAGCGATCGGAAATCGGATCGAGCGAATAATCGGCTTTCGCCACCGTGACCTCGCGGGTGCCGGCGGCATCGGTGATGCGCAGCACGCGGCTGACGCCGGGATCGTTGGGGCCAAGCGCATTGGTCAGCCCCGCGGTCCCTTCGGCGCTCACGATATTGGCGACCGTCCGCAAATTGCCGCTGTTCGTCCCGATCGCGACGATCGCCGTCCCGCGGTCGATTCCCGCGGCAAAAGCCGGGGCGCCTTCATAGGCTTCGGCGATGACGATGCGCTGGTTTGCCGCGTCATAGGTCAGGCGCACGCCGAAACCCGCGCTCGATCCGCTGGCGTAAAAGGCATTCTCCTCGGCAATCGACGTGATGTAAGTGAAGAAACGATCCTTGTTCAGCGCGCGCGCGGGCGCGACCAGCGCGTCGATGTAGGATTCGACACTGCTGTGGCTCGCGGCATTCACGCCGCTCGCAACGTCGCTCGGGAACAGATACCATTCGTCGATGACCGCCTTGGCAAAGGCCTGCCGCGCGGCGAGCGCGCAACTTGCGGTCGGGGTGGGCGTCGGGGTCGGCGCCACGGTAACCGGACCGCCGCTTCCCCCCGTATTCGATCCCCCGCCCCCGCCGCACGATGCCAGCATCAGCGCGGCGAGCGTTACAGTCGCGACCGACTGCCTCGTCTTAGCCATCAATCATTCCCCCCGGCTCATTCAAATCGATTGGCCGTTATTCGGCGTCGGCCTCTTCGACATTTTTACGGCCTTTGAAACCTTGTGCAATAACATAGAGTTCGGGCGATCCCTTGCGGCTTGCCGGCGGCTTCGCGTGCTTGACCGTCGTGAAATGGCGCTTGAGCAGGGTGAGCAACGTGTGGTCGGCGCCGCCTGCAAAGACCTTGGCAATGAATGCGCCGCCGGGAAGCAAATTCTGCACCGCGAAATCGGCGGCGGTTTCGGCCAGGCCGATCGTACGCAGATGGTCGGTCTGCTGGTGGCCGACGGTGTTCGCCGCCATGTCCGAAATGACGAGATCCGGGGCGCTGCCGAGCGCCTCGATCAGGGCTTCGGGCGCGGCATCGTCCATAAAATCCATCTCGAGGATCTCGACGCCCTCGATCGGTTCGCATGGCAAAAGGTCGATCCCGGTGACGCGCGCGCGGGGGTTCGTCTTGCGCACGACCTGCGACCAGCCGCCGGGCGTGATGCCAAGGTCGACGACCGCGCGCGATTTTTTGATAAAGCCGAATTTCTCGTCGAGTTCGATCAGCTTGTACGCGGCGCGCGAGCGATAACCCTCGGCCTGTGCGCGGCGGACATAGGGGTCGTTGAGTTGTCGCTGCAGCCAGCGCGTCGATGACACGCTGCGCTTTTTGGCGGTTTTGACCCGCACGTGCAGCCCGCCGCGGCCCCCGGAACCTTTGGCGCCGCCGCCTTTTCCGCCTGCCGCGCTCATTTGCGATACTCGCGGCGGGTGACCGGGATGTCGCGCCCCTGCATCGCCAAGGTGCGCAATATGCCCTCGCGAATTCCGCGATCGGCAACCCCGACGCGTGCGGCGGGCCACAGGTCGATAATGCTTTCGAGGATCGCGCAGCCCGCAACGACCAGATCGGCGCGCTCGCGGCCGATGCACGCGATTTCGGCGCGATCGGCAATGCTCGCGTCGGCAAGGCGGCGACTGATGTCGCGCATCGCATCGGTCGGAACCACCAGCCCGTCGACCGCACGCCGGTCATATCGCGGCAGATCGAGGAAAACGCTGGCGAGCGTCGTGACGGTGCCGCTGGTGCCGAGCAGGCGCAGATTCTGGCCGGCAAATCGTTCGGCGCGCCCCGCAAAGGCGGAAAAGGCATCGCGCGTCACTTCGCGCATATGCGTGTAGGCGGCCTGGCGCCCCGCGAGGCTGTCTTCGGGAAGCGGCGCATGTTCGGTCAGCGACACGACGCCCCACGGCACGCTGATCCAGTCGTGTATCTTGACGTCGTGATCCGACACATCGACGTGCATCAACTCGGTCGAACCGCCGCCAATGTCAAAGATCAGCGCGGGGCCTTCGCCCGGTTCCATCAGATTATGACAGCCAAGGACGGCGAGCCGCGCTTCTTCGGCGGCTGAAATAATATCGAGGACGATGCCCGTTTCGCGGCGGACGCGGTCGGCGAGTTCCACCCCGTTGGTCGCGCGGCGGCACGCCTCGGTCGCAACCGCGCGCGACAGCGACACATGGCGGCGGCGCAACTTGTCGGCGCAGATCGACAGCGCGGCGACGGTTCGGTCCATCGCCGCCTCGCTGATTTTACCGCTGCCGTGCAGGCCTTCGCCCAGACGGACGATGCGCGAAAAAGCATCGATGACGACCAGCTCGCCATTTTGCGGGCGCGCGATCAACAGCCGGCAATTGTTGGTGCCAAGATCGATGGCGGCATAGCTGCGCTGCCGCGTGATCGGCGTGGGCCGCGCGTCGACGCGCGCATCGCCGCCTGCCTTGGTTCGTCCTTTTACCGCCGGGCCTGGCCGCGGCGGTCGCCCTGATGGCGCTGCCATTTGCCGCATGGCTATTGTAACCTGTTCTGCTCACGCGCCCGCAAAACCGCGGGCGTGCACTTGACGGCAAACCTAGGCTTTCCCGGCCCTTATGGCAAGCTCTCCTCCCGCGCCGCGTCCGCACAAAGAAAACCCCGCCCGGCGCATGGCCGGACGGGGTGAAGGCGGGAAGGAATTTATTGGGGGTCGGGACTGCCCTTTAACGGCAGCCGTCATTCCCCTTGTCGATTGCGCGGCCGGCAATTGCGCCGACTGCACCGCCGATGATCGTGCCCACGGCGCGGTCGCCGCGACCGGCAATCTCGTGACCGGCAAGGCCGCCCGCAATCGCTCCGATCACGGTGCCGCCGGTGCCATTGTCGCACTGGCGGTAGTTGCGGCGATCATTCCGGTAGTTGCGACGATCGTTGCGATAGTCGCGGCGGTTGTCCCGGCGATAATCGCGGCGGTCGTAACGGCGATCGTCACGGTCGTAGCGAACATATTGGCTCGAATAGCCGCCCTGGTCGTAATAGCCGTTCTGTGCCGCTGCGGGAGCCGCCATGCCCAGCGTCACGGTGGACATCAGGGCGGCGATCGAGAGGGTCACCATCTTTTTCATTGTCGTTCTCCTTCTTCGTCGTTGGGCCCGTCTGGGCGTTGTCTATGAAAGGGTTATGGGCGATTCGCATTGAGCGAAGCCTGAACGCGCTTGTTGGCTAATGTTCAGCTTTCTGCGGTGAACCGCTTTCCTTTCGCCCGCGGCCCCCGTAACCCCGCGGCGATGCGCCGTCTGTTCTTCGCCGCCCTGATCTTTCTTGCGCTCGGCCCGGTCCCCGGGGCCGTGATGCGCTTTCCCGAAACCGATCTGACGCAAAGCGCCGTCGCACGCCCGCTTGCCGTCGCGCCGACGCAGGACGGCCCGATGCGTCTCGTGCGCGGCTGGCATCTGGACAGTCCGCACAGCGGCTTCGGTGGTTTCTCGGCGGTTTCGCGGACCGGGCCGGGCCGGTTCCTGCTCGTCGGCGACAATGGCTATGCAACGCGGCTGACGCTCGATGAACGCGGCGGAGTGGCGGCTGTTCGCATCCGGCCGTTGCCCACGCCCGATGGCCGGCCGGCGCGCAAGTCGATGGTCGATGCCGAGGCGATGCTTGTCGATCCCGCCAGCGGCAAGGCGTGGATCGCCTTGGAAGGGATAAACCAGTTCTGGCGTCTCGACCCCGCGCTGTCGAAAATCGAATCGCGCCGCAAACTGCGCGGCTGGCCGAGGAATCGGGGGGCCGAGGGGATGGCGCGGCTCGCCGACGGGCGCACGGTCGTCTTTTCGGAAGGGGTCGACGAGGATTCGCGCGGCGATGCGGCGTTGATCTATACCGGTGACCCCGCGGCGCCCGGACCGGCTCCGACGCGCTTCTTCTATGATTCGCGCGGAAAGGGGCTGGTCAGCGATGCCGCCGCGCTGCCCGACGGGCGCATCCTGCTCGTGCATCGGCGGCTCGGCTTCGACCCTGTCTTCACGACGATCATCGCGATCGTCGATCCCGCCGACATAAAGAAGGACGCCGTCGTCCGGTCACGAACGATCGGCCGCGTTCCCGTGTCGCTCGCCGAAAATTACGAAGGCGCGGCGATTTCCATCGAGCAGGGACGCACCTGGCTGTGGCTTGTCGCCGACGATAATTTCAATGTCTGGCAGCGCAGCCTGTTGCTGCAGTTCGAACTGGTGGGCCTGCCGCCGCAAGCGAAGCCGGACAGCAAAAAGGCGGCCCGGTAACCCGGCCGCCTGATTGCCTTAGCGAAGGTAATGCGACTTAAGCGGCTTTTTCGGCCAGCTTCTTCGTCACTTCCTTCTTCACCTTGCGCGCCGCAGCCGACAGCTGGTCGTCGCCGGCCTTGACCAGCCAATTGTCCAGACCGCCATTATGTTCGACGGTGCGCAGGCCATGGGTCGACACGCGCATCTTGACGCCCTTGCCGAGCGCGTCCGACAGCAACGTCACATTCTGCAGGTTGGGCAGGAAGGTGCGCTTGGTCTTGTTGTTGGCGTGGCTGACATTGTGGCCAACCTGGCGGCCCTTGCCGGTCAGTTCGCAGATGCGCGACATGATGGTCTTCCTCGTTCAAAAAATTTCGGGTCGGCGTCCGGGTGCGTCCCGAACAATCGGGGGATGCGGGACCGGAGTGAGCCGGGAAAGGCGCGCGCTTATCGGCTTGCCGCAGATTCGTCAAGCGACTAGCGCATCCAGGTGACCGTTTCGTTCTTCCCCCCGGCCATGCGCCGTGCGCTCGAACTCGCCGCAAAAGCGGGCGATCTGGGCGAAGTGCCCGTTGGTGCGGTCGTCGTCAAGGACGGCGCGATTATCGGCGAGGGCCACAACAATCCCCGCGAATCGCACGACCCGACCGCCCACGCAGAAATCGTTGCGATTCGCGCTGCGGCGAAAATGCTCGCAAACGAACGGCTCGACGGCTGCGATCTGTACGTAACCCTCGAACCTTGCGCGATGTGCGCCGGCGCCATCGCCCATGCCCGAATCGCGCGGCTCTATTATGGTGCCGATGATCCAAAGGGTGGCGCCGTCGTCCATGGCCCTCGCACCTTTGCGCAAACCACCATCCATCACCGGCCCGAAATTTACGACGGCATCGGTGCGAACGAAGCGGGCGCGCTGCTCCGCAATTTCTTCGCCGCGCGGCGCCCCGTTTCGGCGACACCGAAACAAAAGGACTAGCCGAGCATCTCCGCGACCCACTGCGGCACCAGCACGCTCGCCGGCCCATGCCGCGCCTCGGCGAACCAGTAACTGCCTTGGCTCGGCTCCATATTGAGTTCGAGCGTCCGCGCGCCCGACTTGCGCGCCTCGCGCACGAAACCCGCGGCGGGATAGACCGCGCCCGATGTGCCGATCGACACGAACAGGTCGGCGCGGTTCAGCGCATGATAGATTTCGTCCATCTGGTACGGCATCTCGCCGAACCAGACGATGTCGGGGCGCAATGTGCCGACGGCGCCGCACGCGGGGCAGGCGGGCCGATCGAGCAGCGGCCCCGCCCACGGCACGCGCGCGTCGCACGCGGTGCACCAGGCGTTCAGATGCTCGCCGTGCATGTGGACCAGCCGCTTCGCGCCGGCGCGTTCGTGCAGGTCGTCGACATTTTGCGTGACGATCAACAGCTCGCCCGGCCATTCGGCATCGAGCCGCGCAAGCGCGTCATGCGCGGCATTCGGCACCTTGGTCTGGATCGCCTCGCGCCGCATGTCATAGAATCGCAGCACCAGATCGGGATCGCGGGCGAACGCCTCGGGGGTCGCCACATCCTCGACCCGGTGCTGTTCCCACAATCCGCCACCATCACGAAACGTGTCGATGCCGCTTTCGGCGGACACGCCCGCGCCGGTCAGGATCACGATGTTCTGGATGTCGGTCATGCCCCCTCTCTATCCCTTCGTGCCGAGCGAAGTCGAGACGCCGCGACCGATGTCTCGACTTCGCTCGACACGAGCGGCTAAGGGAGGTTGGCAATCAGGGGACGGACTATGACCAGCATCGGTATCATCGGCAGCGAAGGGCGGATGGGCGTCGCGCTCGCCGCCGCGATTGCCGAAGCGGGGCAGGAGCATCGCGGCGTCGACAAGGGCGGCAATCTGCTGAAGCTCGCCAGCGACAGCGACGTCCTCGTCGACTTTTCCTCACCCGCCGCGCTCGAGGCGACGCTCGACGCCTGCATCGCGGCCGGGACGCCGATCGTCATCGGCACGACCGGGCTCGAGGAGCGTCACCATTATCTGATCGACAATGCGGCGAAGGATATTGCGGTGCTCCAGACGGGCAACACCTCGCTCGGCGTAACCCTGCTCGCGCATCTGGTGCGCGAGGCGGCGACGCGGCTCGACGCCGACTGGGACATCGAAATCCTCGAAATGCACCACGGCAAAAAGGTCGACGCACCCAGCGGCACCGCGCTGCTATTGGGCCAGGCCGCCGCCGAAGGACGCGGAATTGACCTCGCGGCTGCCTCCGAACGTGGCCGCGACGGCGTCACCGGAGCACGCGGCCGGGGCGCAATCGGCTTCGCCAGCCTGCGCGGCGGCACCGTCGCGGGCGATCATGATGTGATCTTCGCGGGAGCCGAAGAAATGATCACCCTGTCGCACCGCGCCGAAAACCGCATGATCTTCGCACGCGGCGCCGTCCGCGCGGCCCTGTGGCTGATCCAGCAAAAGCCCGACCGCTACACGATGCCGCAGGTGCTGGGGCTGTCATAACGGTATGAAGAAAGCCGACATCTTCGAATTCTATCGCCGGCTTGCCGAACTCAACCCGAGTCCCGAAACCGAGCTTGAATTCGGCAACACCTATCAATTGCTCGTCGCGGTCGTGCTGTCGGCGCAGGCGACCGACGTCGGGGTGAACAAGGCGACGCGCCTGCTTTTTCAGGACGTGAAGACGCCGCAGCAGATGGTCGACCTTGGCGAGGACGGCCTCAAACAGCACATCAAGACGATCGGGCTGTTCAACGGCAAGGCGAAGAATGTCATCGCGCTCAGCGAAATCCTCGTCCGCGATTTTCACGGCGAGGTGCCCGCCGAACGCGACACGCTCGTCGAACTCCCCGGGGTCGGGCGCAAGACCGCCAATGTCGTGATGAATTGCGCCTTCGGGGCGGAGACCTTCGCGGTCGACACGCATATCTTCCGCGTCGGCAACCGCACCGGCCTCGCACCCGGCAAGACGGTGCTCGCAGTCGAGAAGCAGCTGGAAAAAAACACCCCCGGCCCGTTCCGCGTCGGCGCGCACCATTGGCTGATCCTCCACGGCCGCTACATCTGCAAGGCGCGCACCCCCGAATGCTGGCGCTGCCCGGTCGACGACCTCTGCCGGTACAAGCCGAAGACGCCCGCGCCGAAAGGAAAGAAGGCGGCTGCCTGAAATTCCGCTCGACAAGCGCGGCGCGAACCGATTGAACACAGCCATTCCAAAAAAGAGGGTCGAAGATATGCGCCTTGTTTCCGCTTTTCTTGCTTCCGCCGCGCTGCTCGCAGCTGCACCCGTCCATGCCAAACCGGCCGACACCGAAACCGCCAAGAAAATCCTGAAGGACAGCATCGCAATCCCGACCGTCGAGGGACGCGGACAGGTGCCCAAGCTCGCGGCCTATTATGCCAGCGTGCTGAAAGCCGCGGGCTATGCCGACAGCGATATCGAAATCACGCCCGTAGGCGAAACCGCGACCTTCGCCGCGACGCTCGCCGGAACGGGGAAGGGCAAGCCGATCGTGCTGCTCGGCCATATGGATGTCGTCGAGGCCGATCCGAAGGACTGGACGCGCGATCCCTTCGTGCCGGTCGAGGAACAAGGCTATATTTTCGGCCGCGGGTCGGAGGATAACAAGTTCGACGTGTCGATGATGGTCGCCACGATGGCGCAGCTGAAGAAGGACGGTTTCAAGCCCAGGCGCTCGATCATCCTGCTGCTTTCGGGCGACGAGGAAACCCAGATGCTGACGACGCGCGCGCTCGCCGCCAAATATAAGGGCGCCGAATTCGCGCTGAACGGCGACGGCGGCGGCGGGACGATCGGCGAGGACGGCAAGCCCAAATATTATGGGCTGCAGGCCGGCGAAAAAACCTATGCCGACTTCACGCTCGAAGTCACCAACCCCGGCGGGCACAGCTCGCGCCCCGGTGCGACCAATGCGATCGTCCAGCTATCGACGGCGCTTGAAAAGGTCGGCGCCTATCGCTTCACGCCGCAACAGAATGAGCTGACGAAAATCGGCATGCCGATCGTCGCCGATCAGGTCGGCGGCGAAATCGGCGCGGCGCTCAAGGCCTTTGCCGCCAACCCGTCGGATGCGAAGGCGATCGCGACGATCCGCGCCGATCCCGAATATGTCGGCCAGATCGGCACCACCTGCGTGCCGACCTTGGTCAAGGGCGGCCATGCCGAGAACGCGCTGCCGCAGCGCGCCACCGCGAACATCAACTGCCGCATCTTTCCCGGCGTTGCCGTCGAAACGGTGCGCGCCGAACTCGAAAAAATCATCGCCGACCCCGCGATCAAGGTGAACACCGATCCCGACGCCAGCGCGAGCGACGCCTCGCCGCTGCGTCCCGACGTCGTGGGCGCGGTGACGAAGGCGGTGCATGCACGCGCGCCGGGGCTGCCGATCATCCCGTCGATGAGCGCGGGCGCGACCGACAGCTATCATTTCCGCATCCAGGGTGTGCCGAGCTATGGTGTCGCGGGGCTCTTCAGCAAGGCGAGCGACAGCTACGCGCACGGCCTCAACGAACGCGTTCCGGTCGATGCGATCGCGCCGGCGCTCGCGCATTGGGACAGCCTGCTGCGCGATCTGTCGAAATAAACGTCAGGCGAGCGCGGCGACCGCGCGTTCGACCATCTGAACTGCCGCCTCGGCGCCGAAGCTTTCGGCGTCGAGCGACAGTTCGAGCCACAGACCATCGACCATTGCGGTCAGCATGATCGCCAGTCGCCCGGCGTCGGCCGTGCCGCACGCGATCAGCAATTCGCAGAGCCGGGCGCGATAGCCCGCGTAACTTTTCGCGTGAATATCCGCCATCCGCGCATCGCTGCGCGCGAGCGCCCAAAAGGCGGTCCACGCGCCGAGCAGCTCGGGATCGGTCACCGGCGAACGGAAGCTTGCGGTCAGATAGGCCAGAAGCCGCGCGCGCGGATCGGCGCCGGCACCTTCGACGGCGCCCGCAAAGATCGCGTCCATCCGGTCGCTCGTCGCTTCGTACGTTGCCGCGACCAGATCGTCTATGCCGCCGAAATAATGGCGGAGCAGCCCCGGCGACACCCCGGCCTTGGCGCAGATCGCGCGGACGTTGGTGCCAGCAAGGCCATGTTCGGCAAGGCACGCCCCGGTCGCCTCGATCAGGCCGGCGCGGCGGGCATCGGCGCTTTCGCGCGTAAAGGCTTGGCGAGCGGGCTGCATGTTGTTATACGTTTGTACAACAAGGATCGACTCATGGCAACGCTACGCGACACTTTCACCAACATCGACCCGCACGACGGCTGGTCCTTGCCTGCCTGGACCTACAGCGATCCCGATTTCCATGCTGCCGAAATGGCGCGCGTCTTCCGCCCGAGCTGGCAGGTCGTCTGCCATGACAGCGACATCCCGAACGTCGGCGACTGGCACAGCATCGATTATTGCGGCGAAAGCGTCATCGTTGTGCGCGGCACCGACCGCAATGTGCGCGCCTTCACCAATGTCTGCCGTCACCGCGGTTCGCGCCTTGTCGATGGCGCCGCGGGCTGCGCGAAAAAGCTCGTCTGCCCCTATCATGCCTGGACCTATGAACTCGACGGCCGGCTGACCGGCGTCCCCGATTCGGCAAGCTATCCGACGCTCGACAAGGGCAGGGCGGGGCTCGTCCCCGTCGGCCTCGAACAATGGCGTGGCTTCTGGTTCGTGCGCCTCGACGATGATGGCGGCCCGTCGGTCGCGACGATGATGGCGCCCTATGAAGTGCAGGTCGCTCCCTATCGCTTCGAGGAGCTTGGCGCGCTCGGCCGCGTCACACTCCGCCCGCGCGACGTGAACTGGAAGAATGTCGGCGACAATTATTCGGACGGCCTTCACATCCCCGTCGCACACCCCGGCCTCACGCGCCTGTTCGGCAAAAGCTATGGCGTCGAGGCTAAGGATAATGTCGACCGCATGTGGGGCGACCTGATCGACCGGCCGTCGGTCAATTGGTCCGAACGCATGTACCAGCGGCTGCTGCCGCCGGTTCCGCATTTGCCGGCGGACAAGCAGCGCCACTGGCTCTATTTCAAGCTCTGGCCGAACGTCGCGTTCGACATCTATCCCGATCAGGTCGATTTCATGCAGTGGCTGCCGACCGGGCCGACGACGTGCCTGATCCGCGAAATTTCCTATGTGCTCCCCGATGAGCGCCGCGAGATGAAGGCCGCGCGTTATTTGAACTGGCGCATCAACCGCCAGGTCAACGCCGAGGACACCGAGCTGATCACCCGCGTCCAGCAGGGGATGCAGTCGAAAAGCTTCACCACGGGGCCGCTCAGCGACAAGGAAGTCTGCCTCAAGCATTTCTGTTCGCGGATGCGCGACCTGATCCCCGAAGCGCGGCAGGAACAGGCGCCGCCGCCGGGATGGAGCCGCTAGTCGCATCGCACGGGAGGAGGGGAGTATGAGCGATCCAGTCATCATCGTCGGCGGCGGCCCCGCGGGCATGGTCGCGGGTCTGTTGCTCGCACGCGCCGGGGTCCCCGTCACCATCCTCGAAAAGCACGCCGATTTCCTCCGCGATTTCCGCGGCGACACGGTGCATCCCTCGACGCTCGAACTGTTCCACGAAATCGGGCTGCTCGATGAACTGCTGAAACTGCCGCACGCAAAGGTCGACACGATGACGCTCGACCTGCTCGGCGGGCTCTACACGATCGCGTCGTTGAAAAACCTGCCCGTCGCGGCGCCCTATGTCGCGATGATGCCGCAATGGGATCTGCTCGACTTCATCGCACGGCGAGGCCGGGCCTATCCGCCCTTCAACCTGCGCATGTCGACCGAAGCGACCGGGCCGACCTTCGACGCCGCGGGCCGGGTGAATGGCGTGACGCTGACCACGGGCGAGACGCTTCCCGCGCGGCTCGTCATCGCCGCCGACGGTCGCCGCTCGGTACTCCGCGACGCAGCCGAACTGCCGCTCGACGACCTTGGCGCGCCGATGGACGTGCTGTGGTTTCGTATCCCGATGCCCGCCGGTGCTCCGACCGACGTGCCGCTGGGGACCATCGATACGCGCGGCATGGTCGTCGCCATCCCGCGCGGCGATTATTGGCAATGCGCGCGGATCATCGAAAAGGGTGGATTTCCTGCGATCGAAGCCCGCGGGATCGCCGCCTTTCGCGAGGATGTCACGTCGCTCGTCCCCGGCCTTGCCGCGGGCATCGACGCAATTGCCAGCTTCGACGACGTCAAACTGCTCACGGTCGCGCTCGACCGGCTGACGCGCTGGTCGCGTCCCGGGCTGCTCGCGATCGGCGATGCCGCGCACGCTATGTCGCCGGTTGGTGGTGTCGGTATCAACCTTGCGGTGCAAGACGCGGTTGCGACCGCGAATATTCTCGCGGCGCCGCTTGCCGCGGGGGCTGATCCCGATCCGCTCCTGGCCAAGGTGCAGGCGCGCCGCTGGAAACCGACGACACGGATGCAGGCGATGCAGCGTTTCGCGCATCAGAATATCATCGAACCGATGCTGCGCGGCGAAATCACGCGCGTGCCGCTCGCGGTCCGCCTGCTCAACCGCATTCCGCTGCTGCGCCGTATCCCGGGCCGCATCCTCGGCCTCGGCTTCGGGCGCCAGCATGTCCAATCCCCGCTTGCGAAAGAATTTTCATGACCAAAACCTATGACGCCCTGATTATCGGCGCCGGCCACAACGGCCTCGTCTGCGCCTTCTATCTTGCCAAGGCGGGGCTGAAGGTCCGCATCGTCGAGGCGCGCGACGTCGTCGGCGGCGCTGCGGTGACCGAGGAATTCGCCCCGGGCTTCCGCAATTCGGTCGCGAGCTACACCGTCAGCCTGCTCCAGCCCAAGGTCATCGCCGACATGAAGCTTGCCGAACACGGCTATCGCGTGATCGAGCGGCCGATCAGCAATTTCCTGCCGCAGGAAGATGGCGGCTATCTGAAACTTGGTGGTGGGCTTGAACGCACGCAGAAGGAATTTGCGCGCTTCTCGGCGCACGATGCCGCGCGCCTTCCCGAATATTATGACATGCTCGAGGGCGTGGCCGACGTGCTGCGCGACCTCGCGCTCAAATCGCCGCCGAATGTCGGCGACGGGTTCAAGACGCTGATCGACGCGGCGCGTCAGGGGCGCGGGCTGACCAAACTCAGCCTGTCGCAGCAGCGCGACGTGCTCGAACTTTTCACCAAGTCCGCGCGGACCTTCCTTGACAGCTGGTTCGAGAGCGAAGCGGTGAAAGCCGCCTTCGGCTTTGACGCCGTGGTCGGCAACTATGCGTCGCCTGATACACCGGGCAGCGCATACGTCCTCCTCCATCACGTCTTCGGCGAAGTGAACGGCAAGAAGGGCGCATGGGGTCACAGCATCGGCGGCATGGGCGCGATCACCCAGATGATGGCGAAGGTGTGCACCCAGCTCGGCGTCGAGATCAGCCTCGAAGCGCCCGTTTCGCGCGTGCTGGTCGATGGCGGCAAGGCGGTCGGGGTCAAGCTGGTCAGCGGCGAGGAAATTGCCGCGGCGCGTGTCATCGCCAATGTCGGGCCCAAGCTGCTCTACGAACGGATGTTCGACGACGGCGATATCGCGCCTGAGTTCCGCCGCCGGATCAAGGCGTTCAAGGCGGGCAGCGGTACCTTCCGCATGAACGTCGCGCTCAGCGAGCTGCCCAGATTCACTTGCCTGCCGGAACCCGGCGAGCATCACCAGTCGGGGATCATCCTCGCCCCGACGCTCGACTATATGGACCGCGCCTTCCTCGACGCGAAACAATATGGCTGGTCGAAGAAGCCGATCGTCGAAATGCTCATCCCCTCGACGATCGACGACAGCCTCGCGCCGCCGGGCCAGCATGTCGCGAGTCTCTTTTGTCAGCAGTTCGCCCCCGAGCTTCCGGACGGACGCGACTGGGATGATGACGAAGGCAAGGCGGCCGACACGATCATCGACACCGTCGAGGCGCATGCTCCAGGCTTCCGCGCTTCGATTGTTGGACGCCAGATCCTCAGCCCCAAGGGGCTCGAACGCAAGTTCGGCCTCGTCGGCGGCGACATCATGCACGGCAATATGAGCCTTGATCAGCTATGGTCGGCGCGCCCGGTGCTCGGCAACGGCGCTTATCGCGGTCCACTCAAGGGTCTTTATATGTGCGGTGCGGGCACCCATCCGGGCGGCGGCGTCACGGGCGCGCCGGGGCATAACGCGGCGCAGGTGATCCTACGCGACCGGGGTTTCTTCGCTCCCAAATGGCGCTGAGGTGGGCGCGGACTCGCGCGTCCACCAATAGAGAGGCAAGCCCGCCGCCATCAGGATCAGGCTCAGCGTGCTGACCCATATGCCCGCGCCCCACAACGTCCAGACCGAATAGGCGAGGCCGATCGCGGCGGCGGGTATCCCAACGCGCAGCCGCAGCGCCGCGGCGGCGCACGACAGGTAGAGCCATAATGTCACCGAGGTCGACAGGATCGCCATGAAGGTGAACATCTCGGCGGTCGACTTGTTGCTGTTCAGGATGACACAGGCGCTCGCGAGGCTGCTTGCGATCAGCAGCGCGGCGACCGGCGTTCCGTGGCGATTGGTGCGTGCGAACCGGGCGGGAAACAGGCCCTGCCGCGCGAGCGTCGCGGGCAGTTCGGCCTGAATCAGCGTGAAGCCGTTGAGCGCCCCGATCGCGCTGATCGCGGCGAAAGCGGCGATGAACAGCGCCGGGCCATGTCCCCAATAGGTCTCGACGAACAGCGCGAAGGGGGCATCTGATCTGGCGACCTCCGCCGCCGGCAGCATCAGCGCGACCGCCGAACAGACGATGAGGTATAGGATGCCCGTCGTCAGCGTCCCGATGATCGTCGCGCGCGGAATCGTCACGACGGGGTCCTTCACCTTGTCGGTCGCAATGCTTGCCGATTCAAAGCCGAGCAGCGCCCACAGCGTCAGGATTGCCGATCCGCTGACCGCGGTGATCGACAGTCCTTCGGCAGGAAAAGGCGTCGTGACGACGGGTGTCGGGCTCCCGAAGGCGAGCGGCGCGAGGATCATCACCGTCAGCAAAGGGATCAGCTTGATCAGCAAAGTCACGACCTGAAAGCGGCCCGCGGCCCGCGCGCCGCGCCAGTTGATCGCGGTAACGATCCAGATCAGCGCAAGCGTCGATAGCGCCATATGCTGGCCGAGCGCCGGCACGAACAGGCTGAGGAAGCTGACCGCGGCGACCGCAAGCGTTACATTGGCCGTCCACACCGACACCCAATAGGCCCAGCCGATCATGAAGCTGGGGATACGCCCGAAGGCGAGTTGAACGAAGGCGGTCGGGCCGCTTGCCTGCGGGAAGGCGACGGTCAGCCGCGCGAGGACCACCGCCAGTGCGAGTGCGCCCATGATGGTGATCACCCACCCGGCGACCCCGTTCCAGCCGAAAGGCGCGAGGCTGGCGGGGAGCAGGAACACGCCGGAGCCGATCATATTGCCCATGACGAGCGCGACGCACATCGCAAGGCCGAGCTTTTGGGCCGGCCTCACGCTCGCGGTGGTCGTCTCTGCCATGTGAAGCCGGCCCCTATCCTACATTTCCCGGTCCGGATCGACCGCAAAGGCTGATACCGCCCGCGATGGGAGCCCGTCGTCTATGCCCCGGCTGGCGGGTGAGAGCCGAGCGCGGCCAGAAACCACGCCGTTCCTCGTCCGATCAGAAATCCTTGCTCACCTTGATGCCGATCAGGCGCGGGCGGATGACGTTGTCATAAAAGACACCGCCATTGACCGTGTCGCCATCGGCGTCGCCGCAGACCGTCTCGCCGCACTGGACCGCGCTGTTGATCACACCGCGGCTGTCGAACAGGTTCGTCGCGAACAATTCGGCATCCCATCCCTCGCCCTTCACGCCGATGCTGAAATCGGCGGTGGTATAGGCTTTGAAATTGCCGACGATGTCATTTTCGAGCGTGCGAAGGTCGGACCGCCGCTTGCCGATATGGTTGACGGCGAACTGGACATGGCCGTCCAGCCCGCTGATCGGGAATTCATAGCGCGCCACGGCATTGCCCTTGAATTTCGCGGTGACCGGCAGACGCGATCCTGACGGCGCGAGCAGGTCGTTACCGGGCGTCGTGCAGTCGAAGGTCGCATTGGCGACAGCGCAGAAATCGCGGCGGATCGTCGCGTCATTATAGCTGCCGCCCGCGCTGAGCGAGAAGCCGCCCGAACGATAGCTGACGTCTGCTTCGACCCCGCGGATACGTGCAATGCCGGCATTGCGCACTTCGCTCAGCCCGTTGGCGCCGAGGAAGGAGAGCTGGATATTTTTCCAATCCTGCTGATAGATTGCGCCGTTGAAGCGGACCGGACCAAAGCTGGTCTTCCACCCCAGTTCATAATTGTCGAGCGTGTCGGAGCCATAGGGCGGCAGCGAACCGCGGCGGTTGATGCCGCCGGGACGGAAGCCGCGCGACCAAGTCGCGTACATCATCACATCGTCGGTGAATTTGTAGGTCAGGTTCAGCTTGTGAATGAAGTCGGTCTTTTTTGTCCTCTTGTCGAGGTTGGTGCACGGCGATCCGTTGACGACCGCGGGCCCCTGGCAAGCATAGACCGGATTGCTGCTGAAACCGGGATTGTTGTAGCCGAAGAAGCCGACAAGGCTGTTGTCGAACTTGTAGAGGCGGCCGCCGCCGGTCAGCGTCAGCTTGTCGGTGATGTCGAAGCTGAGTTCGCCGAAGGCGGCATAGTCGCGGTCGACGCGTTGCTGCTTGGTCAGCCAGATATTGTCGACGGTACCCGGCACCTGCAGATCGTCGGACAGATTGTCGATGATGTAATGCTGTTCGATATTGTGCGACTGGCGCTGGTAAAACAGCCCGCCGATGAAGCGAATGCGCGCGTCGGCAGGCGACGCGAAGCGGATTTCGCCGAAGTTGCGGCGATAGCGATCGACGCCCTCGATATATTGGTTCGGGCTGATGATATCGCCCGCATTGTCATAGAGGTAGACGCCCGAACCAAAGAGCGCGTCATAGAAATAGGCATAGTCCGAATAATCGCTGTCGGTCAGCGTCTTGCGGCGCAGATGGCCGCCGGTGACGGTCAAATCCCAGTTCCCGATCTTGCCTTCGATCGTCAGCGCGGCCTGGATCCATTTGTCGTCGCCGCGTTCGGGGTTGTACTGCACCGTCTGCAGGCTGCGCGTCACTGCGGACGAACGTTCCTGCGCAAAGCTGCCGTCGGATTTCTGGATCTGGCCCATCAGCGTCGGGCGGATCGTCCAGTCGTCATTGAGCTCGATGCCGAGCGCAAGGCGTGCGCCATAGGTGTCGACGCTGTTGTAATCTTTCTCGACCAGATCGGCGTTGGTCTGCGTCACGCCGCTCGTCGGATAGGTCCGGCTGCCCGCGATATTGTCGATATAGCCCGCATCGTGACGGTACCAGCCGACGAGGCGGAGCGCCGCGCGATCGCTGAGCCGCGCATTGATAAAGCCCTCGGCAACCCCGCCGATGCCGCCGCGCGACACGCTGTTGAGTTCGAGCCCCGCCGAGCCATAGGTGCCGCTGGTATCGGGCTTGTTGGTGACCAGCTTGATCGTGCCCGCCATCGAACTGGCGCCATACAGCGTGCCCTGCGGCCCCGCGAGCGCCTCGACGCGCGCGAAGTCATAGGTGTGGATGTCGAGCGCGCCCTGAATGGTCGTGATCGGCATTTCGTCCAGATAGGTGCCGACGGTCGGCAGCGAGGTCGAATGGTTCGCATTCTCGCCCGACGCAACGCCGCGGAAATAGACCTGGCTGAACCCTGGTGCGAGCGTCTGGATCGTCACCGAAGGCAGGAATTTGACGACGTCCTGGAATTCCTTGACCTGCAGCTCGTCGAGCCGCTCGGTGCCGATCGCAGTGATCGCCAGCGGGACGTCCTGCAGATTTTCTTCGCGCTTCGACGCGGTGACCACAATGTCGCGATCGTCATTCGTGTCGGCTTGCTGCGCCAGCGCCGCGCCCGACGTGCACAGGATGGTGCTGCCCAGCAGCATCGCGCCGCCCTTTGCCAGAACCGCGGTGAACTTGCGCATGAGACCCCCCTCAAATGACAGCTATATGACCGGAGCATGACGCAGTGCAGCGTAAGCGCAAGCCTTGTTGATGTGGCTTGCAGGTTGCTGGTCGAAAATGTCGTCCGCTGTTGCCCAAAGGCAACGATTTGCGGCGCAAGGTTCAGGAAAAATGGGCGGGAGCGCCGGGATATGCTTCGAGCACGGGGCCAAGCGCCTTTTTCAGCGGATCCAGCCAGGCTTCATAGGGATGCCATTGCCCGACGCCGTCGCGATTGATCGGTCGGCGAACTTGCTCGCTCGACGCCGTTCGTACGGCCCGCGCATTGCTGTGGAACGCCATGCACGCGTCTTCGAACGGCGGGCCCAGATAGGCGAGCAGCGCACGCACTTCGGCTTCGGGGTCGTCGAGCAAGGCCTCGTGAATCACGCGATGAATGCGGCCCGGCTGCACCGCGTCGATATGCGCCACCAACCGGACATAGTCGCGATAATAGGCGCCCATGTCGGACAGGCCGTAACTGAACGCCTGCCCTTTCGCATAATGCTGGCGGAAATTGGACCAGCAGCAATCGAGCGGATGGCGCCGCGCGTCGATGATCTTGGCATTCGGCAGGATCAGGCGGATGAAGGCGATGTAGAGCCAGTTGTTCGGCAGCTTGTCGATATAAAAGGGCTTGTCGGTCTTGCGCTGCACCGCGGTGCGCTGAAGGAAGGCCGCGCCCAGCTCGGCGAGCCGTTCGGCTGGTGTCTCGGCCAGCGCCTCGATCCAGCGCCGTCCATCGTCGTGATTCTCGCGGCCGAGCCCGAGCGCGAGCGCGGGAATGTCGGGAAGCTCCATCGTCCCCTCGATCGCCGAATGGCTCGCGAGGATCTGTTCGATCAGCGTCGATCCGGCGCGCGGCATGCCCAGGATGAAGATCGGGTCTGTCGCAGGGTCGCCCGCGCCGGCGCGCGATGCGAAGAAGTCGGGGGTGCAGGCCGCGATGATCGCATCGACCGAGGCGGTCGTGTCCGCGGCGCGATAGCCGAGCTGGCTGGCGCGGATCGCATTGCCTGCAGCATAATGGCGAAATGCGGGCTCATGCTCGGCGGCATCGTCATACGCCTTGCCGAGCGCGAAGTGCAGGTGCAGCCGGTCGTCGGCGCGCGCGTCGCTATCGGGTTCGGCCGCAACGAGCGCCGCTTCCATGGTCACCCGATCATCGGCGTCGAAGCGGATCGTCTTGAGGTTCGCGAGGCTCCACCAGATTTCGCCCAGCCCCGGATCGGCGGCCAGCGCGCGGCGATAGGCGGCGATGCTGTCGTCCTGTCGCCCGACGGTCTTGAGCAGATGGCCATAGCTCATCCACAGCTTGGCATGGTCCGGGAAACGGCGCGTCAGTTCTTCGTAAAGCGCGAGCGCCTCGTCATAACCGCCGATGCGGCCGAGCGCGGCGGCGCGCAGGTTCGCGTGCGCCGGGTTGTCGGGATCGTCGCCGAGCACCGCATCGAGCGTCTCGGCGGCGTCGGCAAAGCGGTTCTGCTTGTAATAGACGGTGGCAAGATTGGCACGCGCGGCGCCGAACCCCGGTGCGAGCTGGAGCGCGCGCGATAGCAATTTTTCGGCGTCCTCATAGCGCCCGATCCGCCCCGCTACCTCGGCGAGCATGCGGATCGCCGCAACGTCGGTCGCATCGTCGCGCAGCCGCTGGCGCAGCGCGGCTTCGGCATCGGGCAGCCGGTTTTCGGCGAGCGCCAGCGCGGCGCCCACCATCGCTTCGTCATGGATCGTCGCGCCGACTGCGGCGAGCGACGCGGCCTGCGCTTCGGCCTCGCGGTTCAGCGCGCGCAGCGCATGGGCGACCAGCCGGTGTGCCGCCGCCGATGTCGGGACCGCCTCGATGATCGCCTGTGCCTGCGCCAGCGCGGCGCCGGGCTGACCGTTCAGAAGCTGGCGGGCGTTGGCGAGCGCCTGATCATGGGTAACGGTCGCCATTCCCGCGCGTCTCAGCTTTTCGCCGCGCGTGCCTTGGCCACCGCCTGCTTCAGCCCGTCATAGCCAATCTGTCCCTGGAACAGCTGGTTGCCGACGATCCAGGTCGGGGTGGCGTTGAGCTGAAGCTGCGTTGCGATCGCGAGGTTGCTGTCGAGTTCGCGCTGGAACAAGGCTTCATTCGCGGTCGCATCGGCGGTGCCGTCGGTGACGACGCCGACCTTCGCGGCCGCAGCCGCGATCGCCGACTTGTCGAGCGATCCGCTCGCGAACATCGCGTGGTGGAAGGCATCATATTTGCCCTGCCGCGCGGCGGCGAGCGCCATCAGCGCGGCGTCACGGCTTTGCGGTGCGATGATCGGCAGCTCGCGGAACACGACCTTGACGCGGCGGTCTTCGCGGATCAGCCGGTCGACGTCGGGCACGCTTGCGCGGCAGAAACCGCACGCATAGTCGGTGAACACCACCAAAGTGACGTCGCCGTCGGCGTTGCCCGCCCATGCACCGGCATAGGGCTTCTCAAGCGCGGGGCGGATCGCGTCGATGGCCTTGGCGATTTCCCGCCCACGCTGCGCTTCGAGCGCCTCGGGAATGATCTGCGGGTTCGCCTTGATATAGTCGGCAACGATGGTTTCGACCTCGCTCTTGCTCATCCCGCCGCCGAGGCGGCCGCCGAGCCAGAAGGCGGCCGCGAGCAGGACTATGCCGCCCAGCGCGAAGCCCCATGTGCGTGTCGAAACGCCGTCCATCCCCATCCCCTTTACCTGCGGCAAACGTTGCGCGGCAATCGCCTTGGTTGCGGGCTTTTTCGGCACCGGCTGGACAAGCGGCGAGCGGTCGTCGCCTTCGACTGCCGCGGGCTTGGCCGCCGCGGCGATCGCGGCGTCGCTTGTGAACAGCGGCAGGTCGGGCGCGCCCGGCTCGGCCTGACGCGCAGCGGCCTCCTCGCGTGCGAGCAATTGTTCGAGGCCCGACGGGGGCGCCGCCGGCTCTTCGCGCGGCGCGGGGCGCAACTTGGTCGCGGCATCGCCGATGCTGTCGCGAAGGCTTTCCGAACCTGCCTTGGCCATATTGCCAACCCCGGCCCGGGTCTTGTCGGCGACTTCGCCAAGCCCGCGCCCGGCGTCGCTCGACAGCTTCCGGGCCTTGTCGCCGAGCGCCATCTTTTCCCATGCCTCGGCGCTGGCCTTGGCGGTGGCGCGTCCGGCCTGCGCCGATCCGCGCCCGGCGGCGCGCGCGGCGCGCGCGGTCAGTGCCCCGGTTCTGGCTGCAAGGTCGCGCGAGCGGCGCGGAATTTCCATGGCTTCGACGCGTGCGGGAATATCGGCGCGGTCGCCGATGCGGATCGTCCAGTCGGCAAAGGATTCGGCGCCATCGCGCAGCGCCCGCCAGAATCCGGCGGCGCCCGCCTTCAGCTGGCCAGACATGACCGCCGGTTTGCGCACCGGCTTTTCCTCAACCGAATAGCGCGAAAGGTCGATACCAACGGGCGGCGTTTCGCGCGGTTTCGCCAATCCTTCGTCGTGCGACGCGGGTGGCAGCGGGGCTGCACCGGGCGTCGGCGCGGGATCGCGCAGCCACGGCTGGTAATAATCGTCTTTTTTATCGGTCACTTGTCGCCCTCGAGCATCACGGAATTGCGATGCGTCGCCCCCGTCTTCATCCGAATTAATGTCTTCACCCGAATCTAACGCCGTTTACGCTCGCGTTCCACCTCGGCGCGAGCCACCAGCGAAATATCCTGTGCACGGATCCAGTCGGGAGACTCTTGGGGCAGGCCCTGCATCGCCATTTCGGCATTACGCAGCGCGAGCGCCGACTGTCCACCCTCCAACTGATATCGTTCCGCCGAGGCGAGCGCGGCGCGCGCCTGATCGCCCTTGTTCGCATAGACGATGCCAAGCTGGTACCAAGCGAAGGGGTTCTGGTTGTCGAGCGCGACCGCGGTTTTCAGTACCTCTTCGGCCTCGGCATAATTTGCCGGATCTTCGGTCGCGATCAGGGCGTGGCCCAGCGTCGCGCTAATCAGCGGCTGCGACCGCGACAGGCTGACTGCCTTGCGCAGCGCCGGGATCGCTTCCTTGGGCCGTCCCGATTCGAGCAGCACCTGGCCTTCGAGTTCGAGGAAATAGGGGTCGTTCGGATTGGTTGTGAGCAACCCCTCGACCTCTGTCAGCGCCTTTTGCGGATAGGCACTTTTGTGCCAGGCGTAGGCGCGGGCATAGCGCGCGGGAATGCTGTTGTTGCTTTCGGGGAATTTGCGCAACGTGCGGTCGGGGTCGGCCATATAGCCCGACAATTTCGCCTTGATCCGCTGGAACCGTAGCTCGATCGCCGGATCGGCCGGTTTCGTCCAGGCCGGATCGATCACATAAACCTCGCGCAGCGATTGGATGCGATCGCCCGACATCGGGTGGGTCCGGCCATAGGCCTGATCGTCGTCCTGCTTGATTCCATAGCGGAATTCGAGATTCTGCAATTTCTTGAAAAAGGCGAGGCTGCCGCGACCGCTGATCCCGGCCTTCGACAGATATTGGGCACCCGCGGCGTCGGCGGTCGATTCCTGGACGCGGCTGAAGGCGAGGAATTTGCCGAGCGCAGCCTGCTGGCCCGCCATCATGACCCCCATGCCGGCCTCGCCGGCGCCCGCCGCGATCGCCGCAGCGCCGAGCAACAGGCTGAGCAGCGAAATGCCCGTCGCCGCCTTCGCGCCTTCGTTGACGCGGATCGCGTGCCCGCCCATCACATGTCCCAGTTCGTGCGCCAGCACGCCCTGCACCTCTTCGGCGCTATCGGCGGCCTCGATCAGCCCGCTGAACACATAAATGTCCTGGCTGCCGGCGACGAAGGCGTTGATGCTGCGATCGCCGAGAAGATGGACGCGCACCTGTCCGGGTTTGAGCCCCGCAGCGACGAGCAGCGGGTCCATCATGTCCTGAAACAGTGCCTCGGTTTCGGCGTCGCGCAGGATCGACTGCGCCATCGCCGGGCGCAGCGCGATAGCGAACATCGCAAGCAATGTCAGGGTGATACGGAAAAACGGACGCCAGGCGCCCGCAGAGAAAGCAATGGGTTTCGGCGGGGTCATCGCCGCGTTTCTTGTCTCGCGCGCCTGAACCTCAACTGAAGCCATCATGGCTTGGTCGGGGCCCAGGCGCGCGGGGACAAAAGATCGGGTCAATGGGTGCCCGACCGGCATGGCCGATTAATTGCCAAATGTGCGCTGCCACCAGCCGCGGCGTGGTTCGCCGTCGGGGCCTTCGCCTTCACCGTCCTCGTCGCCATTGGCGGCGACCGGTTCGGCCTCGCGTGTTGTTGCGGCTTCGGGAGCGGCTTCGGCGGCGACGGCCTTCTTGGCGCGGCTCGCACGTTTTTTCGGTGCAGGCTTGGCCGGTTCGGCTTCGGCCTCGGGCTCTCCCTCGGCGACCGCTTCGACAACGGGTGTCTCGACGGCTTCCACTACCGTTTCAGCGGCTTCGGCTTCGGCTGCAGCCTTGGTCTTGCGCGGTGCGCGCTTGCGCTTCGGCTTTTCCTCGGCAATCGGGGCTTCCTCGGCCACCGGCTCGGCGGCTTCGATCACCTCTGCCGGTGCAGCGTCGGTCTCAACGACAGCTTCGTCACCGGCATCACCCGCATCGACCTTGGGCTTGCGGCCACGGCCGCCACGACGACGACGCGGCTTGGCTTCGGTTTCGCCGGCCTCGGCCTCGGTTTCGCCCGCGACCTCTGCAGGTGCGGTCTCGCCTTCGTCGGCAGCTTCGCCGTCGGCGCCCTGATCTTCGGCGCCTTCGGGGATTTCATTGCCTTCTTCGTCGCGGCGGCCACGGCGGCCACGGCGGCGGCGGCGGCGGCGCTTGCGGCCTTCGCCGTCGGTGTCGCTATCGCCTTCCTCGCGTTCGCGCGGCTGGCGGGCAGGACGATCTTCGGTGCCTTCCGCTTCGGCGGCTTCTTCCTCATCCTCGTCCTCGGGATAATCGTCGTCCTCATCCTCGATCGGCGCGATCGGGGCAAAGCTGCGACGCGCGATCGGCGGCGGACCGCTGACCTCGACCGCCATGCGCGCGCCCTCGGTCTCGCCGTCGGGCAGGATCTCGACCGTGACGCCGTAAAGCTCCTCGATCTCGCGCAGCTCGCGGCGCTTTTCGTTGAGGAGGTAGAAGGTCGCTTCCTGGCTCGCGCGCAGCGTGATCTTGTTGCCCTTGCCGCGTGCGGCTTCCTCTTCGATCAGGCGCAGCGCGCTGAGGCCCGCCGACGAGGCGGTACGGACGAGGCCGGTGCCTTCGCAATGCGGGCAGGGGCGCGTCGAGGCTTCGAGCACGCCGGTGCGCAGGCGCTGGCGGCTCATTTCCATCAGGCCAAAGCCCGAGATGCGGCCGACCTGAATGCGCGCGCGATCGTTCTTCAGCGCATCCTTCATCGCGCGCTCGACCTTACGGACGTTCGAACCATGATCCATGTCGATGAAGTCGATCACGACCAGCCCGGCCATGTCGCGCAGGCGCAGCTGGCGGGCGATTTCGGCCGCGGCCTCGAGGTTGGTGCTGACCGCGGTCTGCTCGATATTATGCTCGCGCGTCGAACGGCCCGAGTTGATGTCGATCGACACCAAGGCCTCGGTCGGATTGATCACCAGATAGCCGCCCGATTTCAGCTGGACGACCGGATTGAGCATCCCGGCGAGCTGGTCCTCGACGCCATAGCGCTGATAGAGCGAGACCGGATCGGCATATTGCTTCACGCGCCGCGCGTGGCTCGGCATAAGCAATTTCATGAACTGCTTGGCGGCCTTGTAACCCTCGTCGCCCTCGACCAGCACTTCCTCGATATCCTTGTGATAGATATCGCGGATCGCGCGCTTCACCAGGTCACTGTCCGAATGGACCAGCGCCGGGGCGCTCGATTCGAGCGTCTTTTGGCGAATTTCGTCCCACAGGCGGGCGAGATAATCGAAGTCGCGCTTGATCTCGACCTTGGTGCGGCTCATCCCGGCGGTGCGGACGATGCAACCCATCGTCGGCGGCAGCGCGAGTTCGTCGATCATCGCCTTCAGCTTGCGGCGATCGGCGCCGTTCGAAATCTTGCGGCTGATCCCGCCGCCATGCATCGTGTTCGGCATCAGCACGCAATAGCGGCCGGCGAGCGACAGATAGGTGGTCAGCGCGGCGCCCTTGTTGCCGCGTTCTTCCTTGACGACCTGGACCAGCATCACCTGACGGCGACGGATGACGTCCTGAATCTTGTAACGACGGCGCAGCGACATGCGGTTTTCGCTGTCTTCGTCTTCGTTGCGGCGGCTGCGACCGCGACCGCCCTTGCGGTTGTTGTTGCCGCGTCCACGTCCACGGCCCCGGCGGTCGCCGCGGCCGTCCTTGTTTTCTTCCGAACCTTCGCCGCCCTCGTCGCCTTCGCCATTTTCGGCGTCGCCCTCGTCGTCGCGGTCGTCCCCGTCATCATGGTCGTCCCGATCGTCGCGGTCGTCGCGGTCGTCGTCGCGATCGGCGCGGCTGTCGCCATTGTCGTCTTCGTCGTGATATTCGACGTCGGCGACATCGCCTTCGAGTTCGTCGAGGTCTTCCTCGGCACGCTGCGCGGCGGCGGCGGCGTGCTCGGCCTCTTCGCGCAGCAGCGCTTCGCGGTCTTCCTTCGGAATCTGGTAATAATCGGGGTGGATTTCGCTGAACGCGAGAAAGCCGTGGCGGTTGCCGCCATATTCGACGAATGCCGCCTGAAGCGACGGTTCGACACGGGTTACCTTGGCCAGATAGATATTGCCCTTGAGCTGCTTGTGCTCAGCGGACTCGAAATCAAACTCCTCGATTCGGTTTCCCTTGGTGACGGCGACCCGGGTTTCTTCCCGGTGCCGCGCGTCGATCAACATGCGCGTGGTCATTAGTTACACTCCAAGCGCGCCTTAGCGCGCCATCAAAAAATCCCGTGACCCTCCCCAAGGGAAAGCCGCGGCGGATACGGGTGAAAAGAAAAAAGACGTTATTGCCGCGGGGGGCCTGCGTCCGGTTCTGGACGCGCATGCGGTCTTCAAATCCGGCGACGGCCGGGGCGAAAGCGCCCGCGTCGGGATTCAAAGAGGGCATGGCAAGCCTCATGCAGCATCAACCTGTTACGGGATGAGCGGGCGGGCAGGGCGGGCGTCTGGCGTTCGCCCCGACTGTCCGGTCAACCGGGTGGACTGGCGGCAGGTCGCCCTTCCCCGCATGTCCGGCACCAAGGCGGCCATGATCCGCGGATTCGCGGAGCAGGCCTTCCCCTCAAAAGGCCGGACGGCACCGGGAACGACACCGTCAGTGATGGCGTGCTAGCATCGGCATGTCCCGACGGCAACCACAACCACCGCACAAAGATAGGACGGCGGGCATCTGTTGCAAGAAAACCCGCGGCATCGAACATACTGAATCGGCTGTTAACCGTGCCGGTTGACGGCCATTTGACCCATGATGGCTAATGCAAGGTTCACGACATTCTGTCGCCGGGGGCCCCATGTTTTTCAATAAGCGCTGGACCATTATGCGCATCGAGCGGCATAGACGCGCCATGAGCCTGCTGCTCGTCCTGCTTGGCATGATCGCATCCCCTTCGGCAGCGCTGGCGGGGCAGATCGGCGCGGTCGAAATGACCGATTCGGAAATCACCCTGCGCTTCGACGACCTCGTTGCCGGTGCGTCGTCCTTCGTGCTGGCAGGCCCGGATCGCATCGCGCTCGACATCGCGGGCGCGCAGGCGGGCCGCTCGCCGCAGTCCGCAAATGCGCGCGCCGGACTGGTGCGCGCGATGCGACAGGGGCAGCCGAACGCCGATACCACGCGTATTGTTCTCGATCTTGCGCGCCCCGCCATCGTGTCGCGCGCGCATTTTGCCGCCGACGGGCGGAGCCTGACGTTCAGCCTGCGCCCGGTGTCCGCGGACGAATTCGAACGCGCATCGCGCGGACCGCGCGCGCAGTTACAGCCGCCTGCGGGTTTCCGCGCCAAACGCCCCGAAAAACGCTACAGCGTGACCGTCCCGATCGGCAAACCGAAGCCTGCGGTCGCGCTGCCGCGGATCGAAGGACCCGACAACAGCCGCCTGCCGCTCGTCGTGATCGACGCGGGCCACGGCGGGCACGATCCCGGCGCGATCAGCCCGCACAGCGGCAAGCGCGAAAAGGACATCACTCTTGCGCTCGCGCGCGCGATCCGCGCCGATCTGCTCGCTTCGGGCCGCGTGCGCGTTGCGCTGACGCGCGCCGACGACCGGTTCCTCGTGCTCGAAGAGCGCTTCGGCATCGCGCGGCGGCTGAAGGCCGATTTGTTCATTTCGGTCCACGCCGACGCCGCCGAGAATGAAACCGCCAACGGCGCGTCTATCTATACCTTGTCCGAAGTCGCCTCCGACCGCGAGGCGGCGCGGCTGGCGGCGCGTGAAAACAAGGCGAATATCATCAATGGTGTCGACCTCGGCGCGCACAGCGGCGATGTATCGGCGATCCTGCTCGACCTCACCCAGCGCGAGACGATGAATGTCGCCTCCGATTTTGCACGGCTTCTCCAGCGCGAGGCGTCGGGCGACGTCAAATTCCGGACCACCGCGCACCGTTTCGCGTCGTTCATCGTGCTGAAGGCGCCCGACACCCCGTCCGTCCTGTTCGAAACGGGCTTCATTTCGAACAAGAGCGATAGCGAGTTCCTCGCGTCGTCCGCGGGCCAGAAAAAGGTTGCGCGCGGGGTGCGTGACGCGGTGCAGATCCATTTCGCGCGGCAGATAGCGGCGCGCTGATAATATAGTCTTGACTAACTTTTCTGTTGCAGACAGCCTTGCCGGGCTGGCTGTGGGAGAGAGGCATGGCGTGGAGCAACTGGTCGGGTAGCGTCAGCGCGAACGCCGCGTTGGCACGGCCGCAAAGCGAGGATGAACTCGCGGCGCTCGTCCGCAGCGCGCACAAGCTGCGCGCCACCGGCGCCGGGCACAGCTTCATGCCGCTCTGCGAATCGGGCGAATTGATCGTGAGCCTCGACGATATCGCGGGCGCAATTCACATTGCCGCCGACCGCCGGACCGCGCGCATCCCTGCGGGCTGGAGCATCCGCCGGCTGACCGCCGCCCTGTGGGAGGAAGGGCTGGCGCTCGGCAATCAGGGCGACGTCAATCCGCAATCGCTCGCGGGCGCGATGGCGACCGGCACCCATGGCACAGGCGTCGATCTCGGTTCGCTTTCGACCTTCGCGCGCGGTTTCCGGCTCGTCGGCGCCGACGGAGAGGCGCGCTGGTGCGATGCCGACACCAACGCCGACCTGTTCCAGGCGCAGCGCCTGTCGCTCGGCCTGTTCGGTGTCGCGACCGAGATCGAGGTCGCGGTCGTACCCGCCTTTCACCTCGCCGAGCGGATCGAAAAGCGTCGCTGGGCCGAAGTGCGCGAAAGCTATGACGAGCTGACGCGGCAGCATCGCCATGTCGAATTCTGGTTCTTTCCGCACAGCGACCATGTGATCCTGAAAACGCTCGACCCGTGCGATCCGTGCGACCCGCCGCCAACCACGACCGATATGGAGGAGGCGACCTTTCGCCGCATCCTCGACATCTCGGCGCGCCTTCCCTTTCTCACGCCGCTGTTGCAGCGGCTGATGATGAAAAGCGGCATTTCGGGCCGCCGCCGCGGCCCCGCGCACAGCATCTTTCCCTCCGACCGGACGCTCCGTTTCGAGGAGATGGAATATGAAATGCCGCGCGCCGCCGGACTCGAAGCATTGGAAGAGGTCGTCGGCTGGATCCGGCGCGGGCGTCTGCCCGTCACCTTCCCCTTCGAATATCGCGTCGTCGCGGCCGACGATATCTGGATGAGCCCGATGAACGCCGGACCGGTTGCGGCAATTTCGATGCACCAATATGCCAAAATGCCCTGGCGGAACCTGTTCGCCGACGCCGAGGCGATCTTTCGCGGGGCTGGCGGCCGGCCGCATTGGGCCAAGCGTCATACCCTGAATCGCGCCGATGTCGCGGCGCTCTATCCGATGGCGGGGCGCTACACCGCGGTGCGCCGCGCCGCCGATCCGCACGGAAAATTCCTCAACCCCCATCTGGAAAGCCTGTTCGCATGACGACCGACCGTGAATTGCACGACCATCTGATCGGCCGGCAGGGATCGCGCGCCGATCTCAACACGCCGGTCCTCGTCCTCGACGTCGACGCGCTCGACCGCAATATCCTGGCGATGGCGGCGCTTGCGGCCGGCCATGGCGTCGCGCTCCGCCCGCATGCGAAAACGCACAAGAGCGTCGATATCGCGCAGCGTCAGAAGGCGGCCGGAGCGGTCGGCATCTGCTGCGCGAAGATCGGGGAGGCCGAGGTGCTGGCCGAGGGCGGCGTCACGGGCATCCTCATCACCTCGCCCGTTGCCGCCCCTGCCGCGATCATGCGCCTCGCCGCGCTCGCGGCCCGGGCCGACGGGCTGATGGCGGTGGTCGATCATCCGGACGTCGCCCGGCGCATCGACGCGGCGCTGGCGGTGAGCGAAGCAAAGCTCGGTGTCATCATCGATATCGATCCCGGCATCGCGCGCACCGGCGTGGCGTCGGCGGAGGCCGCGGTTGCGCTGGCAAGGGCGATTTCGAAGTCGGCGAACCTCGAATATCGCGGCGTGCAATTCTATTGCGGTTCACAGCAGCACATCGAAAGCTATGCCGATCGCCGGGCCGCGATCGTCGAGCGCACTGCCTATCTACAGCAGGTCATTGCCGCGCTGATCGACGCCGGCTTCGTGCCGGGCATCGTCACCGGATCGGGCACAGGAACGCACCGGATCGACCTTGAACTGGGTGTTTTTACCGAGCTTCAGGCGGGCAGCTATGTCTTTATGGACAAGCAATATCTGGATTGCGACCTTGTTGGCGACGGCGAACCGCCGTTCGAGGTCGCGCTGGCGGTCGACGCGCGCGTCGTCAGCGCCAACCACAGCGGCCTCGTCACCATCGACGCGGGGTATAAATCGCTGTCGACCGACGGCGGCGTTGCGGTGGTTCAGCGCGGCGCGCCCGAAACCGCCTTTTTCGCGTTCATGGGCGACGAGCATGCCGCGCTGATTGCGCCCGAAATCGGAACGCAGCTCCAACCCGGCGATCCGGTCAGCCTGACGGTGCCGCATTGCGACCCGACGGTGAACCTCTACGATCATTATCATGTCGTGACGGGTGGCACGCTCGTCGACATCTGGCCGGTCAGCGCCCGCGGTCGCGCGCGGTGACGCTCGCCGCCCGCCGCCCGCCGCAGCAGGCGCGCGCGCGCCAGACGCAAGCCCGCCTGCTCGACGTCGCGGGCGATTTGCTGGCAGAGGTCGGAATCGAGCGCATTTCGACCAATATGATCGCGGCGCGCGCCGGGCTGACCCCGCCCGCGCTCTATCGCTATTTCGGCGACAAATATGCGGTGATCGAGGCGCTCGGGCGGCGGCTGATGGAGCGCCAGAATGCGGTGCTCGAGGCGTGGATTGCGCGTCATGCGCCGGCCGGAATTGCCGCCATGGCGGACCATATCGGCGACCTGTTGGCTGAAAATGCCGCGGTGACGCGCGCCGAACCGGGGGCGGTGTGGATCTTGCGTGCGCTGCACGCGTCGCCGCAACTCGTTCATGTCCGGCTCGAATCGCATCGCCATGTCACCGGCCGGCTCACCGACGCTTGTGCGCTGCACTTGCCCGCCATCGATCGCGACGCCATGTGGCCGCGGCTGCGGCTCGCGGTCGAACTCGGCTTCGCGGCCGACGAAATGCTCTATGAGGAAGACCGTGTTCCGGCGGGCGCGGTGCTCGCCGAAGTCGCGTCGATGTTGCGTCTGGCGCTGCTCGACCTGACCGGAAAAGCCTGATCGCGCGCCTCGCCGCAAGCATGCTTCCCTTTCGGCGACACAGGCTTTAGAGGCGGGGCATATGGCCGCTGACAGTCCGCCCGATTTCCGCCTGCGCCTGCGCCGCGACAGCAATGCCGTCATCGCATGGCTGGGCGCTATGTGGACACGGCGCTGGTTCCGCTGGCTCGGTTATGCTGCGCTCGCCGGCATCCTCTTCCTCGCACTGGTCTGGGTGCTGTTCGCACGCAACCTGCCCTCGGTCGACCAGTTGCGCGATTACGAGCCGCCGCTGCCGACGATGGTCCGCGACGGCGAGGGCAAGCCCGTTCACAGCTATGCGCGCGAACGGCGCGTGCAGCTCGAATATAGCGAATATCCGCAGCTGCTCGTCCGCGCCTATCTGGCGGCGGAGGATCGCACCTTCTTCAGCCATGGCGGCATCGACTATCCCGGCATCGTCAGCGCGATCATCACCAACCTCAGCAACAGCGGCCGTCCGATCGGCGCCTCGACGATCACGCAGCAGGTTGCGAAGAATCTGCTGCTGACGAACGAGGTCAGCTATACGCGCAAGATTCGCGAGGCGATCCTGGCGACGCGTATCGAGGATGCGCTGACCAAGGAACAGATTCTCGAGCTCTACCTCAATGAAATCCCGCTCGGCCGCCGCAGCTTCGGGGTGCAAGCCGCGAGCCGCGCCTATTTCGACAAGGACGTCGACCAGCTTCAGCTGCACGAAATGGCGTTCCTCGCGATCCTGCCCAAAGCGCCCGAAACCTATGGCCGCACCCGAAACGCTGAAAAGGCGATCGGCCGGCGCAATTTCGTTCTCGACGAAATGTTTCGCAACGAATGGATCACCGCGGCGCAGCGCGATGCGGCGAAAGCGATGCCGCTCGGTCTCACCGACACCGGCAACCGCGCGATCGCGCAGGTCGGCGGCTATTATATGGAAGAAGTTCGGCGGCAATTGATCGGCCAGTTTGGCGAAACCGCCGACAAGGGGCCGCACAGCGTCTATGCTGGCGGCCTGTGGGTCCGCACCGCCTATGACGGAAAGATGCAGGCGGCGGCGGCCAATTCGCTGCGCCGCGGCCTCATCCGTTACGATGCGGGCAAGGGCTGGTCGGGACCGATCGCGACCATCGAGGCCGACGACCAGTGGCAAAGCCGCCTCGCGTCGAGCTTTATCGGCATCGATTACGACGGCTGGCGGATCGCCGCGGTCATCTCCAAATCGGCGGGTGCGGCGCAGATCGGCTTTGCCGATGGCACGACCGGCACGCTTCCCGCGGGTGCCGCGACCTTGATCTATCGCAAGACGGGCGGCAGCGCCTTCTCGGCTATGCGCCCGGGCGACCTGATCGCGGTCAAATCGACCGGCGGCTCGTCCTATGGTCTTCGCAATATTCCCGAGGTGTCGGGCGGCTTCATGGCCGAAAGCCCGCATTCGGGCCGCATCTATGCGATGCAGGGCGGCTTCGATGTGCGCCTGTCGCCATTCAACCGCGCGACGCAGGCCGAACGCCAGCCGGGTTCGACGATCAAGCCCTTCGTTTATGCGACCGCGCTCGACAATGGCATGACGCCTGCGACGATGATCGTCGACGGGCCCTTCTGCGTTTATCAGGGCGCCAGCCTCGGCAACAAATGCTTCCGCAATTTCGGCGGTAGTGGCGGGTCAGGCGAACATACGATGCGCTGGGGCCTCGAACAGTCGCGCAACCTGATGACGGTGCGCACCGCGAGCCAGGTAGGCATGGAACCGATCGTCGAAACGATCCAGACGATGGGGATCGGCAAGCACGAGCCCTATCTGTCGACCGCGCTCGGCGCCGGATCGACGACGGTCGAAAAGATGACCAACGCCTTTGCGATGCTCGCGAACCATGGCCGCGAGCTGAAACCGCGCGTGATCGACTATGCGCAGGATCGCCGCGGCAAGGTCATTTTCCCGGCGAACTGGAAGCCGTGTGAGGGCTGCAACAAAAAGGATTGGGACGGTCGGCCGATGCCGCGCTTTGCCAAGTCGGGCAAGCAGCTGATGGATCCGATGACCGCCTATCAGGTCGTCCACATGCTCGAAGGCGTCGTCCAGCGCGGCACCGCGGTACGGCTGCGCGATCTGGGCGTGCCGATTTTCGGCAAGACCGGCACGACCTCGGGTCCGAAAGATGCCTGGTTCGTCGGCGGGACGCCCGACGTCGTCGCCGGCGTCTATATCGGCTTCGACCAGCCGCGGAACATGGGCGGCTATGTGCAGGGCGGCAGCATGGCCGCGCCGATCTTCAAGCAATTCTTCGAAGAATCGCTCGCCGACAGCCAGCCGATTCCCTTCACGGCGCCGAAGGGCGTGCGCATGGTACGAATCGATCGCCAGTCGGGGCGCCGCGTCTATGGCAGCTGGCCGGGCACCGATCCCAAAGCCGCGATTATCTGGGAAGCGTTCAAGCCTGAAAGCGAACCGCGCCGGACGATCCGCGAAGAGGAAATCAAGCCGATCAAGACGCAGCGGCGGGCGACCGGCGGTGCAGCGCAAAAGGGATCGACAGGACGCACCGACAGCGACTTCCTCGACGACCGCGGCGGCATCATCTGACGCCGCGCACCGCCTTCCCCTGCGGCTCGCGAGGCCGTATGGGCGGGATCAACATATTTCAGGAGCAAGGACATGCGCGCCGAAGCGCAGGATCATATCGACAAGATTGGCGCCGCCTTGGCGCTGCTGCGGCGTTTCCTTGACTGGGACCGCGCGGTGCGGCGGCTCGACGAATTGAACGCGAAGGTCGAGGACCCGACTTTGTGGAACGACCCGCGCGCTGCGCAGGAGGTGATGCGCGAGCGTCGCCGCCTCGACGAGGCGATCACCGCGACGCGTTCGATCGAACAGGAATGCGCCGACACCGCCGAACTGATCGAACTCGCCGACATGGAAGGCGATACGGCGCTCGGCGATGAAGCGGTGGCTTCGCTCGGGGTTCTCGCGGCGCGCGCCGAAGAGGACAAGATCAAGGCTCTGCTCGCGGGCGAGGCCGACGCTAACGACGCCTATATCGAAGTCCACGCCGGCGCGGGCGGCACCGAAAGCCAGGACTGGGCCGAAATGCTGCAGCGCATGTACAGCCGCTGGGCCGAAAAGCGCGGATTCAAGGTCGAGCTGGTCGAATATCAGGCGGGCGAACAGGCGGGCATCAAATCGGCGACGATGCTGGTCAAGGGCGAGAATGCCTATGGCTATTCAAAGACCGAAAGCGGCGTCCACCGCCTCGTCCGCATCTCGCCCTATGACAGTTCGGCGCGCCGCCACACCAGCTTTTCGTCGGTGTGGGTCTATCCGGTGATCGACGACAATATCGACATCGAGATCAACGAAGGCGACCTCAAGATCGACACCTATCGTGCTTCGGGCGCGGGCGGCCAGCACGTCAACACGACCGATTCGGCGGTGCGTATCACGCACATCCCGACCGGGATCGTCGTCGCGAGCCAGAATGACCGTTCGCAGCACAAGAATCGCGCGACCGCGATGGGGATGCTGAAGGCGCGCATGTACGAAGCCGAGCTCCAAAAGCGCGAGGCGGCGGCGTCGGGCGAATATCAGGCGAAGACCGAGATCGGCTGGGGGCACCAGATCCGCTCCTATGTCCTCCAGCCCTATCAGCTGGTGAAGGATCTGCGGACCGGCGTCACCTCGACGGCGCCCAGCGACGTGCTCGACGGCGCGCTCGATCCCTTCATGGCCGCGGCGCTGTCGCAAAAGGTGACCGGCGAAAAGGTCGAAGTGGAAGATATCGACTGATGAAGCGCGCCGCGGTCGTCCTGCTGGCATTTTTGCCGCTGCTGAACGGCTGCGATGCGCCGTGGGACGATGGCAGCGACCGGACCGAAACCGCGCGCGAGTTTCCACCCGCCGACCGGCCGGTGGCGCCGACGGTCTCGACCAAATGGTCGACCGAGGAAGCGCGCGACCGTGTCAACGAGGCCGAGGATGTCATGGACTCGGCCGACGTGCGTCCGGGGATGACCGTTGCCGATATCGGCGCGGGCGACGGATATTACACCGTGCGCCTCGCGCAGCGGGTTGGCGCCGGCGGGCGTGTGCTCGCGCAGGATATCATGCCCGAGGTGATCGAGCGGCTTGCCGACCGCGTCGCGCGCGAACGGCTCGACAATGTCTCGCTGAAACTCGGCGCTGTCGACGATCCGCGCCTGCCCGCGGCGAGTTTCGACCGCGTCTTCATGGTCCATATGTATCACGAGATCGGCGAGCCCTACGCCTTTCTGTGGCGCCTGCGCCCGGCGCTGCGCAAGGGCGGGCAGGTGCTCGTCGTCGATGGCGATCGTCCGATCGCGCAACATGGCACGCCGTTCCGCCTGCTCGTCTGCGAGTTCGAGGCGGTGGGATACAAGCTTGTCTCCTACGACGACAAGCAGCATGCGGGGGGCTATCTGGCGCGCTTCGCGCCCGAGGGCAAACGGCCCGATGCCGACGCGATCAAAGTTTGCGACAATCCGTGATTGCTTACTCCCCATCGCTGCGCGGCAGCGAGGATAAACATATCAATAAACGACCAAACGATCCTCGGCGCGGATATCGGCGAGGAAGCTGACGAGACCCCCGGCACGAACATGGGGCACCAGTTCGGTCGCTGCCATGCCGACGAGCGCCATGCCCGACTGGCAGACGAACAAGGCGATCTCCATCGCGATCGCTTCCTCGACGATCCACGCAAGGTCGGGTTGACCCGCGGCGCGGCGCGCTTCGTCGCCGGCGAAGGACACGGGATCGCGGAGCAGCGCGGCGGCTTCGCCCTGCAAAAAGATGCGCACCGGGCGCCCCAGCGCGGCCATCGCCATCCCCGCCTCAAGCGCTGCGTACAGCCGCCGTCCCTCGGCGACCGCAACGATGATGTTCAGGCTCGACATGTCGGGCATAGCGGGTCCTCGGGCACGCCGACTTCGCGCCAGCGCCGATCGAGCATATCGACGATTGCGAGGCGCCCGGTCAAGGACGAGCCCCAGCCGCTGAGCGCGCGGACCGTTTCCAGCGCCGCCATCGTCCCGATCATTCCCGCGAGCGCGCCCATCACGCCGGTTTCGGCGCAGTTGATCCCCTCGCGGTCGGGATCGCTGCCGACGAGGCACGCGTAACAGGCGTGACCCGCGCGCCAGCCGTCGTAAAGCGCAATCTGCCCCTCGAAGGCGCCGATCGCGGCGCTGAGCAGCGGAACCTGTAACGCGACGGCGGCGCGGTTGACCGCAAGCCGCGTGTCGAAATTATCGCATCCGTCGAGGATCAGGTTTGCCCCTGCCAGCAAGGCCTGGGCGTTGCCGTCATCGAGGCGCGCGAAGGTCGCAACCGCGTCGACATGCGGATTGATCCGCCGCGCGGCATCCGCCGCCACCTCAGCCTTGCGCGCGCCAATATCGGCATCGGTGAAGAGCGGCTGGCGCTGCAGGTTCGACAGTTCGACGATGTCATGGTCGATGATCGTCAGCTTGCCGACCCCGGCCGCCGCCAGATAGGTGATCGCCGGACAGCCGATCCCGCCCGCGCCGATGATGGCGACGTGCGCGTTCTTCAGCCTGGCCTGCCCCGCGCCGCCAAAGGCCGGCAGGATGATCTGGCGGGCGTAGCGGTCGAGTTCGGCGTCGCTGAGCATCAGTCGGGACGCCGCATTGCGACTTTGAATTTGAACCGCGTCACGCGCTTCACCGGCTTGAAATAGGACCGCGGCGCGGCCGTCAGCCATTTCCGGACATGGGCGATGCGCTGCCACGCGCAGTCTGGCCCCGCGATCCGGATGTCGCGGGGTTCGCCGGTCGGCGGCAGCGTCATCCCGATTGCAAGATCATATTCGCCGCCCTGGCAGTGTTGATCCTCATGCTCGCCAAGATTGTCGCCCAGTCGTGCGATGAATTTCTCTTGCGCCAACGCGTTCGTGAACGGTCGCTCCGCTTTGACGGGCGTCGTTCCGGCCAGCAGCAGCAGGGCAAGGCTGGCGGCCACGAACCTATTCGCCCGATCGCCGCGTCTTTATTCCCGAAAGCGACGCCAGGCCGGCCGCGTTCGCGGTCTCGTCGACCGCATCGCTTTCAACCCCGGTCGACCCAAAGCCGCCCGCACCGCGTTCGGTCTCGTCGAGCGTTTCGACCTCGGCAAAGGCCGCGCGCTGAACGGGGGCGGGGACGAGCTGCGCGATCCGGTCGCCGCGCTTGATCTCGAAACTCTCTTCGCCAAGATTGGCGAGAATCACCTTCACCTCGCCGCGATAATCGCTGTCGATCGTGCCGGGCGTGTTGAGGCAGGTAACGCCATGTTTGAGCGCGAGACCCGAGCGCGGGCGCACCTGCACCTCATAACCGACCGGGATCGCCATCGCGAAGCCGGTCGCGACCGCGTAGCGCGTGCCGGGGCGGATCGTCAGCGTCTCGGCCGCGACGACATCCATGCCCGCCGCCCCGTCGCTCGCATAAGCGGGCAGAGGCAGGCCGCCGCCGTTGGGCAGGCGCTGGATGGCGATTTCAATCGCGTTCAAGGGGTGCACGGGTATCGAGCTCATCTGCGATCTTTTCCATCAATTTGCGGGCGACGGCGTTTTTGGGCAGCCGGTCCCAGCTGTCTACCCCGTCTTTGCTAACGATATGCACGCGGTTGCTTTCGCCGCCCATCGGGTCGGCAGCGACGTCGTTGGCGACGATCCAGTCGCATCCCTTGCGCGCGAGCTTTGCCTGCGCATGTGCGATGACGTCGTTGGTCTCGGCGGCAAAACCGACCAGCAAGGCCGGGCGGTCGGGCGATTTGGCGAGCCCGGCGAGGATGTCGGGGTTTTCGGCGAGCGCGAGCGGGGGGACGACACCACTGCCGTCCTTCTTGATCTTCTGGCCCGCGGGGTCGGCGGCGCGCCAGTCGGCGACCGCCGCGACCATGATCGCGGCATCGACGGGCAGGCCCTCGGCAACCTCGGCCGCCATTTCGACCGCCGTCTCGACATCGACGCGGATCACGCCGGGCGGGGTCGGCAACGGCACCGGGCCGGCGATCAGCAGCACCTCGGCACCGGCTTCGGCGGCGGCAGCAGCGATCGCAAACCCCTGCTTCCCGCTCGACCGGTTGGCGATATAGCGCACCGGATCGATCGGCTCGTGCGTCGGACCGGCGGTAATCAGGATGCGGCGCCCAAAGAGCGGGCGATGATTCTCGTCGGCAAAATCGGGCTGACCCGCCAGCGTGGCGGGCGGGGCCAGCGAAACAGGCGTCGGCGCATTGGCGAGCGCGGCGTCGATCGCCGCCTTGATCGCCGCAGGTTCGGGCAGGCGGCCGGGGCCATATTCGCCGCACGCCATCTCGCCCTCGCCCGGTTCCATCACGGTGACGCCATCGCCGCGCAGCGTCGCGATATTGCGGCGCGTCGCGGCGTGCAGCCACATGCGGACGTTCATCGCCGGCGCGGCGAGCACCGGCTTGTCGGTCGCGAGCAGCAGCGTCGTTGCCAGATCGTCGGCGATGCCCGCCGCCATCTTGGCCAGCAGGTCGGCGGTCGCGGGGGCCACGACGACCAGGTCGGCCTCGCGGCTCAGCTGGATATGCCCCATCTCGACCTCGTCCTTGAGGTCGAAGAGATTGGTATAGACCTTGTTCTCGGAAAGCGCCGCGAGGGTGAGCGGCGTGACGAACTGTTCGCCGGCGCGCGTGATGACGCAGCGCACGACATAGCCCGCCTTGCGGAGCAGGCGAACCAGCTCGATGCTTTTATAGGCGGCGATGCCGCCGCCGACGATCAGCAGGATACGTGGGGCGGCCATCAGTGGTGGCAGGCCGGCCCGGGACGGGCGGCGATCGACAGGGGTTGTTTCATCGCCGTCTCCTTCGCCCCTCAGTTATGCGCTTCCGGGCGCCAGTTCAAGCCGACGCCTAAATCGCCGCGGCGCGAATCCCGATCCTTGCCGGCCGCAGCGAACGCGCGAGGGCGACGAGTGCGGCGGGGGCGAAGGCAAGGCCGATGAACAGGGTCGGGGTGACGAGCATCGCCCAATAGAAATTGGCCGGGCGCGCAAAGGTCATCAGCAGCGCAGCATAGCCGATCTGGATCAGCAACCCGGCAAGCCCGAGCCGCGACCGCCACGCGGCCCAGCCGAGCAGCGCGAGCGGGACGAGCACGGCGCCCACCCAGCCCTCGAAAAACCGGAGCAGCGATGCGGCCTGCACAAAGGACAGATAGGCGGACCAGCCGCCATGCCCGTTCCAGCCCTGGCTTGCAGCGTCGGCGGGGCTCGTGACCGCCGCCAGCGCTGCCATATGCGCGAGGATGCCGGCCCCGAAGCACAGGCCGATCGCCAGCCAGCCGGCGACCGCACGCCATTCGCGGTCGATCAGCGCGAAAAAGCCGAGCAGCATCGCGACGGGCAACATAGTCTCGCGAATCGCCAGCGCGGCGGTGAGGACGGCCATCGTCATCCATGGCCGCGATGGTCGGTACAAGGCGAGCGCGAGCGCGAGCAGCACCCCGGCCGCGACCTCGTGAATGAACAGCCACTGGCGCGCGGCAAGCTGCGTCAGGTTCGCCGCGACGAACAGCGCGGCGATCGCGGCGTAGCGGGGCAGGTCGGTGTCGGTCCGGAGCCGGCGGTACCAGGCGAGTATGGCCACCGCGCCGATAAGGAGGAGCAGGAGCATCGTCTTCTGCTCGCCGAGCGCGGCGACGATATAGGCGAGCGTCGGCAGGCGGACCGTCACAAAGGGGCGCAGCGGATAGTTTCCCCCGCGATGCTCGGCGGCGGCGGCGGCATAATAGGGCTCGCCCGCCGCGACCCGCTGCGCGATGCGGGCATAGAGAGCATGGTCGCCGACAAGCCCGTCGAAGTGCATCGAGGTCGGTTTTGCGACCTCGATATGCGCCGGGCCGGCGCCGCTTGTCATGCCCCACGCCATCAGCAGCGCGAGCAGCGCCAGCACCGCAGCGGCGACCGGACGCGAAACGCCGGCGAAGCGGTTCCAGCCCGGCGCCGCCGTCGTCATTTGCGCCACGTCAGCGCCGACGACATGGCGAAGTTCCAGATTGCGCCAACCAGCACGCCCGCAACCCCGGCGACCCACCAGCGCTCGTCGTGCCCCGCCATCCACGTGCCGATGCCGATATTGGCAACGGCCCCCAGCGCGGAAATGGCATAAAAGCTGGCAAGGCCACCGAGGAGGCGCCAGCCCTTCAGCTTGCGGTCGGCATAGGTGAAGCTGTTGTTGAGGAAGAAGTTGAAGGCGATGGCGATCATCACCGCGCTGGTCTGCGCGGTGAGAAACGCGCTTCCGGTGCCGAGGATCGTGCGCAGGACGGCAAGGTGGACGAACACGCCAAGCCCGCCGACCATCAGGAATTTGAGCAGGCGGACGGGCACGAAGCGGCCGATCGTCTTGTCGGCGATCAATTCGGCATATTCGGCGATCACGCGCGCGCCGATCTTGCTCTCGCCGGCTTCGCGGGTGCGGAACTGATAGGGGATTTCGGCGACCTTCAGCGGCGTCGGGCTCGATGCCAATATGTCGATCAATATCTTGAAGCCGATCGCCGACAGGCGCGGCAGCGCGCGTTCGAACGCGTCGCGGCGAACCGCGAAAAAACCGCTCATCGGATCCGACACATCGGTACCGAGCGCGATCTGTCCGGCACGGGTGGCAAGGCGGCTCATCCGCGCGCGGTCCTTGTCCCATTCGCCGATCCCGCCGCCCTCGACATAGCGCGTGCCGACCGCGATATCGGCCCCGCCGTCCGCGATCGCATCGATCAGCCGGGGCAGGGCATCCTCGCTGTGCTGGAGGTCGCCGTCCATGACCGCGACGATCGGCGCGGCGGTGGCCAATATACCCTCGACGACCGCCGACGACAGGCCGCGGCGACCGACGCGCTGGACGATGCGGACATGCCGCGATCCGCGGCCGATCCGGCGCACCAGCCCGCTCGTTCCGTCGGGCGAATTATCGTCGACGAAAATGACTTCCCACCCGCGCCCGGCGAGGACGACCGAGAGTTTCGCGATCAATTTCTCGACATTGGCGGCTTCGTTAAGCGTCGGCACGACGACCGCCACCTCGAGAGGCAGCGCGTCGACGGGCAAAATGGCGTCGGCAATCAGGGTGTCGTGGCGCATGAAACCTCGGTTTTGTCCGGATTTCACGTCCGGGGTTGGTCGAGGTCAAGCCTTAACGATTTAAGGTAAATGTCCGGTAACCAAGCGTCCGCCGATGGACGCCGCCTTATAAACATGCAATTTCATGGCGCAGGGGTCGCCTTCGGGGATGGGGGGCTAAATGAACAAGGCTTGGGGCGGGGCATTTGTGCTCGCGACGGCGCTTGCGCTTGCGGGGTGCGGTTACGCCAAAAAGGCGCCGCCGGATCTTCCGCCAGCGCCGCAGGAATCCGCCTCCACCGCCGACGCCGATCGCGCGGCCGCTTATCGCGCCGCGCAGGAGGCGGCGATGGCGCAGCGAGCGGCAAGCGAGCAGCAGTCGGCGCGCGCGGAAGCCATGCGCGCCTATGAAGAAGCCAAGGCCGCCGTCGCGCAGGCAAAGAAACAGGTCGAAGCCGCGCGCAAGGGCCATATCAATGTCCCGGCGGCCGGTGCCGGGGCGACGGAGGATGCGCATAGGGTCGCTTCCGCCGCAGGTGCCGCAGGCAATCCGGGTGTCGCCAAGATCGCCTGCCCGCAGCTCGGCGGGCTCACGACCCGCGAAGAATGCGCCAATTATTCGGGCCTGCTGGCGACGATGCAGACCGGCGTTGCCGCCTTCGACCCGCCGCGGCGGATGGACATGGGGCGCGATTATCCGGTGAAGCTGGTGATCGGCGCCAGGGAAGTCGCGGCGCAGGTTGTCGACAGCGCGACCGACGCCGGCGACGTCAAGACCGTCGACATCCGGCTCGGGTCATGGATCTGTGCCGAGCTGCTCGCATCGCAGTTCGAACTGAACGGCCCGGCGCGCCAGTGCAAGGAGCGGGGGCTGTCGCGCATGCTCTCGTTCGACTGGACCGTCTCCCCGAAACAGGACGGCCAGCTGAAACTCGGGGTGAAGGTCGAAAGCCTCGCTGAGCAGAATGGCAAGCCGCTCGACACGATCGACAGCCGGATGATCGCAGTCGATGTCGAGGCCGATGCGATCGGCCGGTTCGACATGATGGTGTCGCGGCTGACCGACAGCCTTGGCGGCGTGCGCACGATGCTGCTCGCGTTGGTCAGCGCGCTCGGCGTGCTGTCGGTGGTCGTGTGGCGCATCCGCAACCTCGGCAAAAAGCCCGAGAAGGACGCGCTCAAGGATATAACCGCTAGTTGATCCCCAGCGCCCAAAGCGCGGTAGCGCCGGCCGCCGCGCCAACGAGCGCGGTGAACGCGTAACGCCACCAGCGCCTTTTCTCGCCCTTCTCCCACATCAGCGGGATCTCGGGCAGCGGCGGCGCGAGGGGCGCTGCGCCCTTCCTCGGCAATTGCGCGTCGAGGCGGCGGATGATGTCGGGGATCAGCGCCAGCGTCTTGCCCTGTTCGCGGATGCCGTCGGCGAGCGCCGCCTCGGGGCCGAGTTCGTCGCGAATCCACTCGCTGACGAAGGGGCCCGACACGTTCCACATATTGATCCTGGGGTTCAGCATCGTCGCGACGCCCTCGACCATCACCATCGTTTTTTGCAGCAGCAGCAGGTGCGGCTGCGTCTGCATGTCGAAATCGCGCGTGATCGCGAACAGCCCGTCGAGCATCTGGCCGACGCTGAGCTCGCTCACCGGCTTGCCGCGCATCGGCTCGCCGACCGCGCGCAGTGCCGTCGCAAACTCCTCGACGCTGTGATAGGCGGGCACATATTGCGCCTCGAAATGGATTTCGGCGACGCGGCGGTAATTGCCCGTGGTCAGGCCATAGAGGATTTCGGCGAGCCAGTAGCGCGCCTGCCGGTTGATCCGCCCCATGATCCCGAAATCGACCGCGGCGATCGTGCCGTCGGCCTTCACGAACAAATTGCCCTGATGCATGTCGGCGTGGAAAAATCCCTCGGCGATCGCCTGGCGCAGGAAGGCGTTGACGAGGTTCGCCGACAGCGCCTCCATGTCGTGTCCAGCCGCGATCAGCGCGTCGCGGTGCGAAATCTTGATGCCGTCGATCCAGTCGAGCGTCATTACGCGGCTGGCGGTGCGGTCCCAGTCGATCGCGGGGACTTCATAGGTCGGGACGCCGACCATCGCGTCGGCCAGTTCGGACGCCGACGCGGCTTCGCGGCGAAGGTCGAGCTCGCGCAGCGTCCAGCGGCGGAAATTGGCGATGACCTCCCGCGGGCGCAGGCGCGTCGCTTCGCCGCCCAGCGCCTCGAGATGCGCGGCGGCCCATTCATAGGTTTCGATGTCGCGCGCGAACTGTTTGTCGATGCCGGGACGACGGACCTTCACCGCGACCTTGCGCCCCTCGATCGTCACCGCGCGGTGGACCTGCGCGATCGATGCCGACCCGACGGGGACGGGATCGAATTCGCGGTAGAGGCTTTCGAGCGGCGCTTCGAACGTCGCCTCGATCTCCTGCCGGATCCGCTCGAACGCTACCGGCGCAAGGGCATCTTGCAGGCTCAACAGGTTGCGCGCGGCCTCTTCGCCGACGAGGTCGGGGCGCGTCGCAAGCGTCTGGCCGAGCTTGACCGCGGCGGGGCCGATCGCCTGGAAGGCGGTGGCATAGTCGGGGATCTTCGGCTGGATCGTGCCCAGCCGCGCGATCCGGCACAGCCGCTTGACGCCCGGCGGGGTCGTCGGCGCACTTTCGATCCCGCGCAGCGCGCCGTGGCGCGCAAGGATGCGGCCCCACTTCAGCAGGCGGACGATATGGGTGACAGGTCGGGTCAAGCTTTCCACCCGCTGTGGATCGCGACCAGACCGCCGAGGATCGGCTCGACGTTCACCGCGGTGAAGCCCGCCTCGCCGATCATCTTCGCGAATGCGGGCATCGGCGGGAAGCGGCGGATCGATTCGATGAGGTAACGATAGCTGTCTTCGTCGTCGGCGATCAGCTTGCCGAGCTTGGGGACGAGGCGGTGCGAGTAAGCGTCATAGGCCTGCGCGAAACCCGGCCATTCGTTGGTCGAAAACTCGAGGCAGAAAAAGCGCCCGCCATAACGCAGAACGCGGTGCGCTTCCTTCAGCGCGGCCGGGATGTCGGTGACGTTGCGGATGCCAAAGGCGATCGTATAGGCGTCGAAAAACTGGTCGGGGAACGACAGCTTCTCGGCATTTTGTTCGGACCAGACGAGACTGTCGATGCCGCGCTCCGCCGCGCGCTCGACGCCGACGCCGAGCATGTCGGGGTTGATGTCGGCGACCGTGATGCTCGCGCCCGAGGGCTCCATGCGAAAGGCGATGTCGCCGGTGCCGCCCGCCATGTCGAGGATCGCCTCGCCCTCGCGCGGCTTCACGCGGCGCACGAAACGGTCTTTCCACAGGCGGTGCATGCCGCCCGACATCGCGTCGTTCATGATGTCATATTTGCGCGCGACGCGGCTGAACACTTCGCCGACCATCGCGGTTTTCTCGCCCGCGGGGACCTGCTCATAGCCGAAGCTGACGGTGTCGGGGGTGGCCATGGATTGCGCGCCTTTTGCGGGGAGAGGTAAAGTCGAACGGCCTTTAGCCGGGCCTTGCCGCCCGCGCAAATGGCGCGTAGCCCGATGCGCGATATGCCCGAACTCCCCGAAGTCGAAACCACCGTCCGCGGCCTTGCGCCCTTCCTCGAAGGGCAGCGGCTGACTGCGGTCACGACTTTTCGTCCCGACCTGCGCCGGCCCTTTCCCGTCGATCTCGCGCAGCGGCTGACCGGGGCGACGGTCACGACCCTCTCGCGCCGCGCCAAATATGGCGTGATCTCGACCGACCGCGACGACCATATGATCTTCCATCTCGGCATGTCGGGGCGCTGGCGCACCGAGGGCGGCGAGGCGGGCAAGCACGACCATCTGTTGCTCGAAACCGGCGCGGGGCACCGATTGTTCCTTCACGATCCGCGGCGCTTTGGGTCGGTCGACCTGGTGAGGGGCGATCCGCTGGCGCTTTTCCCGGCGTTCGTGACGCTGGGTCCCGAACCCTTGTCGGACGCTTTCGACGCCGCATATCTGGCGCGGGCGCTTGCCGGGCGCCGGGCGCCGATCAAGGCGATGCTGCTCGACCAGGCCATCGTCGCGGGACTCGGCAATATCTATGTCTGCGAGGCGCTCAACATGGCGCGCATCGCGCCGACGAAGGCGGCGGCCGACGTGTCGAAGGCGAAGCTGGCGCTGCTCGTGCCCGCGATCAAGGATGTGCTGGTCGCAGCGATCGCGGCGGGCGGCTCGACCTTGCGCGATTTCCTCAGCCCCGAAGGCGACCTTGGCTATTTCGCGAAGGATTGGCGCGTCTATGGGCGCGAAGGCCAGCCCTGCGAATGCGGCGGGACGATCGTGCGGATCGTGCAATCGGGCCGGTCGACCTTTTACTGCCCCAAATGTCAGCGTTGATCGGGGCAATCGCCCACGAAAACCATTGACCATATGGGCCAAGCTGGCTATGCGCGCACCCTTCGAGCAGGCTCCGGGTTTCCGGAACCGGCCGTATCCGGACATTGATTCGCCTGTTTGCGCGATTCGGCTGCTCCGGTGACGCTGCGCTCCGACTGACTTAGACCGTTTTGAAACCGAGGAATTTATGGCCAATACGCCGCAGGCAAAAAAGCGCATCCGCCGCAACACCGCGCGCACCGTCGTGAACAAGAATCGCGTCTCGCGCATCCGCACGCTGGTGAAGAAGGTCGAGAACGCGATCGTCGCTGGCGACAAGGACGCGGCGGCGACCGCGCTGAAGGCGGCGCAGCCTGAAATGGCGCGCGGCGTCGCCAAGGGCGTGCTGCACAAGAACACCGTCGCGCGCAAATTCTCGCGCCTGACCAAGAGCGTGAACGCAATCGCCTGATTGCCCACGCCTATTTGAGCTTGTCCCGAAAGGGAACAAAATGGACCCGCCGGCACACCGCCCGCGGGTCTTTTTTTGTGCCGCCGAATATGACCGGGCGATGGCAATATTGTTGCAGCGCGGTAAGTGGCGGATTTACGGCGATTCGTTGATCTGCAACCCGATTGTCATATATAAGTATCTGAAAATTTTGATGAAAACACCGATTTCGCGCGATTCCGGCACCCCTGCCGAGTCAAGATTTTTATTTCAGTATTTTTACACGACCGCCCCTTGATCGACTCGCTTCGCCCTGACTAGACAGGGGGGTCGTCGGCCTTCGCCGGTGGCCGCCACATCGACATGATTCGCACTTCTTCGGGCCGCTGGTCCCGGACAGGATGTCTGCGCCCGGCGCAGGCGACGAATCGGCGTGTGGATGGCCGCCCGATCGTCTGACGATGAGGGGACCTGAGGGGGCGGCACGGCGTGACAGAAAGCGGATATCAGCATGGGAACGACGCAAAGGGCCGGGCGATGAGCGGCGATGCCGCAACGCTCTGGCCGCGCGTTGCCGAAGGGCTGCGCCGCGATCTCGGCGTTCGCACCTTCGACCATTGGCTGAAGCCCGTGCGCTTTGCCGACTATTGCACGCTGTCGGGCGTCGTGACGCTCGAAACCGTCAGCCGCTTTTCGGCGAACTGGATCAACGAACGCTTTGGCGACCGGCTCGAACTCGCATGGCGGCAGCAAATGCCTGCGGTCCGCGGCGTCACCGTGCGCGGCGGAGCGGCCGCTGACGATCGCGCGACCGCTCTCGCGGCATCGCCGCTGCCCAGCTTCGACGCGATGCCCGCGCCTGCCGCCAATCCCGCTTTGCTCAATTTCGATCCGCGCCTGTCGTTCGACCGCTTTGTTGTCGCGCGCAGCAACATCCTCGCCGCCAATGCCGCGCGCCGTATGGCGATGGTCGAGGCGCCGCAGTTCAACCCGCTCTATCTCTGCTCGGGCACCGGTCAGGGCAAGACGCACCTGCTCCAGGCGATGGCACAGGCCTATGCGGCCGAACATCCGACCGCGAACATCATCCTGATGTCGGCGGAAAAATTCATGCTCGAATTCGTCGGCGCGATGCGCGGCGGCGACATGATGGCGTTCAAGGCGCGGCTGCGCGCCGCCGACCTGCTGCTGCTCGACGACCTGCAGTTCGTGATCGGCAAGAATTCGACGCAGGAGGAACTGCTCCACACGATCGACGACCTGATGACCGCGGGCAAGCGCCTCGTCGTCACCGCCGACCGTCCGCCGGCGATGCTCGACGGGGTCGAGGCACGCTTGCTTTCGCGCCTGTCGGGCGGGCTCGTCGCCGACATCGAGGCGCCCGAGGACGATCTGCGCGAGCGGATCATCCGCCAGCGGCTCACCGCGATGCCGATGGTCGACGTGCCCGACAATGTCGTCGCCTATCTGGTCAAGCATTTTACCCGCAACATCCGCGAACTCGAAGGCGCGCTCAACAAGCTGCTCGCCTATGCCGCGCTGACCGGCACGACGGTCGATATTGCGCTGGCCGAAGACCGGCTGGCCGAAAATGTCCGCACCGCCCGGCCGCGGATCACGATCGACGAGATTCAGCGCGCGGTCTGCGCCCACTACCGGCTCGACAAGTCCGAAATGTCGTCGAAACGCCGCGTTCGCGCGGTTGCCCGGCCGCGCCAGGTCGCGATGTATCTCGCGAAGGAACTCACCCCGCGCTCCTATCCCGAAATCGGGCGGCGCTTTGGCGGGCGCGACCATTCGACGGTGATCCACGCAGTGCGCACGGTCGAGGCGCTGCGCGTTGCCGACAGCGAACTCGACGCCGAGATCGCCGCGATCCGGCGCAGTCTCAACAGCTGATCCACAGATTTATACCGCGGTTATCCCCGGGGTTATCGACAATAAAAAAGCCCGCCTTTCGATGAAAGGCGGGCTTTTGTTTGCGTTCTGAACCGGCTCAGCCCTTTTCGGGCGGTGCCACCGTGATTCTTACCCGCTCGCCCGAATTGCCGGGGAAGCCGGTGAACATCGCCTCGACGAGGTTCGGGACGATCGCCTGAAGATTGTTGTCGCGCGACTGCGCCTCGGCATGGCCCTCGAACAGGCGCGAGCCGTCGGCGGCGCGATTGATCTGCAGGTTCAGGCCGCTGGTATAGACGGTATAGCTGCTGACGTCAGTGCCGCCCCAGCCGGGTCCGAAACCGCCGCCCCACAGGAACGGGTCGCGATAGCCATAGACATAACGGCGTCCGCCGCGGCCGCTGACAATCACCGGGCGATAGAAACCGCGGCCATAGCCGCCATATCCACCGTACCAGGGATCGCCGAAGCCCGGGCTCGACACGACGCGCTCGCGGCCCTTGTCGACGCCATAGTCCATCCGCACGACCAGGTCGGCGCGCTCGCCGCTCGCCGCGGGGCGATAGCCATAACGCGTCAGTTCGCCGGCGACGAGGCCCGCATACTGCCCGAACTCGATCCCGCCTTGCAGCGCGGGGTCGCTGGCCTCGACGGTGAAGCTCTGGCCCTGCGGCGCGGGAAGCTGCGTCTGGAAGCGCGCGACATCCGCCTTGAAAGGCGTTGCGCAGCCGGCGAGCGCCAGCGCCGCGCCGGTCATAGCGGCCAGGCTCAGCCGCCGAAGGTTCATCTTGCTCATCGTCTTGGCTCCGTGATTCGGGTCGCGCACAGGTCGCCCTCTTGTACCATGACTACGCCAACGCGACTTAACCTTGGTTGAACTCCGTTCGTCGCACGGCGGTTCCACACATGATATCGGGCCCCGGGGCTGATAAACAAGCCCTTCTAAACGATTAGCGGCAGAGCCCCAAAGCGGCATAGGCCGCATCGAGCGTTGGCCGCGCCAGCGCCGACGCGCGCGCGGCGCCGTTTTCGAGCGCGGCGTCGATCGCCGCCGGATCGGACTTGAGCTGCGTCAGCCGCGTCGCGATCGGGCGCAGCGTCTCGACCAAAAGCTCGCCCAGCGCGGGCTTGAACGCACCGAAACCCTGCCCCGCAAAGCGCGCAAGGACCTGATCGACGCTTTCGTCGGCCATTGCGGCATAGATGGAGACGAGATTCTTCGCCTCCGCGCGGCCATCGAGCCCTGCCGCCTCGGACGGCAGCGGTTCGGCATCGGTCTTCGCTTTGCGGATCTTCGCCATGATCGTGTCGGCATCGTCGACCAGATTGATGCGGCTCGCATCGCTCGGGTCCGATTTCGACATTTTTGCCGAGCCGTCGCGCAGGCTCATGATCCGCGCCGCGGCGGCGGGGATCGTCGGTTCGGGCAAAGTGAAGGTCTCGGTCCCGGTGTCGAGATTGAACTTGGTCGCGATGTCGCGCGCCAGCTCGAGATGCTGCTTCTGGTCGTCGCCGACGGGGACATGCGTCGTCTGGTACAGCAGCACGTCGGCCGCCTGCAGCACGGGATAGGCAAAAAGGCCGACGCTCGCGCCCTCGCGGTTCTTGCCCGACTTTTCCTTGAACTGCGTCATGCGGTTCAGCCATCCGATGCGCGCGGTGCAGAACAGTAACCACGCAAGCTCGGCGTGCGCGGCGACGCGCGCCTGATTGAACAGGATCGCCTTTTCGGGATCAATCCCTGCCGCCATCAGCGCCGCCGCCATCTCGCGCGTGTTCGCGGTCAGCTCGGCGGGGTCGTTATAGACGGTGATCGCGTGGAGGTCGGCGAGGAAATAGAGCTTCTCGCCCGGCATCTCGTCCTGCATGCGCACCCAGTTGCGGATCGCGCCCAGATAATTGCCGAGATGCAAATTTCCGGTGGGCTGGATGCCCGATAGCGTCCGCATGTCTTACTCCTCCGTGGCGACCGGTTTGGCGCGCCGCCGCGTGAGCATGGCGACCAGATCCTTGTCAAGCGCACCGACGAGGAAGGCGACCGCGAAAAACACCGCGCCCCCCGCGCCGACGAGCGCGACCAGCGACCAGATGCGGTCAAAAACCCCGCCGCTATAATAGGGCTTCATCATCGGCATCATCCACCAGAGCAGCGCCGACATCGCGGCGACCGCGACGAGCTGGCGTGCGATGCGCGCCGCGAGCTTTGCCGTGAAATGAAACCAGCCGCGGCGGTGGAGTACGGTATAGAGCAGAATGCAGTTGAGCGACGCCGATACCGCGGTCGCGCCCGCCAGCCCGACGATGCCGTACCGCTCGACGACATAGAGGTTGATCGCGATATTGACGACCAGCGCCGCAAGCGCGGTCCACACCGGGGTGCGCATATCTTCGCGCGCAAAGAAGCCGGGGTTCAAAATCTTGACGATGACATAGGCGGGCAGGCCGGCGACGAGCGCCGCGACGATCTGCGCCATGATCGCGCCGTCGGCATCGGTGAATTTGCCGCCGACGAAAAAGGCGGTGGTGAAGGCGGGCGCGCAGATCGCGAGCGCGGCGGCGGCGGGCAGCGTCAGCAGGGTCGCGATTTCAAAGGCATTGCCCTGCAACCGCTGCGCCTCCTGCGCGTCGCCGCTGTGGATATGGCGCGAGAGCATCGGCAGGATCGCGGTGCCAAGCGCGATGCCGACGATACCGAGCGGCATCTGGTTCAGCCGGTCGGCGAGCTTGAGCAGAGTCAGCGACCCCTGCGGCAGCGAGGTCGCAAAGAAGGTGTCGACGAACTGGCTGATCTGGTAAATTCCGGCGCCAAAGGTCGCGGGCAGGATCAACAAGCCCAGCCGTTTCACCTCGGGGGTGAATTTGGGCAGGCGCCAGTGGAGCCGCAGCCCGGCGCGCCGCACCGACCAGATCAGATAGGCAAGCTGCGCGACCCCGGCGAGGCTGACCGAGACTGCAAGCGCGGTGGCGACGATGCGGTCGTCGCCGCTGTCGCCGCGCAGCCACCAGCCGGCCGTGATGCCGCCGATCAGCACGATATTGAGCAGCACCGGTGCAAAGGCGCCCGGGGCGAAGCGCGAGCGCGCGTTGAGCAGGCCCGACAGCATCGCGACGAGGCTGACGAGCGCCAGATAGGGAAAGGTCAGGCGGCTGAGGAAAACCGCCAGCTCGAACTTGCCCGGCACCTCGTGGAAATCGCGCGCGAGGAGCCAGACGATGCCCGGCATCGCGATCATCATCACCGCGGAAAAGGCGAGCAGCACCCACAGGAAGACCGAAAGGACATCGTCGGCAAATTTCGCCGCCGCCGCCTCGCCGCCTCCCTCGCTTTCGCTGCCATGCAGCGCGCGGCTGTACATGGGAACGAAGGCGACCGAGAACGCGCCCTCGGCGAACAGGCGGCGGAATGTATTGGGCAGTGTGAAGGCGAGCTGGAAGGCGTCGGCGGCAAGGCCGGCGCCCAGCACGCGGGCGAGCAACATGTCGCGGGCAAAACCGAACACGCGGCTGACCATCGTCAGCCCGCCGATCGTCCCGACATTTTTGATCAGGCTGCTCACACCGTCAGCCCGTCCGAAGGAGGGTTAAGCCTGCCCAACCGTCACGTCGCCCGCCTGCTCGGCTTCGACCTGCTGGACCTGCTGCATGAACAGGCCGTGGAAATCGATCGGTTCGAGCAGCAGCGGCGGGAAGCCGCCATCGCGAACCGCATCGGCGACGACACGGCGCGCGAACGGGAACAGGATGCGCGGCGCTTCGGCGAGGAAGAAGGGCTGCAACTGGTCGTCGGGCACGTTGCGCACGCCGAACAGCCCGGCATATTTCAGGTCGATCACAAAGCTGGTGCCCTGATCGGTTTTCGACGTCACGTCGATCTTCAGCGTCACTTCGTACAGGCTGTCGCCAACGCTGTCGGCCGCGATGTTGAACTGCACATCGACCTGCGGCGCGTCCTGCCACTGATAAACGGCGGGCGCGTTCGGATTTTCGAACGACAGATCCTTCACATATTGCGAAATCAGGCCGATCGCCGGGCTCGTGTCTTCGCCATTGGGCTGCAGGGCGGGATTGTTGATGTCGGCGCTGGTCTCGTCAGCCATGATGAAGAAGCTTTCACTGGAAAGATGGAAACAATATCCGCGCTACGGGCCGTGTCCGGACCGCGGTGGACGGTTGCCGCGCCGCTTAGCAGCGCCCGCCAGCGAGCACAATGGGCCCCTGTCTCGCGGTGCAGGAACGGGCGAATCGTTGACCTCGCGCGCGGCAGCGGCCATGGCTATTTGAAACTAGGCCCCGGATCGCCTATGTATCAGCCGAGATGTTTCCATTGCCCGCATTGGACTGTTGCCCGTGACTGCTTTTTCGATCGTCCTGCTCGCCATGATTGCCGCGTTTCTCGGCATGCGGCTTTACTCGGTGCTCGGTAAGCGCACCGGGCATGAGCAGGAGCCCGTGCTCCCGCGTGAACGGACCGCCACGGCGCCGGCACGGCTGGACGAGACCGATGGTTCGCAGGCGACAACCACCGTGCCGACCGACCCTTCAGGCCTGGTCTATGAGCCCGCTGCCGAGGCCGGGCTGCGCCAGTTGCTCGCGACCGACCGCAATTTCGATGCCGGCCGTTTCATGGAAGGCGCCGAGGCGGCGTACCGCCTGATATTGGAGGCCTATTGGGCGGGCGATCGCGATACGCTGCGCGACCTGTGCGACGACGACAGCTACGAAGCCTTTGCCGAAGCGATCGCCGCCCGCGAAACGCGCGGCGAAAAGCTCGACAACCGTCTGATGGTCATCGATTCGGCGAAGATCACCGCGGTCGAACTGAGCCGCGCCGAAGCGCGCATCACCGTGCGCTACCGCGCCGACATCAGCGCAGTCACGCGCGATGCCGATGGCAAGTTGATCGCCGGCTCGATGAGCGACGCGACGCAGACCGACGATTCGTGGACCTTCCGCCGCCAGATCGGCAGCGGCGATCCCAACTGGCTGCTCGACGAAGCCGAATCGGCCTGATCCTGTGATCATGACGGTGGGGGCGCCGCGCGCGCGCGTTTTCGGATTCGCGCTGCTTGCGGCGCTGCCGCTGCTTTCGGGTTGCGCTTCGGTCATTCCCGATACCGCCGGCGCCACCCGCCCGTCCACAACCGCCCCGGCCCCGTCGCGCCCGACGACGGCCGCGCCGCGCCCTTATCAACCCCGCCCGTCGGAAAGGGCGGGCGCTGCGGCTCAGCCGATCCCTGCCACCCCGCGCGCGGCGCTTTCTGCGCCTGCCGTTCCGGCCGATGCGACGACTGCCGCCACCAGCGGCGTTGTCGCGGGGCCTGACTTCTCGACGCTTGGCGTGACCGCCGAGCAGGCCACCGCAGCACTGGTCGCGTTCCGCATCAGCTGCCCCTCGGTGCAACGGCGCACCGACACCAGCGGTCTGACGCAGGGCGCCGACTGGACCGAAAGCTGCAACGCGGCGAAAAGCTGGAGGGACAGCGACGCCCCGGCCTTCTTCACCCGCTATTTCGGCACGGTGCAGATTGGTGCGGGCACCGCCTTCGTCACCGGCTATTATGAACCCGAAATCGCCGGCTCGCGCACGAAGCGCCCGGGCTATGACGTCCCCATCTATCGCCGCCCCGCCGACCTGATCGAGGTCGACCTCGGCCAATTCTCCGACGACCTCAAGGGCAAGAAGGTCCGCGGCCGCGTCGATGGCAGCAATTTTGTCCCCTATTATGACCGCACGGCGATCGAGAGCGGCGCGCTCGACGGGCGCGGGCTGGAAATCGCCTGGGCTGCCGACGCCGCCGAATTCTTCTTCCTGCAGATTCAGGGCTCGGGCAGGCTTCGCCTGCCCGACGGCGGGGTCATGCGGATCGGTTACGACACGCAGAACGGCCGCGGCTATGTCGGCATCGGCAAGCTGCTGCTCGATCGCGGCGAACTTCAGCGCGGGCAGGCGTCGATGCAGGGCATCCTCGATTACCTCCGCGCCGATCCGGTGCGCGGCGCGGCGGTGATGAACGAGAATCCCAGCTGGGTCTTCTTCCGCGAGCTCACCGGCGCCGGACCGCTCGGCGCGCTCGGCGTGCCCGTGACCGGCCGCGCCAGCGTCGCCGCCGACCCCAAATATGTGCCGCTCGGCGCGCCCGTCTTCCTGTCGCTCGACCGCGCCGAGCCCAATGGATTGTGGATCGCACAGGACACCGGCGGCGCGATCAAGGGCGCCAACCGCTTCGACAGCTTCTGGGGCGCTGGCGACGATGCGCGCGCGATCGCCGGCGGCATGTCGGGGCGCGGGTCTGCGCTGCTGCTGCTGCCGCGCGCCAGCATCGCGCGGCTGATCCCGGCGCCTTGACGTGCCGCGGCGCCTCGCCCCCGAGGAAAGCGCGCTGTGGAAAAAGGTCGCAGCGACGGTAAAGCCGCTCGCCAAAGCGAAAGCGCCGCTCGCGCCCGTTGCGCCGCCGACCGTCAAACCGCCGCAGCCGACGCCGCGCAGCAACGCCGCCCCCGCCGCCGCCGCGCCGCGTCCCGCAACGAAACTTCCGCCGCCGCGCCGTACCCACCAGGCGGCAACGCTCGACGGCCATTGGGACCGCCGCCTGCGCAAGGGGCTGGTCCGCCCTGATCTCAGCATCGACCTTCACGGCCATACGCTCGCCTCGGCGCAGGCCTTGCTCGACGAGGCGATCGGACGCGGGCTGATCCGCGGCGCACGCGTGTTACTTGTGGTTGCAGGGCGCCTCCGCCCCGGCGCCGACCGGCTGCCGCAGATGCACGGCGACCCGCGCCCGCGCGGCGCGATCCGCGCGTCGCTGCCCGACTGGCTCGCTTACTCGCCCTACGCCGACCAGATCGTCGCGCTGCGCCCCGCGCATATCAGCCACGGCGGCGCAGGCGCAGTCTATGTGATCCTGCGCCGCGCCCGCGAGGATTAAAGGAAGGCGCGGACCAATATGCCGCGATAGATCGCGGTCAGCCTGTGCAGATCCTCGACCGCGACCGCCTCGTCGAGCTTGTGCATCGTCGCGTTGGTCAGCCCGAATTCGACCACCGGGCAGAGTGCGTGAAGGAAGCGCGCGTCCGATGTGCCGCCGGTCGTCGACATGTCGGGGGTGATATCGGTCTCGGCATGGATCGCCTCGGCAACCAGCCCCGACAAATCGCCCGGCGGGGTCAGGAAGGCCTCGCCCGAAATCTTGCCCAGCACTTTCGCATTCGGTTCGACACCGTGCGCGATGCGTTCGATCAGCGCGACGAGGTCGGCGCCGCGGTGCTGGTCGTTGAACCGGATCGACAGCCGCGCGCGCGCCGAAGCGGGGATCACATTGGTCGCGCCGTTGCCGACCTCGATATCGGTGAATTCGATATTCGACGGCTGGAACCAGTCGTTGCCCGTATCGAGCACCACCGCGTCGATCGCTGCCAATATCTTGATGAGCTTCGGGATCGGATTGTCGGCGAGGTGGGGATAGGCGACATGGCCCTGCGTCCCCGGCACGTCGATCCAGATATTGACCGACCCGCGCCGGCCGATCTTCACCATGTCGCCCAGCCGGTTCACCGACGTCGGTTCGCCGACGACGATCATGTCGGGGCGCACGCCGCGCGCGTCCATATGCTCCATCAGCGCGCGAGTGCCGAAAATCGCGGGGCCCTCCTCGTCGCCGGTGATGATCAGGCTGATCGTCCCGGCCTCGGCCGGCGTCGCGGCGGCCGCGGCGACGAACGCCGCGATCGATCCCTTCATGTCGACCGCGCCGCGGCCATAGAGCAGGTCGCCGCGGATTTCGGGGGCAAAGGCGTCGCCCGTCCAGCCGACGCCCGGCGGCACGACGTCGAGGTGCCCGGCAAAGCCGAAATGCTTCGGCCCCTTGCCGGTCCGCACTGCGAGCAGATTCTCGACCGGCCCGTCGGGTTCGATGCCGTCGATGAAGCGCTCGACGGTGAATCCGAGCGGCGCCAGCGCCGCCTCGAGCGTGTCGAACACGGCGCCCGTGGCGGGGGTGATGCTCGGCGCGGCGATCAACGCCTTGGCCAGCTCGACGGGATCGACAATCATGCTCATGCCGCCCCCTTACCCGCTCGCCGACACCCAAGTCGAGACTTTGCATGGCGCTGCCTTTGTGCGAAACAAAGGCAGAACAAGTCCAAGGACGACTGCCATGCCCAAGCTCGATCTCGCTACGATCCCGCAAACCAACACCACCGGCTATCCGGCACCCTATGACGAACCCGTCCAGGGCCGCTGGTATCGCCGCCTCGCGCCCCCAACGGGGCTCAGCGATTTCGCTGCGAGCCATGTCGTGCTCAAACCCGGCGCCTGGTCGTCGCAGCGCCACTGGCACGACGGCGAGGATGAGATGCTGGTGATGATTTCGGGCGAGGCCGTTCTGGTCGAGGACGACGGCCGCTGGCCGATGCGCCCTGGCGATATCGCGGTCTGGCCCAAGGGCAGCACCAACGGCCACCATCTGATCAATGAATCGGACGCCGACTGCGTCTTTGTCGCGCTGGGCGGCGGCAAGAAATACGACACCGGCGGCGGCTATTCGGACATCGACATGCTGTTCGGACCCGAGGGCTATTTCCACAAGGACGGCACGCCCTATCCGACGTCGCGGATCCCCTAGAGGATTTGGAAGCTCAGCAGCGTGAAGCGCGCCGGTGCGGTCGCGAATACGCCGTGACCGCGCGCCTCGGTCGACCCGAAGACGAGCCCCAGCTGATCGATATCGGCCAGCGCCGCCTCGATCGCGCCCGGGTTCGATCCGGCGGTGCGGCCCGAAACCGAAATCCAGCGCGGGTCGTCGAACCTGATGCGGATCTCATATTCGCCGGGCGCGATCTGGCGGACGGTTTCGGCCGGGGCGTACCAGCGATACTGGTCGTAGCGGCCTTTTGCCGTCCAGGTGTCGCCGCGGCGCTGGAAATAGACCGACACGGTCGCGGGCACGGTCTGCGTTTCCTGCGGTACGAAGCGCGTGCCGGGCCGGGCATCGACGCGGTAACGCACGACGATGCGCGACTTCGCGGGGACCGGGTTCGAGCGAAAAGTCACATAATGGACGTGCCCCGCTTCGCGGCTGCCGACCGGAAAATCGAAGTACCAGCCGCCATTTCGCGTCGGTCGCGGTTGCAGCGGCATGTTCTGCGAATAATTCTTGCCGCGAATGATCGGACCGATCACCCAGCTCGCGGCGCCGGGCGCCGCGGGGGCGGCCACCGCGGCTGCGGCGGCAAGAAAGCTCAGGGCGACGACAGAGGCGATAAGGGGTCTTTGCATGGCGTCAGACTAAACGGCGGACCTGATCCGGTCCTGAACAACCGCCTTGTCGTCAATCGGTGACCGATCCTTCGAATTTCTCGATGATCCAGTCTTCGGCCTGCGCGCCGCCGATCCATTCCTGCATGCACGGATGGCTGATCACCGCCTGCGCATAGGCCGCGGCAAAACGCGGCAGAGGGATCGAATAAGTGATGAAGCGCGTCACCACGGGGGCGAACATGATGTCGGCGGCCGACCAGCTGCCGAAAAGGAAATCGCCTTCACCGCCGAACCGCGCGCGTGCCTCGGCCCAGATCTGAAAGATGCGGATCACATCGGCCTGCACTTCGGGCAACAGCTCGGCCGGCGGGTACATGCGGCGGATGTTCATGCTGTGGTTGCGGCGAAGCGCTGCAAAGCTCGAGTGCATTTCGGCCGCCATCGACCGCGCCATTGCGCGTGCGGCGATATCGTCGGGCCAATAGCCCTTGGTTCCGCCGGTCTTTTCGTTGAGATAATCGATGATCGCGAGGCTGTCCCACACGACGATATCTTCGCCGTCCCACAGGATCGGTACCTTGCCGCCCGACGGCGCAAATTCGTCGCCCTCGCGGCGGTTCGACCAATCCTCGTCATAGAGCGGAACGGTGACTTCCTCGAACGGCAGGCCGCTGTGCTTGACCGCCAGCCAGCCGCGCAGGCTCCAGCTTGAGTAGGCCTTGTTACCGAGGAAGAGTTTCATGCGTCGTCCTTTTGTCCCCCTCCCGCCTGCGGGAGGGGAGGGGAACTAAATCTCGACCGCCTCCAGCACCGCGGTGCGCAGTTCGGCGATCCCCATGCCCTTTTCGCTGCTCGTGACGATCACCTCGGGGTGCGCGGCGGCGTGTTTGCGCGCCTCGACCTCGGTCGCCGCCAGCACGGCGGCCAGCTCGGTCGCCTTCACCTTGTCGGCCTTGGTCAGGACGATGCGATAGCTGACCGCCCCGACGTCGAGCATTTCGAGCACTTCGCGATCGACGTCCTTCATGCCGTGGCGGCTGTCGATCAGCACGAGGGTGCGTTTCAGAACCGCGCGCCCGCGCACATAATCGTTGATCAGATAGCGCCATTTCTTGACGACATCCTTCGGCGCCTTGGCAAAGCCATAGCCGGGCATATCGACCAGCCGGAAGATCAGCGGATCCTCGCCGACGTCGAAATAGTTCAGCTCCTGCGTCCGCCCCGGCGTCACCGAGGTGCGCGCCAGATTGTTGCGGTTGGTCAGCGCATTGAGCAGCGACGACTTGCCGACGTTCGAACGCCCCGCGAACGCGATTTCGGGCACGCTCGGCGCAGGCAGATGCTCGAGCGCGGGCGCCGATTTCAGGAAATTAATCGGCCCTGAAAACAGCTTGCGCGCGCGCTCCGCCCGCTCGGGGTCGGCGCCGGGAGCGAGGTCGGGATCGATGTCGCTCACGTCGTCGGTGCCGCCTTCAGCTGCGGGAATTTGCGATACATCCACTGCTGCTGCGCGATCGACAGCAGGTTGTTGGTGATCCAGTAGAGCAGCAGGCCCGCCGCGAACGGCGCCATGATGAACATGAACAGCCACGGCATGATCTTGAACACCTGCTGCTGCACGGGGTCGGTCGCCTGCGGGTTCAGACGGAACTGCAGGAACATCGTTATGCCCAGGATCACCGCGAGGATGCCGATCGACAGGATCGACGGCGGGGTGAAGGGCAGCAGGCCGAACAGGTTGAGGATGTGCAGCGGATCGGGTGCCGACAGATCCTTGATCCACAGGATGAACGGCTGGTGCCGCATTTCGATCGTCAGCATCAGCACCTTGTACAGCGCATAGAAGATCGGGATCTGGATCAGGATCGGCAGGCAGCCGGCGAGCGGATTGATCTTCTCGTCCTTATAGAGCTTCATCAGCTCCTGCTGCATCTTCGGCTTGTCGTCCTTATACCGTTCCTGCAGGACCTTCATCTTGGGCTGGACAAGGCGCATCTGCGCCATCGATCCGAACTGGCGCTGCGCGATCGGGAACATCAGCGCGCGAATGATCAGGGTCAGCACCATGATCGCGACGCCGAAATTGCCGACCTGCTTGAACAGCCAGTCGAGCAGCTTGAAGATCGGAACTTCGAAAAATTCGAACCAGCCCCAGTCGATCGCGTTCGACAGGCGCGTGATGCCCTGATCGTCCTGATAGTGCGAGAGCGTGCTGACTTCCTTGGCGCCGGCAAAGACGCGGCTGGTGGTCGTGATCTGCTTGCCCGGCGCAACCTCGACGAGATCGCGGGCAAAGGCGGCACGGAACGCGCCGCCTGGCAGCGAGTTGAACGCGGCGGAGACTTTTTCGCCGTTCGCCGGAACGACTGCGGCGAGCCAATATTTGTCGGTAAAGCCAAGCCAGCCGGCCGACGTATAGGAAATGGTGTTGCCCGCCGCCTCTTCCAGCTCGTCATAGTTGGTGAAGTTCGACTTGCCGTCGAGATAGCCGGTCGGGCCGACGTGGATCGTCCAGCTGTCCTGTTCATGCGGGTCGGTCGGCTTGCCGGTGCGGTCGATATAGGTGCCGCTGCGCACCGCGACGGGCGCGGCGCCGGTGTTTGCGATCGTCTGCTTTGCGGTGATCAGATAATCGTCGTCGATGCTGTACTCGATGCGGAAAGTCTGTCCGGCGCCGTTCGCCCAGCTCAGCGCGACCGGGGTCGTCGGGGTCAGCTTGGTGCCGGTCGCGGTCCAGACCGTATTGGGGCCCGGAACGACGACGCCCTGCGCCGACCAGCCGATGCTCGCGAAATAGGCGGCCTTCGTACCCGCGGGCGCGAACAGGCGCACCGCCGGCGAATTTTTCTGGATCGTCTGGCGATATTTGCTGAGCGTGATGTCGTCGACGCGCGCGCCGACAAGGTTGATCGATCCCTTGATCGCGGGCGTCTCGATCGGAATGCGGTTGCCGTCGGCGAGGACCGCTTCGATCGGACGGATGGCCTGCGTGGCGGGCGCGCCGGGCGCGGGCAACGCCGCCGGCTGGCCGGGCACCGCGGCGGGCGCCGCGCCGTTCGGCCCTGCAACCGTCCTGGTCACATCGGGCTTGTCGGGCGTGGGAAAGAATTTTTCGGAAGCGAAATTCCAGCCGATCAGGATTGCCACCGACAGCAGGATGGCCGTGATCATGTTACGCTTGTCGTCCACGCTTTTCGGTCTCTCTTCGTATCAAAATGTCGGGGATTACCCGTTCAGGGAACGGGGTCGTGGCCGTGGCCCCCCCAAGGATGGCAGCGCAATAGCCGCTTTGTCGCCAGCCAGCCACCCTTGATCGCACCATGGCGCTGGAGCGCGGTGATCGCATAGGCGCTGCACGACGGCGAGTACCGGCAGGATGGCGGCAGGATGCGCGACGGGCCGATCTGCCAGCCGCGCGCGATCAGGATCAGCAGTTTCGCGATCATGCCGGCGGAGCCGTCTTTGCCGCCAGTTTCTTCGCGGCGCGCTGCAGCGCCGAATCAAGATGCTCGCCCAATTCGGCAAACAGGATCTCGTTGCCGCCCGGTCGGCCGATCAGAACATGGTCGGCGCCGGCGATACCCGATTCGGGCAAGGCGGCGCGGCACAGTTCGCGCAACCGGCGTTTCATCCGGTTGCGGGTCACCGAATTGCCGACTTTCTTGCTGACGGTATAGCCAATGCCCAGCGAATCGTCGCCGTCGCCGCGCTTGCGGACGAGCAGGACAAAGCCGGGCATGGGAAAGCGAAGGCCGCGGTTGGCAGCCAGAAATTCGCTACGTTTTGAAAGCGTTCGCACCAGCGTGACTGGCGCAGAAGCGTCTGCGATCAGGCCGACAGCTTCTTGCGGCCCTGGGCGCGACGGTTGGCGAGAATCTTGCGGCCGCCAACCGTTGCCTTGCGGGCGCGGAAACCGTGGCGACGGGCGCGCACGAGGTTGCTCGGTTGAAAGGTACGCTTCATCGCGGTTGTCCCTAAATCTCGTGCAAGGCTTTAACAGAAAAGGGCCGCCAAACGTGGGCGGCCACTGATGGAGGCGCGGATAAGCGAGAGTCGGCGCAAAGTCAATTGTCATCGGCGCGCTTTTCCGGTGCCTTGCCGTGAAAAGCGGCGGCTTTGATCGCCTCCAGTGCCGCGCGTTCGCGTTTTCGTGCCGCGCTTGCGCGTCGCATCACGCGATCGGTCCATGCGGCATAGCGCGGGTGGCGCCATTTGAACCGCACATAGATGCGCTTCGCCCACGCGCTGTTCTGCAGGCACAGCATCAGGCCCAGCGGGAAGAGGATGATAAAGCCGGGACCGGGCAAGACGCCGATGATCGGCGCGATCGCCATCATCACGACGCCCAGGATGAACAGCGCGAGCCGAACCTGCGCGGTCGATCGCAATCGCTGATAGAGGCTGCGCTTTGCCATGCAGGCGATGTGGGGGAGGCGGCGGCGTGTTACAAGGATAAAGCAGCGCTCGAAGCGCCGCCCCGTCAGTTGAGCGTGACGAACCGCGCCATATCGTTGCGGGTCAGGTACCGGACGTCGTCGAACGGCGTGCTGTTGGTCAGCGCATAGAATTCGCGCGCCTTGGCGTCGTTCAGACCCATCTCGCGGTAATAGCCCAGATATTCGGCGTGGACCGGATCGTTCGCCGGATAGTCGTTCGCCTCGCGGCCATATTCGTCGGCCCAGCTATGGACCCCGAATTCGGCGTCGGGTGCGGCGCGGCGGGTGACCCCCGCGAGCCACAGCTCGACCGCGCCCGATCGGATCGAACCGCCCGCCGGAACCACGGTCTCCATGCCCGCACGGCGGATCGCGCGGGCGAGGATCAGATTGGCTTCCTCGTCGAGGCTGCCGGGGCAGTCGACCATCTCGAGCCGCTTGAGCCCCGGAAAGGCCGCGAGCATCGCCGCGAACTGGCGCGGCGTCGCCGAGGTGACGTCGCCCGCCATCCGGACGGTCGCGCCGTCGATCACCGAGAAGGGGCCATATGTCGCCCTGGCATGACCGAGCGTCGCAAGCGTGGCGGCGGGCGCATAGCGCCGCGTCGCGGCCAAATCGGCGTCTTCGGCAAGCGCCTCGTCATCGAGCAGCGCCGAATCTTCGTCGATATATTCGGCCCCGCCGGCATCGCCGGCATCGCCATAGGTCCATGTCACCGTCGTCGTGGTGATCGTCATGACCTGCTGCGCCTGCGCGGGCGCGAACGCCAGCACCGCCGCAAGCGCGGCGACGATGAGCGTACGAAAGAAGGCGGACGGCGAAACCATGCGTCCGCCTTCGCGCGGGCGCGCCTATCAAAGGACGAACAGGCAGCGTCAGCGCCGCGTTAACCCCGATATGGGACGGCGTCCCTCAATCGCGGTCGGGGGCGCCGAGCGGGAAATAGGCACGGTACGGCCGCGCTTCCTCGACGCAGCGCGACACCGTCGGATGCGCGAGCAGCCGCGCGCGATAGGCGCGCAAATTCTCGTATGTCTGCGGTATCTGATAGACCCAGTCGGCATAGAAGAGCGCCGGTGCCGCGGCGCAATCGGCGAGCGTGAAGCCATAGGGCGTCGCCCAGCCGCCGCCCGCGAGCTCCTTGTCGAGCCAGCCATAGACGGTCTCGAGCTTCGCTCTCGCGCCATCGACGATCGATTGTACATGGCCGCCGGGACCGCGGATGGCGTCGTTCACGACATGCTGCATCTGGCCCATCACATGATGGTCGAAGATGCGGTCGAAGAAACGAACCTTCAGCGGCGCGTCGAAATCCTGCGGGATCAGCCGCGGTTCGGGGACGAGATGGTCGAGATATTCGATGATGATCGACGATTCGAACCGGGGCACGCCGTCGTGGACGAGCAGGGGGAACTGCCCGACCGGCCAATGCGCCAGCAGTTCGGGCATATGGTCCGGAAACGCCGGATCGACCGAGCGATAGTCGAATTCGATCCCCTTCTCATAGAGCGCGATCAGCACCTTCCAGGTGTAGGACGAAAAGGGGTGGCCATAAAAAATCAGCATCCCCTCATCCCTTCACCGCGGCCTCGATCGCGGCGACGTCGATCTTGTGCATCGTCATCATCGTCTCGAACGCGCGCTTGCGGACGGCGGCATCGGGGTTCGCCATCGCATCGGTCAGGACGCGCGGGGTGATCTGCCAGTTGAGCCCCCATTTATCCTTGCACCAGCCGCATGCGCTTGTCGCGCCGCCGTTGCCGACGATCGCGTTCCAGTAACGGTCGGTTTCCTCCTGCGTGTCGGTATGGACCTGGAACGAAAAGGCCTCGCTCTGGGGAAAGGCGGGGCCGCCGTTGAGGCCGATGCAGGACACGCCAAGCACGCTGAACTCGACCGTCAGCGCGTCGCCTTCCTTGCCGCCCGGAAAATCGCTCGGCGCATGATAGACGGCCCCGACCTTGCTGTCCGGAAAGGTCGCGGCATAGAATTTCGCGGCTTCTTCGGCGTCCTTGTCGTACCACAGGCACAGGCTGACGGGGTTATTGTTCGCGCTCATTTCGTCTCTCCTTTGATGGGCCCGCCGATCGACCATTGATGGCCGAACGGATCCTTGATCTGGCCGTAGCGGTCCCCCCAGAACATATTGTCGAGCGGCATCACCACCGTCGCGCCCGCGGCGACTGCGCGGTCGAACCACGCGTCGGCATCGTCGACGTGCAGGTGCAACGTCACCCCGTCGGGGGGGCCGCTTTCATTCTCGACATATTCGGGAAATTCGTCGTGCATCATCAGCGACGCGCCGTTGATCGTCAGATGCGCGTGCATCAACCGGACGCCGTCGTCGGCGGGCATGCGCATATTCTCGGTCGCGCCGAACGCCCTGATGTAGAAATCGATCGCCTCGCTCGCGCGTTTGTCGGCGATCGCGATATGCGGGGTCAGTCCCGTCGTCGGGCCCTGATTGTCCATCGTGCCTCTCCCTTGTCTATTTGCGTGGTGTCTATTTGCGCGGGCCGACGAAGCCGACCGATACGCCCTGCGGGTCGATCGCGTTCATCGCATATTCGCCGCCGGGAATTTCCATCGGGTCGTTGGTAACGGTGCCGCCATTGGCTTTCACCGCGGCCAGCGCGCGGTCGATATCGTCGACCCCGATATAGAAATTCCACACCGGCACCGGATAGCCCTCCATCAGCGGCATCACCGCGCCGATGCCGACGTCGCCGCGCTGGATGAAACGGTACGCGCCGATCGGGCCCATATCCATCTCGCCCTCCTGTCCCCAGCCGAAATGCTTTTGGTAAAAGGCGATGGCGGCGTCGGGGTCGCTCGTCGCAAGCTCGTTCCAGCGGACGCGCTGCGGCTCGGTTACCGAAAACACGTCGCTCTCGCCGCCACCCTCGGGCGGGACCGGGTCCATGATATAGAAGGGCGCGCCCTGCGGGTCGGTGACCATTGCGATGCGCCCGACGGGGATGTCCATCGCGGGCATCTGCACCGCGCCGCCGTCGGCGGTGATCGCCGCGACCGCCGCATCGACATCGGCGACGTGCAGATAGCCGATCCAGATCGGCCGCGCGCCGCCCGCGAGCATGTCGGCATTGAGCGCCAGCACGCCCCCGGCGTTGCCGCCGTCGCTGCGCCCGATCATGCGATAATCGATGTCGCCAGCCGCCGGGTCACGGTCGGCCGCAATCGTCCAGCCGACGACCGCGCCATAGAATTGCGCCGCGCCCGCGGGGTCGGGGGTCATCAATTCATACCAGATGAAGTTCGATGCTTCGGTCATTGTCTGTCTCCTTGATTGGGCCTCTCGCGGCGTTCGATGGCCTTATTCAACGCCCATATCCCTTCGTCGCTTCGATCGTCGGCGCGCGGAAACCCATCGCGGCCCACGCCGTCAGCAGGCGCCACATGAATTTGCCCGATGGCGACCTGTAATTGGGTATGTCGTCGGGCAATTCGACGCCCTCGGGCCGGTCGCCGACGATCGTCCGCATCTCGGCTGCCGGGCGCTGCCCTTCGGGAATGCGCGCCGAATAGACGCTCAGCCAATGGCCCTTGGTAAATTCGAGCGCGATCGGCGCGTTGCAGCAGCGCGCGACCAACCGCCGCGTCGGCGATTCGGTGGTCAGCCGATGCTCATCGAGCTGGTCCGATCCCGACAGCCATGTCAGGCGATCCTTGCGGACGAGCACATAAGGTGTGCCGCCATCGGCGCCGACCACCGCCGGCGCGCCGGGAAGCGCCTCGAACGCGTGCCCCGCCGCCTGGCAGCTATGGCAATAGCAGGTCGCCGCGACGATCGGCTTGCCGACGAGTTCGAGGCTCACCGTGCCGCATGGACATGAGGCGGTCCGGTGTTCGGGTTTTTGTATATCGGCCATCGGTTCTCTTCCCTCTGATCCTCCCTGTCGCGAAGCGATGGGGAGGGGGACCATCCGAAGGATGGTGGAGGGGCGGCGACGTCGCGCCATCGCCCCTCCGTCAGCGGCTGCGCCGCTGCCACCTCCCCATGCCTGCGGCACAGGGAGGATCTGGAGCGTTACGCCTCGACGATCGGAGCGAAGCCGCCGTAGATCATGCGCTTGCCGTCGAACGGGTTGGTCTCGGGATCATGCTTCATCCGCTCGTCGGTCATCATCTTTTCCCAGCCGGCGGTGCGCGTTTCCTTGTCGGGCCATTCGACCCAGCTGTAGACGACGGTTTCGCCGTCCTTCTTGTGCGCGGCGCGGGCATAGTCGGTGACCTTGCCGTCGGGCACATCGTCGGCCCACGCCTCGACGACGCGCGTCGCGCCATAGTCGCGGAACACTTCGGACGCCTTCTGCGCCAGCGCGCGATAGGCTTCTTTGTTGCCGTCGGGGACGGGCACGACATAGCCGTCGACATAGCCTGTCTTGCCCTCGCTGCGATCGTCGACGATCGAATCGAAACCGCCGATGATCATCCGTTTCGCGTCGAAGGGCATGCTCTCGCCCATGCTCTGCATCCGGGGGTCGCTCATCATTTTCTGGTTCGCGGCGTCGCGTGTCGCCTTGTCGGGATATTCGAACCAGCTGAACACGACGGTCTCGTCGGGTTTCGCCTGCACGGCGCCTTTCAGGTCATTGACCTTGCCATCGGGGACATCGTCGCCCCACGCTTCGACCATCCGGCTCACGCCGAATTCCTTGAACAGCGGCGCGGCATCGGCGGCGTGCTTGCGATAGGCTTCCTTGTTGGCGGTCGGCACCGCCACGACAAATCCTTCTATATAGGTCATCTTGTCTCTCCTTAGGGGGGTGGGAGTTTTCAGGCGGCGGGTGGACCCGCTTCTTCGCTGAAGGCTTTAAGCTGCGCGTCCATCGCGCGCTGGAAGGCGGGGCGGGCGAGGCAGCGGTCCAGATAGGCCTGCAACCGCGGCTGCTCGGCGATCAGCCCGGCCTCGACGGCTTCGCGCAGCACGGTCGCCATCGCGATGTCGGCGACGGTGAATTCGCCGGTCAGATAGTCTTTGTCGCCGATCGCATCGTTCAGGCGGCCGAGCCGGCCCTGGATGAATTCGATCAGGCTCGGACGGCGCAGCTTCGCCCATTCCTCGTCGGCGGCGAAGATATCGACATTGCCCAGTTCGAACAGCATCGGCTCGACGCTGTTATAGGCGGCGAACAGCCAGGCGAGCGTGTTGGCGCGCGCCTGCGGGTCGCGCGGCATCAGCCGCGTATCCTTTTCGGCGAGGTGGAGCAGGATCGCGCCGCTTTCGAACAGGCGGATGCCGCCGTCGTTGAGCACCGGCACCTGTCCCCAGGGCTGGAACAGGAAATGGTCGGCGGGGCGGTTGATCGCGCTGATCAGATGTTCGGCATAGTCGAGCCCGATTTCCTCGCACGCCCAGCGCGGGCGCAGGTCGCGGACATAACCGCGCGCGAAATCGGGAACCCAGTCGAAGGCGGTGACTTCGATGCTGGCATTGGGGTTGACGGGCATGATCAGTTCCTCTCGATTTGGTCTCTTTTTCGTCATCCCTGCCTCCGCCGGGAAGACGATGATGTGGGATGGCAACTAGCTTCGTTTGCCTTTGATCCAGGCGACGATCGACATCGCGTGGCCGTGGCCCAGATCATAATCGGCCTTCAGCCAGTCGATGATCGCGCCGGCCTTGATGCCGGGGGCGAGGCCGCTTTCGTCGGCGAGGCCCTTGTCGATCGCGAGGCTCTTCAGTTCTTCGGCCGATTTGCCGGTCTTGCTTTCGACATTGTCGATATAGGCCTGAAAGCTCATGCGCCTGCTCCTGCTCGCAGCGGGATCAGCGCGCGGAGCCGCGGGTCGCGCAGCCACAGACCGCCCCACAGCATCAGGCCGAGGTAGACGCCGAACAGGCAGTGGCTGAACAGCGGGCTGCCGATCCGCACATGGGTGGCGATCGCGCCGCCGAGATAGCCGGTGATCAGGATGGCACCGAGGATCGCGGTGCGCGGCCAGATGTAAAGCAGGGTCGGGATCAGCAGCAGGACGGCGAGCATCGTCATCGTCGGGACGTTGAGCGGCCATCCGAGGCTGGGCGGGGTGTATTTGATCGCCGTTTCGGGCGACACCAGCTTCAACCCGGCGTCGAAGAGCAGGAAGAGGATCACAAGGCCGCTCAAAACGCGGCCGGCAATCAACGGGCCCTTGTTGGGGGCACTATCGGTCATCCTCTTCCTCCTCCCTATGATCTGGTTATGCCGATGCTTCGGCAGGTTCTCCGGCGGGGATCGCGGTCGGGTCCATCCACATCACTTCCCAGATATGACCATCGGGATCCTCAAAGCTGCGGCCGTACATGAAACCATAATCCTGCGTCGGAGTCGGGTCGGCCTTGCCGCCCGCCTTGACCGCCTTGTCGACCTGTCCGTCGACCGCGTCGCGGCTGTCGGCCGACACGCAGACCAGGACCTGCGCGGTCGTGTGCGCGTCGGGGATCGTCTTCGACGTAAAGGTCGCCCATTTTTCATGCGTCAGCAGCATGACGTGAATCGAACCCTCTTCAACCACCATGCACGCGGCGGTTTCGTCGGTGAAGGCGGGGTTGTTCGCCGCGCCGACCGCTTCGTAAAAGGCTTTCGACTTATCGAGGTCGGTGACCGGCAGGTTCACGAAAATCATCTGGGGCATCGTCTTCTCTCCTTTGGGGGTGTTGATTGTTGAAGTCAGCGCGCGCGGCGCGCGGGGGCAATTACGCGCCGCGTCATGACGCGCCTCCGCTGTCGAACAGCATCCGGACATAACGCTTCAAATGGGTGACGGTGCCGCGCGCAATCGCCGGATCGTTCGTCGTTTTCGCCAGAACGAAGGCGCCCTGCAATACCGACTGGACATGCTGCGCCAGACCGATCGCGGTGACGTCCTCGGGCACCCCGTAAATCTCCATTGCCGCGGCAATGTCGGGTGCCAGCGCTTCGCAATAGGCGTTGATGCTCGCCTCGCACGCGGCGCGAATGCGGTCGTTGGTCGAATAGGCTTCCTGCACCATCGTGCCGACGAAGCAGGTGTAATCCTCGGTCGGGCCGTCGAGCATCGCCAGGCGGAAATCGATATGGCCGAGCAGGCGGTCGAGCGGATCTTCGAGCTTCACATGCGGTGCGAGTTCGAACATCGGCCGTGCACGCTCGGTCCAGCCCTCGGCCGCGGCGACCGCCAGCTCTTCCTTCGATGCAAAGTGATGGAAGAAGGCGCCCTTGGTCACCCCCGCCGCCGCGCAGATCTGATCGACCGTCGTCGCCGAATAGCCCTGCTTGCGCACCGTGGCATGGGCTGCGGCGATCAGCTTGGCGCGCGCGCTGCCCCGCGGAGCGCGGGTTGGCGAGGTGTCGGGCGAGGTTTGATTCGGCGTCATGCGAGTCGACATACCGACTAGTTGGTATGCTGTCAAATCGCGAACATCCTTCGCGATGTGCGCAACGATCGAGAAGTTGCAAAAAGACTCGACCTTCCCGCCGTCTGGCCTAAAGAAGGTTTGGAACAAAGGGGGCACATAGGTGCTGTTCCGGGGGGAACATGGTCGCAGTCGTTTCAACCACTGCCTATCTGGGCATCGACGCGCGCGGGGTCGAGGTACAGTGCCAGATCACGCCGGGCGTGCCGCGCTTCGTCGTCGTCGGCCTGCCCGACAAGGCGGTCGGCGAAAGCCGCGAACGCGTCCGCGCCGCCATCGCCGCGATCGGGCTGTCGCTCCCGCCCAAGGTCATCACCGTCAACCTGTCGCCCGCCGACCTGCCGAAAGAAGGGTCGCATTACGATCTGCCGATCGCACTCGCGCTGCTCGGAGCGATGGGGGTGATCGATGCCGAGACACTCGCCTCGTATGTGGTCGTCGGCGAGCTTGGGCTCGACGGGCGCGTTGCGGCGTCGCCCGGGGTCCTGCTCGCGGCGATCCATGCGAGCAGCATCGAGCGCGGGCTGATCTGCCCCGCTGTGCAGGGCCCCGAGGCGGCGTGGGCGGGCAATGTCGAGGTGCTCGGCGCCCCCGATCTCCTCTCGCTGCTCAATCATTTCAAGGGCAATGCCCTACTGTCGCCCCCGGTGCCGGGTGAGGTCGAAATCCCGGCGCGCACGGTCGATCTGCGTCAGGTGAAGGGGCAGGAGACGGCGAAGCGCGCGCTCGAAATTGCCGCAGCGGGCGCACATAATCTGATGATGTCGGGTCCGCCGGGCGCGGGCAAGTCGCTGATGGCGGCGTGCATGCCCGGCATCCTTCCCGACCTCACGCCCGCCGAAGCGCTCGAGGTGTCGATGATCGCGTCGGTCGCGGGGGGCCTTGAAGGCGGGCGCCTTGTCCGCGCGCGGCCGTTTCGCAGCCCCCATCATTCGGCGTCGATGCCCGCGCTCGTCGGTGGCGGACTGCGGGTGCGCCCGGGCGAGGTCAGCCTCGCGCATCTCGGCGTGCTGTTCCTCGACGAATTGCCCGAATTCCAGCGCGGGGTGCTCGATTCGCTGCGCCAGCCGCTCGAAACCGGCGAGGTCAGCGTCGCACGCGCCAATGCGCATGTGACCTTCCCGGCGCGGGTGCAGCTTGTCGCCGCTATGAACCCATGCCGCTGCGGCCATCTCGGCGACCCCGCGCTCGCGTGCAGCCGCGCGCCGCGCTGCGCCGTCGATTATCAGGCGAAGCTGTCGGGGCCGCTGCTCGACCGTATCGATCTGCATGTCGAGGTGCAGGCGGTGAGCGCCGCCGACCTCGTCCTGCCGCCCCCCGCCGAAGGCAGCGCCGAGGTCGCCGCGCGCGTTGCCGCCGCGCGCGCGATCCAGACCGCGCGCTACGCCGGGCACAAGGCGCGCACCAACGCCGAGATCGATGGCGAACTGCTCGAAGCGGTCGCGACCCCCGACGATGCCGGACGCAAGCTGCTCGCGCAGGCGGCCGAAGCGATGCGGCTGTCGGCGCGCGGCTATACGCGAATCTTGCGCGTGGCGCGCACGATCGCCGACCTTGCGGGCACCGCGGACATCGGGCGCATCCACATCGCCGAAGCGCTGAGCTATCGGCGGCAGGCGCCGAGGAACTGATGGAAGAGGTCGTTTTCGAGGCCGCGATCATCGAATGGCGCGGGCCGGCACCGTTCCTTTTTGCTCGGGTTCCCGACGAGCATGTGGGCGCCATTCGGTATGCCGCGATGACCGAAAGCTATGGGTGGGGCGTCGTGCCGGTAGCGGCGACGGTCGGGAAAACGGTGTTCGCAACATCGCTTTTCCCGCGCGACGGCACCTATTTGCTGCCGATCAAGGTCGCGGTTCAGCGGTCCGAAGCGGTCGGGCTGGGCGACCGGGTCCGGGTCACGATACAGGTCGGCCGCCGTTAACGTCGCGCCACCCGTCCAATGATGCTAAACATTTTCCAACATATTTGTGCGATGGGGCACCGATGACTGTGGCGGGCGATCTTTTTGCGAACCTGTGCGGCCGGCTCGCGCTCGGCTTCGCTCTGCTGGTGCTCACGCTCTGCGCCGCGCCGGCAGCGGCGATGACGCTCGACATCGACCGCGACCTTTGTCACGCGCAGAGCGATATTGCGGCGCCCGACGACAGCCTTTCGACGCTTCGTTTCTCATGCCGCGCATCGCCGGCGGACTATCAGCAAGGGAGCCTCTGGCTGCGCGTGCCGATCGACGCTCGCGGCGGCAGGCGCAGCGACACCGCGCTGATGGTTCATCAGTCGCGGTTCGATCGGCTGGCGGTCGCCTTCTCTTATGCCGACGGCGCAACGCGCTGGCAGCAGGTGCGGCAGGGCCGTTACGGGTCGCATTGGCGCGTCGGCGGGCAAATCCTGTTTGAAGCGCCCGAACGCGGGGTGCCGCTGACCGCGACGACGATGCGCTTCGACCGGCTCGCCAGCCATGTCTTTGTGCGCGCAAGGCTGGTGCCGAAGGCAGAGGCGGCGATGCAGTCGGCCGGCATGGCCGCCGCGGTCGGTGCCGCACTTACGCTTCTGCTCGTCAGCTGTATTTACAGCCTCTCGCTCGCCGTTGCGGTGCGCCGCCAATATCTGGCGTGGCAGGCGGCGTGGTCGGGGACGATGCTGCTTTGGGGCACCTTCTGGTCCCAGATGCATTTGGCGCTCGTGCCGGGAATGGCCGGCACCATGTCGGCGCAAGTCGGCACCTTCCTCGCGTGTCTCGCGATTGCCGTCGCCACGTTGAGCGCGGTGATGGCCGTCGATCGGGCCATGGTGCCGAAATGGCTCCGGACGATCGCGCTGGCCCTCGGCTTGGGCGTTGGGGTCGCGGGAATTCCGCTGGCATTGATACGCAGCGGCAGCCTGGGGCCGCTTGCCGACATATTGGGGCTGGTCATCATCGCCGATCTTCTGTTGGTCGCCATCTATCTTGGCTGGGCATGGCGGCGCGGATCGGTCGAAGCGCGCGACTTTCTGGCGGCGTGGGGTCTGCCCATGGCGATCCTCGCCTTCATCCACATCGTCGATGTCGAGAATGGTTTCTGGGGGGGCGGATCGAAGCTGCTCGTGCTCGTTGCCGCAACCTGGCAGGCGCTGTGGCTCGCCGCTGCGGCAACGCGCCGGCTCGCGCACCTGCGGATCGAACGCGACCACGCGCGCAGCGGCGAAGCGCAGGCGCAGCAGCTGGCGCGGCGCGATCCGCTGACCGGGCTGCCCAATCGCCGCGGCTTTGTCGAGAGCGTGACGCCGCTGCTCGAACGCGCGCGCGCCGACAATCTTCCAGCGGCGTTGCTGCTCGTCGACATCGACCGTTTCAAGTCGATCAACGATATTTTTGGTCATGACGCGGGCGACGCGGTGCTGTGCGGCATCGCGCGCCGGATCGAGCGCTGGGAAGGGCCGATGTGCACCGTCTCGCGGCTCGGCGGAGAGGAGTTCGGCCTGCTGACGATCGGGATGGAGGGGATCATCCTCAATCGTTTTGCCGAGAGCATCCGCCGCGGCATCGGCGCGTGCGATCATAGCGAAGCGGTCGGCGAAAGATTGGTCACCGCGAGCGTGGGCGTCGCCGAAGTGCGGCCCGCCTGCGATTTCCGGCAGCTATACCGGCTGGCCGACGAAGCACTTTATGATGCGAAACGCGGCGGACGTAACAAGGTTATCGTCCAGCGGCACCAAGGCGCCGGTGGACAAACATCCGACCGCGAGGTCGCGATATCGAATTAGAGGCCGGCCGACGCCGACTTGTTCTCGACGATTTCCAGCGGCGGCGGCGCCTTTGCCGCGGCGCCGTGGCGGCGATGGCTCAGCTTTCCCTCGACCTTGCCGCCATTTTCGATCGTGATATTTTCGTAGGTGACGTCGCCGGTGATCCTCGCCGTGGCGTGGACGATCAGCGTCTTGGCCTCGATCGCGCCGTCGAGCAGGCCGGCGATCTTTGCGGTCTCGGCGACAACCGAACCCTTGATTTCGCTTGCCTCGCCCTGGACGAGGTTGGCGCATTTCAGATCGCCGTCGATCTTGCCGTCGACGTGCAGGTCGACGCTGGCGGCGACATTGCCGGTGATGACGACGTCGGATCCAAGGATCGAAAAGGTCGTGTGGCGGGCACCGGTCGCCATCTTAGCGGGCACCGCGGACGGCAGCGACGGAACCGACTCGCTGCCTTGCGTCGTCTTTGACTTCGAGAACATCGGCTTTGGCCTCCAGGAAGCGGCGCGGGTTTACCGCGACGCCATTCAAACGGACTTCGAAATGCAGGTGGCTGCCGGTCGAACGGCCGGTCGAGCCCATTTTGGCGATCTGCTGGCCCGCGGCAACCTGCGCACCGACGGTCGATGTGAAGCCCGACAAGTGGGCGTAGCGGGTCAGGATGCCCTGGCCATGATCGACCTCGACGACATTGCCGTACCCGGACTTCTGCCCGACATAGACGACGCGGCCGGGGGCGGCGGCAAGGATCGGGGTGCCCATCGGGCCGGGGAAATCGAGCCCCGAGTGCATCGCCCCGGCGCCGGTGAACGGGTCGCTGCGATAACCGAAGCTCGACGAGAGCATCAGCACATTCGCGGGCTGGCCCGACGGGATCGCAACGAGCGTGCGTTCGAGCACTTCCATGCGGAAGAGCGCACTTTCAAGCGCGACGAACGACTTGCCGAGCGAGCTCGCGCGGCCGGCGCGGCCACGATAGGGGATGAACGGTCCACCTCGGCCGGCCGCGGCGTTGCGAACCAGCGCGGCGGGGTTCATGCCGAGCTTGGCAACGGCGCCTTCGGCCTTTGCCGCGCGTTCGTTGACGGCGGTCAGCAAGCGCGCCGCGAAACCCTCCTGCCGCGCTTCGAGCCGAGCGAGGATTTGCGCTTCGGGGGGCAAACTGGGGTCGATCGTTGCGCCATTTTCAAGTTGGCTGATCTTGAGCGGCGCCTTTTCGGCCGCCGGAGCGGTGCCTTCGGTGCCGATTTCGGGCGTCACCGCCGCGGGCTCGACGCCGAAGTGAACCTTCGACCATTCTTCGAGTTGTTCCTGCCGGTCTTCGAGATCGGCGGCGGTTTCGGCGACATTGTCGCGATATTTGGCGATGCGCGCTTCGGACGCGGCGGCGGCGGCTTGCTGCTGTGCGACCGCGGCACGCTCACCCGACGAGAGCAGCTGATTGACGAGCACCGCCAGCGTGGCGCCGGCCCATGCGAGCAGCACAATCGCGGCGATCAGCGCGACGCGCTTTTGCCAGACCGCGCTGACACGCAGAAAACGGACATGTCCGTGCGTACGAACGAAGATTTCATGGTCTTGAAACAGCGCAGAAAAACGCTGGCGCAAATCGCGCAGACCCAAATTTTTCGATGACAAGTGGCGACCCCATCTTGTTTGTTTTAGGAGCCCTCCGCCCCGATTGATGCGCGCTGTATCAGGCGGACCTTGGCGGCGCGAATCTTTGCGGGGCGACTCGGGCTGAGTCGAAACCAACATGCGGTGAACGGTGTCAAACGGCCGGAACGCGGCCATTTTGGCAGGAAATAGCCTGCGAATCGGCTGATTATATTGACGGCTTGCTTACCATTTTTGGGTAGGGCTAAGCGGGTGAATATCATGGCGAAATCTGCTTCATCCGAGACACACGAATCGGCCAGCCAGCCGGGACCGGTCGCCGTCCGTCCGCGTTCGGCGGTCAGCGCCGGGGTCGGTATCGTCGGGCTCGGGGGACTGGTAAGCTACTTGCTGATCGCGCGTTTCGCACCCGAGATCGCGGCGTTCCTCGGCGTCGATTGGGGCGATCGCGGGGCTATGAACGGCCCGAACTCGGCGATCGCCAGCGTGCTGGCTTGCGGCGGCCCGATGGTGCTGTGGTCGATCTTCGTCGACAAGGTGCATCGCAATCCGTCGACGGGTATCGACTGGGCGCAGCGCCGTCCGTGGCGCGAGACGCTCGACATCAGCCTGACCAAGCTCGCGGGCATGTGGGCAACCTGGGGGCTGATCGCGCTGATCTATGCGACGATGCGCTATTATTGGGAGGGCAATTACGCCTTTTCGATGAACCTGCTCGAAACCGTCGCGCCGTGGCTGCTGCTCGTTTCGGTGCCCTATATGCTGTGGCTCGACCGACGCATGATCGAGCCGCGCGACGGTTGCTATCAGTTCGGGCGTTGGCTGGTTGCACCCGGGCAACCGGTCGATGGTCGTGCGGTCGGCCATCATCTGCGTGCCTGGGCGGTGAAGGGATTTTTCACCGCCTTCATGCTGTCGATCGTGCCCGGCAATTTTTCAGCGCTGGTCACGGTGCCCATGAGCGAGGTGCTTGCCAATCCCTATATGACCGGGCTGTGGGCAATCAATTTCCTCTATCTGATCGACGTCCATATCGCGACCGTCGGCTATATCCTGACGCTAAAGCCGCTCGACGCACATATCCGCACCGCCAATCCCTATGGCATGGCTTGGGTCGCGGCGCTGGTCTGCTACCCGCCCTTCATCCTGATGAACGGCGGCCCGCTCGATTATCAGGTGGGCGGCTCGGACTGGGGGTATTGGCTCGCGGGCCATGAGAATTGGCTGATCGTCTGGGGCGTGGTGCTGGTGTTGCTCACGGCGATCTACAGCTGGGCGACGATGGCGTTCGGCATCCGCTTTTCGAACCTGACGCATCGCGGCGTCATCACGCACGGACCTTATGCCTTCACGCGGCACCCGGCCTATATTTCGAAGAATCTCAGCTGGTGGGTCGGGTCGCTCCCCTTCCTCGTCACCGCAGGCGGCTGGGTCGAGGGCGCGCGCAACGTCATCCTGCTCGGGCTGGTCAGCGGCATCTATTACTGGCGTGCCAAGACCGAGGAGAAACATCTCCTCGCCGATCCGGCGTACCAGGCCTATTGGAACTGGGCGCAGGAGCACGCTTTTATACCACGCCTTTTCAAGCGGATAACAGGCCGCAAGCGTCCCCTTATACGGCTTGAGCCCGACGAACGCGTCGGGCCAGTCGCTTAATCTTTCACCGCGCCGGCCGCGACGGCGCGCTTGGCCTGCAACTCGGCATAGGCCACATTGATCGCGCGCCACGCTTGCTCGCATTGCTGCTGATCGGCGCGCCGCTTGCTGGCGCACAAGCGGTCAAGCCGCTCAAGAACTGCCTTGGGGCTATCGTTCCGGCTTATGGGATATGTTCGGACAGTCTCGGCATAGCCCATGGCGCCCAATAAGGCGGGCGAAGGCATGTCTGCGGCGGACGCAGCGGTCGCGAGCAAACCGGCGGCGAGAAGGCTCAGGGTCAATCGGGACATCATCGACTCCTACATCGTTGCAGGGCAATGATATCATGGAAATAATTGGAAGCGAAGCCCGATCCGCGCGGGGTTTCTCCCCGCGCGGATCGAAAGCAGCTTAGAATTTGAAGCCCGCCTCGACGCCAAAGATGCGGGGTTCGTTGACGTAGCTTGTCAGGTTGTTGAAATCGATGCCGCCGGTCGCCGATTCATCGTTGGTGATGTTGCGAACGAAGCCGGCGATGTCGAAGCGATCGGTGCGATAGCCGACGCGCAGGCCGCCCTCGAGCAGCTTGTCGTCCGAAAATTCGACCGAGCGATAGAGGAAGAACTGGACCTTCGAACGATAATACCAGTCGGTGAACGCATAGATCGCGCCGTCGCCGACGGGGATTTCATAACCCGCGGTCCAGTTGAGCGTGAACTTCGGCGACTGCGGCAGCTGGTTGCCGTCGATCGAGAAGATGCCCGGGCTGCCGGCGCGCGGCGGGTCTAGCACGGTGCACGGCGTCGCCGAGCCGCAGCCTGCGACAAAGGCGTTGGCATCGTCGATTTTGGCGACGTTCCACGCGCCGCCGATCGAGAAGGTCAGGCCCTTCGCCGGCGCCGCCTGCAATTCGGCCTCGATGCCGTGACCCTTCGCGTCGACGTTGAGCAGGCTGGCGACGTTCGACGTGCCGCCGACCGCGGTCAGCTGAAGATCCTTGGTGTCGAAATAATAGCCGGTCAGGTTGAAGCGGACGCGGTTGTCGAGGAAGGCGGTCTTGATCCCGGCTTCGTACGACATCGTCTCTTCCTGATCGGCGGTCGAGATCGTGCGCGAGAAGGTCAGGCGACCCTGCACCGACGGCGCGCGATAGCCGCGTGCGACGCGGGCGTAGAGCGTGAGTGCGTCCGACGCCTCATAGGTTGCGCTGGCGTCCCACGTCAGCAGCTTGCCCTTGACCTTGGCGGCCTGTGGCGGGACCGGGGTGTTCGGGCTTACGACAAAAGCCGGGCGCGTCTCGACCGGACGCGAGGCGACGAAATCGCGCGTGTCATGATTGTAGCGCGCGCCGGCCTGCAGCTTGAAGCCATTGTCGAATGCGTAATTGACCGAGCCGAACAGGCCGTAGGCTTCGCTGTCCTGACGCTGGATCGCGATCGCCGACGGGGTGGCGTCGGTCGGGCCGCCGAACTCGAAGCTCGAGATGTCGAGCTTTTCGTCGAAATAAAAGGCACCGAACTGATAGCCGAGTCCGCCGCTGTTGTTCGACGCGATGCGGATTTCCTGCGTGAACTGGTCGAGGCTGGGAACATTGTCCTGGCTCTGCGCCTGGAACGGGATCAGCCCCGGACCCGACACCGGCAGGAACACCGCGCCGAAACCGCCGTCGATGTCGCCGCGGCTGCGGAAATTGCCGTTCCAGTAGGAGGTGACCGAATAGGCCGTCACCGGCCCGAAATCATATTCAAGGTTCAGCCCGGCGTTGTAGGTGTTGAGCTTCTGGAAGTTCAGCCCGTCCTGATAGACTTCGTCGCGCTTGAACTCGGTGCCCGCGCCGCCGAGGCCGACGAGCTTGTTGCTGCCTGGAAGCTGCGTATTGGCGCGGAAGATGATCGCCGAGCCGTCATAGATGCGGACCTGCCCGGTCACGCGGCCGGTGAACGGGCCGTTTTCATACTGGAGCTGGAGGCGCGCGGCGATGTCGTCATAGCCGCCGAGGTCGTTCTTCTTGGTCGTCGCGACATTGTCGACCCAATTGTCGCGATGCTGGAACAAGGTCGACAGGCGGACCGAGAAGCCATTGTCGTCGGCGGCGCCCGCCGCAACCTCAACCTGCGTGGTACCATAGCGGCCATAGCTGGCGCGCGCATAGCCGCCGGTCTTGCCGGGCTTGACGGTGTCGAACTTGACGATGCCTGCCGGCGTGTTGCGGCCGAACAGGGTGCCCTGCGGCCCGCGCAGCACTTCGATGCGGTCGAGGTCGAAGATCGGGAAGCCCTTGAGGATCGGGTTTTCGAGGACGACGTCGTCATAGACGACGCTGACCGGCTGCGATGCGTTGAGATCGAAATCGGTGTTGCCGAGCCCGCGGATGTAGAAGCGCGGGAAGGTCCGGCCGAACGAGCTTTCGATGTTGAGGCTGGGCACACGGCCCGCGAGCACGCGCACGTCGGACCCGGTCGAGGTGATCGCATCGAGCGTGTCGCCCGACAACACGCTGACCGAAACCGGCACATCCTGCAGGCTTTCCTCGCGGCGCTGCGCGGTGACGACGATGTCGCCGAGGCCGCTGTCTTCAGCGACGGGAGCCGTATCCTGCGCGGCGGCCGGCGCGGCCCAGGCCGCGGTGGCGAGGGCGACGCTTATAGCAATAGTGGAAGGAAAGTGGCGCATGGCGAGCTTCCTGAAACAGAGGTGACAATGGGAGAGGCGAAAAACCGATCGCTTCTTGGCTCTCTGAGCGCGCGCGATCAATCGCCGAAGCGCTCACCGCTGACGTTCGTGTCAGCGGTGTTGCGTTTTTGCTGCACTTTCGGGGCGCGAACGTCCCTTAGAAGCTCAGTTCGTCGTAGATCTTCGACAGATCGTGGCCCCACGGACCCTCGTAGCGATCAAGCAGGTCGTGCGCGGGCGATTTGCCGTTCTTGGCGATGCGGCGCAGCGGTTCGAGGAAGCCGACTTCATTGTCGCCCATCGAATTGACCTCGCCGCGCGCCGCAAGGCCCGCTGCTGCGATGTCGAGCACGCGGTGGGCAAGCTCGCCTACCGTGCCGCCGCCGGGGGCGGGGGCGTCGAGGCCTTCGCTCGGGACCGCGTCGCGGAGCGTCTGCTGCTCCTCGATGCTCCAGCCCTTGACGAGATCCCACGCCGCGTCGAGCGCGCCCTGGTCATAGAGGAGGCCGACCCACAGCGCCGGGAGCGCGCAGATGCGGTTCCACGGGCCGCCATCGGCGCCGCGCATTTCGAGGAAGCTCTTCAGGCGCACTTCGGGGAAGGCGGTCGACAAATGGTCGTTCCAGTCGGAGATGCGGGGCTTTTCGCCGGGCAGCGCCGGCAGCTCGCCTTTCAGGAAGTCGCGGAAGCTCTGCCCCGCGGCGTCGATATATTTGCCGTCGCGGAAGACGAAATACATCGGCACGTCGAGCATATAGTCGACATAGCGTTCGTAACCGAAGCCGTCCTCGAACACGAAGGGCAGCATGCCGGTGCGCGCGGGATCGGTGTCGGTCCAGATATGGCTGCGGTACGACATATAACCGTTGGGCTTGCCCTCGGTGAACGGCGAGCTGGCAAACAGCGCGGTCGCGATCGGTTGCAGCGCGAGGGAGACGCGGAATTTCTGCACCATGTCGGCTTCGCTCGAATAATCGAGATTGGTCTGGATCGTGCAGGTGCGCAGCATCATGTCGAGACCCATGCTGCCGACGCGCGGCATATGGTCGAGCATGATCTTGTAGCGCCCCTTGGGCATGATCGGCAGCTCGGCGCGCGTCTTGTCGGGCCACATCCCGAGCCCGAGGAAACCGAGGCCGAGTTCGGCACCGACCTCTTTCACCTGTTTCAGGTGGCGGCCGGTTTCGGCGCAGGTCTGGTGGAGATTTTCGAGCGGGGCGCCGGACAATTCCAATTGGCCCGCAGGTTCGAGGCTGACGGTCCCGTCGCTGCCCGCAAGCGCGATGACCTTGCCGCCTTCGATCACCGGTTCCCAGCCGAAGCGGGTGAGTGCCATCAAAAGGTCGTGAATGCCGCCGGGCTCGTCATAGCTGGGCGCGCGGTGGTCCGCGGTGCGATAGACGAATTTCTCGTGCTCGGTGCCGATCCGCCAGCGGTCCTTGGGTTTTTCGCCCTTGATCATGGGGACCGCGAGCTGGTCGCGGCTTTCGACGATGGGATCGTTGCTGTCCGAGGCGGTGCGCGTGCTCATATCGCGCCATTATACGGTTCGGTACAGAAAGCAATCGACTGTTGGAATGGCCCTATTTGACTAGCGCGCGGAGGTTGATCGTGAAGTTCGATCCCGGCGCCATCGACCCCTTTGGCCGGACGCGGACATGGGTGACGGTCGCATCGACCCCATTGGCGTCGGCGCTCGGGCCATAGGTCCAGCTGGCGCCGCCATTGTTCGAAAACTCGAGATCGTCGGTTGTGCTGGCGAGGCTGGCGAAGCTGTAGGTCAGCGCGCTGCTGCCGGCGGTGAAGCGCACCGGGCCGGGGCCGGGGGCGTAGGTGCCGACGAACAGGCTGAGGTTCGCGGGGATCGCATCGGTGACGATCACGCTGTTGTTCGACGGGCTGGTGCCCGCGGGGGCGGTAATGGTCAGGCTGTAATTGGCAAAGCCGCCGGGGATCAGTTTGGGGTTGGTCAGGCCGTTCACCGGGTCGCTGTAGGCGAGCGATGTCTTCGCGATCGACAGCGGCACGATATAGCTGTTGGTGAAGGTACAGACGATGGCGGTGTCGGCGGGATCGACCGACAGCACATTGCCCGTAAGCGGCGCCGTATTTCCCGTGCAGGCCAGCGCCTGTGCGTAATTGGCGCCATTGCCGACGGTGAAGGTCTCGGCCAGCGTTGCGCTTTCGGCGGCGTAGACGGTGACCGCGGCATTGGTGTCGGTCTCGTTCGCGCTGTTTGCAACCGACGCGAGGCTGGCGTTGTTGATCAGGCCGCTGGTCGCGACGGTGACGGCGTTGGTCGTCTGGGCGTTGGCCCATGTCTTGCGCACTACCAGCGTCGCCGATTTGCGGCTGTTGGTCCAGGTGCAGGTCAGCGAGGTGCCCGAGGGCATAACGACGGTGCGGCTGAGCCCCGTGCCCGCGGTCGCGACGACGACATTGTCGCTGTTGCGCCGGCATTCGATACTGCCGTTGTAATTGGCGGCGCTGCCCGTCGTGTACGCCTCGGTCAGCGTCAGCGTCGAACCGGGGGTCGCCACGGCCGTCGCGTTGGTCGCGCCCCCGCCAACGGTCGACGTTCCCGCGCTGGGCAGGAGGCCGCCCGAAATCGACAGGCCGACCGCATCGCCCGCAATGCCGTTCGTCCAGTTCTTCGCGAGAACGACGGGCGAGTCATTGTCGGTGATCGTATAGGTGCTCGCCGTCCGCGCCGCGCCGCCGCAGCTCGTGGTGCTCGACACGGTGTAGCCCGTGCCGCTGTTCAGCGCGATCTGGATCGTCTCGCTGCTTTCGGTCGCGGCGTCGTCGACGATCTGGATGCCCAGCGGCACGGCGGTGTTCTGGTAAGTGCCCGCGGGGATGGTGACGGTGAAGGTCGCGCCGCCGCCGGGCGTCGTATAGTCGGTGCCGCGCGTCGCGGTGCCGCCGGTGATGCTGACATTGACCGTGCGCGCCGTGAACAGCGTGCCGTTGACAGTGAGCGTCGGAAGATTGGCGGTCGCAAGCGATTCGACCCCCGACGCGCTCGCGGTCGAGAGCTCGATGAACGGGTTCAGCGTGATCCGGATATCGTCGAGGAAATTACCGATGCTGCCGGCGTCGGTCGTGATAAACTGGACGCGCTGGATCCCCGAAGCACCGGTGTAGGTCGTCGACCCGCTATTGACGTTCCACATATTGTTGATCGTCGAAGACTGCGACGCCAGCGCCTGGATCTGCGCGCCCGAACTGTTCGCAATCTGGAACCGTGCGGTCTGCGTCGCGGGGCCGCCCGATCGCGCGCGATGCGCAAAGGTCCAGCCGATCGTCTCGCCGGTGACCATGCAGATATTCTGGTAGAGCGCACCGGGGACATTGGCGTTCATTTCGGCAAACACCGAACCGGCATAGGCGGGGACGCTGTTGAAATTACTGTCCCACAGTTCGATTTCACCCGACGCCGAATCCCACCCGATGACCGACCCGTTCGAATAGATTTCGTAATTGGCCGCGCCCGGCCCTTGCGGATCGTTGGCCTCGAACGACGGATTGACGATGACGCGCTGCGCCTGCGCCGGTGCGGCCGCCATCGATCCTGCGATGACGATCAGGGCGCACAGTCGCGCTAGGTGGGTTCGGGAGTGCCGGGTCATCAGTTGATCGTCACATCGAAAGCGACCGCCATCGCGCTTGCTGGCGCCAGTACCGGCGTCACGGCGGCGACGCTGGCGCCGGTGATCGACGCGCCGAACGGATCGCTTTCGTCCGAGCCGCTGGCATTGTCGTCTTCGACGGTTGTTGCGCCAGAGCAACTCGTGCCGCTGCGCAGCGAACCCGCGACGAAGGTCGTGCTGGCGGGCAGCGCGTCGCCGACGTTGACGCCGGTCGCGGTGCCGCTGCCATTGTTGGTGACGAGGATGCAGTAGCGCATCGTCGCGCCCGGGATCGCCTTAGGGTCGGTCGCGCCGTTCACCGGATCGTTCACGACGCTGCTTGTCTTGACGATGGTCAGGTTGGCGGTCGGGCGGCAGAAGGTGACGTCGTGGACCGCCATGCCCTGCTGTCCCGGATCGGTCGGGGCGAGGCTGTGGCTGCCATAGGTGACGATGATCGTGTCGACCGGCGCGGCAAAGGTCACGACGACATTGCCGTTCGCGCTGGCGTCGGCCGATGTCGCGTCGCCATAGGCGCTGTTGCCGACGACATAATTGCTGACCCCGTTGGTCAGGTTGGGGGTGACCGGCGATCCGTTGAAACTGCCGGTCACGGTCACGCGGTCGGCGAACTGGCCCGCGGCATAATCGATATCGAACAGACGGAATTGCGCACCGGGGACCGCGGTCGGAAGCGTGATCGTCGATGTTATCGTGCCGGCCTGGCTGGTGAAATCGGCGATCTGGAAGATCGAAAATTGAGCGGGCGCGATACCGCCGGTGACGACGTTCTGGCGCGTCGGCGACTGGCCGCCATAGGTTGCATTGTTCAGGAACGCGCCGCCGCTGATCGCGATATTGAAATTCATCGTCCCGATGCCGGGCAGGGCGTAGCTGCCGCCCGTTGTGCCCGCCGGCCAGCTGATGCCATCCCAGTCGTGGACCGTCGTGCCGACCGGGCAGACGAGCGTTGGCGGCGTTCCGGCCACGCGCGAGCCCGAGACGGTGAAGCTGGCGCTATCAAAATCATCCTCGCCCGCCGTACCATTGCCCGGGATCGAATCGGGATCGAAGGCGGAGGACGCGCTGACCTCGGCGATGTTGGCGACGGTCGCGCCCGACGTCGCGGCGACGGTGCCGCTGATCGTCAGGGTGCGCGTCGTGCCGGGGGGAATGCTGCCCACTGTCCATACGCCGGTCGTGCCGTTGTAACTGCCAAAGCCCGACGCGCCGGTGAAATTGAAACCCGCGGGCAGCGTGTCCTGCACCGTCACCCCGGACGCGGTCAGCGTCGATGCGCCCGCGTTGGTCACGCTCAACACATAGTTGATGCTGGCGCCGAACGCCGGCGCGGCATTGCTGACCGACTTGGTCAGCGACAGATCGGCGTAAGGCGCGATCGGCACAGTCGTCAGCGTCAGGTCGGTTCGGGTAAAGTTTCCGGTGTCGCCGTTGAGCGAGTCGCAGATGGTGAGCTGCCAGGTCCCCGCCGACCCCTCGCCATTGATATTCGCGAGCGACCCTTCGGGGCGGAAGCTGCGCTGATAGGGGGGAGCGGTCGCCGTGCTATCGTTCGTGGTGTGCGCCGTGATGCTGGCGGCCGCACTATCGTCGAACAGGACGTTCAGATTGTCTGCCGACGTGCCGACATTGGTGATCAGGTTGATGACGGTGCCGGCCGGCGAAACGAGCGTTACGCGAAGGTCGCCGCGATAGCTATGCGCCAGCTGCACCCCTATGTTCACATCGGTGATCTGCGCGTTGGCCGTGACGGTAAAATTGCGCACCATCGGACTGATGCATGCGGTCGCGGTTTCGCTGATCGTGCCGGTGATTGTGTTGCTGTAGGTGGTCGTCGTCTGCGCCGCGGCCGGACCGAAGGCGAGCGCCCACGCCAGCCCGACGAGCATCAGAAAGGCCCGTACAAACTGCGCGCACTGGCCCCCACGCCAGCAATATCGGCTCTGGTCCTGCCGTTGCATTGGGCCGCTATGCCCACGCATAGCTAATATGCGGTTAAAATCGGTGGCTTGGCGGCATTTCTGTTCGGTAGCGGGACAGATTTGGCGTCTCAGGCGCGCGCCGACCAATCGCCATGTTGCGCCATCCACAGGCTGACCGCCGCGATGGCGGCGGTTTCGGCGCGAAGAATGCGCGGGCCAAGCGCGATACGGCGGGCGGCGGCATGCGCGATCAGCAATTCGCGTTCGCGCGCGGTAAAGCCGCCTTCGGGCCCTGTGAGGATCGCTGCGGGCGGGGGGGCATTAATGTCGCCCAGCGGCGCGCCCCCCGCCTCGTCGGCGAACAGCAGCACCCGACCCGTCGGCCAGTCCTTCAGCAGCTGCGGCAATTTCACGGGTTCGGCGAGCGTAGGGAGCGCGGTGCGTCCGCATTGCTCGCACGCCTCGATGATCTGCGCTTCCAGCCGCTCGCTTTTGACGCGCTCGACGATCGTGCGTTCGGTGATCACGGGCTGCAGCCGTGCGACCCCCAGTTCGGTCGCCTTTTCGATGATCCAGTCGAGCCGCGCCTTTTTCACCGGCGCAAAACAGAGCCACAGGTCGGGGACTTGTTCGATCGCGCGCATCTGGCGTTCGATGCGCAGCGTCAGCTGCCGTTTCGCCGAATCGGCGACGACCGCGAGCCATTCCCCGCTGATATTGTCGAACAGCAGGATCGGATCGCCCGCCTTCATCCGCATCACGTTGAGCAGATAATGCGCGGCGGGGCCGTCGATCATCGGGGCGGCGTCGGGTCCCAGCGGCAGGTCGACGAACAAACGGGGTGTGCTGGCAGGCGGCCAGGCAGGAATCGCGGGCATGACCAAGTCGATAACAGAAGGCGATATTTTGTGCATCCTTTGCCGTAGGACGAGTGATCCTGTCCCGATCCGGGTCAAAACCGCCACTCCGGCGCAATCCGACCAGCCTCGATTAGCATTTTGGTAAGCAGTCCTCCCCTAGGTGCGAGAGTACCAGCGGCCCATCTAGTGGGGGGCGTCGTTGGTCGAAGAGGGGTTTAGGCCATGCGAGGGACCGTATTCAGCCGGCTGCGGCTCGGCGCCACAAAGCTTTTGCGCGACCAGCGCGGCAATGCGTTCATGCTCACCGCGGCCGCAATCGTGCCGGTCATCGGTATCGTCGGTTCGGCGGTCGATATCGGCCGCGCTTATATGACGCAGCTGCGTTTGCAGCAGGCGTGCGACGCGGGCGTTCTCGCCGGGCGGCGCGCGATGGGCGGGACCGCCTATTCGGATACCTCGAAACTCGAAGCGAGCAAGATGTTCAGCTTCAATTTTCCCGCCGGCAGATATGGCAGTGAGAGCGTTGCCTTTACGTCGTGGGCGGCCGGAGCATCGGATGTCACGGGTCGCGCGACCGCGAACCTGCCCACCGCGCTGATGTATATCTTCGGCAAGGACCGGTTCGCGCTGGCTGCTGATTGCACTGCGAAACTCGAAATCTCGAACGTCGATGTCATGATGGTGCTCGACGTGACCGGATCGATGGCGAGCAAGGCCGAATCGTCCGATACCGACACCAAGATCGTGGCGCTACGCAAAGCGTCGATCGACTTTTTCGATACGCTGACCAACGCCGATGTCGGCGACGGGCGATTGCGGTTCGGGGTCGTTCCCTACAGTTCGTCGGTCAATGTCGGGCATATCCTGTATGCCAAGAATCCTGACTGGCTGGACGACGTGACTTCGCTGCCGTCGCGGACGCCCTATTATCGTACGGAATATAGAAATCCGGAGACGGTACCAAGCACCGAATACACCGACAGCGCGACGACGTTGGACGCAAGCTGGACGAGTAACGGCACGGTCACGGCCAAGGACGAAAATGCATGCAATGCATTGACGCCGCCCGTGAATACGACAGCGTCGCCGAGCGGATCGCCGAATTATAACCAGACCGGCCAATATGAAGACGGTAGCAAGCGCGTCACAACCTACAACACGACGCAACTTTATACCTACCGGACCTACCGCTACAGATGGGCCAGCAAGAAATGCCAAAAAGAATATAAGAACGCGAAATTCACCCGCACCTACGTATCGACGACCACCGAAACCAAGGTCGAAGTGTTCGAAAAATATCTTTATCAGGACCGGGATATTGACACCCGTAAAGCGAAGGCGGGGCAACCTGATGAGGCCGACACCGGTACGTCCGGCACCGGCGTTTCGCTTGCGTGGCAGGGCTGCATCATCGAACGCAAGACCGAGGAGTTCGCGGCGAACGAAACTGCGCCCGCCGACGCCTTCGACATGGACATCGACATGGTGCCAACCAATTTCGGGGAGAATCCCCAGGACACCAAATGGAAATTGTTCCTGCCAGCCGTCGCCTATCCCCGGTCTTCGCCGACGCCTTACTTCGGCACCTCGAGCTCGACCAGCAGCTTCGCGCAGATGGGCGGCGATACTGCGGCCTGTCCGGTTGCGGCAATGAACCTGACCACGATGACCAAGACGGACAAAAATACCTTCTCGACCTATATCAACTCGCTCCAGCCGAAAGGCTTCACTTATCATGATGCTGGCATGGCATGGGGCGCGCGCCTGATCTCGCCTACAGGATTGTTTGCCGACGAAAACGGGCCGTATAATGGCCGCCCGATCAGCCGCCACATCGTTTTCATGACCGACGGCGACATGCGGACGCCACCTACCAATCTGTCGCACCAGGGCAATGAAAACTCGCTGCCGCGCATCGGCGCGACGGGAAGCACCGCCACGGCCAAGGAAAACAACGCCATCGCGCGGCACAATAATCGCTTCGTGCAATTGTGCCGGTTTGCGCGTCAGCGCGGCGTGACGGTTTGGGTCATCTCCTTCGGCGTCGGCGCTAATACAAACCTCAATACCTGCGCCTCGTCGGGCCAGGCGTTCGAGGCGGAAAATGCCGCGCAGCTCAACCAGCAGTTCCAGTCGATCGCCCGCCAGATTTCGAAACTGAGGCTGGCGCAATGAGCCCTTTCAAAGCCCTGCTACGCCGCCTTCGTCGCCATGAGCGCGGTGTCGCGCTCATCGAATTCGCGATGACCGCGCCCGTATTCCTTCTCATCCTGATGGGAATATTCGACTATTGCTGGCAAATGTACGCGCAGCAAGTGCTGCAGGGCGTCGTCGCCAAGGCGGGCCGCGATGCGACGATCGAAATCTATGCCGACGATCAGTCGAAACTCGACGGACATGTCGCGTCCGAGGTGAAGCGAGTTTTCAGCAGTGCGACCGTCAGTTTCTCGCGCCGCGCCTATGACGATTTCAGCAAGATACAGGAGCCGCGGAAGAATGCCGATGGCTGTATCGAGGATGGCGGCAAAGGCGGCAACGGCGGTGCGGACGATGTGGTTCTGTATCAGGTATCGATGCGCTACAAGCGCGTCCTTCCCGTCTGGAGCATGCTGGGTCAGCCAACTCACACGACGCTGACGTCGACCACGATTCTTCGCAATCAGCCGTTCGCGGCGGGCGGCGAAGTTGCGCCGGAGACTTGCGAATGACCCGGCTCCTCATTCCACGCCGTCTGCGAGGTCTGGCAAAGCGCCTCGCGGGTGCCGATCGCGCGTCCGTTCTGATCGAAATGGCCTTCTCGATACCCCTCCTCGTGCTCGTCGGCTTTGGTGGGCTCGAGATTGCCAATCTGACGCTGGTCCATACCCGCGTCAGCCAGTTGGGACTGAACACGGCCGACAATGCGTCGCGCATCGCGGCGGGCAGCAATCTCACGCTGCCGCAAATCCGCGAGATCGACATCAACGAGGTCTTTTCGGGCGCGGAGAAGCAAGCCGCGGGCCTTGATTTCAAGACGCGCGGCCGCATCATCCTCTCGAGTCTCGAGCAGAACAGGGATGGCGGCCAGTGGATTCACTGGCAGCGATGCTATGGCGACCTGAGCGTCAGGTCTGCATATGGGCCTGAGGGTACGGGCATCACGGGCGTCGATTTCAAGGGCATGGGCGCGACGGGACGCGAGGTCACAGCGGCCGGCGGAACAGCGGTGATGTTCGTGGAAGTGACGTATCAATACGAACCTTTGCTCTATGGGAAGTGGCTGGGGGCCAAGACGATCCAATCGGTCGCGGCCTTCAATATTCGCGAGTCGCGCGATCTCTCTGGGGTCAAGGCCCCCGGCGCGGCCGCGACCTGTCCGGCCTGATCGGCACGAACGGCATTTATTCCCCGCGTCGAGGCTGCTATCGCCCGCGCATCGATGACTGCCACCCATCCTCCCGATAGCCAACTCCGCGGATTCCTGGCCTTGCTGCCATCGGCGGCGCGGCCCTATGCGCTGCTCGCGCGGTTCGACCGGCCGATCGGCTGGTGGCTGCTCTATTGGCCCTGCGCTTTTGCGCTCGCGCTGGGCGGCGGCGCGATCAGTCACTGGCCCTTGTTCCTGTGGATGCTCGCCGGCGCGATCGCGATGCGCGGGGCGGGGTGCGTCTATAATGATATCGTCGACCGCGACCTCGACGCCCGGGTCGCGCGCACGGCGTCGCGCCCGGTCGCGAGCGGCGCGGTATCGGTGCGGAGCGCGCTGCTATGGACGGGGCTGCTGTCGCTTGTCGGGCTGATCGTGCTGCTCCAGCTGCCGCGCCCCGCGCAGATTGTCGCGCTCGCCAGCCTGATCCTCGTTGCGGGCTATCCGTTCATGAAACGCATCACCTGGTGGCCGCAGGCGTGGCTGGGCCTTGTGTTCAGCTGGGGCGCCCTTGTCGCCTGGATGGCGGTGGGCGGGGGCGACGGCCTGGCCCTGCCCCTGCTCTACGCCGGATGCATCGCATGGGTGATCGGCTATGACACCATCTATGCGCTGCAGGATATCGAGGACGACATGCTGATCGGCGTGAAGTCCAGCGCGCGCGCGATGGGGCGTCATGTGAAGGGCGGCATCGCGATGTGCTACGCGGCGGCGCTTGCTTGTTGGGGCGGTGCGCTGTGGGCAATGCGGCCCGATCCGCTGGTCTTGATCGCGCTGCTGCCCGCTGCGGTGCACCTGACGGGGCAGGTGGTGACGCTCGATCCGGCGAATGGCGAGGATGCGCTGGCGAAGTTTCGCAGCAATCGTTTCGCCGGGCTCCTGATCTTCGCGGCGATGCTGGTGGTGGGGACGGCGCCTTAGGGCTTCTTGCCGGTGACGCCCGTGGCGCAGCCGAAGAAGTGGCGGCGGAATTCGACCTCCAGTCCCGCTTCTCGCAACATCATGGCAAAGTGCTGCGCATCGCCGAAATTGGTGCAATAGGTGCCGATCATCGCGAAATCCTGTGCCCCGCGCAGGAAAAGGCGCTCGATCATCGGCAGCACGCCCTTCAGGTAAAAGAGATAGAGTGGGCGGAGAATCCAGCCCTTCGGGTCCGATGCTTCGATGAAGGAAAAGCGCCCGCCGGATTTCAGCAGACGCGCCGTCAGCGCGGCGAGCTGACGAAGCTGATCCGCGTTGAAGGTCTTGAGCCCGAAGGTCGACAGAATGAAATCGGCCGATGCCGCGGGCAGATTGCTCGCAAGGACATTGTCCTCGACAAAGGCGATGCGGTGGCTCCGTTCCTTGTGGAGCCGCTCCATCGCCAGACGGTGCATCCCCGACGAAATATCGACCGCGGTGATGTCGCCGACATGCGGGTGGCGGGCGAACAGATGCGGCCAGGCCTCGCCGGTGCCAGCCATCAGGTCGAGCCCTGCCAGCCCCGGTTTATCGGGCAGGTCCAGCCCGTCGACGCATTCGCGGCGCCAGCGTTCGGTGAAACCCATCGAGCAGAAAGTGCTGAACAGGATATAGCGGCGCGAGCAGCGGTCGAAGACCCCCTTTACGAAGGCGGGATCATAGATGTCGGCCGGGCTATCGGTCATTCGGCGGCGAGCAGTTCCTCGGCGCCGCCGAGGTCGACCGACACGAGGCGCGACACGCCGCGCTCGATCATCGTCACCCCGAACAGGCGGTGCATGCGCGCCATCGTCACCGCATTGTGGGTGACGATCAGGTAGCGGGTGTTGGTCTCGCGCGCCATGCGATCGAGCAGGTCGCAGAAACGCTCGATATTCGCGTCGTCCAAAGGCGCGTCGACTTCGTCAAGGACGCAGATCGGTGCGGGATTGGTCAGGAACAGGCCAAAGATCAGCGCGACCGCGGTCAGCGCCTGCTCGCCGCCTGACAGCAGGGTCAGCGTGCCGAGCCGTTTGCCCGGCGGCTGCGCCATGATTTCGAGCCCGGCCTCGAGCGGATCGTCCGAATCGACGAGTTCGAGATGCGCCTGCCCGCCGTTGAACAGCGTCGTGAAGAGCCGCTGGAAATGCGTGTTCACCGCCTCGAACGCGGCGAGCAGGCGAACGCGGCCTTCGCGGTTCAGATTGCCGATCGACCCGCGCAGGCGGTGCACCGCCTGCGTCAGTTCCTCGATCTCGGCGGCGTTCTTCTCGCGCTCGGTGTCGAGTTCGATCAGTTCGTCGGCGGCGACGAGGTTGACCGGACCCAGCCGCTCGCGCTCGGCGACAAGCCGGTCGTGCTGCGCCGATTCGGCATTGGCATCGCCGACGCTTTCGCTTTCGAACCCGGCCTTTTGCGGCAGCAGCGGGGGCGGGCATTCGAAGCGTTCGCCCGACAGGCGCCCCAACTCGATCCGCCGCAGCTCGGCATTTTCGGACCGTGCGATGGCACCCGCGCGCGTTTCGCGCGCGGCGGCAACGCGCTCTCGGATCGCGTTGAGCGCCGTTTCGGCCTCGCGCAGCGCGGCCTCGGCGGCGCGTTCCTGCGTTTCGGCGGCCGCGACCTTGTCGCGCAGTGCGGCCTGCTGCGCTTCGGCGGAGGCGCGTTGCTCGGCGAGCCGCGCTGGAACGTCGGCGAGCTTTGCTGCCTCGGCGGCCAGTGCGTCGGTGCGCTTGTCCATCTCGGTCACGCGGCGCGCGGCCTCCCCCGCGCGCGCTTTCCAGCTCTTGATTTCGGCGCTGACGACCGCCTGCCGTTCGCTCAAGCCCGCGAGCGTGCGTTCGTGCGCGGTCAGTGTGTCGCGTGCGGCGTTGGCGTCAGCGCGTGCGCGCTCGGCGGCCCGATCTTCGGCTTCGAGCGCGGCGCGCGCGATGCTGTCGTCGGGCAGCGTGGCAAGCGCGGCTTCCTGCGCCGCCAGCTGCTCGGTGGCTTCGCTCGCGGCTTCGGCGATTTCGGCAAGGCGGCGGTCGAACAGCGCGGCGGCGTCGCGGTGGCGGTCGATTGCGGCCTGCGCCTGATCGGCGGCGCGCAGCGCGGTGCGGCGGGCCTCGTCGGCCCCGGCGAGCGCCCTTCTGGCAGCGGCCGATGCTTCGGTCAGTTCGGTCGCCTTCGCGGCGGCGGCATCACGGCGATCGCGCAGTTCCTGCACCCCCAGTTCGACCTGCGGGCGCTGCGCGGCGAGCGCATCGAGGCGGTTCTGGCGTTGCAGCCGCTCGGTTGCGGTCGCGCCGTCGCCGCGCGTGACGAAACCATCCCAGCGGCGCATCACGCCGCCCAAGGTAACAAGGCGCTGGCCGACCGCGAGCGCTTGTCCGCTGTCGGTGTCGGCCACCGCAACTTGCGCAAGTCGTCTCGCGAGCGCAGCGGGTGCCTTGACAAATTCCGCGAGCGCTGGGGTGTCGGCCGGAAGCGCGGGGTCGCTCTTCCCGCTGGCGACACCGCCCCAGCTGCGCGCCGAATCGGTGTCGGTCCCGGCGTCGAGATCGTCGCCCAGCGCGGCGGCGAGCGCGGCTTCATAACCCGGCGCGACGCGAAGCTGATCGAGGATGCGGCTTTCGTCGCGGCGACCCGCGGCAAGTGCGCGTTCGAGGGTTGTCGCCTCGCCATCAAGCGCGGCGAGCGCGGCGCGCGCCTCGGCGAGGCCAGCTTCGATGCCTGTGAGGTCGGCAGCGGTCGTCTCGCGTTCGGCCTCGGCCTCGTGCAGCGCGGTTTCGGCGGCGGCAATCGCCGCTTCGGCGGCTTCGGCAGCCTTGACGCTTTCGGCATGTCTCGCGCCGAGGGCTTCGCTGTCACCGAGCGAAGCGACCTCTGAATCGACGCGTGCCTTGTCATTTGCGACCCGGCGCACCGCGGCTTCGGCGCTATCGCGTGCCGACACCGCAATGCGCCGGTCGGCGGCTTCGCTCGCGGCCTTGGCGCGGGCCTGCGCCAGCGCGACCTCGGCATCGCGAAGCCGTGCCTGCGCGGCCAGATTGGCGTCGGCGAGCGCGGCCTTGCCCGCGTCATGGCCGGCGATGTCCTGCGCCAGCGATTTGCTTTCGGTATCGAGTGCGGTCAGCGCGCCATGGGCTTCGCGCGCGAGTTCGCTTTCATGGGCGCGATCGTCGGCGAGGCGTCTTTGCTGCGCCGCGAGATCCTCGAGCCGCTGCAATGCGGCGCGCTCCTCGCCCTGCAACCGCACCTGCGTCGCGGTCGCCTCGGCCAGTGCCTCGCGCTGCGTCTGTGCATCGCTGCGCGCCGCCGCGACGCGCGTTGCGACCTCGGTCTGCGCCTTGGAGACGGTTTCGAGTTCTTCCTGCGCGGTCTTCACCGCCGCTTCGGCGGCATCGGCGTCGCGGCGCGCCTGATCGGCGGCGGCGGCGGCGTCGCGCCAGCGCGCATAGATCAGCCGCCCCTCGGCGATGCGAATCTCGTCGCTCAGCTTCTTGTACTTCTCCGCGGCGCGCGCCTGCCGTCGCAGCGCATTGGCGCGGACTTCCATGTCGGCGACGATTTCGGACAGCCGGGTCAGGTTGGTTTCGGTCGCGCGCAGCTTTTGCTCGGCGTCCTTGCGGCGGACGTGCAGCCCCGCGATGCCCGCCGCTTCCTCCAGCATCGCGCGGCGGTCGGTCGGCTTGGCCGCGATCACGTTGGCGATCTTGCCCTGGCTGACGAGCGCCGGGCTGTGCGCGCCGGTCGCGGCGTCGGCAAAAATCAGCGCAACGTCCTTGGCGCGCACGTCACGGCCGTTGGCGCGATAGGCCGACCCTGCGCCGCGCTCGATACGACGGATAACCTCGAGATCGTCGCCGTCGCTCGAGTCCGACAGGCCGGCGACCAGCGCGCCTTCGGTGTCGCAATGGAGCGCGACCTCGGCAAAATCGCGCGCCGGACGCGACGAGGTGCCCGCGAAGATCACATCTTCCATCCCGCCGCCGCGCATCGATTTGGGGGATGATTCGCCCATCACCCAGCGGATCGCCTCGAGCAGGTTCGACTTGCCGCAGCCATTGGGCCCGACGACGCCGGTCAACCCGGGTTCGATGCGCAGTTCGGTAGGTTCGACGAAGCTTTTGAAACCGGTGAGGCGCAACCGCTTTATCTGCACGGGGACGCCCCGTGCAGTTCATCGAATCGGAATCGGTGCAACCTTGATGTCACATATCCCCCTGACGCTGTCATGCCGCGCCCCACGGGGAGTCGCAAGGGGGTAGGGTTCGCGCCTACCCCCAAGCCAAATCAGCGCGCGCCCATCGTGCGCAGGCGGTCACGCAGCGGGCCCCAGCCGTTGATACCTTCGGCAACCTGGCCGTTAATGACGAACGACGGCGTGCTGTTGATCTGATGTTGCTCGACCGCGTTGTTGGTGCCCTTTTCGATCGCCTCGACATTCTCAACCTTGGCGAGGCACTGCTGGATCGTCGCGGCAGGGACGCCGCGCTGCTGATAGAATTGATCGATCCCCCAGCCCTTGGCGAGCGCGACGAAGCGCTGCGCGGGCGGCAGCTTCATGGCTTCTTCGATCCCCGGTGCCGGCTTCGAGGCGCCAGCGATGAACGCCTCATGCTCAAGGAAGGTCGCATCGGCGAGCGGGAAGAAGCGGTCGGGGCCGGTGCATTTGACGATCGCGCCCGAAATCGCGTCAACCGGGTGCAGCATGAACGGCGTCAGCTTGTACGAAACGCGGCCGGTGTCGACGAAGTCGCGCTTCAGCTCTTCGTGCGAATCCTTGGCGAACTGCGCGCAGTGACCGCAGGTGAAGGCGCCATATTCTTCAAGTTTGATCGGCGCGTCGGGATTGCCCATCACCACGCCATCGCCGTCGACGCGCACGACCTGCGACCAGCTCTTGCCGGCGGGCGGGGCAACCTTGGCGACCACAGCCTGTTCTTTGGAAGGGTCGGTGGCGCCGTCGCCGCAACCGGCGAGGGCGAGCGCGCCAAGTGACGACAAAAGGGCGATACGAAGCGAAGCGGTCATGTCATTCTTTCTCCACAGAACGGGAATGCGGGGCTTTTACGAGGCCTTTAGCGCAAGGTCGAGTTTCGATTTCAACGCGGGCCACGCGGTGACCCCGGCGTTGCGGCCGTTGACGAAAAAGCTCGGCGTGCCTTCGACGCGGTCGGCATTGAGGCCGATGTTGGTCATTCCGGTGAGTTCGGCTTGCGCAACCTCGCTGTCGAGCGCGGCGTCGATCTGCGCCTGCGTATAGCCGCGCGCGCGCATCAGGGCTGTGAGCCCGGTGTCGGCGGCGATCTTGCGCGCGCGCTGGCCGGTCGTGCCTTCGAGCCAGTTGGTTTTTTGCGCGTCAGTGGCTTTCTGGATCTTCGCGATCACGGCTGGAAACGCGTTGAAGATCGCCTGATGATTGCCGGGGAACGCCTTCGGGGCGCCACAGCGCGCCAGCAGGGCCGCGGTCATATCGACCGGGTCGCGAACGAGATTGCGATATTCGAACAGGACGAGGCCGCGGTCGACATATTGCGTCTTCAGCGGCAGCGACCCCGCTTTGGCGAAATCGGCACAGACGTGGCAGGTGTAGCTGAAATATTCGACCAGCCGGACCTTCGCCGCGGGATTGCCGACGAGAAATGCGCCGATCGGGCTGGTCGTAACGGTCGAGGACCAGGCCGGCGCGGGTGTTGCGGCGACCAGGGTCAACGCAGCGCCCGAAAGCGCAAGCATCGCGGTGCGGCGATCGAGAAGGGGGTCGTCAAAAGACATCGTCGGCCGTCTTTCCTTCAGCTGATGCGGGGGAGTTTCGGCGCGGTCGCCAATCCCGCTGCCATCCGTTCGAGCACGGTTCGCAGTTCCGGGTCACCGATATCGCGCAGACTATCCCCCAGTTCGGCGGGTACGGGTTTCAGCATTGCCGGCGGCTGAACAGGCGCGGCGGGGGTAACCTGGCCGTGCGTCATGCGGACCTGCGCCACGGCGGCATAGCCGAAGAAGCGATTGACCGCGCCGATGATGTCGGGCGCGACATGTTGCAGCATCGGGGCGTGCGCGCCGCTGATCGTCAGGTGGAGCGTACCGCCCGCCTTTTGCCCGGCCGGAAAGCGGATCATCGCGGGCTGGGTTACATCGGCGAGCCGGTCGCCGACGATCTCACGCCAGCGGCTGACGACCGAGCTTTGGACAAAGCCGAATTTGCGAAAGGCGGCGCGGCCGATTTCGGGCACGAGGTCGGATACCATGCGGGCTTCGCCGCCACGCGGGCGTTCATAGGCACGCACGGGCGCCTTGGCGGTTTTCGCCTTTGCTTTCGCCTTTGCCTTATTGGCCGGCGCATCCTCTCCCGCGTCTTTCGTCATCGCGGGTGCCATGCCATAGGCAGGGGGTGAGCGTCCAGACTTCCCACATTGCAGGCGATTTCGCGGCCCGGCTGCTCGGCTGGTACGATCGCGCCGCGCGCGTGCTACCGTGGCGCATCCCGCCGAATAGCGGCGGCAAGCCCGATCCCTATCGCATCTGGATGGCCGAGGTGATGCTGCAGCAGACGACGGTCGCGGCAGTGGCGGGTTATTTCGAGCGTTTTATTGCGCGTTGGCCGACAGTTGCCGATCTGGCGGCGGCGGAGGATGCCGATGTCATGGCGGCCTGGGCAGGCCTCGGCTATTATGCACGCGCGCGCAACCTGCTCGCCTGCGCACGCGCCGTGGTCGCGGATCATGGCGGGCAGTTTCCCGATAACGAGAGTGGCTTACGCGCGTTGCCGGGGATCGGCGACTATACTGCGGCATCGGTCGCGGCGATCGCCTTTGGCCGGCGGGCTGTCGTCATTGATGCCAATATCGAGCGGGTCATCGCGCGCCACCGGCTGATCGAGACGCCGCTGCCGATGGCGAAGCGCGAGATTCGCGCCGAGCTGGCGCCGCTGGTGCCTGACGATCGGCCAGGGGATTTTGCTCAGGCGCTGATGGATCTTGGTGCGACCATCTGCACGTCGCGTTCGCCTGCCTGCGCGATCTGCCCTTTGATGGCCGACTGCCGCGCGCGGGGGCGAGGAGATCTCGAGCGGCTGCCGGTGAAGCCGCCGAAGAAGGCCAAGCCGCATCGCCACGGTCTGGCGCACTGGATCGAGGCGGAGGGTCGGATCTGGCTCGTCCGCCGCCCGGACAAGGGCATGCTCGGCGGGATGCGCGCGCTGCCCGGCGGTGACTGGACCGATGCGAGACCGTCCGATTCGGGAATCGTCAGTGTCGATCATGGTTTTACCCATTTCGATCTCACGTTGACCTTGGTGCGGCGCGAACCTCCGTCCGAAGGCTCGGATGCCGCAGCGGAAGGCGAATGGTGGCCGATCGCGGACCTTGACGCCGCCGGGTTGCCGACGCTCTATCGTAAACTGACCGACAAGATGCTGGAGAGAGACGCATGAACATGATGGTGTCGCGCCGCGCGCTGATGGGTGGGATGGCGCTGGCCGGTGCGGGGGCGTTGCTGCCGCGCTCCGCGCTGGCGTGGAAGGTCGACGGCGCGGGGCTTTATCCCGCGACCAATGCGTTCATCAAAGGCTTCGTCGACCGCCGCGAACTCGCCGGCGCGCTCGCCGCGATCGGCAAGGGGCAGGAGGCGCCGGTGTTTTTCGGCGCCGGGGTGCGGTCGAACGATTCGTCGACGCCGGTCGGCCCCGACACGCTGTGGCGCCTCTATTCGATGACCAAGCCCGTTACCGGGATCGCCGCCATGCTGCTGATCGAAGACGGCAAGATGAAGCTCGATCAGCCGATCGCCGACTTCCTGCCGCTCTTCGCAAAGATGAATGTGCAGAATGTGGCCGACGGGTCTATCACCGATGTGCGTCCGGCGAAGGGCCCGATCACGGTGCGCCAGCTGCTCACCCATACCGCGGGGCTCGGCTATAATATCATCCAGAAGGGGCCGATCAAAAAGGCCTATGACGACAATGGCATCGCTGGCGGACAGGCAAGCCGCCTGCCGATTCCGGGTTTCGCGCCGGTGACGCCCGCGCCGAGCCTTGCGGCGATGGCCGACCGGCTCGCGGCGCTGCCGCTCGTCTATGAGCCGGGGACGAAATGGAGCTATTCGATCAGCCTCGACCTGATGGGGCGGTTGATCGAGGTCGTGTCGGGGCAGGCGTTCGATGCGTTCCTTAAGACGCGGCTGTTTGATCCGCTCGGCATGACGAGCACCGGCTTCATGGTGGCCGCGAAGGATGTCGGGCGCTTCACGAGCAATTACGCGCCCTTCGGCGGCGCGCTGATCCCCTTCGACCCCGCGGCGAGCTCGATCTATCTCGACCCGCCGCCCTATCCGTTTGGCGGCGGCGGGCTCGTGTCGAGCGCGCGCGATTATGACCGCTTCCTTGCGATGCTGCTCGGGGAGGGTGAAACCGGCGGCGTGCGCGTGATGAAGCGTGAAACCGCGCGGCTCGCGATGTCGAACCTCATCGCTGACAGCATCGACCGCAAGGGGACTTTCATCGACGGGCAGGGCTTTGGCGCCGGCGGCCGCGTGTCGCTCCCGACTTCGCCGGGCGGCGAAGGGATTTTCGGCTGGGCGGGCGCGGCGGGGACGATCGGCTTCGTCCATCGCAAACTCGGTTATCGCGTCGGGGGCTACACGCAGATCATGCCGCCCGACGCCGTGTCGTTCCAGGGCAAGTTCGGTGAGACCTTCTTTTCGGACGTCACCCGCTGATGCCGTTGCCACTCGGGTTCACCGGGGCGTGGCTCGACCGCGCCGACCAGTTACGGACGAATGCGGATGCCTTTGCTGCCGCCATCGCCGATCCGAGAGCGCGCTGCCTCGCGCTTGACGGCATCGACTTCGTGCCGGGCGAGGGCGGCGGGTTGCTGTGGGAGGCGCTAGACCCCGCCGGCGACCGCGCGCTGATGTTGCTCGGAATCGACGATGCGGGGATCCCGCACTTCGTGCGCGAGGCCCCGTCCGGAGTTCGGATCGATGCGCGATCGCGCACGGTGATGCGGCTGCTGCCTTTGCTTTCAGGCGAGGATGCGGCGCTGTACGGCGGTGCGCGCAGCCTTGTCGACTGGCATGCGCGGCATCGCTTCTGTGCGGTGTGCGGATCGCCGACCGATCTGTTTCGCGGCGGATGGGGTCGGCGCTGTGGCAGCTGTAACGCCGAACATTTTCCGCGTGTCGATCCCGTCGTGATCATGCTTGCCGAATGCGAGGGGCGGGTGCTCGTCGGGCGGCAGGGCGGGTTTCCACCGGGATTCTTCTCGGCACTCGCGGGGTTCGTCGAACCCGGCGAATCGCTGGAGGAAGCGGTCGCGCGCGAATTGTTCGAGGAAGCGGGCATTCGCGTGTCGGACGTCGCTTATGTGGCGAGCCAACCCTGGCCGTTCCCGTCGTCGCTGATGATCGGCTGCCGCGCGGTCGCGAAGGATCCCGCGCTGACGCTCGATACGACCGAGATCGAGGCCGCGATGTGGGTGGACAAGGCCGAAGTACGCGCCGCACTCGCAGGAGATATGGGGGCGCCGTTCATGGCGCCGCCGCCACTGGCGATCGCGCGCTACCTGCTGGAAGATTGGGTAGGATGAATCTCCCCTGTCGCGAAGCGGCAGGAAGGATGGGCCTATTAAAGCCGCTTGCCGGTAATCCGGCTGATTTCTTTGGCCACCATCGCCTCGACGAGCGAGGGCAGGTTGGTGTCGAGCCAGTCCTTGAGCATCGGGCGCAGCGCGTCGAGGACGACGTCCTCCATCGTGCGGCCGGCAACGTTCGGCGCTGCCACTGTCGCCGCGGCAACCGCAGGTGCAACGGCAGCGGTCAGTGCTTCGAGCGACTGGCGCGCGGCATCGGCGCTTGCTGCGGAGACAAGCTCTTCGGCGGCAGGCGCCGCTTCGGCGTCTTCTTCTTCGTCCTGAAGGTCGAGAATGTCGTCGTTTTCGGCGAGCCGGGCTTCGCGAATACTGCCGGGCGCCTCGTCACGAGCGATCACGCGCCGAATCGACGACAATATATCTTCCATCGACGGTTCCCGCGACATATCGCCCATAACCCAACCCCCTAAACCATCGCGATTACCGGATGGTTAACAATCCTCTTACCGATTCGGGGCGCGTTTTGCCAAGCGTTATTGTGGCGACAGCGATGGCGGTCCGACGGGAACACTGGCGGTTGCGGCCGGAACGGCGCGCGTGTCGGTCGCGACCTGCTGCGGCGCCGGGTCGTCGGCCCAATCCCAGATCTGGCCCTTCACGCGCCGGTAATTGACTTCGGGATCATACAGCGCGCCGCCCTCGATACCGAGGTCGCGCGCTTCGGCCTTGCCCATCGCGGCGAGGACCGAGAAGGCCGCGACATAAGAGTTGCGCTGCGCCGACACCAGCTGGACCTGCGTGTTCAGATATTCCTGCTCGGCGTTCAAAATGTCGAGGATCGAGCGCGTGCCGACGCTGTTTTCGGCGCGGACGCCCTCGAGCGAGAGGCCGTTGGCGCTCACCGCCTGCTGCGTCGCAGTGATGATACGCTCGTTCGCCTGCCACGCGGCATAAGCGCCGCGGGTCTGCGCGATCACGCTACGTTCGACCTCGACATAATTCTCGATTGCCTGGCTGGTGCGCGACTGCGCCTGGCGCACCTGCGCGGCAGGGCGCCCGCCCTGGAACAATGGTATCGTCAGCGAAAGCCCGGCCTGCGCGCTCTTCGTGACATTTTCCGAGGTGGTGTTCCCCGATGGGACCGAATTCAGATTATTGTTGTAACCCGCGCTGCTTGTCGCGGACAGCTTGGGCAGCCGCCCGGCGCGGGCGACGCCGATGTCGGCGCGGCTGGCGCTGACGAGCTGGTTTGCAGCCTCTATATCGGGGTTGCTGGCTAGCGCGATCGCGACCGCATCTTCGGGGGATGCGGGAAGGTTCGGCAATTGCGGCGGCTGTTCAAGGTCGACCGGCGCATCGCCGACGAGGCGAACATAGGATTCACGGCTGGCAATCAGATTGGATTCGGCGGTGCGCAGATCGCCCTCGGCAAGCGCCAGCCGTGCCTCCGACTGGGCGACGTCGGTGCGCGTCAGATCGCCAATCTCGAAGCGGTCGCTCGTTGCCTGCAAATTGGTACGAAGGACCGAGACATTTTTCTGGTTGAGCTGGACGATCGCGGAATCGCGAATGACGTCCATATAGGCGCCAACGGTCTGCGAAAAAATGCTCGCCTCGGTCGCGCGCAGATCGGCCTGTCCAGCCTCGACGCGAAATTTGGCGGCTTTCACTGCGTTGCGTACCGCGCCGCCCTGATAAATGGGTACCGACACCTGTCCGCCGACACTCACGAAGCGCTTGGGCGAAAAGAAGCTGTTGCCCGGCAGCACCAGGTTTTCCTGATAGTCGACGCCGACGCCGACGTTCGGCAGACCTTGCGACTTCTGAATCGGGACATTTTCGTCGTTGGCACGCTGTCCGGCGCGTGCGGCGGTCAGCGTTGGGTTGTTTTCATAGGCCTTGGCCAGCGCATCCTGCAATGTTTCGGCCTGCGCCGCCGGCGCCAGCACCAGCGCGCCGACCGCGAGGCCGGCAAGCCAGCGGGCACGGCGAAGGGGCTGTCTCTTGTTGTTATCGTGCATATTGATGTCAGCCTGAAACAAGGGGGGATATGGCCTTAGAACTGAAAACCCGCCGGCGCGGTAAAGCCGGGCAACGGCGCGACGTCCATGTCGGCAAAGCTGCGCAGCGCGATAGTGCCGCCGGTCTTCACACCCTCGACGAGTCGTGTCACCGCGCCCTCGCGCTGCGCCGCGACCAGCCGGCCGCCTTCGGCCAGCTGCGCCACCAGCGCTTCGGGCAGCGTCTCGATCGCGCCTTCGATGATGATGCGGTCGAACGGCGCCGCGTCTGGTGCGCCGGCGGCCAGCGGTCCTTCGACCCAGCGGATCGCGTCATGGGCGGCGGCGGTGCGCGCTACGGCCAACAGTGCGCCCTGTTCCTCGACTCCGTGAACCTCGGCGCCGAGCAGCGCGAGCAGCGCAGCGGTATAGCCCGTCGCGCTACCGATGAGCAGCACGCGCATGCCGGGGCGGATCGCTGCCGCGACGAGCATGCGGCCGGTGACCAGCGGCGCATTGAGCGCGCGGCCGTGGCCCAGCGCGACCGCGCGGTCGGTATAAGCGACACCGGCGAGCGCGGCAGGCACATGCGCCTCGCGCGGTACCGCCGCCATCGCACCGATAATGGCGGGGTCGATGACATCGCTGGTCCTGAGCTGGCTGTCGATCATGGCGGAGCGCATCTCCGCCGCCGTGATTTCGCTAAACTTCGTCGCCATCAGCCTTTTCCGATTCCCTGGAACATGAACCTTTGCGGGGCCGCTCTAGCCGAAGCCATGCTGTATTGCAATGGTAATACAGCCATGCTGCCGCGCGTTGCCGCGCATAGCTGGCAACGGGGGTGCCGCCAACCCCGCATCGTGCGCCCGGCAGCGCCCGCGCGGCGCCATTCGGGCGAATCCTTGACAAGGCGGCGAAAGCCGCTCACTAGCATCGCCGTCCAACACCCGGCCCATCCCAAAGGGGATGCGGCAATTTGGCATGAGGCCCGATGGCGGAGTGGTGACGTAGCGGACTGCAAATCCGCGCACGCCGGTTCGATTCCGGCTCGGGCCTCCAACTTTCCCTGAAATTATGCATTTAAACGCATGCTGCTAAACGCATGCTGCTAAACGCATGCTGCGTCCAAGCTTGGGCCGTTGCGGAAACAACGAAGGGCTGCGCCTTTCGGAGCAGCCCTTCCATTGTCTTGCCTGTCGCGGACAGCTTATGCGAGCTGGACCCCCGCGAAGAAGGTCTTGCTCAAATCTGCCGCATGCGGCGTGTGACAATGAGACATTCGACCACCTCCTTTCGCTTGTTGACGATGACGCGAATGTAGGGCTTTTGACGCTTCGTTCAAGGCTGGATCTCGGGGGCGACGACTGCGCGCGGTGCCGACGGTCGAGGTTTATGCTTGCCGTTTTTGCCACTGACCGGAATATCGGTTCGATCAGCCCTTCGCCAATAAAGGATAGTCGCATGGCCCATGGCACTGCCCGCATCGGCAACGACCATTACCGCACTGAAATTTCGGTCAGCGGTCATGATCTGGTCGCCGACGAAGGCGCCGCACTTGGCGGAAATAATATGGGGCCGGCGCCCTATGACTTGCTGCTTGCCAGCCTTGGTGCTTGCACTGCTATCACTCTGCGCATGTATGCCGATCGCAAGGGATGGCCGCTGGAGTCGGTCGAGGTCGGTTTGCGGCTGCTGAGCAAGGACGGGCTCCGGGTCGACCGCGCGTTGACGATCGCCGGGCTCGACGACGATCAGAAGGCGCGGCTGGCCGACATTGCCGAGCGCACGCCGGTGACGTTGACGCTTAAGGGCGGGTTGCCGATCGACACGCGACTGGTCTGACCAGCTGCTACTGGACAAGTTGCGATCCGCCACTTATATACCAGCCGTTATGGAAATCGAAACCGCCACCGTTGCCACACCGCATAAGGGCCGCCCGCGCGAATTTTGCGTCGACATGGCCCTCGCGGCGGCGCTGCGTGTCTTCTGGTCGAAGGGCTATGAGGGCGCGTCGATGGCCGACCTGACCGAGGCCATGGGGATTACCAAGCCCAGCCTCTACGCGGCGTTCGGCAACAAAGAAGCGCTCTTCAACAAGGCACTCGACCTTTATGAGCGCGAAAAGGCCGATTATATGCGCGCTGCTCTCGAAGCGCCGACCGCGCGCGGCGTCGCCGAGCGGCTGATGTACGGCGCGCTCGACATGTATACTTGCCCGGAGAATCCGAACGGTTGTCTCGGCGTGATCAGCTCGGTCGCGTGCGGCGCCGAGGCCGAGTGCATTCGCGAGGCCGTCGTCGAACGCGGTGCTGCGGCGAAGCGCGCGATGCTCGAACGATTCGCGCGCGCCAAGGAGGATGGCGATTTCCCGCCCGACACGGACCCCGACGGGCTCGCGCAGTTCCTGATCGCGGTAAACCAGGGCATGGCCGTACAGGCGGGTTCGGGCGCGACGCGCGCCGAGTTGGAGCGTCTCGTCGAAACCAGCCTGAAGCTGTGGCCGGGACGCTAGAAGAAAAATTTTACTGCCCGGTACAGAATGGCCTTGACGCACCGCAGCAATACTTATATACCACTCGGTATACAAAGATAGGCTCTCCCCCGAGACCGGCCGCCGTGTGGCAAAGATCATGCGGCGGCCGGATTCACCATCCAGATTATTTTCCCGGGAGCGGGTCCTGTTCCGGTCGGCGCCTGTTGGCGCACGTCCGCACGACATAACAGGGAGCCGGCGCGCGCATTCGACATGCGGGTGACCGGACGGGCGGTCGTCCTCTTCGAAGAGGGCCGTCCAGCAATGAGGATTGTTTCAAGACTGGACCGAAGGCGTGCGCTTTCGGGGCCGCGACCCGCTGCGCTTCGCGCGCAGTCGAACCGAACGAAGAGAAGAAGAGGGCACTCCATGACCGTCCACACCCCGATCGAAAAACTCGACCCCGCCGATGCGACGGTCCGCCGTGACCTCAAGACCTTGCTCTATCCCGGCCGTCGCCGTCGTACGGCGTGGATCGGGGCGTTGCTCGTGCTCGTCGTCGGTGCCTGGTGGTTGCTGCGCGACGGCGCGCCGCAGGCAGCCGCGGCGCCCGCGCCCATCCTCACCGTCGCGGCGCCGATCGCGCGCGACGTCACGTTGTGGGACGAATATATCGGCCGCTTCGAGGCGAGCAAAGCGGTCGAAGTGCGTCCGCGCGTGTCGGGCGCGATCACCGCGATCCACTTCACCGACGGCCAGATCGTCCGTCAGGGCCAGCCGCTCTTCACCATCGATGCGCGCCCCTATCGCGCCGCACTCGCCGAAGCGCGCGCTTCGGCCGCGAGCGCGCGCAGCGACCTAGCGCTCGCGCGGCTCGAACTGGAACGCGCCGGGCGGCTCGTCGATGTCGAGGCGGTATCGCAGAGCGAGATCGACCGGCTTCGCGCAAGGGTAAACGCTGCGAACGCTGCGCTTGCAGGTGCCGATGCCCGCATCGCGGCGCGAGCGCTCGACGTCGAATTCACCGTGGTTCGCGCGCCGCTCAGCGGCCGCATCTCGGACCGCCAGATCGACGCGGGCAACCTGGTGTCGGCGGGCGACGCCGGTGGCACGCTGCTGACCACGATCAATGCCCTCGATCCCGTGTACTTCACCTTCCAGGGATCCGAAGCGCTGTTCCTCAAGACCAAGCGCGAGGGTGGCGACAAGGGCGCCGCTGTCGAAGTCCGCTTGCAGGACGAAAGCGATTACCGCTGGAAAGGCCAGCTCGACTTTACCGACAATGGTCTCGACCCGCGCTCGGGCACGATCCGCGCCCGGGCCAGCTTCCGCAACCCGGAAATGTTCCTGACTCCCGGCATGTTCGGCAACATGCGCCTGTCGACCGGCCAGACGGCGCGCGCGCTGCTGGTGCCCGCCGCCGCGGTGCAGACCGATCAGGCGCGCAAGATCGTCTATGTCGTCGGCAAGGACGGAATGGTCGCGGCGAAGCCGGTCGAACTTGGCCCTGAAGTCGATGGCCTGCGCGTCATCCGATCGGGTCTGACGCCGAGCGATCAGGTCGTCATCACCGGTTACCAGTTCGCGCGTCCCGGCACCAAGGCGGCGACAAAGGCCGGCAAGATCGCCGCGACGACGCCCCCGAAGGATGCCGCCGCTGCGGTCGAACCGGTGTCGGCGCAGGCGACCTTCGCGAAGTGATCTTTCTTCACCCCTCCCGCTTGCGGGAGGGGTGGGGGAGGCTGTGACGTTTCATGGCGCTCCCCGCTGCGACTAGCGAGCAAAGCTCGCAGTCTCGCTGCCCCTTCCGCAAGCGGGAGGGGATGACCAGACCATTTTTCAGACAGGGGCTCTCCCATGCGCCTATCCCGCTTTTTCATCGACCGGCCGATCTTTGCCGCCGTGCTCGCTATCATCATCACCATCGTCGGCGCGGTCGCCTATATCGGACTGCCCGTCTCGCAATATCCCGACATCGTTCCCCCGACGGTGACCGTGACCGCGACCTATCCCGGCGCATCGGCCGAGACCGTCGCCGAAACGGTGGCGGCGCCGATCGAGCAGGAAATCAACGGCGTCGACAATATGCTCTATATGAGCAGCCAGTCGACCGGCGACGGCGTCGTCACGATCACCGCGACCTTCAAGATCGGCACCGACCTCGACGCCGCGCAGGTGCTGGTGCAGAACCGCGTTGCGATCGCGACCCCGCGTCTGCCCGAAACGGTGCAGCGCCTCGGCGTCGTGACGCGCAAGACGTCGCCCGACTTCCTGATGGTGGTGAACCTGGTGTCACCCGACAAGTCGCTCGATCGCGCCTATATCTCCAACTATGCGCTGACCCAGCTCCGCGACCGCCTCAGCCGTATCGACGGGGTGGGCGACGTCCGCCTGTTCGGCAACCGCGACTATGCGATGCGCGTGTGGATCGATCCCGGCCGCGCCGCCGCGCTCGACCTGACCGCGGGTGAGATCGTCGCCGCGCTCCGCCGCGAAAATGTGCAGGTCGCCGCGGGTTCACTCGGCCAGCCGCCGCATGCCAACGGCAGCAGCTTTCAATTGAGTGTAGAAACGCAGGGCCGCCTGACCGATCCCAAGGACTTCGCCAACATCGTCATCCGCAGCGACGCCGACGGGCGTCAGGTTCGCGTCTCCGACGTCGCGCGCGTCGAGCTTGGCGCCTCGGACTATAATTCGAACACCTATTTGTCGGGCGACCCGACGGTCATCCTCGCGACCTTCCAGCGTCCGGGTTCGAACGCGCTTGCGGCGGCACAGGCGGTCGAGGCCGAAATGGAAGCCGCATCGAAAAGCTTCCCCAAGGGCCTCGAATATCGCGTCATCTATAACCCCACCGAATTTATCGCCCAGTCGATCGACGCGGTGATGGAAACGCTGTTCGAGGCGGTGATCCTTGTCGTTATCGTCATCCTCGTCTTCCTGCAGAAATGGCGCGCCGCGATCATCCCGGTGCTGGCGATCCCGGTATCGTTGATCGGGACCTTCGTCGTGCTTGCGGCGTTCGGCTACAGCCTCAATAACCTGTCGCTATTCGGGCTGGTGCTCGCGATCGGCATCGTCGTCGATGACGCGATCGTCGTCGTCGAAAATGTCGAACGCAATCTCGAAAAGGGGATGAGCGCGCTCGAAGCGGCGCGGACCTCGATGGACGAAGTATCGGGCGCTCTCGTCGCGATCGTGCTCGTGCTCTGCGCAGTGTTCGTGCCGACCCTGTTCCTCACCGGCCTGTCGGGCGCCTTCTATCAGCAGTTCGCGGTCACCATCTCGACCGCGACGATCATCTCGCTCGTCCTCTCGCTCACCCTGTCGCCCGCGCTCGCGGCGATCTTGCTCAAGCCGCATGCGACACCGCAGAACGAAGGTCGCGGGATGCAGCTCGTCCGCCGCGCTGGCGACAGCTTCAATCGCAATTTCGAGAAGATGAGCGACGGCTATGCGCGCCTGACCGACCGGCTGGTGCGTGCGCCGAAGAAAATGATGATCACCTATGCCGCGCTGATCGCCGCGACGGCGGGCCTGTTCTGGGCGACGCCGACCGGCTTCATTCCCGCACAGGATCAGGGCTATTTCCTCGTCGTCGCCAAGCTGCCTGCTGGTGCTTCGGTCGAACGCACCGATGCGGTGCTGAAGAAGGTCGCCGGCCGCGTGCTGCCGATCAAGGGCGTGCTCGGCTCGGTGATGCTCGCGGGCTTCGACGGTCCGTCGCAGACGCTCGCGCCGAATTCGGCCGCCGCTTATTTCCCGCTCAAATCGTTCGAGGAGCGCGGGAAGCTCGGTGTCAATTTCGAAGATATCATGAATCAGGCGCGCGCGAACACCGCCGATATCACCGAGGCGCAGATCGTGATCATCCCGCCGCCGCTGATCCAGGGGATCGGCTCGGCGGGTGGCTACCGCATGATCGTCCAGGATCGCGGCGGGAATGGCTATGCCGCGCTTGCGAACGAGACGAACAATCTGATCGGCAAGGCGAACCAGACTCCCGGTCTCGCAAATGTCTTCACCTTCTTCGACCCGTCGAACCCGCGCATCTTTGCCGACATCGACCGGGCAAAGGCGAATATGCTCGGCGTGCCGCCCGAGCGTGTGTTCGAAGCGTTGCAGGTCTATCTGGGCTCGGCGTTCGTCAACGACTTCAACCTGCTCGGCCGGACCTATCGTGTGACCGCACAGGCGGACGCGCCCTATCGCCAGACCGTCGCGGACGTTGCGAACCTCCAGACGCGGTCGGACAGCGGCGCGATGGTGCCGATCGGATCGGTCGCCAATTTCGAGGACCGTACCGGGCCGTACCGCGTCACGCGTTACAACCTCTTCCCGGCGGTCGAGATCGACGGCGATACAGCTCCCGGCGCATCCTCGGGCGCGGCGCTGACGACGATGGAAAAGCTCGCGGCGGACTCGCTGCCCGCGGGTTACGGCACCGAATGGACCGGTATCGCTTTCCAGCAAAAGGCGGCGGCGAACACCGCGGGGATCGTCTTCGCGCTCGCGGTGGTCTTCGTCTTCCTCGTGCTCGCGGCACAATATGAAAGCCTGATGCTGCCGCTGGCGATCATTTTCATCGTGCCAATGTGTCTGCTCGCGGCGATGGTCGGCGTGAATTTGCGCGGCATGGACAATAATGTGCTGACGCAGATCGGGCTCGTCGTGCTCATCGCGCTTGCGGCGAAGAATGCGATTCTGATCGTCGAATTCTCCAAGCAGGCCGAGGAACAGGACGGCCTGTCGCCGGTCGAAGCCGCGGTGCGTGCGGCGCGCGACCGTCTGCGCCCGATCCTGATGACCAGCTTTGCCTTCATTCTCGGCGCGGTGCCGCTCTTGATCGCGAGCGGGGCAGGGGCGGAACTACGCCAGGCGCTCGGCACCGCCGTTTTCTTCGGCATGCTCGGCGTGACGGCGTTCGGCCTCATCTTCACCCCGACCTTCTACGTCGTCGCCCGCTCGCTCAGCCTTTGGTCGGCCGAGCGGCGCGCGCGGCGCGGGTCGGACGACCATGGGACGGCGCTGCCGGTTCCGGCGGAATAAGGAACAAGATTATGATCCTTCGCAACATCCTCACCGCCGCCTCGGCGCTGGCGCTTGCCGCCTGCGCGGTCGGTCCCAACTATGCCGAGCCCCAATCTGCGTCGGCTCCCGTCGCGACCGGGCCGTTCGTCTCGGCGAACAGCCCCGCCGTGTCGCTCGCGCCGGTCGCGGGCGACTGGTGGCGCCTCTATGACGATCCTGTCCTCGACGGGCTCGTCGGCGATGCGCTGAGCGCCAACACCGACGTCCGCGTCGCGGTCGCCAATATCGCCCGCGCCCGCGCGTCGCTCCGCGGCGCGCGCGCCGACCGCCTGCCGCAGGGTCAGATCGGCGCGGGCGCCACTTACGGCCGCAGCCCCGAAGGCCAGCGTCTCCCCGGCGCCGACCGCGAAGATTGGGCGGTCGATGTCGGGCTCAGCGTCTCGTACGAGGTCGACCTGTTCGGGCGCGTCAGCCGCTCGGTCGAAGCCGCGCGCGGCGACACCGCCGCCGCCGAAGCCAATGCCGATGCGGTGCGCGTGATCGTCGCCGCCGACACGACGCAGGCCTATGCCGACGCCGCCTCGGGCGCAGCACGGCTCGACGTTGCACGCCGCATCGTCGGGCTGCTCGACCAGCAGGTAAAGCTGACCGAACGCCGCAAGGACGTTGGAATGGCGACGGGGCTCGACCTCGCGCGCATCACGACGCTGCGCGACCAGCGGTCGGCCGACATTCCTTCCATCGAAGCTGAACGGCAGGCGGCGTTATTCCGCCTCGCGACTCTGACCGGTCGTGCCCCCGCCGCGTTGCCCGCCATTGCGGCGGACCGCAACATCAGCCTCGAGATCACCGACCCGATCCCAGTCGGTGATGGGGCGGCGCTCTTAAAGCGCCGTCCCGATATTCGCGCCGCCGAGCGCCGCCTCGCCGCCGACACGGCGCGCATCGGCGTTGCGACCGCCGACCTTTATCCGCGCATAACGCTTGGCGGCTCGGCAGGGTCTACGGGTGCGGGCTTTGGCGATGTGTTCGGTGGCGGGCCGATCCGCTGGCTCCTCGGGCCGCTGCTCAACTGGGCTTTCCCCAATCAGGAACCCGCGCGGGCACGGATCGCGGCGGCAGAGGCCGACACACAGGCATCGCTCGCCGAATTCGACGGCACGGTGCTGCGCGCGCTCGAAGAAACCGAGACGGCGCTGTCGTCCTACGCGCGCTCGCTTGAACAAAGGCAGGCACTCCGCGCCGCGCGCGATCAGGCCGAACGCGCCGCGCGGATCGTGCGTGCCAAGCGGCAGGAGGGCGCGTCCGATTCGCTCGAATGGCTGGATGCGGAGCGAACCTTTGCCGAGACCGAAGCGGTACTCGCTGCGCAGGATGGGCAGATTTCGCGGCGGCAGATCGCATTGTTCCGCGCGCTCGCGGGGGGCTGGTCGACCTGATCCATACGTCTGCATGATTTGCCAAGTCGAGGATTAACCGGGATAGATGCCTGCCCCGGTTGATCCACGAAGGAATGAAGTCATGCGGATCCTGATGGCCGCCTCTCTGCTGCTCGCCGCAGCCCCGGTTTCGGCACAGCAAGTGCGGCCATCGGAGACGGCGTCCTCACCCGATGGCCAGATCGTCCTCACCGTTTCGACCGACAATGACGAGCGTCCGATCTGGTCGCTGTCGCGCAAAGGCAAACTGCTCATCGCGCCGTCAAGCTTCGGCTTTCTGCTTACCGATGGCCCCGCGCTCCAGCGCGGTTTCCGGATCGACGGCGCCGAGAAGGCGAGCGGCGATGCGACATGGGAATTGCCGTGGGGCGAGCGCCGCTTCGTCCGCGATCATCACAATGAATTGCTCGTGCGCTTTCACCAGCATGAAAGCCGCGGCGGGCATCGGATGAACGTCCGTTTTCGCCTGTTCGACGACGGCATCGGCTTTCGGTACGAGCTGCCCGAACAGCCGGGGATGACCACCGCAAAGATCGCCGACGAGGTCACCGAGTTCGACATCGCCTCGCCCGGCACCGCTTGGTGGATCACCGGCGGGGAGTGGAATCGCTACGAGCAGATTTACCAGAAGACGCCGATCGACGGCATCGCGACCGCGCATACGCCGATCACGATGCGCCTCGACGATGGCACGCATCTGGCGTTTCACGAAGCGGCGCTCGTCGATTATTCGGCGATGTGGTTCAAGCGCGCCGAGGGGCGCAAGTTTCGCACGACGCTGTCTCCTTCGTCGCGCGGGCCGCGCGTGACCCGCGATCTGCCCTTCGCAACGCCCTGGCGCACGATCCGCATCGCCGGTGATGCAGCGGGGCTTGTGACAAGCGACCTCGAACTCAATCTCAACGAACCGAACAAGCTCGGCGATGTGAGCTGGGTGAAGCCGATGAAATATATCGGCATCTGGTGGGGCATGATCCGCGGGCCGTGGAGTTGGGGCGAGGGGCCGAATCATGGCGCGACCACCGCGCGCGCCAGGCAATATATCGATTTCGCCGCGAAGCATGGTTTCGGCGGCGTGCTCGTCGAGGGGTGGAACACCGGCTGGAATGGCGGGGCGTTCAACTTCACGCAGCCAGCGGTCGACTTCGACCTGAAAGCGGTCACCGACTATGCGCGCAAGAAGGGCGTCACCTTGATCGGCCATCACGAAACCAACGGCAATGTGGCGAATTACGAAACACAGCTTGATGACGCGATGAAGCTCTACGGCGGCCTCGGCGTCCAGTCGGTCAAGACGGGTTATGTCGCCGACGCGGGCGGGATCGTCACGCCGGGGGCTACCCCGGGCACGACCGCGATGGAGTGGCACGACGGCCAGTGGCAGGTGCGGCACCATCAGCGCGTCGTCGAGACCGCGGCAAAATATCACCTCGCGGTCAACGCGCACGAGCCCGTCAAGGACACCGGCCTCCGCCGAACTTGGCCCAATGCCATCACGCGTGAGGGCGCACGGGGCATGGAATATAACAGCTGGAGCGCGTTCGCGAACGGCGGTCCCGACCATGAACCGACGCTCGTCTATACGCGCATGCTGTCGGGGCCGATGGACTATACACCGGGAGTGCTCAGCCTTGCCGGGTCGAACGAGATGCCGATGGCCTCGACGCTGGCGAAGCAACTCGGCCTCTATCTCGCGATCTATTCGCCGGTCCAGATGGCGGCCGACCGCATCGAGAATCTGGCGGCGCATCCGCGCGAACTCGCTTTCATCGGCCAAGTGCCGACCGACTGGTCCGACAGCCGGCTGCTCGCGGGCGAGGTCGGCGACTATGCGATCTTTGCGCGCAAGGACCGGAAGAGTGCCGACTGGTATGTCGGCGGGGTCAACGACGGCACCGAACGCACGCTGACGCTGACGTTCGATTTCCTCGATACGGGCAAGAGCTATACCGCGACAATCTACAAGGACGGAGAGGGCGCGACCTATCTGACCGACGCGCGGCACAAGATCGTCTATGAAACGATCCGGGTGGAAAAAGGCGACGCCTACAAGCTTTGGCTCGCCCCCGGCGGCGGTGCGGCGATGCGTCTCCATCCGGGAAAGTGAGCCGGCGCTAGACGATATTGCTCGGCGCTCCGCCGGGCGACCAGAGCTGCGCGGCCAGCCGGTGCAGCGCGCGCGAAAGTCCGCGACGGTCGATTGTGCCGCCCAGCGAAATCCGCATCGCCTTGGGCGCCTCGGGGGCGACCGCAAACCGGTCCGACGGCACGCCCGACAGGCCGTCGAGCGCGAGTGCGGCGGCGAGCGTTTCGGGATGGCTGTCGTCAGCGAGCGGCAACCAGAGGTGATAGCCATGCGGATGCGCGGCATGGCCCCCTTCGCCGAGTATGGTGCGCGCCAGTTTCTGCCGCCACGCCGCTTCCTTGCGCACCGCGTCGACGAGGCGGTCGAACGTCCCGTCGGCGAGCCACAATGATATCATCGCCGCGTTGAGTGGCGGCGCCATCACTGCGCTTTCGTGCTGGCACGAGGCGAGTTGCATGGCCTCGGCCACCCCCGGCGCCCGGACAAAACCGACGCGGAGCGCGGGCGACACGATCTTCGCCATGCTCGCGATGTACCAGCCGATTTCGGGTGCAAAGCTTGTGATCGCGGGGATCGGCACATCGGGCAAAAGGCCATAGGCGTCGTCCTCGATGATCTGGACGCCGGCATCGCGGGCCCATTTGGCGATGGCTTTGCGCTCCCCGGCCTCGATCGTCGATGCGGTCGGATTATCGTTCGTGGGAACAATATATAGCGCGCGAAGCGGCACGTCGGCGTGCGCCGCTTCCAGCGCGCGCGCGGTTATCGCGGCCAGCGGCACCAGCGAGACGCCCATCCGGCGGGCGATCGCGCGAAATCCGGGATAGACATGATCGCCGCATGCCACGCGATCGCGGGGCTTCAGGATCGTCGATGCAATCGCGTGAAGCCCGTTTTGCGCGCCAGCCGTGACGACGATCTGTTCGGGATCGGACGACAATCCGACACGCCGCAACAGCTCGGCGCCGCTCTCGCGGTCCGCCGCCGCACCGCCGGGGCGCTGATAGTGGAGGCGGGCGATGCCGTCGCCGCGCGCCAGCATGGCGAGCGCCGACGTCATCGCATCGGCAAGATGGCTTTCGGCCGAAACCGGCGGGCTGTTCATCGCGATGTCGTTCTGCGCTGTCGTGGCGATCTCGCCGGTCCGCACCTCGTCGCTGATAAAGCTGCCCGCGCGCCCGCGCGCGACGATCAACCCGCGTTGCCGCGCAAGATCATAGGCTTTTGTGACGGTCGTGAGGTCGATACCGAGCCGCGCGGCCAGGTCGCGCTGGGGCGGCAAACGGTCGCCATGACGCAGCTCGCCGCGCGCGACCGCGGCGGCGATCGCCGCGGTTACCGCCTTATATTTCGGCCCTGCGACACCTGCGATATCGGGCGCCCATGCGTCACTTGCCATGCCGTTCGTCCGCTTCGTGCTTTTCGCGTGCATTCAGCTTCGCCCACAGATGCTCGGTCCCCGATTCCTGCGCCTTGTTCACATATTGCGAGGCGACCAGCCAGCCCTTGATCGGGCGCAGCGGCAGGATGCATCCGATGACCATGATCGGAATCGAAAAGACCAGGTGCACCCACATCGGCGGGCTGTAGACGATCTGCATCCACACGATGACGAAGGTCAGCGGAAAGGCGACGATGCATTGCGAGAAAAAGGCGGGACCGTCGTCGGGCGCGGCAAAGCTGAAATCGAGTCCGCAATTGTCGCAGCGATCGGCTAGCTTCAGCCATGACCGGAACATATGACCCTTGCCGCATTCGGGGCATTTGCCGTGCCAGCCGGACCAAAGGATCCAGCGCAGCTTTTCGTTGCCCATATCACCGCTCGCCATGTTCGACTCCATCAGTTGCAGGATAAATGCCATGCAAAGTGCATATGGTGCAGAAGATGGGCCAATTGAACTCTTTATATAAATAATTGAAATAAATGTCATTTAATGATTGATGATAATATTCGCATGGAGAATGTTTCGATATCATCCATGCACAATAATCCTATATCGATATGTTTCCGATCATTGGGGTGCTTTTCACCGGACAAACGTCCGCGTTTTTATGCCGGGTGTTCAACGTGGGCAGCGAATCGGCGCGCAATTCCACCCTCCTCCCGGAATGGGGCATCATCCCGTCTTCAGAGTCCGCAGCGCGCCGCCGAAGCGGTTCGATCTTCCTCCCAATAGGCCAAAGTCCGCCGTTCGGCGGTGGTGCGGGCTGTGCCAGCCATCGTTTACGCGGCTTTTACCAGTTCCGGTGCATAACATTTACCAATGTTTGCGACTGGGGATAAATGATGGACAGCATGCGCGGACTGCTTTCGAGCAGCCACGACCAGGAGGACGGAGCGATCGATGCGCCCGCGTCCGTCGGTGTCGACGAACGGCGGATGCAGGTGCGGGCCTATAATTACTGGGCTTCGCTGCTCGCCGACCGCGCTTATCCTTCGGTCGAGGACCTCGATCTCGACCGCGCCGATTTCGGTTCGCATTCGGTGCTGCTCGACTTCACCGCCGGCGTCGAAAACCCGGGGCTCGCTTTCCTCGGCGACAAGCTGCGCGAAGAATCGCAGATCGACGAAGACGTCCATTATATCAGCCAGATTCCGGGGCGTTCGTTGTTGTCACGGCTTACCGATCATTATCTTCAGATTATCGCCAATCGCGCGCCGATCGGCTTCGAGGCCGAATTCGTCAACGATCGCGGCGTGACGATCATGTACCGCGGCATCTTGCTGCCCTTCTCGTCCGACGATGACTCGATCGATTTCATCATGGGCGTGATCAACTGGAAAGAAGCCGTCCCCGCCGACCAGGCCGAGGAATTGCAATTGTCGGTCGAACAGGCGCTGCGCAGCGCGGCGCCGCTGACCGCACCGGTGCCGGTCTGGGCCGACGGCCCCGATTCGGAGCATCTCGACGACGATGTCCCGCCTGATGCCACGCCCGGCTTTGCCGCGCTGGGCGACGGCGCGGACCTCTTTTCGGACGCAGATGTCAGGGACGAAGAGCAGGCGCCGGTCGATCCGGGACACGATGCCGAACTCGCCGACTGGCTCGCGCTTGCGCGCGAAACCGCTGAACGCGCAATCGCCGCCGACAGCCGGAGTCGAGGTGCACTCTATCAGGCGGTCGGCAAGGCGTGGGATTTCGCGCTCGCCGCCGACGAACAGCCCGACGCCTTTGCCGCTTTGCTCGACGATGCCGGGCTGGCGGTACAGGATCGCGCGCCGATGACGCCGGTGGTGAAGCTGGTTTTCGGCGCGACCTATGACAAGACGCGGCTTGCCGAATATGCTTGCGTGCTCGGTCACGCGAAGGACGAGGGCGTCGGCCGCGGCGAACTCGCCACCTATCTCGATCGCTATCCGGGCGGGCTCAAGGGGCTGGTCAAGGATGCGCGCGCGCGCCGCAAGCCGGACAATAGCAGCGAGCGGCCGGACGAGAAGCTCGAAGCATTGCGCCGCGCGCACCCGGCGCTCATCCTTGAGCATGACGCCGGAGACGCCGAATTTGTCGTGCTGATCGCGCGCGCGATGCCCGGCGGGCATGTCGGGATTGTCGCCAAGGCGGCTGACGATCCGGCGCTGGTGGCGAAGCTGGCGAAGAAAGCCGTTCAGATCACCCAAGGCGGCTAGGGGCCTCTGAGAGCGTTCACGCAACAGACAATCCAAAAATTGAAATTATTTAACGTGGACGCGCGAACGAGGCCTTGAGCCGCGCGCCGCGCAGGCGCATAGGGGGCGGCAGCGAACGGGCCCCCGCCGATCGTCGGCTGGGATCCCCTCTTTGGTTCGGGATGCTGCACTCTATGTCTCAGAATTTGTCCGACACGCCGGAAACGGACACCACCACCTCCACCGCCAAAATTCCTTCGAAAATCGCCGCTGCCTATCTGGCCGCGCTGCGGGGCAGCGCGCTGCCGGGCGAAGGCGACGATATGGACAAGGCGGCGCTCGCCGACGCGGGCCAGTTCGCTGCGCGTGCCGCGCTCGAGCGCACGGCCGAAACGCCTTCGCTGCTGCTCGAACCGATCGCCGCCGACGGCACCGACCGCCGCATGCGGCTCGCCATCATCAACGACGACATGCCTTTCCTCGTCGATTCGACCTCGCAAGCCGTTGCGGCGCAGGGGCTTGCCGTCCACCGCATCCTGCACCCTGTCGTTGCGGCGAAGCGCGATGCGAAGGGCCACCTGCAGGAAGCCGGCGAAGGCGGCACCCGCGAGTCGGTCATCTATATAGAGCTCGAGCGCGGCGATGCGCGCGCGCGCCGGCGCTTGCTCGACGGGCTGGAAGCCGCGCTGCGCGACGTGCGCGCTGCGGTACGCGACTGGCGTGCGATGCGCGCCGCGATGCTCGCCGACGCCGCAATGCGCGTCGAGGGCGAGGCGGCCGAACTGCTGCGCTGGTTCGAGGGTGGGGCAATGACCCAGCTTGGCCATGAATGGCGCACGCGCGATGGCAAGGTTCAGGATTCGCTGGGGATCAGCGAGAGCGGCGAAAGCCAGCTCCTGTCGCCCGCTGCGCTCGAAGCGGCCTTCGCCTGGTTCGATCAGGGGGGCACCGCGCCGCTGCTGATCAAGTCCAACCGGCTGTCGGCGGTGCACCGCCGCGTGCTGCTGGACCTCGTGATCGTGCCTGAATTCAAGGGCAAGACCGTCGAGCGGCTGTCGATCCATGCCGGCCTGTGGACCAGCGCGGCCTTGTCGGCGGCCCCCGCGAAGGTGCCGGTACTGCGCGCGCAGCTCGAAGCATTGATGGCGAAGTTCGGGTTCGATCCGGCCGGTCACGCAGGCAAGGCGCTCGCACATGCGCTTACCGCATTGCCGCATGACCTGCTGATCGCCTTCGATGCGGCGGCGCTCGAGGAGTTGGTGCTGACGTCGATGTCGATCACCGATCGCCCGCGGCCGAAGCTGGTGACGGTGCGCAGCGCGCTCGGTCGTCACCTCTTCGTTTTCGTATGGTTGCCGCGCGACGAAGTGTCGGCCGGCCGCCGCCTTGCGGTCGAATCTTTGCTCGTGCGCGAAGCCAGGGCGGGCGTCATCAACTGGACGATGGTGCTCGAAGACGGCGGTGCGGCCCTGCTGCGCTACACGCTCGACCTGCGCAGCGGCGGCGTCGTGCCCGATACCGAGGCACTGAACGCGCAGCTCGAACAGATGGTACGCGGCTGGCAGCCCGAGGTCGAGGCCGCGCTTGCCAAGCGCGGTGATCCGGGACGTGCAGCGGCATTGGCGGCACGTTTCGCGCCGATGTTCCCGCCGAACTATCGCAATCTCTATAATCCCGAGGAAGCCGCGCGCGACATCCTGCGGCTTCGCGACCTCGACGCCGATAATCCGCGCAGCGTTCGGCTCGCGCGCAAGAGCCTCGACGGCGACGACCAGCTGCGGCTCAAAGTCTATAGTGCGGTCGGCCCGCTCGCGCTTTCCGCCATTGTCCCTGCACTGGAGCATTTCGGGTTCGAAGTGCTCGAGGAAATCCCGACTGCGCTTGGTCAGAGCCGCGCCCCGGGTACCGAGGACGACGATGAATTGCCGATCGTAATCCACGATTTCACGCTGCGCTTGCCGCCGAATGTCGATGAACTCGCCTTGCTTCCCAATGCCGAAGTGCTCGAAGGCGCGATCGCGGCGGTACTCGACGGCCGCGCCGAAAATGACGCGTTCAACGAACTGGTGCTAACCAACCAGACCGACCCGCGCGCGATCATCTGGCTGCGCGCGTGGTTCCGCTATTTGCGCCAGGGCGGGTCGGCGTACGGCATGGACACGGTGGTCAGCGCGCTGCGGCACGCGCCGGCGCTCACCGCCGCCTTGATCGAGCGCTTCTCGGCACTCCACGATCCGAAAGCGCGCGACGAGGCCCGTGCAAAGGCGCTCGAAGCCGACATCATGGCGGGCTTTGCCGACATCAAGTCGATCGACGAAGATCGCATCCTGCGGCTCTTCCATGCGGTGATCGGCGCAACGCTGCGGACCAACGCTTTTGCGCCCGCTGCCGACGAGGCGCTCGCGTTCAAGATCGATTCGAGCCTTGTGCCGGGCCTGCCCAAGCCGCTGCCCTGGCGTGAGGTCTGGGTTTATTCGCCGCGGGTCGAGGGTATTCACCTGCGCGCCGGTCCGGTGGCGCGCGGCGGGCTTCGCTGGTCCGATCGCCGCGACGACTTCCGCACCGAAATCCTTGGACTGATGAAAGCGCAGCGCGTCAAGAACGCCGTCATCGTGCCGACCGGCGCGAAGGGCGGCTTCTATCCCAAGGCGCTGCCCGACATCTCGCTCGACCGCGATGCGTGGTTCGCCGAGGGCACCGAATGCTATCGCATCTTCATCCGCTCGCTGCTGTCGATCACCGACAATCTGGTCGCGGGCAAGGTCGTGCATCCGAAAGATGTCGTGATCCACGACGGCGACGATCCTTATTTCGTCGTCGCTGCCGACAAGGGCACCGCGACTTTCTCCGACGTCGCCAATGCGCTCGCGATGGAGCGCGACTTCTGGCTCGGCGACGCGTTCGCGAGCGGCGGGTCGAACGGCTATGACCACAAGGCGATGGGCATCACCGCCAAGGGCGCGTGGCTTTCGGTTCAGCGCCACTTCGCCGAAATGGGTGTCGATGTGCAGACCGACACGATCCGCGTCGTCGGCTGCGGCGACATGTCGGGCGACGTGTTTGGCAACGGCATGCTGTTGTCGAAGGCGATCCAGCTCGTCGCGGCGTTCGACCACCGCCATATTTTCCTCGACCCCAATCCCGATCCGGCGAAAAGCTGGAAGGAACGCGAGCGGATGTTCGCGCTGCCGCGGTCGAGCTGGGCCGACTATAACGCCAAGCTGATTTCGAAGGGCGGCGGCATCTTCCCGCGCAGCCAGAAGAGCATCCCGCTCAGCCCTGAAGTGCAGGCGCTGCTCGGCCTGTCGGTGTCCGAAATCGACCCCGGTTCGCTGATCTCGGCGATCCTGAAAGCACCCGTCGACCTGCTGTGGTTCGGCGGCATTGGCACCTATGTGAAGGCTGCGAGCCAGAATAATGCCGAGGTCGGCGATCCCGCCAACGACGCGCTGCGCGTCGATGCCGAGGATCTGCGTGTGCGGGCGGTCGGCGAGGGCGCGAACCTCGGTACCACCCAGGCCGCGCGCATCGCTTTCTCGGCGAAGGGTGGCCGGATCAACACCGACTTCATCGACAATAGCGCGGGCGTCGATTGCTCGGATAATGAGGTCAATATCAAGATCGCGCTCAACCGCGAGATGATCGAAGGCCGGCTGGCGCAGGACGACCGCGACGCGCTGCTTGTCCGCATGACCGACGATGTGTCGGCGCTGGTGCTCGAGGACAACCGGCTGCAGGCGCTCGCGCTTTCGATCGCCGAGAAGGGCGGCGCGGCGGGTGTGCCGTCGCTCGTCCGGCTGATGGAGACGTTCGAGGCTTCGGGCCGTCTCGACCGCAAGGTCGAAGGACTCGCGGCGAACGACGAATTGCTCCGCCGCGCTGCCGAAGGGCGCGGGCTGACGCGCCCCGAACTCGCGGTGCTGTTGTCGACCGCGAAACTCGCGTTGCAGGACGCGATCGAGCATAGCGACCTGCCCGACGATCCTGCGCTGGGCAGTGACCTCGCGGCGGCTTTCCCGGCCGAGATGCAGCGCGATTTCGCGACGGCGATCGCCGATCACCAGCTGCGCCGCGAAATCATCGCGACGAAGATTGCGAACCGCATCATCAATCGCATGGGCATCGTCCATCCTTTCGAACTCGTCGAAGAGGAAGGTTGCGCGCTCGGCGATATCGCGGCGGCGTTCGTCGCGGTCGAGCGGCTGCTCGACATGCCGGCGATCTGGACCGCGCTCGACGCGGCGAAGATCGACGAAAGCGTGCGCCTGTCGCTCTTCGCACAGGCGTCGTCGGCGATGACGTCGCAAATGGCCGACCTGCTCCGCGTGACCCAGACGCTGGCGCAGGCGGGCCCGGTGGTCGCGCGGCTCGAACCCGGTGTCGACCGCCTGATGACCGGAGTCGACGCACTGCTCAGTCCGTCGGTCAAGCACCAGTGGGACATGCTGACGCAGCAGCTCCTCGACGCCGGCGCGCCGGAGCCGCTGACCGCGGCGGTGGTTCGCCTGTTCAAGACCGACGGCGCGATCGGCATCGTCGATCTGGCCGAGCGGCGCGGTGATGACGAAATCGCGGTCACCCGCGCTTTCACCCATCTCGGCGAAGCTCTGGGGCTCGACTGGGCGCAGACGCTGGCGGCGCATATGAGCCCCGCCGATCCGTGGGAACGTCTGCTGGTCAACAGCCTCGCGCGCGATTTCCAGCAGATGCGCCTCAGCTTCCTCGCCGGGCTGCCGAAGGGCGATCTGGACGCAGCGGTGACCAAATGGCTCGCCGACCATGCCCCGCGCGTCGCGCAGTTCAAGGCGACGGTCGAACGGGCGCGGACGATCCCGAACCCGAATGGCGCGATGCTGTCGCATATCGCCGGACAGGCCCGCGGACTGCTGGGACGGTGATCGACGATTGCGGACAATAAATAGGGACAGTCCCTATTTAATCGAGAATGGCAGAGCGGTTTCCACCGATCGGCCAAATAAAATGGGGACCGCCCCTATTATGGAGTGCCCATGCCGTTTCAGCCTCGCGTGGCGATCCTTGTCCCGGCGCCCGATTATTACGAAAAGTGGCAGCCCGCCTTTGCCCGCAAGGCGGCGGCGCTGACCGCGGCCGGGCTGATCGTTGAGCAGCGGGTGTGGAGCGATCCCGGCGATCTGTCGGGCTATGATCTGGTTCTCCCGCTCTTTGCCTGGGGCTATCAACGCGATGTTGCGGCCTGGTACGCCTTGCTCGATCGGCTCGAGGCCGACGCGCTGCCAGTGGCCAATCCGGTGCCGGTGCTGCGTTGGAACAGCGACAAGGCCTACCTCTCCGAACTCGGTGCAAAGGATGTCGCCGTGGTGCCGACGGTCGAGGTCGCAGGGCTCGACGAGGCGGCTCTCGCCGCAGCGCGCGCCGAACTTGGCGCCGGAGAGGTCGTGATCAAGCCCGCGATCTCCGGCGGCGCCGACGGCACCCACCGCATCGCGACCGGCGCACCGATCCCCGCCGACGCGATCGGCCAGCGACGGCTCGTCCAACCGCTGATGTCGGGCATCCTGACCGACGGCGAATATTCGCTTTTCTTCTTCGGCGGCCAGTTCAGCCACGCGATCGTCAAACGCCCTGCGTCGGGCGACTTTCGTGTGCAGGAACAGTTCGGCGGGCGCGAGACCGTGTGGGAAGCCAATGATGCTGCGCGGGCTCTGGCGGCAGCGGCGCTGGCCGCGGCTCCGGCACCGCCGGTGTACGCGCGCGTGGATATGGTCGGCGATGCGACGGGCAAACTTCACATCATGGAACTCGAACTGATCGAGCCCTCGCTGTTCCTGCATCATGCGCCCGACAAGGGCGCGGGGTTCGGACTGGCCGTCTACGCCGCCATCTAGTCCGGGCGGTTCTGCCACAGCCATTGCCGGATCGCCGAAGTCAGGTTCGGCGGATCGTCGGCCTCCATCCGCTCGACATCGATCCGCGCGACGAGCGCGTTGACGGGCAGCGCCTGCCGCGCCGCCTCGGCTTCCAGCGCGTCCCAGAACATCGGCTCGAGACTGATCGAGGTCGGGTGACCGGCGATGGTCACCGAGCGCTTGACCGGGGGATGGAGCGGCGCGCTCAACGGCGGGCGCGCCATCGCCGCAGGAGCAGCGCGGCCGCGACCAGCTCGATCGCACCGATGAGAAAGCCGAGGTTGAACGAAAGACCGATGCCGAACAGTGCGAGGCCGGCCACCAGCAGGATCGCGCCGCCGAGCGCCCAATAGGCGATGTCGCCATACATCGTGCGAAAGAGGAAATAGCGCGCGCCGATGATTGCGGCGAAGATAGGGATCGCAAGGTCGGGCGCGCGGACGAGCAGCACCCACGCGATCATCACGCCGACGAACAGCGGGACGGTTGCTTCGAGCGCCAGCGTTTCGAGCGCCTTGCCGATGGTCGGTTTCGGGGCCTTGAATGTGGTGCGTTCGATCAGGACCGCCAGCGGGTGGATCGCCATGCCGCCGATGAATAGCGCGACGAAGGCGACCATAGTGCCGTGAAGCTGCCATATGATGCCGGCGACGAGCCACACGACGCCCGAGACCAGAACGCCGGGCGCGCCGCCCGCATAGGCGCGAGCAAGGTCTTGCTGGGCGGCAGTGAGGGAGGAGGCGGGTTCGGTCATGGTGTGGGTGTAGCGGGTTGATCGGCGGCGGCAATGCCGCCACTTGCCGTCAGACGGGGCTGCGATCTTTGGGATCGCCGCCCCGCTGGCCGTGCCGATGGCTGCCGCTTTGCGGCACCGGCGCCTAACCTCGTCGTCCGCTGCGCGAACGCCTTGGTTACACGCCTGCCATCGTTCAGTACATATGCTGCCCGCCGTTGATGCTCATCGTCGACCCGGTCACAAAGCCGGCGTCTTCGCTGCAAAGGAACGCCACGCCGCGCGCAATTTCGTCGGCCTGCCCCAAGCGGCCGACCGGGATCTTGGCGACGATCTTTTCGAGTACCTGCGCCGGAACCGCCGCGACCATGTCGGTGTCGATATAGCCCGGCGCGATCGCGTTGACGGTCACGCCCTTCTTGGCGCCTTCCTGTGCCAGCGCCTTGGTAAAGCCATGGATGCCCGATTTTGCGGCGGCGTAGTTGACCTGGCCGTATTGGCCGGCCTGACCGTTGATCGATCCGATATTGACGATGCGGCCCCAGCCGCGTTCGACCATGCCGCCGAACGTGGCCTTCGCCATGTTGAAACAGCCGCCGAGGTTGACGCGCATGACGTCGTCCCAGTCGTCATAGCTCATGCGGGCAAGCGTGCCGTCGCGGGTGATGCCGGCGTTGTTGACGACGATGTCGACGGGGCCGAACTCCTCGGCGATGCGGGCGCAGCTGTCGAGGCATGCCTGATGATCGCCGACGTCCCATTTGATCGCGGCGATGCCGGTGCGGTCGGTGAACGCGCGTGCCTTTTCATCATTGCCGCCATAGTTGGCGATGACGGTGACGCCCTGTTCCTGAAGTTTCAGGGAGATTGCTTCCCCGATACCGCGGCTGCCGCCGGTGACGATTGCTACGCGTGCCATAAACTCACTCTCCCACGTGTTTATGGAATCATGATTAGGCTGCGCAAGCGGGCGCCGCAAGTTTACCGGAACGTCAATCGCAAAGCTATTCAGGCGCCTAGTGGCTGACCTGCGCCCGGACCTTCGAAAAGTCGCCGATGGCGAGATCGGCCTTGTCGATCGTCACCACCAGATTGTCGCCGTCACCGAACTTCCGGCTCATCAATCCGCTGGTCGGCAGCTCCAGCAAGACCGCCTCGCGCTCCTCGTCATAATCATGGATGTGACGAAAGGGCTCATGCCCGATTGCGGCCATCTCGCGGTCCGCAAGGTCGCGCCACCAGGGTTCGTAAAATGCGCGCGCCGACGTTGAAAGATTGTCGGGGTCGGCGCACCAGGCATGCTTCGCGCGATCGAACAAGATCGTCTGATAATCATGAACCCACAGATCCGCGTCGGCGCGGTGCGTCGTCAACGGCAAGGTGATCGTTTCGATCATCTCGGCGCCCGTCTCGGGATCGACGGCACAGATCGCCTTGGCCCAATGGATCGCGTGCAGTCCTGCCATCACGGCGGTCGCATCGCCGGCCGAGAAGGCGTCGCGCGTCGCACTGTCGTGCACGATCGCGATAATTTCTTCAGCGCGCGTGCGCGCTTCGCGGTTGATTGCGGCGCGCCCTTCCATCTCGTTCACATCTTCGGCGCTGGCGCCCGGCGGCGGCGCCGCTTCGGTCACCAGCCGGTCGAGCCGCATTTCGAGCAGTGCGATCATCGCGGTCATGCTGCCCCAGTCGAACGGATGGAAAGCCGGGTCCGCGATATCGTAACCACGTGCGTAGAGCGCGCGGCCGGTTTCGTCCGGATCGGCTTCGCTGCGCGGATCGGTATCGCCCGGGCGGACGCCGATCAGATCGACCGGCCATTCGGGAAAGGCGCGCACTGCGAACGACGTCAGATCGCCCGAAGCGAGCCCCCCCTGCGGACCGAACCAGCCCTCCGGATCGTTGAGCGTGAAGGGCGGCGCAATCGGTGTGCCGGTTTCGCGCAGGTGAAGGACGCGCACGTCATAATTCCTGCGGTGGATGAAAAAGGCGAGCGCGCCGTCGCGCGGGCCAAGCCCGTTCCACAGACCGCGAGGCAGGTCGGTGCAGCTGATCTGGGCGAGGAAATCGGCGGGCTGGCCGTCGATTTTGGGCCACTCCATTCCCGCGGACAGCCGCGGACGACCGCCGAGCCAACTGTTCGTCGAAATGGCGTCGCGCGACGGAATCTGGGGGACGAGGCGCAGAGAGACCTCCTCCGCGGCGGCTTTCTCGACCCGGTGCGCGTCTTCTTCGACCTCGGAAACGATTGCTGCGAGCGCGGCATCGACGGGTTCGTCGGCGACGACGGGTTCATATTCGTCATCGCTCGGTATTTCGAGCGGGGTTTTGCGGCTGATCCGTGCGAGCCGCGACGGCGATATTTCCACCGTTTCCACTTCGGGGGCCGCCTTGCGCGACAATTTGGGCAAGCGGCTTTCGCCCGGTGCACGCGGTTCGCGCGGCGCTTGGGGCGTTGCCGCGGCGGGACGCGGACGGCGCTGCCACCATATGGCAAAGGCGATCGCCAGAAAGGCGAGCGTGAGCCCGGCCAGCGCGAGCGCTGCCGATTCGACCTCGGTCATGGCGTTACCTCCAAATTGGCGCGGATTATGCCTGTTCGGCGCCGCGTCGGATCAGTTTAGCGCATGGACCTAAACAGTTGGTAAGCGGCCTGGATCAAAGCCAACCGGCGAGTTCGCGCCGCGTCAGCGTCTCCAGCATCGCCAGGCCCGGAGTATCGGCGTTGAGGCACGGAAGATAGGCGAAGCGTTTTCCCCCGGCGCCTTCGAACTGCTGTTTGCCGCGGATCGCCAGCTCTTCGAGCGTTTCGAGGCAGTCGGCGGCAAACCCCGGCGCGAAAATCGCGACGCTGCGGCCTTCGCGGCCAAGCTGTTCGAGGCGTATATCGGTGGCGGGTTCGAGCCATTTGGCGCGGCCGAATCGCGACTGGAACGCGACATCGACCGGGCGGCCGAGCGCTTCGGCCAGCAGCCGGGCCGTTTTCTGGCAATGACAATGATAGGGATCGCCAAGGTGCAGCGTGCGCTGGGGCATGCCATGAAAACTCGCAAGCAGCACATCGGGGCTGAAATCGAGCGCGGCGAGGCCCGTCTCAACCGACGTTTTTAATGCGTCCAGATAGGCCGAATCGTCGTAGTAGGGCGGCAGAAAGCGGACCGTCGGCTGCCAGCGCAGTGATTCCAGATGCTTGCCCACGGCATCGACGACGGTCGCGGTCGTTGCGGCGCAATATTGGGGATAGAGCGGCGCGACGAGGATGCGCGCGCACCCCGCGGCCTGCAATGCGTCGATCGCCGGACCGATCGCCGGATTGCCGTATCGCATCGCATAGGCAACCTGCACCGTTTCCCCGAACGCGGATTGCAGCGCATTGCTTTGCGCACGCGTAATCGCGGCAAGCGGCGACCCATCCTCGGTCCACACCTGCGCATAAGCATGCGCCGACTTTTTCGGGCGCGTCGTCAGGATGATTCCGCGCAGGATCGGCTGCCACAATATTTGCGGGATTTCGACGACGCGGCGGTCCGACAGGAACTCGCCGAGATAGCGCCGCACCGACGGCGCATCAGGCGCGTCGGGGGTGCCGAGATTGGTCAGCAACACACCGATTTGCGGCGCGGCGATGGGCGGATGATCAGGGGGCAGCGTCATAAAGGGTGCGCCGACAGCGGAATCCGGCGGATCCGGCGGCCTGTGGCAGCAAACATCGCGTTGGCGATGGCGGGCGCGACGACGGGCACGCCAATCTCGCCCAGCCCGCCGGGATCGCGATCACTGTCGATGAATTCGATCAGGATCTGCGGGGTCTGCGACAGGTCGGGCAGGCCGAGCTGGCTCAGCTTGCGCGCGGTGGCAACGCCGCCTTCATAGTCGGTGGTGGCGCCAACCGCTGCGGCCAGCCCGAAGATCAGCCCGCCCTCGATCTGCTGCCGCGCGACGGTCGGATTCACCAGCCGCCCGGCATCGACGACCGCGACCAATTGTTCGACCTGCAATCCGCGCTCGCTTTGCCGCGCGGTCGCCATCAGCGCGATGTGGCTGCCGCGCATCGAGTGACAGGCAAGGCCCTGCGCGGTCCCCGACAGGCCGCCTTCCCAGCCGCCGAGGCTGGTCGCGGTGAGCAGGCAGCGCGCGAGCAGGGGCGCATTGCCGAGCATTGCCATGCGATAGGACAGCGCATCGGTCCCCGCGCGCGCCGCCATTTCATCGACGAAACATTCGGTGAAAAAGGCGGTGTAGCTGTCGGCATTACCGCGCCAGCGCCCGGTCGGCAGACCGATATCGGCGGGGCAATGATCGACCGCCTTGTGCGGGATGGCATAGCTGGTCGCCGCACCCTCGACCGCGGCGGCGTCGGTGCGCCCCGCAGCGGCGCGCTGCGCGACGTCGGCGGGAGTGTTGTCGAAAAGCCGGTCGCGAAACTCATGGTTGGTCGGCGGCACCGCGATGCGCGTGACGAGCGCGTCGATCCCGCCCGCGGCGTTGAGCGTCGCGGTCAGTTTGGCCCGGGCCGGCGGGCGTGGCGGCAGGCGCATGATTTCTTCGGCGCGCGACCAGGCGAGCTGGACCGGGCGTTTGACCTGCAGCGCGATAATCGCCGCCTGCACCGCGGCACTATGATCGAGGCAGGCATCGAACGATCCGCCTGCCATCATGGGGAACAGCATGATGTTTGCGGCCCCCAGGCCGGTCGCCCGCGCGATCGCGTCACGGCACTGCGCAGGCGCCTGCGTCGCGACCCATATGCGCAGGCCTCCGCCGTCGGGGGCAGCCGTCGCGGTGCGGGTTTCGATCGCGGCGTGGAGCGCGGGCGCAATGGCATATTCGGCGGAGATTTTCTGACGCCCCTCCATCGCCTCGCCGACATCGCCTTCGCTCGCGATGCGATAGCCATCGCCTTTCAGTGCCGTCTTCAGCGCCTTGTCGATCCGGTCGGACGAAATCGGCGTGCCTTCGGTTTCGAACAGTGGCGCGAAGCGGTCGAGCGCGCGGTTCGCCGCCCACCAGTTGCGCGCGACCGTCGCGACCCAGCGTTCGTGCGTGACGACATGCAGCAAGCCGGGCGATGACAGCCCCTTCTTGCGATCGATGCTCTTCAGCGTCGTCGCGCCGAGCGGCCCCTGGCGGATCGCCGCAAACACCATGTCGGGCAGGCGGATATCGCCGGCATAATTGGCCGATCCGTCGATCTTGGCGGGCAGGTCGAGCCGCGTCAGCTCCTTGCCGTAAAGCGGGTCTGAACTGCTCGCGCGATAGACGGGCTCGGCGGGCGGTTCAAGCAGCGCGGCGGCCGCCGCCACATCACCAAAGCGCAGCTTCTTCTTGCCGAAAGTGACGAAGCCGTCCTGCGTGTCGCACTGTTCCCAGTCGGCGTCCCAGCGTTTCGCCGCCGCCATCATCAGCAACACGCGCGCCTGCGCCGCCGCGGCGCGGCACGGCGCTTCGAACATGCGCACCGACGAGCTGTTCGCGGTCAGCATGACGGCGTGACGAACCGCCCATTCGCGGCGCGCCCAGCTGCGCACGTCGGACACGAAATCGGGAACCCCCGACCGCGGGGTAAAGACCGCGCTGTCCTCGTCGACGAGCAGCGTGTTGGTGTAGAGCGGATTGATCGGCGCGGTTTCGACCGCCATCGTCCGCCAGTCGGCGCCGAGTTCGTCGGCCATGATTTGCGGCAACAGCGTCGTGACGCCCTGGCCCATTTCGCACTGCGGCACGATCGCGCTGATATGCCCGTCGTCGCCGATCTTCAGGAAGGCGTTAAAGACATGCTCGTCCGGTGCGGCGGTCAGATTGGGCAGGTAATCGCGCGGCCAGAGGCTCCACGCGATCGCGAGCCCGCCCGCCGCGGTCGCGCCGACCAGCATCTGACGGCGGCTGACGTGCGGCACGCGCGATTTATGTTGCCCCACAGTGTCGCGAATGCCGGTCATGCCCGCTGCTGATAGTCAGGCCTGCGAATCGGCGCAAAGAAAATCGCGCTTTCCTGCCGGGCGCGATCGCGCCGCTATTTCTCCGACAGCGCGAAATCGACGCGCACCGAAACCTGCGATTCGCTGATCCCGGGATTGAAGGGCGGGGCGGCTGCGGACTGCTCGGCGACCGCATAATTGGCGGCGTCGGCAGCATAAGATATCGGTGGGGCGTTATCGCCGCCGTCGCGGATCGTCAGCACGCGATCGATCTTGAGCCCCGCAGCGCCGGCATAAGCGTCGGCGCGCGCGCGGGCAGCGCGATAGGCGGCGGCATAGGCCGATTTGGTCGCGGCCTCCTGATCGGACACGCGCAGCGTCGGACCCGACAGGACATTGGCGCCCGCCTGCGTCGTCGCCGCGACGGCCTCGCCCGTCTTGTCGACCGCGCGCATCCGCACCTCGACCTGATTGACCGCTTCATATTTGCCCTTGTTGGCACCCCAGTCGATGCGGTTCACCGTCAGCTGGCGCGTCTGCAGGTCCTTGCCCGCAACGCCGAACGCTTTCAGCGCTTCGGTGACCTTGGTCATCGTTTCATTGTTGCGCTGCGTCGCGGCTTCCGCCGACGCCGCGATCGTGCTGACCCCGGCGGTGAAGCGTGCCTCGTCGGGTTTTGTCTCGGACCGGCCGGTTGCCGACACCGATAACAGGGTTTCGTCATGCCCGACGCCGCGCGGATCGGGCGCCTTGTCGCCGCACGCACCGAGCGCCAGCAGCGGAATCAGCATAAGGGTCTGGTTACGCATGAACTTTCTCCCATCTTGGCTGGTTAGCGTATGACGGGTGCAACGGTTCCCTACCAGCCCCAGGGCGCGGGCGGCGGCGTTACCGGCTTCGCATAATCGAATGCGACACGGAAATGCCGTCCCTGCCGGTCGAGGCCATAGGTGAAGCCCGCGTCCGTCGTTTCGACCGACCAGATATTGGTGGTCGAAACGCCGCGGCCCGTACGCTCGAACATCGCGATCGATTCGGCGTCGACGGGAAAGCTCTGCCGCGTCGATGTCCCGGCATCGACGGTTTCGCCGCCATAGAGCGTCACGTCGTCGGAGGTTCCGTCGGCGTGGCGATGATCGTGCTTGAGGCGGAGGCCCGTGGAGGTGCGGCTGATGATCCAAGTCCGTGACCGGTCCCAGCCGCCACCGGGGCCAAGCCCGTCGATATGGAAGGGAATCTCGATCCGATCGGCGGTGCAATGGCGGATATGCATCACCATTGCTTTGCCGCGCATATCGGCATCGGCGTCCTGATCGCTCGCAAGTTTGCCGGCATAGGCTTTGCCGCAACGTGCCGAGAGCGCGGCGAAAAATTCATCCTGCGGGTTCGTTGCGGCGGGCGTTGTTGCGCAGCCGGCAAGCGCCGTTGCCGCCAGCAGCGAAAAGACAGCCTTCACCGCAGCAGCCCGAGGCGCGGGACTTCGATCTTGGGACAGCGATCCATGACCACGATCAGCCTCGCAGCGTCTGCGCGCTTCGCCGCGGCGTCATTGATGACGCCGATCTGCATCCACACCGCCTTGGCGCCATGGACGATCGCTTCGTCGACTGCGGTGCCGGCATCGTCACTGTTACGAAAGATGTCGACGAGTTCGGCGGGCGGCTCGACGTCGGCGAGGGTCGCGACGACGGGCGCGCCGTGGATCGTCTTGCCGGCGTGGCCGGGATTGACCGCGATCACGTCATGACCCTGTCCGACGAGGAAGGCGAGAACACCGTTCGACGCGCGCGCCGGGTTGGGCGACGCGCCCACGACCGCGATGCGGCGCTTTTGCTCAAGCAGCGCGCGGATTTCGCCTTCGTCGTTGATCGCCATATCTGTTCTCTCAATTAAACAGGGACAGTCCCTATTTTTTGCGCTTGTTCAACCAGTCGGCGACCTTCGCCGCTATCGCATGGAACGGTTCGCCCGCCGGGTCGGTTCCGGCTGCGGGTGGCACGCCGCCGTCGCTCGCGAGGCGGATGCCGATCGACAGCGGCACGCGGCCGAGGAAGTCGAGGCCCATTGTCCCCGCCGCCGCTTCGGCGCCGCCGCTCCCGAATGGGTCGCTCACCTCGCCGCAATGCGGACAGGCATAGCCGGCCATATTCTCGACCAGCCCGATGATCGGCACATCGGCCTGTTCGAACAGGCTGACCGCACGCGTCGCGTCCATCAGCGCAAGGTCTTGCGGTGTCGAAACGATCACCGCGCCCGCTGGCTTGTGCTTCTGGATCATCGTCAGCTGGACGTCGCCGGTGCCGGGGGGCAGGTCGACGATAAGCGTGTCGATATCGCCCCAGCTCGCGTCGACCAGTTGTTCGAGCGCCTTGCCCGCCATCGGGCCGCGCCACGCGATCGCCTGGCCCGGCGCCGCAATCTGCCCGGTCGATAGCATCGGCACGCCATAGGCGTTGGGAACGGGGACCAGTTTCGATCCGCGCGATTCGGGTTTCACATTTTCGCTGTCCATCAGGCGGGGCTGCGACGGGCCATAGATATCGGCATCGACCAGCCCGACCTTCACGCCCAGCCGGCGCAGCGCGACCGCAAGATTGGCGGCGAGCGTCGATTTGCCGACGCCGCCCTTGCCGCTGCCGACCGCGATGATCGTCATCGATTTCTTTTCGGCGGTCATCGCGATGCGGACTTCGCGCACGCCCGGCTCTGCGAGCAGACCGGAGCGAAGCTTGTCTTCGAGTGGCTTACGCTCCTCGACCGCAAGTCCCGACACGTCGAGCACGACCGCGAGCAGACCCGAATCGTCGAGCAGCCTGAGGCCCGAAGACCGCCCTCCGCTCAGCTCGGCGGCGGTGGCGGTCAGGCGGGCGATATCGGCGCTATGTTCGGTCATGTCCGGGGCAGATAGGCATGATTGGGCGGTTTGCCAGCCATTTTCGCGCGCACCCCCTGTTAATCGCGCCCGTCGCCCCTATAAAAGCCCTATGAACGAAAAGATTGAAGGCAGCATGGATCGCCGCACCCCGAGGGGATTGCGGCAATTTTTCCATCAGATCAGCCAGATGGCGAACAGCCCATGGGGCAGCCCGGGCAAGGGCGATGACGACGGGAAGGGCGATGGCAAAAAGCCCGGCCCGCGCAACCCGTGGGTCACCCCCGATCCGGCCGATCAGCGCCGGGCGCCAAAGCCGCGCGGCCCCTCGGCGCTCGACGAACTGCTGCGCAAGGGGCGCGGCGGGTTCGGCGGCGGCGGTTCGGGCGGCGGCAGCCAGTTCAACTTCGGCGATTCGGCGAAGCTTTGGAAATGGATTGTCCTCGCGGTCGCTGTTGCGTGGGTGCTTTTCTCCTCCTTCCACATCGTCCCGCCCGAAAAGGAAGGCGTGATCACCCGCCTTGGCAGCTATTCGCGCACCGTCGGCCCCGGCGTGAAACTCACCTGGCCCGCACCGATAGAGCGTATCCGCCTCGAAGACGTTCGCGCCATCCGCACCATGGCGATCGGTTCGCCGAACGCGACGGACGAGAATTTCGTGCTGACGCGCGACCAGAGCATCGTCGACCTCGCCTATGAGGTCCGCTGGTCGGTGCGCGATCCCGAGCTGTTCTTCTTTCAGCTCGCCGATCCTGAAGGCACGATCCGCGAAGTCGCCGAAAGCGCGATGCGCGCGACGGTCGCGAACTTCGATCTCGTCCAGGCGATCGGTCCCGGCCGCGTCGAGATCGAGGCACAGGTCCAGCTTCGCATGCAGGAACTGCTCAACCAGTATCGCGCCGGCGTGATGATTCAGGGCATTGCGATCCGCCAGGTCGACCCGCCGAGCCAGGTCGACGAGGCGTTCAAGGAGGTCACCGCGGCGCGGCAGGAACGCGAATCGGCGATCAACCTTGCGCGCGCTTATCAGCAGCAGGTGCTGGAACGCGCGCGCGGCGACACGTCGGCGTTCGACCAGATTTACGCCCAGTACCAGCTGGCGCCCGAAGTGACGCGCAAGCGCCTTTATTATGAAACGATGGAGAATGTGTTGTCGAACGTCGACAAGACGATTGTCGAAGCGCGCGGGGTGACCCCCTATCTGCCGCTCAACGAAGTGCAGAAGCGGATTCCCGCCACGCCGCCCGCCGCGGCTACGAAGGGAGGCGAATGATGTTTAATTCGCTGTTCCAGAATCCGATGCGGCTGCTCTTTGGCGTCGTCATCATTCTGGTCATCCTGTCGCAATCGCTGGCGATCGTGCCCGAAGACAAGCAGGCGCTGATCCTGCGTTTCGGCGAGATCGAGCGCACGGTAAACCGGTACAAGCCGAACGAGGATTTCGGCCGTTCGGGCGCTGGCCTCGTCCTGCGCGTTCCGTTCACCGACGGGATTCAATATATCGACAAGCGCATCCTCGGCGTGAACATGGAGCGCCAGCAGGTGCTCTCGACCGACCAGCAGCGGCTGCAGGTTGACGCTTTCGCCCGTTTCCGCATTACCAATCCGGTGCGCATGTACACCGCGATCCGTACCGAGGATAAATTGCAGGCGCAGCTTGCAACGATCCTTGGCTCGTCGTTGCGTAACGAGCTCGGCAAGCGCACCTTTGCCACCCTGCTGTCGCCCGAACGCGGCGCGGTGATGGACAATATTCAGGTCGCACTGAACCGCGAGGCGCAGAAATATGGCGCCGAGATCATCGACGTGCGGATCAAGCGCGCCGACCTGCCCGAAGGGGCGACGCTCGAGGCGGCGTACAACCGCATGCGTACAGCGCGGCAGCAGGAAGCGATCTCGATCCGAGCCGAAGGGCAGAAGGAAGCGCAGATCATCCGCGGCAGCGCCGATGGCGAAGCGGCGCGCATCTATGCCGCCAGCTTCGGCAAGGATCCTGCATTTTATGACTTCTACCGCGCGATGCAGAGCTATCGTCAGACCTTCCTCGGTGAAAACAACCAGGGCGGAACCTCGATCATCATGTCGCCCGACAATGAATATCTGAAGCGGTTCAGCGGCGGTTGATCGGGTCGGCTGTCGGCTGAATGGAACTTGCAGCGCCTGTTCATGTTCAATCACCGTTCAGCCAATTCGCCGCAGATAGCCGCGGCCGGGGCAGATGAGTTTTTCGAGAACGAAAAGGAATTTCGATCGTGCGTTATGTTTATGGCATCACTTCGGCCTTGCTGGCGAGTGGCACTGCGCTGGCGCTGGTCACCCAGTCTCCCGTCGGCGCGCAGGTCGCGCAGAATGAAAAAAGCGAAATCGCCAAAGTCGTGCCCAGATCGGGCGCGCCTGAAAGCTTCGCCGACCTCGTCGAGCAGTTGCAGCCCGCGGTGGTCAACATCTCGACCAAGCAGGAAGTAACACTTGGCGTCCGGCTGAATCCCTTTGCCGGCACGCGTGAACCGATCACGCAGGAACAGCAGGGCGGTGGCTCGGGCTTTCTGATCTCGGCTGACGGTTATATCGTCACCAACAACCACGTCATTTCGGGCGGCCCGCGCGGCGAAGCCGTCAATCAGGTCACCGTGACGCTGACCAACCAGAAGGAATATAAGGCGACGATCGTCGGCCGCGACGTCGCATCCGATCTTGCGCTGCTCAAGATCGACGCGGCGGGCCTGCCGTTCGTGAAGTTCGCAGACAGCAGCACCGCGCGCGTCGGCGATTGGGTCATTGCGATCGGCAACCCGCTCGGCCTCGGTTCGACGGTGACCGCGGGGATCATCTCGGCGGTTCAGCGCAATATCGGCACGGGCACAGCCTATGACCGCTATATCCAGACCGATACCGCGATCAACCGCGGCAACTCGGGCGGCCCGCTGTTCGATTTGCAGGGCAATGTCGTCGGCATCAACAACATGCTGATCTCGCCCGTCGGCGCGAACATCGGCGTCAACTTCGCAATTCCCGCCGATGCAGCGATCCCCGTGATCAACGCACTGCGCGCGGGTGAAAAGGTCCAGCGCGGCTATCTCGGCATCGGCATCGCGCCGGTCGACGAGGACCTCGCGGCGGCGCTCGGCCTGCCCAAGGACCGCGGTGAGTTCATTCAGCGCGTCGAACCCGCACAGGCCGGCGAAAAGGCCGGACTGAAGCGTGGTGACGTCGTGACCAAGGTCAATGGCAAGGAGGTCACGCCGCAGCAGACCTTGTCCTATATCGTCTCGAACACCAAGCCGGGCACCCGCATCCCGCTCGAAATCATTCGCGATGGCAAGGCGATGACGATCCAGGCGCTCGTTGGTACGCGTCCGCCCGAAGATCAGCTGACCGGCAGCAACTTCGATCCCGAAGAAGAACAGACGACCCCCGAGGATCCGACCGGCGCCGCCGACAAGGCGCTCCAGGAAGAGCTCGGCCTGTCGGTGCAGACGGTGACCCCCGATATCGCACGCGCGGTCGGCGTCGATGCGGCGACCAAGGGTCTCGTGGTCGGTGCGGCTTCGGCTAACAGCGACGCGGGCCGCAAGGGGCTGCGCCGCGGCGACGTGATTCTCAGCGCTAACCGCACACCCGTCACGACGAGCGAGGCGCTCGCCAAGGCGGTCGCTGACGCCAAGAAGGCGGGCCGCGATGCGGTGCTGCTCGAAATCCTGCGCCGCGGCGGCCCGTCGGCGTTCGTCGCGATCCGCGTGAAATAGCCGCCGGCCTTTCGGCCCGGCACAAGGGGCGCCGCACCTTCGGGTCCGGCGCCCTTTTTGTTTGCGCGCGATCCATGATGTTCATATTATGTTCCCATGATATCGAGTCGGGAGAAAGATGATGATTGGTTATGTGACGCTGGGAACGAAGGACTTGGCGAAGGCGGCGGAATTCTATGACGCGATTGCGGGCGAACTGGACACGCCGCGCATGATGGAATTCGATGGCTTTATCGCTTGGGGCAAGCCGGGCGGCGGCGCGGGCATTGGCCTGACCCGGCCTTTCGACGGCAATGTTGCGAGCGTCGGCAATGGCGTGATGGTCGCGCTCGAGGCGAAGGACAAGGAACAGGTCCACCGCCTCCACGAGATCGCGCTCGCGCATGGCGGCAGCTGCGAAGGCCCCCCGGGACCGCGCGGCGAGGGATTCTACGCCGGATATTTCCGCGACCCCGACGGCAACAAGCTGAACGCCTACATCATGGGATGATGCTTGGCAGCGCCGCGCCGCCGCTCTAGACCCGAAAAAGGTTCAGAGTGGAGGATAGCGGGTGAGCGACGGCAGCACGGCAAGCGAAATCTATATCGGTCTGGGCGGCGGCGGTGCGGCCGACGGCCCGCGCCAGTCGCTCGTGCTGAAGCGCGCTAACCGTCACGGGCTGATCGCGGGTGCGACCGGCACCGGCAAGACGGTGACGCTGCAGGGCCTTGCCGAGGGCTTTTCGGCGGTCGGCGTCCCGGTGTTCGTCGCTGACGTAAAGGGCGACCTCGCCGGCATGGCGATGGCGGGCAGCCCGACGTCGAAGATGCACGAAATCTTCGCCGCGCGCGCCGCCGAAATCGGCGACAGCGAATGGGCGTATCGCGACAATCCGGTGATCTTCTGGGACCTGTTCGGCGAACAGGGGCACCCCGTTCGCACGACGATTTCCGAAATGGGGCCGCTGCTGCTCGCGCGGCTGATGGGACTCAACGAAGTGCAGGAAGGCGTGCTCGCGATCGCCTTCCGCATCGCGGACGAACAGAATCTGCTGCTGCTCGACCTCGGCGATCTGCAGGCGATGCTGATGTGGTGCGCCGAAAATGCCGATGAGCTGACGACGAAATATGGCAATGTGTCGAAGGCGACCGTGGGCACGATCCAGCGGCAGTTGCTGACGCTCGAGAGCCAGGGCGGCGCGAACTTCTTCGGCGAACCCGCACTCGACATCCAGGACATGATTCGCTGCGACGAAAACGGTCGCGGCTATGTGAACATCCTCGCCGCCGACAAGCTGATGGCGAGCCCGAAGCTTTATGCGACCTTCCTGCTCTGGCTGCTCAGCGAGATGTTCGAGACGCTTCCCGAGGTCGGCGATCCCGACAAGCCAAAGCTCGTCTTCTTCTTCGACGAGGCGCATCTGCTCTTCGATGACGCGCCGCCCGCGCTCGCCGAAAAGATCGAGCAGGTCGTGCGCCTGATCCGCTCGAAAGGCGTCGGCGTCTATTTCGTCACGCAAAACCCGATCGACATTCCCGAGGATGTTGCGGGCCAGCTCGGCAACCGCGTCCAGCATGCGCTTCGCGCCTTCACCCCGCGCGACCAGAAAGCCGTGAAGGCGGCCGCCGAAACCTTCCGCCCGAATCCCAAGATCGATGTCGCGCGCGAGATCACCGAACTCAAGGTCGGCGAGGCGCTCGTCTCGCTGCTGATGCCCGACGGCGCGCCGTCGCCGGTCGAACGCACGCTGATCAAGCCGCCATGTTCGCGCGCCGGACCGCTCGACGCCAAGGAGCGCGCGATCATCAAGTCGATCTCGCCGGTCGAAGGAAAATATGACACCGCCGTCGATCGCGAGAGCGCCGAGGAATTGCTCGCCGCCAAGGCCGAACAGGCACAAGCTGCCGCCGTCGAAGCAAAGGCGCAGGTCGAAGCCGACAAGCAGGCCGCGATCGCCGCCAAGGAAGAAGCCAAGCTGAAGGTCGCCCAAGAGAAGGAGCGGCTCCGGCTCGAAAAAGCCGCGGCGCGCGAGGCGGCCAAGCCCTCGATGACCGAAAAGATGGTCCAGTCGGCGGCGCGCTCGGCCGCGACAAGCCTTGGCCGGCAGGTCGCGGGCAAGTTCGGCGGGCAGTTGATGCGCGGGATATTGGGCAGCCTTTTTAAATGAGCGAAGCCGATGCCGCGGCGATGGAAGCGAGCCTGCTCGCCGTCGCCGACGCCAGCATCGACATTCGCCATGCGCTGTTCGACCGCTTCTTCGCCGCCTACCCCGAGCGCCGCGCCACTTTCATGGTGGTCGACGCCTCGTCGCGGCGAATGACCGACGAAACGCTCCAGATGATGTTTGGCCTCGCGAGGGAAGAGGGCTGGGTCTGGCCGCTGGTCGCCGAGCTGGTCCACACCCATCGGACTTATGGCCCGCTGCCGATCGCCGAATATGATGCCTTTATCGACATGACGGTCGTTGAACTGGGCATCGCGGTCGGGCCGGCGTGGAGCGGCGAATGTGCCGCGGCCTGGCAGCGCCGCGCCGACGAATTGAAAGCGATGATTCGCCGCGCACGCGCCGAGTGGCAGACGGCGCTGCCCGATCCGGCGACCGCGCTCTGATCGGTTGCCTTTTGCCACTCGACTCGGAGTGCGAGTTGCGGCAGCTTCGCCCTCAATGACAAAACCGATATTGCCTGGAGAGGTAGCCGCCGCCGTCGTCGACCCCGTCGCATACGGCCAATGGGAACCGCTGCACGAACAGCTGGCGTGGGCACGCGCCCATGCGCCGCTGGCGGTGGCGGAGAATCACGATCACGACCCATTCTGGCTGGTGACGCGCCATGCCGACATCATGGCGATCAGCCGCGATCCGCAACGGTTCGCGAACGGCATCCGCCCGACGGTGCTGACCAACCGCGACGGCGAGGCGCTGGCGCGCGCCGCGACCCCGAACAACGACGGCCATCTGATCCGCTCGCTGGTTCAGATGGATGCGCCCGACCATATGAAATACCGGCTGCTGACCCAGAGCTGGTTCATGCCCAAGAATCTCAAGATCGTCGAAGAGCGTATCCGGCAGATCGCGCGCGAGACCGTCGAACATATGCTCGCGCAGGGCGGGGAATGCGATTTCGCGCGCGACGTCGCCGCGCATTATCCGCTGCGCGTCATCATGGACATCCTGGGCGTACCGCCCGAGGACGAGCCGCGCATGCTGATGCTGACGCAGCAGTTGTTCGGCCCGACCGATCCCGAGCTGAACCGCAGCCGCGAGGCTATCACCAGCGCCGAGCAGGCGATCGCGATGCTCGATTATGTCATCGCCGATTTCACGCAATATTTCGGCGCGCTCACTGCCGACCGCCGCGCCAATCCGCGCGAGGATATCGCGACGGTGATTGCCAATGCGACGATCAATGGCGAGCAGATCCCCGACCGCGAGATGTCGGGCTATTATATGATCGTCGCGACCGCCGGGCATGACACAACGAGTGCTTCCACCGCGGGCGCGGTGATGGAGCTGGCAAAGAACCCGGCAATGTTCGAACGTTTCCGTTCCGCCGACAGCGACAAGGCGGGACTGATCGAGGAAGCGATTCGCTGGACGACGCCGGTCCAGCATTTCATGCGCAGCGCTAAAGAGGATGTCGAGATCGGCGGCCAGACGATCCGCGCGGGCGACTGGCTGATGCTCAACTATGTCTCGGGCAATCGCGACGAGGACGTGTTCGGGGCGCCGTTCGCATTCGACCCCGATCGCGAGAAGAATCAGCAGATCGCCTTTGGCTTCGGCGCGCATGTCTGCCTCGGGCAGCATCTTGCGCGCATGGAAATGCGCATCCTGATGGAGGAACTGCTGCCGCGGCTGAAAACCCTCGAGCTTGCGGGCGAACCCGCGCGCGTCGAATCGGTATTCGTCGGCGGATTGAAGCGCCTGCCGATCCGCTTCGAGACGGCCTAGCCCGATCTCAGGCGGGGTCGAAGACGGAACAAATGCGTATCAGCGTAACTCACCGCGCCGATGCCGCCGTTGCCGGTTAAACTCTTTCGCTCGGAAAGAAACGCGCGACAACGTCGCTTGCGAGTCTTGCGGGACGCAATGTTTCGGCGTCGATGCAGCACCAGCTCGATTTCACCTCGGCGAGCACTTCCTCGCCGCGCTTGATAATCGTTTCGTAAAAGGCGCGCGCGCCCTGAACCTTTTCGAGGATCACGGTCGCGATGACCTGATCGTCGAGAAAGGCAGGGCGACGGTAGGTGATCTCGTGCTTGAGCGCGACCCACAGATGCGCCGCGACCGCGTCGGGCGGCGCGATGTGGCGCCAGTGCGCAAGCACGGCTTCCTGCACCCAGCTCAGATAATGGGCGTTGTTGACATGCCCCATGAAATCGATCTGGTCGGCACCGACTTTGATGTCGTGATCATGCGGGAGCGAGGCTACGGTCATATCGCTGACACTAGTGTCAACATTTCATGACGGAAAGGTGAAATTCCGACTGCTTCAGTAGAAATATCGCCTAGCCGCGACCGCGATAGGGCGCGACGCCCTGATCGGGCAGCCACAGGCCTGCGGGCGGAGCGCTCGACTGCCAGAACACATCGATCGGGATGCCGCCGCGCGGATACCAATAGCCGCCGATGCGCAGCCAGCGGGGCTGCATTTCGTCGAACAGGCGGCGGCCGATGCCGACGGTGCAATCCTCATGAAAGCCGGCATGGTTCCGGAACGAGCCGAGGAACAGCTTGAGGCTCTTCGATTCGACGATCGTTTCGCCCGGCGCATAGTCGATGACGAGATGCGCGAAATCGGGCTGGCCAGTCACCGGGCACAGCGAAGTAAATTCGGGCGCGGCGAAGCGAACGAGGTAGAGTTCGCCTGCGCGCGGATTGGGGACATAGTCGAGGACGGCGGCCTCGGGAGCGGCAGGAAGTTCGCTGGACTGGCCGAGATGTTTCGGCGCCAGCGGCGGGGGGCTGGAATCGGTCATGGAAAGGCTCTAGTGCGCAGCGCGGCCGATGTCACCGATCTCGTTGGATGGAAGCGGCCGGGTTCAGCGCCAATTCAGCGGCGCCGCGCCAGGGAAAACAGGTCAAGGTCGCGGAAACAGAATGACGAAGGGACGAAAGGGGCTGGGAAGCAAGGCGGCATCGCTGCCGCTTATGGCGCTCGCGCTGTCGACGGCGGGCGTTTCGCCTGCGCATGCACAGGACACGTCGCCGGCGCCTTCCTCTTCGCGCCCGCTCGATTTCCGTTTGCCTCCTCCCGCCGACGAGGGGCGAACGCCGGGCGTGCAGGGCCCGTCGGATAATGGCTTGCCGCCGGTTGCGCCGGGCGATCGGCGCGGACAGCCGACGCCAACCCCCGCACCGACGCCGGTGCAGCCTGCTACCCCGCCGCGCGTGACGCCGACGCAGCCTGGGCCGGTGACGACGCCCGCGCCCGGACCGGCCCGTCGCGATGCACCCGCAACGACATCCCCGCGCACCGCGCCGGCGCCGGACGCCCCCGCGCCGGCACTTCCCACCGCGACCGAAGGCTCGGCGCTGCCGCCGCTCGACTCGACAGCAACACCTGCCACGCCCGCTACAAGCGCGGTCCCGGCCCCGGCGGACGAGATATCATCGGCCGCCGCGCCCGCGCCAGCGTCATCGGGCACGCCGCTTTGGGCATGGCTGCTCGCCGCGCTGGCCGCGCTCGGCGTCGGTTTCTGGTACTGGCGCCGCCGTGCGGCGCTCGCAGGTCCGGCCTCCGATGACAGCGAGGAAGCGCCGCGTCCCGTCGCGCCGCGCCCTGCGACTCGCGTGGCCGCACCGCCGCCGAGGCCCACCGCACCGCCGCCGCCGCGTCCCGCGGCCCCGCAACCGGCGCGCTCGTCATCGCCGCAGCCCGAGCCGCAGGCCGCGCACCCGCTGGTCACCCGCGCCGCGGGCGAGCAGCGTGCTGTTGTCGGCATGGCGCTCGATATCCGCAGCATCCGCTTCGCGGCCGATCATGTCGCGGTCGGCTTCGCGCTCAACCTGCTCAATCAGGGGACGGTGCCCGCGACGGGTTTGATGGTCCGCATTGCGCTCAATCAGGGCTCGGCGATGACCGAGCCGGTGCTCGCCCGCTTCTTTGACGGCGCGGGCGGCAGCGTGCTGCGCGACGATATGGTGCTTGGCGCGGGCGCGGGCGAAGAATTGTCGACCGAAGTGATGTTGCCGCGCGCGGCGATCGAGCCGCTGATGATCGGCGGCAAGCCGATGCTCGTCCCTGTCATTGCGCTCGACGTCACCTATCATTGGGACGGCGAGGGCGAGGCGTTTGGCCAGAATGCCGGCAGTTTCGTGCTCGGCCGTGAACAGGGCGCGAGCGGGAGCGAAAAGCTCGCGCCGCTGCCACTCGACCGCGCCTCCTACAATGTCGATCGCCCCGGCGCGCGCGCGACGGCAATCAAGCGCGCGCAATAGTTTGCTTCAAAACGGCACTGCTTTTTTGTTGCGGTGCAGCATCGGCTGAGGCAGGACTGACCGCGCTTGAAAAAGCGCAGGTGGGGGCATAGGCTTGTTGTCCCCAGGAACAGAGCCACAGCAGGATGGCCGGGCGAGGAACAGGCAAACAGGTTCCCGACCGGTCGCAACAGGAGCATGACATGGACGCCTTGGTCTCAACCGACTGGCTGGAACGCGAACTGGGGGCATCGGACCTGCGGGTCGTCGATGCGACGAAGTTTCTCGCCGACGAAGGGCGCGACGCGCGCGCCGAATATGAGACGGGGCATATCCCCGGCGCGGTCTTCATGGACCTGGCCGAACTGACCGATCCGTCGAGCGACATCGACAATATGGCACCGCAGGCCGAAAAATTTGCGAGCCGCATGCAGTCGCTCGGGCTCGGCGATGGCAGCCGCATCGTGCTCTATGACGACAGCCCGCTGAAGAGCGCGGCGCGCGCATGGTGGCTTCTGAAACTGTTCGGCGCGCATGATGTGGCGCTGCTCGACGGCGGCCTTGCGAAGTGGAAGGCCGAAGGCCGCGCGCTCGAAATGGGCAAGCAGACGCTGCGCCACCGTCATTTCACCGTATGGCGCGATGCCAAGGCGGTACGCACCAAGGACCAGATACTCGCAAACCTAGACAGCGGCGCTGAACAGCTTGTCGATGCGCGTCCCGCGGCGCGCTTCACCGGCGAGGAGCGCGATCCGCGTGCTGGCGTCGCACCGGGCCATATCCCGAATTCGCGCAGCCTGCCGCACAGCCAGCTGTTCAACGCCGACGGCACGTGGAAGCGTGGCGACGATCTGAAGGCCGCGTTCGACGCTGCCGGGGTCGATCTCGACAAACCGCTCGTCACGACTTGCGGCAGCGGCATGACAGCGACCGTGGTCGCATTCGGCGCGCATCTGCTCGGCAAGGAAGATGTTGCGGTCTATGACGGCAGCTGGGTCGAATGGGGCGCCGATCCCGCGACCCCCAAGGCGACCGGCGCGGCCTGACGCGACGGCCGGCCGAACATCCCTTCGTCGGAGGGTGGATTTTGGCCGGTGCTCCGCTAACAAGGCGGAGATGAGCAACAGCGACGATGAAAACCTCCGCCCTGCCACGAAACTCGTGCAGGGCGGACGGCGTCCCGAATGGACCGGCGACCCGCGGCTCGGCGGCGGCGTCGTCAATCCGCCGGTGTGGCGGGCCTCCACAATCCTCTACGACAATATCGCCGACCTGAAGGCGCGCGGCCATGCGACGCACGACAAGCTTTATTACGGCCGGCGCGGGACGCCTACGGTGTGGGCGCTCGCCGATGCGCTGACGCAGATGGAGCCGGGGGGCGAAGGCACCTTGCTCTACCCGTCGGGGGTTGCGGCCAATTCGGCGGGGCTCATCGCGCTGCTGTCGCCCGGCGATCACCTGTTGATGGTCGACAGCGCCTATGAACCGACGCGCGCCTTTTGCAATGGCATGCTCGCGCGCATGGGCGTCGAGACGACTTATTATGATCCTCTCGTCGGCGCCGCGATCGCCGATCTGATCCGGCCCGAAACCAAGCTGATCTTCCTCGAATCGCCGGGTAGCCTCACCTTTGAAGTGCAGGATATCCCCGCAATCGTCGCGGCCGCGCGCGAACGCGGCGTGCTGACGATGCTCGATAACACCTGGGCGACCCCCTTGCTCTTTCCGGCGATCGCGCACGGCATCGACGTGACGATGATGAGCCTTACCAAATATGTCGGCGGGCACAGCGATGCGATGATGGGTTCGCTGACGGCGACGAGGGCGATCTGGCCGCGGCTGCGGCAGGCGACATATCAGCTCGGGCAGGCGGTTTCGCCCGACGATTGCGCGCTGATGCTGCGCGGGCTGCGCACGCTCGATGTGCGGATGCAGCGGCATGGCGAAAGCGGTCTTGCTATCGCGAATTGGCTCGCGGCGCGTCCGGAGGTCGGCCGCGTGCTGCATCCCGCGCTGCCCGGCGATCCGGGCCATGCCATCTGGTCGCGCGATTTCGGCGGGACCAGCGGACTGTTCGGCTTCACCTTGAAAGGCGTCGACGAGACGGCACGGACGCGCTTTATCGATTCGCTGGCGCATTTCGGCATCGGCTTCAGCTGGGGCGGTTATGAAAGCCTCGTCGTGCCCAGCGATCCGCCGTCGATTCGCACCGCGACCATATGGACCGACCCCGATCCGCTCGTCCGCCTGTCGATCGGGCTCGAAGATCCGGCCGACCTGATCGCCGACCTCGAACGCGGCTTTGCCGCGATATGAGGGCCAGCGACAATATCAGCGACGGGGTTGCCCGTGCGGTCGAGGTGATGAAGGCGATCGGGATCGACGTCGGTTCGTATCGCCTGTCGCTCTACGGTCTGTTCTCGACGCTGGTCGTCGCCGTGTTGCTCTACGTCGCGGTGCGGCTGTTGATGCGCGGGATAAAGTGGCTGCTCCGCCGCAATACCCAGATCGACGCGACCCAGCGGCTGCTCACCGAAAAGCTGATTGCGATCGCGCTGTTCGTCTTTGCGATGCTGTTCGGCATCGATCTGCTCGGTATCGACCTCACCGCGCTTGCGGTCTTTTCGGGCGCCGCGGGCCTCGCGATCGGCTTCGGCCTGCAAAAGACCGTCGGCAATCTGATCGCGGGAATCATCCTGCTGATGGATCGGTCGATCAAGCCCGGCGACATCGTCGTGGTCGGCGATGGCAGCGCCATGGGTGGAACGACGCTGCCGGGCGGGATGCCGAACGTCGGGCGTGTCGCCCGGATCGGGGTGCGCGCGGTCAACGTCATCACCCGCGACGGCAAAAAACATCTGATCCCGAACGAGCTCTTGATGACGCAGCCGGTCGAAAACTGGAGCTATGCCAGCCCCGAAGTGCGCGTGCGGATGCGTGTGCCGGTCGGTTACGGCTGCGACCTGCGGCTGGCCCAGCGGCTGATGATCGAAGCGGCGACAACCAACCCGCGCATTTTGAACGAGCCCGAACCCGCGGTATGGATCACCGCATTCGGCGAGCGCGCGGTCGAGCATGAGCTACGTTACTGGATTTCGGACCCCGAGGCAGGGCTCGGCAATATTCAGGGCGAGGTGTTTCTGGGGATATGGGACCGCTTCAAGGAAGCCGGGATCGCCATTCCCTATCCGCGACAGGACGTGCGGATTATCGGGGCGCCGGACGAAGGCCCGGCGCCCGCGGACAGCGATTAGTAGCCGGTCGCCTTCGCGCGTTCGATGCATTCGACGATGATGCGCTTGGCCTCGTCGACATCGCCCCAGCCATTGAGCTTTGCCCATTTGCCGGGCTCAAGATCCTTATAGTGGGTGAAGAAATGCTCGATCTGTTGCAGCACGATCGGCGGCATGTCGGTGTAGCTCGCGACGTCGGCATAATAAGGGAAGGTCTTGTTGACGGGGACGCAGAGCAGCTTTTCATCGCCGCCGGCATCGTCTTCCATCATCAGCACCCCGATCGGACGGCATTTTACCACCGCGCCGGCGACGATCGGCGAGCGCGCGACGACGAGGGCATCGAGCGGATCGCCGTCTTCGCCCAGCGTGTGCGGCACGAAACCATAGTTCGCGGGATAGCGCATCGGGGTGTGGAGGAAGCGGTCGACGAACAGCGCGCCCGATGCCTTGTCGAATTCATATTTCACCGGCTCGCCGCCGATCGGCACTTCGATCAGGACATTCAGGCTGTCGGGCGGGCTGTCGCCGGCGGGAATCAGGTCGATGCGCATGGGAGAATGGAGTCCTTTTGTTTTTAGAATCGCGGGCGCCTTTAGCGCCCGATGGCCCGTAAAGTCGAGCGCGAAGGCAAATCTCTTCCCTGTGGCGAAGCCATGGGGAGGTGGCAGCCGGAACGGCTGACGGAGGGGCTATGGCGCGACGTGGCGACCCCTCCACCCCTCGCTTCGCGAGCGGTTCCCCTCCCCATTGCTGCGCGACAGGGAGGATTTATAGCTGCCGTTTCGGTGCAAACAGCCGATCGAACCAGTCGGGGCCACTGCCGACTTTTTCAAGGTGCGGCCAGCGCAGCCCGCCATGATAATCGATCTCGACCTGGCAATAGCGCCCGCCGCGTTCGACAAGCAGGCGGACCGGGGTCTTGCCGTCGGTCGCGGTGCGAATCGCACTTTCCATCCGCTCGCGGTTATAGCTCAGCCCTTCGACCGCGACGATTTTCGTGCCGTTGACGATGTCCGCCTTGAAAGCGGGGCCGTCCCACAGAATGGCGGTCGCGACGCCGTCCTTGTCGACGGTCATTCCCAGTGAATGGGTCAGGTCGGCGTTCTTGGCCTGCGCCATGCGGTCGCGGTCATAAACATTCGGCGCATCGCGCCACGCGAGGCGATACCCTGCACGCTCGATGCCGCCGGTAGGCGCCGGTTGACCGCTCGCCTGCATATGTTCGCGCAGAAAGCCAGCCCATTCATACGGATGGACCGCGTTCAGCGCCGCGACGACATCGTCGAAATCATAGGTGTCCTGCCCCCAATCCCCCTCGCGCCCGCCAAAAAAGGCGCGCGCGAAATCGTCGAGGCTTTTGGCATTGTTCGTCGACGTGCGGATCATCATGTCCGCCTCAAGCCACATCAGCGACCCTTCGTTGTAATAATCCTCGCTCCGCGACCAGCTCGCGAAAGGCTTGGGTTTGCGCGCCGCGATGATCGGGTCGAGCGTCGTATCCTCGACCGATCGCCATGCCCGCCCCGGCTGGACGCTATAATTGCCGACGTTCGTCGCCCATTCGGCGAGGATCATCTCCTTCGACTGCATCCCCGACCGGCCGGCGATGACGAGATCCCAGAAGCTTGTCTGGCCTTCGTAAACCCACAGCAGATTGTCCTGCATCGGCGTCCGGTAATCGGGCGTCCACATCTTGTCGGGGCGGCGATATTTTCCGTTCCAGCTATGCGTCAGTTCGTGCGGCAGCAGCCCGCGCTCGCTGTCATTGTCGTTCCATTTGGTGAAATAGTCGGGGTTGCGGCTGTTCTCGCTGCTGCGATGATGTTCGAGCCCGATGCCGCCCAGCTCGTCGGTGAGCGCGAGCAAAAATTCATAGCGGTCGAAATGCCGGACCCCGAACAGCGCGATCGCCTCGGACACCAAGGCGCCGTGGCGCGCGATATGGTCGGGGCTCGCCTCGAGATATTTGGCCTCATCGGCGACGACGTTCAGCGTCACCTTGTTGCCCAAATCCCATTTGCGGAAATATTTGCCGGCGAACATCGGGCTGTCGACCAGCACTTCGTAATTGGTCGGGGCAAAGCTGTAGCGGTTGCCGGAGACTTTCAGGCCGTCGAGCGCCGATGCGCCGGTCCAGCCATCGGGCAGCGTCACTTCGAGCTGTACCGGAATCCCTCGCGTGAAATAGCCCGCAGGATACAGGCTGACCTGTTCCCATTGCAGATTCATCATCGCGGAGGTTGCCACGACCCGACCTTCGCTCGTGCGGGTGGGCGACAGGAAATCGAAGGCGACATCTATGCTTTTCGTGCCCGCGGGCACATCGATGTCAAAGGCATAGACGTCGGTCGGCTGACGCGTCCAGACGAGGGGTTTGCCGCCTGCGCTCGCCTTGAACCCTGCAACCTCCGCGATTGCGCCACGCGGGGCATGCTTGCCGGGAAGCCATTCGGGATAGAGCAGCGTCAGCTTGCCCGACTTCGCTACCGGGATCGTCTGGCGCACATGAAAGATGCCGCGCGCAAAGTCGGTCGCGTCGACTTTCAACTGCATCGTGCCGGGATAGGGCCGGTCGGCGGGCAGCGGGATAGTCAGCGGTTGGACGACCGGCTGCGGCCGGCTGTTGCCGTCCTGCGCATAAGCGGCAGGGGCGGTAAGGAGGAAGAGCGCGGGTGCGACGAACAGGGCATTTCTCATGCCGATTTCTCTGCCCCCAAATGGCCGTGAGGTCCAGCGAACGCTCTGCAAGCGCCCTTTGCCTTTCGACGAAAAACCATTAGACGCCGCGGCCATGAGCAAGGACAAACCCGCGAAAATCCCGACCCCGCAGGCCGTGCGCGGCACCCAGGACATGCTGGGCGATTTTGCCGACCGTTTTCAGCACGTCGTCGACACGTTCGACCGCGTGCGCCGTCTCTATGGCTACAAGCGCATCGAAGTGCCGGTGATCGAGCCGACCGCGGTGTTCGCGCGGTCCTTGGGCGAGACGACCGATGTGGTGTCGAAGGAAATGTACTCGTTCGAGGATCGCGGCGGCGAATCGATCACGCTACGTCCCGAATTCACCGCGGGCATCGCGCGCGCGTACATCACCAACGGCTGGCAGCAGTTCGCGCCGCTGAAGGTCGCGACGCACGGCCCGCTGTTCCGCTACGAGCGCCCGCAAAAGGGGCGTTATCGTCAGTTCCACCAGCTCGACGCCGAAGTGCTCGGCAGCGACAGTCCGCTCGCCGATGCCGAACTGCTCGTGTTCGCCGACCAGCTCCTGAAAGAGCTTGGCATAAACGACGGCGTCACCTTGACGCTCAACACACTCGGCGATGCCGACAGCCGCGACGCCTGGCGCGCTGCGCTGGTCGAGCATTTCGAAGCGCATCGCGGTGACTTGAGTGAAGACAGCCTCGCGCGCCTCGACAAGAATCCGCTCCGCATCCTCGACAGCAAGGATCCGAAGGACCGCCCGATCGCCGACAGCGCACCCGACATCGATGCCTATCTGACGAGCGAAGCGCAGGACTTCTTCGGCGCCGTCACCGCCGGTCTCGACGCCGCGGGCGTCGCGTGGGAACGCAACGCGCGGCTCGTCCGCGGGCTCGACTATTATCGCCACACCGCGTTCGAATTCGTCACCGACCGGCTCGGCGCGCAGGGCACCGTGCTCGGTGGCGGGCGCTACGACGGGCTGATCGAAGCGCTGGGTGGTCCGCCGACCGCCGCGGTCGGCTGGGCGGCGGGGATCGAGCGGCTGGCGATGCTACTCACTGAAGAGCAATTTGGTGATCGGTTGGACATCGCCATAGCAGCTGAAAATCCTCTTCGAGAAGCTGAGGCACTCGAGGCTGTTACACTATTTCGCCAACTGGGGCTTAGCGCTGAACTATTCGCGACAGGAAGCCCGCGAAAGCGATACGACAAGGCCCGCAAGTGCAATCCAGGTATTTTGATCTCAATGGATGTTCGCGATGGAACAGCCACCCAAGGTTGGCTCGTTACAGATCCGGCGCCTGCGCGGGAGCAAGAGGCGTACGAAGCTTTTAGCCGACGATGGGAATTGTCGGAAATCGGCCAAGACTGAGTGACTAGATGACCTCCGTTTCCGAACGCCAGATCGACGCCATCATCGAACGCCATGCTGCGCTTCAGGCACGCATGGCGACGGGCGATATGGCGCCTGCCGATTTTGTTGCGGCGTCGAAGGAGTTTGCCGAGCTCGAGCCCGTCGCGAGCGCGGCGCGCGAGGTCGTGCGGCTGCGCGGCGAGCTGGCCTCGCTCAATGAAATGCTCGCCGATCCCGAAATGAAGGCGATGGCGGCCGAGGAAATCGCTGCGGTCGAGGATGCTCTGCCCGCTGCCGAGCATGATCTTGCGCTCCAGCTGCTTCCCAAGGATGTCGCAGACGAACGTGCCGCGATGCTCGAAATCCGCGCCGGCACCGGCGGTGACGAGGCGGCGCTGTTTGCGGGTGATCTGCTGCGCATGTACAGCCGCTATGCCGATGGGCAGGGCTGGAAGGTCGAAGTCATTTCGGCGAACGAGACCGAGGTGGGCGGCTATAAGGAAGTCGTCGCGTCGGTGACGGGGCAGGGCGTGTTCGCCAGGCTTAAGTTCGAAAGCGGCGTACACCGCGTCCAGCGCGTCCCCGCGACCGAGAGCCAGGGCCGCATCCATACCAGCGCTGCGACCGTCGCGGTGCTGCCCGAGGCCGAGGAGGTCGACGTCGCGATCAACGACAGCGACCTCAAGATCGATATTTACCGCGCGTCGGGCGCCGGCGGGCAGCACGTCAACACGACCGACAGCGCGATCCGCATCACCCATATACCCAGCGGCCTCGTCGTGATCCAGCAGGACCAGCGCAGCCAGCACAAGAATCGCGCGAAGGCGATGGGTGTGCTGCGCACGCGGCTCTATGAGCTGGAGCGCGCGAAAATCCACGACGCCGAGGCATCGGCGCGCAAGTCGATGGTCGGGTCAGGCGACCGGTCCGAACGCATCCGCACCTATAATTTTCCGCAAGGGCGCGTGACCGACCATCGCATCAACCTGACGCTCCACCGCCTTCCCGAAATATTGGAAGGCGCGATGGACGAGTTGATCGATGCACTGATCGCCGAGGATCAGGCGCAGCGGCTGGCAGGGCTGGGTGACTGACGTCGCGGCGGCGCTGCGCGATGCGGCGCAGCGACTGGCGGCGGTGTCGGATACGCCGCGCCTCGACGCCGAATTGCTGATGGCGCACGCGCTGGACACCGATCGACAGGCGGTCTTGCTCGATCCTTCGCGGTTCACCGTTCCCGATCGTTTCGCCGAACTTGTGGCGTTTCGGATGACGCACGCACCCATCGCCTATATTCTGGGCTACCGCGATTTCTGGACGGTTCGCATCGGGGTCGGCCCCGGCGTCCTGATCCCGCGGCCCGACAGCGAAACGCTGATCGACGCTGCCGTTGCCCATTTCGGCGCCAAGGGTCCGAAGCGCATCCTCGACCTTGGAACCGGACCCGGTACGCTGCTTTATGCGGCGCTCAGCGAATGGCCCGCGGCCCGCGGCCTCGGCGTCGATGCCAGCCGTATCGCGCTCGACTATGCGAACGAAAACGCGCTGGCGCTCGGATTGGAAGGGCGGGCCGAACTGATGCTCGGCGATTGGGGGGCGCAAGTCGCGGGTCAGTTCGACCTCATCCTCTGCAATCCGCCCTATATCGCCGACAGCGAAAAACTGATGCCCGATGTCGCCGATCACGAGCCTTCGGGCGCGCTTTTTGCCGGTGCTGACGGCCTCGACGATTACCGCCGCATCATCCCCGATTTGCCGCGCCTTTTGGCTCCCGGCGGCGCCGCGATCCTTGAAATCGGGGCGACGCAGCATATGTTGGTCAGGCATCTCGCCGAAGCCGCGGGATTTGCAGTCGCCTGCACCCGGGATCTGGGCGGGCGCGACAGAGCGCTGACGCTGACCCGCGCCTGACACGCCCACACGAATTTTCTTGGTTTCCGCCGCAAAGCGCGGTAGGGGCGGCTCACAGGCCTGATCGGGGTCCCTTTGGCGGTGCGAACAGCATCGATACTGGTCCGACTGGTCTGCTTCCCACTTACGATGCTGGTGCGGGACCGTGGGGTTCGGCGCAAGCGGTAAAGGGCAAGGCCGCGCAAGGAGCGCGGGCACGACGCGCAGGCAAGCGCAGTCGGCCAAAAGGGGTTGGCGTAGCTTATTAGCTTATCGACAGGATGTCTCAGTTGAACATGAACAACCGACAGAACGGTCGCCGTCGCGGCCGTAACAACAACGGCAGCAACAATAACAATCGTCCGCAATCGGGTGGCGGTCGGGGCGGGGTCGATCAGGCCAACCGCATCGACAGCCGTGCGCGCGGCAACGGCGCCCAGATGATCGAGAAATATCGCAACCTGGCGCGCGACGCGCAGCTTGCGGGTGACCGGGTCCAGACCGAATATTATCTGCAGTTCGCCGACCATTATTTCCGCGTCGTGAGCGATTTCCGCGCCCGTCAGGACGAAAAGAACGCCCAGAACGGGCAGGATCGTGGTCCCGACCGCCAGCGCGAAATCCGCGGCGTCGAGGATTTCGACGGCCATGACGATACCGACAATGATATCGACACCGACCGGGACGACGGCGACAATGGCGACGACCGTGGCGAACGGAATGATCGCGGCGACCGCAATGAGCGGAACGATCGCAATGATCGCAATGATCGCGGGCCGCGCGACAACCGCGGCAATCGCGACGACGACAATCGCGGCAACCGCGAACCGCGCGGCAATCGCGACGATGACAATCGTGGCAACCGCCAGCCGGCACGCGCGCGTCCCGTCCGCAATCGCGACGAAGACGAAGCTCAGGGCGATCGGGCCGATCGCAGCGAAGCGCCCGTGCGCGAAGAAGTGGCCGAGCAAGAACCCGCCCCGCGTCCCGCACGCCGTCCGGCTCGCCGTCCGCGTCAGGACGATAGTGCCGACAATGGCAACGCAGGGATCGACACGGCGGTGCTTCCGCCCGCAATCGGCCGTCCGGAACGCGCTCCCGAAAGCGATGCCGCCGACGAGGCACCGGCTCCCAAGCCGCGCAAGCCGCGCCGTACGCTCGCGACGCGCAGCACCGATGTCGAAGCTGCCGAATAAGTCAGCGATTTCACGCTGGTTTTTCCGATTCGCATGACATAGCCTCCCCGCGGGATCACTCGCGGGGAGGTTTTTTATGCGCATCTTGGCAATGGCCTGTCTGCCGCTGCTCGTCGGCGGGGTGCCGTCTTCGGCTCTCGCGCAGGACGGCACGGCCGGCAATGCGCAGGGCGATGTCGCGGTCACCATCTATAATAATGGTCAGTCGCTGGTGCAGGACGACCGCCAGCTCAGCGTCACCGCCGGACGCAACCGCATCGAGTTCCCCGATGTATCGGCGCGCATCCGCCCCGAAACCGTGACGCTCTCGGGCCCCGGCATCGGTATCGTCGAACAGAATTTTGATTTCGACCTGCTCACTCCCGACAAATTGATGGACAAGGCGGTCGGCCAGTCGATCACGCTGGTCCGCACCAACCCCGCGACCGGCGTCGAACGCACCGAGCGCGCCAGGGTGCTCGCGGCGAACGGCGGCATCGTGCTGCAGATTGGCGAGCGGATCGAGGTGCTGCGCGACGACGGCTTGCCGGTGCGCGCGGTGTTCGACCGCCTGCCGCCCAATTTGCGCGCGCGGCCGACGCTGTCGGTGACGGTCGACGCCGCCAGTGCCGGGACCATCCCGGCACGGCTCTCCTACCTCACGCCGAACCTCGGCTGGACCGCCGATTATGTCGCGCTGTTCGATGCGGCGAAGGGCGCGATGGATATCCAGGGCTGGGTCACGCTGACCAACAGCACGGGGACGACGTTCAGCAATGCGCGGACGTTGCTTGTCGCGGGCAACCCCGGCGGGGGTGGCGGCTTTCGTCAGATGACGGGCGCGATGGATGCGGCGGGGACCGAATCGAACGATCGCGAACGGCTCGGTGACTATTATCTCTATCCGCTGGCCCAGCGCACGACGATCGCCAACGCGCAGCAGAAACAGGTGAGCTTCCTCGACGTGAAGGGCGCACCCGCGCGCTCGACCTATGAATATGTCAATCGCTGGCTCGGCAGCAACACCGAACCGGTGAGCACCGCGAGCGTGCTGCGTTTCTCGACCTTGCGGCAAGGCGGGCTGGGCGACCAGCTCCCCGCGGGTACGATCCGCGTTTATATGCGCGACGCGCGCGGCGATCCGCAGTTCATCGGCGAAAACGCCATCGGTCACACGCCGATGGGGTCGGCGATGTCGCTGCGCACCGGCGACGCCTTCGACGTGAAGGTCCAGCCGACCGTCGTGTCGCGTACCCGCAAGGGCGATTCGCGCTGGGTGACCAGGATGAAATACACCGTCACCAACGCGCGGCCGGCGCCGGTCACCGTGCTGCTCGCGCAGGACGGGCTGTATGGCGACGTGCGGATCAGCGACGAAAGCCTGAAGGGCGAGCGCATCTCGGCCGACCGGGTCGAATGGTCGGTGCCCGTGCCTGCGAACGGCAAGGTCGACCTGACCGTCACATTCGATTCGCGTTACTGAGAACCGCGTGATGCGGGCGTGGCCCCTGTTCACATATCTCGCGGCGCTGCTGGCGCCGACGCCCTTGTTTGCGCAGGCTTCGACGCCAATCGCCGTATCGGCGAAAATCGACGACGCGGCCGTCACCGTCTATCGCGCGCCGTCGCGCGGCGGCGGGCCGATCAACCCGAACTGGCCACAGGGCTTTGCTTTCATCACCGAAACGCGCACCGTCACGCTGCCCGCAGGAACGTCGGTGCTCCGATTCGAAGGGGTCGCTGAAGGATTGCTTCCCGAAACGGCGGTGGTCAGCGGTTTGCCCGACGGCGTGGTCGAAAAGAATCGCGATGCGCGGCTGCTGTCGCCCGCCGGGCTGGTCGACGCCTATCTCAAGCGCAGCGTGACCTTGCGGCGTACCAGCCTCGCGACCGGCAAGGTCGTCGAACAGGATGCGGTGATCCAGTCGGGACCGGGCGGGGGGGTAATTCTTCAGACCGCGAACGGGGTCGAGGCGCTCGCCTGCTCGGGTTTGCCCGAACGCATGCTCTATCCCCGCGTCCCCAAGGATCTTTCGGCCAAACCGACTCTGTCGGTGCTGGTGGAAAGCAAGTCCGCGCGGACGGTGAAGGTTCAATTGCTCTATCTGGCAGAGGGATTCGACTGGGCCGCCAATTATGTCGCCGATCGCGGCATCGACGGAAAAACGCTGGGCCTTACCGGCTGGATCACGGTCGCGAACGGCGGGGTCACGAGTTTCCCCGGCGCGCAGCTGAACGTCATCGCGGGGCGTCTGAACAAGATGTACAGCCCGCCGCTGCCGCGCAGCACGCCGGGACCGCTGGTCCTCAAATGCTGGCCGATGGATATCACCAGCACGCACCCTTTGTGGGAATTGCCGCCGATCATCGAGATCGAACAGAATTTCGACGGTATCGTGGCAGAGGAAGTGGTCGTCACCGCGCGGCGCCGCGACGCCAGAATGTATGCGATGGCCCCGCCCCCGCCCCCGCCGCCACCGCCTCCCGCCCCGCCCCCGCCGCCGGCCGAGGATTTGGGCGATCTTAAATTCTATCGCATCCCGTTCCGAGTCGATGTCTCGGCGAAGGGGCAGAAGCAGGTTGCATTGCTCGCGAAGGACAAGGTCGCGGTCGAACAGCTTTATGCGGCGACGCTCTATGACTTCATGGCGAACCGGCTTCAGCCCCTCTCGATGCAATTGCGGGTCCAGAACCGCGAGTCCGATGGCTTGGGACTCGCGCTGCCCGCGGGCGCGGTGACGATTTTCGAGACGATTGGCGGGCGGCGCCTGCTCGTCGGCGAAGCAAAGATCGGCGACAAGGCAAAGGACGAACGCGTCGATTATGACGTCGGCCTGAGCCCGGCGGTGCAGTACCGGACAGTTGTGCAGAACGACTCCGATCCGAACTACAAGCTCTGGCAGGTCACGCTGACCAACGCCCGACCCTTCGATGCCGAGGTGGAGATGCTGATTCCCTTCGCGCTGGATCCCGCGCCCGAAGAGTGGGAACGGCGAGGCAGCAGCTGGGTCTGGCGCGTACGCGTTCCCGCGAACGACAGCCTCGTCCAGACGTTCCGACAAAATATGAAAGGCGGCTGAGCCGTCCGTCAGACGGGTGGCAGCGCGCGTGGCCGGTGATTCTCGTCGAGCGCAACAAAGGTGAAGACGCCTTCGGTCACGCGCTCCTCGGTCCGGCCGCCGTCACGCGTCGCGATCACTTCGATTCGGATCGCCATCGACGTGCGGCCGCGCCGTTCGATATGCGCGTAGAGCGAGATGATGTCGCGCAGCAGGATGGGGGCGATGAACTCCATCGTCTCGATCGCGACCGTCGCGACCGCGCCCTGCGCTTCGCGACCGGCAACGATGCCGCCCGCGATGTCCATCTGGCTGAGCACCCAGCCGCCAAAGATATGGCCGTTGGCGTTGATGTCGGCGGGGCGGGGGACGACGCGCAGGATCGGGTCGCGGGGGCAGTCTGCTTTGTTATCGCTCATTGTTCATATCCGGATCGTCTTCGAAAGGGTCTTCGATCGCCTCGTCGTGGCCGCTGCCGCTCGACAGGAAGACGAGTCCCATCAAGGCGGCGCCCAGCAGGACCGACAGGCCCACGCCGGCGGCGGTGGCGATCATCATATGGATGGTCAGCGCTTCGCCCATCGTAAAACGAAGCCAGCCGAGTGCGCCGACGACGGCGAGCAGCGACACCAGCGCCATGCCCTTCATCAACCGGCGATAGCGTGCCCAGGCGACTTTCGACGTGTCGCCATTGTCGAGCGGGGAGGGTTTGACCATGGCCGCTTCCATGGACCAGCCGGCGGGCAAGGCCAAGCGCGAATGGAATGCGGCCGGGCGTTTCGGCTTTGCCGCGAATCATGATAGTCTTTGCGAACAGAGAATCGACATGGGGAGCGGCAAGGAATGACGATCGGAGCGATTCTGCATGGGCGTACGGGTCCGGTAATTTCGGCGCATAAGGAAGATACGGTGCGCGCCGTCCTTGATCTTCTCGCCCAGCACCGCATCGGCGCGGTCCCGGTGATGGAAGGCGAGGTCATCGTCGGCATATTTTCTGAACGCGACCTGGTGCGGCTTATGTCGTCCTACGGCCCCGAGGCGCTCGACCGCCACCTTGATGAGGTAATGACCAAGTCGCCGGTGACCTGCGATTCGACCACGGCCGTCATGGGCGCGCTGTCGCAAATGACGCAGCGCCGGATTCGTCACTTGCCGGTTGTGGATGGGGGACGACTCGTCGGGTTCGTGTCGATCGGCGACCTCGTCAAATATCGCATCGATCGGATCGAGGCCGAAGCCGCGGCGATGCGCGACTATATCGCCTCGTAATCCGGCGCCTCTATGCCGGCCCCCCGGCATGGCACCAAACCCGGTCCCCCTCCGGCCGCGCAGCACTCGGATGGTCGGCGAAGCCCTATATAGAGGCCGCCATATAGAGTGCGGCCGAGCGGCCCCGTAAATCGTTGCGCCGCGTTCGCGAATCTCGGGCCGCAGCCGTCTCGCGGCAATAGCCCCTCGCGAGCGCGAAGCCCCACTGCCATATGCGATATAAAGCGGCCGGAGCTCGGACCCCACCTGGGGGGGGGGGGGGCAGATCGGCCGCAGACCGCCTTCACTATGCTCAGGCATCGTAGCCCCCAGCGCGAAAACACGAATCGTGAGAACCCGCTCTCCCGGCCGCCGATGAAAGTCGCAAATTCCGCGATACAGAATCGGTCGAGCGAGTCGGATCGCTCTCTATCGCGCCTGAATCGCTCCCTGGCCGGGATAGCCGGGCAGGAATGGGCGCTCACGACATCGCGAAAAGAGGAAAATCGGACTGATCGAGCGGGGGAATCACGGAAACGGCCAATGCGTCGACAGGGATCGGCGGCGGAAAACGGCGGTTCGGCCAACAGCGCGTAACGGGGTTTGAAAGCTCTGGCCCGCCTCACATCTCCGGCGATCCCCTTGAATCCTGCGGTTTCGTCCCCATTTTGCCTGTCTGGTCAGGGGATCTCCCGGCGGGTCGAACAACTTTTGAAACAAAATTGCAAAAAGGTTGTTGACGCGAATCGGAGAGCACCTTAGAGGCCTGTTCACCGGACGGGGCGCGGCGGAAAACGCCACGCACCAGACGGTCGCCAACAGATACGGACAGATGTCCCCCGATAGCAATAGCGGGGAACGACAACTGTCCGGCATTTCTTGTCGGTGGCTCTTTGAAATTGTGATTGTCGATGAAGGGACATGTGGGCGGCGGCCCTGGGTCTGACAGCTTTAGGGTGTCAGCAACTCAGGATAAAAAGCCAAGCCTGACCTACATGTCTAACACGTTTCCATTACGTGGGAGCGGCTCTTCATTATGCCTGTAACTTGTTACAGGTTGATGTCGGGACCGTTCCAAATTTGTGTAGGCCAGGCTCCTTAAAATGAGCGGGTTTGCGAGGGAATTCCACCTTGGCAGATCCGAGCATCAAACTTGAGAGTTTGATCCTGGCTCAGAACGAACGCTGGCGGCATGCCTAACACATGCAAGTCGAACGAACTCTTCGGA
>JBIMKQ010000006.1:0-198641 GCA_051861185.1 Sphingopyxis sp.
AAAGAGCTGATGAAGGATCAGGTCGAACAGGAACTGAACGGCCTGACGCGCACCTATATGAAGCGCAAGCTGCTCGACCAGCTCGCCGCCGCGCACGACTTCGACGTGCCGCCGACGATGGTCGAGGCCGAGTTCAACCAGATCTGGCAGCAGCTTGAGCACGAAGTCAGCCACGAGGAAGATCCCGAGGCGGCGAAGGCCGAGCTCGAGAACGACCGCGACGATTATCGCGCGATCGCGGTCCGCCGCGTCCGCCTCGGCCTGCTCCTGTCGGAAATCGGCCAGGCGCACGGCGTGCAGGTCTCGAACCAGGAAATGCAGCGCCTGGTCAGCCAGGCGGCGCAGCAGTATCGCCCCGAAGATCGCCAGCGTTTCGTGGAATATGTGCAGCAGGACGCGCTCGCCGCAGCCCAGCTTCGCGCGCCGCTCTATGAAGACAAGGTCGTCGACTTCCTGTTCGAAAAGGCCGAGATCAGCGACCGCGAAACGACCCGCGAGGAACTGGAAGCGGCGATCGAAGCCGATGACGACAGCGGTCATGTCCATGGCCCGGGCTGTGGTCACGACCATGATCACGACCACAAGCCGGCGAAGAAGGCTGCGGCAAAGAAGCCCGCTGCCAAAAAGGCCGACGTGAAGGAAGAGGCCGCCGAGGCGGCTCCCGCGAAGAAGGCACCGGCCAAGAAGGCTGAAGCCAAGGCCGAGGAAAAGCCCGCTGCCGCGAAGAAGGCTGCTCCGGCGAAGGCCGCCGAAGACAAGCCCGCAGAAAAGAAGGCTCCGGCCAAGAAGGCCGCTGCCAAAAAATAAGCCTCGGCTGACGATCAACAAAAAGGCCGGGTGGAGCGATCCACCCGGCTTTTTTTTGTCGGTCGTTGCTACCGGGTTCCGGCTTTCGCGGGAATGACGAGGGAGGGGAGGGTCTCCCGCTTCACCTCAAATCACCGCCATATTATAGCAGTGCCAGCTGAAGATCGCGGCGGCGCCGCGGTGCGGGCGCCAGGGTTCGGCAAGTTCGCGGGCGAGCTTCTCGCTCGGCCGCGCGCCGAGCTGGAGGATGCGGCCGACGGCTTCCTGCACCGCAAGGTCGCCGGCGGGCCAGATATCGGGGCGGCCCTCGGCGAACAGCAGGTAGATTTCGGCCGACCAGCGGCCGATGCCCTTGACCCTGGTGAGCAGCGCGATCGCGTCCTCGTCGTCGGCAGGGAGCGCGTCGAACGCAAGTTCGCCGTCGAGGATCAGCTGCGCGAGGCTTTTGGCATAACCCTGTTTCTGACCAGACAGGCCGCACGCGCGCAGCGTGTCGAAGTCGGCGGCCGCCATCACCTCGACCGGGCAACCCTCGCCGAATTGTGCCTCCAGCTTGCTCCAGATCGAATTGGCGGCGGCGACGCTGACCTGCTGGCCGACGATGGTGCGCAGCAGCGTGGCGTAGCCGGGGGGGCGGATGCGCGGTTCGGGGTAGCCGCAATTGCCCAGCGCCCGCGCGACGTTGGGATCCTGTGCCGCGAGCGCGTCGATTCCCGCGCTCAGCTGCTGCTGGCTCAGGCCCATCGCATATTCTCCTTTTGTTCCATCGCCGCTGATAGCAACGCTTGATTTGACAAGCAACGCGCGACATAGCGCCAGCGACAACGAAGATATGGGGACTAGCATGGCGAAGCTGATTGTCGTGACGCGCGACGGAACCGAGCATGAGATCGAGGGCGACACCAGCCTGACGGTGATGGAGAATATCCGCGACGCGGGGTTCGACGAACTGCTCGCATTGTGCGGCGGCTGCTGCTCGTGCGCGACCTGCCATGTCCACGTCGAAGCCGGCGCGACCGACCAGCTGCCCGCGATGAGCGAGGACGAGAACGACCTGCTCGATTCGACCACCGACCGCGACGACAGCTCGCGCCTGTCGTGCCAGCTGCCGTTTACCGACGCGCTGGACGGGCTGAAAATCCGGATCGCCGCCGAAGACTAAAAGCGCTGCCCCTGCCTTCGCAGGGGCGACGCTCAGCTGCTCGCCGTCGCCACCGCATAGAGTGCGACCGCCGCGGCGTTGGAAATGTTCAGGCTTTCCATGCGCGGCGAGATCGGCAGCTTTGCCAGCACGTCGCAATGTTCCATGACATTGTGGCGCATGCCGTCGCCTTCGGAGCCGAGCACCAGCGCGACCTTGCTGCCGTCGAGCGTAGAACCGAGCGTCGTTTCGGTGTCGCCCATCAGGCCGATACGCCAATATTGCGCCTCGGCGATTTCCTCGAGCGCGCGCGACAGGTTGACGACGCGCACCCAGGGCACGATTTCGAGCGCACCCGACGCCGAGCGCGCGATGACGCCGCTTTCGGGGGGGCTGTGACGGTCCTGCGTGATGATCGCGGCGGCATCGAACGCGGCGGCCGAGCGGAGAACCGCGCCGATATTGTGCGGGTCGGTGACCTGGTCGAGGACGACGAGCGGGCGCTTGCTGTCGGCGTCCATCTCTTGCTGCAACAGGTCGCCGAGGAAAACATCCTCGAGCGGGTCGACCTCGATCACCAGCCCCTGATGCGGCGCGTCGCGCGCGACGAGTCGCGCGAGGTCGGTGACCTCGGCGTAACTGATCGGAATCACGGCGGGCAGGTCGAGCTGGCCCAGCACTTCGCGGGTGCCCCAGATACGCTTTACGGTGCGTTCGGGGTTGGCGAGCGCGGCCAGAACGGCGTGGCGGCCCCAGAAGCGAATGGCTTGGCCGCGCGAGTTTTGACTGGCGGGGCGGCGATGGCGGGAAAATTGTCTCATAACGCCGCGCCTTTCCCATGACTGGCATTGACAGGCAAGCCTCGTTTCGCCATTGGACCGCTTCCCAAAGCGGACCCCATGGACAGGTGGCCGAGTGGTTAAAGGCAGCAGACTGTAAATCTGCCCGGGTTTCCGTACGCTGGTTCGAATCCAGCCCTGTCCACCACCGCCCCGAGCGGCGTATTCAAATTCATCGCAAACACCCGATCGTCCGTTGGGCGCGACGCGGCGCGTCGTTATACCTGCTGCGGCTGGATCTCGTACCCGCAAATCGCTTCGTCGGCGGTCCATGCGGCGGCAAGGTCGCGCGCGCGGGTCTCGCTGTACCCGTCGGCGATCGCGGAGAAGGTGAGCGTGTCGCCGTCCAGCCGTTCGTCGACGGTGATCGCCTTCATGCCATGGTCGGCGAGGAGCAGGCGGAAGGCCTGTGCTGACGTCGGGGCGATTCGGCTGTAGCGCGCGCTGAGGTGGACGACGCGCCGCTGCGGGGCATGGCGTTCGGTGATCGTGACCGCCGCGAGGACGAGCACGGTCGCGGCAGCGCCGAAAATGGCGAGCGTGTAGAATCCGATGCCGAACAGCATGCCGAGCGTCGATGTCGTCCACAGCGATGCCGCGGTGGTGAGGCCGCGAACGTTGAAGCCTTCGCGAAAGATCACCCCGCCGCACAAAAAGCCGATGCCGGTGAGGATGCCGTGCGCCATGCGGACGGGATCGATGCGAATGACATCCTTGGGCGCGTCGTTGAGCCATTCCATCTGGTGCACCGCGGCGAGCATCAGGAGGCAGGCGGACAGGCTGACGAGGATATGCGTGCGCAGGCCCGCGGGACTGGCGCGATATTCGCGTTCGCCGCCGATCAAGACCCCCGCGAGTATCGCACCCGCTATCGGCCAGATCAGATCGGGATCGAGCAGGTCCATCACGCTATGGTTGCAGCTTGGCAGGGGTTCCGGGCTTGACCATCTGCGCGAGACGTGCGGCGTCCCAGTTGGTCAGGCGGATGCAGCCGTGGCTTTCGGCACGGCCGATCGTGTGCGGTTCGCTCGTCCCGTGGATGCCATAATGCGGCTTGTTCAGGTCGATCCACACGACGCCCACCGGGTTGTTCGGACCGGGCTGCAGCAACTGCGCCTCCTTGCTGTCGCTGACGTCCCAGAAGAGTTTGGGGTTATAGTGGAAATCGGGATTGCGGCTGACCCCCTGGATCTTCCAGTCGCCGATGGGTAGCGGGTCTTTCTGACTGCCCATCGTCGCAGGGAATTGTGCGATCAGCCTGTCGTCATCGCCATAGACCTTGAGCACGCCCTCGGACTTGTCGACGACGACCTTCGCCGCCTTGGGCTGCGTCGGCGATACGCCGAGGCGCTGGAGCCGGTCGTACCAGCCGCGCGCGTCGTCCGCGGGCGCACTGCCAGCGACATCGGGAATATTGGGGACGCGTACCGTCTTGCCTGCGCCGAGCGGCGTCGATGGCGCGTTGAGCGCGACGATCGCCTCCGGCGTCGTGTGGAAACGTTCGGCGAGCGCCTCGATCAGATTTTTATAGCCGAGCGCCGGAAGCCTGGCCTGCTGCGCGGCATCGGACGGAAAGTCGGCAATGAAGGGCCCCTTGGCGAACGCCTCCGGGATGACGACGAGCCGCGTTGCAGGAACGTCGCGCCATTTGGTCATCGCGGCGAGCGTCGCCTCGTCGAGCTTGCCGCTTTCCTTCAATTCGCTCGCGACCTGAAAGCCGCGAAGCGCGGCGATATAGGACTGGCCTTCCTTGCCGTCTATGACGCCGGGCGAGAAGCCGAGCTGGTCGAGGATCACCTGCGCACGGAGGGTCGGCGTTTCGGCAAAGGGCGCGTCCGATTTGGCGGTTTCAAAGGCAAGGGTGTTGGCGGCGGGCGCCGCTGCGGTCTTTTCGCCGCTCTGCTCGGGGGATGGGTTGCAACCGGCGAGGATAAGGGCGCCGGCAAGACAGGGGGCAATTCTCAATTGGGATCCTCTCGCTCGTTCGTCAAACCAACGTCGCGGGTCATGAAAGGATGCAGGCTGTTTGTGCGCGGCCCAATGTCAGTCCGCTTCGATCCGGTATGCGATCGGTTTGAAGCTGCCGCCGCAGCTGTCATAGGCCGAGCAGGCGGTGAGACCGATGATCAGATCGTCGAGCGCGCGCAGTCCGATCGAGTCGCCCGCCTTCGTCGTCGGCGCGATCACGCGAATGCTGCCATCGCCTGCGACCGGGACGTTCATGAAGATGTTGAAGGCCACCGGGATCGCGTCGGCTGTGATGCCATAAGGAGCGAGTGCCTCGGCGAGATTGCCGAAGCAGCCGCGGTGGACGGGCTTGTCACGATAAAAATGCCGGAAGGTCGCCTCGCTGCACGGTGTCAGCAGGAAATCATGCGTGCCGACGCTGTCGTCGACGATCGCGAGCATCGGGTTCGAGCGGTTCGACCAGAGGCGGTTGCCCGCGGTGAGGCGGATCGTTTCCTCATAGTCGAAAGTACGCCCGTTCGAGATGACCTCGCGCGGGTCGCCCGCCATGAAGGCGAGCAGGTCGCTGACCTGGCCTCCCTGGGGATCGATAACGCGCAGCGTCTCGCCCCTCGCGAGTTTGAAGGCCGTGCCCGAGCGCGGCGGGATTGTGGTGACGGCCATGGTCAGGGCCTCGGGTTTTGAAATGGGGGAACCCACGCGTCGTCGACATGGCGGCCGCTATATTGTCCTGCCTCGCTCGTCTCGCCGTGCCGCGCCAGCATCGGGTTGATGCTGCCCGCGAGCGCCTCGTCGCGCGACAGGATGCGCTGCCGCATCTTTTCATAGCGCCCGTCGCCGCGCAGCCGCACGAACTGGTCGTGAAGATTGAAGACGAGCGCGGGGCGGCTGAAGCGCCGCGCGGGCCGCGAGGCGCCCGGATGCAGCCCGACCACGAAAAAGGCTTCGCCGCCGAAGCTGAGCGAAAAATGCGGGCTGTCGGGGTCGGGCGACACGCGTGCATCGGCGGGCAGTCCCCGCCACGCATCCTTGTCGGCGAGCGACTGGACGCGTTCCCAGAGCGCCTTTTCGAAGCCTTGTTCGTCGAGATCGGTGGGGCCTTCGAACACCACGACCAGGCTGCGGAGGCCCGCGGGGTCTTTGCCATAGTCCTTCGCCCAGCTGGCGAGCTGGCGGTGGATGTCGAGATCGTTCCAGCCGCTCGTCAGATCGCGCGCCGCGACGATTTTCAGATTGCCGCTGGCGAGCGCGGACTTTGCGCCAACGCACGGAAAATCGGGCGCCGCTACGAAATCGGCGAAGAGGCCGGAAAGGTCGGGCCGGGTGTCGGTGTGAGGGCAGCTGATCATGCGCCGGAAACGTTTCGTCGTCGCGAAAAGCTGCAGCGATTGGTCAATATCTTCGATTATCGAACCCGGACTTTGATCTATGTTGCCTCAACCCGCCCGTCATGACGCAATGAGGGCCGGAATGGTCGGGACTACAGACCCACGGCCTGCACGGCGGTCTGCAATTCCTTCTGGCCGAAAGGCTTGCCGAGCCGCTGAACCGCATGGTTCGCGTCGATCGGCGTTTCGCCATAGCCCGTTGCCAATATGATCGGCAGATCGGGCCGCTCGCCGCGCACGGCGGCGATCAGCTGGCTTCCGGTCATCCCGGGCATCGCCTGATCGGTGATGATCAGGTCGATATCGGGATGCGCCTCGAGCAAGGCGAGGGCTTCTTCGCCCGAGCATGCTTCGAGAACCTGATGCCCGAGATCCTCAAGCAGCGCGGCGGTGTTCATCAGGATGATGGCATCGTCGTCGACGATCAATATGCGGCGCCGATGCCCTTGTACGGCGGCGAGGGCGGCTTCCGCATCGACGGGCTTTGCCGCGGCATCCCCCTCGCTGATCGGGAGCCAGATATGCGCGCGCGTTCCGTCCCCCGCTTTGCTTTCGATCTGCAACGCCCCGCCGAGTTGCCGGGTAAAGCCGTGGATCATCGACAGGCCCAGCCCGGTGCCCTTGCCGACGCCCTTGGTCGTGAAAAACGGATCGGCGGCGCGCGCCAGCGTTTCGGCGTCCATGCCCGTGCCCTGATCGGCGACGGTCAGGCGCACATAGCGGCCGGCTTCGAGGTCGGGAATCGCGCCTGCCGGGACGGTCCGATCCTCGGCGCCGATCGTGATCGTGCCGCCGCCTTCCATTGCGTCGCGGGCGTTGACCGCCAGATTCAGCAGCGCCATTTCGAGTTGGTGGATGTTGGCGGCGACAGCCGGCACGTCGGCCGGAAAGCGCGTCGTGATCGTGAAGGCGGGGCCAAGCGAGCGCTGGAGCAGGTCCATGACACCCGCGACCAGCTCTTCGATGCCGACATGTTCGGTGGCAAGATCCTGACGGCGCGCAAAGGCAAGCATGCGCTGGGTCAGTGCCGCGCCCCGCTCGGCCGCCAGCAGGCTGTTGTCGAGCAGCTTTTGCGTCTGCGGATCGCCCTCCGTGCGTTTGCGAAGCAGCTCCAGGCTGCTGTGAATCGCCATGAGCAGATTGTTGAAATCATGCGCGACCCCGCCGGTGAGCAGGCCGATCGCTTCCATCTTCTGCGACTGGAACAGCGCTTCGCGCGCCAGTTCCAGCTCGTGCTGCGCTTCCTCGCGCTCGCTGATGTCGCGCGTGATCTTTGCAAAACCGATCGGGTTGCCGGCGTCGTCGTGGATGGCGTCGATCACCACGCTCGCGCGAAACCGCGTGCCGTCCTTGCGAACCCGCCAGCCCTCGGCGGCAAAACGCTGCGCGCGCCGCGCGGTTTCCAGCGCCCGTTGCGGTTCGCCCGCGGCGCGGTCCTGCTCTTCGTAAAAGGAGGAGAAATGCTGGCCGATGATTTCGTCGGGGGTATAGCCCTTGATGCGTTGGGCGCCGGCGTTCCAGCTGGTGACATGGCCCTGGTCGTCAAGCATATAGATGGCGTAATCGGTGACGCCCTGGACGAGCAGGCGAAACTGCGTCTGGCTCCGCTCGAGCGCCGCCGAGCGTTCTTCGACCCGTTGTTCGAGCGTTTCATTGAGATCGCGAAGGCGGCCGGCGGTGGCGCGAAGCTCGGCGTCGATGCCGACGCGTTCGACATGCGCCCAGCTGCGATCGGTAATCTCGCGGATCATCGCCAGCTCTTCGCCGGTCCAGCGGTGCCGTTCGCGATGGTGGATGGCCATCAACGCGGTCAGGCGGCCGTCCTTTACCAGCGGCATGCAGATGGTCGCGCCGATGCCGATCGCCCGAAAGGCCGCTGCCGCCTCGGGCGGAATGTCGGTGTTGTTGTCGTTGATGACGAGCGGATGGCCCGCGCGCAAATTGGTAACCGCAAGCTCGCCGAAGTCGGCGAGATGATAATGGCCGACGATCGACTGCGATCCTTCGGCATACCAGTCGCCGCGGATCGTGAAACCGTCCTGATCGCTGTCCATATAGCCATAAGCGCAAATCGAGACGCCCAGCTCTTCGCCCACCATGCGGGTGGTGATCGCAAGAATTTCATCGGCATCGAGGATGGCGGCGGTCTGTTTGCCAAGTCGGTCGAGAAAGCGCAGCCGCGCTTCGCTGGCGCGCAGCGCCTCTGCGGCCCTCACCGCGTCGGTTGTTTCGACGACGATCGCCAGCACACCGGCGGGAACACCCGTGTCGTCATAGACCGGCGAATAGTCGAGGTTCATCGACACATCTTCGAAACGGCCGGTGCGGTTGAGCCGGAGAACATGATTCTTGTAGGCGAGCGTTCCGCCCGCAAGGCCGACCTTCATCACATTGTCGTTGAAATCGGCGACCTCGGGCCAGCCCTCGCGCACGGGCGATCCGAGCAGGCGGGGGTGATTATGCCCCGCGACTACCGAATAGCCGTCATTATAAATCATCGTGCCTTGATCGCCCCACAAGAGGACGAGCGGGACGGGCGAATGGATCATGAAAGCAACGATGGCGCGCAGGCTTTCCGGCCAGCCGTCAACCGCCCCGAGCGGCGTGCCGCTCCAGTTGAATTCGGCAATCAGCCGTCCCATCTCGCCGCCGCCGTGAAGAAAAGCGATCTCCTCCGGCGCGGCAGCCATCATGCGCAGCATTCAACCCCTTCCGGCTATCGCAGGAAGAACGTCACGGCGTGACATTGCGTTCCCCGAACCGGGCCTAGCCGAGTTTCGCGCTGCTTTTCCCAACATAGGTTAAAGGCGGTATCGGGGTGTCACCGAATAGTCTTGCACCAACTTAACATGGGTGAATGTTCGCGCCGCGCGTAACGCGCATCTGGTCCCCGAATTCAAGGGGGACGCATGGGGCTGGGTGAAATCGTGAACGCGTTGCTGACCCCGCGCGAGCGGATGGTCTGGGAGGCCAGTCTGGCACGCGGCGCGCGCGATTATGCGAAGGGCGTGGACCTGGCCCGCGAGGGAGAGAAGCCCGCCGCGCTGCGCATCATCCTGTCGGGCTGGGCGCAAAAATATAAGCAGATGCCCGACGGACGGCGGCAAATCCTGGGGCTCGTCCTGCCGGGCGAACTTTGCGACCTCGATCTTTTTACCGTCGCGCGCGCCGACCATTCGATCGCGGCGGTGCGGCGTCTGTCGGTCGCGGAAATCGGCCGCGCCGATGCGCAGCGCCTGTTCGAGCTATGTCCCAATCTGTCGCCCGCGCTCTGCTGGGCCGAAATGATCGGCGGCGCGGTGCAGCGCGAGTGGACGATCAACATCGGCCAGCGCAACGCCCTTGAACGCGTCGCGCAGTTGATGTGCGAAATCTATGTTCGCCAGCACGGCGTGCCAGCCGAAGCGGGTGGTGTCTGTGATTTTTTACTGACGCAAGGACAGATGGCGGAGGCGACAGGGCTGACGCAGGTTCATGTGAACCGCATCGTCCAGCAACTGCGCCTTCGCTGTGCGGTCGATTTGCGCAATATGCGGCTCGAGATTCCGGATTTCGCGCAGCTTGCGGCGCTGGCGTCTTTCAATCCCACCTACCTCCATCTCGGCGAAGCCCCCGCGCTCGCCGATCGGGTGCGGATGCTGTTTTCGCTGGATACCGACAAACCGGACCGGGCAAACGACGCGGCGGTTTCGTCCGCGATCTGATGGGCATGCGCCGCGCGTGCCCGGAACGGCGAGGCAACCGGGGGCGTCGCGTCGGCGTTGAACGGACATGACACCACGCTGGCCATCCACCCTTTGGGTCGTCCGACACGGACAGAGTGCGGGCAATGTTGCCCGCGACGCCGCCGACGCCGCGGGCGCACACCGGATCGCGCTCGATCACCGCGATGTCGACGTTCCGCTGTCCGACCTGGGACGCGATCAGGCGCGCGCGCTGGGCGAATGGTTCGCGGCGGGCGAAGAGGACGGCCGGCCCGAGATCATGCTGGCGTCGCCCTATCTTCGCGCTGTCCAGACCGCCGAGATCTTTCGCGACGCGCGTGGCTGCGCTGCCGATGAAAGCATCTGCGTCGACGAACGGCTACGCGAAAAGGAATTTGGAATCCTCGACGGCCTGACGCGTTTCGGGATCGAAGCGGTGCATCCGGAGCAGGCTGAGTTCCGCCAGCTTCTCGGCAAATTCTATCATCGCCCGCCGGGCGGCGAAAGCTGGTGCGACGTGATCCTGCGGCTGCGCTCGCTGCTCGACACCGTCTCGCTCCATTATGGCGGGCGGCGGGTGATGATCGTCGCGCATCAGGTCGTCGTGCTGTGCCTGCGCACGATTATCGAAAATCTGGGGGAGGAGCAGATATTGGCGATCGACAGAGAAGGCGACGTCGCGAATTGCGCGATCACCGAATATCGTTTCGATCCCAAGGCGGGCCGCGACGGCAACCTCAAGCTGTCGCGGTACAATGTGACGGCGCCGATGAAGGACGAGGTTCCGGTCACGCGTGAGCCCGATGCGATGGTCGCAGCCCGTGGCTGATCCGGTCCCGCTCGACACCGCGTGGCTCAAGGCCAATCCGCTTCCCGATCATCACGACAATGTCGACAAAAACGGACGCGGGCGCGTTCTGGTCATCGGCGGGTGTCGCCGGGTGCCGGGCGGGATGCTCCTCACCGCCGAAGCCGCGTTCCGCGCCGGGGCAGGGAAGGTGACGATCGCGACAATCGCGTCGGCGGCAATTCCCGTCGGCGTCGCTTTTCCGGCGTGCGCCGTCGTGGCGCTGCCCGAAACCGATGGCGGCGAGATCGCACCCGAGAGCGCCGACCTGCTGCTGGACGAAATGGCCAATCACGACGCCATCGTGTTCGGGCCGGCGATGATCGATGAAGCGATCGTGCGGACCCTGCTCGCGGCGTTGCTGCCCGCGCTTCCCGAGGAGATGTTCCTGCTGCTCGACGCGTTCGCGCTGCGCGCCGCAACCGATCATGTCGATTCCATCCGCGCGCGCGCCCGCCACATAGTGATGACGCCGCACGAAGGCGAGCTGGCGGCCCTGCTCGATATCGACCGCGACGCGGTGTCGCAGGATCCGCTCGGCGCGCTCGAACAGGCGGCGGAACGCTTCCGCTGCGGCGTCATGGTGAAGGGTGCGACGAGTCATTTGATGGCGGACGGCCAGTGCCTGAGTTATGCCGGGGGCGGGCTTGGCCTTGCGGTGAGCGGATCGGGCGATGTTCTCGCGGGGCTGATTGCCGCGCTCGGCGCACAGGGGCTGCCGCCGTTACAGGCTGCGGCCTGGGGCATCTGGCTGCACGGCGAAGCCGGTCGCCGCCTGTCCGAAACGATGGGGCCGCTGGGTTTTCTTGCCCGCGAATTGTCGCCGGTCGTTCCGGGTCTGATGCGCGGCGTGTAGCGCCGCTACTCCGGGTCCGATGCCCGGCGTGCAGCGCCGCTACAATGTCTCGGCAGGCGCTTCCCAAAGCGCGTCGAGCGCAGTCACCATGATCGCAAATTTGACTTGGCCGTCTTCGTCGACGACGTTCACCCGCAATCCGTGCTCGTTCTGCACGATGTCGGGTTCGTCCTGCAACAGGCTGCCGCTATAGCGCACAGCTTCGCGCCGCGCGGCCGCATCGTCGGCGAGTTCGACGCCGACATCGTCATATTGGCGCGTTCCGTCGTTCGTGTGAAAAAAATAACGCGCCATGATATTGTTCCTCGAATGAATTGACCCTCAGCTGGCCTGAACGTTCCGGTGGAGATAGGTATCCGAAAAATCGGCGAGTGCGCGCAGCCCGTCGATATCGCCCAGGCGAATGCCGCGCCCGTGGCGCGCGATTGCGCCGCGTCGTTCCAGTTCTTTCAATGTGCGGTTGATGTGGACGGGAGTCAGCCCCAGCAGGTCCGCCAGCTGTTCCTGCGTCAACGGCACGTTGCGCGCGTCGAGCCCGTCGCTTCGCGTATCGACAAGCCGATAGTGAAGTTCGCAGAGGAGATGCGCGAGCCGCGACAGCGCGTCACGTCGCCCGAGATTCAGCAGCCATTCGCGGCCAATCGACGCCTCGATCAGAATATCGACGATCACGGCACGGGCAATAGCGGGGCGGCTTTCCACCAGCTTCTCGAAATCGGTCAGCGCAACAATGACCATCTCGACCGCGGTCAATGCCTGCAGATTATGATCGATCGTGCGCACATACATCGATTGGAAATCGAGCGCATCGCCGGGGATTTTCAGCGCCACGATCTGCCGGCCGCCTTCATGGGTCAGCTTTTGCCGATAGGCGAATCCGGCGCACAGGATCGGGCAGATGCCCGACCGATCGCCCTCGCGCAGGATATAGGTGTTGGGTTCGAAGTGCCGGACGCCGTGGGGCAAAGAAAGGATCGCCGCCTGATCGTCGGTCGAGAGAAGGCTGTGGCTGAGAAGCTTGCGCAGGAAAATTTCGAGGCCCTGAAGAGGGATTTCCGCACGCATTCTTCGGCTTTCCATTTTCGGGGAGCGGGACGTCGATGACGAAGACGTTGCTCTGGTGACCTGGCTTTCGCTTCCTAACGAAAGAAGGCGGGGAGGGTTGCGGGGAGGCCGCGATCAAAAGGCTGATTTGCAAGAAGGGCCCTGCATCGCTGCAGAGCCCTTCCGTCCCCTTGAATATGGCTACGCAAGAGGAAGCTCCCTCCGTCGACCCAGGTCGCCGGGCCGGCATCAGTGACGCGATGATTACCGGCGACATGCGGTTTTGCACCAACATAGATTATAGGTGCACTGAAATGCGGCGCGGGGTTCGTGCGCCGAAAAAGGCGATCAATCCATCACTGCGATCGGCGGCGACACCGAAATGATCCGCGCTTCGGCCTCGACCATCCGGCGCAGCGCTTCGGACGAAACCGCAGCGTTCGGCGCCTGACCCGATCCGGTGAACAGCCATTCGAATGCGAAGGGTATGGGATCGTTTGCCGCCGGCATCTTGCGCAACGTCAGCATCGAGACGTCCGCCCACCATTCGTCGTTCACGACGATATCGTTCGTGCTTGCCTCGACGCTGTCGAGCGTGATGGCCTCCACGTTGGTCAGAACGACGTCGGGCAACGCGTCGGGCAACGCCGCCTTGATTTCGTGCCGCACGCCTTTGGTATCGACAAGGCTGGCAAAGATCGCGGGCACTGCCGGGCTGGCGAAGCGCAGCGCAAACATCAGCGAATGCATCTCGACGCCGGCTGCGGGCCACGTGGCCGGAGCTTCCAATTCGACTTTCCAATCCGCGGCCGGCTGGCTGTCGGTGGCGGGCAGGCGCATGCGAAGCGACAGCTTTCCGCTTCGGGCCAGCATTTTTGCCCCCGCCAACGGGCGAATCCAGAAAGCGAGCGCCTCGGGCGTCGGCGCGTCGGCTCGCAGGATGGCCTTGATATCGAACACCGCGCGTTTGAAATCGGCGTGGATCGGGCCGGCGCCCAGTGGCCGGGCGGGGACTTCGAATTCGATCAGACGGCCCTGGCGGCCGCTGCCGGTACCCTGCACGGGTGCATCGATGCCGGCCATCAGACAGGCCCCGTCGTTCAGTTCCAGCGCATGCCCCAGCCCGCCCGCCGCGTGCGTGGTGAGCAGGGCGAAATGGCGATGGACATATAGCGGCCATGCATAGGTGGACGTGGAGGGGCGCAGCCAGCGAATTCCCGTCCGGGTCTCGCTGACCGCAAAGCCGCCGTCGTTTCGCACGATCTGGAGGTCGGCGACCGCGATCTGCGTCGAGATATCCGGCGCGAGCGGCGCGGCATGGACCAGATCGCTGTTCCGGCCGGTGCGCGTCCAGTTGAGCGCGGTCGCCGGGCTGGCCGACGCCGGGCGGGCGGTCGCCGAATGCGAAAGCCGAAGGTTGACAAGGCGTTTGCCGCCGCTGCTCCATTCGAACGACGCCACGAGCAACGGCGCGCCCGATATGCCGCGCGCCACCGACGCGCGATCGGGCACCGCAAAGACACACAACGCCGCGCGCCCGTCCTCGAGCGGCTGGTGGAGTAGCCGAAGGTCCCGCGCAATGTTCAGCGGAACTTTGGCGACGGGAATCGGCTTCGTCCGGGCTTCGGCAAGAATCGCTTCCGCCGCGGCGGAGATGACCCAAGTGTTTTTCGCCACGTCCTTCTCGATAGCGAGCACGGGCTTGGTGAGGACGGCACCCTCGACAATGACGTCGGCCTCTTTGCGCGTACTGGCTTCGACCAGTTCGGCGGAAAGCGTGAATTTCCGGTCGATGTCGATCCACCAGGGCTGATCCGGCGCCAGCTCGGCGGCAGCAACCGACTTGTCGTCCGTGACCCAGCCGGAATCGAGGTAACGCCGCAGCGCGACGCTCAGGAAATGCTCCTCGAGGGACTCATCGACGCCGCCGGCCGTACCGATCGGGCCGGGCGCGAGGACGTAGGCGCTGTTGACATAAGCCGGCGCGGGCGCCGAACTTGTATCGAAGGTCAGGCCTACCGGGCCTTCGGGGCGCAGCACGATCTGCAGCGCCGTATCGGCGTCGGTGGCCTGGTAGCTCAATCGCGGATCGGGACCGAATTCCTTGCGGGAGTCGAGAATGCCGAGCGTCGATATCAGTTCATATCCAAAGCCAGTCCGGATTTCGGAGGCGATGCGTTCGGCGAGGCCGCCCTGACCGAGCGGTGGTTCCTCGATCAGCGCGAGGATCGGCGGTGTGAGCCCGCTGTCGGGCGCGTTCGTCAGGGGCAGCATGGCGCGCAATTGCGGGCGCGTCATCGGCAGCTTGCTCTGGTCGGCGAGCATCGCGACACGAATCCACAATCCCAGTTCGCTCTTTGGCGTCGTGACCTCGACCTCGGCATCGATCGGGATATTCATGGCCCCGGCATAGCGGCCACACAGGCGCAACTTGTGGCGGAACATTGTCGCCGAAGGCTTTTCCCAGGCGAAGCTTTGCAGCACCGTCGATATGATATGCTTGTCAACCGGGGGCCGAAGCGGTTCGAGCTTTTGGCGATGGGCATCGGTATCGCGCGGGTCGCGTTCGAAAAAGGCGTCGCGTTCGAAGGCGTCGAATGCGGCGCGTTGACCCGGCGATCCGTTCGCATCGGTCGCGCGCGAATGGGCCGTGGCGGTTTCCGCACCCCGAGCGATCCACGCCACAGGACTGTTATCGATCCGCCCGAGGCTCATCTCTTTCGGCGCAAACCACGCGTAGATCGGACGGCCGGTGAAACGCCAGCCTTGCGTCCGCACTTCGGCCGAACCCAGCTCGCGCCAATGCGCATATGTGGTGGCGGACCGGGCGTTCCTGACCGCGAGGTCGTAGCGCCGCTGCGTATCGGCGGGCCGGACTTCGATCATCTCCGCCGCGAGCTGCGACCAGTGCAATGTCGTCGCTTCGTCGAGCGCGAACGGACGCGCCTTTTCGATGATCAGGCCGGCCCCCGCGAACAGATGGTGCGTGGCGTCGCCGCCGACAACCCATTGCGCGATGCGGCGGTCGATCACGGGCGGCGTGGCCTCGAAATATCGCTTCGCGACCAGCGGCCGGACCGACAACCGCGCCACCGTGCCCCGGGGCAGGCCGACCCTGATCGACGGCCTGCCTTTCTTTTCGTCGATCTCCAGATGGAGGGCGTCGGCATCCGGATCGACAATCAGTTCGGCGCGGTGATGCGCGTCGATATAGGCGAGGCGATCCTTTCCCCCGCCATCGGCGTGCTGGAGATAGGTCCCGAGCCGCGGTACCGCGATCCGCTTCGTCCGGATCACCTCCTGCGTGTTTGCGCCCTCGAGATGATCGATCATGGTCAATTCGACGAGCAGCTGATCGACGGCGGGGTCGGGCAGCGCGTTGAGCAGGTGGTCGTATTTTTCGCGATCTTCGTCGAGCGTGCGGTGGACGATGAGGTCGGCAAGAAAATCCTTCAGCCGTGCCTGATTGCCGGCGCCCCCTGCGGCTTCCTCGAATTGGGTTTGATGGCCCATCCACCGGTCGAAATCGAAATAGCCGACACGCGGGAAGGGGATTTCCGCCCTTATCGGGTTTGCCAGCCCTTCGATCCAGATCGCCTTGGTCCCGTCATCCTTCGGCGTGACGAACAGGTGCGGCTCGGATTCATCGGCGGGCCGGCCGGTTTCGCTGCTGCCGCCCGCGCGGAGATCGGCAAAGCCGAGCGCGTTCGGCTTGGCGCCCGCGGTCAGTTCGGCATGTATCCAGAGCGTTTCGGTATCGCCGAGTCCGGTTCCCGCCGCGGCCTGAAATTCCGCCGGACCCGTGACTTTCCAGCCGACGCCGTCAGTCGCCAGCTTCAACACCCGTGGATTCACGCCCTCGATCGACAGCGTCAGGCGGCCTTGCTCGAATGGCGCGCTGATCGCTATCGTCCAGTGCGGCGCGCTTTCGACATCGACGATGGCGGCGGGATCGTCGACCGCCCACAGTTTGAGCGTGGCAGGTCCGCCCAGGCTGCGGGCGTCGGCGAGGATGGCGTCGGTCTTTACGCCGGTGTCAGAAAGCGCGATCGCACCGCTGCCGTCGGCGTTGCGCCACAGGTCGATCCGCGCCTTTTGCCCGGCCGGGGCACCAAAGCCGACGCGCGGATAGTCGAGGAACAGCGGTTCGACCCCCGGCACCGCGGCGTTGAAGCGCGGCGAGCCCGCAGGCCGCTCCTCGATCGTCACCCGGCCGATCGCGGTGGTCCGCGAATAGTCGAAGGTCCGCGCGAAGAGCCTGGCGGGCGGGCCGGCATCTTCGGCCGGGACCTCGGGCATCGCGCGCGGACTCCAGGGGGTGGTCCCGCGGATTCTTCCAGGCAGGGAACCGCCGCGGCTCACGGCATGCGCAGCGATCGCATAGCTGTGGCCATAGGCGAGCGCCGGCAGTTTTTTCATTCCGGCAGCGGCGATCTGGCCTGCATTCGGTGCGTCGAATTTGAAATAGGGCGTCCGCATCGCTTCCTGATCGGGCGGCTCGTATCCATCGGCGGCCAGCGGCGTTCCCTGATATTCGAAAAAGAGGCGGCGTTGGCCATCGATCGGCAGCGGCTGGAGCGGCAGGATCGAAAGCCCGTCGACATCGGCTCCGCCAACCTGGAGTTTTTCGAGATTGGCATAGGTCCAGTCGCCTTCGCGCCTCACCAGCAGCGCGATGCCGTCATATTGCAACGGGAAGGTGTCGCCATCATCCACGGCGCCGTCGACCGCCAGTTGAACGGGGACCGACCGCGGCAGCGTTTCGGGCACGAAACGCGCCGGTTGGCCGGTGCCCTGTTCGAGCAGCTCGTCGATGATCCCGGAAAAGGCCCGCGCCATGCTCGCACTCAGCGCCGCGGCATCGTCGGCGACCAGATGCGTCGTCGCCGCGACGGGCAGGGCTTTCGCCAGCGGGTCCAATGCGCCGCCGATGGCGACGAGCCCGAACCGCGAGGCAAACCAGTCGGTCTTTCTCAATTCGACCGCGAGGGTTTCGTGGTTCATGGCTCCGCCGCCGCTTAAAGCCCGCGTCAGTTCCGATGCGACAAGCCCGCCGAGCGCCAAGCGGGTCGCATCAAGACCGTTGAAGAGCGTGTCGAAGCGCTTTTCCAGCGCCGCCAGTATCCGGTCGGCCGTGCCGTCGGGGTCCGCAGGCGGCGTGCTCATGCTGCGCAGCGCGCCGGCCACATCGCCAATCTCGCGCAGCAGTGCGAGCGCCATCGCCTCGATGCCGCCTTCGCTTTCGAGCGTTTGCAGTTGCTCGGCGAGTTCGATGTCGAGTTGCTGCTCGGGATTTTCGCTCGATATTTCGGGGAGTTGGGTGGGGTCGTGCTCGACGTACAGCGCGAGCAGCCGCGGCAGAAGTTTTTCGCTGTCGGGCGACGGGTTGGGGTCCGCGAGATGGAACAGGTGCGTCAGCCGCGCGGCATAGGCGGCGCGTTTCGCCTTGTCGGCTTCGTCGGCGGGTGCGATCCTGATCCCGCTCAGCAGGCTCTTGCTGATCGCCGCGACCAGTCCGGTCGTGTCCAGATCGTCGAATTCCTTGCCCTCCGCGATCCACATGAGCTCGGCAAGGAAGGGGCCCTCGGGCGACCGTCCGCCCATCGTGAGGGCGAGGAGGAGCGGGTCGAGCAACGTCAGCAGCCCGTTCATCGCGCGCCAGACCAGCCGCCGGGTGCGCCGCTGGGGTCCATCTTGCGCGGTATCTTCGATTTCAGGCCAGAGCGGCTCGGACGGACGCGGCGCCTTCAGGTGCGGCGCCGGCGCGAGCAGCGAGCCCGAGCGCTGGCTTATCCGCTCGATCAGGCGGTGCGTTTCCCCGGCGTCGGGATCGACCAGCAGGAAGCCGGTTTCGGGATCGACGAGCAACGTCGGATCGTCGACATGCGGCGCGAGCGGACGAACCCGCGCCTGCGCCGCGGCGAAACCGTTTCCGGCATTATAGGCGAAGACGATATTGTGATTGTCGGCTTCGGCTTCTTCGACCTGCGCGTCGTAATGGGGTTCGGGCATCCCGCCGGCAAAGAAGGGGAGTACAATCCAGCGTGCATCCGGATCGGGATCGCCGAGGTCGCCGATTTCGAGAATCCGGGTCAGACCCGCGTCTTGCGCGAGCGGTGCGTGCCACGATTCGGCGGTGGCAAGCAGTTGCGACACGCTTAGCGCCGCCTCGTCATAGAAGCTGCCGTCGGCGGGTTCGGCGGCAGTCACCCAAAGGTGGGCAGACCGATTTCCGTTCCGCCGCGCCTCTATCCATTCCAGAATTTCGGCGCGGCGTCCCACCGGGTCGGGCCCATCGGCCACAAACAGACGCGGCTGACCGCCGGCGTCGTTCACGGCTTCGAGACGGACGTTGGGCCCGGCCCCGGGCAATAGCTTGTAGAGGTAGAACTGCACCATCGGCAGGCTATCGAGAAATAGTTCGAACTGCGCCTCGGCATGACCGGAGTCGCCGGCGACGACGTCGAAGTTCAGCTGGACGAACGCGGTTTGCGTGGTTCCGTCCTTCCAGAAGGCGCTGGGCTCGAAGCCACCGGTGCAAATGACATGTTCGCTCATGGTCAGCCTCGCGCCTCCAGCAGGGCCTTTGCCCGGTCCTTGACTGCCGCCCTGTTCGCTGCGGCGGGGGTTGCGGCAGCGGCGGCGGGCGCCGCGAGCTGCTGCGTCCCGCCCGACGACTTGCTGCCTTTGCGCAATTTATATTCGACGTCGCGGCGGAACCTGTACGTATAGAAGCGGCAGACGCGCACCTTGACGCTCAGCGTTCCGACGCCGTCGATCCGGCCATTTTCGTGATAGGCCATGCGCAGCATCAGGCTGATGTAGACGGTCGCGATTCCCGCCACATCGACATTGCCCGCGATCAGCAACACGACCGACATGGTCAGCCCGCCGCCAGGCTTGCCGATCCGCTTGCGATAGGCGAGCGCGATGCTGAGCGTGATGAACACCATCCCGCTGACCGGACCCAGCGCGAAGCCGAGTGCGGCTGAACCGCCCGCCGCGGCTTCGACGACGACCATCAGCTCGCCGTCGAAGGGCCGATATTCGCAATCGACGGTGATATAGCCCGTGCCACCGATAATGAAGATCGAGAAGAGGAAGGGCAGGTCGGGCCGGCTGAGCGAAAAGCGGTCGGCGATCAGGAAGTCGGGATAGGCGATCAGTGCGAAGCGGTTGGAGATCGAAATATTGCTGACGCCGCTCGTCACGCCCATCAGGCTGATCGGCGGCATCGAGAATATATGCTCGACCCCGATCGGGATCCCGTTCTGCTTGATGACCTTGAGCCCGCCCAGTTCGTCGGGGAAGAGCGATGCCAGCGTTTCCTGGATAAAGCGGAACGAGGGGTTCATCTTGATATTCTTCGGGTCGAATTCGACCTTGAGCCCCGATGCGCGTTCGTAGTTGAGCGCCACCTTTTGCAACATGACCATCGACTGACCCGCGACGACGGCGTCGATGTCGGTGTCGATCCGCGCTCGCCCGGTTTGTTCGACCTTGTCGCTGTCCTTGCTCGCCTCGATCCGGAGCGTGCCCGTCATCCGGCTGTTGACGAAATCCATCTGGAACGGCCCGATGGCGAACAAGGTGCTGCGTTTGGGCAAGGGCAGGTTGATGTCGATCTGTACCCACGCGCGAAATTGTTTCTTGTCGAAGGCATGGGTGATCCGCACCGCGTTCTTTGCACCACTCGAAAGTTTGACGCCGCGGAACATCTTGCTGAGATCGATGCCGCCGAAGTTGCGGAAAATCCGGCCGATGTCGAACTTCGACATGTCTTGCGGAATGATACCGTTGCCGATCTGCTCGAACGGCAGGCCGATGCCCATCGCTTTCAGCTCGTCGCCGAGCCGGCCGAACCACGCCTCGGCGGGGGTCGTGTCGATGACCTTGTCGATTTCCTTATAGTAATAATTCAGCCGCTCGCGCGCGAAGTCGAGATTGGGGAGCGCGGGCGCCGAAGCGGCGGCGGCATAGAGGCGCAGGATATTGCCCGGCGCCGCCATGACACCGCCGTCGGTGAGCCCGCCGGCAGCTTCGAAAACCCGGTCGGTATAGGCCGTGGCCTGCGCACATGACGCCGAAAGGTCGGCGCCGATCTTGCGGAAATCGTCGCTGGCCTGTCGGGCAAGACTGCGCAGCGCTTCCGCATCTCCGAGCGCGCCCCGGATGGTCCCGGTCAGTGCGTCGATGGCGTCCTTGATCGGCTTGGCGAGATCCTTCAGTTGGCCGTACGCGCCTTCGAGGCTCGTGCCTAGGGTTGCGCAAAGCTCGGTTGCCTTGGTGCTGATCACCGCGAGTTCCGCCGCGGCCGCCTTATCGAACGCTTCGAGCCGTTTTTCGACATACTCGCTGAGATCGCGGACGCGCTGGCGCAGGATTTCCTGGCCGTTTGCGGTTACCGGATCGAAGTCGGCAAGATCGACGCCTTCGAGCGCGTCGATGATCGCGGGCGTGAGCACATATTTGCACAGCAACTCTTCGGCGACTGTCGGCTTCAGGAACTCGCCAAACACGTCGAGGGCCGCCTGCACCGTCGCGGCGGCGCTGTCGATTTCGCGGAAGGCGTCCGCGGGCAATTCGGCGAGATCGCCAAGCGCGTCGTTCAGCGCGCGGTGCGACTGTTGCACGAACCAGTCGGCAACCTCGCCCAGTTGCGCGCCGCCATAAATCAGGTCTTTGGCCAGCGCGTCGAGTGCGCCGATCCCGGACAGCAGGGTGGTCTTTACCTCCGTCTCGATGTCGTCGAGCACCGCCTTTGCGTCGGTGGCGAAGGACTGAACATCGGGCAGTGCGTCGAATGTCTTCTTCGCAGCCGCGATCGCCACTTCGATCGCATTGGCTTTACCCCGGAGCGTCGTCGCCAGTGCCGCGAGTCTTTCGGGATCGAGGTCCGGATGGGCTCTCAGCGCGTGAAGCTTTTGCCGGACGTCCTCGACCTTTGCCTTGTGGACGGGGTCCTTGAGCGCGTCGATCGCTTTCGCCAGCGCCTGATCGAGCCTCGCGGTGCCGCTATCGATATTGTCGTGCAGCGCCCAGATGAAGCTTTCGGCCGCGGTCGAATGCGTCCGCGCCAATTGTCCGAATGCCATTCCCTGTTCGACGAAGCGGCGGAGCATGGGCGCGAGCGCGGTGACGATCTTTTGCGACGTCGCGTCGATTTCCGTCGCGAGGCGGTGCTGCACGTCGGTCAGCGCGGATTCGATTTCGGCGATCGCGCCCTGACGAACCTCGTCGAGGCGCCGGTGATATTCGTCGATCCGCGAAGGCGACCAAGGCTTGTCGAGATCGTAGCTCGCCTTGACCTCGTCGAGCCGGCGCCCGCCGTTGCGGAGCGCGGTTTCGACGCCCGCCTGGAAATCGCGCACCATCTGGCGCGCGGCGATGACGCCCGCTTTCAGATTGCCGATGTCGCGATATGCGCCGTCGAGTGCAGGGCGCACCAGCTGGATCAGTTCCTCGGCGGCCTTTTTGGCAATCGCATCGACCGTCGGGCAGTTTTCGCCCACCTTGATGAGGTCGGTCGCCTTCGCCTCCCAGCTCCGCACGAAGTCGAGGACCGGGAGTTTCTTGCGCTGGAGCGATCCCTTGAAATCGGTCACGAGCTTGTCGCAACGCCGCCCGGCATTGGCCGCCAGCTGACCGAGGTCGCCCAGTTTCGCGTGATAGTCGAGCGCCGTCCGGTCGATCGTGTCGAGGACGGTGAGGAGGTTTTTAGCCGCGGCCTTTACTTCGTCGCCGGAACCGGTCGCGACCGTCGTCCGGAAACGCTCCATCGCCGCCCCGGCAGCCTGCAGCGGGGCGGTGCCCAGCGCCGCGGTCGCGCCGGCCATCTGTTGCTCGATGGGCAGCGCCGCCGATTGCGGATGACGGGCGCGCATGAAGGTGATCGTTTCGAGCCCCGCAAACAGCGGCTCGTCGCCGCGGCCCGCGTTCATCGCCGTCTTGCGCGCGGGCTCGGCAAGCAGCCAGGTGAAGCGCCGATAGCCGCGCGGCACACGCGGCGGACTGGGCGCGCGGCGGCCGTCCTGGCCGCTGTCAGCAAATTGCGGCTGATATTTGTGCGCGGGCGCGGGGAGGTTGGCGTAATCGATGCCGAGCCGTTCGACCCAGCGGTCGGTATCGGCATCGCCGTCCGGATTGCTCGTGTCGGCGAAGAAATAGATATTGTCGGGATCGAGGCATTCCTGCGCCGCGACGGGGGTTTCACCTTCCCCCTCGGCCGCTGTGACGAAGACGATATCGGGGCGCGGATAGACCGACGGGCGCTGCACGGCGCTGTGCCGGTTCCACAGCGGAATCTTCCAGCCGATCAGGCCGACATCCTCGCTCCACGCGCTGTCGACGTTGATCGTCTTTTGATTGAAGCGCACCGACCGCAGGAAACCCGCGCTGGCTTCGTCGGATTTCGCGAAGCCCGTGCTCGCCTCGCGTTGCGCCGCGAAATCGGGATAGGCGCGGGCGGGTTGCAGCAGCTCGATATATTCGCTGACCTTGCGGAGTACCGGGCGGCGCGTGCGCTCGCCAATCCCGCCGTCCGGCGTGAACTGGGCGCTGGGATTGGTCGTGCGTTCATAGACGACGACATGTTTGGCGCGGTGCCAGAAGACCGAAATTCGCCCTATGATTTCGACGCGATGCCGCTGGACGTGACCATTGCGCGTTTCCGAAATGATCGCGAGCTGGCCGTTCAGGAACTCGGCGCGCTGATCGGCATCGCCGCCCGTGGGCGAGAGCGCTACGCGTTCGATCGTGCCGCCGTTCGATTCGGGTCTGGCGATCAGCCGGGCGCAGAAGTTGGCGGATTCGATGGGCCAGAGCGCGCCGCCCGACAGGCCGTGGGGGAGCAGGCGCGGCCCTGCTGTCCGGGCGGGATCCAGTCTCTCCGGGTCGACGACGGGCAGGTTATGGACCGCGGTGTCGCGCAGGGCGAAGCGCACGCCGTCGCGAAAGCGTGCCGGCGTGAACGGGGTCGCGTAATCGGGATCGCGCATCCACATTTCGAGCCGCTCGGGCCGACGCGCGATGGCGTTGCTCAGCGCATTCCAGCGCCTCTTGCGCGAAGACTCGGCATCGCCGCGGATCGGGCCGGGCGGGCGGCCCAGCAACGCCTCGATTTCGGCGACCCGCGCGCCGCGCGCCGGGCCGCTTTCGCGGGCTGCGTCGATGCCCACCGGCAGGCCATAGAGGAACTCGGCGCGAAAAGCGGTCATCGCGGCGCCGAGTCCGAGGGCGCCATATTGGCGAAACAGGTCATGCCCTGCCCATTCGGGCAGGAAATAGCCGCGTTCGACGTCGGTCGGACGAACCCATAGCTCGGCCGAAGGCGTCAGGCGGAACTCGACCGCCCGGCGTTGCGCTACGCCGTTGCGGTCGGACCCGTAAGGCCGGACGAAGCCCGGGGCCGTATTCTTCTGGTCGATGATTTCGAGCCGCCGCGGCTTGTCGGCGCTTTCGCCGATCGACTGCGGCGGAAATTCATAATGATAATGCGCGCCGACGGTCTTGAGCGTCCAGCGCCGCGTATCGCTGTCATAGGTGGCGACCGCGCTGTTGATCGGGTCGCCACGATCCTGCAACGGCTGCGAGCGAAATTTGGTGATCGAGAAGGGGTGCGTGGACAGCACGACATGATTGCCCGAGCTTCCCGCGCCATCGCCATTGTCGTAGAGATCCGCCGTCAGACGACGGTCGATCGAGGCGCCCACCTGTTCCTTGAGGTCGAGAAAGTATCGGCCTCCGCCCTGGCCGTCGTCGAGGGGGATCAGCAGCGGCCGCACCTGGCCGTCGCGCTCGCCCCGCGGGATATCGACACCCAGTGGCAGAACCGACCCGATGTCGAGCCGCAAACGGAGATCGGCGTCCGCCGACCAGTAATAATGCGAGGTGCCATCCTCACGCAGTACCCGAAGCTGTTTGCGGGTAGCGAAATACCAATGGCTGGCCTGATCGAAGTCGCCCGATAACCCGGTCTCGTCGGGTTCCTTCAGCAAGAAGGATGTATTCGGCTGGAACCCGAAGCCGCCGAGCCGGAGCTGCGGAAAATCGGCTGCCGGGACCGTGGCGGCGGCTTTGGACGGCATAAGCCGAAACGTACAGAAGGGGCCGCCACCCGCGTCATCGGCGGCATCATAAGCGAAGTCATGATGCGCGATCACCACCGACGCGACCTTGCCCGCCTCCGCGGCGAGCGATGGCAGGCTGAGTGTCGCGTCGATCCAGCCGCTGTCGTTGCCGATGATCCGTTCTTCGGGACACAGGCTGAGCCGGAAATCGGCGCCTGGCCATTGTCGCCGCCGTTGTTTCGGGCCGCCCCAGTCGACCGACGCGCTTTGCGTCGACCCAACCGCCAGTTTCGCGCGGTCCTCGCCCCCCGCATGGATTTGCGCGTCGAGTTTTGCACAAAGCGCGAAGCGGCGGAGGCCTTTCGTCAGCGCGATTTCAGGGAGCGCCGACTGGGGCAGGCCGGCTTCGATGTTCTGCAGGTCGAGCCGCGCGAGACGCATGGCCTTGATCGCGCCGTCCAGCAGATCGTTAACAGTGACTTCGCGGGCATCCGCCTGTTTCGAAAACAGCTCGCCAATTCCGCACGATGCCTCCACATTGGCCGAGAAGCCCAACCGGATCCGGAGGCTGGCGCCCCATCCATCGGCCTCCATCGCCGCCCATATGCCATCGTCGGGTATCGAATAGCCAAGTTCGAGATCGAGGAAGAGTTCGGGGGACTCTGTCAGAAGCCAGCGGGCAGGATTGCGCGGGTCGCGAAGCTTGAAGCGATATTGGGGGGCGGCGGCGCTGCCGATGTTTTCCACAGCGATGTCGCCGCTTTCGCCGCCGGCTGCGACCGCAAAAATGGCGGTGCGGAAGCTGATCCTCGTTTCGGCGGAATCGGAGAAGAAGCGGATGCTGTTCCATTTCTCGCCGCCGGGCGACTGGGGCGGGGCAAGCGAGACGCAATCCGCCAAGCCGGGTGCAACCACGCCGAGCCGGGCGAAAGCATCGGCGATCAAGGTGGCCGCGTCGGTGGGCCAATAACGTTCAGCGGCCGCGCCGCCCCTCGGATAGAAAAAATCCCTGGAGCCGCCATCGGTCCTGCAGAAACCGAAATGGCCCAGGCGGTGGTTGCCGACGGGCGTGTCCTTCAGTTTCTTCTCGCCGTTGTTTCCGTCGGGTCCTGCAGCGAAGAATGTGGCGGGGACGGCACGTCCGTCAACCACGGTCTTCGCAATTCGAGGAAGATAGCGGGCATGAAAGGGGACGGCATAGCTGACGCGATTTCCCTTGAGGGACTGCGCGCGAGGGGCGGCAAGCGCGAGGCGGAGGCTGAAGCTGGTCCCGCTGCCGGATGTATTATCGTTGGCGTCGCCAATCCCAATACCGCTCTCATGATAATCGCGTTCCCACAGGAAACCGCGAGCGAGCAGCCAGCGCTGATCGAGCACCGATCCCGATCCGTCGGCCGGCAGCTGATATTGATCGAAGACCCCGGCGCCCCGGAAAACGAGCCTTTCGCCATAAAACGCCGGGCCGGCCGGAGGCTTGCCGAGACGGAAGGCGAAGGGCTTCGATCCGTCGCCGATTGCCGCCAGCATCGCGGCCTTGTTCAACGATGCCAGCCAGTGCATCGCCTCTATGCCATCGTCGGCAACCTCGTGGGGGATCCATCGCACGCACGCGCAAAGATCGCTTCCCTCTTCGATATAGAAAATCTCGACGATGCCTTTGCGGCGACCGGTCTCTTCGTTCGGCAGGGGAGGCCATTGGAAGTTCCCGTAGACCCGGAATGCCGTGTTGCGGGTCATGCCGCGCGCCGCCGGCGTGCCTGTAACGCGATGGGCTTCTGCGACATCTCTTATCCCCCCTCATGGCTCGGACCAGCCGAACCGACCGCAACGCGCTATCGGCGACGGATCCCCCGATCCGCCGATTCAATACAACAGGAGCTTCGCAGTCGAAGCTGCCATGGGAAGTGCGGGGCCGGGCCCCGCACTTCGGACGATGTGCGACCGATAATTATGAGAATCGAGGCAAGATGATTTTTAGTTAAGGTTATTAACCACAGTGTAATTTCCTCCGTCAACCCGTCGGCAGCGGATTCTTTTTTAGATGGCTTGCTTCGATCGTTATTGGTGCATTCGGATTGTTTTTCCGTGTTCAGTGGGTCGGACGTCATGGCTCTGATTTGGGAGGAAATCATGCCGATCTGATCCAAAGTATTCCGAGCAGGTTTCGCCGGAATGGCGTCACGGCGGATTCGTTTTTCTTTATTTCGCGGTCGTTTTCGTAGCGGGTGCGAAATTTATTTGGTTGTCTTCCATAACTTTCGCTATGTTTTGCTCAACGGGTTTGCCGGGCATTGCGCGGAGAACGGGGTGGAACATCTTTTGCACGGACTTGTCTGGGGCTGGTGCGCGGCGCTCCGCATCGACCTGCGCTGGCCGTACCGGCTTCGTAACCTTACCTTGATGGATTGGGGTCTGATCCTTTTACTGGCTTTGACCGCGGCCGGATCCGGGTTCGGCGCCTCTGCACATGCGGGTGCGATTCAGGGCGTTATCGGCTTCGGGGTGGGCGCAGCGGCATTTTTCGGTTGGAAAGCATCGCTTTACGCGGCGTCCGAGGGAAAGACGGGGAGGGTGGCATGACGATTGGCGAAGCGAATCTGGGGCTGAGCGGAAGCGATCTGGCGCTGATGAAATGGGGGGCGTTCTGCCTGGGCCTGATCGTCGGCTGGTTTGTCTATTACATCAATCGCTATCGAAAGGGCGACGTCCAGTTCGGCGATATCACGACCGTGCTGGCGGCGATCGGCGGTGCGGCCGTCGTCCAGTTGTTCGGGCAGGGCACTGCGATGTTCGGCGCCTATGGTATCGGCCTTGCGATCGGCTTTTTCGGTTATTTCCTGATCCTTGTGGCGTTGGTGAATATTTCGCCCAATTTCGGCGCCGACTGGTTCCTCGACGGCCGCCGCAAAAATCCGGCATCCGATGAGGGTTATGGCACGCAGGAACGGCCGCCGATGGCGCCCAATCCCGGCGGCAATCCGGGGGGCTTCTATGGAACCAACCCCGCCGGCGCGGCGGCGATGCCGCAACCTGCAGCATTCCCGTCCACGGCGGATACCGCCAACGCCGACAAGATTGTCGCGACGTGCAAGGCCAGATGGCCGGCCGACAAAGGATCGTGCAACGGGTTCGTGATCGCGGTGGCGAGCGAATTGGGGGTCGGCCTCGCGGGCACGGCCGACCAGATTCTGGACGCGATCACCGATGCGGGATCGGGCTGGAAGAAGCTGGCCGACGGGGTTGCCGCAAAGGCCGCCGCCGGACAGGGCAAGCTGGTCGTTGCGGGGTTGCGGTCGAGTGATTTTTCGCAAACCACCGCCCATGGCCATGTGGTGATCGTCGTCCCGGGTGCGATGAACCCCGGAGGCTGGGCGCCCGCCGCCTATTGGGGGAGCATCGACGCCGGGGTCGCGGCCAAGGGTGGTAGCGGCAGCCCGCTCAGCCTGTGTTTCCGCGAGGTCGACGGAAAGAACAGCAAGTTCGAGTATCGCAGCTATGACTGGTAACGCCGGGCATTTCTGCGCCGCGCTTCCGCTGTCGTTGCCGAAATCGGCGGCGCGCAGCCGGGCCGCGTTGCTCAACGCGACATTCTGGGGGCGCGACACCGAGTTGACGGTCGGCTTCCTTGGCGGCACGCGCGCGCTTCGAAAGCGCGTTCAGGACCTCGCGATGGAATGGCTCGACCGCACCGGCGCGCGGCTCCATTTCCAGTTCTGGCTCGATGAGGATGTGGACGCGGCCAAGGCCAATATCCGGGTCGCGTTCGATCCCGATAAGGGGTCGTGGTCGTGGGTCGGCACGCAAGCGCGCAGCATTGCGCGGGGGATGCCAACGATGAATCTTGGCTGGATGACGCTTGATCTGGAAGAGGCGCGCGCGCGATCGGTCGTCTTGCACGAATTCGGTCACGCGATCGGCCTCATTCACGAACATCTGCATCCGTTCATCGACATCAAATGGAATCGCGAACGGGTGATCGCCGATATGATGCGCTCGCAGAAATGGGACGAGGCGACGGTGGTGTCGAACATGTTCGACGTGCCCGCCGCCGACCAGGTCTTTGCGACCGCACCCGATCCCCAATCGATCATGATGTACGCGATTCCGCCCGAATGGACGATGGACGGTATGACCGTCGGCTGGAACGACAGCCTGAGCGCCGACGACATCAGGTTGATTCAGGAAGCCTATGGCGTTCGGACGGGATGGGCCGGATAGCGATGGCGACCCAGCTTGCCGATCGCGCGATCGTCGTCGGTGTCGGCCGCTATCCGCGGCTCGGCCAGAACGGCACGCCGCAGCATCTGGGTGGCCCGGTCCGCGACGCGACCGATTTCGCCCAATGGCTTCATGCCCAGGGGGGCACGAACGTGACGCTCGTCACCTCGGATGGCATGGGACAGGATCAGTGGACGATCGAGCATCTTCGTCCGGAGTATCGCGACGTCGAACATCCGCTGACCGATCTGGTCGACCAAGGCGAGGCGTGTCGCAACGCGGGGCGGCCGGTGGTGCTGGGCCGACGGCTCACCATCTATCTGGCCGGACATGGCTTTACGCCCAAAAACAAACATCTGGCGCTGATCACCGCCGAAGCCAGCCGCGGCAGGATGGAGAGTATCGAAGCGACATCATGGGCCGACTGGTTCGCCGATCAGACACATTTCGACGAGATCGTGCTGTTGATGGATTGCTGTACGATCGCCGATTACGCGCAGCCCAGCCGCGGGCCGATCGGCCTGCGGCCCAACCGGCGCGCGAACGGCCCTGCGAAGCTGGTGACGATATGGGCGACGCGGCCCGATCAGTTCGCCTATGAACGCCCCGATGCGAAAGGCGTCGTGCGCGGTGTGTTCACCACCGAGCTTCTCAAGGCGCTGAACGGTGCGGCGGCCGAACGCGACGGAAGGGTCACCACCGCGTCACTGCGCCGCTATTTCCGGTCGGCGGGTCTCACCGGTGCGGGCGACGCGCAGACGAGTGTCGAAGAGGATGGCGGCCCCTATTTCCGCGACGATGCCGACATCGTGTTCGTCGCCGGCAAGTCGCAGCCAATGTACCGCATCCACACCGGCCTCGCGGCGGGGACGCCCGTCAAAATCCTTTATGCCGGAACAGAATCGCACTTCGACGGCCCGTGCGGGCCGGACGGGGTGGTGGAGGTAGAGCTGCCGCTGGGGCTCTATGTGGCAGTCGGCGGAGGCGAACGGAATATGTTCGAAATCGGGGCGGGGAGTGCGGCCGATGTCTATCCGGGACAATGATACCCTGCCGTCGCCCGACGAGGGCCCGGGCGCGGTCCGGCTGTTGGTCAATGCGCCCCCCGACGCCGAGATCCATGTCTTTGGCGGCGGCCTGGACCGGCGCGCCTACGGCGTTGGGCAGGTCGACACACGGCTGGCGGAGGGGCTTTACAAGATCCGCTCGGTGCGCGGCGGGGCGGCGGTCGAGCGTCTGGTCGACTTGCAGGATGATACGCAGCTTTACCTGACGGCGGAGCCGGTCACCGCTATCGCCCCGGTCGGGCCCGTCTATGGACAGTGGAGTGCCGAAATCGAAGCGCTCGCCCGCGAGGCGATCGATGCGGCCGTAGCGGGCGAGGATGTCCCCGACGGCGGTTCGACGATCCTGCTGATGGCGCATCGCGATGCCGAAGGGGACGCCGATCCGCTTGCCGAGGCGATACTGTATCGCTGGCTGGAAATGCGCGTCCGGGCCAAAGCTGGCGGCGAAGGCCGCGAACGGCTGATCGGGACCGAGTGGTGGAGCGCGTGGGCGGTCGTGGTCGAGCCGGGATGCTACCAGATCGAATTCGGCGGCGGCGCGCTTCGGCAGGCGCTGCTCGCCGTTCCCGGTTATGATACGCGTGTCTTTATCCGGCGCAGCGGCCCACGCGCGGTTCCCGTTCCGCCTGCGGCCGATCTCAAGGAATTGGCGGCGCAGGTTGGCGGTCATACCTCCGCCAGCGCCGCGCCGGGCTCCGTCAGGACCGAAATTTCGGTGCAGATGGCGGAGCCCCGGTCAGACATCTTCTATCGGGATCATTTCGAAACGATCGAAGTCGCGCGGCAGGCGTTGGAGACCGAGCGGCCGATCATGGTCCAGCCGCAGCTTGTCGATCAGTTGATGCACGGCAAATGGGGGAACCCGGTGATGGGCCTGATGGGCGCGCATCTGTTTCTGGCCGGTCTTGAGCGCGACCGCGATCAAGGGGAGGGGAGGTCGTCTCGCCCGGTCGATCTGCACGACCAGATAAGGTCGCGCGCCGTCGAGACGCTGCATACTGTATTGAAAAATCTGGACGAGGTTTTCACGCAGAATTCGGGGTCGCTGCCCAGCGATCTGGTTGCACTGCATTTGCGGGCGAGGCCGTTCACTGGCGACACGCAGGACTTCGGGACCATTTCCGAGCCGCCGCTTTTCTGGGCTTCATGGGAAGCTTTGCTTAGCCATTCGGTGCCGCAGGGGCCCGTCGCGATTTCCCGTCAACTGTACAGCCGCGTTGCGCGTGCTTATCCGGCGGGTCCCTATTTTGCGTGGCGTTCGGGGCCCCGCCTGTCGGTCGAGCGGCTGGTGACGAATTTCCTGATCGGCAATGCGGCCCTCGATCTCGCCGGAGCGCTTCTGCCGTCCGGCCCGGTGCAGATGGCTGGCGGGCTGGCCACGATTGCAGCCCGAATTGCCGGCGACGAGCGCTTCCTGTCCAACAAGGGCGTGCCCATGCTGGATCAGGAAGAGATAGGACCGGACGGGGTCGCCATGGCCCTCGGCGCGCCGCGTTCGCTGGTGCAGAAGGATTGATCTTCGAAGGTTCTTTGCGGATCGCGACTAGAATTTCACGCTCAACCCCGCGGTCAGCCGGCGATCGGTCAGGCCCTGGAAACACAAGAGTGCCTTGTCGTTGACGCAATATTGGTTCTGATCGCCGCGCAGCAGGTTGATGCCCTCGACGCCGATGTTGATATGATCGTTGATGTCATAATTGATGCTGGCGTTGAGCTGACCCCGGGCGCCGTTGATGAGCGGCAGGCCGAAGAAGAACGGGTCGTTCGACACATAGCTGGAGCGCCACGTATAGCGCAGCCGCGCGTTCAGCCCGTATTTGTCGTAGAACAGCGTCGTGTTGTACGCATATTTCGAAAGGTTCGTCAGCGAGATGATATCGCGCGAATTGGCGTATCCGAGCTGCGTGAAGACATTGCGCGGGCCGTCGGCGACGCGGTATTCGCGCGCGGTTCCGCCGGTCTTCTGATAGGTGAAATTGCCGATGAAGCCGAAGCCTGACGCAAATCCGAGCACATCCTCCCATGCCGAAAGATCGTGCTGGAACGCAACTTCGATACCGGTTTGCGTCGTGGTTCCCGGGACGTTGAAGGTCGAACTGCGCGGCACGCAGATGCCGACGCCCTGAACCGGGTTGTTGATGTTGCGGTTGGCGATCGGATTATAGATGCCGCCGCCCGGGCAGGACGGATCGATCGACACGTTGAGGTTGCCGCCCGCGTCCAGATTGGGGGCGGGATCTTCCTGCCGCTGTGCGAACAAATTGGTGCGGCTCTTGTGAAAAACGCCGACGCTGATCAGGCTGGACGGCGCGAAATAATATTCGCCCGAAAGGTCGAATGACCATACCGCTTCGGGGACGAGGTCGGGATTGCCCACCGCTACGGGCGTGTTCGCGCCGGTGCCGAAGGAAAAGGACGTCGACAGCGTGTCGAAATTCGGGCGGCGGATATCGCGCGCGATACCGGCGCGGAGGAGCAACTTGTCGGCCGGTTCGAGAACGAGGCTGAAGCGCGGCAGCAGGAAATTATACGAGCTGTTGGCGACCGTCTGTCCCGTCACCGTGCCGTTCGCGATATTGTTGCCGGTCGAGGAAAGTTTGGTGTGCAGCCAGCGGAAGCCAGCATTGCCGCGCACTGGCATCCCGGCGATTTCGCCCTCCATATTGGCCTGAAAATAGGCGGCGTTGGTGGTTTCCTTGATGCTGAAGAACCCTGCGAAGGATTCGGTCGGCATCGCGAGCGACGCCACGGCAGGGCCTTGCGTGCGCGCCGCATTGCTGGCCGCGATGGCGGCGTTGAGCGCGTCCAATACCTTGGCCGGGTCGCGGAACGAGAGGCCGCCGTCGATCAGAAGGAAGTCGGGGAACGACAGCCGGCGTCCATCGGCGGCGTCGAAATTCCGGGGGCCGGGGATCAGGATATCGGAAAACAGGTCGCCCGACGGCCTGTTCCAGGCGGTTGTCGTGTTGGTCAGGCTGACATTGTTCGAAAACTCGCTGTTTTCCGCCGTTGTCCTGTTCCAGCGATAACCGAAGTCGAGCGACGTCACGAACGGATTGAGATCGGTCGTGTCGTAGGTGAAATCGAGGCGCGCCCCGCGTTCCTTGTTGTCGGTCGAGTTCGCGCCCTGCGTGACCTGTTGCAGCTGATAATTGGCGGGGTCGAGCAATTGCGCCGCGGTCGGTGCAAAGGCGCTGGCCTGATCGATGCCGAATTGCAGCGTCCCGTCCCGAAGGTCGAATTCCAGCGGCACGCCATTGTCGATGCTGCGCCCGATGACGGGCTGCGGCCCGTTGGGGTTGATGAAGTCGAGCGTCGTCGAGAAATTCGGGAAGTCGGATTTGGAGGTCGACAGCGACACTTCGGCCCGAACCTTCAGCTTGTCGGTCGCTTGCCAGTCGGTTCCGAAATCGAACACCCGGCTCTTGGTCACGCGCGCGCCGGTGTCGCTCGATGTCCGCAGGTTCGGATCGACCACGCTTCCGGTCGAACCGCCGATGCCGATGGTGCCCGCGACCGCGGCCTGAACGGTACCGAGGTCAACAGGGCCGTTCGGGCCGTTGATCGTGCCGAGATTGACCGTTTCGAACGCGATGTTGTTCATTGCGTCGACGACCGACGGCGTCGCGGTGCCCGATATCTGGACGCGGTGGCTTTGTTGTCCGCGGCTTTGGTTGTTGAGCGTCGCGTCGAAATAGAATTTCAGATCGTCGTTCGGTTTCCACTCCAGCGCGGCGGTGCCGTTGTAGGTTTCATATTCGTAATTCTCCAATCCCTGCTGCAGGAACTGGATGCGCAGAAAGGGAAACGCCTCGGCGCTTGGGCCCGAGCCGGGCAGGACGAGGGCGTCGCGATCGACGCGCGGCTTGAACGCGGCGACGTCCTGACGGGCGTAGCTTCCGCTCAGCACGATGCCGATTTCGCCGATGCCCGTGTCCCAATTATTGCCGATGGTCGCCGACACGCGCGGCAGGGTCGATTTCGCAAGGTCGCTGTTTTCCATCTGCGCCCGCGCGGCGATCAGCGGCTCGCGCAGATCGAGCGGGCGGATCGTCCGCAGATTGATCGTGCCGCCCACCGATCCTTCGATCGTTTGCGCGGTCGGGACCTTGGTCACCTCGACCGAGGCGATCAGCGCAGCGGGCAGATCTTCGAAACTGATGCCCGAACGGCCGGCGCCCGATCCCACGGTGGAAACGCCGTTGATTTCGGTGCGGTTGGCGTCGGTACCACGGATCTGCACGGCGTTGCCGACACCCGCTTGCCGGGTGATCTGGACGCCGGTGACATTTTCCAGCACTTCGGCGAGGTTCTGATCGGGCAGCTTGCCGATATCTTCCGCCTGGATGACTTCGACCAGATTGTCGGACGTGCGCTTTTCACCCAGCGCGGTTGCAAGAGAACTGCGAATGCCGGTTACGACGATCGCATCATCCGCCGGTTCGTCGGCGACACCGCTTCCTTCATCCTGCGACGGGGCGTCTTGCGCAAAGACGGGGGGCGCGAGCATGGCCATGGCCGTGGTGCCGAGAAGCGCCGCCGCGAAATTATATTTGCCGCCCACAATGCGGCCAATGCTGCCCCGAATCATCCCACTCTCCCTGTTCGACTTTATTTGGGTAGAGGCTCGCTTTGTCAGACCAGTATGTCAACCCATGTTGTATACCGTTATTGGGTTGATCTTGTCCTACCTGTTATATAGACCAATCGACAAGAATCATAAAAAGGGTGAGGCTCAGTGCAGATAAGGGCGTTTTTAACGGTGGCGATGCTGGCTTCGACGGCACACCCCGCGCTGGCGCGCGACATGCTCGTGGCCGACCAGGCGCAGTATAAAGCAGCGATAAAGAAGGCGCAGCAGGGCGACAGGATCATCCTCGCCGATGGCGAATGGCGCGATTTCCAGATCGTCTTCACGGGTAAAGGCAGCGCGGCCAAGCCGATCACGCTGACCGCACAGACCAAGGGCAAGGTGACAATCACCGGCCAGTCAAACCTGCGCATGGGCGGCCAGCACCTGATCGTCTCGGGCCTCGTCTTCAGGAATGGCGCCAGCCCGACCGGCGAAGTGATCAGTTTTCGCCGCGATTCAAAGACGCTTGCGATCAACTCGCGTGTCACCGAGGTCGTCATCGACGGGTTCAGCAAGGCTGACCGCCGCGCCGACGATATCTGGGTCGCGCTTTATGGCACCGGCAATCGCGTCGACCATTCGCATTTCGAGGGCAAGACCAACAGCGGCGTGACGCTGGCGGTGATCCGCCGGGCGGGCGACCCGCTCGATAACCGCCATCGCATCGATCATGTTTATTTCGGCCCGCGCCCGCCGCTCGGCTCGAACGGCGGCGAGACGATCCGTATCGGCACCAGCGAGGAATCGCTGTCGGCGTCGAATAGCATTATCGAACGGAATATCTTCGACCGCACAAGCGGCGAGGTCGAGATCGTCTCGATCAAGTCGGGCGGCAACATCATCCGCGAAAATCTGCTGATCGAAGCGCAGGGCGCGATCGTGCTGCGCCACGGCAACGGTAATCTGGTCGAGCGCAACATCTTTCTGGGCAAGGGCGTGGCCGACACCGGCGGCGTGCGCGTGATCAACCGCGACCAGATCGTGCGCGGCAATTATTTCGAAGGTCTCGCGGGCACCTCCTTCAAAAGCGCGATCAGCGTGATGAACGGCGTGCCCAATTCGGTGATCAACCGCTATCATCAAGTCGCGAACGCGCGGATCGAGGGCAACAGCATAATCGATAGCGCGCGCATCACTTTGGCCGCAGGTGCCGATGCCGAACGGTCGGCAGCGCCCGTAGACAGCCGGTTCGAGCGCAATTTGATCGTCGGCGCGAAGGGGCAAGATCCGTTTCGCGCCGAAGGCGAAATCGGCGGCATCGCGCTTGCGGGCAATGTCGAGGCGAAGGTCGCAAAACCTTTGCTGGGGATCGGCGTCGAACAGCGCGAGGTCAAACTCGAACGTGCCGCCAACGGTCTGCTTTACCCGGTCGATCCGGCGCTTGCCGCCGTCGGCGCGCCGCGCGACCTGAAGCCGGTAACGCGCGAGGAAGTCGGCGCGAGCTGGTATCGCGGCGACGCCCCCGAAGCGGCATTCGGTGCCGGTGACACCCGGCCGCAGGCCACCGGCGCCTCACTCGCGCAAGCGGTTGCCGATGCGAAGGCGGGCGACACGCTCGCGCTCGCCACCGGCACATATGACATTGCGACGCCGTTGACGGTGCAACGCCGCCTGACCATCGCCGGCGCAAAGGATGCGAAACCCGTGCTGCGCGTTGCTTCGAGCCTGGCACGGATCGAGGGCGGCGGCGGATTACAGCTGAAAAACCTGTCGGTCGATGCAAGCGGGGCGTCCGGCGAGGGCGCGTTGATCGCGGTCGAGAGCGGCGTCGCGCCGAATTATAGCATTACGCTCGATCGCGTGTCGGTGCGCGGCCCCGGCAAGGGCCGGCTTGACGGCATCGCCATGGCGCCCGGCACCTTTGCCGACGATGTCATGATCACGAACAGCGATTTTACCGAAATGGGCGTCGTCGTCGCGGCAACGGGTGAGCAGGAGCCGAAAGGCTGGTATCCGATGGAGCGACTGACGATCACCGGCAGCCGCTTTGCGCGGGTCGCGATGGTCGCCGACTTGCTGCGCAAAGGGACCGACGAAAGCACGTTCGGGCCGTGGTTCGCGATGACCGGATCGAGCGTCGCGGACAGCGGGCGTGACGGCGCCTCGTTGCGCCTGTCGGGCGCCCAGCATGCCGATATCGCGCACAACAGCTTCGCCACATCGGACGGCATATTGATCATTCATTCGGTCGGCGCGCCCGAAACGCGGATCGCTTCTAACGCTTTCGCCGCGACCCCTGCGCCGAAGATCGAGGAACTCGCCTGGAAAGGGGCGCCGCGTGCGCTCCTGTCGGCCAATATCGTGGAGGCCCGCCCATGACCCGCACGCTTGCCCTGCTGCTCGCGGGTACCGCGCTCGCGCTGCCCCCCATCCCCGCTACCGCGCAGCAGACCGAGGCTGCACCGACGCGCGCGCCGTTGTTCGCTGCCGAAATCGAACGTGCTAAAGCGGGTGTCGAAGCATCGATCAAGGCGGGCATCAACGTGCCCGTGCCCAAGGACCCCGGCGGCGGCTTCACGCACGAACAGCATAAGCGCAATTACCGCACGATCTTCGAGGGCGGGCAACTCTTCCGCCTGACGGGCGAGGCACGGTACCGTGACCATGTTCGCGACCTGTTGCTGGCCTATGCCGATCTTTACCCCAAACTCGGCCCGCATCCGGCGGCATCGAACCAGGTTCCGGGGCGGCTGTTCTGGCAAAGCCTCAACGACAGCGTCTTTCTGGTGAATGCAGCGCAAGGCTATGCCGAGATCCGGGGCGCTTTGTCCGCAGCCGACCGCAAGCGCATCGACGATCAGGTGATCCGCCCGATGGCGCATTTCCTGTCCGACGGATCGCCCGAAGTCATCAACCGTATCCACAATCACGCGACCTGGGCCGCCGCCGGCGTCGGCCTGTCGGGCTATCTGCTCGGCGACCGCGACCTTGTCGACAAGGCACTGCTCGGGCTCGACAAGAGCGGCAAGGCGGGCTTTTTGCGGCAGCTCGACCTGCTGTTCTCGCCCGACGGCTATTACGCCGAAGGGCCCTATTATCAACGCTATGCGTTGCAGCCTTTCGTCGTCTTCGCAGCGGCGATCGCGGCGAATGATCCCGACCGCAAGATTTTCGAATATCGCGACGGCATCGTGCTGAAGGCGATCCGCACCGCGATCGACGTGACCCACGACGGATATTTCCTGCCGATCAACGACGCGATGCCCGACAAGAGCCTGCGTACCGAGGAACTCTATCACGCGGTCGCAATCGCCTATGGCGCGACCAGGGACCCGACCTTCCTGTCGATCGCCGACTGGCAGGGGCGCACGGTGCTGACCCCCGCCGGGCAGGCGATGGCGACCGACCTCGCCGCGGGCAAGGCAAAGCCCTGGCCGTTCGGATCGCGGCTGCTCTCCGATGGCCCCGACGGCAAGGACGGCGCGCTTGTCCTGCTACGCACCAAAGCCGATCCGACCGGTCCGCTGCTCGTCGCCAAGAATACCGTGCAGGGCATGGGCCACGGTCACTTCGACCGCCTCGGCTGGGTCTATTATGACGAGACTGGCGCGGTCGTGACCGACTATGGCGCCGCGCGCTTCCTGAATGTCGAGGCGAAGCGGGGCGGGCGATACCTCCCCGAAAACGATAGCTGGGCCAGTGCGACGATCGCACACAACACGCTGGTCGTCGATGAGCAAAGTCACTTTGCAGGCGATTGGAAAGCGGGCGAAAAATCGGGAACGCGCCAGCTTGCCGCCGCACTCGAAGGCCCGACGCGCTATGCGATCGGCGAAATCGACAGCGCGTACAAGGACGTCAAGATCCGCCGCGCTCTGCTGCTGGTCGAAGTCGAAGGTCTCTCAAACCCCCTCACGCTCGATATCCTCCGAGCGACTGGCAGCGGCAGGCATCGCTATGACCTGCCGCTGCATTTTTCTGGGCAGATTATCGACAGCGACATCGCGTTCGACCGCAAGCTCGCCGAGCGCCCGGTGCTGGGCAAGGCGAACGGATATGAGCATCTGTGGGTCGACGGCGAGGGCACGAAGGCCGGCAAGGCGCGGCTGACGTGGATGCAGGGCAGCCGTTTCTATAGCTACCATATGCTGCCCCCCGCGGGTGCGCGCTTCATCGTCGCGGAGAGCGGCGCAAACGATCCCGAGTTCAACCTGCGGCGCGAACCCGCGCTGATCCAGCGCATCGACGGCGCGGCGGACGCGGCCTTTGTCAGCCTGCTCGAGCCGCATGGCGCTTATGACGCGTCGGCTGAAACCGTCGTCGCAAGCAGTGCGCGTGTGTCGGCGCTGGAGCATCGCAAGGAAAAGGGCGTCGATCTGGTCCTCCTCACGCTCGTCGACGGCCGCCGCATCGCGATTGCGGTCGCAGACGACGTTACGGCCGGCAGCAAGCACAGCGTCGCTGTCGATGGCCGGACGCTCGCATGGACCGGCCCCGTCGGCCGCCTCGACATCGCCAAAACCGGAGCGAAGAAATGAGCAATATCAAGGGCCGCTTCCGCTGGTGCGTCATCGCCCTGATCGCGCTCGCCACGGTCATCAACTATATCGACCGCAACGCGCTCGCGGTGATGTGGCCCGAAGTGTCGAAGGATATCGGCGCCACCAAGGAAGATTATGCGCTGCTGGTGACGATCTTCATGATCTTCTACGCCTTCGGCCAGTCGCTGTTCGGCCGGATCTTCGACGCGATCGGCACGCGGATGGGCTTTGCCATCTCGATCATTTTCTGGTCGCTGTCGATCGCGGCGCATGCGTTTGTCCGTTCGCTGCCCTTGCTCGGCGTTTTGCGTGCGACGCTGGGCATCAGCGAGGCGGGCAACTGGCCCGGTGCGGCGAAAGCCAATGCGCTGTGGTTCCCGTCGCGCGAACGCGCGCTGGCGCAGGGCATTTTCAACGCCGGCGCGTCGCTCGGCGGCATCGTCTCGGCACCGCTCGTCGCGCTGCTCTTTGTCTATTTCGGCTGGCGCGGCACCTTCCTCGTCATCGGCGTTTTGGGCTTTTTGTGGCTCATTCCCTGGCTCTGGTTTTACAAAGCCGACCCTGAAACGCACCCGAAGCTGAGCGAAGAAGAGCGCGAATATATTCTGACCGGCCGCACCGAGGCAGGGCAGGACGATGGCCGCCGCATCCCGCTCGGCGAGCTGCTACGCTACCGCCAAAGCTGGGGCGTCATCCTGTCGCGCTTCTTTCTCGATCCGGTCTGGTGGCTCTTCGTGTCGTGGCTGCCGATCTATCTGGCCGAAACCTTTGGCTTCGACGTCAAGCAGATCGGGCTTTTTGCGTGGGTGCCTTTCGTCGGCGCGATGTTTGGCAGCCTGTTCGGCGGCTGGCTTTCGGGGCGGATCATCACTCGGGGCGGCGGCGTCCACAAGGCGCGTACGCTGACGATCGCGATCGGTTGTGCGATCATGCTGCCGGCGCTGCTGTTCACGATCGGCGCGGACGATCCGTTGTCGGCGGTGCTGCTGATCGCGTGCATCCTGTTCGGGTTCCAGATGGCGATCGGCAATATTCAGACACTGCCGAGCGACTATTTCGGCGGCGGCGCGGTCGGCAGTCTCGCCGGGATCAGCGGTACCGCCGCGGTCGCCGGCACGCTGATCACCACCTGGCTCGTGCCCGTGCTCACCAAGACGAGCTACGCCCCGATCTTTGCGCTCAGCGCGGCGATCGTGCCGATCTCTTTCCTGTGTTTCTGGCTGATCGGCGGACGCGTCGAACCGGTCATCACCAAACCCACCCACACCCAAGAATAAGGAACTGCATCACATGACTCTTCAGGGGAAAACCGCGCTCGTCACCGGCGGCGGCCGTGATATTGGCCGATCGGTCTCGATCGCGCTCGCGCGCGCCGGCGTCCGCGTCGCGATCAATTACAACAGCGGCCGCGAAGCCGCCGAGGACACGCTGAAGACGATCAAGGATGCGGGCGGCGACGCCTTTCTGATCCAGGCCGACGTCACCGACAGCGGCGCGGTCAAGGCGATGCTCGACGAGGTCGGCATTGCGTTCAGCGGCCGGCTCGACATCCTCGTCAACCTTGCGGGCGGGATGATCGCGCGCAAGACGCTGAGCGAAATGGACGAAGCCTTTTTCGACCAGGTCATGACGCTGAACCTGAAATCGGTGTTCCTCGTGCTGCAGGCCGCGCAGCCCTTCCTCGGGGAAGGATCGTCGGTGGTGAACGTGTCGTCGCTCGCCGGCCGTGACGGCGGCGGGCCGGGCGCGTCGGTCTATGCGACCGCCAAGGGTGCACTGATGACCTACACGCGCTCGATGGCCAAGGAACTCGGCCCGCAGGGTATTCGCGTCAACGCGGTCTGCCCCGGCCTGATCGGCACCAGCTTCCACGACATTTTCTCGAAGCCCGAGGGCCGCGCCGCGACCGCAGGCAACACGCCGCTGCGCCGTGAAGGCCATCCCGACGAGGTTGCCGACACGATCGTCTATCTGGCGTCGCCGGCCGCGAGCTTCCTCGCGGGCGTCTGTCTCGACATCAACGGCGGACTGGGCTTCTCCTGATGCGCCGGCTCGTAGCGACGGCCATCGTAGCCCTGCTCGCGAGCGGGGCGCAGGCTCAGACCCGCGAGCGGACCGATGCGCCGCCGCTCGAGCCGTACAAGATCATCCTTGTAGGCGATTCGACGATGGCGCCGCACAGCGGCTGGGGCGGGGCGTTCTGCTCGCGCCACGTCAAATCGTCGGTCGCGTGTGTCAACGCCGGACGCGGCGGACGCAGCACGCGCAGCTACCGCCAGGAAGGCGGCTGGGACATCGCGCTCGCCGAGGCGAAAGTGCCCGGATATCGCGGTACCTGGGTGCTCATCCAGTTCGCGCATAATGATCAGTCGAGCAAATCCGAGCGTTGGACCGACGAGACGACCGAGTTTCCCGCCAACCTCCGCCGCTTCGTCGAAGAGGTAAGGGCGGCGGGGGCAACTCCGGTACTCGTCACCCCGCTGACGCGCCGCGAGTTCAAGGACGGCAAGCTCAAGAACACGCTCGCGAGCTGGTCCGATCAGGTGCGCGGCGTTGCAAAGGCGATGGACGTGCCGCTGGTCGACCTCAACGCGCTGAGCGCGGCGCAGGCGCAGGAAATGGGCGCCGAGATGGCGACGAAGCTGGCGCAGGAACCGCCGACGGCCGAGGAGCTTGCCGCGGCGAAGGCGGGCACGACGCTGACGGCGCGCCCGGCGCCGCCCGAACCTGCACCGATCGCGGGCGATGGTGCGCGCGGGCAGGTGACGCGCAAGTTCGACTACACGCACCTGGGCGACATCGGCGCCGAGGTCACCGCCAGGCTTGTCGCACAGGCGCTGGCGCGTGCGGTGCCTGGCTTGCGGAGCCAGCTCGTTCGTTAATAGTATAGTGTATATCAAAATGGACTAACCAATTTGGCATACACTATGGTTGACAATTATGCCGCCATGCTTGAGAGCATTGGTCAGAACAGAATCGACATTTGGGAGAGACGACGTGAATTCTCGTAATCAGATCCGTGCGCGCATGCTGCGCGCCGCGTTGCTGGCTGGTGCCGGCTCGACGCTGCTGATCGCCGCGACACCTGCGATGGCGCAAGATGCCCCCGCACCGCAGGCGGAGAGCGAAGAAGATGCGATTGTCGTCACCGGTATCCGCGAGACGATCCAGAATTCGATCAACACCAAGCGCGAAGAAACGGCGATCGTCGATGCGCTGTCGTCGGACGATATCGGCGACATTCCCGCGATCTCGGTCGGGCAGGCGATCCAGACGATCACCGGCGCGACGACGCACCGCGAAAAGGGCGACGCCTCCGAAATCGCGCTGCGCGGGCTTGGCCCCTTCCTGTCGAATGCGACCTTCAACGGCCGCGACGCATCGAACGGCAGCGGCGACCGCTCGGTGAACTTCAACCAGTTCCCGTCCGAACTCGTCAACAATATCAAGATCTACAAGACCCAGCAGGCGAGCCTCGTCGAGGGCGGCGTCGCGGGCACGATCGAGATCGGCACGCTGCGCCCGCTCGATTTCGGCAAGCGCCGTCTGCAGGCCGATATCAAGGCACAATATAATCCCTATGGCGATCGCATCGTCGGGTCGGGTGGCATCGGCTGGCGCGGGACGCTGAGCTATGTCGACCAGTTCGCGAACGACACGATCGGCATCGCGATCGGCGTCCAGCGCAACGACACCAACAACCCCGAGGAAACCTTCGCAGCGAGCTCAACCTGGACTGCGTGCCAGGCTTCGCCCGTCGTCGCGAACAACAATTGCAACGAGTTTACCCGCGACGAATATGGGCAGAGCCTGCCCTTCTATCTCGTGCCCAACGCCTATACCTTCCGCCAGATCAGCGAGACCGACAAGCGCGACGCGGTGTTCGGGTCGATCCAGTGGCGTCCGTCGGATCAGTTCAACATCAACCTCGACGTCCAATATTCGGACCGCACCTTTGTCGAGAGCCGCCGCGACCTCAATCTGTCGGAAGGGCGCTATGGCCTGACCAACGTCGTCTTTGACGAGAATGGCATTGTGCAGAGCCTGAACGGACTGAGCTCGCTCGAATCAAACGGGTCCGAACTGGCGCGGTCGGAGGAATATCTGGGCGGCGGCCTGTCGGTCGAATGGCAGCCGTCGGACCGGCTGACCGTCACCCTTGACGGCAGCTATTCGCGTACCGTCCGCACGGAAATCGAGCGCAATGTCCGCCTGCGTACCGACCCGACCGACGTGAATGGCGTGCGCACCGTGTTCAACAACATGCGCATTCCCTACACCTATTCGATCACGCCGGGCAGCTTCGTGCCGACGATCACGATCGACCCGCGCTTTGACCTGAACAATCATAATCTGTTCTGGGACGATGCGCGGTTCCGCCGCGACGAAAGCAAGCGCCGCAACGAGATTTACGCGGGACGTTTCGACGTTGCCTATGAAATGGATGGTTTCCTGAAGACGCTGTCGGCGGGGGGGCGCTGGTCGCACCTGACGTACCGCGACTATGATGTGCGCAACGGCGACTTCAACCTGAACCCGGCGATCGCCGAGGACCGCCGCATCAACAATCTGTGCCGTCAGGCCTTTCCGCAGACCAATTTCCTGTCGGCCGCCAAGGATAACAGCATCAACAACTGGGCGACGTTCGACGTCGATTGCCTGTTCCGCGAATATATGGGCGCCGAAGACCCGGGCAATCTTGCCGACACACGCTCGGTCGCCAATCGCGACGTCACCGAACAGACCTTTGCGGGCTATGTGATGGCCGAATATGACGCCGATCTGGGCAATATGCCGATCCGGGGCAATGTCGGCGTGCGCGTCGTCAATACACGCGTCACCTCCGATGGTCTTCGCAGCGACCTCGGCATCGTCACCAATCCCGACGGGTCGATCCGTCTCGTCACATCGGGGGATTTCGACACGGTGACGATAAAGAGCCAGAACACGCGCATTCTGCCCAGCCTCAATGCGATCTTCGAAATTGCGCCGAACACGCTGGTGCGCGCCGCCGCCTACCGCGCGATGTCACGTCCCAACCCCAGCTCGCTGGGCGCCGGCCGCACGATCCTGCTCGAGGATGGCACCAGCTTTACCTCGGTCGAAGATGCGATCCGCAACATCACCGCGAACGGCAGCCCGCGTCTGAAGCCGCTGATGTCGTGGAACGGAGACCTGTCGTTCGAATGGTATCCGAACAAGGACAGCCTCTTCTCGGCCACCGTCTATTACAAGCAGTTCACCGGCGGTTTCCAGCCCGTGGTGTTCAACGAGGATTTCACGATCGACGGCCAAACGGTGTCGATCCCGGTGACGCAGACGCGCAACAGCCCCGACAAATCGCGCATCTATGGCCTCGAACTGACCGCGGCGACGCGCTTCAGCTTCCTGCCCAAGCCACTCGACGGATTGGGCGCGAAGGTCAGCTACAATTACGCCAATTCGAACTTCAAGACGCAGGATATCCGGCTCGGCGACGTCTATGATCCTGAAACGGACACCGTGACATCGGGCATCATTCCGCCCGCGAACCTGTCGGGCTATTCGAAGCATGTGCTGTCGGCGCAGGCCTATTACGAGATCGGGCCCGTGTCGCTGCAGGCGATCTACAATTATCGCGGCAAATATTTCCAGGACTTCGTCGGCGGGAACAGCCAGCTGCGCTATGTCGCCCCCAGCGAAACCGTCGACTTCCGCGCGTCGCTCGACCTGATGAAGGGCGTGTCGCTGCGCTTTGAAGCGCTCAATATCTTCAACGAGCCCAAGGCGACTTACATGCCGGTCTATGGCAGCAGCCGTCAGTATCATTATTATGGCGCGAAATATTTCATCGGCATCCGGGCCCGGATTTGAAACTAACTTCGGTCATGGGCTTCAAACTTGTCATACCGGATTGTATGGACTTCCTGACACCGACGCGGGGAGATGATTGACCATGGCCGAACGCCGCCTTTTCGAAGATGTCGCCGACACGATTCGGCGCCAGATTCTCGACGGAAGTTTTCCGCCGGGAACCCGGCTGCCCGGCGAGCGCGAACTGTCCGAACGCTTCGAAGTGAGCCGGGTGACGATCCGCGAAGCCGAGATTGCGCTGCAGGCGACGGGATGGATTCACATCCGCACCGGGGCCGGCGCCTATGTCGAGGCGATTCTTCCCGGCGACAACGCGATCCTGCCCAAAGTCAGCGCGTTCGAGCTGACCGAAGCGCGCTCGCTGTTCGAGGCCGAGGCGGCTGCGCTTGCGGCACCGACGATATCGGCTGAAACGCTCGCGAAACTTGACGCGCTGCTCGACGCGATGGCTGACGAAAGCGCGAGCGAGGAAGAGATCAGCGCCATCGACCGCGAGTTTCACATGACGATCGCTGCCGCATCGAGCAACAAGGCGATCATCCATGTGATCGAAAGCCTGTGGCGGATGCGGATGGAATTGCCCGAGGTGCGGAGCAGTCATTCGCTGGTGTGCCGCAAGGACGGCAGCGCGCGGCAGGCCGAGCATGCCGATGTCGTCGCGGCATTGCGCAATCGCGATGCGACGGGCGCGCGGCTCGCGATGCGGCGCCACTTCAACCGCCTGATCGAATCGATGCTCGACGAGACCGAGGAACGCGCGATCGTCGAATTGCGCCGCCAGTCGGCCGAAAGCCGCGAACGCTATCTGCTGAGCGCAAAACTCGCCTGATGTCGGGCGCGCCGCCTCCACCGGCCGTGCCGGATCCGGTAGCGGCGCTGCTGGATGCGCGCCGCTCGGGGCGTGCGCTGCCCGCTTTTCCGGCGCCGGTGCCCGCTACGCTGGCCGAGGCCTATGGCATGCAGCAGCGCCTGACAGCCGCGCTGGGTGCGCCCGTGCTCGGTTGGAAAGTCGGCCGCATCCCGCCGGCATTGATCGATATTCTGGGCGCAGAGCGCGTTGCCGGGCCGGTGCTGAGGGTTGCCGAACTCGACGGCGATGTGCCGGGCGAAGCGGCTGTGTTCGCGGGCGGCGCGGGTGCAATCGAGGCCGAGGTCATGTTGCGCCTTCGCGCGGTGCCCGACCGGCTGACCGGCGGCGACGATGGCGCGTTGTGGGTCGACGAAATTCGCGCGGGATTCGAGGTCGCCAGCTCGCCCGCGCCCGACGTCCACGCGCATGCGCCCTATGGCATCATCGCCGACATCGGGATCAACAACGGCCTGCTTCTCGGTCCGCGACTGGACCATGACGATTTCACCACGCTGGTCGTCGAAACGCAGATCGATGGCGCAACGGTCGGAAACGGGCGCGCGATAGACGTGCTCGACGGTCCCTGGGGCTCGCTCAACTTTCTTGTCGAGCTTCATCGGCGCGGCGTCATCGCGCTTAAGCCGGGGCAATGGATTTCGGCCGGGGCGATTACCGGCGTGCATCCGATCGGCATCGGCCAGATCGCGACCGCGCGCTTTGGTGCAGCCGCGCATATTGCCTGCATCGCCGTTACGGAAACCGGATTCAAAGCATGATTGCACCTCAGGGGACCGTTGCCTGTTTCGGCGAGATCGTCATGCGCGTCTCGATTCCTCATGGGGAATTGCCGTTTCAATCGGCGCGGTTCGACGCGCACGTCGGCGGTGCCGAGGCGAATGTCGCCGTCGCGCTGGCCACGCTCGGTCACGACAGTGCGATGGTCAGCGCAGTCCCCGACGGTCCGATCGGCGACGGCGTCCTGCGCGAGTTGCGCCGTCACGGCGTCGACGTCGCGCCCGTGCTCCGCCCCATGGGCCGCATGGGATTTTATTATTATCTGCCCGGCGGTCCGATGCGTCCCGCAGAGGTCGTCTATGACCGTGCCGGTTCGGCGTTTGCCGAGGTCGGGCCGCGGGACTGGGATTGGGATCATCTGCTGGACGGCGTCGGCTGGCTGCACGTGTCGGGCGTCACCCCGGCGCTGGGGCCGGGTAGCGCCGAGGCCGTACTCGATGGCGTCACGCGCGCGCGCGCGAAGGGGATCGGGGTGTCGTTCGACGGCAATTGGCGCGGGCGCCTTTGGGATCGATGGCAGTCCGATCCGGTGGCGATACTGAGCCCGATCGTCGCGCAGGCGACGGTGCTGTTCGGCAATCATCGCGACGCGGCGTTGCTGCTGGGCCGCGAATTTTCGGGTGATGGCGAAGACCGGCGGCGCGAGGCGGCGCTGGCGCTGCTCGATCATTTTCCTTCGCTCGATTATGTGGCGTCCACCGCGCGCGAGATACTGGGCCCCGACACGCACCGGCTGACGGCGCGGATCGACACGCGCGACGAAGGCGGGACGAGCGATCCCAACATTGTCACGCCGGTGATCGACCGCGTCGGGACCGGCGACGCGTTCGCAGCGGGCGTTCTCGACGGATTGTGGAGCGGGAAGGGCCTCGCGGACGCGGCGAAACACGGCCTTGCGCTGGCGGCGCTGAAACATGGTCTCTACGGCGATTTCGCGCCTTTCTCGCGTGCCGCGATCGAAAGCGCGTCCCATGTCGCGCAGGACATTTCGCGCTAGACCCACTCGGCGGCCCTATGATCCGCCCGGTGGATCATAGGGCGCTTCCGGTTCAATAATCCTTGCGATCGGGGTGTGCGAGTTCGGCTTCGGATGGCCAGTGCCCTTGCGGATTTTCGCGGACGATTTCGGCGAGCAGCGCCTTTGCGCCAGCTTCGTCACCGGCAAAGCGGCGCTCCATCGCGATGGCAAATTTGATCGTGCTGTCGCGTTCATCCTTGAATGCCGCCGGATCGAGCCGACCCTGCATGATCTGGACCGCCTGATAATAAGTGAAATTCTCGATCAGTTTCAGCCCCGGCTCGATCGCATCGATCGCGGCGCGCGCCTTGTCGTGCTGGCCCATCTTGCGATAGGCGAGATAGGTCCAATAAGCCGTCGGCACACGCATATCGTCGCGCGCGAAATCGGCCGAAAGCTCGAGCGACCTGGCCATGCCCGTGACAATCGTCGGATAGTCGCCCGTCGCGAAGCTGGTCTGGGCGTGATAATAGACGATATTGCCGCGATAGGTGCTGATCGTCAGCCCGATCGGGTTGGGCATGCCGTCGGGTTCGAAGCTGTCGGGGGTGTCGCCCATCAGCGCCAGCGCCTTGTCATAGTCGGCGAGGGCATCCTTGAACCGGCGCGCGCGGGTCAGGTCGCGCGCGCGAAAGCGATAGAGTTTATAGCTGCCCGGGAACTGTTTGATCCCCGCTGTGAAGGCGTCGACGGCGTCGCAGATACGGCCCGCATAGTCGAGGCGGCGACCATACCAGATATGCATATCCTCGCGATCGGGCGCGATTTTGAGGGCGGCCGCGGCAATCGCAATATCCTCGTCGAGGATCTTTTGCGTTTTCGCCGAAAACTTCGGTATCGTCAGCGCGGTGCCGATCATGCTGGTGGCGCAATTCCCCGCGTCGGCGCCAGGGACAGTCGCCGACGCGGGGGCTGCCATCAGCAGCAAGGCAAGAGCGACGCTGGAACGGCGGGCGGCGCTACGCGGGTTCATCCGATCACTTCCTGATAGATGCGGCGAACGTTCGTTCCCATGATCTTTTCGACGGTGCTTGCCGGATAGCCGAGCTTGCGCACGCCCTCCCACACCACTTCCATGCGCCGCGGGCCGTTGAGTTCGTTGATGAAGAGCGGCCAGTCGGGCTCGTGGAAGTTGGCGCCCTCTTCGGCCTTCAGTTCGGCGATATAGGCGTCGGTCATTTCGACGACGCGGTGGTCGCGGTCGCTGCCGATCGCGACATGGTCGGCGCCCATCACTCTGACGGCATGGTCGATATGGCGGAAATATTCGGGCAGCGCGTCGTCGCGCTTGGTCGTCAGGAAGGGCCGCATCTGGCAGATCCCGGCGACACCGCCCTTGTCGGCTAGCAGGCGGAGGTTCGCGTCGGTCGTGTTGCGGATATTGCTGTGTACCGCCATGCACGCGGTGTGCGAGACGATAACGGGCGACTTCGACGCCGCTATCGTATCGGCCATCGTCTGCATGTTCGCGTGCGACAGGTCGATCAGCATGCCGCGCGCGTTCATCCGCCCGACCAGTTCGCGGCCGAAATGGGTGAGGCCATTCGCGCCGAGTTCCTTGCACCCCGCGCCTGCCCAATTCTGGTCGTTATAGGTGATCTGCGCCGAGCGCACGCCGAGCTTGTAAAACAGGTCGACATTGTCGAGGTCGCGCCCGAACTGGGTGCTGTTCTGGAAGAGATAGAAGAGTGCGAGCTGACCGTGCGCCCGCGCGACGTCGATGTCGCCGGTCTTGGTGGCTTTCAGGAACAGTTCGGGATGCGCCGCGATATGCGCGTCGTGGTCGAGGACGGCCTGCACCGCTTCCTCATAAGCCTGGCCCTCATACGCCTTGGGGTCGCAGAGCGTCACCGTGATCGCGTCGAGCCCGCTTGCGCGCATCTGGCCGATCAGCGCCGCGTCATATTCGAAGCGAACCTCGCCCATGGCATCGAAGGTGAGGGGGCGAGCCGCGGCCCGCGCCGCCGCGCCCGGCGCGAAAGCGACAGCGGCCGAAACCGCCGCCCCCGACAGGATGAATTTCCGTCTATCCATAGCTTCGCCCTCTCCAATTTTTCTATTGGAAATAAATTAGCGGATAGGAAAATTATTGCAAGCCCTTAGATGAGCGGGCGGCGATTGCGCGATCAGCCGGTGTTGACCCACAGCACGACGGCGTCTTCCTCGCTCGTCGAGTAACAGGCATGTTGCATGCTGCTGTTGATATAGATGCTGTCCCCGACGCCGAGGAACGCGGGTTCGTAATGTTCGGTCTGGAAGCAGATTTCGCCTTCGAGCACGTAGAGGAATTCCTCGCCGCTGTGCTGCGACCAGGTCTTGAAATCCTCCAGGCTGCGCGCCTTGATCGTCGTGACGAACGGCAGGATTTTCTTGTTCTTGAGCTCGGCAGCGATCAGCCGGTGGCGGTAAACCGCAGTTTCCATCAGGCGGCCGGCGCCGTCCATCGTCACGCTGCGCCGTCCCGCGGCATCTTGACCCGAATTGCCCGCGAACAGCTCGGTAATGTCGATGTCGAAGCCCGCGGCCAGCTTTTGCACAACGTCGAAGGTCGGCGACATCTGGTCGTTTTCGATTTTCGACAGGGTCGAGGCGGCAAGCGCCGTCAGCCGCCCTGCATCTTCCAATGTCATCCCGCGCTCCTTGCGCAGGTGGCGCAGTCTTTCGCCCAGGTGAAAGCCTTCGGATCGGGGGCGTTTCATCGTGCGCACAGCGCCCAATACTTCCGGCTCATCTCCATTTCTGGGCGGCATAAGTCTCCAATCCTTAACTTGCTCGAGATCGTACGGCATTGGCGATTGGAGGAGGCTGGGGGAAGTCCGGCCAATCAGCCGCCGCAATCATAATACACAAATTTCCGATAGGCTACGGAATTGGCATATCCGCTATGCCAATTCCGTATATGCCCACCGGAAATATACGCCGATCTCGAACAGACGAGATCAGAATTTATACTTAGCATTCAAATAATAGAAGCCGCCGGCGACCCCGAATACGCTGTGGTTGTCGTAGATCAAACCCGAGCGTGCGCGGGCCGGACCGCGGCCCGGCGGGAAGATGTTGAAGATGTTGCGCGCGCCGACGCTGAGGTCGACTCCCTCGATGCCCGTATAGGTCACTTCGGCGTCGAACAATGTGACGGCCTTGCGCGGCAGGAAGGTGGCGCCATCCAGACGGCGCCAGGCGCCATAGTGGTTGGCACGGCCCATAAAGGCGAAATCGCCGACCTTGGTCGTCGCCGAGAAATTGCCGCGCCAGCGCGGCGTGCCGCGTTCGAATTCGGTCACGATCGCCGACGTGAAGCCCACCGGCGGCGCGCCGCGCAATTGCTGTTCATTATAATTCACGGCGAGGCTGAAATCGGTCGAGGCATTGTCCGACCAGGTCTGGCGATAGGTGCTGACCAGATCGAATCCGCGAACGCGCGTGTTCATTTCGTTCTGGAAATAGCGCACATCTTCGATGTCCGCGCCATTGGGGAAGCCCAGCGCAGCCAGCGCGGCGCGTTCCGCCGCAGTGGTTTTGCGCGAAGGCGTCAGCAGCAGGCGGTCGTCGACCTTGATCTGATAAAAGTCGAGCGTCGCGAGGAAGCCGTCCAGACCCGTGAAGACCATGCCGGCCGACATGTTGAACGAGGTTTCGGGCTTCAGGGAGTTCGAGCCGAACACCTGTGCTGCGGGCGAACCCGGTACCAGCACGGCGTCGAGAATGAAGCCGCCGAGGCCATCGAGCTGCGACGTCAGGCTGGTGCCGAACACCTGGCCGGCGGCCGGAGCACGGAAGCCGGTGCTGACCGAACCGCGCAGCGCGAACGCATCGCTCAGCTCGAACCGGGTGGCGGCCTTGTAGCTGAAGTTCGTACCGAACTGGTCGTAATCTTCGTAGCGGCCGGCGACCGACAGGTTCCACCACGGCGTGATATCGGCATCGACTTCGGCGAATACAGCGTAACTCGCCGAGTCGAAGCTGCCGGCGAATTCCGGGGAGAAGCCCTGGAAGCCGTTCGATCCGGCGGGCAGATCCTGCAACGGACCGGTGGTGTAGCTGGCTTCGTCGCCGCGGCCGATGACATAGGTTTCCTTGCGATAGCTGGCGCCAGCGAAAGCAAGGATGTTGTCGCTCAGTTCATAGGATGTTTCGGCATCGAACTGGATTTCACGCTGGGTCAGCGAGCCCGGCTTGAACGAGGTCGGCGAATTGACGCCCATCGAGGCGTTGATCGTGCCGGTGATCGTATAGTCGACGGTGTTGGTGCCGTAGCGCGCCGACAGATCCCACATCCACGGGCCGACCTGATCGCGCAAACCGACCAAGGCACTGAAATCTTCCAGATGGCCCTCGAATTCCGGGGTGAAGCCGCCCGGATAGATTGCCGCAAGGTTGAACGCCTGCGGGTGTGCCGGGGTGAGGTCGAAGGCCGAATTGGCATAGGTCCCATGGCCATTGACGCCGCCGGCGGTAAAGGGCTGGCGCAGGCCGAATGTGACCGAGCTCTTGCCCGTCATATAGTTGCCGAACGTATAGGCTTCGAGTTCGTCACCCAGCTCGATGCCAGCGTTCCAGACCGATTTGAACGCCATGTAACGCGGATCGAGATTGCCTTCGGGATGTTCCGGCACGCCGGGTACACCCAGGGCGCGCAGCGCAACCGCGCCGGCGTGGCTGGCCTTTTTGGCATAGGCCTTCGCCTGATCGGTATATTGGGCGGCGATGTTGAAATAGGCGTTGTCGCCGACCGGAACCGCGAGGTGGCCCTGAATGTCGTAGGTGCGCCCTTCCGACTGATAATATTCACCGACCTGAGCCATGATCGAGCCGCCGCTCCTGGCCTTTTTCAACTCGAGGTTGATCACGCCGGCGATCGCGTCCGACCCATATTGGGCCGACGCCCCGTCGCGCAGCACTTCGACACTCGACAAGGCGATCGAAGGGATGACGTTGAAATCCTGGCCCTGCGAGCCCGAGGTCGAGGCGTGGCCCGTGCCGATCTGCACGATCGCGGCGCGGTGGCGACGCTTGCCGTTCATCAGCAGGAGGACATGGTCGGCCGGCGAACCGCGCAACGTGATCGGCCGCACGAATGACGAGCCGTCGTTGCCCTGAAGGCGCTGGGCATTGAATGCGGGCACCAGCGTGCGCAGCGCGTCGTTGACGTCGGTATAGCCGGTCGCGGTGATATTTTCGGGCGAGATGACGTCGATGGCGACCGAACTGTCGGTGATCGAGCGATCCTTGCGGCGCGTCCCGATGACCACGATGTCGTTGCCGCCTTCATCGGTGTCGGCGCCTTCGGTTTCCGGCGGCGCGGTCTGGGCCTGTGCGACAGGCGTCATCGCGAACGCGATAGCCGATGACAACAGCAGGCGTGAAACGAACTTCGACATTTTTCCCTCCTTGGTAACCCATTTCCCCACCCCGAAACCTTTAGATTTCCGGGGTCAGTCCTATTCTTCATAATTTTCCTATCATAAAATTTATTGCCCAACTAGCAAAATATTCCTATGTGGGGGTTGCGGGGCCAGAGACGATCTTTGGCGCCGCGGTCCGCGGGAGTTTTTTACGTAATGGACATCGCCAAGCCGCCCGCGCTCGACCGGTCGATCCGCCGCAGCGGCGCGCTCTCGTTATCGATGCTGGGTCTTCTGCTGTCGGGTGCAGCCGCCGCCGTAACGGCGCCATCGGCCGATGGGAGCCTCGTAATTCACGCGGGGGCGGTCATCGCGATACCCGGCGAACGGACGCTTGGCCCGACGACGATTGTCGTGCGCGACCATAAAATAGCCGAAATCCGGCCCGGCTATATCGACTTTCCCGATACGCCAACGATCGATCTGAAAGACCGTACACTGGTGCCCGGGCTGATCGATTCGCATGTGCATTTCAGCTTCGGACCGGAAACCAAGCTGTGGTCGGCGGCGATCGATACGCCCGAAGACGTCGCGCTGTTCGCCTTTTCCAATGCGAAAAAAACTTTGGAGGCCGGCTTCACGACCGTTCGCGACGTCGGGTCGGACGGCTATTCGATCCACGCGCTTCGCGACGCGATCAACGACGGCACCGTCACGGGACCGCGTATATTTCTGTCGGGCACCTCGCTGTCGATCGTTGGCGGGCATGGGGACATGTCGGGGCTCAACCGCAAGACGACCGAAGCGCTGTACCCCTATGATTATACCGGAGCGTGCACCGGCGCGGTCGAATGTGCTCTGCGCGTCCGCGAAGCGGCAAAATATGGCGCCGACCTGATCAAGATCACCTCGACGGGCGGTATCATGTCGCAGCAGGCGCGCGGGCTGGGACAGCATCTGAGCGATGACGAACTCACGTCGATCGTCACCACCGCGCACAGCCTGGGACTCAAGGTCGCGGCGCACGCCCATGGCGGGGAGGGCGTTGCCGCGTCGGTTCGCGCGGGCGTCGATTCGATCGAGCATGGCACCTATCTCGACGAAGAGACTGCGAAGCTGATGGCCAAGCGCGGCACCTGGCTGGTGCCGACGCTCGGCCTGCTCGATTCGCGGAAGGAGGGCGATGCCAGTCCCGCCGTTCAGGCGAAGATGGCCGAAGCGCGGCGCGTTGCCGGGCGGAATATTCGCTTCGCGGTCCAGCACAAGGTCCGCTTCGCTTTCGGCACCGACGCCGGCGTGTCGCCGCATGGCCAGAATGCCCGGCAGTTCCGGCATATGGTCGAGCAGGGGCCGATGACGCCGATGGCGGCGCTTCGCTCGGCGACGGTCGATGCCGCCACGCTCCTCGATCAATCGGCCAATCTGGGGTCGATCGAGGTCGGAAAATTTGCCGACATGGTCGCCGTCAAAGGCGATCCCACGCGGGACATTTCGGTGATGGAGCAGGTCTCCACCGTCATCAAGGATGGCCGCGTCATCGTTCACGATCGGAACAATCGGCCCTGAATCGGGGCGGTTCGCCCTATATTTTCGCAACGCTTTTTACGGACATAAAAATGAACGCTATCGACACGTCTCTTTCCTCCCCATCGGCACCCGGCGCCTTCGCCGGGACCATCGCCGATATTTTCGGCGAACTCGGGCTGTCGCTCGCCGACGATACGGGTTCCGATCTCGGGGTCTTCTCGCCGATCGACGGGGCCGAGCTTGCGACGCTGAAAATGCACCAGCCGGCCGATATCGATGCGATGGTCGCGAATGCGCAGACCGCCTTTCTTGCATGGAAGCAGGTGCCGGCGCCGCATCGCGGCGAGCTAGTCCGGCGCTATGGCCAGCTGGTTCGCGAGCATAAGGAAACCCTGTCGCGCCTGCTGACCATCGAGAATGGCAAGATCCTGACCGAGGCGCGCGGCGAGGTGCAGGAAGTCATCGACATCTGCGAATATGCCGTCGGCCTGTCGCGGCAGCTTTTCGGGCTCACCATCGCGTCGGAGCGCGCCGAGCACCGGCTGACCGAATATTGGCACCCGCTGGGCGTGCTGGGGCTGATCTCCGCGTTCAACTTTCCCGCTGCGGTCTGGGCGTGGGGCACGACCGTCGCGCTCGTCTGCGGCGACAGCGCGATCTGGAAGCCGTCGGAAAAGACGCCGCTGACCGCGCTCGCCTTTGGCAAGCTGCTTCAAAAGGCGGCGGCAGACTATGAAATGGCCCCCGACCATCTGGTCCAGATCGCGATCGGCGAAGCCGCGTGCGGCACCATGCTGGCCGACCATCCGGGCGTCGCCATCCTCAGCGCGACCGGCAGCGTCCGCATGGGGCAGGATGTGGGCGTGCGGGTGCAGCGCCGGTTCGGCCGGCCGGTTCTGGAACTCGGCGGCAACAACGCTGCGATCGTCGCGCCCAGTGCCGACATCGGGCTGGCACTGCGGGGAACGATCTTTGCCGCCACCGGGACATGCGGACAGCGCTGCACCTCGCTGCGTCGCCTGATCGCACATGACGATATTCGCGCCGATTTCGTCAAGCGCTTGGTCGCGGCGGTCGGCAGCCTGCGGATCGGCAGCCCGCTCGAGGACGATACGCATGTCGGTCCGCTGATCGACAAGGCGGCGTTCGACGGGATGCAGCGTGCGCTCGAACAGGCGCGCCGCGAGGGCGGGATCGTCCACGGCGGCGAACGGATCGATATCGACGGGGCGGCGGACGCCTATTATGTCCGCCCCGCGATCGTCGAAATGCCCGCGCAGACCGACATAGTTCGCGAAGAGACCTTTGCCCCGATCCTCTATGTCCTGTCGTACAACGACCTTGAGGAAGCGATCGCGTTGCAGAACGGCGTGCCGCAGGGACTGTCGTCGTGCATCTTCACCAGCGATGTGCGCGAGGCCGAGACATTCCAGTCGGCAGAGGGCAGCGACTGCGGGATCGTAAACGTCAACATCGGGACGAGCGGGGCAGAAATCGGCGGTGCATTTGGCGGCGAGAAGGTCACTGGCGGCGGCCGCGTGTCGGGTTCCGACAGCTGGAAGAATTATATGCGCCGCGTTACCGCGACGGTGAATTATTCGACCTCGCTGCCGCTGGCGCAAGGCGTGAAGTTCGATCTCGATCTCGATTGAAGACAGAATATTTGTTCGGAGAGGATTTAATGATGAAACCCAGGCATTTGAAATTACTGGCGTCGCTCGGCCTGTTGCTGATCGCCGCGCCGATGTCGGCGACGGCGCAGGAAGGGAGCTTTCAGGGCACGTCGCTGCTTGGCCAGCCGATGGTCACCAGCCCGGCCCGCAACGCGAATGTCGCCTCGACCGAAACGCTGGAACGCGCGGCGCGCGATGCCAAGGCGGCGTTCGAGAGCAATATGACCGTCGACAGCGCGACCTGGTACGGCCGCATTCTCTTTTACCAAGGCTACACCAAGGAATCGGGGGCGGTTTACGATCAGGCGCTGAAGCGTTTCCCCAACTCGGGCAAGCTGCTGCGCCACCGTGCGCACCGTCACTTTTCGCTGCGCGAGTTCGATAAGTCGATCGAACTGGGGCTGAAAGCCGCGAAGCTGTACGAGAACCAGCCGCTGGAGCGTGAAAAGCCGGGTCCGGACTATTTCCCGGGCGACCCCGATGTCGTGCAATATTATCTCTATTATCACTTGGGTCAGGCCTATTTCGGCAAGCATGATTTCGAAAATGCCGCGAAATGGTTTGCCAAGTCGGCTGAGTCCGCCGCCTTCACGCACGATGTCGAAGCGCGGACGGCGAACGGCTATTGGGAATATCTGTCGCTGGCGCGCGCCGGGAAGCTTCGCGAGGCGCAGAAGCTGCTCGACGATTATGATCTGACGCTGTTCGAAGTTCATCCGAAGGGCGGCTCGGATACCTATTTCGACGGTCTGCAGCTGTTCAAGGGCAATCGCGCCGCCGACAGCTTCTTCAGCGACAAGGACAGCGGCCGCGCCTTTGCAACCGCCGACGGGGTGGCGGCTTCGACCGCTTACAGCCTCGCCAACTATTATATCCTGAGCGGCGAGCCCGAGAAGGCGAAGCCATGGCTGAAGCGTTCGATCAACGTCGACAGCTGGAGCTTTTTTGCGCGCATCCAGGCCGAAGCCGACTGGTTGCTGCTGTTCCCGAACGAAAAGCCATGAATTGACGGATTGGGTGAGCGGCGGACCCGAATGATCGGGCCGGATATTTGGGAGACATATCATGAATAACTGGACCCGCCGCAAACCCATTCCGCCGGCCGGCGAACGCAGCGCCCATGCGCTGCCGCCGAGCCTGTCCTGGCCGCAGCTCATGGCGCTGGGCGTCGGCGCCATCATCGGCACGGGCATCTTGACGCTGATCGGCGTCGGCGTCGACAGGGCAGGGCCGGCGGTGCTGTTGTCGTTCGCGATCGCCGGCGCGGTCTGTGCCTGCGCCGCACTGGCCTATGCCGAACTGTCGGCGATGATGCCCGCCGCGGGCAGCGCCTACAGCTATTCCTATGCCGGCCTTGGCGAAGCCTTTGCGTGGATCGTCGGGTGGAGTCTGATCCTCGAATATTCGCTGGTCGTGTCGACGGTCGCGGTGGGCTGGTCGGGCTATGCATCGCCGCTGCTCATGGGGGTCGGCTTTCCCGAGGCGTTGACGCGCGGCCCCGAACTCGGCGGCCTGATCAATCTTCCCGCCGTCGCAATTATCGCCGTGGTGGCGGGCCTCCTGCTGCTCGGCACACGCGAAAGCGCACGGATCAACGCGGTGCTCGTTGTCGTGAAGATCGTGACCCTCCTGCTCTTCGTCGGTTACACGCTGCCCTATTTCGATGCCGCGAACCTCGAACCGTTCATGCCGTACGGCTATGCCGTGAACGTCGGCAGCGACGGGGTCCAGCGCGGGGTCATGGCCGGCGCCGCGATCATCTTCTTTGCCTTCTACGGCTTCGACGCCATTTCGACCGCGGCCGAGGAAACCCGGCGCCCCGAGCGCGACCTGCCGATCGCCATCATCGGATCGATGGCGGCATGCACGATCATCTATATGGTGGTCGCCGCCGCCGCGGTCGGGGCGACCCCGTTCACCCGCTTTGCCGATAGCCCGGAGCCGCTTGCGCTGATCCTTCGTTCGATCGGCCAGGCCGGCGTCGCGCAGATCGTGGCGACGACCGCCGTGGTCGCATTGCCGACCGTGCTGCTCGCCTTTCTGTACGGGCAAAGCCGGATTTTCCTCGCCATGGCACGCGACGGCTTTCTGCCCGAGCGGCTCGCGCATATTTCGAAGCGGGGGACGCCGACGCGCATCACGATGGTGACGGCGGTGATCGTCGCCGTCCTTGCGGGCCTTCTCCCCATTGGAAAAGTGGCCGCGCTCGCCAACGCCGGCACGCTGATCGCGTTCATGGCGGTCGGCATCTGCCTGTTGATGCTGCGGCGTACCGCGCCCGATGCGCCCCGGCCGTTTCGCGTTCGCGCCGTCTGGCTGGTCGGTCTGGGGACGATCGGAGGCTGCCTCTATCTCTTCCTGAGCCTTCCGCTCGAAACGCTGTTGTCATGTCTGGCCTGGAACGTGATCGGGCTCGCTATCTATATGGTATATGGGCAGCGCCGCAGCAGGCTGGGCAAAGGCAACCCCGAATGATCGCGGATTTTTGATCCGCAAAGATTTTCTTGCGCTACATTTGCCGCGCCAACGCGCAGCTTGCTGACGGGATATTCAGCAGCAGGGCATTTCGAATGAGCCGCATACATCCGATCTACGACGCCATGGCCCCGACGATTTTCGAGCATATGTCGGGGCTGGCCGTCGCGCATGGCGCGATCAATCTGGGGCAGGGGTTTCCCGACGACCCGCCGTCGCCCGATATGGTCGAAGCCGCGGCGCGGGCGTTGCGCGAGAAGTCGAACCAATATCCGCCTGCCTTCGGTCTGGCGGAACTGCGCGATGCAATCTGCCGCTTCTACGAACGGCGGCAAGGATTGGAACTGGCGCGCGAGCAGGTGATCGTGACGTCGGGCGCGACCGAAGCCCTTGCGGCCACCTTGCTCGCGCTGGTCAAGCCGGGCGACGAGGTCATCCTGTTCCAGCCAGCTTATGACAGTTATGCGCCGATGGTGCGGCGTGCGGGCGGCACGCCGGTGTCGGTCCATCTGAGCCCGCCCGAATGGAATTATGATGCCGACGCGCTAGCACGCGCGATCACGCCGCGTACGCGCGCGCTGATCTTCAACGATCCGCTCAATCCCGCCGGCAAGGTCGCCAGCGAAAGCGAGCTGGGAATGATCGCCGAGGCGTGCCGGCGGCATGACCTGATCGCGGTGTGCGACGAGGTGTGGGAGGATGTGCGCTTCGACGGCGCGCGGCACCGGCCGCTCTGGTCGCTGCCGGGAATGGACGCGCGGACGGTAAAGATCGGTTCGGCGGGCAAGATCTTCGGGCTGACGGGATGGAAGACCGGCTGGCTGTGCGCCGCACCCGATCTGGCGCGCGCGCTGGGCCGCGCGCATCAATTCCTGACCTTCACGACGCCGCCGGCGCTGCAATGGGCGGTGGCCGAGGGGCTGGACCAGCCCGATAGCTGGTTTGCGCCGCAGCGTGCGGGCTGGGCCGCCTCGCGCGCCCATCTCGCCCGCGGGCTGGCCGGCGCGGGTTTTATCGTCCTGCCCGGTCAGGCGACATGGTTTCTCTGTATCGACCTTGCCGCGTCCGGAATCGCGCTCGACGACCGCGCGTTCAGCGAGCGCGCGGTGCGCGAGGCGGGGGTCGCCTCGATCCCCGTTTCGGCACTGTTCGAGGGCGATGGCCCGCGACATATCTTGCGGCTTTGCTTTGCCAAGGAGACGGCGATCCTCGACGAAGCGGTTGAGCGGCTGGCCCGTTTCCGCGATAAATTATCGTCCGAAAATAAAGGCTAGGCCGCCTCGGGAAGCCGCATGTGGCCGGAAATTTTTGCTTTCGCGGCGTCAAGAAAGAGCGGCACGACTTATATAAGCTAAATAAGTCGATAAAAGACAGGTCTTCGGACCTTGCGGCTTTTGATGTCTGTCAGCTTGCTCCGCGTCATCAACGGCTAAAGCGTACAGAAGACTCGCCCGTGTCGGATTCGTGCTTCCGTGAAGAAGAGACGCGATGGGAAACCGGCCCCGTTCCGCCACCCGCCGCCGCCCCGCTGCCCCACCCGTCGTGGTCGACGCCGGTCGAAGGCGGCCGTGTGAGCGTACAGGAATTCTGGCGGCGCCTCGGCCTGTGATCGCCCCTTAGCGGGGCGCCTCGAGCTTCGTGCCGATGTCGTCGAATTGATAGAGGGCGGCATCGCTCCGGAAAACATAGTGGCGCGAAACGGGGACCGGGCGGCGCGAACCGAAATGATCCTCCAATATCGCCGGATAGATCTGCACCGGGGAGGCTGGCATCGTTTTGGGCGTCTGGCCCGAAGGATCGCGGACCGCGAGCAAGATGCCCATTTTTTCACGCAGCTGTTCGCCGTCGAGACGATGCCACGGAACCGGTACGGGGTCGGTGCCCAGCCCATGTTCATTGCCGACATAGGGGCTGGGCCACGGGCCTTCGTCGCTGTGGATCACGATCACGGCGGGCCGCGGGTTGGCAAGAATCGCATCCACAAGGCCCACAAGTTCCCGATTGGCAAACCGGATCTGGGCGAGATAATTTTCGTTGCGGGGCGCTTTCGCGGCCGTCGCCAGCGTACGGCAACTGCCGTCGGCGTTCAGCACGAAGGGCGGGTGCGGCACGAGGAAATGGGCGAACACCTGCTTGCGGTCCGAATTTTTGGCCAGCGCGCGCAACCGGCGGAATTTCTCGTTCGCGCGATAGCACTGGTCGCCGCGACCGTCGAGATAGGGCGCGCTTATCCGCTGCGTCCAGAAGCCCGCCGCAGACTGGCCGATGACGAGGCGGGCAAGTTGCGGCATGGCGCGAATGACCATCGATTCATCGGCTGCGGCGCTGAACCGCGTCGGCTCCCACCAGCTGCCGGCGAAAATGGTGCGATACCCCATCTGGTTGAACAGCTTCAGCGCCGAACTTTCGCGCATGACGCGATAGATCGGAATCCAGTCGTCGGGCCGGCTTTTCATGTGCGGCGCCATCGGGTCGAGCAGGCGCCCGTTCATCGTCGAGGCGATCGAGTGGCTGGTCCGTTGATAGTTGGAGAACGCCTGATCCTGCACCGCGAAACCGCGCTGGCGCAGCGCGTCGATAAAGGGCTGGTTGTCGAAGCCGTAGCGCGTTTTCAGCGTATCGGTCGCCGCATATCGGTCGAGCAGAATGTGCCACACATCGGGGCTGTCGGCCGAAGCTGTGCCTTCGAGCTGGCCAAGGCTGGCCTCCGCCTTCGAACGCTGCTGCTCGAGCTGAAACTGCTGGAATGCGAGCGGCAGGGCGTTGAGCGCGAATATCAATCCGCACAGGAGATTCACCCGCGCGTGAAGGGTGCAGAGCTTCGCGTCGTCGGAGGGCAAGCGCCGATAGAGCAGGACCAGTCCCGCAATCGCGCCGACATGGAGCGCGGCCTCGGCGACAAAGGGCAGCTTCAGCGGCGCGAACAGCGCGGGAATGTAAAAGAAATAGAAGGCCGCCATCGCGGCGGCGAGTCCGGCGCGGCGCCAGTTTCCGCACAACAGGCGCAGCAGCCCGGTGACGAGAAGGGCGCCGAGGACGGTTACCAGCGCGGTCGGCCAGACACTTTCAAAACCGAGGCGCAGCCGGTTCCCGCTCCAATATCCCATCATCGCGATCAGCGTGACGAGCATGCCGGCGATGGGGGAGCGTGCCAGCACGCCAGCAGCGCCTTTCATGCGTCAGCTGCGGCGGTCATAGGCCAGAATCAGGCGCCCGGTTTCCGCGAGCCGCGTCTGCCGGACGATCCGGCCGCGCGCTTCGACATGATGCAGGAATGCTTCTTCGGTATAGTCCGGAAAGATATCCGGACGATGGCGCAGCAACTGCTGGACCATCGGATCGGATTTGGACGGGAACTCGATCACGCCGGCCGGAGCGAGGTTCATCAGCCAGTCGGTTGCCATGTCGAGCGGCACATTCTTGGCGATCGCCAGGTGGTGAATCAGCGCGAGCGCGAGCATCATGTCGGCGTCGGCCCGGCTCTGCAGCCCCATGCGTTCGGCGCTGGCCCATCCCTGTGCGGGGCTGGGGTTCGTCGCGTCGAGCCACAGCGGCAGCATCGGTGCGCCCCCTTTATCGCTATGCGCGAACGCGCGTTCCAGTGCGCCCAGATCGAAGTCGAAACCGACGACGCTTCGGGCGCCCGCGTCGAGCGCGGTGCGACTGAATTCGCCGCTGTTGCAGCCGATGTCATAGAGCAGGCCGGGCTTTGCGCCGCTAACGGCACCGGCGATAAACTCATGCTTGGCGGCGCGGCGCGCGTCGTCGTAACTGTTGTTTTCGGCATAATCGTCCCAGACGGTCTTTTCCATCGGGAGCGCGAGGCCGGCGATATAGTCGCGCAGGCTTCGCAGGATTGCGACCAGCCGCTGCTTTGGCAATTTGACCTCGCGGCGTGTTTTGCCGTTCAGGCCTTCGGCAACCCGGTCGCGCTCGAACGCCGCGGGTCCGACGATATGCGCCAGCACGGTAAAGGAAAACCGGTCCTTCCATCCCAGCAGCTTGGCGAGATCTTCGGGCGCGATCCCTTCGAGCGCTCCTCGATACCAGGCGTGCGGGGCGATCCCCTTCTTTGCCCACAGGTACAGCGGATTGAGGAATTGCATGCCGAACTGACGCTGGCCGACCCAGGCCGACCCTTCCTCATAGGGGGTGATCGACAGATGATCGATGAACACGGGTTTGGTCCCGCGGAACTGGATATTATAGGCGGTCGCGTCCGAGAGCGTGAAATTCTTCTCGAGCAACGCCAGATGAAAATCGAGATGATGGAGCGCCGCCGCCTTCAGGCCCGAGAAACACCATTCATAAGGGTAGGATATATAGTCGAGCACGGGATGCTCGAGCCATTGGGCGACGCCCGGCGCCAGATCGCCGAGCCCGTCGCCCGACACGATGTCCGCGGGAAGCAGCCAGCCGCGCTCGATCATCTCGTCGAGGACGCCGCTGTCCTTCGCCGCACGAAACTGTGCGATCCCGCCATCGAAAATGGCCCGTAAAATGCGCTTGTCATGCCGCAGCACGCGACCGGACGGGTCGCGGAAAGAACCACCCTCGAATGCCATGGGTTCAGTCCTGCTCGCTGGTTTTTGTGCGGCTGAACACGCCCTTGATCTTCGACCAGTAGATCTTGCCGAACACGAGAACGCTCGCGACGGCGCCGGTCAGCGCCTGAAGCGCCATGCTGACGGTCGCTCCGTCCAGATAAGCGTGCGCCGGCGCGGGTGTCAGGACACCGAATACGACGATCGCAAACAGCGTGTTGGACAGAATTTTCATCAAAGAGCCCCTCCATTCGATGACCCATTGATGACGAAACATCCTCAACATTTGATTAATTTGCCGGAGATGGCCGCGCAAACGGCGGGAACGACGCGTGTGACGCCGCTCCGGCCGTTCGCTTCCGGAACAGGACGCCGCGTCAGCCGATCGTGCTTGCCAGTTCGCGGTTGAGCCAAAGCGCCACAAGCGTGCCGATCGCACCCGAGAGAAGATAGGCGCCCGCTGCGATCAGTCCGAACTGGCTCGACAGCCACAGCGCGACCATCGGCGCGAAGCCGGCGCCGAACAGCCAGGCGAGGTCGGACGTAAAGGCCGAGCCGGTGTAGCGATGGCGCGGCTGGAAATTCGACGACAGCGCGCCCGAAGACTGGCCGAATGACAGGCCGAGCAGCGCGAAGCCCAGGATCATGAAGGTCGCTTCACCCGCACCGCCCGCGTCGAGCAATTGCGGGGCAAAGCCGCTGAACACGGCAATTGCCGCGGCAGTGCCGCCGAGCAGGGTGCGGCGCCCGACGCGGTCGGCAAGATAGCCCGACGCAATAATCGTCCCGATGCCCACCACCGCGGCGATCGCTTCGATCATCAGGAAGCGCACCGGCGTTTCTTCGGTGAACAGGAACACCCACGACAGCGGATAGACGGTGACCATGTGGAACATCGCAAAGCTGGCGAGCGGCGCGAAGGTGCCGATCAGGATCGTCTTCCATTCCGAGCGCACCGTTTCGAGCAGGGGCGCGGGCTGGAGCGCGCGGTTCTCGAACAATTCGGCATATTCGGGGGTCACGACGATGCGCAGCCGAGCGAACAGCGCGACGACGTTGATCGCGAAAGCGACGAAGAAGGGATAGCGCCAGCCCCACGCGAGGAAATCCTCGGCCGGCAGCGCCGAGATCAGGAACATGAAGAGCAGGCTGGCGACGATCAGCCCGAGCGGGGCGCCGAGCTGCGGGATCATCGCGTACCAGCCGCGTTTGTCTTCGGGCGCGTTCAGCGCGAGCAGCGAGGCGAGGCCGTCCCACGATCCGCCGAGCGCGACGCCCTGTCCCATTCGGAACAGCGCCAGCAGCAGCGCGGCACCGATCCCGGCCGATTCATAGCTGGGGACGAAGGCAATCGCGGCGGTCGATCCACCGAGCAGGAACAGCGCTATGGTGAGCTTTGCTCCGCGACCATAGCCGCGGTCGATCGCGGTGAAGATGATCGTGCCGACCGGGCGTGCCACAAAGGCGAGGGCAAAGATCGCGAACGACCAGAGCGTGCCCGTCAGCGGGTCGAGGTGCGGGAATACCAGCTTCGGGAACACGAGCACCGACGCGATCGCATAAACGAAGAAGTCGAAGAATTCGGAGGTGCGGCCGATGATGACGCCGATGGCAATCTCGGCGGGGTCGATGCGGTGGCCCCCGTGGTCGTCGGCGCCGTGGAGGGCGCGGGCGTCGCGTTCGACCTCGGTGGTGGGCACGGTATCGGCAGCCATGGCAACAATCCTTGAGCTGGCGCCCTCCGCAAGACAAGATGCGGCGGCACGAGTCGGTCATAGGGCAAAAGCACCCGGAATGAAAATGCCCCTGCGCCATGATGACGGGTCGCGGGATTGGACAAAATGTCCTATGTGCACTGCAACAAAGGAGGCCTAGGCGCGCATCATGCCAAGCAATCTCCCCCGTTTTCTCGCTCGATTGCGGCTCTTGCCGCTGCTCGCCGCGCTGCCCCTGATGTCGGGCTGCGGGCTGATCGTGCTCGACCCCGCCGGCGACGTCGCGCGTCAGCAGGGCGACCTGATCATCCTGTCGACCGTATTGATGCTGCTGATCATCGTGCCGGTGATGGCGCTGACGATCTTCTTCGCGTGGAAATATCGCGCGTCGAACAAAGAGGCGACATACAAGCCCGACTGGGATCATTCGACCCAGCTTGAGCTTGTCATCTGGTCCGCACCGCTGCTGATCATCATCTGCCTGGGTGCGGTGACATGGGTGGCGACGCATTTGCTCGATCCCTATCGTCCGCTCGCGCGCACCGGGCCGGGCAAGCCGGTCGCGGCCGAGGTCCAGCCGCTCGACGTCCAGGTCGTCGCGCTCGACTGGAAATGGCTGTTCATCTACCCCGAACAGGGCGTTGCGACCGTGAACGAGCTGGCGGTGCCCGTCGACCGGCCGCTGCGCTTTCGCATCTCCTCATCGTCGGTTATGAACAGCTTTTACGTGCCCGCGCTGGCGGGGCAGATCTATGCGATGCCCGGCATGGAAACCAAACTGCACGGGGTGTTCGACAAGACCGGCAATTATGAGGGCTTCTCGGCCAATTATTCGGGCTGGGGCTTTTCGAACATGCGCTTCGCGGTGAAGAGCCTGCCTGCAGGCGAGTTCGACAAATGGGTCGCGACGGCGAAGGCTTCTGCCGAAGGCGATCTCAGCCGCGCCGAATATCTGAAGCTCGAGAAGCCGACCCACAAGGAACCGGTCCGCCGTTTTGCCGCGAGCGACCCCCAATTGTTCGACGCAGTGGTCAACATGTGCGTCGAGCCCGGCAAGATGTGCATGCACGACATGATGTCGGTCGACGCCGCGGGCGGCGCTGGCATCGCGGGCATCGGCAATGTCCGGCAGGTGACTTATGACAAGTTCGCTGCGCGCGGCACCGCAGAAGCCGCGCGCTGGAGCATGCGCTATGTCGCGGCCTATTGCAGCGCGCCGGTGATGTCGAACGACCGTCCCGACGTAAAGCCGGTCGCCCCGGAAAAGCTGAAGGGTGAGGGCCTGCCGCATCCGTCCAAGCCCGAACGCACCGCGCTGCGCGCACGCGCCGCCGCCGAACGCCCGATGTCCTGAACGAGCCCGAGATCAACATGACCATCCCGCATCCCGCACCCGAAACCGGTCCGATCCTTGGCAAGCTGTCGCTTGAGGCGCTGCCGCTGCACGAACCCATCCTCGTCGCCACCTTCATCGGCGTCGTCCTTGGCGGCATCGCGGTGCTCGCGCTGATCACCAAGTTCCGCCTGTGGGGCTATTTGTGGACCGAGTGGTTCACCACCGTCGACCACAAGCGCATCGGGATCATGTACATGATCCTGGGGCTCATCATGTTCCTGCGCGGCTTTGCCGATGCGATCATGATGAGGCTGCAGCAGGCGTTGGCCTTTAACGGGTCGGAGGGCTATCTGACCCCGCATCATTACGACCAGGTGTTTACCGCGCACGGCGTGATCATGATCTTCTTCGTCGCGATGCCGTTCATCACCGGCCTGATGAACTATATCGTCCCGCTCCAGATCGGTGCCCGCGACGTCAGCTTTCCCTTCCTCAACAATTTCAGCTTCTGGATGACGACGTCGGGCGCGGTGCTGACGATGATTTCGCTGTTCGTCGGCGAATATGCGCAGACCGGCTGGCTCGCCTATCCGCCGCTTTCGGGCATTGCGTACAGTCCCAACGTCGGCGTCGATTATTATATCTGGGGGCTCCAGATAGCCGGGGTGGGCACGACATTATCCGGAATCAACCTGATCGTCACGATCCTGAAGCTGCGCGCGCCGGGCATGGGGCTGATGAAGATGCCGATCTTCACCTGGACCAGCTTGTGCTCGAACATACTGATCGTTGCGAGTTTCCCGATCCTGACCGCAACGCTGACGCTGCTGACGCTCGACCGCTATGTCGGGACGAACTTCTTTACCAACGATCTCGGCGGATCGCCGATGATGTATGTGAACCTGATCTGGATCTGGGGGCACCCCGAGGTCTATATCCTGATCCTGCCGCTGTTCGGGGTCTTCTCCGAAGTCACCTCGACCTTCTCGGGCAAGCGGCTCTTCGGCTATACCTCGATGGTCTATGCGACGGTGTGCATCACGATCCTGTCGTACATCGTCTGGCTGCACCATTTCTTCACCATGGGATCGGGGGCGAGTGTCAACAGCTTCTTCGGCATCACCACGATGGTGATCTCGATCCCGACGGGGGCAAAGCTCTTCAACTGGCTGTTCACCATGTATCGCGGCCGCATCCGTTTCGAACTGCCGATGATGTGGACCGTCGCTTTCATGCTGACGTTCGTCATCGGCGGGATGACCGGGGTGCTGCTCGCGGTGCCGCCCGCCGATTTCGTGCTGCACAACTCGCTGTTCCTGATCGCGCACTTCCACAACGTCATCATCGGCGGTGTTTTGTTCGGGCTGTTCGCGGCGATCAATTACTGGTGGCCCAAGGCGTTCGGTTACAAGCTCGATGTGTTCTGGGGCAAAATCAGCTTCTGGTGCTGGGTCGTCGGCTTCTGGGTCGCCTTCACGCCGCTCTATATCCTCGGCCTGATGGGCGTAACACGGCGGATGCGCGTGTTTGACGACCCGAGCCTGCAGATCTGGTTCGTGATCGCGGGTATCGGCGCGCTGATCGTCGCGGCGGGCATCGGCGCGATGCTGATCCAGTTCGGCGTCAGCATCTGGCGCCGCAAGGAACTGCGCGATACCACGGGCGGCGATCCGTGGGATGGCCGCACGCTCGAATGGGCGACCAGCTCGCCGCCGCCCGACTATAATTTCGCCTTCACGCCGGTGATCCACGATCTTGATGCCTGGTACGACATGAAGAAGCGCGGGCATCAGCGCCCGGTCGATGGCTATCGCGACATCCACATGCCGAGCAACACCGGCACGGGGATGATCCTGTCGGGTTTCTGTCTGGTCATGGGGTTTGCGCTGGTCTGGCACATCTGGTGGCTGGCGGCGCTCGGCTTTGCGGCGACGATCATTGGCGCGATTTATCATACCTTCAACTACAAGCGCGATTTCGACATCCCGGCGGCAACGGTCACCGCGGTCGAGGAAGCGCGGACCCGCCAGCTGGCGGCCGGAGCCTGATGCGATGAGTGCCAAGACTTTGACCGCCAACGAGCCCGTCCAGTTCTACGACCTCGACGAGCATGCGCATCCCGAGGGGCACAGCACGATGCTGGGCTTCTGGATATATCTGATGAGCGACTGCCTCATCTTTGCGATCCTCTTTGCCTGCTATGCCGTGCTCGGCGGCAATTATGCCGCGGGCCCTGCGCCGAAGGATCTGTTCGATCTCAAGTTGATCGCGCTCAATACCGCGATGCTGCTCTTTTCGTCGATCACCTATGGCTTTGCGGTGCTGCAGATGCAGCAGGGCAAGGTGCGGGGGACGCAAATCTGGCTCGCGGTGACCGGCCTGTTCGGGCTCGCCTTCCTCGGCATCGAGATTTACGAATTCCACCACCTGATCGAGATCGGCGCAACCCCGCAGCGCAGCGCCTTCCTGTCGAGCTTCTTCACGCTGGTCGGTACCCACGGACTGCATGTGACCTTCGGCATCGTCTGGCTGGTGACGCTGATGTTCCAGCTGTCGAAGCATGGGCTGATCGCCGCGAACAAACGCCGCGTGATGTGCCTGTCGATGTTCTGGCACTTCCTCGATGTCGTGTGGATCGGCGTCTTCACCATTGTCTATCTGATGGGAGTGCTGCGATGAGCGCCGATATCCACGGCCACGCCGCCGACGTGCATCACGAGATCGAGATGCCGCACGCATCGATGCGCGACTATGTCATCGGTTTTGTCCTGTCGGTGATCCTGACCGCGATCCCGTTCTGGCTGGTGATGACGATGCCGCTGAGCGCGGGCGCGACGGGCGCGATCATCATGGGATTCGCGGTGGTCCAGATCGTCGTGCACATGGTCTTCTTCCTGCACATGACGCCAAAGGCCGAGGGCGGCTGGTCGCTGACTTCGCTCGTCTTCACGATCATCGTTGTAGTGATCATGCTCGCGGGATCGCTGTGGGTGATGCATCATCTCAACACCAATATGATGCCGGTGGCGCACGAAACGACAAGCCAGGTTACGGGTCAGGTCCCGTGACGCGCACCCGCCGCGGCGCCTTTGCCGCCGCGGCGCTGATCGCGGCGATCGCGCTTGCGGCGCTCGGCGTCTGGCAGCTCGAACGGCGCGCGTGGAAGCATGAGCTGGTCGCGGCGGTCGATGCGCGCATTCATGCGGCGCCGGTGGCTGCACCGGGTCCGGAGAGCTGGGAAAGGATCGGCGCGAAGGCCGATGCCTATCGCCGCGTGACCGCGACCGGCATTTTCCGGCATGACCGCGAAACGCTGGTGCAGGCGGTGACCGATCTTGGCCCCGGCTACTGGGTGCTCACGCCGCTCGAGACGCCCGGCTTCACCTTGCTCGTCAATCGCGGCTTTGTGCCCAAGAACCGGAGCGATCCAAGGACGCGGTTGGCTGGCAGGGTCATGGGGCCGATCACGGTGATCGGGCTGCTGCGCATCACAGAGCCCGAGGGCGCTTTCCTTCGATCGAACGATCCGGCCGCGGGCCGGTGGTATTCGCGCGACGTCTCGGCCATCGCGAAGGCAAAGGGGTTGCGCAACGCTGCGCCCTATTTCGTCGATGCCGATGCAGCGGCCAACCCCGGCGGCTACCCTGTGGGCGGCCTGACCGTGGTGCGTTTTGCCGACAGCCATATGGTCTATGCGCTCACCTGGTTTGCGCTTTGCGCGCTCAGCCTCTTTTTTGCATGGCGGCTCTGGCGTATCCGCGACTGATGACCAGCCCAACGATCCTGCCGACTGCGCCTGTAAGGGCACCCGCCGGTCGCCGCAACATGACGCTGCTGATCCAGCTGCGCTGGCTTGCGGTCGGCGGACAGCTTGCGACGATCGGAGTCGTCAGCGGACCGATGGGCATATCGCTGCCGCACGCGCCCTTGCTCGCGGCGATCATGGTATTGATCGCGATCAACGTCATCAGCGCCGCCATGCTCCGCCGCGGCCGCGCGGTGACCAATGCCGAACTGACCGCGGTGCTGCTGTTCGACGTCGCGGCGCTCGGCTGGCAGCTCCACCACAGCGGCGGGCTCGCCAATCCCTTTGCCTCGCTGTTCCTGTTGCAGGTCGTGATCGGCGCGATCCTGCTGACCCCGCGCTCGTCGTGGGCGATCGTCGTCGCGGCGCTCGCCGCGCTCGCGGCCTTGCGTATCGATCCGACGCCGCTCGTGCTGCCGCCTGCCTATGCGGCCGATCCGATGGGGCTGTATCTGAAGGGCAGCTTCGTCTGCTTCCTGCTGATCGCAGTGCTGCTCGTCGCCTTCGTCACGCGCATCAGCCGCAATTTGCGCGACAGCGACGCCGCGCTGGCAACGAGCCGTCAGCGCGCTGCCGAAGAGGATCATATCGTGCGCATGGGCCTGCTCGCGTCGGGCGCCGCGCATGAACTCGGGACGCCGCTGTCGACGCTGTCGGTACTGATCGGCGACTGGAAGGCTGCGCCGCGCCTCGCAAAGGATCGCGAGATGCAGGAAGATCTGGCCGACATGGATGCCGCGGTGCAACGCTGCAAGGCGATCGTCAGCGGCATCCTGATGTCGGCGGGCGAGGCGCGCGGCGAGGCGCCCCAGCTGACGACGATGCGCGCCTTCCTGACCGATATCGTCACCGGGTCGCGCGCGTTGCGACGCCCGGGCACGGTCGAGTTCAACGACCGCTTCGGCGCCGATGTCGCGATCGTGTCCGACCCCGCGCTGCGCCAGGTGATCGACAATGTGATGGACAATGCCGCCGAAGTCTCACCCGACTGGGTCGGCGTCACCGCGACGCGTGACGGCGATATCGCGGTGATCGAGATCGCCGATCGCGGACCGGGCTTCAACGACGAGATGCTTGAGCAATTCGGCCAGCCCTATCGTTCGACGAAGGGGCGGCCGGGCGGCGGCTTGGGACTGTTCCTGCTCGTCAATGTGCTGCGCAAGCTCGGCGGCGGCGCGACGGTGGCGAACCGCGACGCGGGCGGAGCGTTGGTACGGATTTCCTTGCCGATATCGTCGGTCGCGCGGCCCGGTGGAGAAGCGATATGACCGAGCAGCGGCAATTGCTGATCGTCGAGGATGACGAGGCGTTTGCGCGAACGCTGAAACGCTCGTTCGAGCGGCGCGGCTATACGGTGCAGGTCGCGCACAGCCCCGAGGTGATGGACGTGCATTTGCAGACCTTCCGGCCGGGCTACGCCGTCGTCGATCTGAAGCTCGGCAATGCGTCGGGGCTGGCGTGCGTGCAAAGGCTGCGTGCGTCGGATGCGATGATGCGGATCGTCGTCCTCACCGGCTTTGCGAGCATCGCCACCGCGGTCGAGGCGATCAAGCTCGGCGCTTCCTATTATCTCGCCAAACCGTCGAACACCGACGATATCGAGGCGGCGTTCGACCGCGCCGAGGGCAATGTCGAGACGCCGGTGGGAGACCGCCAATCGTCGATCAAGACGGTCGAGTGGGAGCATATCCACCAGACACTCGTCGAGACCGATTTCAACATTTCCGAAACCGCGCGCCGGCTCGGCATGCACCGGCGCACGCTCGCGCGGAAGCTGGAGAAGAGGCAGATTCGCTAAAGCGGCGCCGCTATTTCTTCTCCACCAGTTCGCGGAGCAGGAACCCGTGGAGCATCGCGGCGCGCACGGCGTCCTCGGCATGGTCCGCGCCGACCGAGTGGCCACCCTCGATATATTCGTGATAATAGACTTTGTTGCCGAACTCTTCGAGCCGCGCCGCATATTTGCGGGCATGGCCGGGGTGAACGCGGTCGTCCTTGGTTGAAAGATAGAGGAAGATCGGGGGATATTTCACGCCCTTGCGGATGTTCTGATAGGGCGAATATTTCGACAGGAACGCCCAATCCTCGGGCACATCGGGGTCGCCATATTCGGCGACCCATGAGGCGCCCGCGAGCATTTTGTCGTAGCGCCACATATCCTTGATCGGCGAGCCCGAGATCACCGCGCCGTAGAGGTCGGGGCGCTGCGTCATCGCCGCGCCGACGAGCACCCCGCCGTTCGAGCGGCCCGAGATCGCGATCTTGCCCTTGGCGCTGACCCCGGTGCGGACCAGATCCTCGGCGACCGCGTGGAGGTCGTCGAAACTGTTCTGGCGTTTTTCACGCAGCGCCGCCTGATGCCAGGCGGGGCCATATTCACCGCCGCCGCGGATGCCCGCGAGGACATAGGCGTTGCCGTCCTCGACCCAGAACAGCCCGAGGGGGCCGGCGCGGTAGGGCTGGCCGGTAAGGTACCCCGGCGTCTGCGCAGCGCGAAAACCGCCATAGGCATGAACGAGCGCGGGAACGGGACCGGTCGCCCCCTTCTTGCGCGCAAGGAAATAGGGGATTTTGGTGCCGTCCTTCGACGTGGCAAACCGCTTTTCGACCGTCATGTCCTTGGCGTCGAAGGTCGCAGGCAGGCTCTGGACGGCTTGCGGCGCCTTGTCTTCCGAAACCGCGTAGAGCGTCGGCGGCATCAGCATCGTTTCGGCTGAAGCGAGCACGACGTCGCGCTTGCCGACGGTGCCGGCGATCGCAACCGTGGCATTGGCGGCGAGCGGAACTTCCTTCTGGCTCCACTCGCCGGTCTTGGGATCGCGGCGCAGCGCGAACAGCTTGCCCTCGACGTCGTCGAGCGCCTTAACCCAAAGGATATTCTCGGTCGCCGAGACATTCTCGATCGCCTGCGCCTTGGTCGGCGTCATCGCGGTGATGATCTTGACCTGCCGGTCGGCCGACATATCGTCGAGCGACAGCGACACGAGCGAGCCGGCGGGAATGTTGGCCCAATCCTGATTGAGGAAGATGATCAACTGCCCATCGACGACGTCGCGCACGCTGGCGGTGTCGGGGACGATCGACGAAATATAGCGCGATCCGCCGATGTTCGGCAGCTTGGTATCGGCGGTGTAGAAGGTCTTGCCGCGGCTGATCATCGGCCAGCGCTTGTCGCCATCGGTGAAGGCGAACACATTCATCCCGACATCTTCATGCTCACCCTCGGCCAGCGTTTCGGCAGAGCTTAGCGGCGTGCCGCGCTTCCAACGCTTGACGATGCGCGGATAGCCCGATGCGGTCATGCTGCCCGCGCCATAGTCGGTCGCGACCAGCAATGTGTCGGCATTTTCCCATGTCACGCTGCTCTTGGCTTGCGGAAGGGTAAAACCGCCGTCGACGAAAGCTTTGGTCGTGCGGTCCCATTCGCGCACGATGTCGGCGTCGGTGCCGCCGGGACTCAGCGAGACGAGGCAGCGTTTATAATCGGGGGCGAGGCAGTCGGCGCCGTGCCACACCCAGCTCTGCTTTTCGGTCTTGCCGAGCGCATCGACGTCGATCAGCGTCGTCCATATGGGCTTGCCTGCAAGATAGGCGTCGAGCGGGCTCTGACGCCAGATGCCGCGCGGATTGGCGGCGTCGCGCCAGAAATTGGTGATCGTCTCGCCCATCACTTCGCCGGGTTCGGCGATCTGGCGGTCGTCGTCGAGGATTTCGCGCGCGCGCTTGCGGTCGGCCTCGAAACCCGGGCGGCCGGTGATCAGCTTGTCGGTTTCGGCATTTTCCTTTTTGACCCAGTCGAGCGCCTTCTTGCCCTCGATATCCTCGAGCCAGAGATAGTTGTCGGCGTCCTGCGGCGCAGCGGTGGCGACGGCGGCAATGGAACAGCTGAGGGCAAGCGCGGCAAGGCTGGCGCGGATCATTTGGAAGTTCTCCCCTGGGGTGTGGCGGTGCTGTGCTAGCAGCATTGGAGACCCCAAGGGAAGAAGGCGAAGCGTCTATTGGTCGATGATGATCGTGCCCGGATGATGCTTGTCGAGATGCTTTTTGATGATTTTGAGGTTGCGGGTGTTCGACCGGAAAAAGAAATCGAAGGCATCGCCGACGAGTGGCACCGCGCCGAGCGCGGTGTCGACGCCGAGATTGCCGACCATGCGCCAGATCTTCCATTTCGGCATGCCGAGATTGCGCGCTTCCCAGATCAGATAGGCACCCATCGTCGCGGCAATGACGTCGCCGACGACGGGGACGAGGCCGACGATCGCGTCGAGGCCGACCGGGCGGTTGATGCCGGGAATGATGAAGCTGCGTTCGAGCAGGATTTCCAAGGTCTCGACGCGCTTGCGCAGTGCGGCGGGGTCGCTGCGATTGGAAATCAGGGCGTCGAAAATCGCATCGGGATTGGGGGGCGAAGGGGCCATCTGGGTCCTTTCAAAAGCGCTCGAAGGTGAAGCGCCGCTGTATTAGTTGGGTATGGCAATCAAATGATTCAATGGGTGCTGCGCGCGGCCGTTGGCGCGCAGCCCCGTCAGGCGCTGCGACGCGACCGACCAGCGCAGCGGCGTCGCGAGCGGAATGAAGGGGGCGTAGCGTGCCAGAACGGCCTCGGCTTCGCTGACCTGCACGCGCCGCTGGCCAGCGTCGATGTTTTGCGTCGCCTGGTCGATCAGCTCCTGCACCTCGCGATTGCACAGCGTATCGCGGCGACATGACAGGCGGCGCAACCCCCATAAAGGGTCGTCATTGGGGGCAACCTCGTCGATCAGGCGAAGGTCGGCGGCCGATGCCATGCCCACGCGCTGGCTTGGCACACCGATCGCGTTAAAGTCGGCGGAAACATAAGCGAAGAGGATGCGGCCGCCGGGGGTGTCGGGCACGGCGATACGCAGCGGTGCGATTTCGCGGCCCGTGCCGCGCCACGCATCAACCGCGCGTTTCGCCTGCGCGATCCGTGACGCCTCGTCATATTCTGCCCAGGCGGGGACCAGCGGCGCGGGACCGCCATCGCGGGCGTAGAGAGCCGGTCGCAACGTCACCTGCGGCTGCCATTCGGCGAGCCCGAACGCCTCGATCAGCCGCTCGCGACGGATCGCACGAACCAGTGCATCGCGGTTGGCATCGGTTGCAAGAAACCCCTCCGCGCGGACGAAGGACAGGCCGAACAGGCCGGGGACAGGATCGACGACGAGCCGCGAGCGGCCGATGTTCGACGCGGCGAAATAGGGCAGCGTCGAGAAACGGCCGCCGACGACGCCGTCGGCATAGCCGTTCTTGAAACGGGCAAGCGCCCCGGCGGGCGAAGTGCCGGTGAGTTCGATCGAGGCGGCGGGATCGTTCGCTGCGGCGGTGGCGGCCTCCTGATCTTCGGCGAGCGGATCGGGGACGGGCGAGAGCAGCACCGCGCGCCCGATCTTGCGCGCGCGCATCGGCCCCCAGCGCATGCCGCGGTTGACGATCGCCATCGACGGCTGGGCGAGGAGTTCGAGGATCGCGGGCTGCGGCACCGCAAGGCGAATTTCGATGACGGTGTCGGTCATCGCCTTGATCGTCTCGATCTCCGGAAAATCGCTTTTCAGGACATGGCGGCTGGCGGGGGCGAGATAGGATCGCAGGATGGCGGCGACATCTTCGGCCGTCACCTTTCGGCCGTTGCTCCATTTGGCTTCGCGAAGACGGAAGATATAGCTGCGCCCGTCGGTCGTCACGGTCCAGCGGTCGGCGAGACCGGTGTCGATCTGCCCTTCGCCGTCATAGCTGACGAGCCCCTGCGAGGTGGCGTCGAGCAGGGCGGCGTTGGCCGCGGACAATTCGCCGTTGAGCGGGGAGGCGGCGGCATTGATCGGGCCGATGGCCGCGATCTTGACAGGACCGCGCTCGCCGAAAAGGCCGCAACTGGCGAGCGAGAGGATCGCCAGACTGGCGATAATCCTGCGCTGATATGGTTTCGTCCCGAACCTCGATATGTCAGTTTTTAGCAGCATCGCGGCCATCATAGTGATGCGGCGCAAAACCGGAAGGCCCATCCAGCCGCCGGGCCGCCTCAATTCACGGCCGGGTGCGTGATTTCGGCGTCACCATAGCTTTCCGCAAGTTTGCCGCCCTTCGCATAGTCGACGAGCAGCTGGAAATAGCCCGGCGTATAGCGGGTCGAAATCCGACTGCCGTCAGCCACCGATTCGAATTCGGTCATGCCATGCTCGGCCTTGGGAAAGACGGCGAGGGTGATCGGTTTGCCGTCGCGGATGAGCCCGCCCACCCGTCGCACGGTTTCGCCCACGGGCGCGTCGATATCCTGCCCGCCGAGTGCCCAAAGCTGCGGCACCGTCACGGCGCGCAACGTCGGCATCGGGTCGTAATGAACAGGGGTGCCGAAGTTATAGACCTGCCCCTTGGTCCGGATTTCGTCCGCCGTCATGCCGAGAATGATATGGGTATAGTTGCCGTACACATCCTTGTACCAGGGTTCGCCGCGATAACGCGCGCGCACCGCATCGAGTTCGTCGATGCCGTCGGCCATGCCGCTTTCGAATATCCGGGTCGCGGCGGCGCCGATTTCCTGGGCTTTGGCGATCACGTCGGGTCCATAGCCTTTGAGGCCCATCTGGAAGGCGATCGCCTCGCGATCCTCGTCGGCAACCGATACCGCGAGGCCGAAGCTGACGATCAAGAAGTCGATCTTGGTCCGTGTCGCCGCGATCGGGGCGATCCAGCCGCCCTGGCTCGGGCCCTGAAATCCGAAGCGTGTGCCGCGCGGCCCCGCCATCCGGCGCGCCTCCGCCAGCGCAGCGACGGCGTCGTCGGCGAGCAGAGAAAAGACCTGCGTATATTTGTCGCCCGACGCGCCGGTGCCGCGCTTGTCGTAGACGAAGGCGCCGACCCCGGCCGCCGGAAGCATGCGTTGCAGCATATTGGTATCGCGCGCCGAATCGGGTTCGGAGCCGTGGAGCAGCACGACGATCGGCACCGGGCCGTCGCCGGGCGGCAGGATAAGGCGGCCGACGAGGCGCGTGCCGTGGCTGGTGAAACTGGTCTCGTGCGTGACGAGCGAAATGCGCTGCGCGACACGGTCGCCGAACTGCATCGTTCCCGACGCACAGTCGCCGAACCGAACCTGCAGGCCGTCGGGCCGGTCGGTCCAGCCCGTGCTGTTGATCCATCCATCGCCGTTTTTGACGAGTTTCCCGCTGGTGCCGTCGAGGTGGCGCCACCGCAGCGCGCCTGCCGTCGAGGTCGCAATGTCGATCACGCCGCCGTCCGGCAACCGATACGCGCCGACCCCGCAATCATCCTCGGCCGCCGCGGCGGGACCAGCGAGCCCCAGCGCCGCTATCGCCAAAGTCGCCGCGCGCCACCATGGCCGAATCTTGCTGATGGCCGGTCTTCGCGCGTCGGGCATATCGATATCCTGCAAAGTTGGTGCGGACGGCGGGACTTGAACCCGCATGACACTAGGCCGGCAGATTTTAAGTCTGCTGCGTCTACCGATTTCGCCACGTCCGCACGGCGCAGCCGGTCAAGCCGATGGGTCGATTGAGGTCAAGCGATGTTTGGCGCTTCACGGCACCGGGTGGCTCGGCTAGACGGCGTGACATGACAGCAGTCCTTGAAATTTCCGGCCTCGGGAAAACCTATAAAAGCGGTCACAAAGCGCTGAGCGATGTCGATCTGACCATCAACAAAGGCGAGATTTTCGCGCTGCTCGGGCCGAACGGGGCGGGCAAGACGACGCTGATCAGCATCGTGTGCGGCATCGTGACCGCGACCGCGGGCACCGTGACCGTCGCCGGGCACGACCATGCGCGCGACTATCGAGCGGCGCGGACGATGATCGGGCTGGTGCCGCAGGAACTGCATACCGACGCGTTCGAAACGGTGCTGGCGACGGTCAGTTTCTCGCGCGGGCTGTTCGGTAAGCCGCGCGACCCCGCATTCATCGAGCAACTGCTGCGCGACCTGTCGCTGTGGGACAAGCGCGATTCGAAGATCATGGAATTGTCGGGCGGAATGAAGCGCCGCGTGATGATCGCGAAAGCGCTGTCGCACGAACCCGAAATCCTCTTCCTCGACGAGCCGACCGCAGGCGTCGATGTCGAGCTGCGCCGCGACATGTGGCAGATGGTACACGGGCTGCGCGAACGCGGCGTGACGATCATCCTGACCACCCATTATATCGAGGAGGCCGAGGAAATGGCCGACCGCGTCGGGGTGATCAGCAAGGGGCGGCTGATTCTGGTCGAGGAAAAGAACGCGCTGATCAAGAAACTGGGGCGCAAGACGCTGACGCTCAACCTTGCGGAGCAACTGGATGCGGTGCCCGCCGAACTCGCCGACTGGAAACTCGAGCTGGCGGGCGACGGGCATGAGCTCGTCTATGAGTTCGACAGCCAGGCGGAGGCGACGGGCGTGCCGTCGCTGCTGCGGCGGATGAGCGACATCGGCGTTGCCTTCAAGGACCTGCATACGAAGCAAAGTTCGCTCGAAGATATTTTCGTCGGGCTGGTGCACGAAAGCAACGACGCAGCGGAGAAGGCGGCATGATTTCAAATTTCCGCGGTATCCGCTCGATCTACCTGTTCGAAATGGCGCGCTTCGGGCGCACCTTCTGGACCAGCCTGATGCTGCCCGTGATCACCACGGCGCTCTATTTCGTCGTCTTCGGATCGGCGATCGGCAGCCGGATGAGCGAAGTTGGCGGTGTTCCTTATGGTGCCTTCATCGTGCCGGGGCTGATGATGCTGACGATGTTCACCGAAAGCATCAGCAACGCATCGTTCGGCATCTATATGCCCAAATGGACGGGCACGATTTACGAGATGCTGTCGGCGCCGCTTTCGCCGCTCGAAACCGTGATCGCCTATGTCGGTGCCGCGGCGACGAAGTCGGTGATCATCGGGTCCATCATCTTTGCCACCGCGCACCTGTTCGTCGATATACAGGTCGCGCATCCGCTGTTGATGGCCGCCTTCATGATTTTGATGGCAGTGACCTTCTGCCTGTTCGGCTTCATCATCGGCATCTGGGCGAAGAGTTTCGAGCAGTTGCAGGTCATCCCGATGCTCGTGATCTATCCGCTGACCTTTCTGGGCGGTGCTTTCTACTCGCTCGAAATGCTGCCGGCGGCGTGGCGGACGATCACGCTGTTCAATCCCGTGGTCTATCTGATCAGCGGGTTTCGCTGGACCTTCTTCGGCAAGGGCGACGTCGCGATCGAGGTCAGCATGGGCGCGGTGGCCTTCTTCCTCGCGCTGTGCCTTGGCGTGATTTTCTGGATGTTCCGGACCGGGTACCGGCTCAAGAACTGATCACGAAGCGCCTGTTGTACCAGTGCGCTGGCCCGCTGGCGGCGGGACGTCGCGGTTGTATTGCCGAACCGACATTTCGGGAGGCAATATGACCACATTGAAGTTTCGCGCGGCAACCCTGTGCTTTCCGGTGATATGGGCGCTGCTGGCGCCGTCACCGGTTGCTGCGAAAGCGGCAGCCGCTTCCACGATCGCGATAGCCGCCGCTCCGCTGCCGGTTGTGGACCAAGTGATCGAGAAGGCCGACGCGTATCTGCAGGCGCAAGTCCGGAACGACATGTTCAGCGGGACCGCGCTCATCGCACGCGATGGCGAACCCGTTTTCGTCAAAAGCTATGGCATGGCGAATTACGAACTGGGTGCGCCGAACACGCCCGACACAACCTATCTGTTCGGATCGGTCATCAAGCAGTTCACCGCGGTGGCGATCCTGCAATTGCAGGAGCAGGGGAAGCTGAAGGTCGGCGACCCGATCTGCTGCTATCTTGAAAACTGTCCGCAAAGCGCCCTGGCGCCGCCGCGCATGGGCGTCGTCTGTGGCGCTTTACACGACGGTGCGGTGCACGGTGTCAATCGTTCAGGCGCTCGCGCATTTCCTTGCCCGGCTTGAAATAGGGCACGCTTTTCGCCTTCACGTCGACCGCCGCGCCGGTTCGCGGATTGCGACCGGTGCGCGAGTCGCGCGAACGGGTTGAAAAGGCCCCAAATCCCCGCAGTTCGACACGGCCCCCAGCGGCCAGCTGTTCGACGATGGAATCGAAGAAAGTATCAACGATGCGCTCGATTTCTTCGAGCCGCAAATCGCTGTTTTCGCTCGCGATCTTTTGAACCAGTTCTGACCGGATCATGTGCTTCCCCTATTATACAGTCACGCATTTCCCGCCGAGGCAGGCATCCGGTCGTTGCCGGTCCTTTTTTGCGTGAGACCCCTCCCAACGCAGGGGGGAAGGTATCACGAATCATAGCTTGGTCAAAATATATCGCCGAAACAAAAAGGCCCGCAGAGGGACACTCTGCGGGCCTTTTGTTTCGCCTGACGGCGGAAAGAGGAAATTAATCCTTCTTGCCGGCCTTCAGTGCTTCGCCGAGGATGTCGCCGAGCGAGGCACCCGAGTCCGACGAACCATATTGTGCGACAGCCTGCTTCTCTTCGGCGATCTGCATCGCCTTGACCGAGAAGTTCGGCTTTTTCGAGCGGTCGAAGCCGATGACCATCGCATCGAACTTCTGACCGACTTGGTAACGTTCGGCGCGCTGTTCGTCGCGGTCGCGGCCGAGGTCTGCGCGCTTGATGAAGCCGGTGGCGCCATCGTCGCCAGCCTGAACTTCGAGGCCGTTGTCACGGACTTCGAGGACGGTGACGGTGATGACGTCGTTCTTCTTCACCGAGCCAGCAGCAGCGGCGCCGGTGCCGCCAACGGCCGGAGCACCCTTTTCAAGCTGCTTGATGCCAAGGCTGATGCGTTCCTTCTCGACGTCGACGTCGAGAACCACGACCTGCACGGCCTCGCCCTTGCGGTGGAGGTGCAGCGCTTCCTCGCCCGAGATGCCCCAGGCGATGTCCGACATGTGAACCATGCCGTCGACGTCGCCCGGCAGGCCGACGAACAGACCGAATTCGGTCGCGTTCTTGACTTCGCCTTCGACGACCGAACCGACCGGATGCGTATCAGCGAATGCGCCCCAGGGGTTCGACTGAGCCTGCTTGAGGCCCAGCGAGATGCGGCGCTTGTCGCTGTCAACTTCGAGGACGATGACGTCGACTTCCTGGCTCGTCGAAACGATCTTGCCGGGGTGGACGTTCTTCTTGACCCACGACATTTCGCTGACGTGGACCAGGCCTTCGATGCCGGCTTCGAGTTCGACGAACGCACCGTAATCGGTGATGTTCGTGACCGTACCCGACAGCTTCGCACCGACGGGGTACTTGGCGGCGACGCCTTCCCACGGATCGCTTTCGAGCTGCTTCATGCCGAGGCTGATGCGCTGCGTGTCGCGGTTGATGCGGATGATCTGAACGCGGACGGTGTCACCGATGTTGATGACTTCGCTCGGGTGGTTGACGCGCTTGTAGCTCATGTCGGTGACATGGAGCAGGCCGTCGATGCCGCCGAGGTCGACGAACGCACCATAATCGGTGATGTTCTTGACCGCGCCTTCGATGATCTGGCCTTCTTCGAGGTTGAGGATCAGGCCCGAGCGCTGTTCGGCGCGCGTTTCTTCGAGGATGGCGCGGCGCGACACGACGATGTTGCCGCGGCGGCGATCCATCTTGAGGATCTGGAACGGCTGCGGCAGGTCCATCAGCGGGCCGACGTCGCGCACCGGGCGGATATCGACCTGCGAACCGGGCAGGAACGCCACGGCGCCGCCGAGGTCGACGGTGAAGCCGCCCTTGACGCGGCCAAAGATGACGCCTTCGACGCGGGCTTCCTTGTTGAATTCTTCTTCCAGGCGGTCCCAGGCGGCTTCGCGGCGGGCGCGATCGCGGGACAGCATGGTTTCGCCATTGGCGTTTTCGACGCGGTCGACATAGACTTCGACTTCGTCACCGACCTTGATGTCGGCCTTCTGGCCCGGCATCGCGAATTCGCGAAGCGGCACGCGGCCTTCGCTCTTCAGCCCAATGTCGATAACTGCCAGGTCGTTTTCAATCGCGGTCACGGTGCCCTTGACGACGCGGCCTTCAAAGCCGCCGTCGGCACCACCAAGCGATTCATCGAGCATCGCGGCGAAATCGTCGCGCGTCGGGAAAGCCGTAGTGGCCATAGATGTGTTTCCTTACTTCATTTGTTCCGGCCAAGCGGTTGGTTCCGCTGGTCTTAATGGCCGATCTGCCATGCCTGCCGGATGCAGGACACAGCATCCTTCGAACCATTGCCGGCAAGCCATGGGCAAAGCAGAATGGGCGCGACGGGTTCATCCCATCACGCCCGGCGCTCGGGTTTCGAGCGGCGGTTTGACCATGCCTCGACCTGCAATATAGCCCGTCGGACGGCGCGCATATAGTCCGCACCCCCCACCAAAGCAAGGCGGAAAGCCGGTTTTAGCCGCGGCGCGTCCGGCGCCCTTCGACGAAGGCGATGGCAGCGGCGAGTGCGGCGCTCTTGTCCATGCCGGTATTGTCGAGCAGTATCGCGTCGGCCGCGCGGAGCAGCGGCGCGTCGGCCCGGCCGGTGTCGCGCGCATCGCGGGCGTGCACGTCGGCAAGCACGGCGTCATAAGTCACATCAACGCCCCGGCCGCGCATCTCGGCGTGACGGCGGCGCGCGCGCTCCTCGGGGCTGGCGGTGACGAACAGCTTTGCGTCGGCGTGCGGCGCGATGACGGTGCCGATGTCGCGTCCGTCGAGCACGGCGCCGCCCGGCTGGTTGGCAAAATCGATCTGGCGTTGAAACAGCGCGGCGCGGACCTGCGGATGAACCGAGACGCGGCTGGCAAGGCCGCCGGTGGTTTCATAGCGCAGCGCCGGATCGTCCAGCAGGCTATCGGGGAAGCTACATGCGGCGAGCGCGTCGGCGGCATCGTCGGCGTCGCCATGATTGAGCTGGGTCTGATAGCCGACCGCGCGATAGAGCAGCCCGGTGTCGAGCACGGGAAGGCCGAAATGCTCGGCGAGCTGGCGGGCGAGCGTGCCCTTGCCCGACGCGGTGGGCCCGTCGACGGCGATGATCATTGCTGAAGCCCGGTCAGCAGGTTCTCGAAATTGGGGAAGCTGGTTGCGACGGGGGCGATATCGTCGATCGTCACCGGTGCCTTGCTGACAAGGCCCGCGATCGCAAAGCTCATGCAGATACGGTGGTCGAGGTGGCCTGCTATGGTCGCGCCGCCGGGCAGCGCTTCGCCGCCGGTGCCGTCGATAATCAGGCCGTCTTCGGTCTCGTCGACGCGCGCACCGATCGCGGTAAGGCCGGTGGCCATGACTGCGATGCGGTCGCTTTCCTTGACGCGCAGTTCGTCGAGGCCGGTCGTGACCGTCCGGCCCTCCGCGAGCGCGGCAGCGACGAACAGGATCGGGAATTCGTCGACCATGCTCGGGACGATCGCCGGGTCGACGTCGATGCCCTTGAGCAGGCTGTGGCGAACGCGCAGGTCGGCAACGGGCTCGCCGCCGACGGTGCGGGCATCCAGCAACTCGATATCGCCGCCCATTTGTTTGAGGACCTCGACCAGTCCCGCACGGGTCGGGTTCAGGCCGACATTGGCGACGATGACGTCGGAGCCCGGGACGAGCAGCGCGGCGACGATGAAAAAGGCGGCCGACGACGGGTCGCCGGGCACAACGATCGTCTGCGGCTTGAGTTCGGCCTCGCCGCGGATGCGAATATGGCGCGTCCCGTCGACATCGGTCTCGACGGTCAGCTCGGCGCCAAAGCCGCGCAGCATGCGTTCGCTATGGTCGCGGGTGGGAACGGGTTCGATTACCTCGGTGATGCCCGGCGTGTTGAGGCCCGCAAGCAGCACGGCGCTCTTGACCTGCGCCGAGGCGACGGGGAGACGGTAGGCGAGGGGGATGGCGGGAGCGAGGCCACGCACCATGAGGGGGAGGCGTCCGCCGGGGGACGCCGAGATGTCGGCGCCCATCTGCGACAGCGGATCGATGACGCGGCCCATTGGACGGCCCGACAGGCTGGCGTCGCCGACAAAGGTCGCGGTGATCGGGTGGCTTGCGACGAGGCCCATCAGCAGGCGGGTCGAGGTGCCGCTGTTGCCCATGTCGAGCGCTTCGCGGGGCTGGAGCAGCCCGCCGACTCCGACACCGTCGATCACCCATTCGCCATCGCCCTGGCGTTCGATCGTTGCGCCCATCGCACGCATCGCGGCCGCGGTGGCGAGAACATCATGGCCCTCGAGCAGGCCAGTAACCCGGCTGGTCCCGACGGCCAGAGCGGAAAGCATCAGCGAGCGGTGCGAGATGCTCTTGTCACCCGGAATCGCGATCCTACCTTTAAGCGGAACGGAAGCGGAAAAGCTGCGCGGCGTGGCGGTTTGGTCGGTCATGGCGTGGGCGCTTTTGACAGCGGCCTTGCAATCTGGCAAGGCGCACGCCGATTTGATGGATGCTGCGCAGGCACCCGTCGCTTTCCAGAAATTCTAATCTCTTTCCAGAAGGTTATGAGGCATTTATGATAAAGGCTGAATGGGGCACGAAGCGTAGCTGCCCGAAATGTGCAACCCGATTCTATGATTTGACCAAGGATGATCCGATCAACTGCATCAACTGCGGTTACAACTGGATCCCGGAATCGGTTCTGAAATCCAAACAGTCGACGCCGTTCGAAGTCGAAAAGCCCGGTAAGGTCGTGAAGGAAGAGGTCGTCGTCGACGAGGATCTGGATCTGGACGTCGATGTCGACGAGGACAATGATTCGCCCGACAATGACGTCGACCTCGGCGGCGACGACGATCTGGGCGTTGCGACGGCGGACGACGACGACGTCGAAACCTGATTTTTTCTGTGGGGGGCCAAAAAGGCATCGCGAGATGCATTTGGCCCCTTGCATCGCTCGCCTGCACTGTTAAAGGCGGCAACCCGATCGCACCACCCAGAGGGGTGATCGGCAGAAATGGTACGGGGCCTTAGCTCAGCTGGGAGAGCGCCTGCATGGCATGCAGGAGGTCAGCGGTTCGATCCCGCTAGGCTCCACCATTTCCTTCACGGCTCTAGCCGTATCTCTCCAAAGACATCCTTGAGCAGCGTTTCGGCGGTGGCGAGTGCGATCGGCGGGGCCTTGCCCGCGAAGGGCTTGCCGCGCACCGCATAGTTGAGCGTGTAGATCGTGTCGCTGTCGCGAAAGATCAGGATGAAGTCCTGCTCGCCGGCACCCGCGAGCGCTTTCGGGTAAGCGCCGGGCGGCAGCGAGGCGCAGCCGTTGATGATCAGCGAGCGCCTGAGTTTGCCGGCCAGCGCTTTCTCCCCATTGTCCTGATAGATCAGCCCCACCTTGCACGCCGCGGGATAAAAGGCCTGCCGCGCGATCTGCGCCGTCGGTTGCGGCGAGGTGCCGAGCCCGCGATACGCCTGGATCGTCACCAGCCGCGTCCAGTTGGCGACCGTTTCACCCCGCGGCACATATTCGATCAGCCGGTTGGTGCCATTATCCTTGTCATTCGCGCGCACCATATCGACGGGAAGCGTGAAGCTCAGCGTCCGGGTATAGAGAGGGACCGTTTCAACCGCGCCTTTGGCGGCGGCGGAATGGGGCAGGGCCAACAGGGAAAGAGCCAGTCCGGTGACGATCCGCTTCATGCGCTACTCCTCAGACCCAGGCGGGCCGCCGCTATTCGGCCGCCTCTTCCTTTTCGAAGAGCGGCTCCATCTTGATCGGATCGGCGAGCGTGATGCGGTCGAGAATCGACGCGGTGTCGTCGCGGACCTTCAGCATCAGGCTGCGCATCCGGCATTCGGATTCGGGCAGGCAATTCTTGCAAACTTCATGCGCGTTGCGCGCAGCGCAGGGTACGAGCGCGAGCGATCCGCGCGTCAGCCGGACGAGGTCACCATAGCTGATGTCGATCGGTGGCAGCGCGAGCTGATAGCCGCCATCGCGCCCGCGCTGCGAAATGAGCAGGCCTTCGCGCGCCATTTCCGAAAGGATGACGGTCAGGAATTTGGGCGGGATGTTCTGCGCGTCCGCTATATCCGCGAGCTGGACCTGGCCCTTGCCCCAATGGTCGGCAAGATGCTGGAACGCGCGGATCGTGTAGCGGGTCTTTTGCGAGAGCATGGCGGCGTTACTGTGACATATTCAGCGCTAATTCAACCTGTGTGGCAGAGATTTCCGCAAGAGTTGATGAAAATCACAGCGGGTGGCATGAACTACCCCTAAAGAGGTCGCATGGTTGCCCGGTTTCGGGCGCGGCAAGGGTGGATTTTATGATGCGTAAAATATTGGCGACCCCGGCCGTACTGGCCGCCTGCCTGCTCGCGATTACGCCGGCACAGGCGCAGTTCGGCAGCCTGCTTCGCAAGGTCACGACGCCGGCCCCCAAGCCGAGTGAGGAAGGCAATGGCGGCTGTCCCAAGGGCAAGAAGGGCAGCAGCATCGGCCGCAATATCCTCGGCAATGTGATCAACGACGCGGTCGGCGACGCCGCGAGCAAGGCGGGCGTCTATAGCTATGTCCCGATCGGCGAAGTCAGCGGGACGCTGACCGACGCGATCGCCTGTCGACTCGATCCCGCCGAACAGGTGCAGGCCGCCGCGGCGACCGAAGAAGTCACGCGCGGCGAAGAGGTGGGCGCGACCGCCAACTGGACGAGCGAAACGCGCGCGAATGTCAGCGGATCGTCGACCGTCGCGGCGAAGAATGAACTGTCCGATGGCTCGCAATGCATGAGCGTCACCGATATCGTCATCGTCGAGGGTGAAGAAACCCGGGTGTCGAAGCGGATGTGCAAGGGGCCGGGCCAGGCGCGCTATGTCCTTGCGGCGTAAAAGCTTCCGCATTGCGGCGGCGGCGGGGCTGATCGCCTGCCTTACCGGCGCGGCGAAGACATCGATCGATCCCGCGAACCCGACGTGCCCGCTGACCCCCGACTGGTCGGCGAATGCGACGATGAAGCTGACCCTTGTTGCAAAAAAGGGCGGCAAGGTGCTGCTGGCCGAGGGACGGATCGATGCGGGCCTGCCCGACCGATTGAAGGCGGCGCTGGCCGCCAATCCCGACGTTGCCGAAGTGTGGCTGCGCTCGCCAGGCGGCGACGCGCGCGCCGGGAACGCGGCCGGGCGGATCATCCGCTCGAACTTCGGGCTGACGACGCGCATTCCGGCGGGCTGGGCCTGTTTCAGCGCCTGTAACTTCATCTTCATGGGTGGCCAGCCGCGCGTCATCGACCCGGGCGGGCTGTTCATCGTGCATATGTTCACGCGCACCGGCGACCGCAGCGCGATCGACATGAGCGTGGCGATGGGAACCGATGCGACCAAGGAATTGATCGGCGATATCGAGCAGGACGCCGCATTGCTGGCGAGCGAAGACAATGATTTCCTGATCCGCATGGGGGTGTCGCGCAAGTTGCTGACCGAAGTGATGTATCAGCAAAAGGCGCTCGCCAACGCCGAGGACAAATCGACGCGGCGCTGCCTGACACAGGCCGAGGTGAAGGCCTATAACGTTGCAAATAACAACGAATAGGATAGGCTGCGCTTCAAAATAGGAGAGGCTGCCATGAACGAGATGACGCACGATCACGCCACCTTCCGCTCGATGATCGAAGGAACGCAGGAAGATTGGGACATTATCGCGCGCGAACAGAAAGAGTTCGCACCGCAGAACGGCAAGCGCATCCTCGATCATCTGAAGCTGCTTGGCGGCGATTATGGCGGTTTTCCGGTCGACCGGCTCGAACATTGCCTGCAAACCGCGACGCGCGCGCATCGCGATGGCCGCGACGAGGAATATGTCGTGATGGCGCTGCTCCACGACATCGGCGACACGCTCGGCGCGTTCAATCATCCCGACGTTGCCGCGGCGATCCTGAAGCCCTTCCTGTCAGAGGAAAATCTGTGGATCGTCCAGCACCATGGCGTGTTCCAGGGCCATTATTTCTTCCACTATCTCGGGCTCGACCGCGACATGCGCGACCAGTTCAAGGATAGTCCGCATTATGCTGCTTGCGCCGAATTCTGCGAAAAATATGACGCGCCGGCGTTCGATCCCGATTACGACAGCGAGCCGCTGGAATTTTTCGAGCCGATGGTGATGCGCCTCTGCTCCTATCCGCGCACGAGCATCTACAAAAAGGTAATGGTCGAGGAAGCGGCGGAGTAAGCAAAAAAACCGGCGAAAACCGGGGTTATCTGGCGTTAGTGAACCCCGGCTTTCGCCGGGGTTCACATTTGTGGGGCTTACTTGCCCTTGAATTCGACCTTGCGCTTCTGGACAAAGGCCATGATGCCCTCGACCGCGTCGGCGCTGTTGCCCGCGATGAACTGGCCCTTCGCTTCGGCGTCGAGCGTCTCCGAATAGCTTTGTGAAAGACCATCGCGCAGAACCTTGCGCATCGTGCCCAGCGAGACCGTTGGGCCGTTCGCAAGGCGCGTGGCGAGCGCGCGCGCCTCGCTCAACAGGTCGGCATCATCGACGCATTTATAGACCATGCCCCAATCGGCAGCCTGTTCGCCCGAAATCTTCTCACCCAGCATCATCATTTGCGTCGCGCGCGGCAGGCCGATCAGGCGCGGCAGCAACCACGATGAGCCGCCGTCGGGGACGAGGCCGATGTTGACGAAGGCCTGGAGGAAATAGGCGCTCTTGCCCGCGATCGTGAAGTCGCCCGACAGCGCAAAGCTGCATCCGACACCGGCGGCAGGGCCGTTCACTGCGGTAACGACGGGAATGTCGAGGTTCGCAAGCGCGAGCAGCATCGGGTTATAATGGTTGCGCAGCGCCTTGCGGCTGTTCGCGCCGCCACCGACCGCCGACGCGGTGCGGTCGCCGCCCAGATCGGCGCCCGAGCAAAAGCCGCGGCCCTCGCCGGTGATGAGCAGCGCGCGTGCGCCGAGCAGTGGCAGATAGTCGAGCGCCGAGCGGATATCGTCGGCCATCGCGGGCGGCATCGAGTTCAGGCGGTCGGGCCGGTTGAGCGTGATCGTCGCGACATGGTCGGCGATGTCGAGCTTGATCGTGTCGAAGGTCGGGATGTCGGTCATGGGGAAGGATCCTCTCGCAGGTGCTTTACCTTTACGTTCACGTAAAGTTGTGACTCATTTGCGGGAGGAGTGCAAGAGGGAAGGGGTCGGGAGGCGAGGCGTCGTGTATCGACCAATGGGTGCCGTTCCCCTTCATCGTCACCCCTGGCTTGCCCCGGGGCCTGTCTTGCCTTTCAACGTAGAGAGAAAGGAAGGCGTATCCCGGGTCAAGCCCGGGATGACGAACGGGGACCATCCGCTTTCCACCCCAACGCGGCTTCCAGACGATCAACTGAAAACGCTTTCCTACATTATCGTGGCATGCCAGCCTCGGGTTTGGTCTTTGAAATCGTCGGCGTCCGCTACATGTTTCCTAAAGCGACAAAAGAGACAGTTTGCGCGCCCGATCCGTATCTTTTGTCGCGCCTCAAAGGACATAAATTCGTTGCGTGTATGCGAGGCTTTTGGGGCTTTAAGGGGCGCCCAGCCGCGCGAACCGCATATCGCCCTCCGCGCGATGCAGCGTCAGTCCACGCTCGGTCTTTTCGGCGCAGGCACCCTCGAAATTTACGACGCCGATGTCGTTCGGGACGATGGTGACGCGCAGCTTGCCGCCGTCGGCTTCGGTCAGTTCATAGCGCGGCGCGGTGATTCCGTAGATCGGTTCGCGCACCTCGATCCAGCGCGGGATGCGCTTGTCGTCTTCGGGCATCGTCCAGCCATAGGTCTGGGTATAGGCCTGTATGGGATCACCGCTGTCGAAGCCGATCGTGAAATCGACGCCGGGGATGCCTTTGCCGCCCGGCCAGGTGACGAGCAGGGTGGGGACACTGCCATCGACCTCGATCAGCGCGCCTTTGTCCATCGCGGGCGGCACCGGTTTGGGATCGGTGGTAAGGCAGACCATGTCGCCTCGTGCTTCCCACTGGCCCTCGGCGCGCTCGTCGAGGGCGCCCGCCGCGAGCAAATATTGGAAACGGCCATCATTCCGTATCAGAAGTCCGCCGCCGACGTCGGGTCCTTCGGCGAGGCTGTATTCGCCGACGAAGGGGGAATCCTGCGCGGCGGCGGGGAGGGCGATCAGCGCGGCGGCGAGGAGCAGGGTTCGCATATCGCGACCATGCGACCGCAGCGGCGCCGACGCCAGCCCCTTTCCACTTGCCCTGCCACCTGCTAGGCGCCCGCGCCATGTCCCAGAAGCATCCCGACCGCCGTACCTTCGCTATCATCTCGCATCCTGACGCGGGTAAGACGACGCTGACCGAGAAATTGCTCGTCGCCGGCGGCGCGATCCATATCGCGGGCGAGGTCAAAGCACGCGGCGCCGCGCGGCGTGCACGCTCCGACTGGATGAAGATCGAACAGCAGCGCGGGATTTCGGTCACCTCGTCGGTGATGACCTTCGAACATGCGGGGCTGGTCTTCAACCTGCTCGACACCCCGGGGCACGAGGATTTCAGCGAAGACACCTATCGCACGCTGACCGCGGTCGACAGCGCGGTGATGGTCATCGATGCCGCCAAGGGTATCGAGCCGCAGACGCTGAAATTGTTCGAAGTCTGCCGGCTGCGCTCGGTGCCGATCATTACCTTCATCAACAAGGTCGACCGCGAAGGGCAGACGCCGTTCGAGCTGCTCGACGAGGTCGCCGACCGCCTCGCGCTCGACGTCTGCCCGATGAACTGGCCCGCTGGCATGGGCGGACAGTTCGAGGGCATCTACGATCTCGTCGACCCGGCGCTGATGGTGCCCAGCGGCGATGCGTCGCGAATGTATGAGGGCGAACGGATCGCAGTCGAAGGACTGGACGATCCGACGCTCGCTGCGCGGCTGTCGCCGCGCGCAATGGCGCTGCTCAAGGAAGAAACCGAGCTGGCGTCGGCCTGTTATGCGCCTTTCGACGGCGCGGCGTATCGCAATGGCGACCTGACGCCGGTGTTTTTCGGATCGGCGCTGAAGGAATTCGGCATCGTCGACCTGCTCGCCGGCCTCGCGAAGCACGCGCCGGGGCCGCAGCCGCAGCCCGCCGAGCCGGCGCCGGTCGATCCGACCGACGCCGCCGTCACCGGCTTCGTGTTCAAGGTGCAGGCGAATATGAACCCCGCACACCGCGACCGTATCGCCTTCATGCGCCTCTGCTCGGGCAAGTTCGAACGCGGCATGCGGTTGATGCAAGGCGGGACGGGCAAGGCGATCGCGATCAGCCGCCCGATGCTGTTCCTCGCGCAAGACCGCGAAATGGCCGAAGAGGCGTTTCCGGGCGACATCATCGGCATTCCGAACCATGGCACGCTGCGCGTCGGCGACACGTTGTCCGAACGCAGCGATATCACGATCACCGGCCTGCCGAACTTCGCACCCGAACTGCTGCGCCGCGTCGCGCTTGTCGATCCGACCAAGACCAAGCAGCTTCGCAAGGCCCTCGACGATATGGCCGAAGAAGGGATCATCCAGGTCTTCTATCCCGAGATCGGATCGAACATGATCGTCGGCGTCGTCGGACAGCTCCAGCTCGACGTGCTGATCAGCCGCCTCGACGCCGAATATAAGGTCGAGGCAAAGCTCGAGCAGTCGCCGTGGGACACCGCGCGCTGGATCGCGAGCGACGATGCCGCGGCGTTGAAGTCGTTCCAGGCCGACAACCGCGGCGCGGCGGCGACCGATCGCGACGGCGCGCCGGTGTTCATGGCGAAGGACGCGTGGGAAGTCGGATATGTGACGCAGCGTCACCCGGCGATCCGCTTTACGGCGACGAAGGAACGGCGCTTCGCCCCGGCGGCGTGATGCTCAGGCTTGATTGCGCCTTGCAACAGGCTCACCATCATGCCGGGTCTGGCAAAGGTGGGAGCCGTCGATGCGCGGATTGGGATTGTCGTTCGCCGCGGTGCTGTTGCTGAACGCGCCGCCCGCCTGGGCGCAGCCAAAAATCAGCCTGCCGATCGTGCAGGGATTGTGGATCAAGGCGGCCGGCCCATGCGCGAGCGCGACCAATGGCTATATCTTTGACGGCGCGCGTTGGGGCGCGGTCTATTATTACGGGCCGAACGCCAGCATGGGGCCCGTCGCCGAACTGGAAAACATCGGCCGTACCACCGTGCTGAAGGATGGCTTTACCAACATGCAGCTCGGGGAGACCGAAGGCGTCGGCTATTTCCATGTGAAATCGCTGGCCCCCAGCCGCATGATGTTGCGCACCGGCGCGCCGGGCCCTGAAGGCATCCAGGTGATGGATGACACGCTCGTTCGCTGCGCCTTCTCCACGCTGTCGCCGAAGATGAAGGTGGCGATCAGGAAAGTCGCGCCCGCTCTGGCTAAATAAGGCTGAGAAGGTCCGAAGGCGCGGCGGCGCCTTCCTCCTCTTCATCTTCTTCGCCCTCGAACTTGCTCAGAGTGACGCCAAGCAGGCGGATGCCCTGTTCGGTCGGGAGCAGCGGGGCGAGGATCGCTTCGCCCGCAGCGAGCAAAGATGTGCCGTCGAGGATCGGAGCAGAGACCGATTTGGCGCGCGTGATGGTCTTGAAATCGGCATAGCGCAGCTTGAGCGTCACGGTGCGGCCCCGCGCGCCCTTCTTTGCCGCGCGGTCCCACACGACGGTGCAGACATGCGCGAGCGCTTCGCGGATTTCGGTGTCGGTGATCAGGTCGTTGAAGAAGGTGCGCTCGCCACCCAGCGATTTGAGCGGACGGTTCGACTTGACGCGGCGATGATCGATCCCGCGTGCGAGATTATAAAGCCATTCGGCGCTGTTGCCGAAATTCTCAGCGAGCCACATCGGGTCTTTTCCCGCGAGATCGGCGCCCGAAAAGACACCGAGTCCCTCCATCTTTGCCGATGTGACGGGGCCGATACCGTGGAAGCGTCGGATCGACAGCGTCTGGACAAAGGCGGCGCCGCGGCCCGGGGGAATGACGGTCATGCCATCGGGTTTGTTCTGGTCGGAGGCGAGCTTCGCGATGAATTTATTATAGGAGACGCCGGCGGAGGCGGTGAGGCCGGTTTCTTCGCGGATGCGCTGGCGGATCAATCTGGCGGTCGCGGTCGCGCTGCCGAGTCCGGCCTTGTCGGCGCTGACGTCGAGATAGGCCTCGTCGAGCGAGAGCGGTTCGACCTCGTCGGCATAGTCGTGAAAGATCGCGCGGATCTGCTGAGAAACCTCGCGATAGGCGTCGAAGCGCGGCGGCACGAAGATGAGGTCGGGGCACTGGCGCTTTGCGGTGATGCTGGGCATGGCCGAGCGGACGCCGAACTTGCGCGCTTCGTAACTCGCTGCCGCGACGACGCCGCGCCGCGACGATCCGCCGACCGCGACGGGCTTGCCGCGCAAGGACGGATCGTCGCGCTGTTCGACCGACGCGTAAAAGGCATCCATATCGACATGGATGATCTTGCGGACCGTGGCGTCCGCGATGTCGCCCGGGGGCTGGTCTTCGCCGTCTTGCACGGCGTATCTTTAGCATGTTGCCAAGATGTTCTCAATGGCGCGCTCGACGAAGCGCTTGACGAGAGAGGGGCAAAATGGCAATCGCCGCCGACCTTGGCGATGCGGGTATAGCATAGTGGTAATGCTCTAGCCTTCCAAGCTAGCTAGGCGGGTTCGATTCCCGCTACCCGCTCCAGGTCCTTCCCGATAATTACCTCGCCGGTTCGGCATTCAGCAGCTCGACGGTGAACAGCAAGGTCGCGCCGCCGGGGATCGGGCCTTTGCCGTCGGGCCCATAGGCAAGCTGCCAGGGAATCGCGAGTTCGACCTTGTCGCCGACGCCCATCAGCGCGACGCCTTCCTGCCAGCCTTCGATCACGCGGTTGAGCGGGAAGGTCGTCGGTTCGCCGCGGCGTACCGAGCTGTCGAACTCGCGGCCGTCGGCGAAGGTGCCGACATAATGGACCGTGACATTGTCGGTCGGGCCGGGGTGAGCACCGCTGCCGTCGCCGGCAATCCGGCGCCAGCGCAGGCCGCTGGGGGTGACGCGCCAGCCGTCGGCGCCATGACGCTCGGCGAGGGCGGCCATCTGCTTGTTCAGCCAGACGGTGCCTTGGGTCGGTGCGGGGTCAGTTTGCTGGGCACCGGCCGACGCTGGAATATAGATGGCAAATGCTGCTGCCGTGAGCAGCCGGGTCAGAAACGATATCGGCATGAAAAACTCCCTCGATTATTGAGCGCATAAACGCATCGAGAACCGAATAGGCAATAGCCGATCGACACGAAGCTTGTGTCGTTGGCAGGAACCTTCACCCGCATTCGTCGTTTTCCTTCGGTACGCAATATTCAGAGACCAGAGAGCGGCAATCGATCGCCTGTTTCCTCGAAAGCCTTTTTGGGACTTTCGAAGCGATGTCCCGCGTCCTGCTCTGACCCATAAAAGGAGACCTCACATGTTCAAATGGGCTTTGATCTTTGCCGTGATCGCGCTGGTTGCCGCGGTTCTTGGTTTTGGCGGCGTTGCAGGTGCAGCGGCCGGCATCGCGAAGATACTGTTCTTTGTCGGTCTGGCGCTCGTCGTGCTGTTCCTGATCCTCGGATCGGCGGCGGCGCGAAAGATCACATAAAAATCGAACGCGGCGGGAACCATATCGAACCCGCCGCGTTTCATTGATCTATCGGATCGAAAGAGAAGGTAGAATATGGTTCCTGTCTTCGGACGGAACCTAGGGAGCCCCGCCGCAGAAATGCGACGGGGCTTACTCGTTTCTAGGCTGGAAAAGCCGCGCGGACGCGGCGTTCCAGCACCGCAAGCGGGATACGCCCGGCGCCCAAAACGACGTCGTGGAAGCGCTTGATGTCATAGCCGGGACGCTTGGAAACCTCATCGCGCACGCGGCTGATCGCGATCTGGCCGACCTTGTACGCGCAGGCCTGTCCCGGATAGACGATGTAACGGTCGATTTCGGTGCGCGACGCGCTCGGTGAATTCGAGGAATTTTCGACCATATAATCGATCGCCTGCTCACGGCTCCATCCCATCGCATGGATGCCGGTATCGACGACCAGCCGCGATGCGCGGAAGGCGTAGGAGGCAAGATAGCCGATCTTGCCGAGCGGATCGTCCGCATACATTCCGAGTTCGTCGGCGACCTGTTCGGCATAAAGCCCCCAGCCTTCGCCATATGCGGTCACCGATGCCGCCTGCCGGTAGAGCGGCAGTTCGGCGTCTTCGAATTTCAGCGCGCCCTCGAACAAATGGCCCGGTGCGCCCTCGTGATAAGCGAGCGTGGGCAAGGTATAACGCGGCCATTCGGCGGTATCGCGCAGGTTGATGAAGAAGATGCCGGGCCGCGAGCCATCCGGGGTTCCTGCCTGCGCCGAGCCACCCGGCGCACCGATCTCGATCTCGGGCGGGACACGGCGGATTTCATAAGGCGCTTTCGGTAACCGGGTGAACACCTGCGGCAGCTTGCCGCGGACCGTGACGAGAAGCCCGTTCAGATAAGCGAGCATTTCGGCGCGGCCGGCGTCGTCGTTGGCGAAAAGCTGGCCTTCGGCCTTGCCGAGCGCGTTCAGGCGGTCGCGGATACTGCCGTCCTTGTAGCCCTGCGCCTTCAGCAGCACGTCCATCCGCGACGTGAGATCGGCGACCTGCTCGCGTCCGATGCGGTGGATTTCGGCTGCGCTAAGGCTGGTCGTCGTATGCTGCGCCAGCGTTGCGGCATAATAGGCCTCACCTTCGGGCAGGCGCGCCACGCCGGCGTCGGTGCCCGCGCGCGGCAGCAGCGCGGTCAGCGCGTCGATCTGGCGGGAGAGGGCCGCACGGATCGGACCTTCGAAGACGGCCGCCGCGCGGTCGCCATAGCCCGTCAGGCCGATAGCGGTGCTGCGCTTCGCGATCGACGCGACGAGCGTCTTGCTTGCGACATCGCCATCGCGGAGGCGGCCCAGTTGCTGCAAGGCCTGGTCGAGGATGAAACGCGGCGCAACGACGCCCATCGCTGCGCTATTGTTTACGATTTCCGTGTCGGCATCGAACAGCGTGGAAACAGTCTGAAGCCGTATCATATAGGCGTCGGCATCGGCTTTGTTCTCGACCGGATGCTGGCTGTCGAGAAAGGTGCTGACTCCAGTGTAGAAGCCGCCGAGCTGCGTCACCGCATAGGGGCCGGGGCGATGCCCGAAGCCGCCGGTGTGATAGGTGAAGCGCGCGAGTTTCTGGCGCGTCACCAGATCAAATTCAGCGCTATCATGCGCGATGCGGGCGTTGGGGCCGAGTGTTTCGGCTTTGATGGCGCGCACCGCGGAGAGGTCGCCGTCGATCCGGCGTGTTCGTTCAGCGCGCGCGGTAGCGGACCAGTCCGGAAATTGGGCGCGCAGCGCAGCGCGAGCGCCGGTGTCGATGCCGAGCGATGTCGCGCGGGTCGGATCGTCGCGCAAGCCCTGCTCGAACTGAGCAGACAAGAGGGTGTCGAGGCGTGCGTCTGCGGTTTCCCTGGCCGCGACGGGATTCGCCGCGCTGACGACAGCGAGACTGCCAATTCCCGCCAAAACTGTGCGTCGATCGGGCGCGTGGTCGGTCATACGAATCTCTCTCCTGTGGGTATCGGGAGAGCCTAGGGTCGGTGCACGTCAGCCGCAACAGGCTGGCGTCCTGCGCGAATTTCCGTGCTGTCTGGGGACGCGCCGCCGATGGGCTGACCCGTCCCACTTCCGCGATGAACGCCGCTCCCGGCGCGGATCGATGGGCCGCGCGGTTCGTTGATCGGGTTCGGCAGGGGAGTTTCCAGAATGGAGAACGACATGAGCATGCTCAAAAAGGCGGCAATATCTTTTGCGGCAATTTCTATGGTCGCGGCGCCGGTCGCAGCGTCAGCTGCATCGGCAATGGGCGGCGTTGGTGCCGTCTCAGTTGCTGACGGCGAAAATGAACTCGAGGGCAATTCGAGCTGGATCATCGGGCTTGTTGGCCTGCTGGTCGGTGTCGGCGCCATTATCCTTATTGCCGACAAGGACGAGGATTCTCCGACAAGTCCCGGTTAAAATAGCGGCGACACGAGGCCACGTATTTCCATCGGGAGCACGTGGCCTCCACTTTTGTTCGCGCTTGCCGGAAAATGAACGGCAAGGCGATTTTGCGACATTTTGCGACAATTATTCCTCGTTCCGGCAACGCGCTGGCACAAATGGCGCCTAGAACGCTTTCATCGAGATGCGGTTTTCCCTCCGCAGGTCTCATGAAGGAGTTCGTTACGTGAGCAAGAAAATCACTTTTTTGACCTTGGGTGCAGCGCTCCTCGCCGTGCCCGCTCTTGCCGCACCCGGTGGCGCCGCAAAGGGCGATGCCGATGGCAATGGTGTGCTCACCCGCGCCGAGGCGCAGGCCAACGCGACGCAGATGTTCGCCAAGATGGATGCCAATAAGGATGGCAAGATCGACGCTGCCGATCGTGCGGTTCGTCAGGCCGAAATGCAGGCGAAACGCTTTGCCGCATTCGACGGCAATTCGGACGGCAGCATCAGCAAGGCTGAATGGGACCAGCATGGTGCCGATCGCGCTGCCAAGCGTGGCGAGCGCAAGGAAAGGCGCGTTGCTGCCGGTGAAGCCGGCGAGGGCAAGCGCGACGGCATGCGTGGCCATCATGGCAAGCGCGGGGGTCATGGCATGCACGGTGGTCGCGGCGGCTGGATGAAAGCCGACGGCAATGGCGACAAGGTGATCAGTCAGGCCGAGTTCCAGACTGCGGCGCTTGCACGCTTTGACGCGGCTGACGCGAACAAGGATGGTCAGGTGACCGCCGAGGAACGTCAGGCCCAGCGTGCCGCATGGCGTGCCAAGCGCGGCGCAGCCCCGACCGCGCCCGCGAACCAGTAAAGCCATTTGGCAGGGGCTCGGCGGCCTAGTGTAGGGCCTTCCTCCCCTCCCGGCATTGCCTTTGTTGCCGGTCCCTGCCAGCTATCGCCCATCGGTCCCAGCGACCGGTGGGCGAACTAGCATTTCTTTTGACGGAAACCCGATGACCGATAGCGACACGCCCCGCATCCTGCTGATCGACGATGAGCCCTCGATCCGCGAGCCGCTCGGCGAATATCTGACCGCGCAGGGCTTCGCCGTCACCGATGTCGCGAGCGCCGCGGAGGCGCGATCCGTACTGCGGGCGCAGGGCATCGACCTCGTCGTCAGCGACATCATGATGCCCGGCGAAGACGGCTTGTCGCTGACCCGCCATTTGCGCGAGACGAGCAGCATTCCCGTCATCTTGCTGACCGCGCGCGCCGAGGACACCGAACGGATCGTCGGGCTGGAAATCGGCGCCGACGATTATGTCGTCAAACCCTTCAACCCGCGCGAGCTTGTTGCGCGCATCCGCACCGTACTGCGCCGCACGCAGCAGGGCGGGCGCGCGCTCGATCCGGGCGGCACCTATTATGCCTTTGGCGACTGGGTGCTACGCGAAGTCGAGCGCGTGCTCGTCGATGGTGAAGGCAATGAGGTCGCGCTGTCGTCGGGCGAATATCATCTGCTCCACGCGCTGGTGCGCCATCCGCGGCAGGTGATGAGCCGTGACCGCCTGCTCGACATGGTGCGCGGGCGCGAGGCCGATATTTTCGACCGCGCGATTGACAATCTGGTCAGCCGGCTGCGCAAGAAGATCGAGATCGACGCCGCGCATCCCCAACTCGTCAAGACGGTGTGGGGCGGCGGTTATACCCTCGCCTGCGAAGTCAAACGCATGGGCCCTGCAGTGTGAAGCTGCGCCTTTGGCCCAGGAGCCTGATCGGGCAGCTCGTATTCGCGGTGGCGGTGATTCTGTTCGTCGCGCAGGGGATCAATTTTGTCCTGCTGTCACGCGGGCAGCGGCAGCAGACTCTGGCGCATGGCGGCGGAATGGCCGTCGCGCGTGTCATCGATGCGATCGAGCGCGATCGACGCGGCGAGTTCAGGCGGCCGCGAAGCGGCGATGAAGCGCGCGAGCGGGCGCAAAAACTCGTGATCTCGGATACTCCACCACCGCTTCCTGTCGGCGCCGTACGATTGCCCGACCTTGCAAATTATGTCCGCGGCTTGCTCGATGAGACCAACATCGGTGCGGAGGCAATCGATGCCTGGGTGCTTCCACCGCGTCAGCGAGTGCGGCGGCCGGACTTTCCCGATCGTGCGGTGATCGTCGTCGCGAAGGTTGAGGGGCGCTATTTCGCCGTGCGTACGCGCATTGCGGCGGGCGGCAACCGATTGCAGGGCTTTCTCGTTTGGCAGACGCTGTCGCTCTATCTGCTCCTTCTCGTCCCCATCATGTTGATCGCTTATCGCGCCGCCCGGCCGCTGCGCGACCTGACGCGCGCGGCGCGCGCCAATCCGGCACTGCGCGATGCCGAGCCGCTCGAGGAGGAGGGCCCGTCTGACGTCCGCGAGTTGATCGGTGCCTTCAACGCCTATCGCGGCCGGATCTCGACGATGCTGTCGGACAAGGACCGGATGCTCGGCGCAGTGGGGCACGACCTGCGCACCCCGCTCGCCAGCCTGCGCGTCCGCGTCGAGCAGATCGACGATGAAAAGCTGCGCGACAAGATGATCGAAAGCATCGAGGAAATGACCGCGATGCTCAGCGACATTCTGGCGCTGGCCCGGTCGGGTGCGGGGACCGAGGCGCCGGAGCGCATCCCGCTTCGCGAACTGGTCGGCGAACTCGTCGCCGACTATCAGGAGCGCGACAAGGATGTTGCGATTGGCGATATTGCCGACGCCGGCGTGCTGGCACGCCCGATGCTGCTTAAGCGCGCGCTACGCAACCTGACCGACAACGCGATTGCTTATGGCACACGGGCGCGGCTGTCGGTTGCCGTCGAAGGCGGTCATGCGCGGATCACCGTGTCGGACGATGGCCCCGGCCTGACCGACGCGCAGATCCGGACATTGATCGAACCCTTCGCGCGCGGCGAACAATCGCGCAACCGCGCGACCGGCGGTGCCGGGCTGGGCTTGTCGATCGCGCGCGATATCGCCGAGGGTGAGGGCGGGGCGTTGACGCTGGGCAATCGGGCCGGCGGCGGGCTCGATGCGGTAATTTCGCTTCCCGTTCAGGCGTAGATCGCGATCGCCTGACTGCCGCTGAGCACGGGTTCGCCCGCCCGGTTCCACAGCATCATGTCCTGTACCGACAGACCGTGCCGCGCATAACCGGTCTTTGCCGAGAGCAGCCACCAGCCATCGTCGGTTTCGGGCGCGGCGGTGAGCATGTTGACGGTCCAGTTCATCGAGCTGATCGGCCCGAACTCGCTGAACAACGCCATCGCCGCGGGGGGCAGCGCGTCACCCATCGCGAGCAGCGCGATCGCGGGATGGCACGCGGGTTCCTCGACATAGCGAACCCAGGTCAAATATTCGCCGACGTCGCTCTTCCATGCAAAGCGTGGCCCGGTGGTTGGGCGCATGTCGAAATGACGGACAAAGGACGGGCGCGCGTGATGATCCGGCACCGCCGCCAACTTATCGGGGTCGGGCGCGTCGGGCATGGTCAAGCGATTATGGTCGAGGTGGCTTTTGCGGTCGCCGGAGAAGGCGAAAACAGCGGCGGTGCCGAACCCCGCGTCGCTCGATACGCCGGCATCGACAAACAGGCTCGATTTCGACTGGCGCAGCACGCGCGTATTCACTGTGCAATCACCACCGACCGGGCCGACGAAGCTTATCTGGGCGTAACGGAGTGGCGTTTCGGTCGGATGGAGCGCCATCGTGCCCGCCAGCGCGACCGCCGAGCTGATCCCGCCATAGGCGGTCCGCCCTTGCATCCACCCTTCGTCGATGTGCGCTTTTGCCACGCCCTCTTCGGTACGCAGTGTCGAAAGCAGCGCGTCGAGGGCGCTGGGAGAGGTTGTCATCTTGTCGTCATTCTTCGATCCGGAAGGTCAGGCCCGCATTGGCGGTGAGCCGATCGATCAGTGCATCGCCGAGCAGCGCGCCCGGGGTCCATACGCCGCCTTCGCCTTTGTTTGCGAGCAGCGCGATGCCGGTTTCTGCGAGCATCTTCGACGTCGAGCCATAGCCGGGATCGCGATCGCCCTGCACGCTTGCGCGAACCGTTGTGCCGTCGGGATATTCACCGACGAACAGAACGTCATAGAAGCCGTTTTCGCGCTCTTCCTTGCTCGGGCCTTCGCCGGGTTTCAGCTTCGACTCGCCGAACGGGTTCGCCTTCGCAATCGCTTCCGCCATCGCCTTTCCGGCGTCGCCGATCGTCGTCATCATCATCTCGTCATAGACAAGATCGGCACCCCATGCGTGGCCGAGCAGGAAGTTCGTGCGGTGGACATTCTTGGTATTGATCGCCGCCATCACGAACGGCGCGGTCCAGGTGCCCGTCGCGCTGTCATATTCGGGGATCAATCCGGCCGGCTGCGACGGGCCTTCGAAACCCGGGGTCAGCGCGAAACTGGATTTGAGCAGAAGCGCGAGCGAGGGTTTGCGCGCGATCGCCTTCATCGTCTCGGTAAGGCTCGCGATCGTGCCTCCCGACGCGCCGCCCGCCATCTTGCGCACGCGACCCTTGACGCGCGGCGCGGGCTTGCCGTGGCGTTTGATTGCTTCAGCCTGCAGGAAATGGACGCCGAGGTCGAAGGGAATGCTGTCGAACCCGCAGCTGAAGGTGATGCGCGCGCCCGACGCTTTGGCCGCGTCCTGATATTCGTCGATCATCTCGCGCATCCAGCCGGGCTCGCCGCAGAGGTCGGCATAGGCGGTGCCCGCCTTGACGCACGCGGCGACGAGTTCGGTGCCATAAAGCTGGTAGGGGCCGACGGTCGTCAACACGACCTGCGTTCGCGCCGCCATGCTGTCGAGACTGGCCGGATTGCTGGCGTCGGCGACGATCAGTGGCGTGTCCGTCGGCGCGCCGACAAGCGAGCGGACTTCGGCAAGCTTGTCGGCGCTGCGTCCCGCCATCGCCCATTTCGGCGCGTCCTTGCGGTCCGCATAATGACTGGCGAGATATTCGGCGACAAGGCGCCCGGTGAAGCCAGTCGCGCCATAGACGATGATGTCGAATTCGCGGGTCCCCGCCATGGCCATACTCCCTTTACGTAAACGTTAAGCGGAGGCTAGCGCAGGCGGGGAAGCTTGCCAAGCTCGAAGGTCTAGCGGCGCCAGAAGGGGCGCTTTTCGACGACGACGGGTGTGCCGGCGGCTTCGGCGCGACCCTCGGCGCGCGCCGCGCGGAGCTCGGCCTCGGTGGCGCGTTGCTGCGTTTGGTGCGCCGTCAGCTCGTCGCGGCGGCGCTGACGCAGCGCGTCATAGCTCCAGCGGGTATGGCCATAGCCAAACAGGCAGAGCAGGCCGCCGGCGATCGCCAGATTCTTCATCGCTGCCATGGCCTGCACCGGATCGGTGACCTCGCGGTGGAAGAAGAGGATGGTGGCGAGGACAAAGCCCGCGAGCAGGATCGACCACAGCCGCGCTGCGATGCCGAGCGCGATGCAGACCCCGGCGACGAGTTCGAAGAGCCCAACCGGAATGGCGAGGCCGCCGGGTAAACCCGCGTTCGCAATCATGGTACTGGTGTCGGACACATGGATCAGCTTGTTGATCCCCGACACGATGAAAATCACGGCGATGAACAGGCGACCGATAAAGACGGCAAGCATGGACATAAACTATTCTCCACAGCAGGCCCCCGTCCGCTTGTGCAGACAGGACGCGCGGGAAGGCGGAGTGGTTCCGCTCTAGCGCGGGGTGAAGATCAGTTCGGCGACCTCGCAATCGCTGCAATCGATCGCGCGCAGCGTTGCAGTGCCGGGCCCCGCGGGCAAGTCGACGTCGGCAAGTTTGATCATCTGCCACGCGGTACCGGACGGAATCGCGACCCCGCGCTCGTCGATGCCGATACGCGCGCCTTTTGCCGATCGCACCCGGGCGGTTACCGTCCAGCGGCCGGATTTTGCGACATCGGCGCTGTAGCGCATCCACTCACCGGTGACGAAATCGTCGACATAGGGGGCGGCGTCGGCCTCGCGTGCCATATCGACCCCGTCGTTGCGATAGGTCGTGCCATTGTTCCATGGCGTCCGCTCGCCGCCCGTCGCGACATGATAATTGGCATCGACCCTGTCGTGATAGGCCTCTTCGGGCGGCCCCAGGTCGTAATCGGCGGCGCGGATCGTCAACGGTGTCCTGTCGAGCAGACGGGCGGTGAAGGGGCGGGTGGCGGGGTCGTGCGGCTGACGCAGCATCGCATCGATGACATCGGGCTTCGGAATGTTCCTGTCGAAGCGGCTGTTTTCGGCAAGTTGCATCATTGCGGCAAAGGCCGCATCGGCCGCTGGCTTCGGCCCCTTGCCGGTCATCCATGCGACGATCTGTATCCAGCCGTCGCCGGCGACGATCTCGAGCGGCTGGTTGAAGCCGATTTTCTTGAGCGGCCAGAAATTCCACCCGATGCCGTCGCCCTCGACGCGCGCGATCGCATCGCGATACCAGCCATTGCTGTTCTCGCCCGACTCGCCGAGCCAGATCGGGCGGCCATAACGAGTGCGCAGCGCCTTGATCTCGGCGATGCTCGCTTCGTCGTTGCGGTTCCAATATTTGTGGAAGCTCAGCACCATATTGGCATCCCACGCTGGCGGCAGACCTTTGTAATTATTGCCCCAGCAATTCCCTTCGATGATCACGATATGCTTTTTGTCGACCGCCCGGATCGCGGCGGTGATCCGCCGTTGCAGGCTCCAGACCGATCTGTTCTCGGTCTCGTCGCAGCCATTGCCCTTGCCGGGGGTCGCAAAACTCCAATTGGGCTCGTTGATCAGGTCGTAGCCGCCGACCCATGGCTCGCTCTTGTAACGCGCGGCGAGCTTGCTCCACAGTGCGACGGTCTTGCGCTGGTTCTCTTCGCTTTGCCAGAGCGATGGTTCGGCGGGGTCGCGGTCGGAGATGGCAAGGTCGTTGCCCTGACCGCCGGGCGCGGCGTGGAGGTCGAGGATCAGGTAAATGCGGTTCGCCTTGCTCCATTCGAGAAGGCGGTCGATACGCGTGAAGCCGTCCTCATGCCATGTATCCCGACCGGCCTGGGGCTCCTTGTCGGCGGGCAGGGTGAGCTGGTCGAAATGGATTGGCAGGCGTACCGAATTGAAGCCCCATTTCGCCATTGCCGCGATGTCGGCCTCGGTCGTGTGGTTGTCGAGCCAGGCGCGGTAAAATTCTGCGGTGCGCTTCTCGCCCACGAGCTCGACCAGCTTTGCGCGGATTTTATGCTGCTGCCCGACCTCGCCGAGTTTCAGCATATAGCCTTCCTGGAGCATCCAGCCGCCGAGCCCCATACCGCGCAGAATGACGGGCTTGCCGCTGTCATCGACGATCTGCGTGCCGTCGACTTTCAGAAAGCCTCTGGCATGAGCGGGGGAGGAAAGCAGCGCGGTGAGCGCGAGTGCAGCGACACGGAATTTCATGACCTCGTCCCCATATTATGATTTCTGGGAACGTTATCAATTCCGGCGACGAGGGCAAGTATTATGGCGTAAGTCGTATCAAAGCTTCGGCAGCGTCACGCCCTTTTGGCCCATATATTTGCCCGCGCGGTCGGCGTAACTGATCTCGCAGGGTTCATTGCCCTGCAGGAAGAGGAACTGGCACGCGCCTTCATTGGCATAGATTTTGGCGGGCAGGGGGGTGGTGTTCGAAAATTCGAGGGTCACATGACCTTCCCAGCCGGGTTCGAGCGGGGTGACATTCACGATGATGCCGCAGCGTGCATAGGTCGATTTGCCGAGGCAGATGACGAGCACGTCGCGCGGGATGCGAAAATATTCGACCGTACGCGCGAGCGCGAAGCTGTTCGGCGGGATGATGCAAACGTCGGTTTCGCGGTCGACGAAATTCTTCGGGTCGAAATCCTTGGGATCGACGATCGTCGAATCGACGTTGGTAAAGATCTTGAACTCGGGCGCGACGCGCGCGTCATAACCGTAGGAGGAGAGCCCGTAACTGATACAGCCGTCGCGGCGCTGCGCCTCCACGAACGGTTCGATCATGCCCTGCGTCCGGGCGGCTTCGCGAATCCATTTGTCGGAAAGAATGGCCATGGCGCTGTCTTGTCGGGGGGCGCGCGATTGCGCAAGCGGTCAGTCATCAAATAGGGACAGTCCCTATTTAATCAGCCCAAGATCTTTGGGACCGAAGGCGGCGGGCAGCAATTGGCTGAGCCGGTAAGTCCTGACTTCCTTGCCATCGCCCGATGCGCAATGGACGAGGATGTCGGTTTGCGACCGCTCGGCGGCTTCGTTAAGGATCTGGCGGCAGCGACCGCATGGGTTGACCGGATCGCTGCCGAGCAACGCATCGCCGTCGGGGCGCCCGCCGATAATCGCGACTTCGGCGAGTTCGCCGATCCACCCCTCGTTGACGATCTTCGCCACCGCCACGGTTTCGGCGCAGAGCGTCAGCCCATAGCTGGCGTTTTCGACATTGGCGCCGGTGACGACATCGCCATTTTTGAGCAGCAGCGCGGCGCCGACATGGAAACCCGAATAAGGGGCATAGGCGCGGCTCGCGGCATCGCGCGCGGCTTCGATCAGCGCATCGCGGTCCTCGGTCATTGCATCTCTCCTTGCGGGCGCAAAACGTTCCAGCCGACGGTGCCGTCGGTACCTGACAGGCGGACATAGTCATTCGCCTGCCACATCGCCCAGGGGTGTGCGCCATAATCGGGCTCGAAGAAATCGCGGCGCAGCCAGGTCGTCCGGGCAATACCCCGGGTCACCTTGTAATCGCTCTCGAACGCCGGTCCGGGCGCGATCAGGCTGCGCTTGCCCATATGCGCTTCGATCTGCGCGAGGAAGGTCGCGAGTTCGGACAGCAGCAGCGCGCGTGTCGGCCGGTCGGGGCAGCGATCGTCATAATCGAGCCACACGACCGCGGGCAGCGCGTCGGCGCGGCGCGGGACATGGCGGATGAAGTTCGCGGCCTGATCGGTCGCGAGCTGGCAGAGGCTGTAACGGTGAATCGCGCCGGCCTGCACGCCCGCCTCGCGCGCCGCGGCCATGTTGCGCACGAAGGCCGGGTCGATGCCCGCCGACCCGTCGGTGCCCATGATATAGGCAAAATCGGCGCCCGCGGCCTTAATCGATCCCCAATGGACATCGCCATTGCCCGCGTCGATCGTGACGCCTTGCGTCGGATAGAGCGTGCGGTCGGGGGTCCAGCGCGCCGCCCACCACAAAGCGAGGCCGGCGGCTAGCAGCAACAGCACGATGGAGGCGCCGACCTTGCGCAGCGCGCGCGCGATTGAGGCGCGCCAATCGCCGCCCGGCTTTGCCGGTCGCTTGCCCCTGATCGCCCCCGTCGCCATGCCTAACCTTTGATGTGAAGCACGCAGATCAGCGTGAACAGCCGCCGCGCCGTATCGAAATCAACTGCGATTTTGCCGTCGAGCCGATCCATCAGCATTTCGGCCGCCTCGTTATGCAGGCCACGCCGCGCCATGTCGACGGTTTCGATCTGCTGCGCAGTCGACGTCTTGATCGCCTGATAATAGCTGTCGCAGATCGCGAAATAGTCGCGGATCGGGCGGCGAAAGCGACCCAGTCCCAAGATGATCGCTTCTAGCGGCGAGCCATCTTCGCGGCTGATTTCAAAGATAAGGCGGCCCTCTTCGACACGCAGCATCAGGCGATAAGGGCCGGCATAGCCGTCGTCATGCCCGCGCTGCGGCACGAACTTATTGTCCTCGATCAGGTCGAAGATCGCGACGCGGCGTTCCTGTTCGACATCGGGATTGCGCCAGACGATCGAGCCCTCGTCGAGTTCGACCGAAATGATCCGTTGTTTCGAGGGGTCCGCTTCGCTCATGCTGTTCGTGCTTCTACTTGGCCGGCGCCGAAGGGCAAGGGACGACTTATCCCGAAACAGTCCACAGGTGCATCGGGGGCATGGTGATGACAGTTGCGCCGTTGGCGCGGCCGTCGCATTGTGGCGTCATGTTAGATGTCGTCCGCCTCGCTCCCTCGGCAAATGCCGGGGATGACCGCCAATTGCCGCGCAATATCGAGGCTGAGGCCGCGTTTCTCGGCGCGATCCTGATCGACAATCGAGTCGTCGAGGATTTGCCCGTCGCGTTGACCCCCGACCATTTCTTCGAACCGCTCCATGGCCGCATTTTCCAGCAGACGATGGCGCTGATCGAGCGCAACAGCATCGCGACGCCCGTAACGCTCAAGCCCTTTTTTGAAGCTGACGAGGCGATGAAGGCGGTTGGCGGGGTCGGTTATCTCGCGCAACTCACCGGCAGTGGCGCCGGCCTGATCGGCGCGCGCGATTTCGCGCGGCAGATTTTCGACCTCGCTTTGCTCCGCGAACTTGTCGGCGTCGGACGCGTGCTCGTCGACAATGCGCTCGACACCAGCGAGCGTGTCGATCCGCAATCGCAGATCGAGGAAGCCGAAACCGCGCTGTACCGCGTTGCGGGCGGCGAAGCCGAGATGGGATCGGTCAAGAGCTTCAGCGCGGCGAGCCTCGCCGCGCTGCAAGCGGCCGAGCGTGCGCTCAACTCGGGCGGGCATCTGTCGGGTATTACCACCGGCATTGGCAGCATGAATGCCAAGATCGGCGGCATGCACAATTCGGATTTGATGATCCTTGCGGGGCGTCCCGGCATGGGCAAGACCTCGCTGGCGACGAATATCGCGTATAACGCCGCAGAGCGTTTCCGCCGCGATGAGGACGACGGCATTCCGCCCGAGAAGAATATGGGCGCGAAGGTCGCTTTTTTCAGCCTCGAAATGTCGGCTGACCAGCTTGCAACGCGCGTGCTTGCCGAACAATCCGGGGTGTCGGGCGAGGCGCTGCGCATGGGCAAGATCAGCAAGGAACAGTTCCAGCAATTGAGCCGCGCGGCGCAGCAGCTCCAGACCTTGCCGCTGTTCATCGACGACACGCCGGGCCTGACGATCGCGGGCCTGCGCACCCGCGCGCGGCGTCTGCAGCGTCGTCATGGTATCGGCTTCATCGTCGTCGACTATTTGCAACTGCTTCAGGGGACATCGAAGAGCGGCGACAATCGCGTGCAGGAAATTTCCGAAATTTCGCGTGGTTTGAAGACGCTGGCGAAGGAACTTCATGTGCCCGTCATGGCGCTCTCGCAGCTCAGCCGTGCGGTCGAACAGCGCGAGGACAAACGGCCGATGCTTTCCGATCTGCGCGAATCGGGCTCGATCGAGCAGGACGCGGACATGGTGCTGTTCGTGTTCCGCGAGGATTATTATGTCGGCTCCCGCGAGCCCAAACGTCCGATGGAGGGCGACGATGTCAAAATCCACGCGCAGCATGAAGAATGGGCCGCCGAGATGGAGCGCGTTTTCGGCCTCGCCGAAGTGATCATCGCAAAATCACGTCACGGTTCGACCGGCAAGGTGCGCCTGCACTTCGAGGCGAAGACGACGAAGTTCAGCGACCTGGCCGATGATAGTCAGGCGTTCGAGGATTATGAATAGAGCGGTTTAGAACGCCGGATCGTTCGCCGGGTCGTCGTCGATCGGTGTCACCACTTCATGGATGCCGCATTCGGTCTTGTCCCAGCCGCGCCAGCGGCCCGAGCGCGGGTCTTCGCCCGGCTGGACTTTCGATGTGCAAGGTGAGCAGCCGATCGAGGGATAGCCTTCGGCCTCAAGCGGATGGCGCGGCAGATCATGCGCTTCGAAATAGGCGTCGAGTTCGGCGCGCGTCCAGTTGGCGAGCGGATTGAACTTCAACCGACCTGTCGTGCCGTCGAGTTCGAAGCGCGGCAGGCCTTGGCGGGTGGAAGACTGGAACCCCTTGCGGCCGGTGATCGAGGCGTCGAAATCGGCCATCGCCTTTTCGAGCGGCTTGACTTTGCGGATTTCGCAGCAACCGTCGGGGTCGTACGACCAGCGCAGTTCGGTCGCGTCCTTGGCCGCGAGATCTTCGGCATCGGGGGCCAGATTGATGATATTGAGCCCCAGCCGCGCCGCGAGCGTGTCGCGATAGGTGAGCGTTTCGGGGAAATGCTTGCCGGTATCGAGGAACAGCACCGGCATGTCGGGCGCCACCTGTGCCACCAGATGCAGCAGCACCGCGCTCTCGGCGCCAAAGCTCGAGACAATCGCGGTCTCGCCCAGCAGGCCCGCACCGATCACGCTCGCGACGACCTCGGCGGCATCCTGGCCGCGGAACAGGTTGTTCAGGCGAATGACGTCGGCCTGTGTGAAACGCGGCGCCACGTCGATCCGGTCGCGGGTGCGGTCCTCGGTTGCGGTCTTGCTAGCCATGACGCAGTTTCCAGATCGGCACCGCGCCGTCGGCGGCGCCCTGATAATGTTCGGGCCAGCGCGACAGCGCCGCTTCGACATCGGCCGAATTAAGCTCTTTTTCGGGTGCGAACGTATCGAAACCGCAGCGCTTCAGATAAGCGATCTGGTCGACGAGCACGTCGCCCTGAGCGCGCAATTCCCCGACATAACCCGCTTCGCGCAGGATACGCGCAGACGAATAGCCGCGGCCGTCGCGAAACTTGGGGAAGGCGACTTCGATCAGCGCCAGCCGGTCGAGATGCGGGATCAGCGCGCGCGCGTCCTCATCGGGTTCGAGCCGGACCGCGGTCGCGTTCGATTGCGACAGGAAGGCGTCGAGGGTGACTGCGGGTTCTTCGCCCTCCGTGTGGATATGCTCAACCATAGATCGCCTCCTTGAACGGAGCCATGCCGACGCGGCGGAAGGTATCGACGAAGCGTTCGCCCTCGGTGCGTGTTTCCAGATATTTGTCGGTGACGCGCTCGATCGCGTCGACGACGCCATCCTCGTCGAACCCGGGACCGGTGATCGTGCCGAGGCTCACATCCTCTGCACCCGATCCGCCGAGAGACAGCTGATAGTTTTCGGTGCCTTTGCGGTCGACGCCGAGGATGCCGATGTGACCGGCGTGATGATGCCCGCAGGCGTTGATGCAGCCCGAAATCTTGAGCTTGAGTTCGCCCAGTTCCTTCTGGCGGCCGAGGTCCGAAAAGCGCGTCGCGATCTTCTGCGCGACCGGGATCGAGCGCGCATTTGCGAGGCTGCAATAATCGAGCCCGGGGCAGGCGATGATGTCGCTGATCAGGTCGAGGTTCGGCGTCGCGAGTCCCGCGGCGTCGAGCGCCTGCCAGACGGCGTAGAGATCGGCCTTGCGAACGTGCGGCAGCACGATGTTCTGCGCGTGGGTGACGCGCAGTTCGTCGTGGCTGTATTTCTCGGCAAGGTCGGCCATCAGGTCAATCTGCGCAGACGATGCGTCGCCGGGGATGCCGCCGACAGGCTTCAGGCTGATGTTGACGATCGCATGGCCCGAAACCTTGTGCTTCGCGACATTCTGGTCGACCCAGACGGCGAAGTCGGGATCGCTGCGGTCGATGTCGTCAGGCGCGGAGGCGTCGAGCGGGGGCGGCGCGAACTGCGCCGCGATGCGGTCGAACTCGGCCTTCGGCGGGTCGATGCCGAGCGACTTCACGTGCTTGAACTCTTCCTCGACCTGACGGCGATATTCGTCGGCGCCGAGTTCATGGATGAGGATTTTGATGCGCGCTTTGTAGATATTGTCGCGGCGGCCGTAGCGGTTGTACACGCGCAGGCAGGCTTCGGCATAGCTCAGCATGTCGTCGAGCGGCACGAAATCCTTGATCAGCGGGGCGATCATCGGGGTGCGGCCCATGCCGCCGCCGACGTAGAAAGCGGCGCCGTGCTGTCCGTCCCTCTCGACGATCTGGATGCCGATGTCGTGGAGCCGCATCGCGGCGCGATCTTCCTCGGCGGCGATCACGGCAATCTTGAACTTGCGCGGCAGATAGCTGAATTCGGGGTGGAAGCTCGACCATTGGCGGAGCAGTTCGGCCCATGGGCGCGGATCGGTGATCTCGTCGGCAGCCGCGCCGGCCCACTGGTCCGAGCTGATGTTGCGAATGCAATTGCCGCTCGTCTGGATCGCGTGCATCTCGACCGACGCCAGATCTTCGAGGATCGCGGGGGCATCCTCGAGCTTGATCCAGTTGTACTGGATATTCTGGCGCGTGGTGAAATGGCCGTAATCGCGGTCATATTTACGCGCGATATGCGCGAGCATGCGCATCTGGCGGCCGTCGAGCGTCCCGTAAGGCACCGCAACGCGCAGCATATAGGCGTGGAGTTGGAGGTACAGGCCGTTCATCAGCCGCAGCGGCTTGAATTGGTCCTCGGTGATCTCGCCCGCGAGGCGGCGGCGCACCTGGTCGCTGAATTCGGCGACACGCGCATCGACCATCGCATGGTCATATTCGTCATATTTATACATGTCAGATCACCCAGTCGCCGGCCGCAGGATCGGCGGGTTTTAATGTCAGGTCGGGGCGCACGGTCGGCCCCAATGCGCGAATACGGTCCTTGATATGTGCGGGGCGCGGGCCCTCGGCAGTTTGCTCGCCGTTGATGATATAGGGGGCGTTGACGCGGCGCGCGCCTTCCTCGGCGGCGAGGATTGCCTCGCCGGCTTCACCGACGTCGGCGGCGTCCTCGATATGCAGCGACCAGTCGGCGCCGGTCCACCAGGTGACAAATCCTGTTTTCAGGTCATTGCCCGTGAGCAGCTTCATGTGAAATCCCTTATTTGAGCGGCAACACCCGGCGCGCCGAGGCAGTCGAGCGCGTCGGCGCGTGCCGCGACCTTGCCCACGATGATGAGCGAGGGGCTTTGAACCTTCTCGCGTATGACAAGGTCGCCGAGATCGGTGAGCAGGGTACGGAGGACGCGCGCGTCGGCGGTAGTGCCGCGTTCGACTACCGCGACGGGAAGGCCCGGCGAGACGCCATCGGCGATCAGCTTGTCGGCAATGGCGGTTGCGCTCGCGAGGCCCATGTAGATCACCAGCGTGCGGCCGTGTCCCGCGAGGCCCGACCAGTCCTGGTCGGTCAGATCCTTGCACTGGCCAGCGACGAAGCTCACAGCGCTCGCATCCTCGCGGTGGGTGAGGGGGAGGCCAGCCTGTGCGGCGCAGCCAGCGGCAGCGGTGATCCCGGGGACGACTTCGCACGCCACACCTGCGTTGCGCGCGGCCTCAAGCTCCTCGCCACCGCGGCCGAAGATGAACGGGTCGCCGCCCTTCAGGCGCACCACCTGCTTCCCGGCCAGCGTTTCGCGAACCAGCAGTTCGTTAATGAGATCTTGCTTCATCGTGTGGCGGCTGCGCTGCTTGGCGACGCTGATCCGTTCAATATGCGACGGGATCAGCGCGAGCACGCCGTCGCCGACGAGTCCGTCATGAACGACGAGGTCTGCCGTCGTGAGCAAGCGCGCGGCACGCAGCGTCAAGAGGTCGGGATCACCCGGCCCGGCACCGACAAGCCAGAGCTTGCCTTCAAAAGGAATAGTCTTTTCCATGCACTGTAAATGGTCTGGCACCGGCGGAATCGCAAAGCAGGCTTTTTTGGCGCCGATGAAGGTAAAATTGCCGCCCCATCTTCGTCGCCCCGGACTTGACCCGGGGGCCACGCTTCCATCGCCGGAATGGGTGCCGGATCAAGTCCGGCATGACGAAAGAGCTTAATTGTAGTTCTTGAGCACCAGTTGCGAACCCTCGGGGTCCCGCAAGCCGACACCGATCGATGCCCGCATTGCGTCGCTTTCGGCCGACGCCACCGGATAGGCGCAATAGTCCGCGGCGTAGAAGGCGCTGGGCCTATGATTGCCCGACAAGCCGATGCCGCCGAAGGGCGCAGCCGACGACGCACCGTTGGTGGGGCGGTTCCAGTTGATCACGCCCGCACGCGCATTGGCCCAGAACTGGTCGTAAAGCTGAGGGGTGCCGCCGATCAGTGACGCCGACAGGCCGAAGGCGGTGTTGTTCGCCTCGGCGATCGCGGCCTCAAAGCTTTCGACGCGGACCACCTGGAGCAGCGGGCCGAACAGCTCGATGTCGGGGCGTTCGGGCATCGCGGTGACATCGATGATACCGGGTGTCAGAAAAGGGCGGTCCGCGAGCGGGCGAGTCATGTGACGGATTACCTTGCCGCCGTTCGACATCAGGATCAGGAAGCTTTCGGTCAGGCCGTCGGCGGCTTCATTGTCGATCACCGGCCCCATATAGGGCGCCGGATCGGCATGCGGATGATCGACGATCAAACGGTTCGTGAGGCTGCAAACCTCCTGTATCAGCGCGTCGGCGAGACTGTCGCGCACGATCAGCCGGCGCGCGTTGCTGCATCGTTGCCCGGCGCTGAGAAACGCCGACTGGACCACGATGATCGCCGCGGTGCGGATATCGGCGGTGTCCCACACGACGATCGGATTGTTGCCGCCCATTTCGAGGGCGAGCATCTTGCCCGGTTGGCCGGCGAACTGGCGATTGAGTGTAAGGCCGGTGCGCGCCGAGCCGGTGAAGAGCAGACCGTCGATGCCTTCGTGACCGGCGAGCGCCTTGCCGGTTTCGGGACCGCCGATGACGAGGCGGAGCACCTCTTGGGGAACACCCGCGCTATGGAAAAGCTCGACAAGCTTCGCGCCGACCGCGGGAGTCTTTTCGGACGGTTTGAACAGCACCGAATTGCCCGCGATCAGTGCCGGGACAATATGGCCGTTGGGCAGATGCGCCGGAAAATTATACGGGCCAAGCACCGCAAGCGCGCCATGTGGTTTGTGACGCACCGCGTTGCGCAATCCCATCGCGCCCTCGATGCGGCGATTGGGCGTGCGCTCGCCATAGGCTTTGACCGAAATATCCACCTTGTTGGTGACCGACTCAACCTCGGTACGCGCTTCCCATAAAGGTTTGCCGGTTTCGCGCGCGATCAGGTCGGCGAACGGCTCTGCCTCGGCCTTTACGCGGTCGACGAAGCGGCGCAGTGTTTCGGTGCGGAAGGTAACGGGTTTGGAAGCCCATTCGGGCCAGGCGCTGCGGGCGATTTCGACCTCATGGTCGACATCGCTGACCGGTCCGCGCCACAGCTCTTCGCCGGTTGCGGGTTCGAAGGAAATCAGGGGCTCGCTCATGGTCGCTCGGGTCTTATCGGTGAAAGGCGGCGGCGGCAACCTGTGGTGGGTGCATGCGAGGGATTGCTTGCGCCGCGCGGCAGGGTTGGCGATAGACGCGGACGAGTCCCGCGTGCCGGGACATGCTGATACGCGATACAAGGGGACGTGCCATATTGGCCAAACAGGACAGCCGCCGCGACTGGTCGGACCAATATTGGTGGTCGTCCGACGGCGTTCGGTTGCACGCGCGGGTCTATGCGGGGCCCAAAGGGGACGAAGGCGCGCCGCCGATCCTGTGCATGCCGGGGCTGGCGCGCAACGCCCGCGATTTCGAGATGCTGGCGCCGCATGTCGCGCGACATCGCAAAGTGATCGTGATCGAATTTCGCGGGCGAGGCGAAAGTGCCTTCGCCAAGGATCCCATGACCTATGTCCCGCTGACCTATGTGCAGGATGTCGTCGCGATGCTCGACGAACTGGAGGTCGAACGCTTTGCGGCGATCGGCACCTCGCTCGGCGGACTGGTCGCGATGCTGATGGCGGCGACACTGCCTGGGCGACTGGTCGGCGCGGTTCTGAACGATGTCGGGCCCGAACTCCAGGTGACGGGATTGGAGCGGATCCGCGACTATATCGGCGCCGGCGGCAGCCAGCCGACGTGGATGCATGCCGCGCGCGCCTTGGCGGAGCTCAACAGGGCGGTTTATCCGGGCTATGAAATCCATGACTGGCTGCGGCTGACCAAGCGAACGCACCGGCTGACCGCCGAGGGACGGATTGTGGCCGATTACGACAAGCAGATCGCGGCGCCCTTGCGGGCGCCGACGAGCGAGACGGCAGTCGACCTCTGGCCGGCGTACCGCGCGCTCGGAGACATTCCGCTGCTGGTCCTGCGCGGCGAGTTATCGGATATATTGGCGCGGTCCGCGGGCGAGAAGATGGTCGCCGAACTGCCGCGGGCGCGACTGGTCGAGGTTCCCGGGGTCGGGCATGCACCGACGATGGACGAGTCCGAAGCACGAGCCGCGATCGATGCCTGGGCGGCGGAATTACCCGCCGCGTGACCGGCAATCGTCCCGTCCGCCTGTTGCACCTCCATTCGAGCTTTTCGCTGGGCGGAAAGGAAGCGCGCGCGGTGCGGCTGATGAATCTGATGGGATCGCGCGCGCGCCACGTCATTCTGTCGGCGGTGCCCGATGCGACGGGCGCGCGCGATTCGATCGATTCGGGGATCGACGTTGGGTTTCCGACCGACGCGCCGCCGCTGCATGGCAAACCCGGACCGGCGCGCTACCGCGATCTTGCGCGTTACATGCAGCAGTTCGACCTTGTCCTCAGCTATAATTGGGGGGCGATGGACGGGGTGATGGCGCACCGTATTTTTGCGCCGTTCCGTCACCTCCCGCCACTGATCCACCATGAGGACGGCTTTAACGAGGACGAGAGCGTCAGGCGCAACTGGAAGCGCAACGGCTTTCGGAGGCTGGCGTTGCCGACCGCCGAGGCGCTGATCGTGCCTTCGGCGCTGCTCGAGCGGATCGCGGCCGACGAGTGGGGCGCACGGCGCCTTACGGTTGTGATCCGAAACGGGATCGACACCGAGGCTTATGAGGCCAAACCATCGGTCGCGATTCCGGGGTTGGATCGGCGCCAAGGGGAGGTTGTGATCGGCACCGTCGCGGGTCTGCGCAAGGTGAAGGATTTGCCGCGCCTCGTCCGCGCGGTCGCCACGTTGCCCGCCAATGTCCGGCTGGTCATCGTCGGCGAGGGCCCCGAACGCGCAGCCATTTCGGCCGAAGCGGCGGCTTGCGGGATGGGTGAGCGGCTGGTGATGCCGGGCTTTATGACGGAACCCGCGCGCTGGATCGGTCATTTCGATATGCTGGCGCTGTCATCCCAAAGCGAGCAGGCGCCAATAGCGGTAATTGAGGCGATGGCGGCGGCATTGCCCGTCGTCAGCCCCAATGTCGGCGACGTGTCGTCGATGGTGTCGGACGAAAACCGCCGTTTCATCGCGACCGACGAGGCGGCCTTTCGCGGCGCTCTGGCGGAACTTGCCATGAACGCCGAACTGCGTGTGCAAACGGGCGCGGCCAACCGGTGCGTCGCCGGCGAACGCTTCGCCGAATCTACCATGGTCGCAGCCTATGAAAATCTCTATGGTCGCGCCCTCCGGGGACGCCGCCTTTTCTCCGGGGACTAAGCGGCGCGACCATTGACTTTCATGGCCGTGTTCCGCTTACGGAAACGGCAAAGGGGGCTGGTCAGCGGGACGCGACCGGTGGAGAGAAAGAGATTTAGAATGTTCAAAGGTTTGAAGCCCATCCTTTACGGCGGACGCGAAGTCTGGCCGTTGGTCGAGGGCGGCAAGGGCGTGTCGGCGACGAACCATATGTCGAGCGGCGCCTGGGCGGCCGCCGGCGGCATCGGCACCGTGTCGGCCGTCAACGCCGACAGCTATGACGCCGAGGGCAAGATCGTCCCGCAAATCTACAGCGCGCTGACCCGGCGTGAACGCCACGAAGAGCTGATCCAATATGGCATCGAAGGCGCGGTGGCGCAGGTCGAACGCGCGTATGAGGTCTCGGGCGGCAAGGGCGCGATCAATATCAATGTGCTCTGGGAAATGGGCGGCGCGCAGCAGATTCTCGAAGGTGTGCTCGCGCGCACCAAGGGGATGGTCGCCGGGGTCACCTGTGGCGCGGGGATGCCGTACAAGCTGAGCGAAATCGCCGAGCGGCACAATGTCATGTATTTGCCGATCATCAGTTCGGCGCGTGCGTTTCGCGCGTTGTGGAAGCGCGCTTATCACAAGGTTCCGCATCTTTTGGGCGCGGTGGTTTATGAAGATCCCTGGCTCGCGGGAGGCCACAACGGCCTGTCGAACGCTGAAGATCCGCTGGTCCCGCAAGATCCCTATCCGCGCGTCGCCGCGGTGCGCGAAACAATGCGCGCCGAAGGAATTGCCGACAGCGTGCCGATCGTGATGGCCGGCGGCGTCTGGTATCTGCGCGACTGGGAGAACTGGATCGACAATCCCGAACTCGGCCAGATCGTCTTCCAGTACGGGACGCGGCCGTTGCTGACCGAGGAAAGCCCGATCCCGCAGGCGTGGAAAGATCGCCTTCGCACGCTCGACGATGGCGATGTGCTTTTGCACCGCTTCTCGCCGACGGGCTTTTACTCCAGCGCGGTGCGCACGCCGTTCCTGCGCGATCTCGAAGCACGTTCGGAGCGGCAGATTCCCTATTCGAAGCAGGAAGCCGGCGATCATATCGTCCAGCTCGATGTCGGGGTGAAAGGCAAGAATTTCTGGGTCACCCCGCATGACCGCGCCCGCGCGCGCGATTGGGCGGCCGAAGGCTATACCGAGGCGCTGAAAACCCCCGACAACACCGTCGTCTTCGTCACCGAAGGCGACAAGGCGGTGATCCGCAAGGATCAGACCGATTGCATGGGCTGCCTGTCGCATTGCGGCTTTTCGTCATGGAAAGACCATGACGACTACACCACCGGCTATCTTGCCGATCCGCGCAGCTTCTGTATTCAGAAGACGCTGCAGGACATCGCGCACGGCGGCGATCCCGAGCAAAATCTGATGTTTGCGGGGCATGCCGCATTTAATTTCAAGACCGATCCCTTTTATTCGAACAACTTCACCCCGACGGTGAAGGAACTTGTCGACCGGATTTTGACGGGGGATTGATCGCCAGATGCCCGGCGAACTGCCGGCCTATACCGACGCGCATATCAAGGCGGCTTTGCTCGCTGCCGGCGCGTCGGGTACGATCTATTCGCTGGTGATGCCCGAATCCGAAGCCGTGCTCGCTGCGATCGTCGATGGCGGAGAAAAGCCGCCGACTGCCTTATCTTCGGTCGAGGCGGTCGTCGCGGAACAGGAAATCCGGCGCCGCCGCTATTTCGACATGTATCGCGAGCCATGGTCCCAAAAGCAGGACGACATGCATGTCGCCTATTTCGACAAATGGATCGAATGGGCACGGCCGGTCGTGGATTTCCCGTCCGATCTTTTTCCTTTCCGCTATCCGACCGCGGGCGCAAGCGAGGGGATATTCAAGATCATGGCCGAATATCTGGCGGCCTGTGTGGATCGCGGCATCGATCCCTCGATCCATATCTTCGATGGCGAATATGAAGGATTTCCGGCCTACGCCGCTTCGCTGGGTATAGCGGTCGTGCGTCACCAGCGACAGAATTGGCGTGAGGCGCCCTCTGCGATGCCCGACGGCGCTATGTTCTGGATCAGCCAGCCGTCGGCAATCGACGGCATGGTCTGGGACAATTTTCCGGCCTTTATCGACCAGATGGCGAAACAGCGGCCGGGCGTGCCGGTCATTCCCGATCTGACCTATGTCGGAAGTGTTGCGCGCAGCTTTGCCATCGATCTCCACGCGCCCAACATCCCGGCGTTCGTGTTCAGCCACAGCAAACCCTTTGGCGGCTATTATCATCGCGTTGGCGGCGTATTCTCGCGCAGCGAAATGCCGTCGCTCTTCGGCAATAAATGGTTCAAGAATCTCCAGTCGCTCGCCTGGGCGACCGAAATGATGAACCGGCATGGGGTGTTCGACCTGCCGCGACAATATCGCGCGGTGCAGGACGAGGCGTCCCGGCGCATCGGCAAGGCGCTCGCCGTTCCCGGACTATCGCCCGCCGATGTGATGTTGCTGGGGATCGCGCCAGCTGACGCGGGGCAGAGCGACCTAGTAAAAAATGTCTTCCGCGGAAGCGGGGACGAGCGCGTGGTGCGGCTGTGCCTGACGCCGGCTATGACATGCCTGATCGACCCGGCGATGGCGCCGTTCAGTGCGCCATCTTTGCTCGATCTATGGTCGAATGAAAGGGGTGCCCGCGCGTGAAGACCGACACGATCCGCCTGTTGATCCGGCCCGACGATATTCACGACTATGTGAAGGGGCTGTGGTCGGACGGGCCGATCCGCCGGTCACACGAAAGCGGCGGCGCGGTCTTTCGGCTCATCGAGCGCTTTGCCCGCGTCCCGCGCATTTTCTATGAGGCCTCGGACGAAAAGGTCGAATGGACACATTTCTCGGCATGGTGGGGCGGCATTTTGCTGTGCGACTATGCCAATCCGGCGATCCGCGACCTGCGCTATCTGCATGAAATCTATCACGCCTCGAACATGCCCCATATCGCAGGCATCAATCTCGCGACACTCGAGGCGAAGAATTTCCGGAACGAGCGCGAGGCCAGCACCTATACCGAGATGGCGGTCTATCTCGAATTTCCCGAATTGCGCCCCTTGACCTTCGATCATCCGATCTTTGTCGACCGCTTCCTGTTTCCCGACGGGAATTATAGCAATCCCGACCCGGCGATGCTGGCGCGGTGGAAACGCGAACCCGATCAGCTGTTCCAGGAACTGCTCTATGCGCGGATCAAGGTCGTGCTGGCGGCGGCGGATGAAATCGACCCCGAAGATCCGCAGATCGTCTGGCTGCGCCGCTATGGCGAGCAGGGCGAAAACTGGCTGAAAGTCTGGAGTAAACGATATCAGCTGGTCGAAGACGCGATGCTGGCGCTGAAACGCGATACCGCGGCCGGCGACCGCGAGGGTGCGGCCGCGCGCCATATCGACTGGCTGCTGTCGGATGCGATTGCCGAACAGAGCGGTATCCCGTTCGCCCGGGAAGCCATCGCTTTCCGCACCAAGTTCGATGATTTGATCGCCGCCTATGACGATGCGATGGAAAAAGCCGACCAGACTGCGGTGAAAAACAAGCCGCTCGACTGACAGGTCGCGCTCAGGCCCAGCCCTCCAGCACCTGATCGGGCGGCCTGTGCCCATCGCACCATGCACGGATATTGGCGATGACCTTTTCGCCCGACGCTTCGCGGCCCTCGATCGTCGCCGAGCCGAGGTGCGGCAGCAGCACGACATTGTCGAGCGCCAGCAGCGCAGGGTCGACCGCGGGCTCGTGCGTATAGACGTCGAGCCCGGCGCCCGCGATGCGGCCCGTCTGAAGCGCGGCAACGAGCGCCTTTTCATCGACGATCTCGCCCCGCGCGGTGTTGATGAGATAGGCCGTCGGCTTCATCGCGCCGATCCGCGCGGCATTGACCATTTCGTGTGTCTCGCTGGTGTGTGGGCAGTGGAGCGTGACGATGTCGCTGATCCGCAGCAGTGTATCGACGCTGGCATGGTAGCTCGCGCCCAATTCCTCCTCGATCGCTTCGGGAAGGCGCCGACGGTTGTGATAGTGGATAGACAGGCCAAAGGCGCGCGCCCGGCGCGCCACCGCCAGCCCGATGCGCCCCATGCCGATGATGCCGAGCAATTTGCCGCCGACGCGGTGGCCGAGCATCGCGCTGGGCGCCCAGCCGGCCCACAAGCCCGAGCGCATCAGCTTCTCGCCCTCGGCCAGCCGGCGCGGGACGCTGAGGATCAGCGCCATCGTCATGTCGGCGGTGTCTTCGGTAAAGACGCCGGGAGTGTTCGATACCATGATGCCCTTCGCACGGGCGGCCGAAAGGTCGATATGGTCGACGCCCGCGCCGAAATTGGCGATCAGTTTCAGCCGGTCGCCCGCCGCCGCCAAGATATCGGCGTCGATATGGTCGGTCACGGTCGGGACGAACACGTCGCAGTCGGCGACCGCGGCCTTCAATTGCTCGATCGAAAAGGCCTCGTCGCGCGCCGACAGCGACACGTCGAACAATTCGGCCATGCGCGCTTCGACATGCGGCATCAGCTGGCGGGTGACGATGACGCGCGGGCGTTTCGGACGGGATGAATCGGGCATGGCCGCCGATAGAGCGCGCCGCGCCGCGGTGGTCAAGAGCGCGAATGTCGAAAGAACCGGGAAAAGACTGGGGATGAACGCAGCCTTTTGCGCGGCGAGCGGTTGAATTGCGGACACGAGTTTGACAAGGCAGAGAGATGACCAGCCGCCAGATATTACTATCCGCCGCGTTGATGGCCGTCGTGGGACCGGCCGCAGCGCAATCCGACGTCGAACTGCCCTATTGGGCGTCAATCAACGTCGATGAAGCGCGGATGCGCAAGGGACCGTCGCCCGATGTCCCGGTGATATGGGAATATCGGCGCAAGGATCTGCCGGTAAAGGTCGTCGCGCGCTTTGAAACCTGGCGCAAGATCGAGGATCCTGACGGGACGCAAGGCTGGATGGCGGCGCGGTTATTGAGCCGCACGCGCACCGCGATCGTCACCGGCGAAATCCGGCCGATGCGCGAAGATGCCAGCACGTCAGCGGGAATCGCCTATCGCGCCGAGCCCGGCGTCGTCGGGCGGATAACCGACTGCAAGGACGGTTGGTGCCTGTTCGATGTGAAGGGACGCAAAGGCTGGATCCAGGCCGACCATATCTGGGGCGACTAAGGCCGCCCTGACTATCGGCCGCTCCCAGGTCCCGTCGCTGGATCAGCTCTTCTTTGGCGTAACGGTCACCGCGGTTCCGTCGGGCGCCGTGGCGGTGAAGCTGCCATCGGCCGCGACCGGCGACAGCGCCCAGCATGCCTCGGCTTCATCGCCGTCGAGATCGAAACAATCCTTGCCGTCCTTGTGCGCGAACTTTCCCTTTTTGACGGTCTTTCCTGTCGGGTCGATATCGACATAGGTGCCGTCGGCGTTGATCGTCGTCGAAGCCGTCGTGCCGTCGGCCATCTTGACGTCATAGCTGCCCGGCGCCGTCCCGGCGGCGGCAGCCGGAGCGAGCGCTGCCGGTTCGGCGGGCGCAGCGGCGGTGTCTTTTGACTCTTCGGTTTTTTGCGAACAGGCCGACAGCGCGGTGAGCGCGGCAAGCAGAACAAGTTTTTTCATCTCGATGTCTCCCCCACAAGAATTCGCGCAGGCTATGCCTTTCGCGGGCGCGCAGCAACGACAATCGCCGCCGCAAAAAAGGGCCGATGGTTGCCCATCGACCCTCTTTGAATCCAAGCGATATTTATCGCTTAGCGGCGCCAGTTGAAGTGGTTGCGATAGATCTTCACGACGCGTCCGTTGCGCTCGTTGACGAGCAGCAGGTCGTTGTAATGACGCACGTAGGTCAGGTTGCGACCGGCGCGCGGCACGCCCCAACGGCTGTCCCAGGTCGGACGATAGCTGGGCGCGTAATAGTTCGAGCGCAGCGTCGAACCGACGCGGAAAGACTGATATTTGAACGGCGCGCGATAATTCTGGTATCGCGTGTCGCGGCGCCAATCGCGCTTGTCTTCACGCAGTTCCTGACGCGCATCGCGCACGTCACGGCGTTCTTCGCGAACGTCGCTGCGATCGCCGTAACGCTGGGCCTGACGCAATTCGCGCTGCTCTTCGCGCACATTCTGGCGGCTGTCGCGCACTTCGCCGCGCGTCTGGGCCGCGGCAACGCCGGGAACCATCAAAGCTGCGATCAGGCCGACGGTGAGAAATTTGGTCTTCATTGGTTGATCCTTTCAATCCGTCAGGGGGAGGGGACTGCCCGATGACTGAAACAAGGATTAGTCGAGTCGAATTGAACGGCGCCGGAATGCGCCGTTTATTTTCAGGACATTAGTGTCGCAGTTTGTCGCACATAACGACGAAGCGGCGCCGTCTTGCGACGGCGCCGTGCAACCTTCCGAATTTTCGTGTCAGACGAGTTCGATCGCCACCGCGGTTGCTTCGCCGCCGCCGATGCACAGGCTCGCGATACCGCGTGTCTTGCCGTGGCGCTGGAGCGCGGCGATCAGCGTCGTGATGATGCGCGTACCGCTGGCACCGATCGGGTGGCCAAGCGCGGTGGCGCCGCCATGGACGTTGATCTTTTCGTGCGGGATGCCGAGGTCGTGCATCGCGAACATCGCGACGCAGGCAAAGGCTTCATTGACTTCGAACAGGTCGACGTCGCCGATCGACCAGCCGGTCTTGGCAAGCAGCTTGTTGATCGCGCCGACGGGGGCGACGGTGAAATCCTTCGGCTCCTGCGCGTGCGCAGCGTGCGCTACCAGGCGGGCGACAGGTTTCGCGCCCTTGGCATCAGCGACCGACTGGCGGGTCAAAACGACGGCGGCGGCGCCGTCCGAAATCGACGAGCTGGTCGCGGCGGTGATCGTGCCGTCCTTGGCAAAGGCGGGCTTCAGCGTCGGGATTTTGTCGGGCATCGCCTTGCCGGGCGCTTCGTCGGTGTCGACGATGACGTCGCCCTTGCGGCCCGAAATGGTCACGGGCGCGATTTCATTGGCAAAGGCGCCGTCGCTGATGGCGCTCTTGGCGCGGCTCAGCGATTCGAGCGTATAATCGTCCTGTGCCTGACGGCTCAACTGATAGGCATCGGCGGTATCCTGGGCAAAAGTGCCCATCGCGCGGCCTGCCTCATAGGCGTCTTCCAGTCCGTCGAGGAACATATGGTCATACGCGGTGTCATGACCGATGCGCGCGCCGCCGCGATGCTTCTTTAGCAGGTACGGCGCGTTGGTCATCGATTCCATTCCGCCGGCGACGATCAGGTCGACGCTGCCCGCGGCGAGCGCTTCGGCGCCCATGATCACGGTCTGCATGCCCGAACCGCACACCTTGTTGACGGTCGTGGCCTGCACCGATTTGGGCAGGCCCGCCTTGATCGCGGCCTGACGCGCCGGCGCCTGGCCGAGCCCGGCGGGGAGCACGCAGCCCATATAGATGCGCTCGATATCGTCGCCCGACACACCCGCGCGCTCGACCGCTGCCTTGACCGCAGTCGCGCCGAGATCGGTCGCGCTCGCGTCCGACAGGCTGCCCTGCATGCTGCCCATGGGGGTGCGGGCATAGGAGAGGAAGACGACGGGATCGGTGGCGGTCATATCGAGAGACTCCGTAGGGGAAAGATACGTCGGCGGGTCGCTTAGCGCCTTTGCTGCACTTGCGAAAGGGGCAGGGACTAGATGGGCAGCCGGTTTCATCTTGCAACCCGACGCGTGGCGTGATCAAACGGCGCCCGCACAGATCAATGGGGGAGATGGGTCATGGCCACCGCAATCAAGCAAGATATTGCCGGCGAAACGGCGCGCATGCACGCGGTGCTCGCGGCGCAAAAGGCGAGCTTCACCGCTGCCATGCCCGAAAGCCTTGGCGTTCGCGGCGACCGCATCGACCGCGCGATTGCCCTGCTCGTCGATAATGCCGAGGATTTCGCCAAGGCGGTGAGCGAGGATTTCGGCCATCGCAGCCGCGAACAGACGCTGATGACCGATATCATGCCGTCGGTCAGCGCGCTGAAGCACGCGAAGAAGCATATGGTGAGCTGGTCAAAGGGCGAAAAGCGCAAACCGACCTTTCCGCTCGGGCTGCTCGGTGCAAAGGCCGAGGTCGTCTTTCAGCCCAAGGGCGTTGTCGGCGTCGTCGCACCGTGGAATTTTCCCGTCGGGATGGTTTTCGTGCCGATGGCGGGCATCCTTGCGGCGGGCAACCGTGCGATGATCAAGCCGAGCGAGTTCACGGAAAATGTATCGGCGTTGATGGCGCGGCTGGTCCCGAAATATTTCGAAGAAAGCGAAATGGCGGTGTTCACCGGCGATGCCGATGTTGGCGTCGCGTTTTCGAAACTTGCCTTCGACCATATGATTTTCACCGGGGCGACGAGCGTGGGCAGGCATATCATGCGCGCCGCCGCGGATAATCTCGTACCCGTGACGCTTGAGCTTGGCGGCAAGTCGCCAACCTTTATCGGGCGCAGCGCGAACAAGGATCTCGTCGGCCAGCGCGTCGCACTGGGCAAGATGATGAATGCCGGGCAGATCTGCCTTGCGCCCGACTATCTGCTCGTCGCGGAGGATCAGGAAGGCGCGGTGATCGACAGCGTGACGAAAGGCGCGACCGCGCTCTATCCGACCCTGCTCGCCAATGATGATTACACGTCGGTGGTGAACACGCGCAATTATGACCGGCTGCAGTCCTATCTCGCCGATGCGCGCGAAAAAGGCGCTGAGGTGATCGAGGTCAATCCGGGCGGCGAGGATTTCGCGAGCTCGAACGGCCACAAGATGCCGCTCCACATCGTCCGCAACCCGACCGACGATATGAAAGTCATGCAGGAAGAGATTTTCGGCCCGATCCTGCCGGTAAAGACCTACAAGACGATCGACGACGCGATCGACTATGTGAACGCCAACGACCGCCCGCTTGGCCTCTATTATTTCGGGCAGGACAAGAGCGAGGAGGACCGCGTGCTGACGCGGACGATCTCGGGCGGCGTCACGGTCAACGACGTCTTGTTCCACAATGCTATGGAGGATCTGCCGTTCGGCGGCGTCGGGCCTTCGGGCATGGGCAATTATCACGGCGTCGATGGTTTCCGTACCTTCAGCCACGCGCGCGCCGTCTATCGCCAGCCCAAGCTCGACGTCGCGGGACTCGCGGGCTTCAAGCCGCCCTATGGCAAGGCGACCGCGAAGACGCTGGCGAAAGAGCTCAAGAAATAGCTTGGCAAAAGAGGGCGTCCCGGCTTATCGGGGCGGCCTTCCTGATCGTGGCTGGCCACGATCCAGAGAAGTCTTCGCATCTGGCTTCGTCAGGTGCGGGGCCCCTGTGGTGAAATTGGTAGACGCGCCGCACTCAAAATGCGGTTCCGCAAGGAGTGCTGGTTCGAGTCCGGCCAGGGGCACCAACAACATGTTGAGGACGATCGTCTCGTCGATCATCCTCTCGATCCGGCAGCATCGCTGATCAGATCAGGGACTTCAACCGGTCGATCCCCGTAGCCTGCCGAACGATCCGGGCCGCGAGCGCATTGCCGTTCGCGGCGTTGGTGAAGACGACGATCGCCCGCCCGTTCCGCGCATCGCCCACACCCAGCGTCTTGAATATCCCGTAATTGCTGCCGCTGTGCTGGAACAGCGGGCCCACCGAGGATTCTTCTAGTTCCCAGCCCAGCCCTCGCGAAATGTCGCGCCCGCGCACGTCGAGCAGGGGGGTGAGCATCGCCTGTCGGGCGGTGCCACTGATCTCCCAGTCCGCCCGCCCCGGCCGGTCCATCATGAGCACCATGAACTTCGCATAGTCGGATGCTGTCATCAGGAGCCCTCCCGCCGAATTGACGAGCAGGTCGTGTGTCGACGGCAGGATCTCCGGATCCGCCTCGCGCATTGCCGCGACGGAATCTTCATAGGTCCAGGACGCGATCGGCTTGCGCCACTTCGATGCGACCCGAAGCAGCCGGTCGCCCAACTCGCGCGTGGGCTGGGGAGGAAGTTTCTGTTCGCCCTCCGGAGGTTCGGAATGGCCGAAGACCACCGACTTTGCGATCTCCTCGTCCCAGCCGAAGCTGCTGTGCGACATTCCGGCCGGGTCGAACAGCTTTGCCCGCATCACATTGTCGAGGCCCATTCCCATGATGGTCTCGACGACCAGCTGAAGCCAGATGAAGGCTTCCCCGGAATAGGTGTAGATCGATCCCGGCGCGCTATTCGTGACCAGTGGCTCGGAAGCCCAGTTGGGCAAGCCGGTCGAATGCCCCAGCACATGCCGCGCCGTGATACGCTCGAGATTCGCATCATCACCCAAATTCGCCGGTCGGCGATACGAGACGAGCGGCTTGTCGAGATCGAGGCGCTTCTCATCGACTAGCCGCATCACGACATAGGCGAAGACCGGCTTGGTCATCGATGCGGCTTCGAACAATGTATTCTCCCGCACCGGGTCGCGGGTGAGGATGTTTTTTACGCCGAAGCTCCGGCTCCAGGCGAGCTGCCCGCGGTCCACGACCGCGATGGCGGCGCCAGGCACCCCGGCGATCCGCATGACGCGCGGAAGTTCCCGAACCAGGTCCTCGGACGGGACCCACGTGGCTTTGCCGTCTGCGCATTGGTCTCGCGTACCGGCGCGGGCGGACACTGGGCCGCCGGCGATCAGCGCCGCAGATCCGGCCAGCAAAGCCCGCCGTCCGGGCATCGGTCCGGCGCTCATCTTCGTTCGCCGCCCAGCCTGCTCATCGCGAGAGCCGCCCGGGTCGCCTGTCGCTCGATGCTCCGCTTCCGCTCATGCTCCACGGCCTGTGCTACGCGCCTTTGCCGGGTGGGCAAAGATTGGAAACGCTCTGCTTGCTAGCCAAAACAATCACCCCTGCAAAGGGGCTTCCAGATGAGGCGGCTGGCGGCGAGGAGCACCGACGAGGATTGTTAAATGGCTGGCGGAACGGACAGCGCGCGGGCTTTCGCGCGCGCCGTCCGGCAACGATCCTATTTCACGGTAAAGCGAAATTCGCCTGTCATTCGGTGCGCGTCGGTGCCTGCCGCCGACCATTTTACGCTGTAGGTGCCCGGAACCAGCGCCCGCTTGAGTGCCAGGGTCATTGACTTGCCGTCCTTGCCGATCGCCGATGTGAAAGGGATCTTCATCGGCGGATGGTCGGCCATGCCGGGCATGCCGGTCATCACCAGCTCGGTCTTCACCGTCGAGGCAGCGAGCTTTTCATTGAATTTCAGCTGTATCGAGGTCGCTTTTGCGACGACGGCATTGGCCGTGGGCGTCGACCCGACAAGCTTTACGTGCGCAAACGCCGAGGTGGGCGCGAGCATCAGCGCAGCGGCGAGGATGGGGAGAAGCGGCTTGTGCATAAAAAACTCCAACTGAATGTCCGTCCTGCTAATACGCATGGCAATGGGTGCGCCCTCGGAAAAACGGTCTCCCTGACCTCAGGCCGACGTTGAGGGGTAAGCGGCCGGGGCGCGTATCATATTTTTGAAAGGACCGGCGAGACAGGCCAATGGACGATGAACTTCGGATCTTGAACGCGGCAGCCATGCCGGCGGAACTCGACACGCTCGACGCACGCGTCCTGAACGCGCTTGCAACGCGGCAGCGCGAGGGCGTCGCGATGCGCCGTACCATCGCGCTCGCGGCGCTGGTGTCGCTCGGCGGCGGGGTTGTCGCCGGCAGTGCCTTTGCTCCGGCTGCGGTGGCCGCAAGTCCGCTTACGCCGCTTGTCCCCGCAAGCCCGCTGGCGCCGTCCACGCTATTGGATTCACGCTGATGACGCCGCTGCGCCGTATTCTGATCGTCGGTCTCATCGCCTTTTTTGCGGCGGTGGCGGGGGTGTTCGTCGGACGGATGCTCGTCGATACGCCGCGGGCGAACGAAACCGAATTGCACGCGCTCCTTCATAGCGAGGCCAAGCTGTCGGCGGTTCAGGAACGGAAGCTCCACCTGATCGAAGCGCGGTTCTCGGCACGCCGCGAGGCGCTGGAACTGGAGATGCGCGCCGCGAATATCCGGCTGGCGCAGGCGATCGAGGCCGAGCATGGCTATGGCCCCCGCGTCACCAAAGCGATCGACGAGACCCATGAAGTGATGGGCGAGTTGCAGAAGGAGACGCTGCAGCATCTGTTCGCGATGCGCGCCGTGCTCGACCGCGATCAGGCCGCGATGTTCGACAAAACCGTGGTCAAGGCACTGACCGCCGATGCAAGGTGAGCCTAGATCTATCGCAATGTAGCGACCGCGAGCTCGCCGCGCTCGCCGGCACCGGACGGGACGAGATTTATCGCGAACTCCTCGCGCGTTACAAGGCGCCGGTCTTCCGCCTCATCCGCCACCATGTTGGCGATGCAGACGAAGCGATGGACCTGTCGCAGGAAACTTTCGTCGCCGCATTCGCTGCAATCGAACGGTATGACGGCGAGAGGCCGTTCCGGATCTGGATTTCGCGCATTGCGCTCAACAAATGTCGCGACTGGGCGCGGCGGCGGGCGGTGCGGTCTTTTTTCACGCGCGCCTTGCCGCTTGAAAACGCGTTCGATGTGGCGATCGACGGTCCGGCGCCCGACGTCGAAGCCAGCGACCGCGCGGAACTGGCCCGCGTGCGAAAGGCGATGTCCGGATTGCCGCACAATTTGCGCGAGGTGCTGGTGCTGCGCGGCGTCGAGGAACTCAGCCAGTCGGAAACGGCGGACCTTCTGAAGGTCAGCGAAAAGACCGTGGAAACCCGCCTTTATCGGGCCCGCACCAAGTTGCGGGCCATGCTCGATGAAAAATGAGGCGAGGGTCTGGCGTTCGCTTCGCGTATGTCCCTAGAGACAAACAATAGCAGCCGGGATTATTATGCAGATTGACAGGCGTGGGTTCGTGAACGGGGCGTTGGGCGGCGGGGCACTGGCGGCGCTGGCTTCATGGTATCCCGCTTGGGCGCAGCCGGTCTCGGCCGGCATCGCCTCGACGCTTCCGACGGTATCGGGGAACGACATTCGACTTCGGATTGCGCGGCAGACGATGCGGGTCGACGGCAAGGTCAGCCGTGCGATCGGGATCAACGGCACCATCCCGGGCCCGCTCGTGCGGTTGAGGGAAGGGCAGACGGCGCGGCTTACAGTCATCAACGATCTCGACGAGGACAGCTCGATCCATTGGCACGGGCTGATCCTCCCCTTCCAGATGGACGGTGTTCCAGGTGTCAGCTTTCCGGGGATCAAGCCGCGTTCGACCTTCGTCTATGAATTCCCTGTCCAGCAGTCGGGCACTTACTGGTATCACAGCCATTCGGGACTGCAGGAACAGCTCGGCCACTATGGTCCGATCGTCATCGATCCGGCGGGCACCGATCCCATCGGGTACGACCGCGAGCATGTCGTGGTTCTGTCGGATCACAGCCAGCTGTCGCCCGAGGCTATCTTTCGCAAGCTCAAGGTCAATCCCGGACATTTCAACATGCAACGCCAGACGCTTTCGGGTCTGCTTGGCGGCAAGGATCAGCCGCTGAACGAGCGCGTCGAATGGGGCGCAATGCGCATGGACCCGACCGATGTCGCCGACGTCAATGGCTCGACATACCAGTTTCTCGTCAACGGGTACGGGCCGCGCGACAATTGGACCGCGCTGTTCGCGCCCGGCGAGCGTGTCCGGCTGCGGATCGTCAACGCGTCCGCCATGTCGATCTTCAACGTCCGCATTCCGGGCCTTCGCCTGACGGTGGTGCAGGCCGACGGGCTGAACGTCGTGCCGACCGAGATCGACGAATTCCAGATCGGCGTCGCCGAAACCTATGACGTCATCGTCACGCCGGTCGAAGACCGCGCCTATAGTTTTGTGGCCGAGGTCAACGACCGGTCGGGGATGGCGCGGGCGACGCTGGCGCCGCGTGCGGGAATGACCGCCGAGGTGCCGCCCCTGCGCAAACGTCCGCTCGCCACGATGAAGGACATGGGCATGGGCGCGATGGCCGATGGCGCGGCCGGCGGCGACGCATCGTGCACGGCCGAGCATGCTGCGATGGGGCATTGCACGCCCCCCGGCGCTGCCGCCGTCGGCGGTGCGCCCGATCATGCCGCGATGGGCCACGGTGCGGGCGGCATGGACCACAGCATGCGCGACTTCGACGTCGCGCCGCAGGTCAAGCGCGACCCGAGCGTCCAGTCGATTTCGCCGATGCCCGTCGACCGGACGGGCGAACCGGGACAGGGGCTGGAGGATGTCGGGCACAAGGTGCTCACCTATCGCGATCTCGTCGCGCTCGACCGCAACCCCGATGTCCGCGCGCCCGAACGCTCGCTCGACATCCACCTCACGGGCAATATGGAACGATTCATGTGGTCGTTCGACGGCGTGAAGATGTCCGATCACCACGAACCCATTCCCTTCATCGAGGGCGAGCGGGTGCGGGTGAACCTGATCAACGATTCGATGATGAGCCACCCCATCCATCTGCACGGGCATTTTTTCGAGCTGGTGACGGGCAAGGGCGACCGCGCGCCGCGCAAGCACACCGTGATCGTGCAACCCGGCGGGATCGCGACTTTCGACTTCACCGCCGACGCGCTCGGCGACTGGGCGTTTCATTGCCATCTTCTGTATCATATGCACGCCGGGATGATGCGCGTCGTCAGCGTCCGTCCGCGCGGAGAAGCAGCATGATCCGCGCCTCGATCCTGCTCGCCGGTCTCTCGGTGGTCACCGTTGCCACGCCGGCGCTTGGGCAGTCGCATCATGGCGCGCATCAGGCCGCTCCGCCCGTCGTTCCGCCGACGGCCGATTCCGGTTGCGCCCCGGAACATGCCGCAATGGGTCATTGTACGCCGAAATCCGACAAGCCTGCGCCACCGCCGGTTGGCGATCCCGATTGTCCGCCCGAACATGCGGCGATGGGGCACTGCATGCCCAAATCCGGGGCCAGCGCACAGCCGTCCGCAAGCCCGTCTGCTATGACGGGAACCGACCTGCCGGCGGGGGACGCGCCGGCTCCCGCGCCGCCTGGCGACTGGTATGCGGACCGCTATTTTTCAAAGACGGATATGGAGCATTCGCGCCATGCGATGATGATCGAGAATGGCGGACAGAAGACCGCGTTTATCGCCATCAACCTGGCCGAATATCAGGCGCGCAATGGGCATGATGGCTTCCGGTGGGAAGGCGAGGGCTGGTACGGCGGCGACATCAACCGGCTTACGGTCAAAAGCGAAGGCGAAGCGGTCTTCGGCGAAGGCGTCGAAAGCGCGGAGCTGCAATTTCTCTACAGCCGGGCGATCGGCCCCTATTTCAATGCGCAGGCCGGTATCCGGCAGGATCTGGGGCAGGGCCCGGATCGCACCTATGCCGTGATCGGTTTCGAGGGTCTGGCGCCTTACTGGTTCGAAACCGAAGGGGCGCTGTTCCTGTCGGACAAGGGCGATCTGCTCGGCCGGATCGAAGGCTCGTACGACCAGCGCATCACCCAGAAACTGATCCTCCAGCCGATGGCCGAGGTCAATTTCGCGCTGCAGGATGTTCCCGAAAGCGGGGTCGGATCGGGCTTGTCCGACGTCGAGCTCGGCCTTCGGCTGCGCTACGAGATCGTCCGGGAATTCGCGCCCTACATCGGCGTCGAATGGGCGCGCAAGATTGGCGACACGGCCCGCTTTGCGCGCGCCGACGGCGAGGATGCAGACAGCTTCAGCCTGGTCGTCGGGGTGAAGGCCTGGTTCTAACCTCGCGGCGCATTCTGCGCCAGTCCAGCGAACCCCGCTTCGTCGATCCGCCCAACGGTCGAACGAACATGTGCCGCGGTGCGAGGCGTCGCGCGGCTCTGTAATTTTATTACGCAGATAGGGGGCTGAGGGCGGTTTGTGATGGTCCGCCGATGCAGGGGAGCAAGAAAATGCGCGCGGCGTGAGGGGTGGGGTTGTGCCGCACGTATATGCAGAGTGCCTGTATATACAATCGCTGCTGTCTGCGGTGACGCATGCAGCCAAAATAGGGGGTTTCGCCATGACGATCAGAACAATGTTGCTAGCCGGCGCCGCAGCCGTCGCTTGCCTCGCCACGCCGGCTTTTGCGCAGGATGAACCCGCGCCGGACACTGGGGCCGAGAGCGCAGGGAACGGTAATGATATCGTCGTGACGGGATCGCGCATCCGACGCACCGACCTTGCCGGCGTCGGTCCCGCGACGGTCGTGTCGGCCGAGCAGATCGAAAATACCGGCGTCGTGAATATCGAGACGGTGTTGCAGCGGCTCCCCGCCAACGCTGGCTTTGCCGGTAACCAGACCTCGGCCTATTGGACGGGCAACGGCTATGGCACGGCGCAGGTCAATCTGCGCGGGCTTGGCATCAAACGCACGCTTGTGCTGCTCAACGGCCGTCGTCTTGTCGCTGGCGGCACCGGCGCGAACTCGTCGCCCGACCTCAACATGATCCCGGTCGTCGCGCTCGCGCGCACCGATGTGCTGAAGGACGGGGCATCGGCGATCTATGGCGCCGATGCGATGGCGGGCGTTGTCAATCTCGTCACCCGGAGCGACTATGAAGGTCTCGGGCTCAGCGTGCGGCAGGGCCTGACCGAAAAGGGCGACGGGTCCGATTTCACCGCCGACCTGATCTGGGGAATCCGGAACGATCGCGGCGGCTTCATGGCCGCGGTGACGTACCAGAAGACCAAAGCGGTCAACATGGCAACCCGCGCGCCGTGCTCGCTTGCCGAAACCACCCCCGGCTCGCTCGGCTGCGTCAACAGCGCGTCGACGATCGGCGGCCGTGCGGTGCTGCCGAACGGTCAGCAGATCAACTTCAACCAGGTTCTGGGCGGCAACGGCAACTTCTTCGAGCCATACAGCGCCGCCAAGCATAATTTCAATTCGGCGCCGTTCCTCAATGCCGTCAGCCCGGTCGAGCGCGTCAGCGCGGCGTTCTTCGCCGACTATGATTTGACCGATAGCATCGAGGCTTTCGGCGAGTTCCTTTATACCTTCCGCAAATCGAACCAGATCGCGACCCCGGGAACGCTGCGCAACCTGTCGATCACGGCGGGCAACCCGACCAACCCGACCGGTCAGAATATCGTTCTCGTCCAGCGGCGCCTTGCCGAGCCCGGCGCCCGCCAGTTCTTCCAGGAGACGAATACCTGGCAGGGCACATTCGGCCTGCGCGGCAAACTGTCGAACGATTGGGGCTGGGAAGTCGCCGGCGCTTTCGGACGCAACACTGCGGTCGACGGTTCGACCAACGTGGCCAATCTCGAGCGCGTCCGCAATTCGCTGGATACGACGAAGTGCAGCCTAGCTGCAGGCGCCGCGATCCCCTGCGGTGACTATCTCGGGTTCGGTGACCTGACGCCGCAGGTTCTTGACTATATCCTCTTCACCTCGCGCGATCGAGGCGGAAACCAGCTGGCGACGGTCACCGCCGACCTCAACGGTGATCTGTTCAAGCTGCCCGCCGGGCCGGTCTCCTTCGCGGCCGGTGTCGTGTATCGCAAGGAAAAGGGCTGGCGCGATCCCGATCCGCTGACCGTCCTTGGCATCGCCAACACCAACCAGCAGAGCCCGATTTCGGGGACCAGCACCGCGAAGGAAGCCTATCTCGAGCTTTCGGTGCCGATCCTTGCCGATACGCCCTTTTTCCAGGCACTGACCGCAGGCGGGGCAGTACGCTATTCGAACTACGACCTGTTCGGCAGCGACTGGAATTACAAGGCCAGTATCGACTGGGTCATCAACGATAGTGTCCGCTTGCGCGGAACCTATGGCACCGGATTCCGCATCCCGAACGTCCCAGAGCTGTTCGGAGGGGTGTCCGAAGGCAATCTCACGACGACCGACCCGTGTTCGCGCTATTCGACGAGCGGCAATGCGACGTTGATCGCCAATTGTCAGGCCTCGCGCGTTCCGGCGAACTACGTCCAGCTGGGCACGACGATCCTGACCACCGTTGGTGGCAACGAAAATCTCCAGCCCGAAAGCTCGACCACCTGGACGGTCGGGACGGTGATTTCGCCGCGCGGGCTCGTTCCGGGGCTTTCGCTGACCGCCGACTGGTTCGACATCAAGATCAAGGACGCGATCCGGGCCATTCCGGGCTCGACCAAGCTCGCGATCTGTTATGCGAGCCCGAATCTGGCGCATCCGTTTTGCGACGATTTCACGCGCAGCACGCTGACCGGTGAGGTCACCTTCCTGTCGGCGCAGCCGATAAACACCGGCCGCGAGGAAATGAACGGCCTCGACCTTGGACTTGTCTATAATAACGACATTGGCGGCGTGAACATCTCGTTCGACGTCAACCTGACCTACCTCAACAAATATGTCGTTTATCCGTTTCCGGGCGGCGCGCCGATCGACTTCGACGGCTTCATTGGCGGCGGCAATGGCGGTTATCCCAAGTGGCGCGGCTATGGTGTGCTGACCGCCGAAAAGGATGGTGTCAGCGCGACCTGGTCGACCCAGTGGATCGGCAAGGCGACCGACTTCAACGCCGATCCCGGTGAAATAGGCTACAGCACGCCGAACGTCTTTTACCACAATCTCCAGGTCGCTTACGAGATCGACGAGAAGACGCGTTTCCAGCTTGGTGTCGACAATCTGTTCGATCGTAAGGCGCCGTATATCCAGAGCTTTACCGATGCCAACACCGACACGATGACGTACGACCTGCTCGGTCGGCGCTTCTATGTCGGTTTCCGCACCGCGTTCTAAGGGGAGGGGCGACATGGCGATCCGCTGGCCGCTGCTTGTTCGGCGAACGCACAAATGGCTGGCCCTGGTGGTCGGCGTCCAGGCTCTGCTCTGGACGCTGACGGGCTTTTACATGGTGGTCGTCCATATCGACACCATCCACGGCGACCATCTGGTGCGCGCGCCGTCGGCCGAAGCCTTCGACCTGGGCGGGTTTGCCCCGCCGTCGCGGATCGTCGCGGCGGCGCCCGGGGTGTCCGAACTCCGGCTGCAACGCTTTTTCGGGTCGCCGGTCTGGCGCGCCGAAACGCCGGAGGGGCCAAGATTATACGATGCCCGCTCGGGCGCGCCGCTCCCTGCGCTCACCGAGTCCCAGGTCCGGGTGCAGGCGCGGCGCATCTATACCGGCGATGGCAAGATTGTGTCGGTGCGGCTGCTTACCAAGGCGCCGCAGGAAATGCAGTCGCGCAAGCCGCCCTATTGGCAGGTCGAGTTCGAAGGCTGGAACCGTCCGACGCTGTATCTGTCGCCGCAGACGGGCGAACTTATCTCGCGCCGCCACGCCCTGTGGCGCGTCTTCGACTTCGCGTGGATGCTGCATATCATGGATTATGACGAGCGGACCGACGTCAACAACCCGCTGCTCCGCGTCGCGACCTGGAGCGCCTTTGCCATGGCACTGACGGGCGCGTGGCTGCTGATCTGGTCATTCCAGCGCCGCAAGAGGAAGAAAGCATGAAACGTATCCGCCTGACGCCGCTATTCTTCCGGCGTATCCATAAATGGGTTGGGCTGATCCTTGGTCTCCAGTTTCTTCTCTGGGCGCTGAGCGGTTCGGTGATGGCGCTGCTCGATAAGGATAAGGTCGGTGGTCACGGCGGCGGCATGTCGCATGCGCATCCCTTGCCGGCAGGAGAATATTTCGACGTCGCCGCCCTGCCGCGCGGCGAGCCCGTCACCGGGGTGATCATGCGCGATCTCGGCACCCGGCCGGTGTATGAACTTCACACCGCGAAGGGCACCCGCCTGATCGACGCGACGAGCGGTGAAGATGTTCGCGTTGATGCACCGCTCGCCCGCGAGATCGCGGCGATGATGAACGACGCACCGATCCGCCAGGTGAGCGTGCTGGCAAAACCGAACCTCGAGGCGCGCGATCATGAAGGCGCGATGTGGCGGGTCGATTTTGCCGATGCCGAGAACAGCAGCGCCTATGTCTCGCTCGATACCGCACGTTTCCTCGTCATGCGCGGCGATACCTGGCGGACGTGGGACTTTTTCTGGATGCTCCACAATATGGACTATCTGAACCGGAAGAGCTTCAATCACCCGCTCATCATCTTCGTCGCATTTGGGACATTGTGGCTTTCGGGGACCGGATTCTATCTGTTGTTCAAAAGCTTCAGCCGCGCCGATTTTCGTTGGCTGCGCCGTCGGCGCAAGGCCGTCGTGACGCGAACCGCGGCCTGACGCGTCAGTCGTCGATCGAAAAGGCGGCCGACAGCTCGAACCGGCTGCCGGGGTGCGTGAGCGATGCATGCGAGACGAGGCGCGCGCGGCTCCATGTGCGCCGCGTCATTCGCAGCACCGGTTCGCCGGGGGCCAATCCGAGCATATGGTGTGTTCGTTCGTCGGGGATGACCGCGCATACGCGATGCTCGACGCGTTCGAGCGGAGCAGTGCGGGTCAGATATTCGTTCGGGGTCATCTGCGTGAAGTCGATCTTGCCATAATCCGGCGCTGCGGACGCGAGCACGAAACGATCCTCAAGCTGGATCGGGAATTCGGCTTCATGATGCACGATGACCGAATGGAATAGCCGGGTGCCGGGCGGCACCTCGAGCAGCGCCGCCGTCTCTGTTCCGGCGCGTTCTTCGCGGTTCTGGATTACGCGGGCACGATAGTCATGTCCCCGCTCGCGAATTTCGTCCGCGATATTCCGGATCTCGATCATCTGGCCGATCGGCCGGGGTTCGGCTATGAACGAACCGACGCCGGCGCGGCGAACGACAATCCCCGACGCCTGCAATTCGCGCAGCGCGCGGTTCGCCGTCATCCGCGATACATTGAATTGTTCGACCAGTTCGGCTTCGGACGGAACGCGGTCACCCGGCTTCAGACGGCCTTCGCGCACGGCGTCCGATATGCTCAGCTTGATCGCAATGTAGCGCGGAGAAGGGCGGTCATCGGTTGGCCGGGTGGGAGATTCAGGATCCATCACCCGTATATACAACCGGGCGCGCGCTAATTCCAACCACACTCGATTTGAACTTTGATGATCGGACGATCGGAATCGCGCGTATCGGTCAGGCTAGCGGATTAAAATTAGAAGAAAAATAGCTTTGGTCCGGTTCGATTTGATATTGTCTCATCCCAAAATCTTGCCCATTCACCCGATATGGTCTCGCGGTTTGCGTTAACGGATGTGTCGGGCGGCGGGGACTATTGAGGGGGCGCATGCAAAAAAAGGGAAAGCGCTGGCTGTTTGTTGCTGTTTGGGCTGGCGGACTTGGCGCCTGCGCACCGATTGCGACGCAGACCGCTCCGCAGCCGGCCATCTCCTTACCAGAGCGCTGGTCGGACAATGCGGACGTCCAGCCCGCTATCTCCGCAACCTATTGGACCCGGCTGAACGATCCGCTGGTCGATCAATATGTCGACCGCGCCCTCGCCAACAACCGCGACATCGCGCAGACCGCCGCGCGGGTGGCGCAGGCGCGGGCCGGCGTACGCGCCGCGCGCGCCAGCTTCCTGCCGCAGATCGATGGTTCGGGCGGCATCCGTCGCAATGTCGGCGACCTCGCCGATGATCGGCTGCAATTCTCGCTCGGTGCCGATGCGCAGTGGGAAATCGACCTGTTCGGCCGGATCGGCAATAATGTCGCGGCCTCGCGCGCCGACCTCGCTGCGGTGGGTTATGGCCTTGCGGACCTGCGACGGCTGATTGCGGGTCAGGTGGCACAGACGACCGTCTCGGCGCGGGCGCTGGCAGTTCAGCGCGCCATTGCGCGCGAGACCCTGACGATACAGGATGAAAATCTGCAGATTGCCCGCTGGCGGTTGCAGGCCGGTCTTGTATCCAGCCTCGATGTCGAACAGGCGGCGGCGCAGCGTGCGCAGACGGCGGCGAGCATTCCCGCGCTCGAACGCGATTTCGCACAGGCCGCGAATACGATCTCGACGCTGGTCGGCGAGCCGCCAGGCGCGGTACGGGGCGCTCTGGAAGCCGATATGCGTCGCATACCCGTTCCGCCCGAGGCGGCGGGTCTCGATACGCCAGCAGCGATCCTGCGTAGCCGTCCCGACGTGCGTCAGGCCGAAGCCGCGTTGCTCGCCGATACGGCGCGTATCGGCGTCGCGAGGGCACAATTGCTGCCGCTGGTGCGGCTGACCGGTAACATCGGCACATCGTCGTTCGGCATTGGCAACCTGTTCGACGTCGTCACCGGCGGACTCTTTGCCGGGGTGAGCCAGCTGATTTTCGACGGCGGCCGCGCCCGGGCGCAGGTGGCCGGTGCCGAAGCGGCAGCGCAGGGCTCGCTTGCGGCATGGGAGCAAACGATACTCGCTGCGCTCGAGGATGTGGAGAGCGCAGCGGTGGCGATGCGGTCTGCTCGCGAGCGCGTCCAGCTTAACGGCGCAGCGCTTGAGGCGGCCAACAATGCCGCACTGCTTGCGCGTAGCCAGTATCAGGCAGGCCTCATCGATTTCCAGACGCTGCTCACCACCGAAAATCAATTGCTCGGCGCGCGCAACGCGCTCGCCGCGAGCGAAGCCGAGCGCGCCAACGCGTTTATCGTCCTCAATCAGGCGCTCGGTGGCGGATGGAATGCAGCGAATTCGGGTCCGGACGGCTCCGATCCGGACGGGGGAACACCAGAATGACCGATGCCGAACCGCAGCAGCTCGATGAATTTCTGGGCGCCAAACCGCAACCGCGCTGGCGGCGCTGGATGAAATACTGGCTGCCGGCGCTGCTGGCGCTCGTCCTGCTGCTGGGGGTCGCGACCTGCTCGCGCGGCGGCGACGAGCCGGAATATATCACCGAAGCGGTGGCGCAGCGATCGCTGGTGCTCAGCGTAACGGCGACGGGCAATCTGCGTCCGACCAATCAGGTCGAGGTGGGTTCCGAAGTGTCGGGCAAGCTCGACGACGTCTTTGTCGATGTGAACGACCGCGTGACGCGCGGGCAGGTGCTGGCACAGATCAACACTGACGTGATCGAGGACCAGATCACGCAGGCGCAGGCCAATCTCAACGCCGCGCGTGCACAGGTCGCGCAGGCACAGGCGACGCTCGACGTCGACCGGGCGCAGCTTGCGCGGCTGGAGAATGTCTTTCGCATTTCAGGCGGAAAAGTGCCGTCGCAAGTCGAGTTCGATCAGGCCAAGGGCGCCGTCAAGCGCGACACCGCGGCGGTCGCCGCGGCAAACGCTAACGTCCGCGCGGTCGAGGCGCAGTTGTCGTCTGCGGTGACCAACCGCAACCGCGCGGTGATCCGCTCGCCCGTTTCAGGCGTCGTGCTGGCGCGGCAGGTCGAGCCGGGGCAGACCGTCGCAGCGAGTTTCAACACGCCGACGCTGTTCATCATTGCCGAGGACCTGTCGGCGATGCAGCTCCGCGTCGAAATTGACGAAGCCGATGTCGGCCAAGTGCGTGAAGGACAGGGCGCTAGTTTCACGGTCGATGCCTATCCTGGACGCCGTTTCCCGGCGCGCGTCGAGCGCGTCGATCAGGCATCGAGCAACACTGCGTCGCAGGCGAGCCAGCAGTCGGCCGCGGCGACCGCCGGGAGCAATGCTGTCGTCAGCTATGAAGCACGGCTCGCCGTTTCCAATGCCGAGGGGGTGCTGCGGCCCGGTATGACCGCCACCGCGACGATCGCCACCGGCAGCACGGGCAAACAGCTTCTCGTGCCCAATGGCGCCCTGCGCTTTCAACCCGATGCGAAGGAGAAGGACGCCACGAGCGTGCTCAATCCCGAAATCGGGCTCGAAAAGAACGAGCAGCGCGCGACGATCGGCGCCGGGAGCCGCCAGCGCGTCTGGGTCTTGCAGGCCGATGGCAAGCTGGACCCGATCGACGTCGTAACCGGCGAGAGCGACGGTCGGCTGACGGCGGTCACCTCGAAGAAACTGCGAACCGGGATGAAAGTGGTGACCGGCAAGGCGGCTACTCCTCAGTGACCGCTGCCGCATCCTCGAACGCGCCGTTGATCGAGCTGGAGGCTATCACCAAGACCTTCGGAAAGGGGCCGGCTGCCTTCCAGGCGCTCAAGGGCGTCGACATGCGGATCGAGCGCGGGGATTTCGTCGCGGTGATGGGGCCATCGGGTTCGGGCAAGTCGACGACGATGAACATCCTCGGCTGCCTCGACGTCCCGACGAGCGGGATATTCCGCTTCCGCGGGGTCGAGGTGCAGGCGCTCGACCGCGACCAGCGCAGCCTGTTGCGGCGCCGCTATCTTGGCTTCGTCTTTCAGGGCTTCAACCTGCTCGCGCGGACGTCGGCGGTCGAAAATGTCGAGCTGCCGCTGCTCTATCGCGGCGAGAAGAAGAGCGTTCGCCACGCGGCCGCGATGCGTGCGCTCGATCAGGTGGGCCTCGGTCCGTGGGCCCACCACACCCCCGCCGAGCTATCGGGCGGCCAGCAGCAGCGCGTCGCGATCGCGCGTGCGCTCGTTACCGAACCCGCCGTGCTGCTCGCCGACGAGCCGACGGGTAACCTCGATACCGATCGCTCGCTCGAGATCATGCAATTGCTGACGCGTCTCAACGGGGAGGGCATCACCATTTTGATGGTGACGCATGAGCAGGAAATGGCGGCTTTCGCTCGCACCATCTTCCATTTCCGCGACGGGCTGGTCGAGCGTGTCGAACGCGGGGCGCGGGCGCCGGCCGGCGAGACAGGCTGATGTTTGGCGCGACCCTTCTGCTCGCATTCCGCGAAATCCGGCGGCATCTGCTGCGATCCTTCCTGACGACGCTCGGGATCATCATAGGCGTTGCCGCGGTCATCACGATGGTGACGCTGGGCAACGGGGTTACGGCGTCGGTCAAGAGCCAGATATCATCGCTGGGGTCGAATGTGCTGATCGTCTTCCCCGTCCGGGGCGACCGCGGCGCGCCGCGGCCGTTCAAGCAGGATGATATCGAAGCGGCGCGGAGCCAGATCGCCGGGGTCGAGGATGTGTCGGGCAGCGTCTCCGCTTCGGCGACCGCCTTTCACAACGGGCAAAGCTGGCAGACCAGCGTTCAGGGGGTGGAGAATGAATTTCTTCGCGCCCGGTCGGTGGAGGTGGCGGAAGGCCGGGCGTTTTCGAACGAGGAAGTGACCGCGGGCAAGAGCGTTTGCCTGGTCGGTCCGAAGGTCCGGCAGGCGATATTCGTCGCCGGGGCGAGCCCGCTTGGCGCGAAGATCCGGCTCGACAATGTTTCTTGCACCGTGGTCGGCATGCTGAAGGAACGCGGCGAGGGCGGCGGTCGCGATCAGGACAGCGACAACGTCGTGATGATGCCGCTCAAAACGGTGCAGCGGCGCTTTACCGGAAACGACAATTTGCAATATTTCGTGATCAAATATGACAGCGCCTATGCGAGCACGACGATCCAGGCCTCGCTCGTGGCGCTGCTGCGGGAGCGCCGATTGTTACAGGGAACCGCGGCCAACGACTTCAACGTCGTCGACACCGCGCAGGTCAATCAGGCGCTGGGCGCCGCGACCGGGGCGCTGACGGCGATGGTGGCGGTGATCGCGGGGATCAGCCTGCTGGTCGGCGGGATCGGCATCATGAACATCATGCTCGTGTCGGTCACCGAACGCACGCGCGAGATCGGCATCCGCCTCGCGATCGGCGCGCTCGCGCGAGAGGTGCAGCTTCAATTCCTGACGGAGGCCGTCGTCCTGTGTTGCTTTGGCGGCGTCGTCGGCATCGCGCTCGCCTTCCTCCTTTCGTGGAGCATGGCCGGCGTGATCGATGTACCCTTTTTGTTCGATCCGCTGGTCAACGCGCTGAGCTTTCTCTTTTCGGCCCTGATGGGGATCACGTTCGGATTTTATCCGGCTCGCCGCGCGTCGAAACTCGACCCGATCGACGCGCTTCGCCACGAATAGCTGCGTATCGCGTGACGTCAGCCGCACCGTGCCAGCCATCTGCTCGCCGCCAGCGCCAGAAAGCCGACGACCAGCCCCCAGAAGGCCGACCCAAGCCCGAACAGCGTCAACCCCGATCCGGTGGCAAGGAAGGTCAGGATCGCCGGGTCGCGATCGGATCTGTCCGCCAGCATAGTCTCCATCGCGCCGAGCAATGCGGGGATCAACGCAACGCCGGTCAGCGCTGCGATCACCGTGGGTGGCAGCGCGAGAAACACCCGCACTAGCAAAGGGGAGAAGATCGCGAGCAGTAGATAGAATGCGGCATACAGAATGCCCACGGTCCAGCGTTTCGCGCGGTCGGGGTGCGCCTCGTCGGCGGTACAGATCGCGGCGGTGATCGCCGCGAGGTTCAGGCCATGCGCGCCGAACGGCACCGCCGCAAGCCACGCGATGCCACTGCCGACGAGCAGCGGGCGCGGCTTCGGATCATAGCCCGCGCTGCGCAGCACGACGAGGCCGGGCAGGTTTTGCGACACCAGGGTGACGAGGAACAGCGGCAGGCCGACACTGAGGATCGCACCTGCGTCGAAGACCGGGGCGACGGGCATGAGCGTGCCAAAGGTTGCGCCCCGCGGCAGCAACCCCATATCGGCGCGGAGCAGTGTGAGCGCCATGCCTGCCGCGAGCGCGAGGAGCAGAGCATAAAGTGGCAGCCGCTGGCGAGCGACGACGAAAACCGCAACGAGCAGGGCGATCAGCAACGGATCGGCTACGCCGAGCCCGAACAGCTTGAGGCAGAAGGGCAGAAGCACGCCCGCGAGCATCGCCGAAGCGATCGACGAGGGAATGCGCTCCGCAAGCCGCCCGAGCAGCGGCACGATGCCGAGCAGGATCATCATCAGTGCTGCCGACAGGAAGATGCCGACGGCGACCGGCCAGGACAGGCCGGGGGGCGCAACCGCGAGCAGAGCTGCGCCCGGGGTCGACCATGCGAGCACGACCGGGATGCGCAGCCGCCACGATAGCGCCGCGCCGGCGAGCGCGATGCCGAGGCACAGCGCAGTGACCGCCGAACCCGTCTGGGTCGGTGAGGCGCCGAGGTTGCGCATCGCCTGGACGACGAGCGCGATCGTACCGCCGAAGCCGACAAGCGCGGCAATCAGCGCCGAGGACCAGGCGGGAATGGGGGGAAGGTGACGCAGCATCGATTCGCAGTTCCGGTTTCGCAGGCCTCATGCCATGGCGGCGCACGGTGCCGATGGGAAGGGGCAGGCCGAACTGGAGGCTCGCACCCGGCCGGACCACTTCGCAAAGCTCCAGAATATCCTGAGCCAACTGGTCTACCGTCGCGACATCGGCGTCCCACGCGAACATGAACCGAGCGCTGCCGCCGATGAAGGTGTAGAAAAGCCAGCCGCGTGCGCGCAGCCCGTCGAGAAGATATCGGGCGCGCCCGCGAAGACCGAATTGGGCCGCTGCCTTCGACGCGATCGTGTCGTTCGGTCAGCTGACGCCGGGCTGAGCCGGTTCGGTGCCCCGATCGGGCGCAAGCTGGCGGCTATAGAGCCAGCCGATCCCGATCAGGCTGAACCCGAGCGCGACGAACGATCCGATCCGCGCGAGCCCCTCGAGCCCCGAGGTGTCGAAGAGGAACACTTTGCCCGCCGCGCCGATCATCAGCACCAGCGACGCGATCCGCCAGTCGTGACGCTTTGTCCGGATACCCCACAAGAGGAAGCCGAGCGCCAGCGCGAGGAGCAGGATCGAGCGCAGGATATTCTCCGCGTCGGTGACGCCCGGTGTGGCGAGTAAGGTGCCATGGAAAAGCTGGCGAAGCGTCGCCCACGCAAAGCTCGCGACGAGCAACATTGTCGCGATCTGGACGATGCGGTCGATTGGTGCCGCTCGCTGGGCAAACATCACTGGCGTCTGTGACAGGCCGAACCACGGCAGCAGGAAAAGCGGGATCAGCAGACTAATGAGCGGCCAGCCGCCAACCGCCTGCATCGACCACAGGGGATTGTGGAGTAGCAGGCCATAGAAGAGCGCGTGGGCGGTGCCCGCGACGATCAGTGGGCGCGCCGCCCCCGTCAGCCCGCGGGTCAGCGCGAACCATCCGCTCCCGATCAGCAACGCTTCCCAGATCAGCCGCTGCAACACGCCCGTCGCGACAAAATCGTCGCCCGCCATCGCAGCGAATCCGAGACGATAGAGCGAATGGACGGCGACGCTTCCAACGATCGCAGCGAGGCTGAGCGCGGTGATCCAGAGCCAGCGGGGCAAGGCATCACGGATCAGCCAGAGCGGCATTGCGAACAGCAGCGCCGGAACGAGCAGCCGCAACAACAGCGGCTGGGCGGTGAGAAGCAGCAGGTCGAATTGCATTGGCATGCCGACCAGCGATAGCAGCGCTTTCGTGGACCAGAGGAAAATCGGCAGCGCGGCCCAACCGAGGCTGAGCGCCGCAAGGCTGGTGACGGCGCCGTCTACACGATCGAAACCGGTTCGGCGCACCGCAAGAAGCATTGCCGCTCCGCCCAGCGCGGGAACGAGCATCAACGTGGAGGCGGGAACGAATTGCGCAAAGGTTCCATACGCAAATAGCGCTGCAGCGATCTGCCCGATCCGGCGCACGATGGCGCCTTCGCCGCGGACTGCGAACAGGATCGCGACGAGCGCGAGGCCAGCCCAGCGGACAACCGCCATACTGTCCATGCCGCCTGCGCCCGCGGCCAGCCGGGGCAGTTCGTCGAACGCGCGCGGCGTCGCGACGAGGGCGACGAGCGCGGCGCCGACGAAACCTGTTGCGACCCGTTCGATGCGTGCGTCCTGCGCCGCCTTTCCGAAGAAAAGTAGCGCGACCGCGACCGCTGCGATGCTGAGCGGTGCCAGCCAAGCAGGCATGATAAGGAGCATGGCGAGCGCAAGCAGCGCGCCGCTCGTTGCCGTCAGCCAGGCAGAGCGGCTGTCGCGCGTTCGTCCTTCGACGTTCCAGCCGCAAATGATGGCCACCCCGGTCAGCAAGCCGCCGCCGAGCGCTACCATCGCGAGCGACGTATCGGCGATATTCCCGAAATGCCATTTGGTGAGCGGGGTGCCGACCAGCGCGGTGGTGCAAAGCTCCAGCGTCGCGCGCAGGTTTTTGGGTAGAGCCCACAGCCGGGCCAGGAGCGGCAGCGCGTGGATCGCGAGCAGCGACAGCCCGATCAGAGCAAACCAGAACGGCGTCGGATCGGGCCAGGCGACGAGCAGCGCGAGCGAGAGCAGCAGGCTGATCGACGGAACGATAGCGAAGTCACGGTTGCGCCAGGCGAGCCATTGCCCGGCGGCGGCGATCAGCGCGAACAGGCCCCAATGAAGCGGAGCAAAGCCGCCATAGCCGACGAGCAGCGCCAGCTGGAAGGCCCCGACCGCCGCCGATGCCGCCCGCAACAGCGTCGAGCGCGGACCATCGAACGCCATCATCGGCAGCGCGATGGCGAGAAGGAGGACGAAGCCACCGATCGAGAGCGAAGCGACGACGTCGAGCGCCGTGCTGGCGAGGACCATCCACAGGCCCCAGCCGATCCCGCCGATCAATGCCGCGAGCGCCAGCCACGGCCAGCGGCGCGCGCGCGACACCCCAGCAAGGCCTGCGATCGTGAGCGCCAGATAGACCGCCAGCAGCGGTACATTGGGCTCGACCGCGCCGACCATCGCCGGCGCCGCAAGTCCGCCCGCAAGGCCGAGCAGCGCGCTGGGCGGACCGAACCGGAGCGACAGGCCGAGCGCCGCGGCAGTGACGAGCGCGAGCGCGAAAAAGGCGAGCAGCGGCCCGATCAGCTGATAGACGTTCGCGGCGACCATGATTGCCGCATAGAGAGTCGCGATGCCCGCGCCGGAGAGCGCCTGCGGCACGCGCACGTCGCGCAATTTTTCCTCGTTCCGCCAGGCATATTCGGCCCCGCCAATCAGCGCGAAGCCGAACAGAAGCCCGGCTACGATCTGCACCCCCGGCGTGAAGACACGCGCGAAAAAGCCGGCATCGATCGCATAGCGCACGATCAATACGCCCGCGATCGCGAGGGTCAGGCCGCCGGCCCAGATCGGCAGCGTCTTTCCGAACAGATTCTCGAAACGCGAAGCAAGGCTGGCAGGCGGTCCGGACGGATGGGACGCCCCGGATGGCTTAGGAGCAGACGCGGTTGTAATTGCCGGCGCGGGTTGCCCGCCTGCGCGGACAGCGGCTTCGACGGGCCGGGATACCTGCGCGGCGGGCGGCGCTGCTGCGGCGGCAACAGCTGCTTTGGTCTCCACTGAAGCGGCGATTTCGCGATCGTCGGCCGCGGTCTTCGCGGCGGCCTCATCCTCGTTCGGGGGCGCCGCGGTGCCGCGCTGCAACGCTCCAATCCGCCTGGCCGCTTCCACCAGCGTCGCCTCGGCCCGCTTCAATCGGCCGCGCGTGTCCATCAACAGGACGAACAAGATGACGATGGCAAGAAATGCTAGGAAGTCGAACACGTTGATCCCTTCAGGCCGCCTTCCTAGCAGGCCGCTGGCGCAATATCGATGCGCTTGATGGGATCAGTTCCGGTCCGGACGGGAGGATATATTCACTCGGCTTGCGCCTCGGCGGGTTTCGAAGCGCCTGCCGGGGCTTCGGCTGGGATCCAGCAGGATAAGTATGCCGCCGCCGGGAGGGGTGTGGCGGCGGCATACAGAGGCGGATCAGAATTTCGCTTCGAACCCGACGTATAGATAACGGCCGATCACGTCATAATCGCCCGACAAATTTTGCGAGCTCCCCGACGCCGTTCCCGAAGACAGGTACGGGCTGACGCTGTTGAAGGCGTTGTTGACGCCGGCATAGGTAAGGAAATCATTGGCCGCCGAAGGCAGGTCGACGCTGGCGTAGAAATCGTGGCGCACACGGTCGCCGATGCGCAGGAAGGGCGGGTTTGATCCGACCGCCTCCGCCATCGCGAGCCGCAGGTTGCTGTCGACCGCCTTGCCCGTGTAGACGAACCTTCCAGCCCAACCGCAACCCGCCATCGCGATATCCAAGTCGCGCCTGGCCGGTGTTGACCCACGATCCGATCTGACCCTTTTCATCGATTTGCGTGACGCCGTTCACGCCCTCGAAAACGGTGTAGAAATCGATGAGGCGCAAATAGAGCAGCCGGACGGGCCGCTCTTCATCCTTCCGGCACTTCAGGATGGTAAAAAAGGGAGGGCTGCGAGAGCCCTCCCTTTTCTTTCATCTGCCTGCGCTCACTTTGTCTTGAAGCGGACGCCCACGCGGAAGGTGCGGCCGAGCAGGTCTGAAAAGGTGCTGTTCGCGGCCAAACCGGTTTCGGGCAGCAGCAACGGATCGGCATCGAACAGATTGGTGACGTTGAAGAAGAACTCCGCCTCCGAGCCGCTCTTGACGCTGACCTTCTGGGTCAGGTTGAGATCGACGTAAAACGTGCCTTTGACATGATTGTTATCATAGGTCGGGAACTGGCTGGTCGAGGTCGGGCATCCCGAAGTGCATTCGATCGCATTCGCCAGATATTTACCCGAGCTGACGCCCCGGCCCGTGACGGTACCGGAGAAGGTCGGGGTCGAATAGTTGACGTTGGCGCGGAAAATCCACTTCGGCGTGCTTGCCTGACCGCCGTTTGTACCCACCGTGTTCACCGGCGTCGTCCCCGCGATGCCGGTGTCCGCGAGATTTTCGATATAGCGCGTCGCGGTCCCCTTCAGCGTGATCGAACTATCTTCTCCCACCGGCAGACGATAGGCCGCGTCGAAGTCGATACCGCGCACCAGCCGGCTTACATAGTTGAAAGGCTGGGTGCGGATCAGCAGATAGGGTGTGGTCGGCGTCGATCGGGTCGGGTCGGTGGTGATCGCGTCGCAGAAGGCCTGAACACCTTCATCGCAACGATTGACGACTTCCTGCGCACTGATCGTGTCGATCGCATCTCCCAGGTCGATACGGAAATAATCGACCGATGCCGAGAAGCCGGGCAGGAAGCGCGGCGTAATCACGCCGCCGATGTTCCACGAGTCCGCCTTTTCGGGCTGGAGGCCCGGATTCCCCGTCGTCAGGCCGGAATAGGGGAAGAATTGCGGACCATTGGCCGGGTTGTTGGCGTCGAAGTTCGGGTTGCGGACCGAATCGCTGTTCGCGGTGCCGGCCTGGAACAGCTCGTTCAGGTTCGGCGCGCGAATGTCGCGCGACCGCGTCACGCGGAACCGGATATCCTCGATCGGCGCCCAGGTCGCACCGAGCTTCCAGGTGGTGACATAGCCCGAGGTCGAATAATCGGTCGCGCGCACCGCGCCGTTGAATTCGAGACCAAAGCCAAGCGGCACTACGGTCTCGAGATAGGCTTCCTTCACATTGTAGCTGCCCTTGAACGGCAGGTAGTTGCCGACCGACCATGCGTTGCGGAAGCCGGGGCGCCCGTTGGCGTCCACCGTCGCAATTGGCTGGAACTCGGTCGGCACACTGCCGCGAATTTTTTCTTCGCGATATTCGCCGCCGATCGCGACGCTGACGTCGCCCGCCCATGTGGCGAAGGGGGTCAGCGACAGGTTGGCGCCGGTGACATATTGTTCGAGGACCTGTTTGCGGTACGGGTCGCCGAGCACATAATCGATTGCCGCCGGATTGGCGACGCCGATGCCGAGGCGGTTGAGCGGCACGCAGCCTGCATCATTGTTGGTGGCGTCGGCATCGACGTTGATCAGACACTGGATCGAGCCGTCGGGTGCAAAGGCCGCATTCGAAGCGTTCGCCATGCGCGTGACGTGCATGATATTGCGCAGCTGTTCGCGGACATCGGACCGGCCATATTGGCCAAAGATGTCCCAGCGCGCGGGTTTGCCAAAGGCGTCGAACTGACCCTCGGCGCCGACGACATAGCGCTGAACCTGGCGCTTGTTGTTGATGCCGCGGAAGGGAAGGTCGGCCGCCGTGGTCGTGATGCTGACACTGGTGACACCGGCAAGCCGAGCGGCGCCCAGCGTTTGCAGGGCAAAGGCGTTACAGGTGGTGGGCACCGGAATGGTCGTGCAGCCGGTTGTGTTGAGCACCGCCGAACCGAGGTTGGGGCCCGCGTTGAAGAAGACTTCCTGTTTGTTGAACGACCCCTCGGCGAACAGCGTGACATTGTCGGAGACGTCGAAGCTGGTGCGGCCATAGACGCCCCAGCGATCGTCCTTGGGCGCAAGACCGATGCGGCGGCCCGAATCGTTGACGCGCCAGTCGCCGCCGACGGTGCGGGTGACCGGGGAACTGCCGCCCAGCGCGGGCGAGTTGAACGAGCCATAGTTGAACTGATTGACCTGACCATTCTCGCCGAAATAGATGCCGCGAAGCCCGTTGTTGTTGCCCGCCGATGCCGTGATGAAGCCGCCCGGCGCCTGGTTGGTCTGGCCGGCGTTTTCGCGGAAGGTGATGAAGGCGGGCTGGCCGTTGCCGACGCCGTTGGTCACCACATAGGCCGGGTTGGCAAAGGCAAGATAGCCCTTGTGGTTCCACGGCCGGTCGCTCGGATCGATTTCGTAAATGCCGTCCTGGTGCGCGATCTCGGCGTTGAACACGGCATGGCCGCGCCCATCGGCAAAGGACAGGCCGCCCGCGACGCTTCCCGAATAGTTGAAGCCGTCGCCCTTGTCGGTAAGCCCGATGTCGCCGGAAATCCGCAGCCCCTCCATCTTCTTGTTGAGGACGAAGTTGACCACGCCGGTAACGGCGTCCGACCCATAGGCCGATGAGGCGCCGCCCGTCACTACCTCTACGCGCTCGACCAGCGCCTGCGGGATCGTGTTGATATCGACCCAGCCGAAGATCGTGGAACCGACCGATCGGCGGCCATCGACGAGGACCAGCACCCGGCTTTCGCCCAGATTGCGCATATTGAGCGCGTTGATGCCCGCCGAACCGTTGGATATGTTCAGGCGCGAGTTGCCCGGCTTTGTCGATCCGGCAAGTTGCGGCAACTGGTTGACGAAGTCGGCGATATTGTTCGACGGCGAGGTGTTCTGGATATCTTGCTGTGTCAGCACGACCAGCGGGGTAGGAGCCTGGAAACCGTCACGCGCAACGCGCGAGCCGGTAACGATGATCTGGTCGCCGGGCGCAGCTTCGTTGCTGGCTGCGGCTGCCGATGTCTCCTGCGCATAGGCCGGCGCTCCATGCACCAGCGCCAGTGCGGTCATCGCCACGCCAAAACGGCTTTTGCCGCCCAGCGGCCCGCGAACTCGTCCAAAATCACGCATGCTAACAGTCCCCTTTTTGCCCGAGGGCCTAGCCATGTTGACGTCCGATGCGTGCCCCGCATTCGATACGCCAACCCTGGCTCGCCCTATTGTCCCACCTGTTCGTCCGACGGATGCCTTGGCCCGTCTTCTTATGGTTTTTCCGTGATATTTCGCCGTACCGTTCCACCATCGCCACGCAATAAAGGCGCGCGAGCAGCCGGTTTCGTGACACGGAGGTTACAGGGTGGTCGCGGGGGGTCAACAGCTTCGCTGCTAACCCGGCGATATGGACATATAGCCTCAGGGAATGGTGTGGCCGAAATCCGCGAGGGCCGGCGCGGATAGCTTGTAGTTATAGGGCGCAGCCCGCTTGCTATGGCCGTGCGGCGCCATGCTGCGATAGGGTCGCGTTTGTTCATCTTCATTCCTGATCGGGGAGGACCTGTTGATCCAGCGCCGCGCGTTCCTGCTGGCTTCTGTTGCGCTTGTCGCAATGCCCGGAGGCCTTTTGGCGAACCCCCGGGGCAAGGGTGCCACGCAAACCCTCAGATTGTCGGGCTCGCGCGCGCCGGTTGAGGTGGTCGAAGACGAACTCGGCGTGCCGCACGTCCGCGCCGCGTCGTTGCACGATGCGTTCTTTGGGCAGGGCTATCTGGTTGCGCGCGACCGGCTGTTCCAGATCGACATGGAACATCGCCGCGACATGGGGCGGATGGCCGAGGCCTTCGGGCCGCGCTTCGTCGCCGCCGACAAGGCGGCGCGGCTCTTCCTCTATCGCGGCGACATCGATGCCGAACTCGCGGCGCTGCCGGCCGACGTGCTCGAATGCGCGCGCGGCTATGTCGCCGGCGTCAACGCCCGGATCGAGGAACTCGCCGCCGATCCGGCGCAATTGCCGCTGGAATATGGCATATTGAGGATCAGCCCGCTGCGCTGGGACATCGGCGATCTGGTGCGGAACCGTGGCATCGGCATGGGCGACGCCGACGATGAGGTGCGCCGGGCGCAGCTTCAGGCGCGCGGGCTGCTCGACACCGACCAGCTGATGGTACCGCTGCGCCCCGCCTGGTCCTTCACCGTGCCCGAAGGGCTCGACTGCGCGGCGGTGAGCAACGCCGATCTCGGTATATTGGATCCCGCAAACCGCCCGATGGATTTCGACCCGGTGCAGGAAGCATCACTCGATCCCGAAGCGCGCTGGACCGACCGCTTCGCACTCGGCAGCAATGCGTGGACGATCGCGCCGTCGCGCAGCGCGACCGGGCGGCCGATCCTCGCCAACGATCCGCATCTTGGCATCGGGCGCGGCAGCCCGCGGCATATGTGCCACCTGTCGGCGCCGGGGCTCGATGTCATTGGCGCGGGCGCGCCGGGGCTGCCCGGCATCATGCAGGGGCACACCGACCGTTTTGCTTTCGGGCGCACCAATTTTCACATCGACCAGACCGACCTGTTCATCCTGCGCACCAAAGAGGGCGATCCGGGCCGCTATTGGCACAAGGGCAAGTGGAAGCCGTTCGAGATCTTCGAGGACGAGATTGCGGTCAAAGGCGCGCCGCCGGAGCGCGTGACTTTGCGTTATGCCGCGGGCCGCCCGGTCGTGTCGCAGGACGCTGTGCGAAACCGCGCGGTCGCCTTTGCCACGGTCAGCATGTTGCCCGGCGCCAACCAGCGGTTCGCGATCATCGCGATCAACCTGTCGAAGGACTGGGCCTCGCTGCGGCAGGCGTTCAAGCTGCATGTGTCGCCAACCAATCTCCATTATGCCGACATCGACGGCAACACGGGCTGGCAGACGATCGGTTTCACCCCGCGCCGGCCAAAGCATGACGGGCTGTTTCCCGCGCCGGGCGACGGCTATTTCGACTGGACGGGAATCTTGCCGGTCGAGGATATGCCTCACGTCTATAACCCGCGCGAAGGCTGGTTCGCCTCGGCCAACCAGATGAACCTGCCAGTGGGCTATCCCTATCGCGAACGGATCATCAGCTTCAGCTGGAGCGACCCGTTCCGCTACAACCGCATCGCCGAAGTGCTGCGCGCCCAGCCGAAGCACCGGATCGAGGACAGCATCGCGCTGCAGCACGACGTGCAGTCGCTTCCGGCGCGCGCGCTGTTGAAGCTGCTTCCCGCCAATCCGTCGGCGGATGCCGCGCCCGCCGCCGCATTGCTCCGGCGATGGGATTGCGGGATCGAGGCCGATAGCGCTGCCGCGCTGCTCTATGAAATGGTGATGCCGGCGCTGTCGACGGAATTCTACGACCGGATCATGCCCGCGGGGGCACGCGATCTGATCCCGTCGGTCAATTTGTCGGAAATGCTGCGCATCCTTGCGTCGTCCGACAAGCGTCTGGGCGACGATCCTGCCGCAGCGCGCGACGCGATCATCGACCATGCGCTCGCGTCGGGATGGAAGAAGGCGGTCGAACTCGGCGGTCTTGATCCGGCGCGCTGGAAGTGGGGCGATCTGCACCGCGTGACGATCGCGCATTCGCTGTCGTCGAACGCTGCGATCGCCGCGGCTTTCCCGAAGATCGAAGGCGGCCGATCGGGCGGCGACGGGACGACGCCGATGGCGCGGGGCTTCAATCCCAAGCGCGGCTTTAACGTCTCCCATGGCGCGAGTTATCTGTTCGTCGCCGATGTCGGTGCGTGGGACAACAGCCGCTTCCTGCTGCTTCCCGGCCAGTCCGCCGATCCGCGCTCGCCGCGTTATCGCGACTTTTATCCCTATTGGCTCGCTGGCGCGATGCAGCCCCTGTGGTTCAGCAAGGCGGCGGTCGACCGGCATGCCGCGGGGCGGCTGGTCCTGACGCCCGCCTAAAGCGTCTCGGCGATAGCCACCAGCGCGCGGTCGACTGCGGCGGTGGCCTGGCTGTCGGTCCCATCGGGCATATCGTTCGCCAGCGCCGAGAAGATCAGCGTCTTGCCGCTGCGCGTCGTCAGGTAGCCCGACAGCGCGCGCGACGCGTTGAGCGACCCGGTCTTGGCGAAGAGCTTGCCTTCGAGCAGCGTTCCTTTGAAGCGGCTCGCTAACGTGCCGTCGCGCCCCGCGATCGGCAGCGTGCCCCGCCACGCCATGCCCCAGGGTTGGCGCGCGATCCAGCTGAGCAGGTCGACGGCAGCACGTGGGCTGATGCGGTTATAGCTCGACATGCCCGACCCGTCGGCAAAGTGATAGCCGGTCTCGGGTAGCCCCGCCTGCGTCATTACTTTGCGCATCACGGCCTGTCCGTCGGCGATCGAACCGCTGCCCGCCTGCCGCGACACGCGTCGCAGCATCAGTTCGGTGTGGAGATTCTGGCTCTCCTTGTTGATCCGCACCATATTTTCGGCGAGCGAGGGTGCGGGCAATTCGGCGAGCATTGCCGGTTCGACCGGCAGGGTAGCGGGAACGCCTTTGCGGTTCTCGGGATCGTCGGCTGGCGTGAGCGGCCGGTGGCGCGCTTCGATTTGACCATTGACGCGCACTCCGCGCGCGCGCAGCAGTTCGCCGAGGCGCCACGCTGCGTAATGCGCCGGATCGTCGATGCCATAGCGCAGCGTCAGCGGCTCCGCCTCGGCACCAACCGTACCAGTCAGGCGCAGGATACGGCTGTTCGGCATGCGGTCGGCCTCGATCGCATCCTCCTTGCCCGCGACGGTCGTGACCCGATTTTCGATGATGTAATAACCAGACGCCTCTACGCCCGGCGCTGCGCCGACCGCCCTTGGCGCCAGCTTCACCACCAGCTCATTGTCGTCGAGCGTCAACGCGGACGTGCCGGTGCCATAGCGCGACGAGATATTGTTCCAGCTCATCCCGGGGCTCCAGCGTTCGTCGGGGAACCAGCTATCGTCGCCGGTGATATTGCGCACATGGCGGGTCTTCGCCGCGACCGCGTCGGCCAGCACCTGCAGGCAATCGGCCTTGCAGTCGTCGGCGCTCGACAGCAGCGCGTCGCCGCGGCCGTGCAGCACCACATCGATCGCGCCATCGCTACCCGTTTCGAGCCGCACGCCGGTACCTTTCGCGGTCCGCTGCAGCAGCGGCAGCTCGGCATAGGCGATCGCGGTCGTGAACATCTTCGTGTTCGACGCGGGGATGAAGCGCTGGTCGGGGGCGATCGACACCAAAACCTCGCCTTCAATTGTCGTGACGAGCATGCCGAACCGCGACCCCGCGGGGCCTTCGGCGAGTTTCTGCTCGATCGTGGTCAGCAGCGGCGTGGGCGTGGGGCTCGTCTGCGCGTTGGCCGAGGTCAGCGACAGGGATAGCGCGAGGGCCGATGCGAGTGCGAAGCGTCTTGTCGATGGTCTCATATTATGTCCGTTCGTCCCAGGCAGTGATGACCCCGTCGCCCACCGCGGGGCGCAGGGCGGCGATGCCGCTGTCGGCGTGGCGGGTCGGGTGGACCCGGTTGGTGAGCAGGGTCCAGCCGAGGCCGCGCTCGAAATCGATCCAAAGCCCGGTACCGGTGAAGCCGGTGTGCCCGATCGTGTCTGACGAGCAGGTGTCGCCGCCATGCCAGCCGGCAAAGGCGCGTTCCCAGCCGCAGGTGCGATGGCGCTCGTCGGCGGTGCGCACCTCGGCCAGCATCGCGGGCGACAGCATCGATCCGTCGAGCATCGCGCGGGCAAAACCCAGCACGCCATCGATGGTGCCGAACAGCCCGGCATGGCCCGGCGCGCCACCAAGCGCGAAGGCGTTCTCGTCATGCACCTCGCCCTTCATCACGCGGCCGCGCCAGCTGCAATCTTCTGTCGCGACGGCAGGGCCGGGGGGCGGGCCGAAGCTCAGCGCTGCGCCGAGCGGCCAATCCGAGAGCCGCGCGCCGGTGATGCGCTCGATCGCGATACCTAGCAGGATGAAATTGATGTCCGAATAGACGGGCGGCCCATGGCGCCATTCGCGTTGCAAGACAAAGGCGCGAAGCCGTGCCGGATCGCCGTCATAGGTGTAGATCGGCTCGACCGCGGGCAGGAAGCTGCGGTGCATCAGGCAGTCGCGGAAGGTCAGCTTGCGCTCGGCGGCGTTCGCGACGTCATATTGGCGCAGGTCCGGTATTGCGTCGGTCAACGGCCGGTCAAGGTCGACGCGCCCCTGATCGGCGAGCTTCAGGATCATCGTGGTGGTCGCAATCACCTTGCTGAGCGACGCGAGGTCGAACCAGTGGTCGCGGGTCAGCTCCTCGCGTTCGGGGACGAGCGCGGCCATCCCGGCGAAGCGCACCGCGCTCTGACCACTGGCTGAAACGATCCCCAGCGCCGCGCCGGGAATCCGCCCGGCCTCGACCGCTGCGGCCACCGGCGCAAAGGCGGCGTCGATCATGGCCGGTCGTCCGCCCGTGCCTTGACCCGCCCGATCAGCGGCAGGAACAAGATCGCCGCCAGGCTGATCACGCCCGAGGCCAGAAAGAACAGGTCGAAGCCATTATATCCTGCCGCGTCGAGCTGCCCGACGACTGTGCCACCTGCCCCCGACAATAATCGCGGCAACAGGAAGGCGAAGCCTGACAGAAAAGCGTATTGCGCGCCCGGATAGCGCGGATTTACCAGCATCGACAGGTAAACGACAAAGATGGCGCCGGCCATGCCATTGCCGAACTGGTCGGCGGCGGTCGCGATATAGAGCATATTCTGGTCATGCGGCTGGTGCGCGAGCCAGACGAAGCCGAAATTACCAAACGCCGCAAAAAGCGCGCCGATCGTCAGGGTGACGCCGAAACGCCAGCGGGTCGTCATCCATCCGCCCAGCCCGACGCCGACGATGCTGGCGGCCAACGCCACGACGCCGTCGGCCCAGCCGATCTCGGTCTTGGTATAGCCGATGCCAAGGATCATCGGCTTTGACAGGTTGAGCGCCAGCACGTCACCCATGCGATAGATGGAAACAAATGCCATCAATGCGATTGCGAGACCGCCGTAGCGCCAGAAAAAATCCACGTAGGGGCCAATCGCCGCCGAAGCGCGTAGCGGAGAATCGGGCGCGGCGCCCCGGATGCGCGGCAGCATCGCGGCCATCGCCAGGAACGGCAGCATCGCAATGCCGAGTACCCAGGGCGTGACGTTCGTCTTGGCGCTGATGCCGATCCCTGCGGCTGCGCCGAGCAATAGCCAGCCGACCGCCGCGACCAAGGCGGCAAGCGCGAGCAGAATCGCCGCGCTCGTCACCAGTCCGCCCGCCAGCGCGGGGGAGCGACCACGGTCGCCGCGCCGTTCGGGCGGGAGAGCCATGAGGATCGGCAGGGGTATGAATGCTCCTACCGCGATCAACAGATAAGCGGCGGTCCAGCCGGGTGCGACGCCCAGCGAATGGAGCGTCGGCGCCAGGCTGCCGCCGACGTCCGCGAACAGCAGCGCTCCGCTGCCCGCGGCGACCATTGCGGTACGATATCCCCACAGATTCGCGGCTGCGAGCGGCCCCTGCAACTCAGGCGTTGGTCCAAGCTCGACCCGCCACGCGTCGGCGGCGACCTCCAGCGTCGTGGTCCAGAAAGCGAGCAGCACGGCAAATAATGCGGTCAGCGCCAGGCTATCGTCGGCTGATGTGAACGCCATCGCCATCATCGCGGTCACGATGCCGAGCTGCGACAGCATGATCCAGCCGCGCCTTTTTCCCCAGAAGCGCGTAAAGCCCGGCACCGCATATCGGTCGAGCAAGGGTGCCCAAAGGAATTTGAAGGTCGGCAACAACTGGACCCAAGCGAAAAAGCCAATGATCGACAGCGCGATGCCATGATCGGTCAGCCGAACCGCCAGCACGGTCGAGAACATATAAAAGGGCAGTCCGGCGGAAAAGCCGAGCAGCAGATACAGGGTGCGGACGCGTCGCTGCGCCGACCTGGCGTCACGATCGCTCGCAAACGCCGCCGCCGGAGCATCGGCATCCAGTGCCCTTGCGGTCATTTGCCAGCCTCAGGCTCGATCGCCTGTTCCCAGCGCCCGACGACGCTGGTGACGGTCAGGTTGGCGCTGGCGCTCGCCACCGTGCGCGTCATGTCGAGCAGGCGGTCGAAGGGCAGGATGAAACCGACGACGAGCGCGGTCTGTTCGGGGGTGATGCCGACCGAGGACAGCACCGCGGCGAGCATGAACAGCGACGCCGAGGGGATCGGTGCGGTCCCGAAAGCGGCGAGCGCACCGGTCAGCAGGATGATCGCCAGCATCGACAGGTCGGGAGTGACGCCCACCGCCTGCAGGCTGAAGATACTGAGCAGCCCGACATACATGGCCGTGCCGTCCTTGCCGATGCTCGCGCCGATCGGCAACACCGTCTTTGCAACCCCGGGCGCGATCTGCAGATCTTCGAGCGCGATACGCAGCGCGACGGGCAGGGTGGCGGCGGACGAGGCGGTCGAAAACGCCACCGCGAGCGCGTCGACGATCGTTCGATAAAATCGCAGGACGGGCTGCCGCGCGACAAAGGCGATCAACGGCAGGTGGACGAGCAGGATTTGCAGGATCACCCCCGCAGCGACCGCAACCGCCAGCCAGCCGATGTTGGCGAACACCGCGACCCCGTTGTCGGCGACCGCCTTGGCGATCAGCGCCAGTACACCGAAGGGCGTCATTTCCATGACGATCCGCACCAGATGGAACAGCACCTGCCCGGCCGATTGCAGCAAATCCGCCATCGGACGGCCCTGTTCGCCGGCCAGGATGACGCCGAAGCCAAGGAGCATGGAAAAGAAGATGATCGCCAGCATGTCGCCTTCGACCAGCGACTGGACGATATTGACGGGGACGATGCCAATCAGCTGGTCGTGCAGCGACTTGGCCTCGCCCAGCGCATGCGGGACGGCGCTGCCCAGCGTCGCGCCCTTGCCAGGTTCGAGCAGCAATCCCACGACGATGCCGATCGATACCGCGCAAAAGGTGGTGAAGGCGAACAGGCCGACCGTACGTGCGCCAACCGATCCCAGCTTACGCGGGTCGGCGAGGGCGGTGACGCCCGACGCGATGCTGATGAAGACGATCGGGACGACGAGCATCCGGATGAGGCGGACGAACAATTCGCCGATAAAGGCGATTGCGGATGTCGCGGCGGGCCAGGCGAGCCCCAGCAGCACGCCGATTATCATCGCGCCCAATACGCGCTGCCACAGCGGGACGGCGAACCAGCCGCGAAGAAACCCTGTCATCGCCCCATTTGCCCCGATCGTATCAAATGCCGCCCCAAAAGCCGGACCGTGGCGGTGACAACAGGCCATTCGCGCCGCCGACCCCGCCTGCGCGATCCTCTGCAAGCCAGAGCGGTCCGTCAAGGTCGGCAAATTCACTCTTCGCCGCGATGGCCCATGCTGGCGCGATCGACAATGACGAACAGATCATGCAGCCGGTCATCACGCCCAACCCGCGTTGCCGCGCGGCATGTGCAAGGTCGAGCGCGGCGGTCAACCCGCCCGCCTTGTCGAGCTTGATATTCACGACCGTGTAGCCGTCGGGCAGGGCATCGAGATCGGCCGCGACATGGATCGATTCATCTGCCGCAATCGGGATCGCCGACTGAAAGCCGGCGAGATCGCCGTCGGCATCGGCTGGCATCGGCTGTTCGAGCAGGTCGATGCGCAAATCGGTCATCAGCCCCTGCAGGTCGCGGACTTCGTCGATCGTCCAGCTTTCATTGGGATCGACGATCATCCGTGGATGCGGCGCCGCGGCGCGGACGGCCGCGAGCAGCGCGGCAGGATCGCCCCGATCGACCTTGACTTTGAGCAGCGGCACGTCGGCGAGGGCGGCCGCGGCGAGTGCCATGCGATCGGGGGTGTCGAGGCTGATCGTCATCGCGGTGACGATCGGGCGGAGCGGCTGTTCCAGATCGAACGCCGCCGCGAAATCGCGTCCCGCCAGCTGCAGCTCCAGGTCCCAAAGTGCACAATCTACCGCGTTGCGCGCGGCGCTGGCGGGCAATTTCTGGAGCAGGTCTTGCCGGCCCAGCCCCTGTTCGATCGCTTCGCGCAAGGCCTCGATCGCCACGACCGCGCTTTCGACGCTCTCGCCATAGCGCGGATAGGGAACGCCTTCGCCGCGCCCGATGACGCCATCCTGCGCGATGGCGACGGTCACGACCTCTGCGGCAGTCTTGACCCCGCGCGAAATGCGAAAGGGGGAGCTTAGCGGAAATGTTTCGCCAATGACGGAGAGGGTGCGTTGCATCGCCAGCGGATCAGACAGTTTGAGCGAGAAGCGGCGTATCGAGCAGCCGGTCGAGGATCGTCTCGACCCCAAAGCGATACGGGTCGCTGGTCGGAAGGTCGAACTCGGCTTCGATCCGGGCGCACAGTGCGATCGCTTCATCCTCGGGCAACGCCGACGTGTTGAGCGCGATGCCCACCACGCGCACATCGGGATTGGTCAGGCGCCCCGCGCGCAGATTGGCCTCGAGGCATTCGGCCAGATCGGGCAGGGCATAATGCGGCAACCCGCGCATATGCTGCCGCGACGGGTCGTGGCACAGGACGAGCGCGTCGGGCTGGGCGCCATGCAACAGGCCCATCGACACTCCGGCGAACGACGGATGATAAAGTGAGCCCTGACCCTCGATCAGGTCCCATCCACCATCGCTGCGCGCGGGCGAAATCTGTTCGATCGCGCCCGAGATGAAATCCGCAACCACGGCATCGACCGGGACGCCGTCGCCTGCGATCAGGATTCCGGTCTGTCCGGTCGCGCGGAAATCGGCCGGAACACCGCGCTTTTCGAGCGCGCTGGCGAGGCAGAGCGTCGTGTACATCTTGCCGACAGAGCAATCTGTGCCGACGGTCAACAGCCTGTTTCCAGCGCGAGGCTTGCCATTGCCGATCGGGAGGTCCGGGCGCGGTTCGCGTACATCGTGCAGCGTGCGGCCGAGCCGCTTCGCGGCTTCTGCCAAGCGCGGGTCGGCGTTCAGCCGCTGGTGCAGGCCCGACGCGACGTCGAGCCCCGCCTCCATCGCGGCGAGCGCGTCGCTAACCAGATCGTCGCCCAGCTTGCCGCCGGCATTGGCGATACCCAGCACGAGCGTCCGTGCGCCCGCAGCGCGCGCGGCGGCAAAGTCCATGCGCGGCAGGCCCAGCGTCAGCTTGCAGTCGTCGTGGCGAAATTCGCCGACGCAAATGTCGGGCCGGAAAACAGCGAGACCGCGCGAGGTCTTGATTCCGACATCATCGTTGGAATGGCCGAGGTAGAGAAGATAGGGTGTTTCGATCATGGGTCAGGGAAACCTGCGAGCTGGTGAAGCGTCAATATTATCGCCAGCGGTCGCCACGCCCCAATATCTAGCGCCCCATATCCTATAGCTTGATGCTATAGCCCCTCGATCACCGTTGCGAGCACGGCGAGGAACGCCGAGGCGGTTCGCGATGGCGGGCGATTCTGCAGATAGACCGCATTGATGTCGAACGTGATCGCCGGTTGCAATGGCCGGCTCACGAGGCCGGGGGGCAGCGCGGCATGGGCCGTGAAATTGTCGACGATCGCCATGCCGACCCCGGCACCGACCAGCGCGGCGGCGACATAATAGGTGCGCGCCGATACCACCTCGTCGAGCACGACCTCCAGCCGATTGAGCTCGCTGGACAGCATCCGTCCAATCGGACCGCTCTGCGCCGGGCTGATGAATTTTTGCCCGCACAGTTCGTCTAGACGCAGGCGCGGCGGCGCGGCGGGCATATCGTCTTCGCGATAGATGACCACCAGCTCGCCTTCGCCGATCACCTGATGCGCGACGGGGGCCGACAGCGGCACTTCGAAGCTGATCGCGATATCGGTTTCATGCTCATAGAGTTTTCGCACCATTTCGTCGTGGTGCAGCGTCTGGAGGTCGAACATGATATCTTCGTGGTCGCCCAGGAAACGGGAGACGGCCTCGGGGATCGCGCCGAGACCCAGCGAAGGCAGCGCGGAAATGCGAAGCAGCCCGCCGCGCCCGTGGCGCAAGTTCTGGCACGCCTGGCGGAGCGACCGCACGCGGTCCTGAATGTCGGACACTTCGGCGAACAGCGTGTGCGCGTCCTCGGTCGGGATCAACCGGCCCTTCGACCGTTCGAACAAAGTCAGGCCGATCGAGCGTTCGGCATGACGAAGTACCTTGGTCACCGACGGCTGCGACACGTTGAGCGACCGCGCGGCGGCGCTGACCGTGCCATGCAGGAAGACCGCGTGAAAGATCTCGATCTGGCGCAGGTTCATCCTGTTATGATCCCAAAGATGCGGCGAAGATGCGTTTGATTATCTGTTGTTTGGGCCGCATATTTGCGGCCACTTTCACCTCTATGCCATTGGGTTATAGGGGGTGCAACAACACTCTCTCGACGCGGGTCGTCCGTTCAGGACATCCTCTTCGCCGGAAAAAGCGCCATGGAAGGATTACGCCGATGCCGTCGCCGCTCGCATCGATATCGGTTCGCCGGACTATTGGCTCGCTCTCGGCGATTGCTGCGCTGCTCTGCGTCGCCGGGGCCGCGGCGCGCACCGACGGAACGGTCGATGTGATCATCCGCGGCGGGACGATCTATGACGGCGGCGAGGGCAAACCCTTTATCGGCGATGTCGCGATCCGCGGTGACCGGATCGTCCATGTCGGCCTATCCGGTCGCTACTCGGCAGAGCGGGTCATCGACGCGAAGGGCATGATCGTCGCGCCCGGCTTCATCGATCCGCACACCCATGCCGACAGCTTCATCCGGTCTCCCGACAAGTCGGTGCGCGTCAACGCAGCCTGGCTCAATCAGGGAGTGAGCACGGTGATGATCGGCGTGGACGGTTATGGGACGCCGGATGTTGCGGAGGATGCCGGCAAGCTGGCGGGCTCGGGGATTGGCACCAATATCGTCCCGTTTGTCGGTTTCGGACCCGTTCGCCAGCGGGTTCTAGGGCAGGATGCGCGCGCTCCGAACCCGGCGGAGCTCGATGCGATGAAGGCGCTGGTCGCCAAGGGGATGTGCGAAGGGGCCGTGGGCCTTTCCACCGGCCTTTTCTATGCCCCGCAAAGCTTTGCCACAACCGGAGAAGTTGTCGCTGTGGCGCGTGAGGCGGCGATGCGCGGGGGGCTTTACGATACCCACCAGCGCGACGAATCGAGCTACAGCATCGGTCTGCTGGGATCGGTGCAGGAAGCCATCGAGATCGGCCGACAGGCCGGAATGCCTGTCCATTTTGCGCATCTGAAAGCGCTGGGCGTCGATGTCCATGGACGGGCCGGCGCGGTGATCGCGGCGATCGATGCGGCACGCAAGGCGGGCGTGGACGTGACCGCCGACCAATATCCCTGGCTTGCTTCGGGATCGAGCCTCGACGCGTCGTTGCTGCCGCGCTGGGCCGTCGATGGCGGCGGGACGGCATTGCTGAAGCGGTTGGACGATCCGGCTACCCTCGCACGGATCAGGGCCGAGATGCAGGATAATCTTCGTCGCCGCGGCGGGGCAGGGGCGCTGCTCCTGATCGCGCAGGACTTTCCATGGACCGGCAAGACGCTTGCGGAGGTCGCGGGCGAGTGGAAGATCGATAGCCGCGACGCGGCGCTGCGGATCATCCGGCAGACCATCGAAGCGAAAGATCAGGGTGCGAAGAGCGGCGGGGCCGCGGTCGCGTCCTTCAACATGGCGCAGGCCGATGTCGACCTGCTGATGAAGCAGCCGTGGATGGTGACCTCGTCCGACGGATCGGACGGCCACCCGCGCATGTTCGCCACCTTCCCCGAAAAATATGTGCGCTATGTCCGCGAGCGGAATGTCATCAGCCTGGCGACTTTCATTCGCCAATCGACTGGGCGTACCGCCGACATCTACAAGCTCGACCGGCGGGGCTATCTGCGCCCGGGCTATTTCGCCGACGTGCTCGTCTTTGATCCCGCGCAATATGCGCCGCGCGCCAATTATGTGCGCCCGCGCGAACTCAGCGTCGGCGTCCGGAAATTGTTCGTCAACGGCGAATTGGCGATCGATGACAGCCGGGCAACCGGCGTAGCCGCAGGGCGCGCGCTGTTGCGGTCCCGTCCGCCTGAGTGCACCGCGCGCCCTTAGGCGGTCCCATAAAGTCCTGCGTCGACATCGTTGCCGCCGCTGTAGCGTTGCGATGTCCCGAAGCGGCAAGCTGTGTATAGCGATAGGCGCCCGCAAGATTGCCGCGCGATCTTCGAACGATGTCGCGCTTGCGAAAAAAAGAGGGCGCATTTGGCCCGGATAGCCGTTTCATGTTGGAGAGGGAAAAAAGGGAGAGACGTGAAGGCAGAACCTGCCTCCGAACTGGAACGGTTGACCCGGAAGTTCCGGCCGCCGTTGATCGCCTTTTTTTCCCGGCGCGTTGCCAGCCTCGCGGAAGCCGAAGACATGACTCACGAGGTTTTTTTGCGACTATCGAACACGCAGGGGAGCGGCGAAGAGACGAGCGCTGCCTATATTTTCCGGATCGCCGCCAACCTTGTAACGGACCGGGCGCGCCATGACCGCGTGCGCCGAAATTTCGCGGATGCGGTGCGAAGCGACACCAGCGCCGGTATCGACGGCTTTGATCCTTTCCGGATTGTTTCCGCGCGCGAATCCATTTCGATCCTGTGGGCCGCAATTCAGGCGCTTCCCGAACCCACGCAACAGATTTTCATCTTGTATCGCGTGGAGAATATTCCGAAGCAGACGATCGCCGACAATTTCGGGTTTCATCTCCGCACGGTCGACAAGCATATTTCGCGCGCGCTGGTCTTTCTGGCACGCCGGATGGAGCGGCGACCATGATGGCTCCGCAAAATGACAATGATCGCGTCGCCGAACGGGAGGAGCAGGCGGCGGCCTGGTGCCTGCTCATCGCCGACCGGGCGCTGACCGTCCGCGAACAGACGGATTTCGACGAATGGCTGGCAGCGGACGAGCGCCATGCCTATCATTTCGAGCAGATGGTGACGGTGTGGCAGGGAACCGACGCCATCGCTGAAATGCCGGGTTTCCTGTCGCTCCGGGCCGCGGCTTTGACCACAATGGAAAAGGCTCGCCGCGCGCCTTCCGCTCCAACGCGGCGCCGCGCCATCGCGACGATGGCCGCTCTCGCGCTCACCGCGGGCATGGGGGGGTGGTATTGGAGCGAACGGCCGGAGGTCTATTCGACGGAGGTCGGCGAGCGGCGGATCGTTCGTCTCGAAGACGGGTCGAGCATTTCGCTGGATGCCGCCAGCCAGATGTCGGTATCCTTTACCGACGAGCGACGCGCGATCGTGCTCGATCGGGGGCGCGCCAAGTTCGACGTGGCAAAAGATCCGCTCCGGCCGTTCACTGTGACCGCGGGTTCGCAAGCGGTTGTGGCGATCGGAACGAGCTTCAGCGTCGAACTGCTGCGCGATCAGCTCCGCGTTCTGCTGTTCGAAGGGCAGGTTGCCGTCGTGCCGCGGGCGGCGGCGACCGCAAATATCAGGGCCCGTCGACCGGCTGCGCAGGCGACGACACAGCTTTTGCCCGGGCAGGAACTGGTCGCCAGCCTGTCATCGGGCGCTGCTGAAATCCTTCCCGTCGACGCCAGCCGCTCGTTGGGGTGGGAAGGCGGACATGTCGATTTCGTCGATATGCCGCTGACCGATGCGGTGGAGCGGATCAATCGTTACGCCGCCTCGCCGATCGTCATCGGGGATCCGGCTGCTGGCCGCCATCTGGTCAATGGCGTGTTCGATGCGGGCGACGCCGATAGTTTCATAAAGGGTGTGACGTCGCTCTACCCGCTGGCTGCCCGCGAAAAGGACGGCCGCATCATTATCGAAACTGTAAAATCCAAAGATTCCGAAGAAAAAATCGACCCAAGATAAAAAATGGGGGCGAAAACAGGCGGCTGGTCCGTTTTAATGTCAGAGGGGCAACAATATCGATCCCTCGCATAGGGGAGAGGGTATGTCCAAACGTCGTTGTTTGTTGTCGAGTCTTGCGCTGGGCGCGCTGGTTGCCGTGTCGGCGCCTGCATATGCTGAAGCGCGCCAGGTCCAGCAATATGATATTCCGGCCCAGGATCTTGGCGGGGCGTTACGTGCTTTTGCGCGCGCATCGGGCGTACAGGTAATTTTCGACGGCAAGGCGGTGCGGGGCAAGCGTAGCGAGGCTCTGCGACACCGGGCGGCCGCTGAAGAAGCGCTTCGCGAATTGCTTCGCGGGACGGGGATGACCTATCGCCGCGACGGAAAGATATTCGTTATCAGCCCGATGCGTCGGGTGGCGCAGCTTCCCGCCGAGGTGACGAGCGCCGCGGCGGTGGCTCCGGCAGTGGCGGTCCAGGAAATCAGCGACGGCAGCGAAATCATCGTGACGGCGCAGAAGCGGGCAGAAAAGATCATTGACGTGCCGATCGCGATGACTGCGCTTTCGGCCGACGCGCTGGACGATCGCAAGATCGAGGGCGGATCGGAACTGCTACGCGCAATCCCCAACGTGAACTTCTCCAAAACCAATTTCAGCATGTATAATTTCTCGATCCGCGGTGTCGGGACGCATGCGGTTTCGGCGTCGAGCGATCCGGCGGTTGCCGTCAGCTTCAATTCGACCCCGCTGGTGCGCAACCGCCTTTTCGAATCCGAATTCTTCGACATGGCGCGCATCGAGGTGCTGCGCGGTCCGCAGGGCACGCTTTACGGTCGCAATGCGACGGCGGGCGTGGTCAATCTGATTCCGGCGCTGCCCGATACGCGCGAATTTGCGGGCGCATTGCGCGGCGAGGTCGGCAATTTTTCGACCACGCGCCTCAACGGCATGCTGAACGTGCCGATCACCGATACGCTGGCCGTTCGCGTGGCCGGAGCATGGACCAAGCGCGACGGGTTTGATTACAACACGTTCACCGGACGCCACATCAACGACCGCGATCTCTGGTCAACGCGGGCATCGCTGGCATGGGAACCGAGCGATCGTTTCAAGGCCAATGTGATCTGGCAGCATTTCGAGGAAGACGACCAGCGGTCGCGCACCGGAAAACAACTCTGCACCACCGATGCCGGGCCGACGATGGTCGGCAATGTTGCCGTCACCAATCCCTCGCTGCGCGGGCGCCTGAGTCAGGGGTGTCTTCCCGGATCGCTATATGACGACGCCGCGTTCGGGACGCCGAACGGATCCAGCCTCGTGTATCTTTACCTGCCGAGCACATCCATGAGTGTCGGTACCCTCCGCCGACCCGGTCAGCCGAACCGGAACATACAGGTGATCGGGGTCGCAGATCCGTTCGCCGGGGTGACGCAGTCCCGAGATCTGCGGGAAGTGTCGTCGAACTATGATCCGAAATTTCGGGCGCAGAATGATGTTGTTCAGCTGAATCTGGAATTCAAACCTTCCGATACGCTGCAATTTGTTTCGCAGACCGCTTATGCTCGCGATCGGTTCTATTCGACACAGGATTATAATCGCTACGTGACCGTGCCGTTGTTTAATGACTCGGCGCAGCCCGGTCTGATTATCGGCAATACGCCGATCAATTCGGCGCTTTTTCCGGGACCAACTCCCGGCGGGATTTTCTGTGATCCGCAATTAGGATGCTCTGACCGCATGGTGTCGGCCGATCTCAGTCGATCAAAAAACAGGCAATGGTCCCAGGAATTTCGGCTGCAATCGAGTTTTGACGGGCCACTCAATTTTCTTGTCGGTGCCAACTACCTCGATTTCAAATCGCAGGATGACTATTACGTCTTCAACAACATGTTTACGCTGATAGCTCAATACTATTACAGCAGAACTCCTCCAAATGCCAATCCCGGGATAGGGCTGGATCAGAACTGCACTCAGCTGGGATATGAAGGAAGAGAATGCCCATATGTCGATCCAAATCCGATCGACAGCCTGAACAACCAGGGGCATAATTATTTCCTGAGCCAGAATGGTGTCCGGATACGTTCGTCGGCTTTGTTTGGCGAGGCCTATTGGGACATCGCCGACACGCTAAAATTGACTGTTGGCGGGCGCTATACACGTGACAAAAAGCGCGCGGATCAGGTGCCGAGCCAGCTTTTATTGGCTGGCGGCATCAACAATCCTTCGGGCCCCAATTCGGTCGGAGTTATTACCGGTGGCAGCGTCAATAGCGGCTATCCCGCCTTGGACGATATCAGCCAGTCGTGGGGCAAGTTTACCGGACGCGTCGTTCTTGACTGGCAGCCGGATCTGGATTTCACCGATGACACGCTGATCTATGCCTCTGCATCGCGCGGATATAAGGGCGGCGGCGTCAATCCGCCGCGCGTCGATTTCAATCCCAAAGTCGTGCAATATCAATTCCTGCCGCAAACTTTCAGGCCGGAATATGTCAATGCCTTTGAAATCGGCATAAAAAATAGCTTCGACAATGGGCGCTTCACGCTCAACGCGACCGGGTTCTTCTATGACTACAAGGATTATCAGGTTTCGCAGATTGTCGATCGCATTGCCTTCAACGAGAATTTCAATGCGACGAGTTGGGGGCTTGAACTCGAGGCTGCATGGCGACCCTCCCGCGCTTTCCGGGTCGATGGTAATCTGGGCTATCTCAGGACGCGGCTGGGCAAAGGGTCGCAGTCGATCGACGTGATGAACCGGACGCAGGGTGATCCCGATTGGGTCGTCTTGCGCCCCTGGCTACAGGTGCCGTCCAACTGCATTGCGCCGCGCTCCATCGTCGAACGAATTTTTGCTCGGGGATTGGTTCAGGATATCGCAGTGGGGGCCCTTTGCCCCGGGGCCGATCGCGTCGGCAGCTGGAATCCCTCCCGAACCTCTAATGGCCCCAATTTCTGGCAGCTATTCGGCATCTCTTATGACCCGCTCGCGCCCTATAATCCGGACACGGTTGGCCTGCCAATCAACCAAGGCGGCAGTGGTGCGCCCAATGGCGGTCGCGGTTTCTACGCCGATCTGTCCGGCAACGAGCTGCCCAATGCCCCGCGCTTAACCGCCAATATCGGTGCGCAATATACCGTCTTTCTGGAAGGCGGCGATTGGGAACTGACGCTCCGCGGCGACTATTACCGCCAGTCGAAAAGCTATGGGCGTATCTACAACACGTCATTCGACCGGCTGCGGGCATGGGACAATGTAAATGTCGCCTTGTCGCTGACGCACCCGGAATCGGACCTGACATTTCAGCTGTACGTCAAAAATCTCTTCGACAAGGCGCCGATCACCGGCTTTTTCGTCAACTCCGATGATACCGGCCTGACGACCAACGTCTTTACGCTGGATCCCCGCATCATCGGGTTCAATGCCGCGATCAAATTTTGATTTTTCCACGTAAAAAGGATGGAGGTCGGATATCGAGTAAATAATCTAGTATTAAAATAAGTATTTCTATTCATCTATGTCCAATATCATAACTATATGGGAGATTTATCATGAATAAGTTTACTTCTTCTGTCGCTGCCCTGGCCATGATCGGTTCCGGTTTTGTGGGCAGTGCTGCGATGGCTCAGTCCGGAACCTATACAGGAACTGCTGATGTCTTCAAAGGACTCGCACTCAACTGCACGGTTTCGGCAGATTTTGATACTACACCCGGCAAAGTCATCCTCAATATCGATCAACCGGAAGCGTTGTGCGGCGTGCTGGGAATCACCAGCAATCCTCACGATTACAGTGTCACTGGGACCGCCTTGACGGTTTTCGATGTCGATGTGAACACGATTACGGGTGGTGGCTGCTTTGATGATTTGAATGCCACCTATGCGTCGGATGAGATCACGATCGATGACGAATTGAACCAACGCGATGGCGGCGGCAATTGCTTCATCACGAGCAATGGCCCGCTCACCAACTAAATCGTTGATGATTTTATAGACCGGCGGGCGCATCTATCGGGTGTGCCCGCTTATATCTTTCAGGGCTTTCATGCGGTAGCGATCATGCGGCGTCGTGGGGTTTCGGATGTGGCGCGAACTGGCGGGGCATATTCTATCGACACGATAGGGGCGCAGCGAAGATTCCTGACAAAATGCCTCCGACAATGAAACGAGCCCTGCTTTTCGTGCCGTTGTCCCTATCGGTGGCGCACGGCGCGGAAGCCTATGCGGAAACGGATAAGGGGGACGCCGCGGGGGGGGCGGTTTCGTCAGGGACGGCTCTGCCGGGTGTTATCGTTCCACGGGATGACCCGGATGAAATCATCGTCACTGCCGAACGGCGCGGCGAGGCGAGGGTCGCCGCCGAAACCGAGTTTGGCGAGGATGAGATCGCATCCCGGGGCGCCGACAGCATCCAGGACCTGCTCGTGCGCCTCACGCCCTTCATCGACGGCAGCGGCGAAGAACCCGTCATCCTGATCAACGGCAAGCCTGCGGGTTTCGACCGCTCGATCCTTTCCTATCCAGCCGAAGCACTCGACCGGCTCGCCGTACTGAAACCGGAGGCCGCGGCGCAATATGGCGAACCCGCAGGCAAGCGCGTCGTCAATCTGGTGCTCAAGAGGAATTTCTCGGCCCTGAATGCCGATATGAGCGTGAATTTTGCAACTGCTGGCGGCCAATATGGCGGCGGCCTGTCGGTCGGGCGGACGGCGATCAGCGGTGAAACGCGGTGGAATGCTCAGGCGCGGGTCAGCGGCGATAGCGCCTTTTTAAGGTCCGCCCGCAATCTTCCGTCGCGCGCAGGGATATTTGATCGCGACGGCTTCGTCTCCGCGCCCGGTGGCGGGGAACTCGACCCCGCACTCAGCCTTGCGGCGGGGATGCCGGTGACGGTCGCGGCGATCCCGCCCGGCGCGCTGTCGGGCATGCCTGCGCTGAGCGATTTCCTATCGACTGCAAACATCGCCAATCCCGTCGACCCTGACCGTTACGATACCCTGCAACCAATGCGACGCACCGCATCGCTGGCCATCGGCATCACGCGTCCGCTTGGCGATTTCTCGGTTGCGCTGAACCTCAACGTGAACCGGACCCGGAGCGAAGGGCTTCGCGGGCTCCCGATGGCATCGCTCACCATTCCCGCCGGAAATACCTGGTCACCTTTTGCAAGCGATATCCTGCTCACGCGCCCGTTCGCGAACGAACGGGCGCTGCACAACGACAATGGCGCAACATCGCTTGCCGCTTCGCTGACGCTTAACGGCAGTATCGGAAGCTGGCAGACGAACCTCAGCTTCAACTATGCGCGCAACCGGGCCAGCAGCCTGTTGGAACGTGGAATCGACGTCGCGGCGATCCAGCGGTTGATCGATGCCGGCGATCCGGGATTCAATCCATATCGACCTTTGGATGCCGACCTGCTGCTTTCGTCTCGCACCCGGTCGCGCGGCGAAAATCTGCGAACCCGGCTCAACGTCCGCAAGACGATCGTCGACCTTCCGGCAGGGCCGCTCGTCTGGAATATCACCGCCAGCGCCGCCCAAAACCGCTCTCGCAACCGCCAGATTGGCGCGATGGAAGAGCTGGACAGAGACATTCGCCTGGCGCGGCGTCAGGTGGATGGGGAGATATCCTTCAGCCTGCCTGTGTCGCGCCGCGAAGAAGATGGGCGGGGCGGGCTGGGCGACCTGAACATCGACCTGTCTGCCAGTGTCCAGAAGATGACGAAGAGCGGTTCTCGGCAGCGCTTCGCAGGCAACATGAGCTGGTCGCCATGGCCGTCTGTCCAGTTTCGCGGGTCGATTGACTATGCAGAGACGGCGCCCTCGTTCGATCAACTCGATGCGCCGGTCGAGGTCAGAATCAACCGCATTTTCGACTATGCGCGGCAGGAGGTCGCGGAACCGGTGTGGACCACCGGCGGCAATCCCGATCTTCGCCGCGGCAGCCGTCAGGGCCTTTCCTTGTCCGCCATGGTCAGGCCGCTCGGCGATCAGACGCTGACCCTCAACCTGGGCTATCGCCAGTCCATTGCAAAAGGCGGAGTTGCAGGCTTTCCCGAACTCACACCCGCGATCGAGGCCGCCTTCCCCGAACGGGTGACGCGCAATGCGGAAGGACGGCTGGTCGCGGTCGATGCGCGGCCGATCAACATTGCCCACGATAGCGATGCCGATGTTTCGACCAATATCGCGGTGCGGCTGGGGCAGGTCCGTGGTCGAGGGCGAGGTGAGGCGACCGCGGACCCGCTGCAGTTCGGCCTTTCGGTCAACCATCGCTGGCGGTTGAAGAGCGAGTTGCTGACCCGGTCTGGCGTGCCCGTAATCGATCAGCTTCGCGCCGGCGGACAATCGCGTCACGTCATCTCGGTGCAGGCGTCGGTGGCAAAAAAGGGCATCGGCGTCAATCTGAATGGAAATTGGAGCAGCCCGGGCCGTTTGCGAGGCGAAGGGGAAAATTTCGCCTTCAAGCCGCCGGTCACGGTCAATCTTTCGGCGTTCGTCGAGCCCGACCGGCTCTTTGACGGGATGGGCAAGAAGGGCACGATCCGCGGTGTCAAATTGTCGATGGATGTCGATAATCTTTTCGATCGCTATCGCCGTGTCACGCGCGAAGACGGCACGGTTCCTGCAGGATATTACCGCAACGAAATCGACCCCCTTGGCCGGACGGTTCGATTGACGCTGCGAAAGAAGTTTTGACGGGGCCATGGCGCGATCGGGGGTGTGCGCCAAAAACTGGAAAGACCCGTGGCGGCTGCGAGTTGATGTCGACAGGATCCTCCCATGTCTGGCAGCGCGCGCAATTTGCCTTTCGCTCTCAACCTGATATCCCTCCGGTCGATCGGGGGGGCTATGGACGAAGGTGCGGCTGCGCATTGGTTGGCGGTTCAGGCGTTGTTCGACCGTCTGGTCGACGCCTCGCCGCCGGATCAAGATCGGTCGCTTGCGGAATCGGACGCCAGCCCCGGCGTGATCGCCAAGGCAAGGGCGATGCTTGCGGCGCACCGGGCCGAAGGCATTCTCGACGGCGAGGCGCCGCCCCTCGAAGAGCAGGATGCGGCGGGAGGTCCCGTGTCGCTATCGATCGGCCAGGTGATCGGCGGGTTCACGATCGATGCCTATCTCGGCCGAGGCGGCATGGGCGAAGTCTATCTCGCGCATCGCTCCACCGCCGAGTTCATGCAAAAGGTTGCGATCAAATTGCTGCGGGCCGATGCATCCGACCGCGCCCAGCTTTTCGCGCGCGAGCGCCGTTTGCTTGCCAGCCTCCACCATCCGAATATTGCGCGGCTGATCGACGGCGGGGTCGCCGCCGACGGAAGGCCGTACATGGTCATGGATTATGTCGACGGACAGCCGATCGATAGCTGGGTCCGGGCCAAAGGCGCCGACCTTGCAACGCGGCTCGCACTGTTCCGCGATATTTGCACCGCGGTGGCTTATGCGCACGCCAACCTCGTGGTGCATCGCGATCTCAAGCCGTCGAACATCATGATCGACGGAAAAGGGTCGGTCCAGCTGCTCGATTTCGGCATCGCCAAGCTGCTGGAGAATGACCTTGCCGTCGCTGAAACGACGCAGGCGATGCTGACGCCCGATTTTGCGGCGCCTGAGCAATTGGGCGGCGAGCAAATCACGATTGCGACCGACATCTATGCCTTGGGTGCAATCTTGTTCCAGCTGCTGACCGATACCTCGCCCTGGCAGCGCGACGGGGCGTCGGTGCCTGCGATCGTCCGCCGCATCCTGCAGGAAGACCCGCCGTTGCCGAGCCGCGCGGCGGGGCGCAACGACGCGGCCGTTCCTGCGCGGCTGATCGGCGGCGACCTCGATGCCATCGTCTTGAAGGCGATGCGACGCAATCCGGCGCAACGATATGGCAGCGTGCTGGAACTGGCGGATGACGTCGCGCGGCATCAGGCCCTGAAACCCGTCAAGGCGCGGGAAGGAACGGCGCGCTATCTGTTCGGGCGTTTCTTGCATCGCAACAGGCTGGCGGTTACTGCGGCGGGCGCAGCTTTCGCGGCGCTGCTGCTCGGGATGGGCGGAATTATCTGGCAGTCGCACCAGACCGCGATCGAGCGCGATCTGGCGCAAGATGCCGCCCGCCGGTCTGAATCGATCAACCAGATGCTGCAGGTCATGCTGCGCGACACGGCAAAGTCCGATGTCGGGGAAAGCGTGACGGTCAAGCAGATGCTCGATTCAACTGCCGATCGGCTGGTCAACGCCGTCGATACCGGCGCGGAATCGGCCATCCTGGTGTCCACCTTGTTCGACCTCTACGTCAATCTGGAGGATCCCGCCGGCGCGGACGCCCTGATCACCAAGGCGCTGGCGCGCGGCATCGGAAAAGACGATCCCGTCGCGACGGCCCAGTTGAAAGTCCGCGCCGCCTCGTCTGCCGGCTCATTGGGGAAGACCGATGCGATGGCGCCGCTGATCGATGCGGCCGAAAGGGTGTTTCTCGCGGATCCGGCACGGTTTCGCAGTGAGCTTGTCGAAGTGCGCGCGGCGCGCGCGCAGCTTTGGCGCCGCACGGGCCGGATGGAGGACGCTATCGAACTGTTGAAAGCGATCTTGCCCGACGTCGACATCGCCTATGCGGATAATTATCGCGACCGGGTGACGGTCTATAACAACCTCCTCGCTTATATGGTCGAGGCGAACCAGCTCGACGCGATGCCCGAGATTTTTGCCAGGGTAGACAAGATCACGGCTGTAAACCGGCAGGGTGACAGCACGCTGGGATTGATGATCGAACAGCTAAAGGGCGTTCGCTTCGCCAAGCTCGACCAACCGGCCCGCGCCGAACCCATATTGCAACGCGTGATGACGCAGCGCCGGGCGGTGTTCGGCCGTTCGGCGGGCCTCGCGGTCGACATGTTTCATGTCAGTCGCGTGAAGATGGCATTGGGGAAATATAAGGAAGCGAGCCTGTTGCTTGCCGAGGCATGGCCCATGGCCAGCGAGAAATTGAGCCCGGCCGCCCAGCCGACGCTGATCATGGGAGCGACATTGGCCGAAGCGCTGGCCGAAACAGGCGATACCCGGGAAGCTTTCCGCGTACTGGACGAGATGGACCCGATCCTCAAGAATATCCCGGTCGGTATGACGCACGGCGTCGTCGAGCGCGCCCATGCAGTTGTCCTGCTCAAGGCTGGAAAGATTGCCGAGGCTAAAAGCGCCACTGATCGCGCTGAAGCCATCTTCAAGGGACAGGGCCCCGCCGCGGAAATCTATCTGAAGTCTTTCCCGGCTTTTCGTAAACGACTGGCGGCGGATCGTTAGGCCACCATCATTTCAACATGAATCCATGCCCGCGCCTGAACCCACCAGCGGCGTACCGTCCGGTCCGATACCCCCAGGACCGACGCAGTTTCCCTTTCGTCCAGCCCCGCGAAAAAGCGGCAATCGACCACTTTCGCCAGATTGGCATCGACTTGCGACAGCGTCTTCAGCGCATCGCCGAGCTTCACAATCTCCGCATCCTCAGGAACGGCGGCTGCGAGGGAGTCGAGGCTCTGCGTGAAGCTATAAGTCGGGGCGTCGCGTTTCGATGCCATCCGCGCACGCGCCGCATCGATCAGGATATGGCGGATGGCGGTCGCCGCCGAGCCCAGGAAATGCGCTTCGCTTTCCCAGCCATCGCGGCGCTGCAATTTGACATAGGCTTCGTTGATCAGGGCGGTCGGCTGCAACGTCTGCGGCCGGCCCGCGCGGCTGTGCTCGCGCCGCGCTATGACGCGCAATTCGTCATAGAGCGACGCCATCAACAGATCGGCGCTTTCAAACGGGTTCACGTCGGCGGGCGCGTCTCGATCGATCGACCTTCTCCGTCATGCTCGCAGCACAGGGGCCGGAGATGCGGATTTCATGAAGGCCGTTCAAGGCTTTGGCAAGCGTAAACACATATGATGAGCTGTGCGTCCTCGCGGTGCGGGCACCGCGGCTTCATCACATCATCAACCGCCCAGCTGGCGCGCAAGCGCGATCGCCCGATCTTTGGTCGACGACCCGCTCGGCAAGGTGATGATTGCGAACCTGTCCTCGCCGATGAAGACGTTCAGCGTGTCGGTTTTCCCGATCCAGAAGGCCCCCTTGCCGACACCATCGACCGTTTCGACGGTGCCACCAAATGCGCCGACCGTTTCCTTCATGCTGTTGCGCGCGGTATCGATCGCGCCCTGCGTATTGTCGTTGATTGGCGACCAGCGCAGCATCACCGATCCTCGGCTGCCGTCCGCCATGATATAGCTGCATTCCGACGTCGTGGCGTCCGCGCCGCTGCTTTCATGGACAAGGCCGAGACTGGCTTCGCTGACCGGCTTGCCCGCTGCTACAGCCATCTTTGCCTTGTCGACGACCGCGCAGGCATCGGCTGCATTCCAGCCCGAGGGTGCGCCCGAAGCGCCGCCGGTCCCGGCGGTCTTGCTCGATCCCACCTCTTGCCCGTTTTCGGTCGCGCCGCCGCAGCCGGCCAGGAGCAGCGATACAGCCGAAACGGCTATGAATGACATTTTCTTCATGCTGGTCGATCCTTTATTGCAGGGATTGGCTTTGTCGAACGCGCCGGTCAGTTGCAGATTCCCGGGCGATTTCCGATGCGATCGGCCTTGTAGAAATCGAAATAGCCGATGAGCGCCGGATCGATATTGCGGCCGATGCCGACAAGCTCTTTGCCATTGTCGTTGAGGTAGAAATAGGCGCGATGGCTGGTCGTCGATCCGTCGGACGAGGTTTCGAGCATATCAAGGGTCATCGTCCGGCCCTTGATCGAACCTGTGACTTTACCTTGTTGATATTCATAACATCCGGTGACGCGGTCACCCTGCCGGGTCAGGCTGATCGTACCCCAGCCGCTATGACCATCGTAGCTGCCCGTGACGTCGGGCATCTTCGCGTCGGCGGTCAGCTTGCGGCCATAACCGCGGAACCCGGTGAAAGCCGAATATTCGTCGCCGCCATAATTGTCGAGAATGGTCAGGCGCACCCAGCGCCCGACGGGCAGCGGCTTTTTGGGATCGAAGCGGAAATTCTGATTGTCCTTCAGCATTTGCAGGCGCGTGTCGACGATCGTCGCAAAGCCGCTTGTGGCCGAGCTATCCGAAATTTCGACCCGAACCGCGCGCACTGCCTTGGCATCGCGGTTGAGAAATGCGGTGTCGAAAGCAATCCGATCGAGTTCGCTGCGCTCTTCAAGCTCGAAGAGAAACACCGGCGGCCCCTTGGCTTCGCCGGTCCAGTCGGTCTTCACCGATCCATCGATCAGATTGAGCGGGCTGGAGTCCATCTGGCTGATCGCGGCGTCAGCGGGGGCTGCGATGATCCGGCCACCTTGCGCAAAGGCGAACAGATCGACCTCGGCTGGTACCTGCGCCGTGCCGGTTCCCGGTATCAGGAGCGATGCGGCGAGTGAGAGGGCTATATTGCGCTCATTTTTCATGATGTTCCCCATTGTTGCGCGAACCGCGCATTATTCCGAGCAACTGCCCCCGGCCTTGTGTAACCGGGGGGCAGCGCGATCTCAAAAGCCGAATGCGATGCCCACGCGGCCGCCGGTCGTGCCCTTGACGGTAGACCCGGCAACACCGCCGCTGACATAGACGCGGGGGGTCAGGCGCACGACCGCGGCACCTGAAAAACCCTGCTCGCCTTGGAATGTCGCGAGGTTTAAAGAGACCGAGACATTGCTGTCGGGAACGATCATCGTGCCGCCGAGCGCCATCGCCGTTGCAATGCCCCCGGTCGCCTCGCGGAAGCGCTTTTCATTGCTGACGCTGAGCAGATCGACGCGGTTGTTTAGCGTGGTCAGGCTGCTGTCGACGGCGGCAAAAGCTGACCCGACATCGCCATAGGAACTACCCCCGATCGCATAGCTCGGCGCCGAAATCGCACCCGTTGCACCATTATAGGTCGCACCGCCGCCGAGACGCGAGGCGAGGCTCGCGCCCGCGACGTCGCCGCGCATGACCGCCGCATTAGCCGTTGCCTGCGCGCCCGTGGCAGCGGTCAGCGCGTTGTTTGCGGTCCCTTGCGCCGTACCGGCCTCGGTCCGTGCCAGATCGGCCGTCGTCTGTGCCGTCGCTGCATTGGCGAGCGCGCTGTTGGCGGTCCCCTGCGCTGCGCCAGCCTCGGTCCGCGCAACGTCGGCGGTCGTCTGCGCCGCAGCCGCATTGGCGAGCGCCGCGTCGGCAGTCGCCTGCGCCGCGGTGGCGCTTCCGGTGGCGGAGTTGGCGACCACCAGTGCGGAATTGGCCGTTGCCTGTGCAGCGTCGGCCTTGGCCTCGACGACGTCGAGCTGCGCCTTGTTCACCGCGTCATTTGCCTGCGTGCCCGCCGCGACATTGGTGATCGCGCGCATATTGGTGGCGGTGCCCACGGAAACGGTATTGTCGCGATCGGCGACGCTGCCCGATCCCAGCGCGACCGAGCTCGCATTGCGCGCATCGGCCCCGAGACCCAGTGCGACGGCGCCTTGCTGAGAGGCCGAGGAATTGGTCCCGATGGCGACCGAAAAATTGCCGGTGGCGTCGGAATTGCCCACGGCAATACTGAAGAGGCCAGATGCGGTCGATCCCGCGCCGAGCGCTTGGCCGCCATTGGTCGCGGTGGCGTTATGTCCATAGGCCGTCGAGCCGAATAGGCCGCCGTTGTCGGCACGAGCGTTGAGGCCGACGGCGGTTGTTCCGCCACCTTGGGCCATCGCACCGTTCCCTAGCGCAATTGCCGAAACGCCGTTCGCATTGTTGCCATTGCCGAGTGCCAGCGCGCCATCGCCATTGGCCATGTTATCGGCGCCGATCGCTACCGCGCCAGTTCCGGTTGCGAAGTTGGGATCGCCGATAGCGACCGCACCGTCGCCCGATGCCACCTGGCCGTTGCCCAATGCGACGGCACCGACGCCGCTTGCGGTGCTCCCCGCGTTTTGCAGACTGTCGACGCCGTTACCAGTGGTAATGACGCCGCCCCCGGCCACCGAGGCAATCGCGGCGTCGAGCTGCCCCTTGTTCACGGCATCGAACGCTTCCGTTCCGGCCGCGACATTGGTGATCTGGCGCTGGAAGATGCCGGCCGTTCCATTGACGGCCGAGCCGACCGAAACGGTGTTGGCGCGCGGGATTGGGGCGCCGGTACCACCAGATAAGGTTGTCGATCCATAGCCCAGCGCGACGCTGTTATCGAAGGCTTCCGCATTGGCCCCGATCGCCGTGCTGGTAGCTTGGGCCGCGGTGGAGTTTGCTCCGATCGCGGTGGCATTGGTGTCGCGCGCGGAGGCGCTGTAGCCGATGGCGGTGCTGGCATCGCCAAAGGCCTCGCTGTCGCCGCCGACCGCAGTCGCATCGACGGCGACGCGCAACGCGCCGACGTCGAACACGCTGCTGTTCACGCCGCACTCGGTCGATGTGGGCGCGAGGGGATCGGGTATATTGCATTCGGGGGTTGGGTCGGCCCAGGCAGTCGTTGGAAAAGCTCCCAAGGAGAGCAGAGCCGCCGGTGCTGCGGTGACGAAAAACTTGGCTGGAATACGCATGTCATTCTCCTGGTTTGCGGGCCAATCGGCCTTGGATTTGATTGTCCGACCCGGAGGATCACATCGTAACGCGCGACTTCCCCCGCCGCGCAGCACGGGCCTTCGCAAGAAGGCGCCAACTGCTCGGCATCAGGGAAAACGGGATGCCGGTCGCAAACCGGACATGCGGGGCGAATTTTTTTTGGACGGGACAATCGGGCGGACAACCGCGCCTTTGGTTTGGCGGCGCGCCGCTGGTCGCCTATGGAACGGACGATGGGCGATACCCCGATCCTGTACAGCTTCCGTCGCTGCCCCTACGCGATGCGCGCGCGAATGGCCTTGCTGGTGAGCGGGGCGCGCTATGTGCACCGGGAGGTGATGCTACGCGAAAAGCCTGCGGCGATGCTGGCGGCTTCCCCGAAGGGTACGGTCCCGGTTCTCGTGCAGGGTGACGGTGCGGTGATCGATCAAAGCATCGATATCATGCGCTGGGCATTGTCGCAGCGCGATCCCGAAGGCTGGCTGCTGCGTGACGACGCGGTGCTGGTCGCGGAATTCGACGGTGCGTTCAAGCATCATCTCGACCGCTATAAATATGCTGGCCGATATGCTGTCGACCCGCTGCCGCACCGCGCGGCCGGACTGGCCATGCTGACCGGGCTCGACAAAAGGCTGGCGGAACAGGATTATCTGGTCGGCATGGAACGGGGATTCGTCGATGTCGCGCTGTTTCCCTTCGTTCGGCAGTTTGCCGGGGTCGATCCGGACTGGTTTTCAGCGCAGGCGCCGATACGCGTGCGGGAATGGCTGGCGGCGCTGACGGGGTCGCACCTGTTCGCGCAGGCGATGGTCAGGTTTGCACCTTGGGATGACGCGATCGGTGATCAGGATGAGCCGACGGGACCGAGGCCTTGACCGCCAACGCGTCTTGCAACATCAAATTTCCATCTGGGACGGGGTCGTGGAATGATATCGATTAAAGACGCTGCCAATGTTCCGACCAATGGGCGGTCCCAATTGCGTTCGACCTCGGGATCAGGCCCCACGCTGACGCGGCGCGCTCTTTTGGCGGTCACTGGGGCGATGTTGGCGCTGCCCTTTTCCGCCGCAGCGGACGATCGGCGCGCTCGCGCGACGATCGGGATACGCTATGGACGGGCGGAACGGTTTCAAAGGCCGATGCCGGTCGTCTGGAACGGGCATGCGCGAACGGACGCGGGTCCGTTCGGCCCATCCTGTCCACAGGTTGGCGATCACTACCGTCCACAGGGCGAAGACTGCCTGTTCCTCAATGTCTGGGAGCCCGAGGGGAAAGCGGGCGGCCCGCGGCCGGTCATGGTCTATTTCCATGGCGGCGCCTATTCCACCGGAAGCGTGGTCGATCCACTCAACGACGGCGCGCGGCTTGCCAGCCGGGGTGACGTTGTCGTGGTAACCGTGAACCATCGACTGAACGCATTTGGCTATCTCTATCTCGCCCGGCTTGATCCACGGTTTCCTGACAGCGGGAATGCGGGCCAGCTCGATCTGATCCTCGCACTCCAATGGATCCGCCGCAACATATCGAGCTTTGGCGGTGATCCGGCCAATGTCACCGTTTTTGGCCAGTCGGGCGGCGGCGCCAAGATCGCGACGCTGATGGCGATGCCCGAAGCGAAGGGGCTGTTCCACAAGGCGATCACGATGAGCGGACAGCAGGTCACCGTCTCGGGCCCACTCAACGCGACGAAACGTGCGCAGGCCTTCCTCGATAGATTGGGTAAAGGCGTCGATCCGGTAACGGCGCCGGTCGATCAACTCGTTGCGGCGCTGGCGGCGACCGATCCGATCCTCGGCGGCGGCATTTATATGGGGCCGGTGCTCGACATGAGACACCTGGCACGGCACCCTTTCTGGCCCGACGCGGCGCCGCAGTCGCTTTCCATTCCGATGATGCTCGGCAACACCGTCATGGAAACCCGCGCCTTTTTCGCGCCCGATGGCAAGCAATTGTCGGGGCTGAATTTCGATAATCTTGCCCAGCGGATCGCGCCGGAGATGCGGATTGACATCGAGCCGTCCTGGGTCGTCAGAGAGTTCCGCGCCCGCTATCCGAAGGCAGAACCGCTTGAGCTGTTCCACCGCATCGTCACCGCTGCGCGCAGCTGGCGCGGGCAGGTCGAGGAGGCCGAAGCGCGGGCGCGGGCAGGGCATCCGGGGTTTGTCTACCAGCTCGATTTCGAGCAGGCGAAGCATACCGATGACATCGGGCTCAGCTTTGGAACGATTCCCGATCCATCCCTCGCGCAGCGGGCGATGAGCGACCGGATGATGGACATTTTTGTCCGCTTCGCGCGCACCGGCGACCCGGGCTGGCCAGCTTATGATCTGGCGAGGCGGCAGACGATGATCTTCGATACGACAACCCGCGTCGAAAACGATCCGCGCCAGTGGGAGCGCGAACTGTTCGCGCGGGTGCCGTACATTCAGCCGGGCAGCTAAACGATCTTGTACGACCCGAGCCAGTTCCACAGCAGCTCGGGCCAGATCGCGACGGGCAATCCCGCGGTTTTCATCAATCCGAAGCCATGGCCGCCGCGCTCGAAGAAATGCGCCTCGCATGGCGCCCCGATGTCGCGCGTTACCGCGCGCAGACGGATGCTGTTTTCGACCTTCACCACATTATCGTCCTCGGCATGAAGCAGCCATAGCGGCGGCTGGTCGGGGCGAACATTGTGTTCGGGCGAGTAGAGTTTCTCGCGCGCCGCATCGGGGTTCGCGCCGATCAGTTTCTCCCGGCTCACCACGTGGGCAATGGCAGGGTCCATCGACACGACCGGATAGACGGCGGCGAGCGCGTCGGGCCGCGCGGACAGGCTGTCGACCGCATCGATCGGGTCATAGACCTTCGCATCGAAGCGCGTGAGCAGGCTCGTCGCGACCTGTCCGCCCGCCGAAAAGCCGCCGAAGGTAATGCGCGCCGGATCGATTCCGTCGAGCGTCGCGCGGCTGCGCACCAGCCGCACAGCGCGCTGTGCATCGGCGAGCGGAACGTCGGCGCCGTTCGTCCAGCCGTCGCCGGGCAGGCGGTAGAAGAGGACATAGACGGTGACGCCGCGCGCGCTCAGCAGGCGTGCGAGTTCATAACCTTCTTTGTCGATCACGACATAGCGATAGCCACCGCCGGGCGCGAGGATCACCGCTGCGCCATTGGGCTTCGCCGGTCGGAAAATGTCGAGCCGCGGCCGCGTGATGCCCTGCAGCATCCGGTCGCTCGCATTCGGATCGTCGCTGCGCTGGACGACCGCTTCGACGAGGCCCGCGGGCGGCCGGATATGCCCATCGGGCCACAGCGCTAAACTTGCATCGGGCCGGACATTCGCGGGCCGGCTGTTGTCGGGCGGGGGTGTTGCGGCTGCTCTCGCGGCGAGCGGCAGCGCTATACCGGCGGCGATCAGTGCGCGGCGGTCGAGCGCCATCAATCCGCCGCCTTGTTCGGGTAAGCGATGATCAGCACCAGCGGTTCGCTGCCGGTCTGGCGAATGCCCACTTTTGCTCCCTTGTAAAGCCAGGCCGCGGTTCCCGCCTTCAATGCCTTTTCTTCGCCATCCGAATGCACGATGCCGGTCCCCGACAGGACATAATAGATTTCGTCATGATCGATCGGATGAATGCCGATCGCTGCGCCGACGTGGAGAGCACGTTTGCGAAACTCGAAGCTGCGCGGCGCGGGAACCACATCGCTGATCCGGTACGCGGTCGACATCCCGATCTTGCCGTGCGGCGGCGCTTCCTCGCGCACCGTTGTGGCTTCGTCGATTACGACCATCGCTGGCGCGGGCGCCGCGCTACCGGCAAGGAGCAGGGCGCAGAGCATGCTCATCGTCAGTTCCCGGTCCGCGAGGCGCGGTCGCGCTGCGACAGATTCTCCTGCGGCAACGGCGCGGTCTGGCCCGGGTAGACCCCTGACTTCGGTTCCATAGTACCGAGGTTCCAATCGGCCGCTACGAATGGCGCGCGCACTTCCTTGACCTTGGGGTAGCCGCTTACTTCCTTTTCGTCGTCGATGACTGCCCCGCGCCCCTCGGCAACGAAGAACAGCACCCGGATCTCTTCTGCATCGCGGGCCCAGGGGCGCGCACCCGCCGTTCCTAGCACCGAGGTTTCGACATCGCGCACCGGCAGGATCTTGTAACCGGCAACTGGCGCAATCGGCGCCTTCGCGCGGATCAGTTTTGCCTGGGTTTCGCCATAGCGGCCGAACTCGGGAAGCGGCTGGCCGTGGCGATCGACCGCCAGATTGTCTTTGCCATAATATTCGAGGTCGCCGTCGCCGCCGAGCATCAGGAATGGCAAGTCGGGGTCGGTGTCGTTGCCGCCGCGCATGACATTGCCGATCGCGGTAATCTGACCGGTCACATAGTCATGGCCGACCCATTCGAGGTTCATCAGGTTGTAATGCACCGCGCGGTGCTGCGGATTATAGATCAGGTTATTGATCATCAGCGCCTGCCCACCGCCCTTGATCAGCGGGTTGCGCTCGACGTTATGCGCCCAGACGTTGCGATAGAAAACGATGCCGGTCGCATTGTCGTGGATCAGCGACCCCTTGCTATGCTCTCCCTTCGGGTGGCTCGCGTCGGCGAGTCCCTCGGCGGCGAGATTGTTCGAAAAGGTGATGTTGTGGCTGGTACCCTTGCGCCATTCATCGACCGTCTTGCCGGTAAAGCGTGGCCCCGACGCCGACATATTTTCGTCGATTCCCCACATCAGGGTGCAATGATCGACGATGACGTTATGCGCCGCAACAGTCGAAAAGGTGTCGGCCTCCCACCCGCTGCGCTTCGGCTGGCCGTCGACGCCGGTGTAGATGCGTAAATGGCGCATCACGACGTCGTGTGTCTTCACATCGATACCGGTGCGGATGAGGGTGATGCCGGGTCCGGGCGCTGTCTGTCCGGCGATGGTTAGGAAGGGATGTTTGATCTCGATCGTCTCGCGCCCCATGTCGATGACCCCGCCAACCTCAAATACGACGATGCGCGGACCCGGGGTCTCGATCGCGGCCTTTAGCGATCCAGGACCAGCGGGGGCGAGGGTGGTCACGCGCAGGATCTGACCTCCGCGTCCGCCCGCCGTCTGCGCGGCGGGTCCGACCGCGCCGGGAAAGGCCAGAACCGCCGGATCAGCAGCCGCTACCGGACCTGCCGGCAGTGCGAGCGCCAGAAAAAGCGCAGCTATCCAAGGGTTCCTGGTCATTTCGTCTCTCCGTGTCTTTGGGGTATTGACATGTTCGTCGCAATCCGCAATCTTTCTGACACCGGTTACCCCAATCGGTCAACGAGAAAATATTTCCAAGGGAGAGGGTCTGATCCGGTCAGCCGCACGAGGCGGCGGCCGTCATCAACCTCTGATAAATCGACGGATGAAGCGGTGAGCCAAATCGCTTTGTCCACCAAAGTAACCGGTGTCATTTCTCGCGTAAGCGAGTGTCCGGGGCGATAAGGGAGGATGATAATGGCAATTCATGCAGTGCGCAGCGTTCGCGCTTTGACCATGCTGGCGTGCGGCGCATCGCTGGCCGTGTTGGCGGTTTCGCCGGCTTATGCGCAAGACGCGGCTGAAGAAACGGTTGCGAGCGAAGACGAGATCGTTGTCACGGGATTTCGGGCATCGTTGGGGGCCGCACTCAACGTTAAACGCGAGTCGGTCGCCGCGATCGATGCGATCGTCGCCGAAGATATCGCTAAATTCCCCGACCAGAATCTCGCGGAATCGCTTCAGCGTATTCCAGGCATCACGATCCAGCGCGACGGCGGCGAAGGCCGCGGCATCACGGTGCGTGGGCTCGGTTCGCAGTTCACTCGTGTTCGCGTCAACGGGCTCGAAACCGTCGCGACCTCGACCGACGGCGCGTCGGCAAACCGTGACCGCGCGTTCGACTTCAACGTTTTCGCCTCTGAACTGTTCAGCTCGATCGTGGTACACAAGACCGCGTCGGCCGAACTTGACGAGGGTTCGCTCGGTGCTGTGGTCGATCTCAACACCGGCAATCCACTCGGCGGCAAGAGCGGCTTCACTGCCGCGCTGTCGGCGCAGGGCAGCTATAACGACCTTTCCGAAAAGGTCGGTCCGCGCGTTGCCGGCCTGCTGAGCTGGGCGAACGACGCCGGAACGCTCGGCTTTGCCGTGTCGGCCGCCTATTCGGACCAGAAGACGCTCGAACTCGGCAACAACTCGGTTCGTTGGGCGCAGGCGCGTTTCGACTCGGTCGACGGAACGCCGTGCTGGACCGCGCCGAATGCCGGCGGAACCTATGTTCCGAGTACCGCGTGCAACGAAGTCTCGCTCGCCTTTCATCCGCGTATCCCGCGTTACGGCGAAATCGCACACGACAAGAAGCGCCTTGGTATCACCGGATCGATCCAGTTCGCGCCGAGCGATGCGACGAAAATCTCGCTTGATGGGCTGTACTCGAGCTTCAAGCACCAGCGCCGTGAACGCTGGGCCGAGGTGCTGCTGCGTAGCAACGAACGCTCGATCAATGTCAGCGACTATGAAATCGACGGTGACAACAACCTGATCTCGGCGACGCTCGACGACGCGTGGGTTCGCACCGAACATTATCTGCGCAAGGCGAAGACCGAATTCTATCAGGTCGGCGCAACGTGGGACCAGGATGTCAGCGATACCTTCCGCTTCACCCTGCTCGGCGGCTTGTCGAAGTCGACCGCGTCGATCCCGCTCGAAACGACGATCGTCTTCGACGACCGCGATGCGCAGGATTATCGCTACGACTATAGCGACATGAAGCGTCCGCTGCTGAGCTTCGGTACTAGCGTCACCAATCCGGCGAATTTCCAGCTTGCCGAAATTCGTGACCGACCGTCGGAGGTCGCGAACAAGTTCCGCACCGCGCAACTGCGTACCGAATGGGACATCAGCGATGATTTCACGGTCAAGGCGGGCGGCGTCTATCGCCGGTTCGACTTCTCCAGCATCGCCTTCACGCGCGATACCGTCGTGTGCGGCAATGGCGGCGTCGATCGCGTTCTCGGCACGCTCGCCTGTTCGCCGTCGTCGGCGTTCGGTCCGGCCGCGATCTATGGTTTCCCTGTCAATTCGGGGCTCGCCGACCTGTTTACGCTCGGCAAGGCTGGGCAGCCGTCAGGCACCACGACCGAGTGGCTGGTTGCCAATCTCGACGCAACGACCGCTTTCACCAAGCTTTACGACCGCGTCGCTGCGGTCGACGCAGGCAATAACCGCGCCGTGCGTGAAGAGGTCACCGGCGGCTATCTGCAATTCGATGCCAAGGGCGAACTTGGTGGCCTGCGTTATGCGCTCAACGCCGGTGTGCGCTATGTCCACACTGACCAGACGTCGAGCGGGCTCAATAGCGGCGCGGCGGTGACGGTGAAGCGCAGCTACGAAGACTGGCTGCCTTCGGTAAACCTCGCACTGTTCCCGCACGATGACATCATCATCCGCGCTGCGGTCGCCGATGTGATGACGCGCCCGACGCTCGGCAATCTGACGCCGGGCGGTTCGGTCGACGGGTTCAACTATCGCATCAATTACGGTAACCCGTTCCTGGATCCGTTCCGCGCGACTTCCTACGATCTTGCGTTCGAATGGTATTTCGCGCCGCAGTCGATCTTCTCGGTCGCGCTGTTCAAAAAGGACATTGCCAGCTTCCCCGTGGCGACCACGACAAGCGGGACCTTCGCATCGACCGGCCTGCCATTGTCGGTCATCCCGCCGAGCAGTCCGGGATCGATCAACCCCGAGGGCCAGCTGTGGACGATTACTTCGATCGGCAACGGTGAAGGCGCGAAGCTGAAGGGCATCGAAGTCTCGTTGCAGGCGCCGTTCAAGTTCCTGCCGGGCTTCCTGTCGAACTTCGGCGGCATCGCGAACTTCACCTACGTCGATTCGGATGCCGACTATACGGTCGCGGGCCCGTCGATCGTTCCCGGCGGCGCGAATGTGTCGGCGGTGCGTAACGGCACGCTCTTCAACCTGTCAAAGCGCGCCTATAACGGCACGCTCTACTATGACGACGGCAAGTTCAGCGCGCGTACCTCAATCAGCTACCGCAGCCGTTATGCCGATGCGAACAGCGGTACCGGCAATGTGTTCGAGGGCTATGGTTCCACGATCAACGTCGATGCTTCGGTTCGCTACGCGATCACCGACAATATCGAAATTTCGGTCGAAGGCATCAACCTGACTGACGAATATCGCTATCGCTTCACCGATATCGATGCCGATCGCAATTACGAGAATAACCACTTCGGCCGCACCTTCCTGTTCGGCGCGCGCGTCAAGATCTGACGCGAGGGGTTCGTCCCGGTGAGGCCCGGTTTCCGTTTTCAGGGGACCGGGCCTTTCTTATTTGAGGAGAGACGAGTGACCGATCGCCGCGACATGCTGAAGCTCGCCGGGGGCGGCCTGCTCGCGACCGGCCTGTCGGGTCTCGGCGCACCTGCTGCATGGGCGGGTACGACGACCTTACCTTCGGGGCGGGCGCCTGCCTGGGCCAAGGGCTTCGACGGACAGCGCAAGGCCGATCTCGGCGACGGCCACTTCCTCAACCCGATCATGGCAGGCGATCATCCCGATCCGTCGATCCTGAAGGACGGCGCCGACTATTATATGACTTTCTCGACCTTTGACTCCTATCCTGGGTTGGTCATCTGGCATTCGCGCGATCTGGTGAACTGGCGGCCCATCGGTCCCGCGCTCCAAAAGAATATCGGATCTGTCTGGGCGCCCGAACTCTGCAAGCACAAGGATCGCTACTATCTCTACATCCCGACCAAGGGCCCTAACACCAGCTGGGTGATCTGGGCCGACAAGATCGATGGCCCGTGGAGCGAGCCGGTCGACCTCAATCTTCCCAACCATATCGATCCCGGCCACGCGGTCGGCGAGGACGGGTCGCGCTGGCTGTTTCTGTCGGGTGGCGACCGGGTCAGACTCTCGGACGACGGCCTGAAGCGCGTTGGCGAGCCCGAGCATGTCTATGACCCCTGGCGTTATCCCGCCGACTGGGTCGTCGAAGGCTTTGCGCCCGAGGGTCCGAAGATCACGCGGCGCGGCGACTATTATTACATGGTCACGGCAGTTGGCGGCACCGCGGGCCCGCCGACCGGGCATATGGTGATCGCGGCGCGATCGAAGTCGATCCACGGGCCATGGGAAAACTGCCCCGCGAACCCGCTGGTCCACACCAAGTCGGCGGCCGAAAAATGGTGGTCTCGCGGTCATGCGACGCTCGTCGAAGGGCCGGCAGGCGACTGGTGGAGCGTCTATCACGGCTTCGAGAATGGCTATTGGACCCTCGGGCGCCAAGCCTTGCTCGATCCCATCGAATGGACCGACGATGGCTGGTTCCGGATGAAAGGCGGCGATCTGTCGCAGCCGATCGCAAAGCCGAAGGATGGTGCGATCGCGGGCCCGCACGGTATGGCGCTGTCCGACGATTTCACTGCCTTGGCGCTCGGCGCGAAATGGAATTTCTTCAAGCCCGCGGCCGATGAACGCAGCCGCGCGCGCGTCGAGGATCGCGCGCTGATACTCAAGGCGCGCGGCAAGGCGCCGTTCGATTCATCGCCCTTGCTGCTGATCGCGGGCGATCAGGCGTACCGCTTCGAATGCGATATCGAGATTGCGCCCGGGGGCACCGCGGGGCTGATCCTTTTCTACGACGAGAAACTCTACTGCGGACTCGGTTTCGACGGCGAGCGTTTCGTCACGCATCAATATGGCATCGAACGCGCGCGCCCGACCAACCCGCACGGCCGCAAGATGCGCATGCGCGTGACCAACAATCGTCATATCGTCACCTATGACACCAGCGGCGATGGCGGCATGACTTGGACGAGGTTCGACCGCGGCATGGAGGTTTCGGGATACCACCATAATGTGCGGGGCGGTTTTCTAATGCTGAGACCTGGCCTTTACTCGGCGGGAGCGGGCGAGGCGCGCTTCCGCAATTTTACCTTTCGCGCGCTCGGCTAGAGCGTCACGCCAGACTTCCAGATCGCGATATCGCGTTCCTCATTCTTCTCGGCGCGCGTTTCGCTTCCCGAAGCTGTCGCGACGATGAGGTCGAGCAGGGCATCCGACGCGTGGTCGAAACCAGCTTCCAGAACCTGACCCGCGTCGAAATCGATCCACCCGGCCTTGCGCGTCGCAAGCGGACTGTTTGACGCGATCTTCAGCGTCGGAGCGGGGAAGCCGAGCGGCGTTCCGCGACCGGTGGTGAACAGGATGATCGTCGCGCCCGCCGCGGTCAGCGCCGTCGACGACACTGCGTCGTTGCCCGGCGCTTCGAGCAGGGTGAGGCCGGGGAGGATCGCTTCGCCGCCATAACGTCGGACATCGACGACGGGAACCTTGCCGCCCTTTTGCACGGCGCCGAGCGATTTTTCCTCGAGCGTCGTGATGCCGCCCGCGATATTTCCGGGCGACGGATTCTCGCTTACGGGCTCGCCGTTGCGGATGAAATAGTCCTTGAAATCCTGCACCAGCCGGACGGTTTCGTCGAAAATTTCGCGCGATACCGCGCGGTCCAGCAACATCTGTTCGGCCCCGAAAATTTCGGGGATTTCGGTCAGCACGACTTTGCCGCCCGCCGCTGCGACCGCGTCGGCCATGCGCCCGACGAGCGGGTTGGCGGTCAGCCCCGACAGGCCATCGGACCCGCCGCACTTCACACCAAGCACCAGTTGCGCCAGCGGCAACCTGGTCCGCGGCATGTTCGCGCAGCCCTCGACCAGTTCATCGACCAAAGCGAGGCACGCGGCCTCGTCATCCTCGACGGCTTGCGCCGAAAGGGTACGGATATGGGCGCGGCGTTCGGGCGCGATCATCTCGAGCAAGGGATCGATCTGGTTGCTCTCGCAGCCCAGCCCGACGATCAGGACCCCGCCCGCGTTGGGATGCTGCGCGAGCGCCGCGAGCAACGCGCGCGTATGGCCCAGGTCGTCGCCGAGTTGCGAGCAACCGAAGGGGTGTTTGAAGGCGTGGACGCCGTCGATGCGGCCGGCATGACGCTCGCCCGCAATCCGCGCGACGCGCGCCGCGAGGTTGCCCACGCAGCCCACCGTCGGGAGGATCCATATCTCGTTGCGCGTTCCGGCACGGCCGTCGGCGCGGGCGTATCCCATAAAGTCCTGCGACGACGCGGCGGGCGAAGGCGCACTGGCGGTGGGCGCATAGGCATAGGCGTCGTCGCTGCGCAGCGCGGTCGCCAGATTGTGGCTGTGAATATGCGCCCCTGCGGCAATGTCGGCGGTCGCTAAACCAATCGGAAAGCCATATTTGATGACCGTCGTCCCGCGTCCGATCGCGGTGATCGCCACCTTGTGTCCGCGCGAAATGGGCTCGCGCACGCGCACGGCGGCATCCCCTATGGGCAACATCTCGCCAGCGGGAAGGTCGACGACCGCTGTGGCGGCATTGTCGGCAGGGTGAATGCGCAGAGCCGATACATATGTCACGGTGCCGCCGCTCCTGCTTCTATCGACATGCTTCGAACCTCTCCCGCCAGCGTGACATTTTCCGAAAACCGGCGGCCATGGCGGAGCGCCGACCGGGTGCCGTTTTTCAAGGAAGATGTGCATGTCATCGAGCATGCTATCCTATCGGCGATCGAAGCGGCGGACAAGCAGAGCTGTCCGATTGTGCGGGATCGAGGCCACAAAATGGACGGACCGCATCGCGGCCCGCCCCCGTCGATCGGCGTCAATCAGGGTCGTCGCCGATCGCCCCGTTCGATCGATTATTCGTTCGCGCTCTGCTGTTTGGCGGCTTTCTTGAGATGTCCCTTGGCCATGCCGTTACCGCTGGTAGCCCCGCTGCCGGCATCGGCGAGCTGGCCAAGGCTGCCGCCGCCCGACGGACTGCCTGAACCATCGAGCGGCGGCTCGCGCGCCGCATCGCGGCGGAACGGAGGCTTGCAGCCTCTAATGCCCGGATCGGCGCCGCCAAGTCCGAATATTATCCGAAATTTTCGCTAAGCGAACTTCTGGGTACCGCGTCATATTAGCGGCTGGGTTTGGCTTTGCGGTTCTCTATGACGTATCACGTCGAAGGACAGGCATCGCCGCCGATCAAATTTCTCTACGGATGCTCGGGGAGCAGATTCACGCCGTCTTCTGAAACCGCTCGAACCGGCTCAGCGCGGTCTCGACCTTGTTGCGCAGAGCCTTGGTCTCCGGGACTATCCATGTCCATTTCTGGATGATCAGCGCGCCCGCCTTGCGATCCATCTTGGTGTCGATCGCGGCGACGACCCGATCGCCTGCCAGCACCGGGAGCGCAAAATATCCCAGCACACGCTTGGCTGCAGGGACATAGGCCTCGAACCGGTGCGCATAGCCAAACAGGGCAGACAGGCGTTTCCTCTGGATCACCAGCGGATCAAACGGCGACAGGATGTGAACCCGCTTTGCCGGGAGGAGGGACGGGAGCTCATCCAGCGCATCCGGCCCGGCCCAGTGGTTCGCGCGCGCCAGCCCCTCGATCTCGACCGGCACCAGCGAACCCCGCGCGACGCGTTCGGCAACCTGCCGCGCCACCTCGGCCTTGGCCGGCGCGGCGCCGTAGGTCATGCTCTCAAGACTGACGATGCCTTGGGTCCGCAGACCCCGATCGAGCAGATAGCCGGCAAAATCCCGTGGCGAGGCGGGTGAGGGCCGGGCGGTCCAGCCGAAATGGCGTTCGGTCAGTTCATAGGATTTGAGCATGCCCGTCCGCGCGCTGATCGTGAGATCGCCGGTCCAGAATCCATGGGACAGCAGGCGTTTTGACGGTTTGCGGCTTGCCCAGGGATGGTCTTTTTCCATCAATTCCTGATCGTGGATATCACGGAGCGAGAGCGGGCCGCCGTCGCGGATGCGGGTGAGCAGCGCCGCATAGGCATCGGGGTCGACCCTGGCAAAGGAGGGATGGGGGTGGATACGCCATGCATCCATCGCCGCGACGAAGAAGCGATAATCGTCGGTCGGGATATAGGCGAGTGCATGCGCCCAATATTCGAACGCGGATTTCTCGATCGATTGCACCGCTTCGAGGGCAGAAGGCCGGTATTCGGGAATGCGCGACCAGAGGATGTGGTGATGGCAGCGCTTGATGACGTTGATCGTGTCGATCTGGACATAGCCGAGATGGCGTATGGCGGCGGCGACCGCCGAGGGGCCGGCGCCGAATGGCGCCGCTTCGTCGAGCCGCTGCGCTCGCAGCCACAGGCGCCGGGCATCGGCCTGGCTGATTTTTGCGGTCTTCGCGGTCATGTCCTTGCTTCAGATCCCACCGAGTGGCGTTCGATCGGCGCCGTTACGACCAGCGGCGCTCACTGATAGCGCAGTGTCTTCTCGAACCCTTCGTTGGCCTTTGTCATCTTCGCCAGCTTTCTGAGATAGCCGCGAACATTGCGGTGGAAACGCGCATCGTCATAGATGCCCGTTGCCGCATAATCCTCTTGGGCGGCCAGTGCCTTGATGCGTCCGGCGAACGCGGCCTGCTCACCTGTGGAGTCCGATGTTTTAAGTGTTCGACAGACCCATTCCTCGGCGGCCGCCTTGTCATAGTCGTCCTGAGCGTCATACCCGCGCCGGTCGGCTGCCGCCTGATCTAGCTTCGCGGCCTCGAGACGGCGTTCCAGCCATTTCCGGACCTGCTCCCCATCCCATGCCTTCGCCGGATCGTTCATCATTCTCTCCAAATCCTGTCAGCGGTGACCATTAGATGAGAGAGGGACAGAAGCCAGAGTTCATTGGAATTGGCACCCGTCCGCCAGCACGTTCGAAGCGGTGGTTTAATCGCAGGTCGAAGGCGCCACCTTTTTCATGCCGAGTGGCGCCGCCGATGACCGCCTGCGCGGATGCAGTCGAGGTAGAACTGCCGGCTAGCTGAACCCCATTTTTTCAGACGCGGACAGTCTCCGGTGCCGACTCGGCGGCACAGCCGGATTTTATGACATTTGCAGCCGATCTCGCACTTGTTCAGCTTGCGCCATGATGTTCCGAACCAGCTCGGCGCAGGTCGGGATGTCATGGATCAGCGCTTGGCTCTGGCCGCTGGTCCAGATGCCCCCGTCGATGTCGCCATCGCGCAGCACATTTTCGCGGCCGCGCACACCCGCCATCAGGTGCCGGACGTCGTCGAAGGTCTTCGTCGGATCGCTCTGGATCTGTGCGACCTCGACCGAGACGGCATTTTTGGCGACGCGGGCGGTATTGCGCAGGCTGCGGCCGACGAGCACGGTGTCGGTCTCGTTCGCATCGACGATGCGCTGCTTCACATTCTGGTGGATCTGCGCCTCAACCGTCGCGCAGAAGCGGGTGCCCATGTTCACCGCATCCGCGCCGAGCGCTAGCGCGGCGATCAGGCTGCGCCCATCGGCCATGCCGCCAGAGGCGATGATCGGCGTGTCGGGCAGCGCGTCGACTGTCGCGGGCAGCAGCACAACGAGGCCCACGTCATCCTCGCCGGGATGGCCGGCGCATTCGAAGCCGTCGATGCTGATCATGTCGACGCCCTTCTTCACCGCCGACACAGAGTGGCGGACCGAAGTGCATTTGTGGATGACCGTGACATTCGCTTCCTTGAAGCGCGGCAAGTGATCGGTCGGGGCGCGGCCCGCGGTCTCGACGATCTTGATCCCGCTCGCGATGATCGCCTCGCGATATTCGTCATAGGGAATCGGGTTGATCGACGGCAGCAGCGTAAGGTTCACGCCAAAGGGCTTGTCGGTCAGTTTGCGCGTCGCCTCGATCTCGTCGAACAACGCCTGGCCCGTCGGATACATATGCGCGGTCATAAAGCCCAGTGCACCGGCATTGGCGACCGCCGCGACGAGCGGGCCGTAGCCGACCCCTGTCATGCCACCCATAATGATCGGCGTCTCGATGCCGAACTTTTCGGTAATGCGCGTCTTTATAGCCATGTCGGCTGTCTCCCTTATTGTTCTGCGATGCATCAGCTTGTTGAAGGAACCGCACGCAGGCATATACCGCAACTGTTCAAATCGCCCGTTTGGCTGCCTAGTCGGCTGCGATCGTTTCGCTGCGCTTAGCCGAGCCCATGAGAGACAGCAAATAGCCACCGCCTATGCGTCCGTTGCGTGGAGGCAGCATCTCGAACTGTCGCATCATCTCCGCAATTTCATATTGAGCCATGTAGTCGGAGAGCCGTCCATCGCGGAAGCCGAGGAATATGCCGCATCCGTAAGTGGTGGCCTTCTTGCTCGATCCGGACGCGGGCGGGGCGGTCGCGGTCTGTTCGAACAGGTAGAGTGCGCGTCCGGAACCAACTGCGCTGAACAATTGCACTTCCCTGAAATGCACATCGGGCATGACTGCCCATATCTTGTCGACATAGAGGCGCAAAGCGGCATGGCCATGGATGACCTCGGGCCAGAATATCGTGTCGTTCCACCTTATGTCGGGGTGGATCAGCGCCAGGACCTGCTGCGTATCGTGCGAGTTCCATGCGGCTTCCCAACGGTTGCCGAAATCGCGGACGAATTCTTCGGTGACGACATCGGCTATAGGCAATCCGACATAGCTTTTGCTGAATATGTCGGCTGGGCCCGACAGAGTGTCGTTGGAATGCATGTCTCTTCCTCCGTGGCGATTATGCGCCGTGTGCGGGCTGGGGTTTGTCGGTCGGCGCCGGTCTTGGCTGCTTGAAGAGGGCAGTGGCTCGCGCGATCCTGCCCGGCGATCCGACGACGGATCCGGTCACGAACATCAGGCTGCGGGTCGTATGCTCCAGCGTGACGCGGCTCTCGATCCAGTCGCCTTTTGGCGCTCCCTGAAGGAAGTCCACGCTACACGGGGATGCCAGTCACCTATCGCGTCAATGTGAGCTTCCGCTTCAAGTGAGACGTGTCGCCGTTTCGGCACGGCGTCTGCTAGACGAAGTGATGGCCGAAAGCAGGCTGACTGCTTTCGGCCAGATCACGATGTGTGTCGTGCATGGCGCCGCCTGCCGATCAGGAGCGCAGCAGGACGCTTATTAGCAGCAATTCCTCGACGTTCCGTCAGATGCGAAAACTGTCGGCTCCATCTCCTGAGATCTGTGAGACATGCAGCCTCAGGAGATGGAGTTGTATTCGGTACGAAAAACGACGCCTAAAGTTCCCGACTTTTCGTATTATCGATAATAGATATCCACTCTATTATATAGAATAATATTTTATGTCACATATTTTTCTATAATTTTTAATAAACTCATTCCAATATTGTGAATAGAATCTGAACTATACATTCATGGTCGAGATAAGTTCTGGCGGGCTCAAGGGGGAGGTGCTTTGGGGCCGTGTGGAGAAATCAGATAAAACATTTTTATTGAGCCTGACCGTTTCGGCCGCGGCGATATCGGGCCATGCCGCTGCGCAGAATCCGGACAATCGGTATCGGGACCGGCCCCGGAAGCCATCGCAACGATGGCAGCCGCCGCGAATAAAATCCTGCCATCTGCCGGTGGGTGCGACCAACGGCTCACCGCATCAGGGCGTCGCGTCAGAAGGCTTGTCGCGGCGTGTGTGCTTCGCCTAGAGCGGGACGTCTTAACTCGGCCAAGAGCCGTTCTACAGATCTCGGGGAGAGCAACTCCGTCGGCAGGCGCCTCTCAAGGGCCGTCCATGGACGATCGTATCTGACCAAAACGGACGGTCGCACGCCTCGGTTGGGCCAAATGTCCTTGCGATGAAACGGCAGGCCGAGCTTCTTTTTCCTTTCCTCCCGACTGTGGAGGGGTAAAGCCGTCTTGCCCGCTATCGCGGGTTAGGCGACATGGGACGAAGGAGGAGGCGTCCTTGTTTACAGTTTCGGGCCGGTGCCCCAGGCAGGAGTTTGGTACATGCGAGCGATGCTCATCCACCCCATGACGACGGGATCGCACGCGGAATGAGCCTTTCAACCGTCGCTGCGCTCCTCTTGCTGTCCGGGGCAACACCCCCTCCTGGCGATGCCACACAGGAAAGCCCGCCGGAGAGCGAGCAGCGGCGAAGCGATGACGCCCCGGCCCCGCCGGAGCCGCCGATCGTCGTGCCGACAATCGGAACGTCGCCATCTCTGGGCGCGTCAGCAACATCCGATAGCGAGCTGCCGGCCGCAATGCTGTCGTCGCCGGATGATATTGTCGTGACAGCGCGCGGCGAAGCACCGCCGGGTGACCCGCTGCAAGAAGTCAACATCACATCGTTTCGGGTGGTCCAGTCGGTCGACAAGGCGCTCGTGGCCCCGGTCGCCTCGGGTTATCAGGGCATCGTCCCCGAACCCGTTCGCGACGGGCTTGGCAATGCGCTGCGAAACCTCAGCGAACCCGTCAATTTCCTGAACTTCCTGTTGCAGTTCAAAATCGGCAAGGCCGCCGAGACACTCGGCCGTTTTGCCGTCAACACGACCTTCGGCGTCGGCGGGCTTTTCGATGTCGCAAAGACGAAGCCGTTCAATCTGCCCTACCGGCGCAACGGCTTTGCCAATACATTGGGCTTTTATGGTGTCGAGCCCGGCCCCTATTTCTACCTCCCGCTTATCGGATCGACGACCTTGCGCGACCTCGCCGGCAACAGCATCGACCTGCTCGTCGTGCCGACCGCCGTCGGCGCGCCTTTCAACCGCACCGCCTATGCGGTTCCGACAACGGTGATCAGGCAGCTTAACGATCGCATCGAGGGCGACGCGCAAATCCAGCGGCTGCAACAGGAAAGCCTCGATCCCTATGTCGAGACACGCACGCTCTATCTCGAAATGCGCCAACGCGAAATCGACGCGTTGAAAGGCAAGGGCAGGGACGTCGTCGCCGATTCCAGCGCCGAAACCACGGCCAGTCCGACCGAACGCTTGCCCGATACGGAAACACCCGTCGCCGTGGAGCCCAGGAAAATCGAAACGCCGCCGGCGGATGACATGCCGCCGCTCTCCGTCAACCATTCACCAAACTCTCCCCGATCATTCTCGGCCGACACGATCGAAAATCTGCGGCGAGGATAGACCGGGCTTTGTCGATAACGCTCGGCGAGTTGCTCCACTCGACCGCCCCGCGCGGGATCATGACCTGACCGAATTTCACAGCATAAGCTTCGACTGGCTTGGGAGATCGCGAATGCACACGCCTGCGCACCGCCTGGACACGCAAATATACGTCCGAATTGCCGCGCTATGTCTGGGAATTAACATCACTGGCTTTGGACTGAACGCGGCGCTTGGCCGTGTCGATAGCAGCGCGCTTTCGCCGATCCTCTATGTTCACGCCTTGCTCTTCGTCGCCTGGAGCGTACTGGCCGTCGTTCAGCCCTCGCTCGTGGCACGCGGAAACCCGATTACCCATCGCAAACTTGGATGGGCGATGATCGTCCTGGCCGTTGCAATGGGTGTCAGCGGTTTGGGGATTACGGTGTCGGCCATATCGGCAGGACGAATGGCGCCCGCTAATATTTTCATGATGATCAATATTCTGACCGTGGCCGGCTTCCTTGGACTCGTTGCGGCCGCGTTGGCGTTTCGGCGCAAAATGGCGTGGCACAGCCGGCTGATGACATCGGCGAGCATCCTGCTGACCGGACCGGCCTGGGCGCGCATCCTGCCTATGGATCTGCTGGGACCCGCGGGCCTCATCGCGATATCGGCCTGCGTGCTGGTCATGTCTGCATGGGGCATGGTTGAGGATCGCCGTACCCGGGGGAGGGTTCACCCTGCCTGGTGGTGGGGGGCCGGCGTGGCGACCCTCATCGGCCCGCTATCGCCGCCTTTGGCCTTCGTCCCCGCTTTTGCCGATTGGGCCGCGAGGATCTGACCAGTGTCCGCGCGCGCCGGATCGCGGAGTGCGCAGGTACGAAGTGGGGAGTGCGCAAAAAAAAAGACGCCCGTCCGATCGAGACCGGACGGGCGTCAGATGAAAAGCTCTGATTTCCTGAAAGGAAGAACTCTCCTTGGGTCGCATGGCGGTGGTTAGCTTCGGAGGCCGCACGATAATTGTACGGCAGCGCCAAATGCATGGCCCATTGTGGATATTCAGGGCGAGGAAGGGCGTTGTCCTGCACGATTCTGCCGCGCGCGATAGTCGGCTGTCGGCGCCGCGCTGTAATGCCCGTTCTTCGCTTCGGCAATTCAACCGGAGAATGGCTGCTTGCGGCCAGCTTTCGATACGTCGGACGGCACGTCAGCGAAACCTTCAATAAGGAGGGCGTATCGGTTCAACCTGGAATCTGTTGGGCGCGAAAACTGAAAGATTTCACCATCCTAAGCGCCACCCCAAATCGAAAATTGGAGTGGCGACTTTCCCGGGCGGGAAAAATATCGTTTAACATCAAATGGGGAATGGTGGACGCACTAGGGCTCGAACCTAGGACCCGCTGATTAAGAGTCCCTAACTTGTAGAAATATATTGTTTAATAACAATCACTTGGCCTGCATTCGTGTAATTAACTATTAACTCTAGACGATGGTGATTCACGTTAACAAACGATGGGTTTCGTCACAAAACTGGCCACACGAGGCTGAACACATCTCTGATTTCGCATCAAATCGGTCGTTGCGCTGCGAAGCTTCTCGACCGACCTCAGTCCTTCCGGCGCTCTGGGGAATGTCCGATACTGGCCAACTACAGCGGTCAGTCTAGGCGAGGACGAGAGGCAACTGCAGTCCGTTTCGCATGTTCCTGAATTTGAAAGGATCGCAGTATGACTTTGAAGCTTGAAGGGTCGTGCCGCTGCGGAGAGGTCCGTTTCTCCGCCGACAGCCACGCGCCCGTACCATTCATGCGCTGCTATTGCTCGATATGCAGGAAGACCGCCGGCGGGGGCGGATACGCGATCAATCTCCACGCCGACAAGCGAACGCTGAGAGTGGAAGGCCAGACTGTGGTTTTTCATGCCGAGCTGGACGACGGGAGGGGCGGTTGCGAACTCAGCACGGCAGAACGCTGTGGATCGGCGTGCAAAAAGGACCCCGTTAGCGGGGTGATCGGCGTCTAAAAGGGACCCCTCATTTCGATGGTTTAAGCAGCCGGCTGGATTTTCAGGCGGCGAGATCGGGATGTTGGTTTTGGAGACAGTGGTTCGGATCCGGCGCGAGTATGCTGGAGGCAAGGCGATCAAGGCGATCGCGCGGGATTTGCATGTGTCGCGGAAGGTGATCCGCAAGGCGATCCGGGCGCCGGAAGGCGCATTCGACTATCAGCGCAAGGTTCAGCCACTGCCTAGAATCGGGCCGTTCCAGGCTCGGCTCGATACGTTGCTGGAAGAGAACGAGCTGCGCGGCAGGCGCGAGCGGCTGCGGATGACGCGGATCCATGATCTGCTGGTGCGCGAAGGCTTTGAGGGTTCTTACGATGCCGTGCGGCGCTACGCGGCGCGATGGAAGATCGAACGGCGCAAGGATGCCGGCGA
>JBIMKQ010000007.1:0-176159 GCA_051861185.1 Sphingopyxis sp.
CTTTGCCCGAGGCGGTGAATTTGAAGCGTTTCTTCACACCGCTCTTGGTCTTCAACTTGGGCATTTTGGTCTCCTTTGGAAGTCCGTTTGCGTATCGGCCTGGCAGCCCTTTCAGCCAGCCGACACAATCGGAAGGCGCGCGCTTAACCGCATGGCCCCTGAAATGCAAGCGATTCGGGGCGAAAGGAACGATGTGATGCGCGGCGGATTGGTGCTCTATGGACAAGCGCTCCGGTCAGACGGCCCCGTCGGCCGGTTCCACCGCCCCCCTTTGGGCTGAAAGCCCTCGACGCTGGGCGCGGATGGCGTGGACCCCCGCATGGCTCGAACGGCGCCCGCGCCCGCTGCGGATCGCGATTCGCACGGTGGCGATCATTCTCGTGACCCTGTTCGCGATCTGGTTGATCCTGTTCATCACCAAGGGCCGCTTTCTCAAAGGACCATTCGAGCGCTTCGCCACGTCGCAGCTCGAACGCCAGGTCGACATTGGCGGCGACTTCCAGCTCTATTTCGCGCCGTTCAACGTCAAATTCTATGCCGAGGATATCCGCATCGCGAATCCCGACTGGGCGCGCGCGAAGCAGTTTTTCTCGGCAAAGAGGGTGGATACGCGCCTTGCGACCCTGCCGCTGATCTTTGGCAACCGCGTTCTTCGCTTCGCCGATTTAGACGGCGCGCAGGTGGCGCTCGAATGGGATGAAGGCAACAAGCGCAACAGCTGGACCTTCGGCGATCGCACCCGCCCGCCCGAGCCGCTCGAACTGCCGCATATCGAGCGCGCGGCGATCACCGGCAGCGGCGTCACTTATCGCGACCCGCGACTTCGGCTGTTCGCCGATATCGACGTCGATACGGTCAAGGCCACCGACAGCCGCATCAATGAGACGATCCACTTTTCGGGGCGCGGGACGATGCGTGCACAGCCCTTTACCGTCAACGGCGGCCTTGCTTCGCCGAACGAGACCGTTGCGGGAGGCCAGAACAAGCTGACGCTCCATGCGATCGGGCTCGGTAACACGCTCGACGTGACGGGCACGCTGCGCGGGCCGACCGAACTCGAAGGCGCCGACCTCCGCCTGCAAGCCCGCGGCGCGAATCTGTCGCGATTGTTCGATTTCCTCGGCGTCGCGATTCCCGACACGCGCCGCTACCGCGTCACCTCGGCGCTCACTTATGAGGAATCGACCTGGAAACTGACAGGGATAAAAGGGATGTTCGGCGACAGCGACCTCGCGGGCGCGCTGTCGGTCAGCCAACCCAGAGGGCGGGTCTATCTGAAGGCCGACGTCACCACCCGCTCGCTCAACATCATCGATGCCGGGCCGTTCATCGGTTACGAAGTGGACCGGCTCGACAAGATGGGTACCGGCGGGGCGATCAAGACCGTCGGCGGCCGTCCGCGCGTCCTCCCCGATTCGCCGCTCCGCGCCGACGCGCTGAAAGGCTTTGATGCCGATTTGCGTTATAGGGTCGCGCGGGTGCGGGCGGAAAGCTTCCCGGTCAGCAATGTCGACCTGACGCTGTCGCTGAAGCGCGGGCTCATGGAAATGAAGCCGCTGACCTTCCTCCTCGCCGGGGGCAAGGTCGCGAGCGACATTTCGATCGATTCGCGTCCCGTCGTCGTACGCACCGCCTACGATATCCGCCTTTCGCCGACGCGACTCGGAACCCTGCTCGCGCGCTTCGGCGTCGAGAAATCGGGGACGACCGGCACCGTCAGCGGGCGGATCCAGATGGTCGGCCATGGCGACAGCCTGCGCCAGTCGCTCGCCAGTTCGAATGGACGGATCGCCTTTGTCCTGCCGCAGGGCAGTTTCTGGACCCGCAACATCCAGCTCGCCGAACTCGACGTCGGTACGTTCGTGCAGAAACTGTTCGAGGACAAGCTGAAGAAGCCGGTCCAGATCAACTGCGGGGTGATCGCCTTCACCGTGCGGAACGGCGTCGGCGCCGCCGACCCGATCCTGATCGACACCGAAAAAAATGTCGTTGTCGGGCGCGGCGGCTTTTCGTTCCGGACCGAAGCGCTCGATCTGGCGGTGCGCGCCGACGGAAAGAAGCTCAGCCTGTTTTCGGGACAATCGCCGGTTGCGGTCGGCGGCTATTTCGCGGCGCCGCGCATCGATCCGATCAGCGACCAGCTGCTCGGCCGCGCCGGCGCCGGGCTCGGGCTGGCGATCGTCGCCACCCCGGCGGCGCTGATCATCCCGTTCGTCGATCCCGGCGATGCGAAATCGGCGCAGTGCGGCCCGGTCCTCGCCGGCGCCCGCGCCAGCGCCCAGCGGACGACGAAGGGCGATGCGCGTGACGATGTCGGAAAAGGTACCACCGCGAAGGGAGAGGATGGCAAGCAGACGGCCGATGGGAAGGAAAAGCAGCGCAAGAAATTCCTCGGCATCTTCTAACGCCGCAAAACCCTCTTCAATGGTGGCAGGCGAGCCCTTCGATCACATCCTCGAGCCGCGCGGGATCGCCGAGCGCGATGACATGCCCGGCGCTGTCGGCGTTGAGCGGATCGCCGTTCCAGTCGCACATCGTCCCGCCCGCACCCTCGACGACGGGCACCAGCGCGGCAAAATCGTGGAGCTTCAGCCCCGCCTCGACCACCAGATCGATATGGCCGCTCGCAAGCAGCCCATAATTGTAGCAGTCGCCCCCGAAGATCAGCCTTTTGTGCGCGGTCTTCGCCGCGAGCGCCATGAAATGTTCAGCATCATGATCGGCGAAATATTGCGGGCCGGTCGTCGCGAGGACCGCATCGGTTAGCTCGCGGCAGGTACGCGTGCGCGCGGGGGTGCCGTTGAACAGGGTCGGCTGTCCGAGCGCGCCGACCCAGCGTTCGCCCGCGATCGGCTGGTCGATGATGCCGAGAATGGGCCAGCCATCCTGGAGCAGCGCGATCAGCGTTCCGAAGATCGGGCGCCCCGCCATGAAGCTGACGGTGCCGTCGATCGGATCGAGTACCCACTGGCGCGCCGCGTCGGGGCGCTCTGCGCCATATTCCTCACCGATGATTCCGTCGCGGGGGGCCTCGGCATCGAGCAGGCGGCGCATCGCGGCTTCGGCGGCGCGGTCGGCCTCGGTCACCGGCGACGCGTCGGCCTTGGCCTCATGGGCAAAGGCGGCACGAAAGAGCGGACGGATCGCTTCGCCGGCGGCATCGGCGAGGCGGTTGGCGAGCATGAGATCGGATGAAAGCGACATGCGCTCCGCGCTAGCGCAGCCGCACCGCGCCCGCCACCCCCGAGCACGAGCTTTAAGCCGCCAATGGCTCGATTATATAAAATATACAAAATCAATATTTATTGTACAAATGATGCCATGCTCGACCGCATTTCCGCCGATGCCTTTCTCATCACCTTCGCACGACTCGGATTTCGCCGGGCGTCGATGGAGGAGCTGGCCGACGCAACGGGGGTATCGCGGCAGGCGCTCTACAATCGCTTCGGGTCGAAGGCCGGGCTCGCCGAATGGGCGATAAAATCGTTGATCGAGCGGTCGCTCGCCGAGGCGCTGGGCAGTCTGGAGAATCCCGGCGCGACGCTCGTGGTCCGCCTGCTCGACGCGCTCGATGCGTGGGTGGGCCAGCATATGATGATTCTCCGCGCCTCGCCGCACGGGATCGAGGTCGCGGTGATGGTGGCGCCCGAGCCGGTCGACGCGGTGCGCACCGCCGAACGAAAGCTGGTTGCGGCCATGGCGCAGACGATCCGGCTGAGCGGACCCGGCGCTGCGGTGTCGCGCGCGGGCAGCATGGCTCAGGCGTTGTGCTGGACCGCGAAAGGCCTCGTCCACGCGGCGCCCGACCACGCGAGCTTTCGGCGTGAACTGGAAACGATCGTCGGTACGCTGTTCGCGCGCTGACGCGATCAGTCGAAAAGCGAGGAGACGCTCGATTCGTCGGCGATGCGCTTGATCGCTTCGCCGAGCAGCGGCGCGACGGTCAGCGCGCGGACTTTGCTGCTGTCGTTGACGGCATCGGTCGGCTGAATCGAATCGGTGATGACCAGCTCGGTCAGCTCGCTCGCATCGACGCGCGCGACCGCGCCGCCCGACAGCACGCCGTGGGTGCAATAAGCGACGACGCCTTCGGCGCCCGCGGCCTTCAGCGCGGCGGCGGCGTTGCACAGTGTGCCCGCCGAATCGACGATATCGTCGATCAGGATGCAGAAGCGGCCCTTCACATCGCCGATGATGTTCATCACTTCCGATTCGCCGGCGCGCTCACGGCGCTTGTCGACGATCGCGAGCGGGGCGTTGTCGAGCCGTTTGGCAAGCGCGCGGGCGCGGACCACGCCGCCGACGTCGGGCGACACGACCATCAGATTCTTACCCGCAAAGCGCGCCTGGATATCGGCACTCATCACGGGCGCGGCATAGAGATTGTCGGTCGGAATATCGAAAAAGCCCTGGATCTGCCCGGCGTGCAGGTCGATCGCGAGCACGCGGTCGGCGCCCGAGGTGGTGATCAGGTTCGCAACGAGCTTTGCCGAGATCGGGGTGCGCGGGCCCGGTTTCCGGTCCTGACGGGCATAGCCGAAATAGGGGACGACCGCCGTGATGCGCTTCGCCGAGGCGCGGCGAAGCGCGTCGTTGATGATCAGCAATTCCATCAGATTGTCGTTGGCGGGAAAGTTCGTCGGCTGAACGACGAAGACATCCTGGCCGCGGACATTTTCATGGATTTCGACGAAGACTTCTTCGTCGGCGAAGCGGCGCACGCTGGTGTCGGTCAGCGGCAGTTCCAGATAGTCCGCGATCGCGCGGGCGAGGGGAAGATTGCTGTTGCCGGAGATGAGTTTCATGGCGTGCAAGGCCCTTTCGCGCGGGGTGGGATTGCGCGCCCTTACCCAGCCGGGAGGGTAAGGGGAAGGGGTTAAAGCCATCCGGCCGTGCGCAATTGCGGCATCATGTCGCGCGCGACGGGCACTTCATGCCCGCCGGTCAGGATAATGACGGCGGTGCGCCCCTCGCGGCGCACCGATGCGACAGCGTCCCGCGCTACCCACCAGCTGCGATGGACACGCAGGCCTTGGGCGTCGCCGATCCGGTCGATTGCATCGCGCATCCGCATCAGGATCAGCTCCTCGCGCCCGTCGGTAATGACGCGGACATAATGGTCTTCACCCTTCAGTGCGCGGATAGGGCCGAAGCCGGGCGGGAGCGGCAGCGCCGGTTCCGGAGCGGTTGCGGCAGCGGGCGGCTCGGCGCGTAGCGGCGTCGCGGGAGGTCGCTCGCCATGCCCGGCGGCGGGCCGAAACAACAGGTGCATGACGACATGGACGATCAGTCCGACGATAAGCACCTGCAGATAAAGCGGCCCAAGCCCCGGCGCGCGCAGCACGGCGCCGGCTGGAACGCGGAACCACAGTAGCGCGACGAGCAGCGTCACCGGCAGCGCCCCGACCGCGAGCGCCAGCGGAACGGCGATCACTTGCGGGATATGCGTCACTTCGCCAAGCCAGCGCGACACGATCCCCAACCCGCGGAAAACCGGATAGCCCGACAAGAGCATCAGCGGCCACAGGACCAGCCGCTGGGTGAGCGGCAGCTCGTAGCTGCCAAAGGGGCCGATCAGTGCCAGCAGGATACCTGCCAGCACCATCAGAAAAAGTTCGACCACAATCTGGCGTGCCATGGGCGAAGTGTCTGGCCGCCGCTTCGCGCTTCGTCAATTGGCATCGGTGGCGGTTTCGCGAAGTTTTCACCGCGCTGGCGAAGCTGCGCTTGCCCGTCAACGGCGGGGCGGCAGTCGTGGTCCATCGACCATGAAAACCGGCCAAGGATTTACGTTCATGCCCACCGCGATGCTCTTGTCCCCCCGTCCCGGCGGCCCTGCGCCGCTCCTCCGCCGCGCGCTCCTGATCCTCGTCGGCCTCTCCGCCATGATTGTGCTCGGCTATATTATGCGCGGGGAAGGCAATGATTATCAAACCCCGCCATGGGCCCTCTGGATTCATCTTGCGACCGTCGTTCCCGCCGTGCCGCTGGGCGCATGGGTGCTTTGGGGTCCGAAGGGAACGCGGGGGCACAAGGCGGCCGGACGCATCTGGGCATTGATGATGGTGGTGACGGCGATCGACAGCTTCTGGCTGCGCAGCCTGACCGGCGGGATCGGGCCGATCCATATCTTCTCTATCCTGACGCTCTATTCGATCCCCGTCAGCATATGGAATGCCCGGCGCGGCAACATCGAAGCCCATCGCCGCGCAATGGTGGGGGTCTATGCCGGCCTGTTCATCGCCGGGGGGTTCACAATGATCCCGGGACGCTATCTGTCGACGCTGTTTTTCGGATAAGCTCGGACATTGCAATCGCGGCCGCCGGGGGTAAGGCTCGGCGGCATGACCCACGCCGCCGATACGCTCACCATCGTCCTGGCCCAGATGACGCAGGTCGTCGGCGACCTCGCCGCCAATGTCGCTGCGATGCGGAGCGTTCGGGCGCGGCATCCCGATGCCGATCTGATCCTCTATCCCGAGCTGCAGCTGATCGGATACCCGCCCGAGGATCTGGTGCTCAAGCCTGCGCTGGCCGAGCGCGCCGCGACGCTGCTCGCCGAGCTGGCTGCGGACACCGCCGACGGCGGCCCGGCGATGCTGGTTGGCTCGGTCGAGTGGGAGGGCGAGAGCCTCTATAATATCGTCGCTCTGCTCGACGGCGGCCAGATCGTCGCGACGCGACGGAAGCACGAGCTCCCCAATTATGGCACTTTCGACGAGAAGCGTGTCTTCGCCCCCGGACCATTGCCCGATGTTGTCGAATGGCGCGGGATCCGGCTCGGCCTGCCGATCTGCGAGGACGGCTGGCTGCCGAAGGTCTGCCGGCATCTGGTCGGGGAGGGTGCCGAACTGCTGATTTCGGTCAATGGCAGCCCCTATGAGATCGACAAGGACGATCGCCGCCTCGCTCAGGTGTTCGCAGGCCGCGTTGCCGAGACGAAGCTGCCGCTCATCTTTCTCAACCGCGTCGGCGGACAGGATGAAATCGTTTTCGACGGCTGTTCGTTTGTGCTGAATGGCGACGGGACGACGGCGCACCGGCTGGTCGACTGGGAAGAGGAAGAGCGCGTCACGCGCTGGACGAAAGGTGGCGATGGCTGGATCTGCGATACGGGTGCGATCGCCGAATGGGAGGCGCACCCTGCCGACATCTATAGCGCGATGATCCTGTCGTTGCGCGACTATGTCGAACGCAACGGCTTTCCCGGCGTCGTGCTCGGCCTTTCTGGAGGGATCGATTCGGCGATCTGCGCCGCAATCGCCGCCGACGCATTGGGGGCTGACAAAGTCTGGTGCGTGATGATGCCGAGCCGCTTCACCAGCCAGTCGAGCCTCGACGATGCCGCGGGCTGCGCCGCGATGATCGGGTGCAGGCTCGATACGATTTCGATCGTCCCCGCGGTAGAGGCGTTCGACGCGATGCTCGCGGGCAGCTTCGCCGACAAGCACGTCGATATCACCGAAGAGAATGTCCAGTCGCGTATCCGCGGCGTGACGCTGATGGCGCTCAGCAACAAATTCGGCCCGATGCTGCTGACCACCGGCAACAAGAGCGAGATCAGCGTCGGCTATGCGACGATCTATGGCGACATGGCGGGCGGCTACAATCCGCTGAAGGACGCGTACAAGATGACGGTGTTCGCGGTCGCGAAGTGGCGCAACGAGAATGTCCCGCGCCTGTCGCGCAACGCGGTGACCCCGGTGATGCCGGCCACGATCATCACCAAGCCGCCGAGCGCCGAACTACGCCCCGACCAGAAGGACGAGGACAGCCTGCCGCCGTACGTGGACCTCGACCGCATGCTGCACATGCTTGTCGAGGAGGAAGCGAGCGTCGACGATGTCGTCGCGCGCTACGGCTTCGACCGCGATTCGGTCGTGCGGATCGAGAGGCTGCTGATGCTCGCAGAATATAAGCGCCGTCAGGCACCGCCGGGGGTCAAGCTGTCGACGCGCAACTTCGGGCGCGACCGGCGTTATCCGATTACCCATGGTTTTCGTACCGCCTGACTCGCGCCGCACGCGAAACAGGCTATAGGCGCGCGATATGACTGTCGTGACCCGCTTCGCCCCATCGCCGACCGGCATCCTGCATGTCGGCAATGTCCGCACCGCGCTCCACAATTGGCTGTGGGCGCGCAAGCATGGCGGCCGCTTTCTGCTGCGGATCGACGATACCGACCTCGAGCGGTCGAAAGAGGAGTATGCCGATGCGATTCGCACCGACCTCGCCTGGCTCGGGTTCGACATCGATGGCGAGGAGCGGCAGTCGGCGCGCTTTGCGTTCTACGAGGCCGAGTTCGAGAAACTGAAGGCGGCGGGGCGCGTCTATGCTTGTTACGAGACTCCCGAAGAGCTTGATATCCGGCGCAAGATCTTGCTCTCGCGCGGATTGCCGCCGGTCTATGAGCGCAAGCCTGCCGATTCGCCCGTCCCCGAAGGCGTTGCGCCGCACTGGCGCTTCCGCCTCGACCATGACACGGCGATCGAGTGGATCGACATGGTCCGCGGGCCGCAGCATTTCGAACCCAAGACCATGTCTGACCCGGTGGTGCGCCGCGCCGACGGCAGCTGGCTCTACCTGCTGCCGAGCGTGATCGACGATATCGCGATGCGAATCACGCATGTCGTGCGCGGCGAGGATCATGTGTCGAACACCGCGTCGCAGATCCAGATGTTCGATGCGCTCGGCGCCGGGCCACCTGCCTTTGCGCACGAGGCTTTGCTCGTCGGGACCGAAGGCAAATTGTCGAAGCGCCTGGGCTCGATCGGCATGGCCAGCCTGCGCGAGGCCGGGATCGAACCGATCGCGCTCGCCGCCTTGCTCGCGCGGCTCGGGACGAGCGACCCGGTCGAGCCGGTGACCGCGCTGGCCCCGCTGATCGAGAGCATCGACTTCGCGCGCTTCGGTCGCGCGCCCGCGCGCTTTGACGAGGGCGAGCTGGCGCTGATCAATCAGAAGATATTGCACCACACCGACCATGCGGCGATTTGCGCGCGCCTGCCCGCCGCGATCACCGAAGCCCGCTGGAACGCGATTCGTCCGAACCTGCTGACGGTGGCCGAGGCGGCCGATTGGGTGGCGGTGTTCGACGGGCCCTTTTCGCCGCCGCTGGCAGACGAAGCCGACCGCCCGGTGCTCGCCGCCGCGGCGGCGGCCGCGCCTGGCATCGACTGGCGCGCCGACCCCTGGCACGCGCTCACCGGCGCGGTGAAGGCGGCGACCGGCGTGAAGGGCCGCGGGCTGTTCCTGCCGCTGCGTCGCGCGCTGACGGCGCGCGACCATGGCCCCGACATGGCCGAGCTGTTGCCGCTGATCGACAAGGATCAGGCGGTCGCGCGGCTTTCCGCCGCTTAGCCGGTCCGCCGCGTTCTTTCGATACTTGCCTGTCGATGTGCTTGACAAGCGACGTTATGATATAATATCACTTCAGCCTGACTTGGCCGACAGCGATGGTCAAAACACCGCGGGGTCGGGTCATTGAGGCAAGGAGAGATGCCATGACCCTGATACCCCTGATTTCGGCCATCATGACCGCGCAGGAGGCGACGACCGCGCCGGCTGGACCTGCGGTGCCTTTACCCCGCAACAGCTATGGCAGCGACGCTGGCCGACACCCGGTCGCGGCGCTCTTCGCGGTGAGCTTGCCCGCCGCGCTGGTCGTTGCGGTTGCATTGTCGCCGATGATTATCGTGACGGAACCGGTATCCGAACCGATCCGCGGCAAACTGATCGAGCTCTACAAGCCGGTCGATCCGCCGCCACCGGAAAAAAAGACCGAAAAGAAGGCCACACCCGAGTCGGCTTCGACAACCGAAACGGTTGATCCGCTCGTGAAGACGGACTTGACCGACAATGTTGTCGAAAGCGGACCGAAGGTGCTGGGCCCCGTCATTCCCGTGCCGGGTGACATTTACGTCCCACCCGCCGACCCGCCAGCGCCGCCGAAATTCGTGCTGGCTGACCTCGACCCGCGCTTTTCCGGTGCCTTTCAACCCGATTATCCCGCGCGCGAGCAGCGCGGCGGGATCGAAGGAGCGGCGAAGGTTCGCGTGCTGATCGGTATCGACGGGCGCGTGAAGGCGGTCGAACTCGTCAGTACCGACAGCCAGGGTTTCTTTGAGGAAACGAAGCGCCGCGCCCTTGCCAAATGGCGCTTCAAGCCCGCGACACGCGGCGGCGTGCCCGAGGAAAGCTGGAAGGTGATGACGGTCCGTTTCGAGATCAAGAACGCCTAGGGGGCGAAATCCAACCCCTCCCGGGCGGGCGGTTTTGTGCCGTCCGCCCTTTCCTTTTGCTTGACAGAAGCGCCGAATCCGGTCAGAGGCGCGCGGATATTGGGGGCGGCGCCTCGTGCGCGGCCCTTTATGTTTTTCACACCAACGTCGGGGCCCCTAGTCCCGCCGCATCGGTCGGACCTCCGGCGGATGTGCAGTTTATTCGAGGAACAGGGCCATGGCCAAGCCGACGACCGTCAAGATCAAGCTGGTGAGCACCGCTGACACGGGCTTTTTCTATGTGACGAAAAAGAACCCGCGCACGATGACCGAAAAAATGTCGGTGCGGAAATATGACCCGCGTGTTCGCAAGCACGTCGAGTTCAAGGAAGCCAAGATCAAGTGATGCATTTCCCCATGCGCTGAAGGCGCGTGGGGTATGAATGCGTCATCCCCGCGCAGGCGGAGATCCAGAGGGCGGCCGGTTGCGCCGCCCTTTTTCGTGCGCGCCGTTTGGCGCTGGCGTATCAAAAGTCGCGCAGCGGGCGTCGCGCGATATCATTCTCGATGATGTTCCGGATCGTGATCAGCGTCTTGAAGGAATGGACGCCTTTGTCTTCGCTCAGTGCACGCCGCGTGAAGGCATCATATTCCTCCATCGAACCGACTTGCACCTTCAGAAGAAAATCATCGTCTCCGGTTACGTCCCACGCGCCGGTGATTTCGGGGTGGCGTGCGATCTGACGCGCAAAGCCATCCATCGTCTGCGGGCCCGCCTGCTGCATCTGGACCAGCACATGCATGGTGAGCGCCGAACCGGTGAGCGCCGGATTGACCACGGCGATATCGGCAATGATCACCCGGTCGTCGCGCAGCCGACGCAAGCGGCGGAGCACGGCCGACAAGGAGAGCCCGACTTTCTCAGCCAGAATGCGGGCGGGTTCGAGGTTGTTTTCGCGAACCAGTTCCAGCAGCCGCCGGTCGAAATCGTCGAGTTCGATATTTTTTCGCATACTAGATCCTGAAACGCAAAATTTGGTCGCTTTAGCGGTCAATTTTAGCGCCAATAGCCATGGCGTGCGACGTAAAAGAGACGTGGCCGCCGGGGCCGGTCAGGCCCGCTCCCCTCCCGCGGTGGCCCATCGAAGGAGACGAGACATGACCCGATACCGCGAAACGAACGCGATCAGCCGCTGGTGGAATATCGTGATCGAGGCGTCATCCGCCGCGGTCGCCATTCATTATGCCGCGCCATGGAACGAAAAGGCGGATTCGCGCGGCTGATTTCGTCAGGCAAACGCCCCGACACTTTCGATAAATTTGATCACCGAAATCGGTTTCGACACATAGGCCTCGGCACCGGCGGCGCGGATCTGTTCCTCGTCGCCCTTTCCCGCATAGGCGGTCACCGCCATGATCGGGACGGAGCGCAGCGTCAGGTCGGCCTTCATCTGGCCGATCAGTTCGAGCCCGCTGACGTGCGGCAGCTGGATATCCATAATGATCAGGTCGGGCGACACTTCGCGTGCCTTCGCCAGTGCGTCGCGCCCGTCGCGCACCGGGTGCGCGCTATAGCCATGGGCGTTGAGCAGGTCGCAAAACAGGCGCAAGTTGAGCTCATTATCTTCTACGACCAGGATGGTCTTGCCCATATTACTTGTGTTCCCCACCTTGCGTCCGCGGTCCGTTTAGGCGAATCGGCCGGATGACACAATTGCATCGCGAAGAAGGGAATCACGACTTGCACGATGGCGATGCCGCGCTGGCGCTTCAGGCGCTCGGCTGGATTTTGAACGACGAACCGCGCGCCGAACGGCTGCTTGGCTTGACCGGACTGGCGCCCGACGAACTGCGCGCTTCGCTCGGCGAGCAGGCGACCCTCGCGGCGATCCTTTCCTTCCTGACCGCGCACGAAAACGATCTTGTGGCCTGCGCGGATGCGTTGCAGGTGTCACCCGCCAGCATCGCCGCGGCGGCGCAGCGGCTCGAAGGCCAGCAATCCGAAGGAACGATCGCATGAACCGCCCCCTCGTCATCACCGACTGCGACGAGGTGCTGATGCACATGGTCGTGCCCTTTGCCGAATGGGTCGACGCCGAACATGGCGTGATATTCCGCATCGAGGACGCGAGCTTCGCGAACGCGCTGAAACGCAAGGAGTGCGGGACGCCCCTGGAGGCGGCCGAGGTCTGGCCGCTGCTCGACGGGTTTTTCCGCAAGGAAATGACGCGGCAATACCCGATTGCCGGTGCGCTCGCCGCGATGGCGTCGATCGGCGCGGAGGCCGATATCGTCGTGCTCACCAACGTCGGACCCGAACATCAGCAGGCACGGATCGAACAGCTTGCGCTCCACGACTTCCATGCGCCGGTGATCGGCAGCCGCGGCGGCAAGGGCGAGCCGGTGCGCCGCCTGATCGAGGAATATCAGCCATCGGTCGCCGTGTTCATCGACGATCTTGCGGGGCATCATCATTCGGTCGCGCAGGAAGCGCCCGATGTGTGGCGGCTCCACCTCGTCGGCGAACCCGCGATCGCCGACAAGATCGCGCCATCGAAACATGCGCATGCACGAATCGACGACTGGACGACCGCGCGCGACTGGATATTGGCGCGCCTTGCCGAAAACATCCCCGCCCCCGCCCCCCAAACGGCGTAACAAGGACTTCATCATGGATATCACCGCAAAACTTGCCGAACTCGGCCTCGAACTCCCCAAGCCCGCCGCGCCGGTCGCGGCCTATGTGCCGGCCGTCGAGCATGGCGGCCTGCTTTACGTCAGTGGTCAGCTGCCGTTCCGCGACGGGCAGGTTGTGACCGGTCGTCTTGGCGACGACGTCGATGTGGCGGGCGGTCAGGATGCCGCACAGCGCGTCGCGCTGATGCTCGTCGCCCAGATCGGGCAGGCGCTGGATGGCGACTGGTCGCGCGTCGAGCGGATCGTAAAGCTGGGCGTGTTCGTCAACAGCTCGCCCGATTTCACCGATCAGGCAAAGGTCGCGAATGGCGCATCGGACCTGTTCGAAACGCTGTTCGGCGATGCAGGTCGCCATGCGCGCGCTGCTGTCGGCGTTGCGGTGCTGCCGCTCGGCGCTGCCGTCGAAGCCGACGCGATCGTTGCGGTGCGCCCGGCATAAATCATGGCCGAGGCCGATCCACCGGCGCGGACGATATCGCTGGGCGCCGGCGTCGCGGCGATCGATGCCGCGGCGTGGGACGCGCTGCATGATGGCGGCAACCCCTTTGTCGATCACGCTTTCCTGTCGCTGCTCGAGGAATCGGGCAGCGTCGGGCCCGGCACCGGCTGGCAGGCGGCGCCGCTGCTGGTCGAGGATGCGGCTGGCACCCTGGTCGCGGCCGCGCCGGCCTATCTCAAGTCGCACAGCCAGGGCGAATATGTCTTCGACCATGCGTGGGCCGACGCCTGGGCGCGCGCGGGCGGCGATTATTATCCGAAGCTGCAGATCGCAGCGCCCTTTACGCCGGTACCGGGACCGCGCCTGCTGGCACAGGACAAAGAGGCCGCATTGCTGCTGATCCGTGCGGCCGAGACGGTTGTACGACAGAATGGGCTATCCTCGGCGCATGCCACGTTCGTGGCGCCCGAACAGATGCCGTTGTTCGAGGAGGCGGGCTGGCTCGTCCGCCGCGACATCCAGTTTCATTTCGCGAACGCGGACTATCGCAGCTTCGACGATTTCCTTTCCACGCTAACCTCGGCAAAGCGCAAGCAACTGCGCAAGGAGCGCGCGCGCGCCGTCGAAGGTTTGCGCATCGAGGGACTGACGGGCGATGCGATCCGCCCCGAACATTGGGACGCGATGTGGCTTTTCTATCAGGATACCGGCGCGCGCAAATGGGGGCAGCCCTATCTGACGCGCGAAGCGTTCGACCTGATGGGCGCGCGGATGGCGGAGCAGATCATCCTGCTGATCGCGTACGACGGCGATGAGCGGCCGGTCGCGGGGGCGCTGCATTTTCTCGGCGCCGACACTTTATACGGCCGTTACTGGGGCTGTCAGATCGACATCCCCTATCTGCATTTCGAACTATGCTATTACCGCGCGATCGACATTGCGATCGAACGCGGACTGGCCCGTGTCGAGGCGGGCGCGCAGGGCGGGCACAAGCTTGCGCGCGGCTATGGCCCTGTCGCCACCTGGTCGGCGCATTTCATTGCCGATCCGGGATTTCGCCGCGCGGTCGCGGATTACCTCGAACAGGAACGCCGCGCTGAAGAGGCCGAGATGGACTGGCTGGAAGGGCATACGCCCTTCAAGCGGAAAGATTAGGCCGCGAAGCGGCGGGCGGCGGGACGGCGGGCCGTCTCGTCGAGCCAGGCACGGGCCTGACGCTGCGCTTCGGCGATTTCGTCGCGGCTCATTTCGTCGGACAGGTCGGCGCGGCACTGCTGGCCTTCCACATTGCCGCCGAGTGCGGCAAGGTTGAACCATTTATGCGCCTGGATCAGGTCGACATCGACCCCGCCAGTGCCGGTGGAAAAGGCAATGCCCAGATCGAAATAGGCACCCGCGTCGCCGCGTGCGGCGTCGAGCAGACGGCTCTCGATCAGAAACTGGGCAGACTTCAGACTGTTGGCCATGATAACCCCCTATGCCTCCACCCCACATGGAGACCTCGGCCCCCAACCTTGCGGCTTATGGTCAACAAAGCGTTAACGACGATTCGATTTTCTTGCGGATAGGCCCCGAAAAGCTCGAGAATCCGTGAGTTATGCGATTAATCAGCCAATCGCCAAATTGTCGATCAGCCGCGTTTTTCCGATCCGCGCCGCTGCCAGCAACCGCGCGGGTTTGCGAAAAGCGACCAGTCTTTCAAGGCCGTCGGCATCGGCCAGCGCGACATAATCGACGCTGTCGAACCCGCCCGCAACGATCGCGGCCTCCGCCTTTGCGAGCGTTTCGGCGACATCGTCGCCGCCCGCGATCGCTGTCGCCGCCATCTTCAACGCGTCGGGAAAGGCGGTCGCGGCGGCGCGCTGTTCGGGCGAGAGATAGGCGTTGCGCGATGACAGCGCGAGGCCGTCGGTGTCGCGCGCGATGGGCGCACCCAATATGTCGACCGCAAAGTCGAGGTCGCGCGCCATGCGGCGGATGATCGCGAGCTGTTGCCAGTCTTTTTCGCCGAAGATGGCCACATCGGGCCGCACCTGATTGAACAATTTGGCGACGACGGTCGCGACCCCGTCGAAATGACCGGGGCGCGCCGCGCCGCAATAATCGGCGCCGAGTTCGGCGACTTCGATATGCGTGCTGTGGCCGGGCGGATAGACGGTCGCGACGTCGGGCGCCCACAGCAACGCCGTGCCTTCGCCCGCCAGCAATGCGGCGTCGCGCGCTTCGTCACGCGGATAGGCGGCGAAATCCTCATTGGGTCCGAACTGGGTCGGGTTAACGAAGATCGAGACGACGGCATGGTCGGCAACGCGCTTCGCCATGCGCACGAGCGACAGATGCCCGTCGTGCAACGCGCCCATCGTCGGCACGAGCGCGACGCTCTTGCCCCCCTGCTTTAGTGCCGTAACGGCACGGTGCAGCATCGCGATGTCACGGATGATTTGCACGCCCGGTCGCCCTCCGATATTGGCGCGACTATATCATTTCGCGCGTCGGCCGCCCATGCCGCGCAAACAGGAAAATCGCAACGCCCCATGACGACCTTAGCGACGAAGCCCGCACCGCACCGCATTATCTTTGCCAACGAAAAGGGCGGGACCGGTAAATCCACCTGCGCTGTGCATTTCGCGGTCGCCTTGGCGAGCCAGGGCTGGCGCGTTGCGGGGATCGACCTCGATCCCCGCCAGCGGACCTTTCACCGCTATCTCGAAAATCGCGAACAGACCGCAAAGCGTCGCGACATTGTGCTGCCGACGCCATGTTTCGAAGTGTTCGAGGGCTCCACGATCGAAGAACTTGACGCACAGGTCGATCGGTTGAGCGAGAACGCCGATTATATCATCGCCGACACGCCGGGCCGCGACGATGTCTTCGCGCGCCATCTGGCAACGAGCGCCGATACGCTTGTCACCCCGATCAACGACAGCTTCATCGATTTCGACCTGATCGGCCAGGTCGATCCCGAAACCTTCCAGGTCGTACGGCCGAGCTTTTATTCCGAACTCATCTGGGACACGCGCAAGACGCGGGCGAAGACCGACGGGCGGACGATCGACTGGATCATTCTGCGCAACAGGCTCCAGCATGTCGATGCGCATAATATGCGCCGCGTTGGCGAGGCGCTGAACCAGCTGTCGCGCCGTGTCGGTTTCCGCGTCATCCCGGGGCTTGGCGAACGCGTCATCTATCGCGAGCTTTTCCCCGCGGGGCTGACGTTACTCGACAAGGCGCATTTGGGCGGCATGGGGATCGGCCACGTCGTCGCGCGGCAGGAACTGCGCGAAGCGATGGGGGGGTTGAACCTTCCGGCACGCGAGCGCTTCCATCCCGACGGCGACCTGTTCGCCGCCGCCTGACGCGCCTCCCCTCCCAAAAGGACCGACGATGACCCATATCTTCCACTCTACGATGCTGCGCGAATATGACATTCGCGGCGTCGTCGGCGAAACGCTCTCGGACGCCGACGCCTACGCCATCGGGCGCAGCTTTGCGACGCTGGTCCGGCGTGCGGGGGGCAAGCGCGTTGCGGTTGGTTACGATGGTCGGCTGTCGTCGCCGATGCTCGCCGATGCGTTGATCAAAGGGGTCAATGCCGCGGGCATCGATGCGCTCAATGTCGGGCTCGGTCCGACGCCGATGCTCTATTATGCGGCGTCAACCGAGGATGTGGAGGGCGGCATACAGATAACCGGCAGCCACAATCCCCCCGACTATAATGGTTTCAAATTTGTGATGCAGGGGCGCCCCTTCTATGGCGCCGATATCTTGGCAATCGGCGAAATGGCCGCTGCGGGCGACTGGGAGTCCGTCGATATTGGAGGCGAAGGCACGTCGCAGAGCATCGATATCATCGATGCCTATGTCGACCGGCTGGTCGAGGGGTTCGCGGGCCAGGCTTTCCGCGTCGGATGGGACGCCGGCAATGGCGCCGCAGGCACCGTCATCGAGAAATTGACGGCGCGCCTGCCGGGCGAGCATCATCTGTTGTTTACCGACATCGACGGCCATTTTCCGAACCACCATCCCGATCCCACCGAAGAGAAGAATCTGGCCGATCTGCGCAAGCTCGTCGCGGAGAAGAGCCTCGATTTCGGCGTCGCTTTCGATGGAGACGGCGACCGTATCGGCGCGATCGACGGTGAGGGCCGGGTAATCTGGGGCGATCAACTGCTGCAAATCTATGCCGCGGCGCTGCTTGAGGACATTCCCGGCGCGACGATCATCGCCGATGTGAAGGCGAGCCAGGCTTTGTTCGATCGCGTTGCCGCGCTCGGGGGAACGCCATTGATGTGGAAGACCGGCCACAGCCTGATCAAGGCGAAGATGAAGGAAACGGGCAGCCCGCTGGCGGGCGAGATGAGCGGGCATATCTTCTTCGCCGACCGCTATTATGGTTATGACGATGCGCCCTACGCCGCGGTGCGGTTGATCGAGGCCGCAACGAAACTCGGGCAGAGCGTCACCGAATTGCGCGGCGCGATGGCGCTGATGGTCAACACGCCCGAGATGCGCTTCCAGGTCGACGAAGTGCGCAAATTCGCCATTGTGGATGAAGTCCTGGATCGGCTCGCGACCTCGGGCGCGAACGTCGACCGTACCGACGGCGCGCGCGTGCTAACCGACGACGGCTGGTGGCTGCTCCGCGCCTCGAACACGCAGGACGTTCTCGTCGCGCGCGCCGAGGCGAAGGACGAGTCAGCGCTGACCCGGCTGCTCGCCGCGATCGATGAACAGCTCGCCCTGTCGGGGATCGTACGCGGGCCGCAGGCTGGCCACTGAGCCCGGATTCTCTCAACCCTGCAAAAATCTTGCCAGATTGACGTTGGCGGCGATCCTCGGGTAACGCCCGCACATGTCTGCACAGGAAGCCATGGTGAAATGACCGACGACGAAGCGACTCCGGCTACGTTGACCGCCGACGGCGACCATGGGGTCACCGAGCATAAGGCGCATGTCCGCGAAGAGGCGGCGGCCGGCAACGGCCTTGCGGTCATTTCGATCGCAAAAAGCTATGACAAACGCACCGTCCTTTCGGACGTGTCGCTGTCGGTGGGCAAGGGCGAGGTTGTCGGCCTGCTCGGCCCCAATGGCGCGGGCAAGACGACCTGCTTCTATTCGATCATGGGGCTGGTGAAGCCCGACGCCGGACGGATCATGCTCGACGGCGCCGATATCACGGCGTTGCCGATGTATCGCCGGGCGATTCTGGGGCTTGGTTACCTGCCGCAGGAAACTTCGATCTTTCGCGGCATGACCGTCGAACAGAATATCAGCGCGGTGCTCGAACTCAGCGAGCCCGACAAGGTTTCGCGCGAACGTCGGCTCGAGGAACTGCTCGACGAATTCGGGCTGACGCGGCTGCGCGATTCGGCGGCGATGGCGCTGTCGGGCGGCGAACGCCGTCGCGCCGAAATCGCACGAGCGCTCGCCGCAAACCCCTCGATCATGCTGCTCGATGAGCCGTTCGCGGGCATCGACCCTTTGTCGATCAGCGACATTCGCGACCTCGTTGTTGACCTCAAGACGCGCGGCATCGGCGTGTTGATCACCGATCATAATGTGCGCGAGACGCTCGATCTCGTCGACCGCGCCTGCATCATTTACGACGGCAAGGTGTTGCTTGCCGGCTCGCCGGCCGAACTCGTCGCCGACCCCGAGGTGCGCCGCCTCTACCTCGGCGAGGGTTTCTCCTTGTGACGAGCTGACGCCCCGTCATGGCGTTGGGTCCGCGCCTCGATCTCCGCCAGTCGCAATCGCTGGTGATGACGCCGCAGCTGCAGCAAGCGATCAAGCTGCTGGCGCTGTCGAACCTCGAACTCGAAGCCTATCTGGCCGAGGCGCTCGAGGGCAATCCGTTGCTCGATTCGGCGTCGGCGGACAGCGATGGTAGTATCGGCGATCCGGGCGACGAGTCCGGCGGCGAGGCTCCGGCGACCGAGGCGGCGGCGCTCGACGCCGACCAGGCGCTGGCGTCGGACAGCGGCACCGCCAACGATCTCGACGTCGACATGACCGCCGAAAGCTTTCATCACGACAGCGTCAGCGACAATGTCGGCCTGTCGGGCACCGACGGCGAGGGCATTGATTTCGACAGCTTCGCGGGCGAGGACGAAACGCTGCACGGCCATCTGCTCGCGCAGGTCGGCGAACGCTTCGGCGGGCTGGAGGCGATGGTCGCCGAGCAGCTCGTCGCGCTGATCGACGAGACGGGCTATCTGCGCGCCGACCTGGCCGAGGTCGCGCAGCGGCTGGGGGTGCCGCTGGCGCTCGTCGAGAGTGTGCTCGCGGGCGTCCAATGTTTCGATCCCTCGGGCGTCGGCGGGCGCGATCTGGCCGAATGTATCGCGATCCAGGCGCGCGAGGCCGATCGGTACGACCCGGCGATGGCCTGCATGATCGCGCACCTCGATCTGGTCGCCAAGGGCGCTTTTCCGCAATTGAAGCGCATCTGCGGCGTCGACGACGAGGATCTGGCCGACATGATCCGCGAATTGCGCGGCTATGATCCCAAACCCGGGCTGAAATTCGGCGGCGATGCCTCGCAGGCGGTCGTTCCCGACCTCTATATTCGCCGCACGGCAGCGGGCTGGGCGGTCGAGATCAACAGCGGCACCCTGCCGCGGCTGCTGGTCAACCGCCGCTATTACACCGAGCTGGCCAAGGGGGCGGCGGCCAAGAGCAAGGCGTGGCTGTCCGAACAGCTGGCGGGCGCCAACTGGCTGGTCCGCGCGCTTGACCAGCGCCAGCGCACGATCGTCAAGGTCGCGAGCGAGATCGTCAAGCAGCAGGAGGGGTTTTTCCTCCACGGCGTCGCGCATATGCGCCCGCTGACGCTGCGGCAGGTCGCCGAGGCGATCGGGATGCACGAATCGACGGTCAGCCGCGTCACCAGCAACAAATATCTCAGCTGTCCGCGCGGCCTGTTCGAGCTCAAATATTTCTTTTCGAGCGGTATTTCGGCGACCGAAGGCGACGGCGCGGTGTCGGCCGAGGCGGTCAAGAGCCGAATCAAGGCGATGATCGAGGCCGAGGACGGCAAGGCGATCCTGTCCGACGAGACGATCGCGCAAAAATTGTCGGCCGAAGGCCACGACATCGCACGTCGCACCGTGGTCAAATATCGCGAGGCGATGGGATTTGGCTCGTCGGTGCAACGGCGGCGGCAAAAGGCGCTGGCGGGGTAGGATTTGGTCGCCCCCGCGAAGGCGGGGGCCGTTGTCGGCCTTGCGCGGCATTGCCAGCGGTCCCCGCCTTCGCGGGGGCGACGTTTTCTCCTTAGGGGCGGTTGACTTTTTGCCCCCATCCCCATAGTTGCGCCGCTTCGCGTCAATACGCCAAGATTTACGGACAGAGATCATGAAGATTCGCAACAGCCTGAAGTCGCTGAAGGACCGCCACCGGGATAACCGCGTTATCCGCCGTCGTGGCCGCACCTATGTGATCAACAAGACCAACCGCCGCTTCAAGGCGCGCCAGGGCTAATGCCCTTGCGCGGGGTGTTTTCGCCCCGTTTGCTTTTGACGAACAGCGTTACGCCGTCGGATGCTTCCGGCGGCGCTTTCGCGTGTGGGGAGCGCATATGATTCGGCAAAGCGTGATTTTCGACGTCGGCCGCGTCCTGTTCGACTGGGACCTGCGCTATCTCTTTGCCAAGTTGATCGCTGATAAGGACGAACTCGAATGGTTCGTCACCCACGTCGTCACGCCGGGATGGCATTTCCAGCACGATGCCGGCCGCCCGCTCGCCGAAATGGTCTTCGAACTGAAAGTCGCGTTTCCCGATCATGCGCCGCTGATCGACGCCTACGCGACGCGCTTCAACGAGACGATTCCAGGCCCCATGCCCGGCAGTCTCGAGCTGGTCGAGCGGCTGGACAATGCGGGCGTACCGCTCTTCGCGATCACTAACTTCGGCCACGAGTTCTGGGAAGGCTTCCGCCCGACCCAGCCGATCTTCGACCGCTTCCGCGATATTGTCGTGTCGGGAACCGAAAAACTTCTGAAGCCCGATCCCGCAATCTACCGTTTTGCCATCGAGCGCTTCGGCGTTGATCCCGCGGGCGCGCTGTTCATCGACGATGTTGCCGCTAATGTTGCAGGTGCTCAATCGGTCGGAATCGCCGGGCACCAGTTCAGGGACGCGGAAACACTGGAAGCCGAACTGGTGTCGCGCGGATATCTGGCCGTCGGATGAGCCGGGCGGATCGCCTTGAGCGCCTAGACTCCCGACGCCTTGAGCTTGAAGCCGAGTATGAGCAGGTTCTGCTCGATGCCCTTCACAGGGTCGCGGCCGGTTCCTGGGGCTTGTTCGGCCACACGAAAGATCGCGCTGCCCAAGCCAAATGGGAACCGGTCGTCACCGACCTGTGCGACCGGGGCGATGAAATAGACCAGATGCGCAAATCGCTGGGGTTGGAGCCGTTCGCCTTGCACGAAGAATTCGAGGCGTCGCGCGGCCCGGTTGCCTCGACCGCTCCGGGTGAACCGAAGCAGGCGAAGGCGTGGCTGGAGCGATTGGGCCAGCATAGCTAACCCAATCGTTCGCGAGTCGCCGTTACTTCTCGACCCCCAGCTGCGTCAGCACGAACGCAAACTCCTCGGCATCTTCGCGCAGCGCGCCCCAGCGGCCCGACTTGCCCGCGTGCCCCGCCCCCATATTGGTGCGCAGCAGCAACGTCGCATCGTTGGTGCGTGTTGCGCGCAGTTTGGCGACCCATTTCGCGGGTTCCCAATAGGTCACGCGCGGATCGTTCAGCCCTGCCGAAACAAGCATCGGCGGATAGGCCTGGGCGGTCACATTGTCGTAGGGGCTGTACGACAGCATATAATCGAACGCCGCCTTGTCGGTGACCGGATTGCCCCATTCGGGCCATTCGCCGGGGGTCAGCGGCAGCGTTTCGTCGACCATCGTGTTGATCACATCGACGAAGGGTACGCCCGCGAGCACCGCGCCCCACAGTTCGGGCGCCTGATTATACACCGCGCCCATCACCTGCCCGCCGGCCGAGCGGCCCTCGATCGAAATCTTGCCCGCGCTCGTATATTTCGCCGCGATCAGGCCTTTAGCGACGTCGATGAAATCGTTGAACGTGTTCGTGCGCTCGGTCGTCTTGCCCGCAAGATACCAGGCGCGGCCAAGGTCGTCGCCGCCGCGGACATGCGCGATCGCATAGATCATGCCGCGATCGACGAGGCTGAGCCGCGTCGTCGAGAAGCCCGGCGGCACGCGGTATCCATACGACCCATAAACATAGAGGTGCATCGGCGCGCTGCCGTCGCGCGGCGTGCCCTTTTTATAGACGAGCGACACCGGAACCGGCGTCCCGTCGCGCGACGGCATATTTACCAATTCGGTTACATATTCGCTCTTCTCATAACCTGACGGTATTTCCTGAACTTTCAGCGTCTCGAGTTTGCGGCTTGCGAGATCATAATCGAACACGGTGTCCGGCGTGACCATCGATTCATAGTCGAGGCGCAGCTTGTCCTGATGATATTCGGGATTATCGCCGAGGCCCGCGACATAAGTGGCTTCGGGGAACTGAATCCGGCCGGGCGTCCGCGGCGCGTCATATTTGCGGATGTCGATCTGATCGACGCCCTTTTCGCGTGTTTCGATGACGAAATAGTCGCGGAAGATCGCAAGCCCGGTGATGTAGCTCGCGTCGGAGCCGGGGATCAGCGTCTTCCAATCTGCAGGCTTATTCAAGCTCGCGGTCGCGACGCGGAAATTGGCATGCTCGTCGTTGGTATGGATGTAGAGCGTGCCCTCGCGCTCATCGACGCTGTATTCGCGGCCCTTCTTGCGCGCCGACACCAGCTGCATTTTCGCCTCGGGATTGTCGGCGGGCAGCAGATAGACCTCGCTCGTCTCGTTATCGCCCGTTGCGATGACGATATAATTGTCGGCGGCGGTTTTACCGATGCCGACCCCGAAACCGATGTCGGCTTCCTTATAGAGCAATTTATCCTCTGCGACCGGCGTGCCAAGCTTGTGCAGCCGGACATTGTCGGTGCGCCAATTTTCGTTGGCGAGACCGTAAAGCAAAGCATCATTTTTCGCGGTCCAGACCAGCGAAGACAGGGTGCCCGGAATGACGTCGGGCAGCGCCTCGCCGGTCATCAGATTCTTGAAGCGAACCTCGAAACGTTCGGATCCATTGTCGTCGACGGCATAGGCCATCAGTTTGCCGTCGGGGCTGACCGACACGTCCGACAGGCGGAAATACTCCTTGCCTGCGGCCATCGCGACCTCGTCGAGGATCAGGATCGGTTCCCCGCCCGCGACGGGCTTGCGGTACCATTTCTTATATTCGGCGCCTTCTTCATATTCGACCCAGTAGATCCAGTCGCCGTCCTTCTGTGGTACGCTCGAATCGGCTTCCTTGATCCGGCCCTTCATTTCCTGAAACAGCGTTTCGACCAGCGCCGCGTGCGGCTTCATCACGGCATCGAAATAGGCATTCTCGGCCTTCACATAATCGAGCACATCCTTGTCATCGACGGTCGGATAGCTTTCGTCCTTCAGCCAGTGGTACGGATCGGAGAGCGTCTTGCCATGCAGCGTCATCTCGTGCGGCCGCTTCTCGGCGACCGGTGCGGCGGGCAGGGCAGGGGTGGTGCTGGTCAATGCGGGGTCTTTCTCTTGGGCGAACAGCGCGGGCGGTGCGACAAGCGGGGTGGCAATTGCTGCCAGAAACATCCAAATAGCGCGCATCGAAAAATCCCCCGCGGTGTAGCCCGATTTGGGCAGGATTGCCGCGATGTAGGAATAAGGAACGCGTCATGTCCAGCCCCGTCCATGCAGAACGTCTCGCCCGCGTCCGCGCTGAACTCGCCGCGCGCGGTCTCGACGGCTTTGTCGTGCCGATCAGCGACGAACATATGAGCGAATATGTCGGCGAATATGCTCAGCGCATGGCGTGGCTGACGGGCTTTGGCGGATCGGCCGGAACTGCGGCGGTGCTGCCGCACAAAGCCGCGGTGTTCGTCGATGGGCGCTATACGGTACAGGTGCGCGACCAGGTCGACGGCGCGCTCTTCGACTATGTTGGCGTCCCGCAATCGAGCGTTGCCGAATGGCTGGGTGCGAACGTCGGCGCCGGACAGAAGATCGGTTTCGACCCTTGGCTCCACGGCATCGACTGGGCGCAGGCGCTTGGAAGGGCGCTCGCGCAAAAGGGCGCCCAGCTGGTAGCGGTGGATGCGAATCCGCTCGATGCCGCTTGGGACGACCAGCCGGCGCCGAGCGCCGCCGCCGTTTCGGTCCATGATGTCGCACTGGCGGGGCAAGGCGCGGTCGAGAAGCGCGAAGTCATCGCCGACTGGCTGAAGGCGCATGGCCTCGACACCACGGTGATGACCGCGCTCGACTCGGTCGCATGGACGTTCAACATCCGCGGATCGGACGTCAGCCACACGCCGGTTGGGCTCGCCTTCGCGCTGCTCCACGCCGACGCGACCGCCGACCTGTTCATCGCGCCCGAAAAGATCACCGACGCGGTCCGCGCGCACCTCGGCAACAGCGTGCGGATCCATGATCGCGATGCGTTCGAAACCGCGCTCGCCGATCTCAAGGACAAGAAGGTCGCGGTCGATCCCGACCGCGCGGTTGCCGCGATTTTCACCGCGCTCGAAGCCGCGGGCGCAAAGATCGAGCGGCATCGCGATCCCGCGGTGCTGCCCAAGGCGATCAAGAACGACACCGAACTCAACGGCACGCGCGCGGCGCATGTCCGCGACGGCGTTGCAGTGTCGCGTTTCCTGCAATGGATGGAAGATGTCGCGCCGCAAGGCGGACTCGACGAACTCGGCGCCGCGGCAAAGCTGCGCGAATTTCGCGATGAAAACGGCGCGCTCGTCGATTTGAGCTTCGACACCATTTCGGCCGCCGGCCCCAATGGGGCGCTGCCGCATTACAAGGTCGACGAGACCACGAACCGTGCGATCGAGACCGGCACGCTCTATCTCGTCGATTCGGGCGGGCAGTACGCCGACGGCACCACCGACATCACGCGCACGATCGCGATCGGCACGCCGACCGCCGAAATGCGCCGCCGTTTTACTCAAGTGCTGAAAGGCCATATCGCGCTGGCGACTGCGCGCTTCCCCAAGGGGACGCGCGGTAGCCAGCTCGACATTCTCGCGCGCCAATATCTGTGGGCCGATGGAGTCGATTATGCGCATGGCACCGGCCATGGCGTCGGCACCTATCTCGCGGTCCATGAGGGGCCCCAGCGCATCGCCAAGCCCGCGGGCGGGCAGGCGGGGACCGAGGAGCCGCTGCACGCGGGGATGATCCTCTCGAACGAGCCCGGTTATTACAAGGCTGGTGCCTTCGGCATCCGCATCGAAAATCTGGTGATCGTGGTACCGCAGCGTATCGACGGCGCCGAGGAGGACATGCTGGGATTCGAGACGATCACCTTCGCCCCGATCGCGCAGAACCTCGTCGACATCTCGCTGCTTTCGCCCGCCGAGGCCGACTGGTTCGACGCCTATCATCAGGAGGTGTTCGAAAAGCTCGCGCCGGGGATGAGCGGAGACGATCTTGGCTGGCTCGAGGCCGCATGTGCGCCGCTCGACCGCGCGCCCGCTGCGCTTGCGGCCTGAGGCCGGCATGGATCGCAGCCACTGGGACGTTCCGCTGGGGGATTTTCGCGTCCATGAGACCGTGCGCGTGCGCTTCAACGAGATCGACGGGCAGAATATCGTCTTCAACGGCAATTATCTGGTCTACGCCGATATCGGCGTGACCGAATATTTTCGTGCGCTGGGCGAGGGGCAGCCCGGACCCTATTTTCACCAATATGGTACAGATATTCGCGAAGTGCATTGCGAAATCGACTATCATGGCTCGGCGCGGCTCGACGAGCGGATCACGATCGCTTCGCGGGTCAGCCGCTTCGGCCGGACGAGCTTCACGGTGCATTGCGCGATCTTTCGCGAAAGCGAGCGATTGACCGATATCGAGATCAGCTACGCGCATATCGACCTCGACAGCGGCGGCGCGACACCCCTTCCCGGCAGCTTTATCGCCGAGGTGCGCCGATTCGAAAAACGGATTCCGTTGCAGGATTGATTCGCGGTTTTCCGCCGTTCGGCCCAAAAATGGCCGATTATCAACTAAAAAGGTCGAAAAAAAAGGGCCACCCGAAGGTGGCCCGTGAAAGTTTTGGGAGAGGATGCCTAAAAGGCATGCTCATATTGCAGTGCACAATGAATGTTGCAACTGCGAAAAGAGCATCTGCTATTGCATTTTTTGCAATCGAGAACGTTATCAGCGATCATTCGGCGCAATCCTCCTTCCCCTCGCAATATGGCGCGAGATCGCCTAAATTGGCGCCATGCGAATGTTGAACAACATGGATGTCGGCGGCGGACTGTCCGATTTCTGGGCCTATATCCGCGAACCGCGCCCGCACCGCTGGACGAGTTGGGGGCTCGCGATCGCGCTGCCGCTCGTAATTTTCTACGGCTTTTCCGAGCATCTCATTCCGTATGAGAAAGAGAAGACCAAGATCATCTATTTTGAAAACTGGACCGCCAACCGCAGCGAAGCGGAGATTCGGGCCGACTGGATTGCCCGGGCGAAGGAAACGACGCGCGCGAATGCCAAACGCCGCGCGGAGTTTCAGCGGCTCGCCGAGGGGCTCGGAGTCGAATATGATTCGTCCGAAGCCGACAAGCTGACCCAGGAAACGCTGGGCGAAGAAGCCGAAGAATTGAAAAAGGCCCCTGCCTTGCCCCCGCAGCAGCGATCGACGCTTGCCGAACGCGCCGCACGTGGGCCGCAGGGCGGCGCGGCGACCGGTCGCTGACCGGCGTGCGGACGGGTCCGGCTGATTCGGATTGGATGGCTGCCGCCGTCGCGCTCTCGCGGCGCGGCCTGCCGGCGTCGGCGCCCAATCCCAATGTGGGCTGTTTGATCGTCAACGAGGGAAAGGCCGTCGCGCGCGGCTGGACCCGGCCCGGCGGGCGTCCGCACGCCGAGGCGGTGGCGCTTGCCGCAGCACGCGGTGCGGCGCGCGGCGCGACCGCTTATGTGACGCTTGAACCCTGCGCGCACGCCAGCCCGCGCGGCGGCTGCTGCACCGATGCGCTGATAGCCGCGGGGGTCGCGCGTGTCGTGGTCGCCGCGCAGGATCCTGACCCACGCACCGACGGCAAAGGCATCGCCCGGTTGCAGGCGGCGGGAATCGAGGTCGTCTTCAATGTCCTTCCCGCCGAAGCGCGCGCCGCGATGGCGCCTTGGTGGACGCGGCACACCGAAGGGCGCCCGTTCGTCACGCTCAAGCTCGCGACCTCGCTCGATGGCTGCATCGCGATGCCGGATGGATCGAGCCGCTGGATCACCGGCGCGCGCGCGCGCGCGCACGGCCATCTCGAACGCGCAAGCCATCAGGCCATTCTGGTCGGGCGCGGAACCCTTGATGCCGACGCCCCCCGCCTCGACGTGCGCCTGCCGGGACTCGAAGACCGCAGCCCGAAAAAATTGCTGCTCACCCGCGGCGAAGCGCCGGAGGGCTGGACCGCCGTCGCTTCCCCCGAAGCGATAGACGATATCGATTCGGTCCTGGTCGAAGGGGGCGCCGGTACGGCGTCGGCGTTCCTCGCCGCCGACCGCGTCGACCGGCTGCTCCTCTATCGCGCGCCGATCCTGATCGGTGGCGGAAAAGCGGCACTTGGCGACATCGGCCTGACCGATCTGGCGGATGCCCATGGCCGCTGGCGTCTCGCCGACAGCCGCCTGCTTGGCAGCGACCGGCTCGACGTCTACGAGCGGGCCAGAGAAGGATAACGCGACCCATGTTCACCGGCATCATCACCGACATCGGCACCATCCGCAGCCGGGAGGACCGCGGCGACACGCGGCTCGTCATCGACACAGCCTATGACATCGACAGCATTGCCATCGGGGCGTCGATCGCCTGCTCGGGCGCGTGCCTCACCGTCGTCGAAAAGGGCGTCGATGACGGGAGCAACGGTCCCGGCGGCTGGTTCGCGATCGACGCGAGCGGTGAAACGCTTGCACGCACCGCGCCGGGGATGTGGGATCAGGGGCGCCGCCTCAACCTCGAACGCGCGTTGAAGATCGGTGACGAACTCGGCGGACATATTGTCACCGGCCATGTCGACGACATCGGCCGGATCGTGTCGGTCGTGCCCGCCGGCGACAGCGTGACCGTTACGGTCGCCGCGCCCGCCGCGCTCGCGGCGCATATCGCCGCCAAGGGCTCGGTCACCGTTGACGGCGTGTCGCTGACGGTCAATGACGTAACCGACCAGCCCGATGGCGAGGCGCATTTCACGCTCAACATCATCCCGCATACGCAGGAGATGACGACGCTGAACGAAGCGGCGGCAGGGCGCCCGGTCAATCTCGAGATCGATATCCTCGCGCGCTACCTCGCGCGGATGCAGGCACGGGGGTGACCGCAGGCGGCGCGCCGCACCCGCGTTCGATGCGCTGGCGCTACGCGGTGTGGTTGGCGGCAACCGTCCTTTTCCTGCTGAACTTCTTTCGCAGCGGCATCGATTTTTTCAGTATCGCGCTGACGGCGATAATCGTCGCGCTCGGTTTCGCTATCGAACATGTCGAAATGCAGACGCGGCGCCCGCTAAAGAATGTCCTGCGGGTTGCACTGGCCTCTTTTGTGCTCGGCCTCGTGCTGATCCTCATGCCGGTGATGATGGGCGCAGGTCTGTGGATCGGCCTGATCCTGTGGACTGCGCTGTCGGGCGGTGCGCTGGTCTGGTGCATCTATTACGAGCGTACCGAACCGCTCTGATCGCCCGCTAGCCTTCGACCCACCCCGCCGCCAGTTCGGGATCGGACGCGACCATCGACCGCCGCATCGCCAGCCGCCCGATCCTGAGCAACTCGGCCTTGCGCCGCGCCGGTGCGAGGTTACAGCTCGCGGCTTCGCGCACCACTGCCGCGCCATAGCGATCGGCGACGATCAGGCCTGAGGTCTCGCGCCGATAGCCTTCGCTTTCGAGGATCGCTGGGTCGAGCCCCGACGCGAGCGCCCAGTAAAAGCGGTCGCACCAGTCGCAATAGTCGGGCCATTTGCCGTCGCCATGCAGGTCGGCACGGCTGACCTTGATCTCGACGATGATGATATTTCCCTTGGCGTCGATGGCGGTCAGGTCGGTACGTCGCCCGTTGGGCAGGGGGACCTCGGGAATGGCGACCAGTCCCGCCTGCGCGAACAGCCGGCATACGCCGCGCGCGACGTCCGCGGCGGTGATCAGGTCAGCCATCTCCTAAATCCGCCCTCAGAACGGAACGTCGTCGTCCAGGTCGTCGTCGAAGGGTGGTCGGCCACCGCCGCTGCCACCGGCGCCACCGCTGCCGCCGCCAAAGCCGCCGCCCGACGATCCGCCGGAGCTACCCTGCTTCCAGCTGTCGCCCGAGCCACCGCCGGTATCGCCACCCCAATCGCCGCCGCCGCGCGAACCACCGCCGCCGCCACCGCCACCCGGGGCGCCGTCGAGCATGGTCAATGCGCCGCCGATCCCGGCGATCACGACTTCGGTCGTATATTTGTCGTTGCCGTCGCGGTCCTGCCATTTGCGGGTACGCAGCGAGCCCTCGATATAAACCTTCGAGCCCTTTTTCAGATAGCGTTCGACCACGCCAACCAGCCCGTCGCCGTTGATGACGACATTATGCCATTCGGTGCGCTCCTTGCGCTCGCCGGTCATCCGGTCCTTCCACTGTTCGCTGGTCGCGATGCGGATATTGGCGATCTTGCCGCCATTCTGGAACGACTTGATTTCGGGATCGGCGCCCAGGTTGCCGATCAAAATTACCTTGTTGACGCTGCCAGCCATGCCGCTCCGCTCCGCATAAATGTTGGAAGGATCAGCCTAGGCCAAAGGCGACGGCTGTCCAGTAAGTGATACCTGCTGCGGCATAGGCGAGCGCGAACAAATAGCCAACCATGAACAGCGGCCATTTCCACCCATTGGTCTCGCGCCGGGTGATCGCGATCGTCGAAATGCACTGCGGCGCGAACACGAACCAGGCGAGAAAAGCGAGCGCGGTGGCGATGCTCCAGCGGCCCGCGATGCGGTCGCCGAGCTGTTCGGACATCGCCTCTTCGTCGCCCCCCGCGTCGATGGCGTTGGCGGTCGCCATCGCCGACACCGCCACCTCGCGCGCCGCCATCGCGGGGATCAGTGCGAGCGCGATGTCATGGTTGAAGCCGATCGGTTTGACGACCACCTCGAGCCCGCTAGCGATGCGGCCGCCAAGGCTATATTCGACCTGGCTCTGGCCGGCGGGCGCCTGCGGGAAAGTGAGCAGCAGCCACAGGACGACGGTCGTCGCGGCGATGATCGTGCCCGCGCGGCGGAGGAAAATCCACGCGCGCTGCCACAGCGCGATCAGGATGTCGTTCCAGCGCGGCCACTGATAGCGCGGCATTTCCATCATGAAGCCCGTCGCGTTGCCCCTGGTCACCGAGCGGCGAAGGACGAGCGCGACGAGCAGCGCGCCGACGATGCCGCTGATGAACAGCAGGAACAGTACCAGCCCCTGCAGTCCGACCGGCGATCCGCCGACGGTTCGTGCCGGGATGAAGGCACCGATGATCAGCGTATAGACCGGTAGCCGCGCCGAACAGGTCATCAGCGGCGCGATCAAGATCGTCGTCAGCCGGTCCTTCTCGTCGGGAATCGAGCGCGTCGCCATGATGCCCGGGACGGCGCAGGCGAAGCTGGACAGCAGGGGGATGAATCCGCGGCCCGACAGCCCGACCTTGCCCATCAGCCCGTCCATCAGGAAGGCGGCGCGGGTCATATAGCCCGACGCTTCGAGGACCAGAATGAAGAGGAAGAGGATCAGGATCTGCGGCAGGAAGACGACGACGGCGCCGACCCCGGCGAGCAATCCCTCGACCACCAGCCCGCGCAGGAAATTGTCGGGGAAGGTGCCGACCACCCATTGCTGCAGGAGGCCCACCCACCCCTCGAGCATGTCGGCGGGCGGCGCGGCCCATGAAAAGACCGCCTGGAACATTATGAACATGAGCGCGAGCAGGATGGCGAGGCCCGCGACGGGGTGGAGTACCACATTGTCGACGCGCTGGGTCCAGCGGCGCACCGGGGTTTCGTCCACCGTCGCGGCGTTCGCGATTGCGCGGGCGCGCTGGTGCAACGATGCGTCATTCTGCGGTGCGGGCGCCGCGCTCCGCGGCTGATGCGACTGGATCGCCCCGTCGATCGCGGCGAGCAGATCGACAAGCCCGCGCTTGCGCACTGCGACCGTCGGCACGACCGGCACGCCCAGTTCTTTCGACAAGCGTTCGGCGTCGAGCGTCAGCCCGTCGCGGGTTGCAAGGTCGAGCATATTGAGTGCAACCACCGTCGGCAAGCCGAGCGCGAGCAGTTCGAGCGCGAAGCAGAGGTGATTGTCGAGATTCGCGGCGTCGACCACGATGATCAATGCGTCGGGGCGTTTCTCGCCCGCCTGCCTGCCCAGGATCACGTCGCGCGTGACGGCCTCGTCGAGGCTGGCGGGGGTCAGGCTGTACGTACCGGGAAGGTCGATCAGCGAGATCGGCCTGCCGTCGGCAAAGCTGGCATGCCCTGCCTTCCGCTCGACGGTGACGCCTGGGTAATTGGCGATCTTTTGCCGCGCGCCGGTCAGCGCGTTGAACAGGCTCGATTTGCCGGCGTTGGGATTGCCGACGAGGGCGATAGAGGGGATGGCGGCGGTCATGCGGTTATCGATTCGATTTCGATCGCTGCGGCCTGGTTGCTGCGAATGATCACCTTCATGCGACCGATTGTCAGCGCCAGCGGATCGCGCGAAAAAATGCTGCCGCGGTGGAGCGGGGTGATCTCGCACCCTTCCATCAAACCGAATTCGCGCAAACGCCGTCCTTCGTCGTCGGACATCGCATTCCAGTCGATTCGGGCAATACGCACCGCGACGCCGAGCGGCGCCTTGTCGAGCGAATTTTCGAGCAAAGCTGTCATTTGCGAGCGATTATCAATAACAGCGCGTCAGCGCCAGTTCTTTATCGAAACCGACTATCGGCCCGGATAGCGCAGGCGCCCGACAAAGCGCGCGAGGCTCGGCCGTTCGACCCCGCGCGCCGCGCGGCGGTACTTCCAGCTTTCGAAACGCATCACCTGATCGATCCGGCGGGCGAGGAAGGCGCGCGTGTCGGCGAAACCTTCGCTCTCGTCGTTCAGGAACACCGCCATCGTCGATCCATAGACCGCGCCAAGGATCGCGCGCTTGCTGTAATGATTATAGTCGGTCGCGGTGTCGCCCGCGAGCCGCCACATCTGATCGGCGGCGCGCCAGCCGAGCTTTGCGGCATGCGGCGCGTTGGTGGGCAGCGCGAGCAGGGCCAGCGCGCGGCGCAGCGATTCGCGGTGCGGTGCGACGATGTCGATGCGCGTTTCGACGAGCGTCGTGATGCGCTCGCGGATCTTCAGCGCCGCGAGTTTCTCGGCGGGCCAGCGCTGCTCCATCGCCGCATCGATATCGGCGAACCAGGCATCGACCATCTCGCGTCCGCCGCCGGGAAAGGCGAGGCGTGCGACATCGGCGTCGATGCCGACCCGCGCCGCGGCATCGTCGAGCGCGGCGGGGCCGAAGCCATCGAACGCCGCCGACGCGGCAATGAGCGGCGCGAGCGCAGCGCGAATTTCGTCGAGCGTCGGGTCGGCGGGAAGGATCGAAGCCATGTACGTCAGATAGGCCGCGCCGCGCGGTTCGGCAACCGGATCAGCACGAGCGCCGCGCCAACCATCATCCCGCCGACAATGTCGATGGCCGAGAGCGTCTCGCCAAAACCGATCCAGCCGGTCAGCGCGGCGAACGCGGGCTGTACCAACAGCGTCAGGCCAATGACGAGCGGCGAAAAGCGCGGCAGCGACCAGATCATCAGCCCTTGGCCGATAACCTGACTTATCAGTGCGAGCAGGATCAGGGGGGTCCAGTTCTGCGGCATCACCGTTTCGCCGAGTGCGAGTGCGGTGCCGAGCAGGACGGGCACACACACCGCCGATGCGATCGCGAGCGCGGTCCAGGGTGCCAGCTCGCCGCGCACGCGCTGCATCAGGATGACGTAACCGGTGTAGAGCACGCCGGCGAGCAGGCTGAGCAGGTCGCCGACCAGATAGTCAGGCGACAGTTCGTAGCTTTGCCCCATCAAGAGCGCTGACCCGACAAAGGCGAGCAGGATCGCCGCCGCTTGCCATCCGCGCGGGAGGGTGCGGGCCAGGAAAATACCCCAGAAAACGAGCAGGAGGCTGGCGCAATTGCCGAACAGGGTCGCGTTGGCGACCTTTGTCTGCAGGATGCCGAGGTGCCACGCGGCAAGGTCGAGTGCGAAGAAGATGCCGGCAATCGCGGCGATGAGCATTGCGGGTCGTGGTGGCATCCGCCCGCCGGTCTCGCGCCACGCGAAGATCAGAAGCAGCGGCAGCGCGAGGGTCATCCGCCAGAAAGCCGAAGCCGTCGGGCCGGTATCGGCCATGCGAACCAGCATGGCACCGAGCGACAGCGCGATGTTGCCGCCGAGCAGCGCGGCAAAGGCCCAGCGGCCGGGGCCGATAGCTGGTGCTTCGTCGATGCTGTCCTTCTTCGCTGTCATTTAGATTTTCTTTTGCTACGCACCATTGTGCAGGCGCCGGGACGTCCATAGCTTCGGAGCCCATAGCGGCGACCGTTCGGGTCGCCCATGCAAAAGTGAGCCGTGGAGGAATTATGGCCGTTTCCCTATTCGATCCGATCAAGCTGGGCGCGATCGACGCGCCAAACCGCATCATCATGGCGCCGCTGACCCGCGGCCGCGCCGGACCGGGCTTCGTCCCGAACGAGCTGGCGCGCGAATATTATCGCCAGCGCGCCTCGGCGGGACTTATCATTTCTGAAGCCACCGGCATTTCGCAGGAAGGCCTTGGCTGGCCGTCCGCACCGGGCCTGTGGACCGATGCACAGGTTGAAGGCTGGAAGCCGGTGACCGACGCGGTGCATACCGCTGGCGGCCGCATCGTCGCGCAGCTCTGGCATATGGGCCGGCTCGTCCATTCGGTATTTAATGACGGCAAACAGCCGGTTTCGGCTTCGGCGACGGTCGGCGAAGGCCGCGCGCATACGCCGGTGGGCCGTATGGACCTTGAAGAAGCGCGCCCGCTGCGCATTGACGAAATGCCGCGCGTGATCGGGGATTATGTGAAGGCGGCCGAGAATGCGAAGAAGGCCGGTTTCGACGGCGTCCAACTCCACGGCGCCAACGGATATCTGATCGACCAGTTTCTGCGCAACGGCAGCAACCTGCGCGACGATGATTATGGCGGCTCGGTCGAAAACCGCATCCGCCTGCTGCGCGAAGTGACCGAGGCGCTGATCGGCGTATGGGGCGCCGGCCGCGTGTCGGTGCGCCTGTCGCCGAACGGCGCGACGCAAGGCGTCGACGACAGTGCGCCCGAAACGCTGTTTCCCGTCGCCGCCGCGGCGCTCGGCGCGCTGGGCATCGGTTTCCTCGAACTGCGCGAACCCGGTCCCGACGGCACGTTCGGCAAGACCGATGTGCCCAAGCAATCGCCGGCGATCCGCGCGGCGTTCAAGGGGCCGCTCATCCTCAACAGCGACTATGACGTCCAAAAGGCCGAAGCGGCGTTGGCCGATGGCAGCGCCGATGCCATTGCGTTCGGTCGTCCGTTCATCGGCAATCCCGACCTTGTCGAACGAATCGAGAGCGGCGCCGAATGGGCCGCGGACAACCCGCAGACCTGGTATTCGCCGGGCCCCGAAGGCTACACCGACTATCCTGCGCTGGTGAACGCATAAGGCTGATCGATCCCCCCTGTGGCAGCGCCGCAGGGGGGATCGATCATTTACCCCTTCTCTGCGACCGCCTTGTCGACGATGCCGGCCCCGATGGGCCGAAGGATGTTGCCGCCGAAGCGGAACAGGAGAAAGGCGGCGACGAAGAGCAGGAACGGCTCGATAAAGAGCGCGACGGTCGCTGCGATGACAAGCGCGAAGAACAGCGTAACGAAGCTGCTGCTGAGTATCTGTTGACCCTTGGGGCCCAGCTCGATCGTGCGTGGGCCCTTCGCATCCCACCATTTGCCGGTGACGATCGTCTTGCGGCCGCCGACTTGCGGTGCCGGGCGGCTCGTGGTGTGGGCTGGCGTCGAATTGGCTTTCAGGGCGGGGCGATCGCCCGGTGCGGCGTTCCAGGGCCGCTTGTTGCGCTCGGCGACCGCGGCGGCGACGCGATCCTTTCCGCTATTCGCGGGCGCGGGCTTCACGACTTGCTGCGCCGGTGCGGGCCGGGCGCTCAATCCCGATTCGGCGCGCGCTGCCGCCGACATATCGGGGGTCGCCTGCTTTCGCTCGGGCCGGATCGGCTCAACGCCCAGATTGCGATCGTGAATGTCCATGCGCTCGGCCGCGCTCGGGGGTGTCTGGCCCGTCTGCTTGTCGATCACCACCAGCCGTCCGCCGCGCTCGACGACGGAAAAACGGCTGGGAGGCGGACGATCAACCAATGCCGAATTGTTCCTTCAGGGCCAGCATGGCGATCGCGGCCTTTGCCGCTTCGCCGCCCTTATCCTTGCGCGTCTTGTCGGCGCGCGCAAGCGCCTGTTCTTCATCCTCGACGGTCAGGATGCCGTTACCGATCGCGAGCCCGTCGAGCGTCAGCGCCATGATGCCGCGCGCGCTTTCGTTGGAGACGACTTCGAAATGATAGGTTTCGCCGCGGATCACGACGCCCAAAGCGACATAGGCGTCGTAACGCCCGCTGTCGGCAGCGAGCGAAATCGCCGCGGGCACTTCGAGCGCGCCGGGGACGGTCACTGTGTCGTGGCTATGCCCGGCTGCGTCGAGCGCGCTGCGTACGCCGTCGAGCAGCATGTCGTTGAGGTGGCTATAGAAACGCGCTTCGACGATCAGAACGTGGGCCATCATGCTTCTCCGGGAATGGGGCGTTCACCGACGACCGACAGGCCATAGCCTTCGAGACCGACGATATTGCTGTGGGTGGGGGTGAGCAACTCCATCGCGTGGACGCCGAGGTCAGCGAGAATCTGCGCGCCGATGCCATAGGTGCGAAGGTCCATGCCGCTGGTCGGCGCCGGGGTCGCATCGGCGTCGGCCGATCCCGGCAGCGGGCGCATCAGCATCACGATCACGCCGGCGCCAGCCTCGCCGATCGCGTCCATCGTGCGTTGCAGGCGACGCTTTTTCGGTCCGGGGCGGCCCATGATGTCGTCGAAGATCGACACCGGATGCATCCGGACGAGTGTCACGCCCTCGGGGTCGACCGGCCCCTTTTGCAGCACCAGATTGACGGTGCCGTCGATCTTGTTGCGATAGGATTTGAGCCGCCATTCGCCGCCATAATCCGATTCGAACGGCTCGTCGGACACGCATTCGACCAGCCGGTCGCTACGGCTGCGGTATGCGATCAGGTCGGCGATCGTGCCGATCTTCAGCCCGTGGCGCCGCGCAAAGGGGACCAGATCGTCGAGCCGCGCCATCGTGCCGTCGTCGTTCATGATCTCGCAGATCACGCCCGACGGGTTGAGCCCGGCGAGGCGGGCGATGTCCACCGACGCCTCGGTATGCCCCGCGCGGACGAGCACGCCGCCGTCGCGCGCAATCAGCGGAAAGATGTGGCCGGGGGTGACGATGTCGTCGCGGCTCTTGCCGGCATCGATCGCAACCGCGACGGTGCGCGCGCGATCGCCCGCCGAAATACCCGTTGTCACGCCTTCGCGCGCCTCGATCGAGGTGGTGAAGGCGGTTTCGTGCCGCGTGCCGTTCTGGCGGCTCATCAATTCGAGCCCGAGCGCATCGACACGCGACTTGGTGAGTGTCAGGCAGACGAGCCCGCGGCCGTGTGTCGCCATAAAGTTGATCGCGTCGGGGGTCGCCATCTGTGCGGGGATGACAAGGTCGCCTTCATTTTCGCGGTCCTCGTCGTCGACGAGGATGAACATGCGGCCGTTGCGCGCCTCGGCGATGATCTCTTCGGGGCTCGCCATCGGTGACAGGTCGCTGCCGTTCGCGAGCCAGTTTTCAAGCTTGCGCAGCGTCTCGGCGGTCGGATTCCAGCCCGGCGAGTCGAGATCGCGCAGGCTGTTGGCATGAAGGCCGGCGGCGCGCGCGAGGCCCGAACGGGACATGGACCCGTCGTCGACGATGGCGCGGATGCGCTCGATGAGTTGCGTGGACATGAAGCTCATGTCTCACATTACAATGTGAATGTCAATCCGGATATCACATCATGCTGATCAATTGGGACCGAAACTCGGACCCAAGTCGCGAATCGGTCCGTCTGCCTTGGCATCGAGCAGCGCGACGATCTGCCCGGTGCGGTCGTCGCGCTTGGCATAGGCGCGCGCCGACATGCCCGCGACATGGTCGGCCTTGTCGGGGTTGGCGCCGCGCCGGACGAGCAGGCGGACCATGGCAACATTCTTCGACTGGACCGCCAGGATCAACGCGGTTTCGCCGCGTCGGTTAGCCTGGTCGACGGGTGCCTTGTCCTTCAGGAGTTCCTCGGCGCCGTCGGTGAAGTTGATCAGTGCCGTGTGCATCAGCGGCGTCATGCCCTGCTTGTCGCCGATCGACGGGTCGGCGTCCTTGCCGAGCAGGAAGCGCAGCCACGTCAGGTCGCGTCGTTTGGCGACGATGATCAGGGCGGTTTCGCCATTATCGGGATGCTTCGTGTTGATGTATGACGGATCGTCCTTCAGCGCCTCGGTCGCCTTGGTCCCGTCGCGGCTGTCGACCGCCTGCAAAAAGGCAAATCCGCCGCGGAACTGCGCTTGCGCGGGGCTGAGAAGAAGGCCCGTCGCGGCAACCAGTGCGACGAAAAAGGCAGCGAGACGGAATTCCGCACGGCGAAACATGATCGGCGACCCCTGGGGCAATTTGTCCGTCGCAGATGCGACGACAATGGTTGATTTTCGGCGGCTAGCCGACCAAGGCTGGCTGCATGATGAATATCGCAAATATGGGACAAAGGCTGGTCCGCGCAAGCCTGATCGTCTTATTTGGTGCGGCATTGGCGGGGTGCAACGGCGCGGCCGACGCACCATCCGCCAAACCGCCGCTCGAAGGCGCGCGCATCGGGGGCGCTTTCACGCTCACCGACCAGACTGACAAGACCGTTCGCGACACCGATTTCGCAGGCAAATACCGCCTCGTCTATTTCGGGTACAGCTTCTGCCCCGACATCTGCCCGGTCGATCTGCAAAAGCTGATGCGCGGGCTGTCGCAGTTCGAAAAGACCGATGCCGCGCGCGGCGCCAAGATTGTCCCGCTGTTCATCACCGTCGATCCGGCGCGCGACACACCCGAAGCGCTGAAGCCTTTCGTTGCGCGTTATCACCCGCGCCTCCTCGGCCTGACCGGCACGCCCGAACAGATTGCCGCGGTCGCGAAGGCCTATGTCGTGACGTATAACAAGGTCGAGGGTTCGGCGCCCGACCGCTATCTGATGGCGCACAGCCAGCTTGCCTTCCTGATGGATCCGGCGGGCAAGCCGCTCGCGCTGCTGCCGCTCGATGATCCCTCGTCGGAGGCCGATGAGGGCGCCCCCGCTGCGGTCGCCGCCGAGCTGGCGAAATGGGTGAAATGATGCGCGGTGAGGCGCAACCCTTCTGGGAAGCGCCGCTTGCCAGCCTCGACGCCGGCCAATGGGAGGCCTTGTGCGACGGCTGCGGGAAATGCTGTCTGCACAAGCTGGAGGATGAGGACACGGGGCGCATCTATCCCACCAACGTCGCGTGTCGCCTGCTCGATCTTTCCACCGCGCGCTGCGGCGATTACAAGCATCGCCGCCGCCATGTTCCCGACTGTCTGACGCTGACCAAGGCGAAAGTCGCCGATATCGAATGGCTGCCGCAAAGCTGCGCCTATCGCTTGCGTGCCGAAGGCGAGCCTTTGCCCGACTGGCATTATCTCGTCTGCGGCGACCGCGACGCCGTGCATCGCGCGGGCGAATCGATCGTCGGCTGGACCGTTGGCGAAGATATGGCCGGGCCGCTCGAGAATCATCTTGTCGAACGCATCGTCTGACTTCGCGCCCGATGGGCCGCATATCTGGGTCGGTGACGACGCCTGGCCGGTGCGCGTCGTTCGCCACGCGCAATCGCGCCGCTATCGCCTTGTCTTCGACGGCGCGCGGGGCGAGTTGCGGCTGACGGTGCCGCGGCGCACCAACGAGCGCGCGGCATTGAAATGGGCGGGCGAACAACAGGCCTGGCTGGCGGAACAGGTCGGCAAGGCGGCGTTGCCGGTGATCGTCGGGCCCGGCGCGGCGGTTCCCTTTCTCGGCATCGACCGCCACATCGACTGGACGCCAACCGCCCCCCGCGCGATCCGGCTTGACGCGAACAGTCTGCACGTCGGCGGTCCCGCAGAAAGCGTTGGCCGGCGCATCGAACGCTGGCTGAAGGGTCAGGCGCTCGATCTGATGGAACGCGAAAGCCGCGAGATTGCTGCCGCCGCAGGGCTATCGGTCGGCCGCGTCGGCGTCGGCGATCCGCGCAGCCGCTGGGGCAGCTGCACCCACGATGGCGATCTGCGCTACAGCTGGCGGCTCGTCATGGCGCCCGATCATGTCCGCCGCGCGACCGTGGCGCACGAGGTCGCGCATCTGCGGCATATGGACCATGGCCCGGATTTTCACGCGCTTGTCGATGAACTCCACGACGGCGATGTCGCGATCGCGCGGCAGTGGTTGCGCCGCGAGGGGCGCGCGCTCCACCGCTATCGTTTCGCGGTCTGATCCGGCCTAGTTCGAATCGCCCGGCTGGTTTCGCGGCGGTTGTGACTTGGCGGACGGCGGCGCCGCTTTCGGAACCGTAATCATCTTGGGCTGCCCGCCATTGTCGCCGGGCCCGCGCCGGCCGGTCTGCTCCTCGATCCATTGCTGGTCGAGCACCGGCGCGTCGTCCGATTGCGGCGGCGCGGGTTCGGTGCCTTCGGGCGGACGGCTGTCATATGGCAGCTCGATCGGCATGCCATTATCGTCGACCAGCCCTTCCTCGCCGGGTTCGCCCATATAGGCCTGGCCTTCGTCCTCGAGCTGCCATTCGGGCAGCACGACTTCGGTGTCGAACTGTTCGACCGGGCGCCGCGCGACCGCGATACGCATATAATCGGCAAAGGCCTTGGCGGGCGCGCGGCCGCCTTGCAACCCGCCGACCGCTTTCGCATCGTCACGGCCCATCCACACGCCCGTCGTGATCCCGCTCGAGAAACCGAGGAACCAGCCGTCCTTGTTGCTTGACGTCGTGCCGGTCTTGCCCGCGACGGGGCGGCCGATCTGCGCCGCCTTGCCGGTTCCGGTGTTGACCGCGGTCTGGAGCAGGTCGGTGATCCCCGCGGCGACCCAATGATCGACGAGCGTTTGCCCGCGTTCGGCGGGGCGCTGATAGAGCAGGCGACCGTCGGCAGTCGTCACCTTGGTGATGCCATAGGGCTGGACTGAAACACCGCCGCGCGACACGGCGGCAAAGGCCGCGGTCATGTCGATGACGCGGACCTCGGCGCTGCCGAGCACCATTGATGGGTGGGTGTTGATCGGCGTCGTGATCCCGAAACGGCGCGCCATGTTGGCGACCGAAGAAAAACCGACTTCGTCGCCCAGCTTCGCCGCCACGGTATTGACCGAATAGGCAAAGGCGCTGCGCAGATCCATTGTGCCGGAGAAGCGGCCCGATGAGTTGCGGGGCGACCAGCCGTTGATCGTCACGGGCTCGTCGACCACCTGATCGCCGACTTTGTAACCGGCTTCCAGCGCCGCCATATAGACGAACAGCTTCCACGCCGATCCCGGCTGGCGCAGCGCCTGCGTCGCGCGGTTGTAGTTCGACGATACATAATCCTTGCCACCGACCATCGCGCGCACCGCGCCGTCGCGATCGAGCGACACCAGCGCGCCTTGGACGCCGCCCGGTGTGTTCGCCTGGATCGATGCGGTCGCCGCGCGCTGCATGCCCAGATCGATCGTGGTATAAACGTCGAGCGCGTCGCTGCCCTCGTCGATCAGCATGTCAAGCTGCGGCAGCGCCCAGTCGCTGAAATAGCGTGCGCTGTTCTGGCCGGTTTCCTTCGCGAGCTGGACATTCGCGGGTTCGGCGCTGTCGGCCTGCGCCTGGGTGATAACCCCGGCGTCGACCATGACGCTCAATACAACGCCGGCACGGCCGAGCGCGGCCTGGGCATCGGCGGTGGGCGAATAGCGCGACGGGGCTTTCACAAGTCCCGCGACCACGGCTGCCTCGGACAGCGACATTTCGGTCGCGCTATGCCCGAAAAAGCTGTTCGACGCGGCGTCGATGCCATAGCTGCCGCCGCCGAAATAAACCTTGTTCAGATACAGCTCGAGGATTTCGTCCTTCGAGAATTTCCATTCGAGCGCGAGCGCGAGGATCATCTCCCGCGCCTTACGCTTGAAATCATAGCTGTTCGACAGGAAGATATTGCGCGCGAGCTGCTGGGTGATCGTCGATGCGCCCTGCAGGCGGCGTCCGCTGCCGCGATTCTGGACCGCGACCGCCGCCGCGCGCACCATGCCGACGGGGTCGAGCCCCGGATGATAGCGAAAGCGCCGGTCCTCGACCGCGACCATCGCGTCCTGCATCACCTGCGGCGTTTCGCGCAGGGTCAGCCAGCGGCCATAATTCGGCCCGAGCGACAGGAAGACGGTGCCATCGGCTGCGCGGACGCGGATCGTCTGGCCCGCGGGCGATTTCTTGAGCTCCTCGAAGCTCGGCATGCGCTGCACCGCGATGCCGACCGCGACGCCAAGCGCGACAAGGCCGACAACCGCAAGGCCAAGGCCCCAGCGGAAGATTCGCCGGACCCAGACGCGAAATCGGGACGGCGTGTCACCGGACGTGCCGTTCCCTTTGCTGGACGATGACGATTTATTCGACGAAGCCTGCTGTCTTTCGCGGCGCAAAGCCCGATTTCCTTCCCTCACTGCGCCCCTGATGCGTCAGTCCGGGAAGGCGTTTTCAGTCCTTGCCGGTTGATGCCTCATCCTGCCCGCGCCCCTCGAAGTCAAGCGCCGCGCTGTTGATGCAATAGCGCAGGCCGGTGGGTCCGGGGCCGTCGGGGAACACATGGCCGAGGTGGCCTTCGCATTTGGCGCAGCGCACTTCGGTGCGCCTCATGCCGTGGCTGGTGTCGGTTACTTCGGTGACGGCACCGCCTTTGGCGGGTGCGGTATAGCTCGGCCAGCCCGATCCGCTGTCATATTTGGTGCGGCTGTCGAACAGGGGTTCGCCGCAGTCGGCGCAGCGATACACGCCGTCGCCCTTGTGATCGGTATATTTGCCGGTGAACGCCCGTTCGGTGCCGCCTTCGCGCAGCACATGGTGCGCCATCGGATCGAGCGTCTTTTCGGTTTTCGGATCGGCCATGATCGATTGCTCCTTCGGCGCGCGGGCCGGTGTCCGGCGGCGGCGCTGTTGGTCATAATATCGGATCGAAAGCCTTGTCCGGCAAGGGGGCGGGCTCAGTCGCCGGCGATCCGCGTCGCGTGCATCGCCCAGCGCACCAGCGGCGGGACCCATGACGCCAAAAGGGTCAAGCCGCCCGCCGTCCGCGAGCTTTCGCCGGCGCGCCAGACGCGGTTCGCGATGGCGAAAGGGCGCGCCATGCGGGCCGACAGGCTCCGCTGAAAACCGGGCGCCGCGCTTGCTCCGCCGTGATGCCAGGCCGCCACCGCGGCCGCGGCGCTTGCGAAAGCCAGACCCATCCCCTCGCCGGCGAGGCTCGGAATCACCCCCGCCTGATCGCCCAGCCGGAACAGGCCGGGGGCGGTATCCCGTGTCCGCCAGCCATAGGGGACATGCCCGATCGCATCGATGCCGTGCGACCCGTCGGCAAACGCCAGGCGCTCGCCAAGCCGCGGATGCGCATCGCCCAATGCGCGGAGTAGCGCGGCCGGGTCTCCGCCGACCGCGTCGAGCCGCGACTTGTGCGCGGCGAGGCACAAATTGGCGCTGCCATCCTCCTGCCGGACCAGCCCGGCATAGCCCCGATCGAACAAATGGAGCTCGACCGCATCGTCGACCAATCGGTCGAGCGCCGGATTCGGCGGCAGCCGGAGCCGCAGCCCCATCACCGGATCGGCGCGCTGCCAGGGTTCGGGGTCGCGGGGAAAGCCGCGAAAGCCGTGTTTGCCCGCCGCGAGGAACAACGTGGGCGCGCCCAGAACGGCGCCATCGCGTGTCTGCACGCTGCCGTCGTCGAGCGCGGTTGCATGCACGCCGCGCTCCAGCGCTGCGCCGGATTCTCGCGCGGCCGCTTGCAACGCGCCGTCGAGACGCCGGCGCGATACGCCCATCGCAAGAGCGGGCAGCGGGGTTTCGCTGTGCCGCCGGCCTGCGAACAACCGGACCCGTGTCACCGCCTGCCCCCCCAGCGTCGCGCGCTCGATGCCCAGCCTTTCGAGCCGCGCCAGCGTCTGCCAGCTCAGAAACCCGCCGCACAGCGCGTCGCCCGTTTCGCGCGTGCGTTCGAGCAGCAGCGTGTCGGCGCCCGCACGGGCCAGCCCGATCGCCGCCGCCGCCCCTGCGGGTCCGGCCCCGACGACGATCGCGTCGGTCACCGGACGCGCTCGACGCAAAGCCGATAGGGGAAGCTGCGAAAGATGCGGCAAGTATCGGCGCTTTCGGGCAAGGCGTCGGCGAGCATCGCCTTCCATTCGGCGCGGCGAAAGCTGCGCCCGACCGACAATTGCCCGTCGCGGCGGACGATCGGATCGACCCGTGCTAATGTCGCGAGCAGCGGATAGCCTGCAAAGGGCAGGCGTCGGCGGTGGAGGTCGTTGACCAGCCAGCCGCGCCCCGCCTCGGCCTCCATGAAGCGCAGAAATTCGGTGCGCTGCGCCGGCGTCATATGATGGGTGACGAGGCTGGAGATGATGATATCCCACCGCTGCCCCGCGAGACTCCGATAATCGCCGGTGATCAGCCGCGCCCGTTCGCCGAGCCGCACCGCAGCCACCGCTTCGCTCTTGCGATTGAGATCGACGCCGGCAAGCTCAAGCGCGACCCCGCGCTTTTCGCCCCACTGCGATATTCTCGCGAGCATGTCGCCCGCGCCGAACCCGACGTCGAGGATGCGCCAGGGCCGTGTCCCCACACCGCGCGCGCGGACCCGATCGAGAAAGCGCAGTGTCGGACGCGGCGCCATCGTCAGGCCGTTGATGCGCGACAGGTCGGCGAGGACGCGGGCATATAGTTCGGGCGGCAGCTCGGCCGCGTCCATCTCCTCCTCGGCGTCGATCGGCGCACGAAGGCTGGTGAAGGGGTTCATGGTGCGGTGAAGCGGATCGCTTCGGCGGCGAGCCCGGGGCCGAAGGCGATGGCAATGCCCTCCCCCTTTGCGCCGCGCGCCATCATGTCGGCGAGCACGAACAGGATCGTCGCCGACGACATATTGCCGAAGCGCGCGAGCACGGCGCGGCTGTCGTCGAGCGCTGGCGGGGGAACATTGAGCGCATGTTCGACGGCATCGAGCACCGAGCGCCCGCCGGCGTGGACCGCGAGCAGCGGCGGCGCGCCGCCATCGCCGAACAATTCGCGCTGCACGCCGGAATCGGCCAACGTTTCGCGCAACCGCCCCGGCACCTCACCCGACAAGGTCATCTCGAAGCCCTTGTCGCCGATGTCCCAGCGGATCAGGTCGGCGCTGTCGTCGAGTGCGAGGCTGCGGCCTTCGCCCAGTTCGAACCCGTGTGGAGCGGTCGAGACGATTCCCGCTGCTGCGCCGTCACTGAACTGGAGCATCGCGAGCAAGGGTTCAGGTTCGTCGGCGAGGCTGAGGTGCAGCGTCGACAATTCGACACTGACCACCAGCACCACCGCATCGGGCTCGGACCGCACGATATGGCGCGCGGTGCGCAGCGCGGTGACGCCCGCATAACAGCCCATGAAGCCGATCAGCACGCGCTCGATGGTCGGCGCGAGGCCCAGCCGCCGCGCGAGAATCTGATCGATCCCCGGCGCGACGAAGCCGGTGCAACTCGCGACGACGATGTGGGTGATGTGCGCCGGATCAAAGGCATCGCCCAGTTTTGCAATCGCCTGCAGCGCCAGTTCGGGCGCATGTTCTGCATAAGCGCGCATCCGCACCGACGTCGGCGGCAAACCGGGGACGTCGTAAAATCCGCCGGCCCCGACTGGCGATCCGCCGGTCGGCGTGGGGGGAAGCACCGACCAGCGATGATCGATCCCCGACCGTGTGGTCATGCGCGTGAAGATCGCGCGCACCCGATCGTCGGTCAGCCGCGGCGTTGCCCACTCGATAAAGGCCCGATGGATATCATGCCCCGGCACCGCAGTGGCGAGGGCGTTCAGCCGGGGGGACGGCAGGGATATATTCATCGCGCACATGTGGCCGAAAAGCGGGAAACTGGCCAGCGATTAGCGCCCCCGTTGCTTTACCGCGGCTTAACCATGGCTGGGCTAGTGTTATCACTGTGAAACTGCGTCTTTTCCTTGGACTTGTACTGGCCTTCGCCGGCGTGCCCGCCGCGGCGGCGCAATGCATGCTCTGCGCGCAGGACAAGCTGGAGGGCGCCACGGTTCGCAAGGCCGAGGTGCCGTTGCGCGTCGATGTCGAAACGCAGCTCGACATGGGCCGCGTCGCGGTCGGTGCAATGGGGGGCGAGGTCGAACTCGACCCGTTGTCGGGCGCGCGCCGCGTGCGCGGCGATGTCGTCGACCTGGGCGGTTTTGCGCTGACCGGCGTCGTTACCGTACGCGGCGAACCCGGCGCCGAGGTGCGTGTCATCCTCCCTGCAACGGTGGATCTCGAAGGCAGCCATGGCCGCACCGCGCGCGTCACCGGCCTCGTCACCGACCTCTCCGCCGCACCGCGGCTCGGCGCCGACGGCCGCCTGCAATTCCGCTTCGGCGGCCGGCTGCAGGTCGCGGCGCTCGACGACGGCGACTATCGCGGACGCATTCCGGTGACGGTCGAATATCAATAGCAGCGCAATTCCCGGGTTGGAAAAGTCAGCTCGAAGTCGGGAGCGGACGTTGCCCGTTTAACACCATGACCCTCGCCCCCGCGAAGTCGCCGACGCGGACTTGCTTAGGTCGTTTGCGGCCGACCGTTCAGCGACTCCCAAAAAGCGCCGTTCCGACGCGCACATGCGTCGCGCCCAGCATCACTGCGGTCTCATAATCGCTGCTCATCCCCATCGATCGGAACGGCAGGCCGTGGCGTTCGGCGAGTTCGTCGAGCAGCGCGAAAAAGGGCGCGGGTTCGATGTCGGCGGGCGGGATCGCCATCAGCCCCTCGATCGTCAGCCCGGCGTCCCTCGCCTCGGTCAGCAATGCGGGCAGGTGGGCGACCGCGCAGCCGCCTTTTTGTTCTTCGTTGCCGATATTGACCTGGACGAACAGCCGCGGCTGTTTGCCCGCCTTTTGGCAAGCTTTCGCAAGCGCCTGCACCAGCGAGCTGCGGTCGAGCGAATGAATCGCGTCGAACAGCGCGATCGCTTCCTCGGCCTTGTTCGATTGCAGCTGGCCGATCAGGTGGAGTGTGACATCGGGGGTTTCGGCGCGCAGTTCGGGCCATTTTGCCGCGGCTTCCTGCACGCGGTTCTCGCCGAAATGGCGCTGGCCCGCCGCGATCAACGGGCGGATAGCGCTGGCTTCATGCGTCTTCGACACCGCGATCAGGCAGATATCGTCGGTCCGCCGCTGCGCGCGTTTCGCGGCGTCTGCGATATGGGCCTGCACGTCGGCCAGCCGGTCTGCTGCTTCGCTCATCGTCTCGTTTCCATCCCGCGCGTTGCGCGCGCCCGCGACGCGCCTATAGAAAGGGCGATGACCGGGCGCCACCCCCTGCCGACGCGATGGCTGTTCAGCGACGAGCGGCTCAAGGCCGGTATTGTCGCACTCGCGGCGCTGCTTCCGCCCGGCAGCGGGATCGTTCTGCGCCACGACAGCCTGCCGCCCGGCGCGCGCTGGCGCCTCCTGCGGCGGTTGATGCGTACTGCGCGAGCGCGGGGCTTGACCGTGCTGCTTGCCGATTCACCACAGACCGCGCGACGCTGGGGTGCCGATGGCGTCCATCTCCGGCAGCATGGGGCGCACAGCGCGGCGCCGGCCCATCGGCTGGGTCTGTCGGCAACGATGCCCGTCCACGACGCCCGCGAAGCGCGCCGCGCCCGCCGGTGCGGGGCGGACGGCGTGTTTATCTCGCCGCTCCATTCGACCCGGTCGCACCCCGGCGCCCGCGCGCTTGGCCGCGCCGCGTGGTTGCGGCTGGCACGTCTGTCGGGCGTGCAGGCGATCGCGCTGGGTGGAATGACGGCGGCGCGCGCACGCGCACTAAAGCGCGTGAGCCGAATCAGCTCGGGATGGGCGGCGATCGATGCGTGGGACGAGATGGCGGCTAAGCGCCGGAAGCGTCAGAAGCGGAACGCGGTTCCGACATAGACCGCCTGGCTGTCGCGCCGCGTATCGGTCAGCGGTTCTACGCGGTCGTCGCTCTTGTACCGCACGCCCGCGGTGACATCGATATTCTTGGTCAGGCGATAGCTGCTGACGACATCGACGGCGGACGCTTCGCCGGGAGCGGTGACGCGATCGGTTGCCCCGCTTGGGTCGCTTGGGCGGTTGACCATACGCGTGGCGAAGCGCGACTTTTTCTCGTCCTGCTCGGGCGCCTTCGCGACCGGCAGGTTGCGCAGGTCGGTACCGCGCGGCAGCGTCGGCGTAACGAATTTCTCGAAACCGACCGAAGCGCCGAGATTATATTTGACCGGCGCGATCGCGACCGGCGCGGTCCGGCCGGCGGCGATGGCCGACGTGCGCGTCGCACTCGATGCGTCGTCGCGGGCGCGAATCACGACGGTGATCGCGCGATTCTTGCGGCCTTCGTCGGTCAGCGCCGGAGTGAAGCTGAAGCGCTGTTCGGCCGACATCTGGGTGTAACGCGCGATCAGGCGCGGATCACCCGATGCGGGCGTGAACTGGCCGAGCAATGTTTCGGACAGCGCGGTATCGCGGATGCCGTCGGTGCGCGACATCGCGGCGAGGGCTGGCGGGAGCGCAAGCGAAGCCACCGCCAAAGCAGTGAGACTTCCCTTCCAAAAATGTCGCGATGTGCGCGCCATGATTCTGCGACTCCAACCCCAATCGACTCATCAAATAGGGCGACCACCGCGATATTGCCAGTGAATCCCGCCAAATTATTGCAACGATTCCGCTTTTTGCCGAAATTGTTGCGCGATCGTCACAGTGCATTCCGAATCTGACCAGAATCTGAACGGCGGGGCGGCCTGAATTGCCGCGCTTGCCCGACGGCGGCAAGGGCGATAGAGACGCTGACAATTCCGTTATACGCGGCCCGGTTTCCTGTTCCGGCGGCGTTCAAAAGATAAGGTGTTATCGGCATGTTCCAGCTTTCCGTCCCTGCCAAGCTCGGCCGTCGTTCGGCCACGGTCGTGCTGCTCGGACTTACGGCACTCGGGCTTTCGGCCTGCGCGAAGAAGGATCGGCCGCGCGCCGACCTCGCCGCCAGCCAGGTGACCACGATCGGCGTTAACAGCTATTTGTGGCGCGCCTCGCTCGATGCGCTGTCGTTCATGCCGTTGCTCCAGGCCGATTCGTCCGGTGGCGTCGTGATCACCGACTGGTATGCGAACCCGGCGAACCCCGGCGAGCGGATGAAGGTCACCGTGTCGATCCTCGACCGCGACCTGCGCGCCGACGCGCTCCGTGTTGCGGCCTCGCGCCAGGTGGCACAGGGCGGCACCTGGGTCGATGCGCCGGTCCAGGCGGCAACGGTTCAAAAGCTTGAGGAAATCATCCTTACTCGCGCCCGCGACCTGCGCCGCGGCGCCATCAGGGACTAATCCGGCGGCGCGTCCATCGCGCCACCAACACAGACAAACGGGGTAACCGACGAATGACCCGCGAACCGCGCTTTGGCGCCCTCGCCGCCGACGCCCGCTGGCAAAAGGCGTGGGAGGCGGCGAACAGCTTTGCCACGACCGACTCCAAGAATGCGGATGGGGCCGACAAGCCGAAGGCCTATATCCTCGAGATGTTCCCCTATCCCTCGGGGCGCATCCATATGGGGCACGTCCGCAACTATGCGATGGGCGACGTTCTCGCGCGTTTCAAACGGATGACCGGCCACGACGTGCTCCATCCGATGGGCTGGGACGCGTTCGGCATGCCCGCCGAAAATGCCGCGATGGAAAAGGGCGTCCACCCCGGCGGCTGGACGCGCGACAATATCGCGTCGATGCGCGCGCAGCTGAAGCGCCTTGGCCTCGCGATCGACTGGAGCCGCGAACTTGCGACGTGCGAGCCCGATTATTACGGGCAGGAGCAGGCGCTGTTCCTCGACCTGTTCGCCGCGGGACTCGTCACGCGCAAGCACAGCTATGTGAACTGGGACCCCGTCGACATGACCGTGCTCGCCAACGAGCAGGTGATCGACGGCCGCGGCTGGCGCTCGGGCGCGCTCGTCGAAAAGAAGAAATTGTCGCAGTGGTTCCTCAAGATCACCGACTTCGCCGAGGAATTGCTCGAAGGCCTCGGCAGCCTCGACAGCTGGCCCGACAAGGTCCGGCTGATGCAGGAAAACTGGATCGGCAAGTCGCAGGGGCTGGAGTTCAGCTTCAGGATGGCGGGCGGCGCGGCGGGGTTCGACGTCTTCACGACGCGGCCCGACACGCTTTATGGCGCAAGCTTCGCGGCGATTTCGCCCGACCACCCGCTTGCCGAACGGCTGGCGAAGGATTCGCCCGAACTCACCGCGTTCATCGCCGAATGCCGCCGTCAGGGCACGTCGGCCGAGCAGCTCGAGACCGCTGAGAAGCTGGGTTTCGACACCGGCCTTGCGGTCGAGCATCCGCTCGATCCCGCGTTGCACCTGCCGGTCTGGGTCGTGAACTATGTGCTCATGGACTATGGCACCGGCGCGATCTTCGGTTGCCCGGCGCACGACCAGCGCGATCTCGACTTCGCACGCAAATATGAGCTGCCCGTCCACCGCGTTATCGCCGACGGCGACGAAACCGCGCAGCATTTCACCGGCGACGAGGCGTACACCGGCCCCGGCAAGCTGGTGAACAGCCATTTCCTCGACGGGATGAGCATCGACGAGGCCAAGGCCGCGATCGTTTCGCGCGCCGAGCATGAAGGCTGGGGCAAGGGCACGACCGTATGGCGCCTGCGCGACTGGGGCGTTTCGCGCCAGCGCTATTGGGGCACCCCGATCCCCTTCATCCATTGCGATGCCTGCGGCACGGTGCCGGTTCCCAAGAACCAGCTCCCCGTCATCCTGCCCGAGGATGTCGATTTCTCGGTCCCCGGCAACCCGCTCGACCGTCATCCGACGTGGAAGCATGTCGCGTGCCCAAGCTGTGGCGGCGAAGCACTGCGTGAAACCGACACGCTCGATACCTTCGTCGATTCGTCCTGGTATTTCCTGCGCTTCGCCAGTTCACCCGCGGACAAGCCCTTCGACCCGGAGGTGATCCGTCGCTGGCTGCCTGTCGATCAATATATCGGCGGCATCGAGCATGCGATCCTTCATCTGCTCTACGCGCGCTTCTGGACGCGCGCACTGAACAAGATGGGGATGATCGACATCAAGGAGCCGTTCGCCAGCCTGTTCACACAGGGCATGGTGACGCACGAGACCTATAGCCGCGTACAAGGCGAAGGCCTGCCGCCGCTCTTCTTCACCCCCGACGAAATCGAGCGCAAGCCCGACGGCGCGATCCTGACCGCCGACGGCTATACCGTCGATGTCGGCCGCGTGATCAAGATGTCGAAGTCGAAGAAGAATGTCGTCGATCCCGACGCGATCCTCGACCAATATGGCGCCGACGCGGCACGCTGGTTCATGCTCTCCGACAGCCCGCCCGAGCGCGACCTGCCGTGGAGCGAGGCGGGGATCGAAGGCGCGTGGCGTTTCGTCCAGCGCTTGTGGCGCCTGTTCGGCGACACCGAAAATGTCGGTGACGGGGCCGAGGACAAGGGGCTCGCGCGCAAGCTGCATCAGACGATCGCCGGCGTCGCCGTCGATGTCGAAGCCTTGGGTTTCAACAAGGCGGTTGCGAAGATTCACGCGCTCGCCAACGAGATCGAAAAGGCACCGCCCTCGGCGACCCGCGCCGAGGCATGCCGCACCTTGATCCTGCTCGTCGCACCGATGCTGCCGCACCTCGCCGAGGAGGCTTGGGCTGCGCTTCCCGAAAGCCAGCGCACAACCGCGATGATCGCCGATGCCGCGTGGCCGACCGCCGATCCGGCACTGCTCGTCGATGACGAGGTGACAATCGCGATCCAGATGGCGGGTAAGCTGCGCGATACGATGACGCTCGCCAAAGGCCTCGACAAGGAAGCGGTAGAAGCCGCAGCGCTTGCGCGCCCGCGCATCGCCGAGCTGCTGGGCGGCGCCGCGCCGAAGAAGGTCATTGTGGTCCCCGACCGTTTGGTGAATATCGTTCCCTGATGCGAACCCTGCTCATCTCCTCGCTCGTCGCCGCCTCGCTGATGCTCGGCGGCTGCGGGCTGCGTCCCTTATATGCCAATGGCAGCAAGGGGGCGGTGGCGCAGATACTCGCCGATGTCGATGTCGCGGCGATCGAGGGGCATAATGGCTGGCTCGTCCGCAACGCCTTGCGTGACCGGCTTCAGGCGACGCAGGGCGGACAGGGCGCGGGCAAGCGCCTCCGGCTCGACGTCCGGCTCGAAGATTCGATCACCGGCTTTGGCGTCCGCGCCGACGATGCGGTGACGCGCGAACGCCGCACCCTGCGCGCGCGCTACCAGCTTGTCGACGCCGCGAGCGGCGAAGTGCTGCTCGACGCGACGGCTTTTTCCGACGCAGGCATCGACGTCGTCGGCAGCGAATATGCGACGATCGCTGCCGAATCCTCGGCGCTCGAACGCCTGTCCTCGGCGGTCGCCGACCAGATCGTCGCGCGCCTCGCGGTCTTTGCGAACCGCGGCGGCGGACAACCGGCTGCCGCGCCCGCCGGGCAATGAAATCGGTCAAGCCGAACGAACTCGAACGCCTGTCGCGCCTCGACCCCGCGGTTCGCTTCACCCTCCTCACCGGCCCCGATGACGCGACGATGGAAGCCGTTGCGAGCCATTTGATCGGCCTCGCGGGCAAGGACGCCGAACGGCTCGACCTGACGGGGTCGCAGCTGTCGCAGGACCCCTCGCTGCTCGCCGCCGAAGCCGCGTCGATGTCGCTCTTTTCGCCCGCACGCGTGATCCGGGTCGAACTCGCCGGCAGCGGCGACGACAGTCTCGCGGCGGTCGAGGCGTTGCTTGCCGCCGACACCGTAATCAATCCGGTGATCGCGACCGGCGCGTCGGTCACCGCCAAGTCGAAACTCGTCAAGCTGGTCGAAGGTTCGGACCATGCGGTCGCGGCGATCTGTTACCAGCCCGACCGGCGCGCGCTGGTCGGCATCGCGATGGCGGCGGGGCAGGAGCAGGGGCTTCGGATCGCCAATGCCGATGCGCAATTGCTCGTCGACCTGGTGTCGGGCGATCAGGCGCTGATGCGGCGCGAGATCGAGAAGATGGCGCTCTATCTCGACGCGGGGCCGGACCGGCAGCGACAGGTGACCGCCGCCGACATCGCCGCGCTCGGCGCCGCAACGCACGAAGAGGATGTCAGCGCGTGCATCAATGTCGCGCTCGGCGGGAAAGTGCGCGAGCTTCCCGAGATGCTGGCGACGGCGACGGCGGTCGGCGTCGCCGAGATCCGCATCATCCGCGCGCTCGCGATACGCGCCATGGCGCTCGCGCGTCTGCGCGCCGAAGTCGATGGCGGCGCGCATCCCGCAACGGTGGTGTCGGCGCGTACCAGCGGAATCTTCTGGAAAGAACGCGATGCGGTGACCGCGCAGCTCCATATCTGGGACTCGGTCCGCATCGCGCGGCTGATGAGCCGGTTGCTCGATTGCGAGCGTGCGCTCAAATCGTCGGGCACGGCGGGCGCGGTGCTGTTCCGCAAGCTGATGACCGACATCGCGCATCAGGCGGCCCGCGCCCGCTGATTACCGGCCTGCGGAAACGAAAGGGCCTGCCACGACAGTGCCCGGCCGCGGCAGACCCTCCCATACCCTCCCCGTCCGGGGAGGGGGAGAGACGGTCAGAACTGGCCGCGCAACGTCACGCCATAGGTGCGCGGTTCGCCGGGAAAGCCGACGAACAATTTGTTGGCGGTGCCCGGATGTCCGCTGGCGACCGGGGCTGCAACGGCGCGGAACGATCCCGATCCCTGCAACGGCATGTCGGCGCCGATCTGATAATATTGCTTGTTGAACAAATTCTGGCCCCACAGCTCGATGCCCCAGCGACGGTCGCGCCCGAACAGCCCGATGCGGCCGTTGAACACCGCGAAGGCGTCCTGTTCCTTTTCGATGTCGAGGTTCGAGCCGGTGTTGGTGTCGCTCTGCAGCCGCGTGTCGAGATAGACGAGCGCGGTCAGCCCCGATCCGCCGATCGGCGGCGTCCAGCTGATCCCTGCGGTGGCGACATATTTGGCGGCATTCGACACCCCGCGCCCGGGCAGCTGGAACAGCACCGGCGACAGCGCTCGCCCGCCGGTGCCCACCAGATCGCGGCGATAGAGCGTGTCGACATAGGTCAGCCCCATGTTGACCGAGACATAACGCGCGGGGCGGAGGAAGGTCTCGATCTCGAAGCCTTTCGCGACGACCCCCGGTTTCAACCGGTCGGACGCGCAGGCACCCGTGGCGGCACTATTGTCGGTCGGAGCCGTTCCCAGATCGTCCTTGCACGCCTGGATATTGGTCACCTCGAAATTGACGCCGTTAAAGGTGTTCAGCTGGTAGTTGCTATATTCCTGCCAGAAGGCGGCGACGTTGACGTCGATCCCCGGGCCATCCCATTTGACCCCGAGTTCATAGGCATCGACCTTTTCGCTGGCGAATTGCAGGTCGCTCGCTTCGGGGCGGCCGTTACCGGGTGAGTTCGCCGGCCGCGCCAGCGCCGTCGTGCAGGCGGCATTCTGTGCTGCCGAGCCCGCGGTCGTGCTGCACGGCCTGTCGAGCGCCGAATAGTCGAGGTTGAAGCCGCCCGCCTTATATCCCTTCGACGCCGAGGCGTAGACGAGCCATTCGGGCGCGGGTTTCCAGCTCAGCACCGCGGTGCCCGTCCACTGGCCTTCGCTGAACTTCGTTCCCGGCGCGCCTTTGACGATGTCGGGCGCAGTGCCGTTGATCACGCAGGCGAGGCTGGCGAGCGCCTGCAGCGACGAATTGACGATCGCCGGACACAGCGTGTTCGTGAAATTGGCATCGCCCGACAGCGTCTTCTTCTCATGCGTGTACCGCGCGCCGACGGTCAGCGTCAGCGCGTCTTCGATAATGTCGAAGCTGTTGTGGGTGAACAGCGCATAGTTGGTGCTGCGCTGGTGAAAGGTCGATCCATTGTTGCCGGTGCCGTTGAGCGGCGCGGCGCCGAGCAGCGCCGCGATTCCCTGGAACCCGGGAAAACTTGCGGCGGGCAGGTTCGAACAGGTCGCCGACGCCGGGTTGAGCAGCGCGGGCGCAAGTGTGGCGGCGGCAAGGCAATTGGCGAAGCGCTGATAATCGGCGCCATATTTGATGTCGTCGTCGACATCGAGTTTCTCATTCGCATAATAGCCGCCGACCAGCCAGTCGAGCCGGCCGTCGAACGCCTCGCCCTGCAACCGCAGCTCCTGCGTAAACAGGCGGAAGCGGCGGTCGAGATCGGTGCGGCGCAGGATATCGAGCGTGTTGAAATCGGCGTCCTGCCCCTGCGCATTCTTGTAGTCGCGATAGGCGGTGATCGAGGTCAGCGTCGCGGCGCCGAGCTCCCAGTCGAGTTCGCCCGAAACGCCCCAGTCCTTCGTGTCCGACCGATAGGTGACCCCGGGTGTCGTCGACTGGCGGCGAACGAAGCTGGACCCGGCGGGTGCAACCTGATGGTTTGCGCCAAGCAGTTGCAGCAATGGCAGCAGCGTGTTCGCCGATGCCACGGGAAAACCGTCGGCGCCGCGTGTCAGGTTGCGCACGGGGTTTAGCAGGATGCCGCCGCAGCAATTCTCCTTGCGCTCGCTATAATCGGCGATCAGGCGGAATTTCAGCGTCTCGTTCGGCTCGAACATCAGCTGCCCGCGCGCCAGCCAGCGGTCGCGGTCATTGATATCGGGTTCGCCCGGCGTGACATTCTCGATGAAACCGTCGCGCTATTGCCAGACGCCGTCGAGGCGCACCGCGGCCTTGTCGCCCAGCGGCGCGTTGATCATCCCGTCGACGCGCCAATAATCATAATTGCCATAGGACACCGATCCCTTGCCCGCAAAACGGCCAAGCTCGGGCGCCTTGGTGACGATGTTGATCAGGCCGGCGGTCGAGTTGCGGCCGAACAGGGTGCCTTGCGGGCCGCGCAGGACCTCGACACGCTCGATGTCGCCGAGTTCGGACAGGCCCACCCCGGTCCGGCTGCGATAGACGCCGTCGATGAACAGGCCGACCGAGGATTCGAGGCCGGGATTCTCGCCGACAGTGCCGATGCCGCGGATGCGCGCCGAAAAATTGACCTCGCTCGTCGCGCCCGACACCAGCAGCGAGGGCGCCACCTGTCCCAGCGCACGGACGTCGGTCGCCCCCGTCTTTTCCAGCGTCTCGCCGGTAACTGCCGAAACGGCGATCGGGACGTCGGACAGCGCCTCGCTGCGCCGCGTCGCGGTGACGATGATCGTGCTGTCGTCGGTCTCGGCGCCCGCATCCTGTGCCATGGCGGGCATGGCCAAAAGGCCGAACGAAAGCGACAAGCCGGCGGCGCTGGTGCGCAGCATGAAGGCGGCACGACGGTTATGGTTTTTCATGGGACTGGCCCTCCTCTCACAAAATCTGTCGATGCGGGGAGAGCGGTCTTTTTTCTTGTTGCGCGAGCGTAACACGACTGGGCGGCCCCAAGCCAGCGCAAGCCGGTGCCGTAACGTCATTGCGCGCGGGGCGCGGCTTTTATGCCACAGCTGTCAGATGTGACGGGTTGACGTGTCCGGGGCAAAAAAAGGGGCGGGACACGATGTGCCCCGCCCCGATGTCTCAAGCTTTGCCTGCGATCAGAACTTGCCGCGCAGCGTCACGCCATAGGTCCGCGGTTCGGCAAGGAACTGCGAGAAGATCTGGCGGCCGCCCGGATATTGCGGATCGGCAAAGGCGGTGGTCGTCGATGTCGCGCCTTCCTGGAACGGCGAGTTGAAGGCGACCTGCGCATATTGCTTGTTGAAGATATTCTGGCCCCAGAATTCGATGCCCCATTTCTCGTCGGGGCCGCGAATGCCGATGCGCGCGTTGAACAGCGCATAGCCGTCCTGCGCCTTCTGCGGGAACAGGTCCGAACCGGTGTTGTAATCGCTGGTCATGCGGCCATCGATATAGACCAGACCGGTCAGCCCGCTGCTGCCGATGTCGGGAGTCCAGGCAACGCTGCCCGTCGCGACCAGTTCGGGCGCGTTCGACAGATTGTTGCCGGGGAGCAGGCGGAGCGCCTGATCGAGCGGGGCGCCCGAGTCATTCCCGACCAGATTGTTGCGATATTTCGTCTTCGCATAGGTCAGGCCTGCGGTCATGCGGAAGCTGCGCGCCGGAACCAGCGAGGCTTCGAGTTCGAAGCCTTCGGTGCGCACCCCATAACCGACATCGTCGGCCGCACAGGCGCCCGTCGTGGCCGCCGCTGCGTTGAAGTTCGGCACGCCGGTGAACTTGCTCTGGTCGCGATCGCCGCCGTTCAGGCTGTTTTCGCACCCGTTGACATTCTGCACCAGGAAGACGGTGCCGTTGAACGTATTCAACTGAAAGCTGCTGAAATCCGACCGGAAGAAGGTCAGGCCGAGGCCGAACGGACCGTTCGAATATTTGGCGCCCAGTTCATAGCTATGCACGGTTTCGGGATCGAACTGCAGGTTGCCAACCAGCCCCTGCGCGCCGCCCGGCGTGGCCGAGAAGGGCGCAATCGGAGCCTTGAGGGCCGAACGGTCGAGGTTGAAACCGCCCGCCTTATAACCCCGCGAATAGCTCGCATAGACCATCAGATCGTCGATCGGCTTGTACGACAGGATCGCAGTGCCGGTCCATTCGTCCTCGCTGCGGCTGTCGTTGATCGAGACATTGTTGAGTTCGGCGGTCGAATTGCCCTGACAGGCGAGGCCGATGATCCCGGCCGCGACGCCGCGCGCCGATGCCGGAACCGCCGGATTGGTGGCGATGGCCAGCAGCTGACCCTGCGTAACACCGCAAGCGGCATTATCGTTGGTGAAGGTCGCCGCGAACTTCTTCTTGTCGTTGGTGTACCGAACGCCAAAGGTGAAATCGAGCTTATCGGTGATGTGGAAGATATTGTGGGTAAACAGCGCCCAGTTGGTATCTTTCTGATAATAGCGGTCGTTGATGCTGCCCTTGTCGCTGATGCCGTCCAGTGTCGTAAGACCAGCAAGGAAAGCCGGGCCAAGTGCCCCGAAGGCACCGTTGATCGTCGCCTGGCCGACGCCGGGCGTGATGCACGACGGGCTGCCCGGTGAGTAGATGCCGGGAATCGCACTCGTGATCAGGCGGCAGGTCGCGAACCGGCCATACTGGGTGCCGAAGCGCAGATTGTCACGAACCGTCAGCTTCTCATTCGCATAGAAACCGCCGACCAGCCAGTCGAGCTTGCCGTCGAACGCTTCGCCCTGCAGGCGGAGTTCCTGCGTGAAGGTATGGAACTGGCGATAGGCGTCGTCGCTGGGCGCACGATAGAGGATATCGACCGTGCCATAATCGACGTCGCCCGCCTGGCTCGACCGATATTCGCGGTAGCCGGTGATCGACGTCAGCGTGGCGGCGCCGAGGTCATAGTCGATCTGACCCGAGAAACCATAATCCTTGGTCTTGCCGGCAAAGCTGCGGCCCGGAGTTACCGAGATGTCGCGGCTATAGCCCTGATTGAACGCCGCGAGCGGCTGGCCGAGGTCGCGCAGCACATTGATGATATTGTTGCTCGTTGCGGTCGCCCCCGCGCCCGGGCTGCTCGGCGTGTTGAGATTGCCGATTGTCGGGTTGACCGTCGGGCCGACATAAGTCGCGCCGCAGCACTCCTCGTCGCGCGACGTATAGTCTGCGATCAGGCGTATCGACAGCGCGTCAGTCGGTTCGAACAGCAACTGGCCGCGCACGAAATAACGGTCGCGGTTGTTGACGTCGCGGTTGTTGTTGGCATCGCGCAGGAAGCCGTCGCGCTTCACCCACACGCCGTCGATGCGCGCGGCGAGCGTGTCGCTGATCGGGCCGGTGACGCTGCCGCCGAGGCGCCAGTAATCGTAATTGCCATAGGTGATCTCACCCGTGGCGCCGAACTGGAAATCGGGCTTTTTCGAATAGATGCTGATCAGGCCTGCCGACGAGTTGCGGCCGCCAAGCGTGCCCTGCGGCCCACGCTGCACTTCGATGCGATCGATTTCGCCGAGTTCGTTGAGGCCGATGCCCGACCGCGAGCGATAGACGCCGTCGATGAAGACGGGAACCGAGCTTTCGAGCCCGGGGTTGTCGCCGACGGTTCCGATGCCGCGGATACGCGCCGAGCCATTGGCTTCCGATCCGGTTGACGAGACGAGCAGCGACGGGGCGAGCTGATTGAGCTGGCGAATGTCGTTCGCGCCGCTGTTCTGCAGCGTTTCGGCGCTGACGGCCGAGATGGCGACCGGCACGTCGGACAGAAGCTGGGAGCGGCCCTGCGCCGTCACGATGATCGGTGTGTTGTCGCTATCGTCGGTCGCGGTGTCGGCGGGCGCATCCTGGGCAAAGGCCGGGACCGCGATCGCGGCCATGGCGATCGAGACGCCCAGCGCGCTGGTACGCAGCAAACGGGCAGCACGAAGGGAAGATGATTTCATATCGGGCACTCCTCTCAACATTTATTTATTTTTGTTGCAGTCGGAGCATAACTCAATTGCGTGGCCGATCCAGCGGGAGGCACGTATTTGCGTCGTTTTTGGGCGGGTGATGCTTTTTGGCCACAGGCTGAAAAGCGCCCGTTCGGCGAGGCTTACGCCCGGCGGGCGGCGATGGTGCGGCTTGCCGTAGCGTCATCCGCGATTCGGCCGGGGCACGGGAAGCAGAGCCGGCGACCCCGCGCGACCAGCATCGCCTCGTAATCACCGCAAAAATTGTCGGCGATGACCGGATCTTCGACGGCAAGGCCGCCCGTCAACGCGCCGAACGCGGGCAGAATCAAACGCTGTTCGTCTCCGGCGAAGCAGGGCCGCGATACATGGCGGCCGCGGATGTTGAGCCGCAGTTTGGGATGGAAATGCCCCGAAATTTCGGGGCGCGTTTCGCCGGCGAGGCTCTGGTGACGAAAGACGATACCGTCGACGCAAAGTTCGTCGGCGACCTCGCCGCCCCACGCGCCGCCGGTCAGCCCGTCGTGATTGCCCGCGATCCATAAAAGCTTTGCCGACGCCGCCTGCCCGAACAATCGCGCCGCGACCGCGGGGGCGATCCGGTCGGCTGCCTCGCGATCATGAAAACTGTCGCCCAGGCACCAGATCGCCCGCGCCCCGGTTTCAGCGGTGAGCGCGGCGAGCCGGTCGAGCGTATCGTGGCTGTCATAGGGCGGTAACGGCTGACCGAGTGCGGCATACCAGCTCGCCTTCTCCAGATGCAGGTCGGCGACGATCAGCGCGCCGTGACGCGGCCAGAACAGCGCGCGGTCGGCCAGCATCTGGAACTGCTGGCCTGCAAAATCGAAAATCGCGGCGGCGGACATGGGCCCGCTATGGCGCCGCCGCCGCCCGGCCGCAAGCGCCCTAGCCCCCAGCGGCGGCTCCGTTTGCGGCGAAGCGTTGGCGCGTGTCGCGGTTCGCGCCATCGGGCAGGTCGAACACAACGCGCCTGTTCGGAAAGTCGATCTCGACGCGGTCGAACAGCGCAAGGCTGTCCATCCCGAGCAGCAGGGCCGGCCGGTCGTTGAGGCCCAGCGCGCGGAACGCCTGACCGTCGGCGAAGCTCACCGGCAAGTCGTTGACGTCCATGCCGTTGATGACGATGCGTTTGATCGCGCTACGCAATGCCGGCACGTCTTCGCCGGTCACCGCGGCCAGCATCGTCGGGACAAAGGGAAAGCGGTTGGCGCGCTTGCTTGCCACGAGTTTGTGCAGCGCCATATTGCCGACGCTCGTCTGCGCCCCGGTGTCGACGATCACGTCGATGCGCTTGCCGTTCAGCCGTGCGTCGGAAAGGATCAGGCGTCCCGCCGAATTGCGCGCCGTCACGACGATAGCGTCATCGTCGCGAATGATCGGCTGTGCGCGGCGGCGCGTTTCGAGGATCTGCATGCTTTCCTTGCGGAAATCGATCAGGATCCGGCGTTCTTCGAGCATGTCGACGCCGATCAGGCCCGCGGCGCCGATATGCCGCCCGAAAAAGGCGGGCGCATTGACCGAGGCAAGGTGCAGCTTCGCCATCTGCAGCGCCGCAACGCGATAGCTCGGCACCGTCGCCGAGCCGCCGATCGTCGCCATCCGCAGCTTTTCGCCCTGTACCAGCCCAAGCCGTTCGGCCAGTTCGCGCGCGATCACCGTCCGTTCGGCACCCGTATCGACGAGGAAGGAAAACGGCCCCTGGCCGCCGACCATCACCTTGACCGACATGCGCCGCGTTGCATCGAGGTCGAAGGGCTCGATGAAGGGGACGACGACGACGGGCGGCGTGACCGTTTCGCCGGGCGGGGCCGCGGCCGGAACAGGAGGCGCCGGATCACCCGTTACCGGCGTCGCGCCGATCAGAGCAGGGGCGGCGAGCAGAAACGCGAACAGGACGGACCGCTTGGTAGCTTGGGTCATCGCTGGCATCCTCATTATGTTTGGGCGTAATCTACGCCTCATCGCCCTTCGCAGCAAGCGAAACGCCGGTCGCGGCATGCCCTGAAAATCCGCCGATTATCCCGGTCCCATGGCCTGTTCCGCAAGACTGTCGGCCAGCTCGCCGAGCAGCGCGTCGTCGATGTCGGCGGCGGGGATACTCTCGCGCCCGATCAGCACGAGCACGGGGATTGCGAGCGGGCTGACCCGGGGCAGTGACTTGTGGAGCATCGTCCCCGCCGCGCGGTCGAGCAGGTCGCCGAGCCGTGCGACATCGGTCAACCGCTCGCGGGCATCGGCCCAGGCGGCTTCGAGCAGCAGATGGTCGGGCTCATATTTGCGCAGCACGTCAAAGATCAGGTCGGTTGAAAAGGTCACCTGCTTGCCCGTCTTGCGCTTGCCGGGATGCTGGCGCTCGATCAGCCCGCCGATCACCGCGACCTCGCGAAACGCGCGTTTCAGCAGGTGCGAGCTTTCGACCCACTCGATAAATTCATCCTCGAGGATCGCCGAATCGAACAGCGCGGCCGGATCGGTGACCGGGCGCAGCGACCAGATGGCCAGCGCATAGTCGGACGCGACGAAACCCAAGGGCTGAAGGCCCGCGCGCTCCATGCGCTTGGTGATCAGCATGCCCAGCGACTGGTGGGCGTTCCACCCTTCGAACGGATATGTCACCATATAGTGGACGCCCTCGTGCGGGAACGTCTCGACGAGCAGTTCGCCGGGGCGCGGCAGCACCGATCGCAGCGCCTGCATTTCGAGCCAGAAGCGCACATCCTCGGGGAAGCGCTCCCAGCTCGACGGATCGGCGAGGAAACCGCGGACGCGGTCGGCGAGCCGCGTCGACAGCGCCATGCGCGCGCCCATATAGCTCGGGATACGCGCCGGCCGCGTCGTCGCGCGGACATAGAGATCGGTGTCGCGGATCGATTCGACCTCAAGGCTGAGCCCGGCAAAGGCAAAGGTGTCGCCCGCGGTCAGCGTGCTCGCGAAATATTCCTCGACGCTGCCCAGCCGCCGTCCATTTTTGAACCGCACGTCGAGCGTCGGGGCGTCGACGATGATCCCGGCGTTGAGCCGGTGCTGCGCGGCCAATCGGGGGTGCGCGATCCGCCATCCGCCCTGTCCGTCGGGGGCGAGGCGGCGGAAGCGGTCATAGCTTTTGAGCGCATAGCCGCCGTCGCGCACAAAGCCGAGCAGGCGTGCAAAGGTCTGCGCGTCGATCCATTGATACGGCGTCGCCGACCGGATTTCGGCGAGCAGTTCATCCTCCTTGAACGGGGCGGCGCAGGCGAGCGCCATCACATGCTGCGCCAGCACGTCGAGCGCGCCGGGGCGAAAACGGTCGGCGTCGCGCTCGCCGGACTCGACCGCGTCGAGCGCCGCGCGCGCTTCGAGATATTCGAAGCGGTTGCCCGGCACGATCAGCGCCTTGCTCGGCTCGTCGAGCCGGTGGTTGGCGCGCCCGATGCGCTGCAGCAGGCGCGAGGACCCCTTTGGCGCGCCCATCTGGATCACGCAGTCGACGTTGCCCCAGTCGAGCCCGAGGTCGAGACTCGATGTCGCGACGAGCGCGCGCAGGCGTCCTTCGGCCATCGCCGCCTCGGCGCGCTGGCGCGCTTCGCGGTCGAGGCTGCCGTGGTGGATCGCGATCGGCAGGCTGAGGTCGTTGACCTTCCACAATTCCTGAAAGGTCAATTCGGCGAGCCCGCGCGTGTTGCAAAAGATGATCGTCGTGCGGTTCTTCGCGATTTCTTCCATCACCTGATGCACCGCCCAGCGCCCCGAATGCCCCGCCCACGGCACGGCGCCCTCGGGCAGCAATATCTGGATATCGGGATCGGCACCCGCTTCGCCCTCTACCAGCGTGACCGTTCCCGGATCGCCGTTCGGCGCCAGCCAGCCGCGATAGGCGGCGGTATCGGCTATCGTCGCCGACAGCCCGACGCGGCGCAGCGTCGGGACGATGTGTTGCAATCGGGCAAGCGCGAGGCTGAGCAGGTCGCCGCGCTTGCCCGGTGCGAAGGCGTGAATCTCGTCGATCACCACCGTCTTCAGATCCGCGAACATGTTGAAGCTGTCGGGATAGGATAGCAGCAGCGACAGCGATTCGGGGGTGGTCAGCAGGATGTTGGGCGGGCGGCTGCGCTGGCGCGCCTTCTTGTCCGAACTGGTGTCGCCGCTGCGGCTCTCGACGCTGATGTCGAGTTCCATGTCGGCAATCGGCCCGAGCAAATTGCGTTCGACGTCGGCCGCCAGCGCTTTCAACGGCGACACATATAATGTGTGCAGCCGATCGGTCGGATGCGCGGCCAGATCGACGAGCGTCGGCAAAAACCCGGACAAGGTCTTGCCCGCCCCCGTCGCCGCGACCAGCAGCGCGCTTTCGCCGCGCGCGCCTGCGCTGAGCATATCGACCTGATGTCGCCGCAGCCGCCACCCGCGCGCGGCGAACCAGTCGGTGAAGGGGGCGGGGAGGTCCATAAGTGGAACGTGGGGCGGCGCGCGGCGCGGGGCAAGCTTTTCCCCCTCCCGCCAGCGTGAGGGAGACTAGGCCCCCGCGGCCATTTCCTTCAGCAGCCCGCGCCAATGTTCGCCCAACCTGCGCTGGAACAGCATGAGTTCGAATCCGTGGCGCGCGACATGCTTCTGCGGGATACTATCCCAGCCGCGATGCTCGACCGTCACCCGCGTTTCGCCGCCGACCGCTTCGAACCGCACATCGACCTCGGTCGCCTGATCCGCCCGGAAACTCGGCAATCGCCAGCCGAACGTCAGCCGGTCGCCGGGAAGCCAATGATGGACCGCGCCGACTTCCCACTCCTTACCATCGTCGAAGCGTGTCACGAGCCTGCCGCCGGGGCCCGCGGGGTCGAAGCGCAGCGCGCCGTCTCCTTGGCGCGAGAGCTGGAACAATGGATGACTCTTCCACCACCGGCCGATGTCACGGGTGAAGGCGGTGAAGGCGACGTCGGGCGATACGCCGACACGCAGCGCGACGATCACGGCAGCGGTCATTCGGGCGCGCTCATTCGTCCGTTTCCACATGCGCCTTGAAGGCCGCGAGCTGGTGGGGCCACAGCGCCTCGGTCTCGGCGAGCCACTGCTTGAGCTCCGCCGTCGCGCCGTCTTTCAGCGAATAGATGCGCACCCGCGCGTCGAACGCCGGATGGCTGTCCTCGACCAGCCCGCCCTCCTTGAGCGCGCGCAGATGACGGCTCATCGCCGGGGCGGCGAGGCCCAGTTCGCCCGCCAGCTCACCCGCGCTGCGCGGACGCTGGCCGAGCAGTTCGACCGCGCGCCGCCGATGCGGATCGGCGAGCGCGGCGAGCGTGCGGTCGATGGCGGCGCTCAATCGTCGAGCCGCGTCTTCGTCGTGAAGCCGCCCTCGGCGTCCCACTGGTCGGCGGTCTTCGCCTCGACGGTCACGCCAAAGGTCCAGATATGGCCTTCGGGATCCCTGGCGCGGTAGCTGCGGTCGCCATAGAACTGCGTTTCGGGCTCGGCGATGATCTCGGCTCCCGCGGCGCGCGCGCGGTCGCAATGCGCATCGATATCGTCGCCGACGCTCAGCTGGACATGCACCGATTGGGTATTCTTGCCGCCGATCGATTTGGGGCTCTTGTGGTCGTCCGACCATTCATTGCCGACCATCACCACCGAATTGCCATAGCCCATTTCCGAATGCGCCAGATTCCCCTGCTCGTCGAGCAGCACGAACAGCGGCTCGAATCCGAAGGCATCCTCCAGCCAGCGGAACGCCGCCTTGCTATCCTGATAGCTGACGGCGCTTGAAAGCCCCTTTCCTCGCGGTTGATCGACCATAGCTCTTTCTCCCGATTCGCTGTATTTGATTTGCTAATCATAGAATATTTCTGGAAAAATGAAAATACATGTTTTGCGCGCCGATTATGCTAGGCGAGCGCGATGACCGACGATCTGCGCAATCATATCGACGAGGCGATGAAGCTCGCCGCCGCGCATCTCGGGCAGGGGCGCGTCGCCGGTTACATCCCGGCGCTCGCCAACGTCGATCCGGACAAGCTCGGCTTCGCGCTCGCGCTGCCCGACGGCACCGTCCACACCTCGGGCGATGCCGACGAACCTTTCTCGATCCAGTCGGTGTCAAAGGTCTTCACGCTCGCGCTCGCCTTGCGCCGCGTCGGCAGTTCGCTGTGGGACAGCGTCGGGCGCGAACCGTCGGGCAGCGCGTTCAACTCGATCGTCCAGCTCGAAAGCGAACAGGGTATCCCGCGCAATCCGCTGATCAACGCGGGCGCGATCGCGACGACCGACCGGCTGATCGACGGGCGCAGCGGCGATGCGGTCGCCGACGAGATCGTCGATTTCATGCGGGCACGCGCGGGCGACGATGGCGTCGGGATCGACTTCGACGTCGCCTTTTCCGAATCCGAGACCGGCGCGCGCAACCGCAGCCTGTCGCACTTCATGGACTCGTTTGGCAATCTGAAGCATCCGGTCGAAACCGTCGTCGGGGTCTATTTTCGCCAATGCGCGATCGCGATGAGCTGCCGCCAGCTCGCGACCGCGGGATTGTTTCTCGCGATGGAAGGCCGCGACCCGCTAACCGGTGAGCAGCTGATCGAACCGCACCGCGCGCGGCGCATCAACGCGATCATGATGCTCTGCGGTCATTATGACAACAGCGGCGAATTCGCCTTCCGCGTCGGCCTGCCGGGCAAGAGCGGGGTTGGCGGCGGGATATTGTGCATCGCGCCGGGGCAGGGATCGATCGCGGTCTGGTCGCCGGCCTTGAACGAGGCGGGCACGTCGCTTGCCGGCGCGGTCGCGCTTGAACATTTCGCCTATGCCGCCGGCTGGTCGGTCTTCGATTAGATTCCGTCGGAGGACGGAAATGCTCAGTCGTCGTTGAGCAGCGCCAGTTTCACGCGCGCGGTGCCGCTGCGATGCATGCCGATTTCGCGTGCGGCTGCGGTGCTGACGTCGATCACGCGGCCGTGCGAAAAGGGCCCGCGGTCGTTGATGCGGACGATCACGCTGTCGCCGTTGGATGTGTTGGTTACGCGCACCTTGCTGCCGAAGGGGAGCGAGCGATGCGCCGCGGTGAGCTGGGAGGGATCGAACCGTTCGCCGCTCGCGGTGCGGTTGCCCGCGAGTTCGTTGCCGTAATAGCTTGCCATTCCGCCGCCGATTTCGGTTTCCTCGTCGATTGCGACGGCCGTGTCGTTGGCGATTTCGGCGTCCTGCGCCGCGGCCGAGACCGTGAGCAGAAGCGGCATCAGCATGGCGGAAAAGACCCGCATGACATCATCCCCTTGTCAGAGGATGCGCCAAAAGCAGCGGCGGCTCGCCAAGGCAAGCCGCCGCGCGTTCAACTGAACCCTATTTGCGGTCGGGTGTTCGGAATCATGTATTTTTCGCGGAACAAACTGAAACTATACGTCCAGATTCGCGACCGACAGCGCGTTCGTCTGAATGAAATCGCGCCGCGGCTCGACCTCGTCCCCCATCAACCGTTCGAAGATTTCATGCGCGACATCGGCCTGTTCGGCCTCGACGCGCAGAAGTGTACGGTTTGAGGGATCGAGCGTGGTTTCCCAAAGCTGCTCGGCATTCATCTCGCCCAGCCCCTTGTAGCGGCTGATCGCAAGGCCCTTGCGACTGTGCGCAAAGATCGCCTCGAGCAATTCGGACGGACGCGTGATCGGCGTGACTTTGCCGGCGGTGACCGCGGGCAGGTCGCTGTCGCCCGCTTCGGCATCGTCTTCGGCGGCATCGGCGGCGGCGAGCGCGGCGGCGTCGGCCGCCATCGCTGCGGCGCTGCTGCCCTTCACCAACCGGCTGGGATGCGCATAGGTTTCGGCCTGCTCGGCGGCGAGCTTGTGCAGCCGGCGCCCTTCCTGGCTCGCCAGGAAAGCCGCGTCGATTGCATGATGGTCGCTGACCCCGCGCCACCGCTTTTCGAGCGTGTAACCGCCGTCACCGGCGAAGATCGTCCATTTCGCCTCGGCGCCGCCCGTGAGCGCGCGTTCGGCGGCGTTGAGCCATTCGGCGGCGCGCATACCCGCAGCGGTGCGGCCGGCGTTGTCGAGTTCGGGATCGAGCGCGCCGTTCAATGCCAGCGCCTCGACCAGCCCGTAATTATGCCCGCGCGGGACATAGCGCATCAGCGCGCGCAGGCGGCGGCCATGCTCGATCAGGTCGCGCAGATCGGCGCCCGATCGCGCGCCGCCGGTCGTCTCGAGCATCAGCGCATCGATGCCCCCATCGACGAGATAATTTTCGAGCGCGGTATCGTCCTTCAGATAGACCTCGCTGCGCCCCTTCGCGACTTTGTAGAGCGGCGGCTGGGCGATGTAGAGATGACCGCCTTCGATGATCTCGGGCATCTGGCGATAGAAGAAGGTGAGCAGCAGGGTGCGGATATGCGCGCCGTCGACGTCGGCGTCGGTCATGATCACGATCTTGTGATAGCGCAGCTTTTCAAGCGTGAACTCGTCGCGAATCCCGGTCCCGAGCGCCTGGATCAGCGTCCCGACTTCCTTCGACGAAATGATGCGGTCGAAACGCGCGCGCTCGACGTTCAGGATCTTGCCCTTCAGCGGCAGGATCGCCTGAACCTTGCGGTCACGGCCCTGCTTCGCCGATCCGCCTGCCGAATCGCCCTCGACGAGGAAGAGTTCGCACTTGGCCGGATCGCGTTCCTGACAGTCGGCGAGCTTGCCGGGCAGGCTCGCGATATCCATCGCGCCCTTGCGCCGCGTCAGTTCGCGCGCCTTCTTCGCGGCTTCACGCGCCGCGGCGGCGTCGATGACCTTCTGGATCACCGCCTTGGCATAGGCAGGATTTTCCTCGAGCCATTCGGTCATCCGGTCGGCCATCAGGCTTTCGAGCGGCTGACGGACTTCGGACGAAACAAGCTTGTCCTTGGTCTGCGAGCTGAACTTGGGATCGGGCAGCTTGACCGAAACGATCGCGGTCAGGCCTTCGCGCATATCCTCACCGGTCAGCGTGACCTTCTCTTTTTTGAGGATACCCGACTTGTCGCCATAGCCATTGATCGTGCGCGTCAACGCAGCCCGGAAAGCGGCCAAATGCGTGCCGCCGTCGCGCTGCGGAATATTGTTCGTGAAGCACAGCACATTTTCATAATAGCTGTCGTTCCATTCGAGTGCGACCTCGATGCCGATGCCGTCGCGCTCGCTGCTGATCGCAATCGGATCGGGCAGCATCGCGGTCTTGTTGCGGTCGAGATATTTGACGAAGGCGCCGATGCCGCCCTCATAATAAAGATCGTGGCTCAGATGCTCGGCGTGGCGTGCGTCGACCAGCTTGATCCGCACCCCCGAGTTGAGGAAGGCCAGTTCGCGATAGCGATGTTCGAGCTTTTCAAAATCGAATTCGAGGACATTTTTGAACGTGTCGGTCGAGGCCGAGAAGGTGACGCGCGTGCCCTTCTTGCCCGCGGGGGCCGGGCCGTTGACCTTCAGCGGGGCGACCGAATCGCCATGCTCGAAGCGCATCCAATGCTCTTCGCCATCGCGCCAGATCGTCAGTTCGAGCCATTCGGACAGTGCGTTGACGACGCTGACGCCGACCCCGTGCAGGCCGCCCGACACCTTGTACGCATTGTCGTCGCTGGTGTTCTCGAACTTCCCGCCGGCGTGGAGCTGGGTCATGATGACCTCGGCCGCCGAAATGCCTTCCTCGGCATGGATGCCCGTCGGAATGCCGCGGCCGTTATCTTCGACGCTGACCGATCCGTCGCTGTTCAGCGTGATCAGGACGAGGTCGCAATGCCCCGCAAGCGCTTCGTCGATCGCGTTATCTGAAACCTCGAACACCATATGGTGCAGACCCGAGCCGTCGTCGGTGTCGCCGATGTACATGCCCGGGCGTTTGCGCACTGCGTCGAGGCCCTTGAGAACCTTGATCGAATCGGCGCCATAGGCGTTGATATTGGGCAGGTTGGTGTTGGCGCTCGGCGCCACATTTTCAGGGGTGTCCGTCATAGCGATTATATAGGGTCGAAGGCGGCAAAACCCAAGCGAAAATGCGGCTCTCGGCCATCTGGCGACGAGCGTTGCGCGCGCGCGCCGCGGCGGCTAGTTTCGCGGGCATGAAACATAGTCTCGCTTCCCCGCTCGCCCTCCTCCTGATCGCCCCGCTCGCCGCGTGCAGCCAGCCTGCACCGCCCGCCGATAACGCCCCCAATGTCGCGGGCGAACCGCTCGCGACGCGCGCGGTGATGATCGGCACCGAAGGGCCGAGTCTGCCTGCCTGTTCGAGCATAAGCCGCGTCAAGGCGGGCGGCACCGACGTCTATTGGGCGCCGGGCGAAACGCGCGCGATCAAGGCCAAGCTGGCCGGCGGCGCGAATGTGTCGCTGTGCGAGGCGGCCGACAATGACGCCTGGTTCGGCGTTATCTTTGCCGCGCCCGGCACCGATCCGGACATGTGCGGCGTCGGCAAGTCGGTGGCCAGTGCCCGCGAATATCAGGGGCCGTGCCGCTGGGGCTGGATCAAGGGCGGGACGGTCCAGCTGGGGGGCTAAAGCCCCGCCGTTATCGGCAATCTTCGATCACCCGCCCGATCTCGGCTTGCACCGGCAGCGTCAGGGCGCCGCCGCCCTGGGTTTCGAGCGCAAAGCGCCCCCGGCTGAACGCGATGCGGTCGAGGCGGGCGTCGCGGTTGCCCATGCTTGCACTGCCGCCGTCGAAGCGGATCTGGTCGGTTCCGGCGCTGGTGCGCAGGCTGACATCGCCCGTGAGCGCCGACGTCAGACGAATTGAACTGCCGCTGCACGCCATCGTCAGCAGCGGGTTTGCGCTGCCCGTCGGGACGAACGCCGCGGTCCGGCTGCCTGCGTCATAGCGCCACGCGCCGGCGTTGACCGCGCGGTCCTCCCACGAACCGGCGGGTGTCGGCAGCGGCGCGGGCGTCGGCGCGGGGGCGACCGGTCGGGGTGCGGGCGGCGGTGCTTCGGGCTGCGGGATCGCTGTGCAGCCGGCAACGGCGAGCATGAGTGCGCCCAGGGCGCCATAGCGAAAACCCGGGTGCTTGCTGATCATCTTCAAAATCCCTGCCAATCGATCACATCTTCGAGCGGCGCACGCGGCACCGCCCACTGGTTTATTGCCGCGTCGGTGTCGGCATAGCCGATCGCCAGCCCGGTGAACAAAATCTGCCCGTCGTCCAGCGCCAGCGTGCGGCGGATCGTTGCGCCGTACATCGCCCAGCATTCCTGCGGACAGCTGGCGAGGCCATGTTCGACAAGCAGCAGCATCACCGATTGCAGCCACATGCCCATATCGGACCATTGCGGCGGCCCCATGATGCGCGAGCAATGGAGGAAAAGCATCACCGGTGCGCCGAAACCCCGGTAATTCTCCACGAACTGAGCGAGACGTCCCGCCTTGTCCTCGCGCGGGATGCCGATCGACGCATAAAGCCCCTCGCCGACGCCGAAGCGGCGGGCCTCCCACGGTTCGGTCAATCCCTTGGGATAGATGTCATATTCGGGCTCATAGCCTTCGCGCCCCAGCGCGAGCCGCGCCGCGACCGCGTCCTTCACCGCCTGCCACCGCACGCCGGTCACCACGGTCGCCTGCCACGGCTGGAGATTGCCGCCCGAGGGCGCACGTTGCGCAGCGGCGAAGATGGTTTTCAGCAGTGCCGGGTCGACCGGCTGGCCGGTAAACGCCCGCACCGATCGGCGCCGGTGCAGGGCTTGGGTCACGCCATTCCCGTTTGCAGGGGTTTCAGTCGCTGGCATATTTATCCTCTCGCCGCTTGCCGAACAGCAGTTTGCGTTCAAGCCGGGCCTTCAACTGGCGGTAATAGGAAAGCAGGAAGACGTCATCCTCTTCGGCCACCGGCCGTCCGACCTTGGCGCGGATCGCGTCGGCGACTTCGCGCATCGCGCGCGGATCGCGGCCGCGCAGCACGCGTTCCAGCTCCTGCAGTTCGAAAATGCCATAGACGGCCAGCTCGGCCTCGCTGAAACGGATCGCCTCGCCCGCACCGTCGGTGGCGATGTCGGCGTCGAGCTTGGCGCGTTGCGCCAGCACAACCCAGGTGCCGGCGATCAGGTCGCCCATCCGCATCCGGTCGCGGTTGAACAGCAGGAACAGGCTCAAGGTCAGCGACCACAGGATGCCCGCGACCATGATCCATCCCGACACCATGTCTTCGGAGGCACCGACCCCCAGCATCATCAGCGGCAGGAACAGTTCGAGCTCGCGGATCAGATTGCGCGCCACGACGGCATCGGCGGTCAGGCGGCCGCCGTCGCGCGCGACGACGCGGATGCCCATGATCCGCTTGCCCGGCGTTGCGGCGCGCGAGCCCAGTTCGAAGCCGATGAACCAGAAGGTGCGCAGCAGGAAAGCGCCGAGCATCCACACGACGACGGTGACGTCAGATTGCGACGCCGCTCCGACCCACAGCATGCCCAGCGAAAAAAGAAACAGCACCAGCACGATCAGCATCAGGTCGATCAGCAGCGCCCCGAAGCGCAGCCCCGAACTCGCGATCTTGAGCTCGAGATCGACCCCCTCGGGCGTGACGAACTGGCGGATCTTTTTCGCCCGCGCGGCGCGCGATCGGGCGTTGGCAGCGGCCGCGGTCATGTCACATCCTCGCGCCGCGGGATGTAATAATAGGCGATCCAGAACAGCAGCATCATCGATCCGATCGCGTAACGCAGCATCGTGTCGGTGATCAGCTGGCGCCCGAACCCTTCGAGCAGCCCGGCCGCGAATAGCATGATGATCACCCCGACCATCACCTTGCCCGCGGTGCGCCCGGCCTCTGCCGCCGCCTGCAATCGCCCGCGTGCGCCGGGAAACACGACCGCGGTGCCGATGCGCAGGCCCGCGGCGCCCGACAGCGCGGCGGCGAACAGCTCGGTTGTGCCGTGGATGAACAGCCAGCCGCCGAAATCATAGCCCAGCCCCTTGGCGGAAAAGACCGCCATCATCGCCCCCAGCCCGATGCCCTGATAATATTCGAGCATCATCGTCGGCACGCCAAAGGCGAAACCCAGCGCAAAGGAGAGGATCGACACGCGGCTGTTGTGCGTGAACAAATAGGTCGCAAAGACGTGCAGACCGCTCTCGCCCTCGCCGACCACCGCCTTGCCGTGCCCCAGCGTCGATTGCAGGAACTCGACGGTCGCGCGCGGGTCGCGCCCGCCCGACATCTCCTCGTCGACGAAGTTGAAATACCATTCGGGGTTGCTCGCAACGAGCGAATAGCTGGTCAGCGCGCCGAGCAGGATGATCAGCGATATGATCACGGTCTCCTTCCACACCGACCGCACCGCGGCGGGCCAGTCGTAGAGGAAAAAGCGGCGGAGGCGATTGAGCCGGCTTTCGCGTACCCCGTAAACGAGGAAATAGCCCCGGATCGACAGCGCTTCGAGATGATCGAGCAACGCCTTGTCGAGGCTGGTCGCGCGCGCGATCGACAGCGATGACAGTGTCGCGCGATAGAGCAGCGGCAATTGCAGCAGCTCGTCGCTGGTCAGCGCGGCGGCGCCTTTCTTTTCCAGCTTGGTGAGCAGCAGGTCGAAGGCGATCCAGTCGGCCTCGCGCTCGGCGCGAAAGCGGCTCGTCGAAAAGCTCGGCGCGTCGATCGCGCGCGCGGGGGCGGCGACCGGGATCACAGGCTACCCGCCCGCTTGATACCCAGATAGGCTTCGACCGCGCTCGCGCCCATCGCATCCGCGGGCACCTCGATCACGTCGGCGCCAAGCCGCTGGAGCCGCGCGATCACCAGCTGCCGATCGCGCAGCATCGCCGCGGCGACGTTCGATCGGGTGACGTCGGCGGCGCTTTCGGGGCGGCGGCGTTCCTCGCTCTCGACCTCCTCGTCCTTGATCACCACGAACAGCAACCGGTGTTTCTTCACCAGCCGCCCGGCGGCGCGGATCATCAGGTCGGCGCTCGTCGCGTCGGTGAATTCGGTGAACAATATGATCAGCGATCGGCGATTGAGCTGCGCCGACAGCGTCGTCAGCGCGAGAGTGAAATTGCTTTCGACATGCGCATAATCGATCAGGCTCGCCGCGCGCTGCAACGCCGGGAAATCCTGCGTGTGCATATAGGCGGGGGTCAGCGTCTGCGGCTTGGCGGCAAAGGAGAAAAAGCTGATCCGGTCGTTCAGCTTGAGCCCGACATAGGCGAGCAGCAGCGCCGCCGACACCGCACGGTCGACGCGCGGCATCCCGCCAACCGGTTCGGCCATCGTCCGCCCGCTGTCGATTGCCAGCACGACGCGGTTGTCGCGTTCGACGCGATATTCCTTGGCGAGCAGTTTGACGTGGCGTGCCGACGCATTCCAGTCGATCGCGCGCCGGTCCATTCCCGGCTGATATTCGGCGAGCGATTCATATTCACTGCCTTCGCCGCGGAAACGTTGCTGGCGGAGGCCAAACCAGCTGTTGCGCTGGAACAGCCGGCTGCCCTCGTCGGTCACCGCGCGCAGGCTGGGGACGATGTTGATCGCGCCGTCGATCGGAAATTTGCGCTGTTTCCAGACAAGCCCCAAGGGCCCCGCCCAGCGGATCCATAGCGCCTCGACCAGCGCCTGTCCGCGCCGCGACGCGGTGAGCGACAGCGTGCGGACCAGCGCTTCTCCGCTACCAGCCTTGCGCATGTCGCTCGCGAGGCGTCCGCCCTCGGCCAGCCGTTCGTCGAGCGCGAGCGCGAGTTCGGCGCGCGGCGGTACCGCGGCACCGCTGGCAACGAGCGACAGGTCGAACGGATCGCCGACCCCGACCTGATGCGGAAAACGCGCATCGAGGCTCAGGTGGCGCGGATTGGCCCCGGCAACGCAATCGACGATCAGGCAGGCAAGAATGACGCCGATCCAGCCGGGCGCGACAAGCCACAACTCGGGCCGCACCAGCCCGAGCGCGAGCGCCATCGGGGCGCCGAGCAGCAGCAAATAGATCGCGCGCCGGGTGGGGTAGATCACCGCGGAACTTCCTCGCGTTCGAGCAGCGCCGTCACGACCTGCTCGACGCTACGGCCTTCGATCTCGGCGGCGGCGGACAGGATGACGCGGTGGCGCAGGACGCCGGAGGCGAGGCGCTGGATATCGTCGGGAATGACATAATCGCGGCCGTCGAGCGCCGCCGCAGCGCATGCCGCGCGCGCGAGCAAGGTCGCGGCGCGCGGGCTGGCGCCACATTCCAGGTCGGCGCTCTCGCGCGTCGCGCGAACCAGGCGGACGATATAATCGACGATCTCGTCGGCGAGCCGCACGGTCGCGATCACGTCGATCGCCGCATCGATCGTTTTCGCATCGGCGACCTGGGTGACGCCGAAATCGCCGACCGCGGGGCTTTTGAAGCGGCCGCCATGGTCGGCGACGATCCGCCGCTCCTCCTCGGCCGCGGGATAGTCGACGACCAGCTTGAACAGGAAACGGTCGAGCTGCGCCTCGGGCAGCGGATAGACGCCCTGCTGCTCGATCGGATTCTGTGTCGCGAGCACGGTGAAGCGCGGGCTCATCACATGCGCCTCGCCGTTGATCGTCACGCGGCGCTCCTGCATCGCTTCCAGCAGCGCGGCCTGCGTCTTGGGCGGGGTGCGGTTGATTTCGTCGGCGAGCAGCAATTCGGTAAAGATCGGCCCCTTGGTCAGGGTAAAGCTCGACGTCTGGAAGTTGAACAGGTTCGACCCCAAAATGTCGCCGGGCATCAGGTCGGGGGTGAACTGGATACGCCCGAATGCGAGTCCCGTCGCGCGTGCAAAGGCCTGCGCGAGCAAGGTTTTTGCGGTTCCCGGCGGGCCTTCGAGCAGGACATGACCGCCTGCGAGCAGCGCGATCGTCACCATTCGGGTGAGCGGCCCCTGCCCGAACACGACCTTGGCGACCTCGGCCTCGATCGCGGCACCGAGCGCCTGGACGCTCGCGATATTATTGGCTGTCACGGAGTAAATCCTTCCTGATGTCGTGCAGCGCCTGTGCGCCCTCGAGAAATTCATGGGTGTTGCGCGCGAGCGGCAGGCGCCGCGCGAGCGAAGAAAATAGCTCGCTGCCCGCGCGCAGATGCTTGTCGATCCAGCGGTCGGTCGCATCGTCGTCGAGCCCGGCGGGGGCATGCAGCCGCCGCGCGATCGCGGTGCGCTGGCTTTTCACAAAGGCGTCGGCGCCGTCGAGCTCGCGGCGCGCCTGCCGGATCAGGTCGGCGCTGTTCGCGATCAGCGCCGCCTTCGACACCGCGATCGCGCGTCCGGGTTTCAGCGCGGGGCCGAAGCGCATCCACGCCTGCCACAGCGCGAGCAGCCCGGCGGCGATCAGGCACAAGGTGATGCCGATGAATGGCGGGACGAAGGCGAAGCGCAGCAACGAACGCTGGCCGCCGAAACCGTTCAACGTCACATCGAAGGCCAGGGCATCGGCATCGGCATATTCGGCGAGCGCGTCGATCAGCATCGCGCCGGCGCGCGCGCGGTCGCGTGAGACAAAGGCCAGATTGTTGATCAGGTCCGGGTCGGCGAGGATATAGACGTCTTGTCCGCGCAGCTGTGCGATCACCGATCCGCCGCCGGGGCCGGCGACCAGCACGTCGAGTTCCTCGCCTTCGATCGTCTGGACATTGCGGGGAAGAAAAGCGGTGAACGACCGCCCGGCGATATGGACCGGGACGGGCTGCGCCTTGCTCGCGCGCGCCTTGATCGTCACCTTGCCGAAACGCGCCTCGGGAAGCAGCCGCGCGGGCGGCGTATCGGGATATCCGCCGCTGACCCATCCGGGTTTCGGGGCTTGCCCGGGCACCGCGCCGGCCTGCCATTTGGGCAGCACGATCAACGTCGAACGCCCGCCCTGCGCGTCGAGCAGTTCCAGCATCTCTTCGGGACGCGTGCGATGCTTGGGCGTCAGCACCAGCAGCGGTTTATAGTCGTCATAGCGCGCCGTATCGACCCGGCGCCGCAAATCGACACCGGCCCCGCCGCGTTCCATCAGATCGACGATGCCGGCATAGCCCGGCGCCGCTTTCGACAGCGCGTGACCGCCGCCGTCGTTGCCGCTGCTGATCTGCGGACCCAGTGCGACGAGCGCCCACAGCGCGATAAAGGCGACGATGCCGATCGCGACCACGGCGGCGATCAGGCGCGGGTTGAAGCCGTCGTTGGCGGTGGCGCCGCTCATGCGCGCGCCCAATTCTTTGGCACCGTCAGCTCGGCATAGGCGCTGCGGCATTGCTGCCACGCCCCGGCGTCGATCGACCGTCCGCCGAACAGGCTGATCTCGACCGCGCGGGCGATGCGGCTGAAGGCGCCCTGCGCGACGGCGGGCAGGTCGCGCGCTTCGGCAAGGTCGCGCGATGTCATCGCGGGTTTGACCAGCCCCGGACGACGGCCTTCGATATCCTCGACGCTGCGATAAAGCAGCAGGTGAACCGCCTCGCCAAAGCGGCCCTCGGCGGCGAGCGCGTCGGCCTCGGCGAGCAGGGCGCGCGCCGCGCCGGCTTCGGCCAGACCGACGACGTCCTCGGCATCTGCCTCGCCCGCCTTGCGGCGGAACGGCAGATTGTCGACCCAGCGCGCAAAGGCGGGGACGAAATGATAGAGAAGAAACAGCACCACCAGCGCGACCGCGATCCACAGCAGCGGCTTGGCGGCAGGGGCGCTCCACTGGAAAAAATTGCCGATCGCGTCGAACAGCGATTTCAGCCACTCGGGGGTCGGCGGTGGCGGCGGGGGTGGTGGCGGAAAAGCGGTCTGGATTTCGCCGCCCGCGATCGTCTGGCTAAAACCCGGATCGACGAGTTCCGGATCGAGCAGCCATCCGCCCGATCCGTCGGGGCTCGGCGGCGGGGACGCGGCGGTCACCTGGGCGATCCACAGGGATATCATGTTGAAATATTTGTCCCGCCCCGGTCGATCATCGCGACAAGTGGTAGCGCGAGCGAGCGCGGCAAGGCAAGAGATGCTTGCGCGTGGAACTGCCCCGATATAGCGCGCGGCAAAACCGGCCGGTTCGTTACCTTTGTAACCAGCGGCCGCGCGACAGGAGAGACAAGTGGACGCGGCGCAAGCGGTACATGAAAAATTCTTGGCGGCGCTGGCGGGGGGCAGATTGCCCGATCGCGCCGACGCGCCCGATCCCGCGGCGGTCGGGCTGGCGCGCGCCGAGGCGACCGATATCTTTCTGTCGCAGTTGACCAGCCGCCAGATGGACCGGCTGTCGCGCCATCTGCAGGCGCGCGGCGAAGGCTTTTATACGATCGGATCGTCGGGGCATGAAGGCAATGCCGCGGTCGCCGCGGCGCTGCGCGTCACCGACATGGCATTCCTCCATTATCGCTCGAATGCGTTCCAGCTTCATCGTGCGCGGTCGGTCCCCGGCCAGACCCCGACATGGGACATGCTGCTGAGCTTCGCGGCCTCGTCCGAAGACCCGATCTCGGGCGGCCGGCACAAGGTGATCGGGTCGAAACCGCTCAACATTCCGCCGCAAACCTCGACGATCGCCTCGCATCTGCCGAAAGCGGTGGGCGCCGCCTTTTCGATCGGCATCGCGCGCCGCCTCGGCATGACCGGATTGCCGCTCCCCGACGACGCGGTGGTACTGACCAGCTTCGGCGATGCGTCGGCGAACCATTCGACCGCGCAGGGGGCGTTCAATACCGCCGGCTGGGCGGCGTTCCAGGGCTCGCCGATGCCGCTGATCTTCCTGTGCGAAGACAATGGTATCGGCATTTCGACGCGCACCCCGACGGGCTGGATCGAGGCGCAGTTTCGCCACCGCGCCGGGCTGCATTACATCAAATGCGACGGAACCGACCTTGTCTCTGCCTATGCCGGCGCCGCCGAGGCGGCCGATTATGCACGCCGCTATCGCAAGCCCGTCTTCCTCCATATGGCGACGGTGCGGCTCTATGGTCACGCCGGGTCCGACGTGCAGGGCGCCTATCTGCCCAAGACGCTGATCGAGGCCGACGAGGCCCGCGATCCGCTGCTCGCAGGCGCGGCGTTGATGGCCGGGCACGGCTGGATGACCCCGGCCGAGATCGCCGATGCCTATGAAGACATCGGCGCGACGCTGGCGCGGCAGGCCGAGGCTGCCATCCTGCGACCCAAGATCACGACCCCCGCGCATGTGATGAAAAGCGTCGTGCCGCCGAAACGCGAAATCGTCCGCGCGAACACCCCGTCGGCCGAGGATCGCGCCGCGATGTTCGGCAGCGACGCCGGCGCCATGGACAAACCGCAGCATATGGCGCGGCTCCTCAGCTGGGCGCTCGCCGACCTGATGCTCGCGCACAAGGAAATCGTCGTCGCGGGCGAGGATGTCGGGCCGAAGGGCGGCGTCTATAACGTCACCGCCAAGCTTCATCAGCGCTTCGGTTCGGCGCGCGTCGTCAACACCTTGCTCGACGAACAGGCGATCCTCGGCCTCGCGATCGGCATGGCGCACAACGACTTCCTGCCGATGCCCGAAATCCAGTTCCTCGCCTACGTCCATAATGCCGAGGACCAGATTCGCGGCGAGGCGGCGACTCTCAGCTTCTTCTCCGACGGCCAATATACCAACCCGATGGTTCTCCGCATCGCGGGACTGGGGTATCAGAAGGGTTTCGGCGGCCATTTCCACAACGACAACAGCCTTGCCGTCTTCCGCGACATTCCGGGACTGATCCTCGCGGTGCCGTCGAACGGACGCGACGCGGTCGCGATGCTGCGCGAATGTGTGCGGCTCGCGCGCGAGGAACAGCGTGTCATCGTCTTCGTCGAACCGATCGCGCTCTATATGACCCGCGACCTCCACGAAGAGGGCGATGGGTTGTGGACCACCACCTATGAAGCGCCGGGCGAAGGCGCGCCGATCCGCTTCGGCGACGTCGGCGTATTTGGCGACGGCACCGATCTTGCGATCGTCACCTATGGCAACGGCACTTATTATTCGCGGCAGGCGGAAAAACTGCTCGCGGCCGACGGCGTCAAGGCGCGCGTCATCGACCTGCGCTGGCTTGGCCCGGTCGATGAGGCGAAGCTGGTCGACGCGGTCGGCGGCGCCAAACGCATTCTCATCGTCGACGAATGCCGCATCACCGGATCGCAGAGCGAGGCGCTGATGGCGCTGTTCGTCGAGCGTACGCCGGACAAGAAGGTCGCGCGCATCGCCGCCGAAGACAGCTTCATTCCGCTCGGCCGCGCGGCGACCTTGACCCTGCCAAGCCGCGATTCGATCGTCGCCGCGGCAAAGGAGCTGCTGGCATGAGCGCGCGCCAGACCGCCCTCGTCGTCGCCCCTGGGCGCGGCACCTATGGCAAGAGTGAACTCGGCAGCATCGCGCGCCTTCACGGCGCCCGCTTCGAAAGCCTCATTGCCAATTTCGATGCCCAGCGCCGCGATCGCGGCCAGCCGACGGTGACCGAACTCGACGGCGCCGATCGTTTCAGCGTCGCGACGCATATGCGCGGTGATGTCGCGGCGCCGCTGATCTACACCGCGACCGCACTCGACTTCCTCAGCATCGATCGCGAGAAATTCGACGTCGTCGCGGTCGCGGGCAATTCGATGGGCTGGTACAGCGCGCTCGCGCTTGGCGGCGCGGTGTCGGTCGAGGACGGCTTCCGCATCAGCAATGCTATGGGGCTCAACAGCCAGACGCACGGTCCCGGCGGACAGATCTTGCTGCAGGTGGTCGACGAGGACTGGCGGCCTGTGCCGGGCCTGCGCGAAACGCTGTTCGACCTTGTCGCTGCGATCGACGCACGCCCCGCCCACGCCCTCGCGCTGTCGATCGACCTCGCCGGGATGCTCGTGCTCGCGGGCAATGAAGAAGGCCTCGCCGCGCTGCTGGCCGAAGCGCCGCCGACCCCCGGACGCGACCCGCTCCGCCTCGCCGGCCACGGCCCCTTCCATACGCCGCTGATGTTCGGCAGTTCGGACAAGGCGAAGGCCGAGCTCCCCGGTTCGCTCTTCGGCCGGCCCGCGCTGCCGCTGGTCGACGGCCGCGGCCATATCTGGCGGCGCCACGCGAGCGATCCGGCCGCGGTCTGGGATTACACCTTCGGCCACCAGATCCTCGCGCCTTATGATTTCGCGCTGTCGGTGCAGGTCGCGCTCAGGGAATATGCCCCCGACGTCATCATCCTGCCCGGCCCCGGCGACACGCTGGGCGGCGCGATCGCGCAATCGCTGATCGGCATCGGCTGGCAGGGGATTCAAGGCAAGGCGGACTTCGCGGCGCGGCAAGCGGCCGACCCCATCCTGTTGTCGATGGGCCGCGCCGAACAGCGCGCGCTGGTGACCGGATAACTGGTGACCGGATAACTGGTGACCGGATAACAAGAGGGCCGGCAGAGAGGAACGTCTCTGCCGGCCCTTTCGTTCGCATGGGATCAGGTGGGGTCGACCCCATGCGGATGAACGGCAGCGCCAATGGGGACCAACTCAAGGGCGGTGCGCCGTTCATCTTCCTTATAGGGGCAACGCGCGGTTCCTGGCCGGGTTCCGCCGCGATCATGCACCGAAACGGACCGGATTAGACGGCGCGCCGCCTGCGAATTCGGCGATGAACTGCAGCCGCAGCAGCTCGGCGACATTGCCCGCACCCGCGCGGCGCATGATATTGGCGCGGTGGACCTCGACCGTGCGCGGGCTGAGTTCGAGCTGACGCGCGATCGCCTTGTTGCCAAGCCCCGCCGCGATGGCATCCAATATGTCGCGCTCGCGCGGCGTCAGCGCCGCCAGTCGCGCTTCGGCTTCGCGGTGGCGGTCGATCGTGTCCTGCCGGGCACGCCAATCGGCCAGCGCGGCATCGATCGTGCGGCGGACGAGGCGCGGGTCGAGCGGTGCGGGCAGCAGGTCCTGCGCCCCGCCGCGCAGGATCGCGCGCGATTCGGCGATGCTCAGCTGCTCGGCGGCGACAAAGGCGACGATTCCCGGACGCGCCGCGACATGATCGAGCAACGCCGTCCCGTCGATCGGGCCCGGCTGACGCCAATGAAAGAGCAGGATGACGCCCGTATCGCCGTCCTCGGCCTCGATCCACGCCGCGGCGCTGGCAAAGCTGCGCACGACCCGGTCGGCACCCGCCGCGAGCACGCGAAAACAGGCCGCCCGCTCGGTCGGGTCGGGCAGGATCAGATGGATATGGCCTCCGTTTTTGGTCACCCGGCCATGCTGCCCGCGAAGCCCGTGCGCCGACAGCGAGAAAGGGTCGAGCGCGGCGCCATTTCGGAGCACGTCCTGCCGCGGCGGATCCCGGACACCGCCGCGGCAGGGCGAAGAACCCGCCTCCTATCGGGCGGGCGCGTCAGTCGGCAGGATTATGCTTGGCAAGGAAGGTTTCGATCGATGTCAGCAAGGTCATGCGATCGGCCTGACGCGTGAAATAATGATCGGCGAGCGGGACCGACACAAAATCGACCGTCTTGCCGGCTTTCGTCATCGCCGAATACATGCGCGCCGACTGCTCGTGATCGACCGTCACATCCTTCTTGCCGTGGATCAGCAGCAGCGGTGCCTTGATCCGGGCGATGGCGTTGATCGGGGAAACGGCGGCGAAATCGGGGGTCATTTTCTGCCATTGGCCGCGATAGAGGCGTTCGCGCATCGCGCCGCCGAAATCATTGACCTCGCGGCGCAGATTGGCGACACCGTTGATGGAAATCGCGCAGCGATACAGATCGGGGTCTTTGGCGAGCCCCCACATCGCGGCGTAACCGCCATAAGATCCGCCGACGATGCAGACGCGCTTCGGGTCGGCGATCCCTTCGGCCACGGCCCAGTGCACACCGTCGGTCACATCGTCCTGCATCGCAAAACCCATCTGCCCCTGCCCCGCCTTTTCGAACGCGGCGCCATAGCCGGTCGATCCGCGGAAATTGGGCTGGAGTACGGCATAACCGCGCTCCGCCAGGAACTGCGCCCAATAGTCATAATTCAGCTCGTCGTGCCCCCACGGCCCGCCGTGGGGCATGACGATCAAGGGCAGATTCTTGTCGCGTCGGCCGCGCGGCATCGTCAGCACGCCCTCGATCTCCAGCCCGTCGCGCGCCTTGTATTGCACCATCCGGCCGCGCGACAGACGCTTGCCGCCGATCGCCTCGTTCATCGCCGCCAGCCTGAGGAGGTCGCCCGTCGCCGCATCGAAATAGAACAGCAGGCCTGGATTGTCGGGGGTGCTGAACCGCACGAGCATCTTGCTTTGATCGGCGCTCAGGCTCTCGATCCGCACCGTCGACTGCGGCGATGCTTCCTCCAGCGTCTTTTGATACGCGGCCATCGTGGGGTCGAGCCAGCGCAGCGGAGTGCTGCGGTCGCTGGTCCGGACGCCGAGCAGCTTCGACCCGTTCGACGCCATCAACACGCCTTCGACGTCGGCATCTTTGGCGGCATAGATCGTCCGCACCTCCTTGCCCGTCGGAATGTCGACTTCGACGACCGCCGACCGGCCGCCCTCGATGTCCTTGATGACGAAACCATTGTTGCTGCCGGGCACAAAGTGAAACGGGACGGTCAGATTTTCTTCCGCGCTCAATTTTGCGGTGTCGATGACGCGCAAGGACCCTTCGCCCTTCGCCCGAAAGAGCAGGCTCGATTGCGTGCTCGTGTCGCGATACCCGATACCGAAACGCACCTGGCCCAGATGATCGGCGCCCCAATCGACGATGTTCGGACGCGGTCGTTCGACGATCCGCTTGCGCCCGGTCGCCACGTCGACGCGATAGACCGCCGGCCAGAAGTCGGGATGATTGCCATAGATCGAGTTTTGCGCCGCAACCAGAATCTCCCGGCTGCCGTCGGTCGGTATCCAGAGGACGTCCGACGCATTCTGCCCGCCGCTGTCCCACAACAGCTTTGTGATCTTGCCCGTGGCCCGATCGATGCCGATGACGCGCGACACATACCAGCGCTCGCCCTCGACGGGCATCAGCGCGGTCAGGCCGACGATGATATTGTCGTTGCCGACCCAGCGAATCCAGCGGACCTGCGTCTGGTCGGGAACCGCGATCAGAACGCCCTTCGATCGGTCGCCCAGCATCGGCATCGCCATGATGCGCTGTTCGCCCGCGATCCCGAACAGCCCCGCTATATGCGTCCCGTCGGGCGACAGATCGACGTCCTCGACAAAGGGAATCCCGGCGAAAGCGCTGGTCGGCAGGGGCGTAAAGACCGGGATTGTCGGGGGCGATTTGGCCTCGTCCGCCGCTACGAAGGCATGGGGCGCAAAAAACAGCGCGGCCGCGGCAAACAGAGGACGTCCGAAAAGCCGTCGCCACGCCGCAAAAAATCGCGGCCGTCCTCGCCCGCCGGGACATTTGTCCCGCCCCTGATCCCGCCCGATCGCCAACATATCCTCCCCCCGAAAGACTCGCGTCGGTCGTTACCTTCAATAATCGACGGGAGAAATCAAATATAACCCGATGTTTAGTGTCGGGTGGCGCCTGTCCGTGCGGGACGGCAGGAAATCCGGAGGCAGGATTTTTGGCGACCTCTATGGGAACCAAAAAGAACCGCCAGTATCCTGAAAAACAATTATAATATCTAAAGTTTGCGAATTTGTACCATCAGAATACCACCATATTTCCTGGCATTCGACAACCCAGAGACCTTCCACAAGTTTTCATCTGCAGGACAGGTCGTTGTTTCGCTCTCCGAATGCCAAAAATCGCGGATACGTGCCGCGCTGGTGCGTCGATATCTTCGTCGATCATATAGGCAAAGCTCGTGACCCGATATGTGCCGGCCGATCCCGCGAATTTCGTAACATGAAGATGGTTCTGCATGCGAACTCGCCAGCCACTGAAACGCCCACCAAATTCCAAAGCTCGAGCGCGCGGATAGCCATCTCAAATAATTGTATCCAGATTAGGTAGTAATTTGAGATACCTATTCTCCGTGGCGGAAAGAGTGATACAGGCGAAGGATGCAAGCTCTAAGCCGACCGGCGACTTGGCCTAGTCAGTGCATGCATACTAAGAGAGGTGGGGGATGCATGTCGGAGACGGTAGCGGGCAATTCTGGACAGGCGGATGCGATAGAAGCGGACGGCCTTCCGTCTGAAGGGTCTTTCGATCCCTCGCTGACCTGCTTCATACTGCTTGCGAAATTTCTTGGAACGCCAGCTGATCCGGCGCAGATGATCCACGACCGCGGTCGCGGTGACGATCCTTGGGGTGTCGAAGATTTTGCGCGTATCTCGAAACGCTTGGGCTTACTCGCCAAGATTCGGACCGCTCGGCTCGATGAATTGAGCAAGCTGCCGCTTCCCGCACTCGCAGAATGCCGGACTGGTGCCAACGTCATCCTCCTCAAGATAGAGGATGCGAGCCTCAAGCCCCGTTATCTTGTCCAGCGAGGCGACGCTGGGCGCCCCGAGATTTGGAATGCGGAGGAGGGGGCCGAGCGTTTCTCGGGACGGTTGCTTCTCCTGACCTCGCGCGAGGCGATGGCGGGGGACGAGCGGCCGTTCGACATCGCCTGGTTCATCCCGGCACTCGTTATATCGCAAGCCGCTGCGCGACGTGCTCATCGGCTCCTTCTTTCTCCAGCTGATGGGGCTGGTGTCGCCGATCTTCTTCCAGCTGGTGATCGACAAGGTGCTCGTCCACCAGTCGATGACGACGCTCGATGTGCTCGCTTTCGGACTTACGGTCATCCTGCTCTTCGAAACGCTGATGTCGGCGCTGCGCAACTGGCTCTTCTCGCACACGACGAACCGCGTCGACAGCGAGCTGTCATCGAAGATGTTCCGTCACCTGTTGAATCTGCCTCTGGGCTATTTCGAATCTCGGCGCGTCGGCGACAGCGTGGCACGAGTGCGCGAGCTCGAGAATATCCGCCAATTCCTGACATCGAACGCCGTGACGGTAGTCATCGATCTCTTCTTGACGGTATGAGGCGGCGCGACCTGATAGGGGCAATAGCGGCATGCGGCTTGCTTGCGGCTTGCGGCAGTGAGTCCGGATCATCCGGGGCGGCAGGAAAAGGCACTACTACGCTACGTTACAAGATGACGGTTGAGGTGGACACTCCTCATGGCATCAAGAGCGGATACGCAATCCGCGAACTAACAAGGCGGAGGCCATCTGATTCCCTAGGAATTGGTCAAGATCGCGGATCGACGAAATTGCGAGGTGATGCCGTTGTCGTTCGACTTCCCGAAAACAGGGAAGTATTCGCTTTACTAACTGGTGCATCTGGAGATGTGAACTACTCAACGCAAATTATATACTGGTCTGAATTGTGGGGAAAGCCGGAAGGGGCTTCCTTGGAGCTTTACCCAGCGATACCGAGGATGGACAGTTTAGACAGCGGAAATGTGCTGCCCATGCTGGTCCGCTTCGCAGTCCAGAACGATTCGCGAACGGTTGAGCAATTGAGACCCGAGGAGTTTGAAAGAGTATTTGGTGCTGGGGTAAGGATAAGGAGAATTTCGGTCAGCATAACTGCCGATCAAGTTACCAATTTCTTGGAGAGCTACTTGGAAGGTCTGGGCATTAATAAGGACGAGAGTCTCGATAGAAATTTCCGACCTACGACTAGACCAACTTTGGCTCAGAGACTTGGGTATAACGATTTTACTAGGGAGCAGTAACGATGAATAGGGACCTGTTTATCGCTATTCTCTCGATGGACTCTTATAATCGAGGCTATGGACAATCTATCAGAGAGGATAAGCTTGGGGGCAATCGGGTCGGGGATGCAACAATCCTGACATTCAGCAGCGAGGTGTCTGCAGGTTGGGAAGCCGCAGGTTTTTATGCGATTGCCTATAAATGGGATGGCGAAACCATCATATCTTTTCGGGGTTCCGACAATATCGACAAGAAAGCCGCGCTAGCGAATTTTCTTGGGAAGGCGGCAGTGTTTGGCCTCTGTTCACCGCATCACGCAGGACGTCCAGGGCTGCGCCGGCGCCATATTTGCGACCAACGCTGTCTGGCGCGTGGCCGGCCAGAAGATCTGCGATCTCCTCTTTCATCGAGGTCTGGCGGCAAGCACGCTTCATCGAATGGCGGAAGGAGTGAAAAACTTTCTCTTGATCCAAGATGCCTAGGCTTCGGATATGCCTGATCAATTCCCGCGATACCGCCTTCGTCCGGCTTCCATACTGGTCGGCCTCTAGGTCTGGAAACAGCCATTCGCTATCCGCCTGCCTCTGTTTTTCGACATAGGCGAGAAAGCCGGCGTCTATCAGGATCGAATGTAACGCAACGTCACGATAGCTGTTGTTCGTCTTGGCGCCCTTGTTGACGCCGCCGGCTGCGGTCTCTTTCTTCCGATAGCGCCTGCTGTCGCGTTCGATCGAGGCATACCAGATGCCCTTCTCGCATTTTATGTTGGTCGGGCGCAGCTTGCCCATTTCCTCGATCCGAAGGCCGCTCAGCACCGCGAGCAGCATTAGCCAGAATTTCGTGTCCGATGCGGAATGATGCGGATCTGTCATCATCGGATCGGAGAATATGGTCTGCAATTCTTCCGGCGAGAAGGGAAGGCGAGCGTCGGGATCGCTTTTTGCGCCTTTCACTTTCACGGTCGATCCGGGGTTGAACGAAATGAGGCGCAGCGGGTCCATTGCGTACTCAAGCGTCACTCGCAGGCCAGTCACCAGCTTTCCGACCGTCGCGCCAGCAAGGAGCGGCAAATCTTGATCCCGCGCGATGTCGATCTGCTCGAGCAAGGGGAGGCAGGAGATCGAGCGTTTCGGGCGGCTGGGCAGCCGGATCATGGCTTCCCGAAAATCGATGATCATGTCCCTGTCAATGTCCGCAACATCGATATCTCCGAACAATTCCGCAAAACGGCGGATCGAGACCCGCCATTCATCGCACAATTTCTTGGATTCCGGCGGCTGCGTGGCTGCCTAGGCGTCGAACACCTTGCTGATGGATCGCGCCGATGCGGGCGTGGCAAGGATCCGCTGCCGCAATGATGAACTGTCCACCTTGACGACTGCCGCCTCGCGCGCGTTTTCGGGCAATTGCGGGGGATCAGCTTCGCTCGACCTGTTCAGACCTGAAGGGACATTGGCGGCAGTAGGCGTCGGCCAGGATGTCCGCATCATATCGAGATCGGTAAGAGGGTAGCTGTTCAGCACATCCAGAAAATGGCGCGCGGCAATTTCGAAGCGTGGGTCATCTTCTGGGACTGTGATGCCCGCCGCGGCGAATGCCTCTTCCACGGCCGAAGTGGCGATGTGCAGGAAATTGAGATGGCGCGCTCGCTCGACTGCCTCCCGTCCGGGCAACGCGCCCTTCCTGACGGATGACAGGACCTGTCGGCGCTCGGTGATCATGCCGACGGTCCGAGGGTCGCGATAAGCGGGGTAAGGGTTGTCCACGAGAGGATGGTAGTCACCGGATGATAGACCGAGTTCCTCCGGCGTTGGGGATGCCAGATGATATGCTTCGGCGATGGCGATTCCCTCCAGCTCATAGGCGATTGCTCGGTCCATGTTACCAAGCGCCTCGGCCTGTTGAGCGAGGTATCGGTCAACGGCCTCCACGCCATCGCGTGAGTCACGGGCTTTCAACTCCAGTTCGATGAGCTCAAACTTTTTAAGCCATTCGCTCTGCCGCATTGCGCATAGACGCCGGGCTTCGCCGACGTTGTCGGTTCCCAAGGACTGCTTGATCTCGGATTTCCCGACCGCTTGCCGATACCGGGGCGGCACGACCATGCGGAACCAGTACTGCGTGGAGTTTGGACGTTTCCATGGAGAGATTAGTCGAGGGCTCATATGGACCACCTAAATGGACCACCTGACCTCGCGCAAAGGGTGCACCTTCCGGAGTTTCCCGAGATTTTAGCGGGAATGGTGGGCGAACTGACCGTCCGCCTGACCGTTGGTGACCCCTACGGGAATCGAACCCGTGTTTTCGCCGTGAGAGGGCGACGTCCTGACCGCTAGACGAAGGGGCCGCAAGGTCGGGAATTTTCGAAGGAAGGCGAGCCGACCGCTCGCTTGACCGTGGTGACCCCTACGGGACTCGAACCCGTGTTTTCGCCGTGAAAGGGCGACGTCCTAGACCGCTAGACGAAGGGGCCGTCATTCGGTGAAGCGGCGCATTAGACTCGCAAAATCATGCGGTCAAGCGAAGTGGCGGGGTTGCGCGTAAAAATGTTGCGCGGGCGCGAATCAATCTGCCTCTAAGTCCGGCCGCGGCCGGCCCTCAATCCGCCCCAAAGGCTGATCGCCGCCGGCCGTCAATCGGCCCATGCGGCGTCTTCCAGATGCAGTTCGGCGGCGGGGCGACTGCCCCAGTCGTCGCGCTTCGCGCGGCCCGCGAGCCACAGCTTGCGCCCGCCGCGCGCGTGGAGCAGCGTCTGGCCCAGTTCGGTCTCGGCGCTGCGAAACGCGACCGCCTTGAACCGCGCGCCGTCGTCGCCCGATACGATCAGGCGGACATGGTCGGTGCCGACGATCCCCGATTCGACGATCCGCACCGGCCCGGTCGCGACGCGCGGCGCGGGCCAGCCCGCGCCGTACGGTCCGGCACTTTCGATCGCGTCGCACCACAGCGGCGAGATCCCGCGCGGCGCGAGCACCGCGTCGATCAGCAGCGACTTGTCGCCGCTCGCCCGCTCGACATCGGCGGCGAGCCGGTCGTTGAGATAAGCCCCGAGCGCATCGACCTTGTCGGCCGCGACGGTCAGCCCCGCCGCCATCGCATGCCCGCCGCCCGCGACGAGCAGACCGCTTTCTTTCGCCGCAAGGATCGCGGCGCCCAGGTCGACGCCGCTGATCGAGCGGCCCGACCCTTTGCCGACGCCATCTTCGCCGACCGCGATGACGATCGCGGGGCGATGTAAACGCTCCTTGAGGCGCCCGGCGACGATGCCGATCACGCCCGGATGCCAGCCCTGTCCGGCGACGATCGCCACCGGCGCGTTGCCGCACGCGGCGCTCGCTTCGATCGCCTGTTCGAGCACGCCCGCCTCGATCGCGCGCCGCTCTTCGTTCAGCCGGTTGAGTTCGACCGCGATGTCGGCCGCCTCCTGTGGGTCCGATGTCGTGAGCAGCCGCACGCCAAGATCGGATTTACCCACACGTCCCCCGGCGTTGATCCTGGGGCCGAGCGCAAAGCCCATGTCGCTCGCCGTCGGCGGCTTGGTGAGGCGCGCCGCGTCCATCAGCGCCGCCATGCCGGTGTTGCCGCGCCGCGCCATCACCTTCAGCCCCTGCGTCACCAGCGCGCGGTTGAAACCCGTCAGCCGCGCGACGTCGGCGACGGTGCCCAGCGCGACAAGGTCGAGCAGGTCGATCAGCGCGGGCTCGTCGCGCATCGCGAAAAAGCCGCGCGCGCGCAAAGTGCGGAGCAACGCCGCGCCGAGCAGGAAGGCGACCCCGACCGCGGCGAGATTGCCGTGGATCGCGGCATCGGGTTCTTCGTCGAGCCGGTTGGGGTTCACCAGGGCAAGGGCGGCGGGCAGCGTCGTCGCGCATTGATGGTGGTCGACGACGATCACCTCGACCCCCGCGGCATTGGCCTCGGCAATCGCTTCGAACGCCTGCGCGCCGCAATCGACGGTGACGACCAGCTTCGACCCCGCCTCACCGATCTTGACCAGCGCCGCGCCCGAGGGGCCATAGCCTTCCATCAACCGGTCGGGGATATAGGCGCCCGCGGGCAGCCCCAGCCCGCGCAGCAGCCGCACGAGCAGGGCGGCCGAGGTTGCGCCGTCGACGTCATAGTCGCCAAAGATCGTCACCGCTTCCTTGCGCTCGACCGCGTCGGCGAGCCGCGCGGCGGCGGCATCCATGTCGCGGAACAGCGACGGGTCGGGCATGAAGCCGCGCAGTGTCGGCGACCGCTGGCGGTCGAGGTCGTCGCGCGTCACCCCGCGCGCCAGCAGCAATTGCGTGACAAGGTCGTCGGGCGCGAGATTCTCGCTGCCCATATCGGCGCTCGCGCGGCGCCAATGCCACGGCTGGCCCATGATCGAGCGCGTGATGCCCAGCGCGGCGTCGGTCATCGCCTTGCCCTCGCGGCAAGGATGCGGGTGCGCAGATCGTGCGCGGTCGCCGCCGGAATCGCCGGAATCTCGTGGCTGGCTAGCGAACTGCCGCCCGGCACCCCGAACACCAGCGTCGCAAGGCCCAGCGGGCGGAGGATGAAGTCGCTCTTCAGGTCGACGCTTTGCACCGACGCGTGCGGCAGCAATGTCATCTTGGGCTTCCACCATCCGCGGCGGATCGCGACCTGCTCGCCCAGGTCGGCCCAGCGATGATATTGCGCCGCCCAGAAGGCGATCAACGCGATCAGTGGCGCCGCGACGAGCGCGAGCCAGCCGACTGCATTGCCGAGATACAGCGCGACGCCGCCAGCAATCGTCGCGCAAACTGCGCCGATGATCGGCCCCAGCGCGACGATACGGTGGCTGTGCTGCCACGCTTGACCGGCATCGGGGCGCCGGATCGCAACCTCGGCCAGCACCGGGTCGATCGCGGGCAGCTTTGCAAAAGGAACGACCTGATGGTCGCGTTCCTTCCCGCCGTCGCTCGCAAGGCTCTGCAGCCGCAGCTCGTGCCAGTCAAAGCGCTGGCGGAACCATCCGGTGACGAGGATCGCCGCCTGAACGCGCTTCACCGGCACCGCGACGTCGGTGCGCGTCGTCAGCCCGCGGGTGCGGCGCAGCGCGCGCGGTTCGCGGGTCAGGCGGAAATCCCAATTGGCGAAAAACATCGTCGCGATCCCGCTCGCGAAACCGATGAACAACAGCGACAGCGCTGCGCCGACCCCCGCGATCCAGCGATGCGCCAGCAGCCACTGGTCGAGCCCATAATCCTCCGCGATATCGATCCAGTCCATCGGGTTGAAGACGTTGAAATCGAACGGCAGCAGCCCGTCGAAAAACTGCATGCCCGCACCGACGACGGCGAGCGCAGCGAGCGAGAAGTTGAACAATCCAGCGATCAGCAGTTGCCGCGGCGTCATCGCAAACAGCAGCCGGTCCTCTGCGACTGGCTCCTCCGCAGGCGTATCGGATGCGACGGGGCCAGCCGCCGCTTCACCGCTCCGATGCGCGCGGATCGTCGTGCGCAGCGCCTGCGCAGAATCGAGCGCGATCGCGTCGAGATGCGCGTCATTCTCCTTGCCGCCCGCGCCGGTTTCGAACCCGACCTTGGCGATGCCGAGCGCGCGCGACACCAGCCCCTGTTCGATGCTGACGTCCTGGATGCGGTCGAAGGGGATCGTGCGGTGCTGGCGGGCGAACACGCCGCTTTCGATCACGACTTCGTCGTCGCCGACGGCAAAGCGGAAGCGCAGCCACTGGAACCAGGCGGCGAGCAGCGAGAACAGCAGGAAGGCGAGGATCGCCGGGACGATATAGACCCAGTTGCCGGTGAAGCCGAGCGCGGCGACCGCTGGCAGGAAGTTGAGGCTGCGGGGCCCTAATTTGACGATAGCGAGCGCCAGCGTCGCGGGGTGCAGTCGCTGCCAATCGGGTTCGCCTTCTATGGCGCGAATCACGGCGGCGGCGTCGTTCATGCGAAATCGGTCTGGATATGCCGGCGGATCGTCTCGCGCATCGCGGCGGCGAGGTCGGCGTGGAGGCCGGGCAGCGTCACCGTGCTGTTATGCGTGCCCGATGTGTGGACGATCAGGTGCGACAGCCCGAACCAGCGTTCGACCGGCCCTTGCCCGACATCGATATGCTGGACGCGCACGAACGGGACGATCGTGTCGGTACGAAACAGCCAGCCGCGCGCGACGCGGAGCTGCCCCTCGCCGATCTTGTACCCCCAGCGCGACACGCGCCGCGACGGGAAGGTGGCGATCACGACGATCGCGATCAGCCACGCCGCCGCGGTGATCAACCCATAAGGCCCCTCAAGATGCCGGATCAGCAGCGCGTCGAACACGCTCGCCCCGATCGCGAGCGGGATCAGGTTGAGCGCGGTCGCGATGCGCAGCACCTGTGCATAGGCGGGATCGACCGGGTCGAGCCCCTCGGCCGAATTGAGCGCGTCGGGGTCGAGGGGATCGGTCGGGTGCGCGGCGGGGGTGTCGGTCATATTCCTCCGTTAGTCGTTCGGGCCATCAGGGCACAACCACATTGAAGCGCGGATCGGCGGGCGGGTGCAGCGCGAACCACGACAGGAACGCCACCCGGTCGCCATCGATCTTGATCGCCCCCGACTGGATCAGCGCCGGAAATTGCGCCTGTCCCAGCATTACATCATCAAGCGTCTTGCGGTCGATCGTGATCGTCGCGGTAGGCGCCGCGTCGATCACGCCATAGCGCGGGAATTCGACCCCGCCGCTGACGACGACCGACACCGCTTCCTTGCTGTCGGGCAGAACGAACTGGAAGCTTCCTTCGAGTGCGGCGCCCTTTGCGGCGTCGAAGCGCGTCGCGAGTGCGTCGAAAAAGACCGCGGTCGGGATCGCGCTGACGAACGACCGGCTTTGGCCGTTGCTCGACCCCGCGGCGACCGCGTTGCCGCGCAGGCTAGCGGCGCCGGCGAGATAATAATTTCGCCACGCCCCCGATTCGGCCTGATAACCCATCTGGTCGTACGCCGACGCCAGCGCCGCGCGCGCCGCTTTGTTGTCGGGCTCGGCGAACACCAGCTTGTTCAGAAGCTCGGCGGCCCAGCGATAATCGCCCGCCGCGACCGCCGCCTTGCCCGCGGCGAGCAGCTTGTCGGCGCCGCCCGCAAGCGCGACATATTTGGGCGCGCTTTGCTCGGGCGGCAAAGGGTTGAAATTGGCGGGGTTGCCATCCCACCAGCCGAAATAGCGCTGATAGACCGCCTTCATGTCGTGATTGAGCGTGCCATAATAGCCGCGCGTCGAAAAATCATGCCCCTGCACCGGGGCCTCGGGCGTCTGGTCGGCGAGTTCGTGCAGCGTTGCGCCGCGGTTCGCGAGGAACAGCGTGCGGTCGTGAACATAGCGGTACGCATCACGTTGATTCTCGAGCAGGCTGCCAACGTCGCCATTGCCCCATGTCGGCCAGTGGTGCGATGCCATCGCGACCTCGGCCGTGCCGCCCCATTTCCGCAGCATCGCGTCGATCACTTTCGACCAGTGCAGCGCATCGCGCACCTGCGCCCCGCGCAGCGTCAGCACATTGTGCAAAGTGTGGGTGACGACCTCGGTCGTGTGCAAAGCCTTGTATGCGGGAATGTAGAAAACGAACTCCGACGGCGCCTCGGTGCTGCCCGCGTCGAGGAAGTCGAAGGCCAGCCCGTCGATCGTCAACGTCCCGCCCTTTTTGCCGACACTCTCGGTCGGCTCCATATAGCCGACGGTTCCCGACGACAGTTTGGGTCCCAGCCCGGTATCGACCTGTCCCTTCTCGCCCGGCGGCAGGATCGCACCGAACATATACAGCGCGCGTCGCCCCATCGCGCCGCCCGCGAGGACGTTCTCCGACGTCGCTTCCTCCGAAAAACCGTGCGGCGCGATGATGCGGATCTTCTGCGCCTTGACCTGTTCGGGGGTCACGATTCCGCCGACGCCGCCGAAATGGTCGCTGTGGCTGTGCGAAAAGATCACCGCCCTGATCGGCAGGTTGCCCGCCTTCGCCTCGACCGTGTCGGCGAATAATTTCCAGCTCGCCGCCGCCGCTTCCTCGGACAGCAGGGGATCGACGATGATCCACCCGCTCTTGCCGCGAATGATCGTCATCACCGAAATATCGTAACCGCGCACCTGCCAGATCTTGCCCGGCACTACCTCGAACAATCCGTGCACGGCGTTCAGCCGCGCCTGCCGCCACAGCGACGGGTTCACCGTGTCGGGTGCGTCCTTCGCCGCCAGAAAGGCATAGGGCCGCCGGTCCCAAACCGTCTTGCCATCCTTGGAAAGGATGACGCCGTCAGTGATTTCGCCAATCTTGCCGCGCATTACATCGGCCTCGTCGCGCGGATCGCTGAGCGGCAGGCGCTTGGCAATCTCCGCCTGCGCGGTTCGTGTTGCCTCGCTCGCGGCGTCCTGCGCGGCGGCGGCGAAGGGCAGGCTGCTCGCGAGCAGCAAGGCGGTCAATCGGCGCATCATATGTCTCCCCCATATTTTGGGCCAGCTTGCGCCGCGCGTTCATGCTTGGCAAGCATCGGCAGATGACCGACGCACCGCATCTGCTGATCGCCTGGCACAGCCGCACCGGCGGCAGCGAAGCGCTCGCCCGCGCCGCGGCCGAAGGGGCAGGGAGTGCAAAACTCGTGGCGGCAAACGACGTCACTCCGGAGGCACTGCTGGCGGCGGGCGGCTATCTTTTCGTGGGGCCCGAAAATCTCGCCGCGCTCTCGGGCGCGATGAAAGAGATGTTCGACCGCTGTTATTACCCCTGTCTCGGCCGGCTGGAGGGGCGTCCCTATGCGACGATCATCTGCGCGGGCTCCGACGGCGAAAATGCCCAGCGCCAGCTCGACCGTATCGCGACCGGCTGGCGGCTGAAGCGTGTCGCCGATCCGCTGATCGTCAACACCGCCGCGCAGACCCCCGACGCGATTATGGCGCCCAAATCCATCCCCGCCGACCGGCTCGCCGAAGTGCGCGATCTGGGGGGCGCGCTTGCAGAAGGCCTTGCGGCCGGAATTTTCTGACGGGCCAGTCATTCGTCGACGTCCGGGCCCGGCGCTTCGACAAAACAAGGATGTCCTCGGCCTCGCTGCCCTCGCCGTTGGTGGTACGACTCTGCGCCGGTCGTCTCGCCGCGTCCGTTGCACGGCCGGGCAGCATGGCGTTTGGCGCGGCGCCGCGGGATGCGGCACGGACGGTCCTCGTTGTTCGAAGGGAGCGCCTCATGCCCAGCTATCATCGTCTGCTCGCCGCACTATGCCTCGCCGGTGCGCCGCTCACTGCCGCTGCGCCCGCTGCGCAGGCGCAAGCGGCGGTGCCGGCGGCTTCGTTGACGCCCGGCACCAAAGTCTATGATCAGAATGGCGAAGAGATCGGCCGGATCGTAAAGGTTACGGGCGACAAGGTTGCGGTGGCGATCGACGGCAACGGGCTCGTGGTACCGAAGGACGCCTTTTTGAAGACCGGCAAGGGCCCGGCCCTGAAGGCGCCGAAGGAGAAAATTCTGGCGGTGCTGAAGGAAGCCCAGACGGATGCGGCGGTGGTCGACGGTGCGCTGAAGCTGGGTGCCGAAGTGCGCAGCGCCGACGGCACCGCGGTTCTTGGCAAGGTCACGGAGATTGTGCCGCAGGGTGCGGTGCTGGCCACCAGTGAAGGCAATATCACCATGCCGCGCGCGGCGTTCTTCCTGTCAAAAAAGGGGCTGGCCATGAAGGTGAACGAGAAGCAGTTCCTTGAGGGCGTCAAGGCGGCACGGGCGCAGAAACGAGGCGGGTAGACCCTGTCGCCGGTGCCGGCGCACCCGCTTTCGCGCCGCTCCCGGTCAATCGCCAGTCACTGCACCGGCGCCGGTCAATGCGAGCGATGCTCGCCCTTCACCCAGCGCACCGTGCCCGACGAGGCGCGCATCACGACCGTCTCGGTGGTCATCACGCCGTCGCGGCGGCGCTTGACGCCGCGCAGCAGCGATCCGTCGGTGACGCCGGTTGCGGCGAAGATCACATCGCCGCTGGCAAGGTCTTCAAGGTCATAGACGCGGTCGAGATCCTCGATGCCCCATTTCTTCGCGCGCAGCCGCTCGTCGTCGTTGCGGAACAGCAACCGGCCCTTGAACTGGCCGCCGACGCAGCGCAGCGCCGCCGCGGCCAGCACACCCTCGGGCGCGCCGCCGCTGCCCATATAGATGTCGACATTGGTGTCGGGGTTCGTCGTCGCGATCACGCCGGCGACGTCGCCATCGGGGATCAGCGCGACGCCGCAGCCGATGGCACGCAGTTCGGCGATGATCGCCTCGTGGCGCGGGCGGTCGAGCACGCAGACGATGATCTGTTCGGGCGGGCAGCCCTTTTCGCGCGCGACGGCTTCGACATTCTCACGCACGCTGTTGTCGAAATTGACGATGTTCGGCGAATAGCCGGCGCCGACCGCCAGCTTGTCCATATAGACATCGGGGGCGTTGAGCAGGCATCCCTCTTCCGCAATCGCCAGAACCGCAAGCGCGTTGGGGCCGGCCTTCGCGGTGATCGTCGTGCCTTCCAGCGGGTCGACCGCGATGTCGATCTTGGGGCCCTTGCCCGGCGCGCTGCCAACCTTTTCGCCGATATACAGCATCGGTGCCTCGTCGCGCTCGCCTTCGCCGATGACGATGGTGCCGTCCATATACAGCGTGTTGAACGCGGCGCGCATCGCTTCGACGGCGGCGGCGTCGGCGGCTTTTTCATCGCCGCGGCCGATCAGCTTCGCGGCGGCAATCGCGGCGGCTTCGGTGACGCGCACCATTTCGAGCACGAGCACCCGGTCGAGGTTGCTGCCGGTATCCGTCATCTCAGCTGATCTCCGTCTTTGGTCTTGCCTTGCCGCCCCGGTCGGGCATGGTGCGCGCCATATGGCCCGCCGCAGCGCTTGTCGAGGATGCTTCGCCCGATTCGGCGCTGCTTTTGCCGTGGCCGGCGTCATCGCCATGACAGTGCCGCCCGCCAGCGCGCAGATGGTCGGTCCCCCCGCGCCGCCGCCGCCCCGGTCGCAAGCCGACGAGGCGGCTCGCAAGGCGAAGGAAATGGTCGACCCGATCAAGCGCTGCAAACCCGCCGACGACGGCTCGATCAACGTGTGCGGCTCCGACACCGATCTGCACCGGCTGACACCCGAATTGCGCGCGATCGCGAATGAAGGCCGCGAGGCGCCGCCGAAGCTGCCGCGCGCCGAGGCGCAGATGATGACCCTCGACAAGCTGCCCTATAATTGGATGTCGATGGGCGGCCGGATGAAGCGCGGCCCCGAATATAATGCGCTTTTTGAAGCAACGAAGCGCGCGACCGATCCCGAAACCGGCACCCCGGCCGCCCCCGAAGAGGAGCCCTAGGCGAAGACGTCGGCCGCCGCCGCCGCGGGCCGTGCGGCGCGAAGAAATCCGGCGGGGATCAGAATCTGCCCCAGGAAATAGGCGGCGAAGAGCAGCAACCAGCCAAAGCTCATCGCCGTCTCTGCGGCGCTGCCGGGCTGGCTGCTCACGATGATCGCGCCGTGCAGCAGCGCCAGCGCGACGACCGGGATCGCGAGGGCGACGCCATAAGCGAAGTAAAAGGCGAACAGGCGTCCTTGTGCCGACCGCGTCCGCCGCCACGATTCGGCAAAGGCGGACAGCGGTTCCAGCTTGCCGCGCGTGCCCATGATCGCGCCCGCCAGGCACAATCGCGCCCCGACCCACGATCCGGCCAGCGATATCAGGAAACGATAGGCCTCAAATAACGGACTGCCATTCGTCTCGCCGAATCCGTCCACGCCGACCAGCAGTACGACCGGCAGAACACTCAGCAGGCCGACGCCGATGGCCAGCAACAGATTGGCCGACAGATAGGCGGCGCCCGCAACCATTCCGTACATGATCTCCGAAATATAGCCTTCGCGTATCTCCGCTCCGATCGCATTCCACGCCGCGAGCAACGCGCCCGCGACGATCACCGATACGATACCGAGCAGATAGAGCGGGCCGGTGATCGATCCGCTGACGCGATAGGTGAACGGATCGGCGACGATCGCCATGACCGTGCGCAGACTGAAGATCGGCTCGCTCGACAGGAGAAGGAAGGGCAGCAGGACGCCGAGCCCGGTATAGGCGAGCAGCGGTCGCCAATGCTCGCCGGCCAGCGCCCCTGCTTCGGCCAGTCCGCGCCTGATTTCGATGTCCATGATTGCCCCCGCAATTCCCTGTTGCAGGGGTAGCAAGGGCGCGGACGATTACAAGCGGCTTAGAGCGCGAGGATCGGCATGTGCATCGGCGCGCCGACGACATGGTCCGACGCGGCGAGGATCGCCAGCGCCGAATGGATCGTGCTCGCCGGACCTTCGTGGGTGACGAGCACGATCACGACGCCGCTTCCATCCTCGCTGCCGCGCTGGATCAGGCTTTCGATCGACACGCCGGCGTCGCGCATCGCCGTGGCGATTTCGGCGAGCACGCCGATCCGGTCTTCGACGATCAGGCGGACATAATGTTTGCCGATCCGCGCGCCGGCATCGGCGACAGGGGCGGCATCGAGCGAGTCGACGGGCATTGCGAACGCCGGGCCATATTCGTCGCGCGCGATATCGATGATGTCGGCGACGATCGCCGACGCGGTCGGCCCCGCGCCCGCGCCCGCGCCTTCGAAGAACAGGCGGCCGACGAAATTGCCCTCGGCCACGACGGCGTTGAGCGCGCCGGGGACATAGGCGAGCGGATGGTCGGCGGGGACAAGGCACGGCTGGACATGCTGATAGAGCCCGTTTTCGTCGCGCTCGGCCATGCCGATCAGGCGGACGCGGTGGCCGAGCGCTTCGGCCTCGCGAATGTCGGCGGCGATCAGGTTCCGGATACCGTTAGCCGTCACCGCGCCGATATCGAGCTTCGTTCCGAAGCAGAGCGCGGCGAGGATCGACAATTTGTGCGCGGCATCGATGCCGTCGACGTCGAACGTCGGGTCGGCCTCGGCATATCCCTCGGCCTGCGCCGCCGCCAGGGCATCGGCAAAGCTTGCGCCGTTCCGCTCCATCTGCGTCAGGATATAATTGCAGGTGCCGTTGAGGATGCCATAGACGCGCGCGATCTCGTTCGCCGACGCACCCTCGCGGATCGCCTTGATGACGGGAATCCCGCCCGCGACCGCGGCTTCATATTTCAGCGGCGTGTCCTTCTCCTCGGCCAGCCGCGCAAGCGCGAGTCCGTGGTGCGCGATCATCGCCTTGTTCGCGGTCACCAGCGCCTTGCCCGCGCCGAGCGTATGGCGCGCGAGCGTCAGCGCCGACCCGTCGGCGCCGCCGATCATTTCGACGACGACATCGACATCGCCCGCCGCAACCAGCGCGTCCATATCGTCTTCCCAGCGATAGGGCGAAAGGTCGATGCCGCGGTCCTTGTGCCGGTCGCGTGCCGACACCGCGACGATCTCGATCGCGCGCCCGGCGCGCCGGGCGATCAGGTCGCGGTTCGTCTCGAGCAGCCGGACGACGCCGCCGCCGACGACGCCAATCCCCGCCAGTGCGACACGCAGCGGCGGGCGGGGGGCAGTCGGGGCGGGATGAGGCGACATGCGGGGAACTCCAATAAGGCGCGGAGCTGCGCCCCGCCGTTGCGAGCGCCCTATCGGCTTTTTGGACGGAAACAAGCCCGGCGCGCCTGGGGCGCGCCAAAGCCGGGCTTTATCCCGCGACTGGCGGCTTGCGCGTGCGCGTGCATTCGCCAAGCGCGCCGACGATGACAGCATAGTCCGAGGCGGCTTTCCGGCGATCCTCGGGCGCGGTGCCCGCGAGCTTGTTCAGCGGCAGCTGGCGCGGCAGGCCGCACGCGAGTCGATACCAGGCCAGCGTGTTCCGCGCGGGCACGGCGGCCGACCCGTCGACGATCTCGCCGAACGCGGCCGCCCAGCGTCGCGACCCGTCGGCGGTGGTCAGGACCGTCAGCGACACCGGCTCGCCCGTGCGCGTGTCGAGGAACAGCTGCGTCTCGCCCTCGCCGGGAAGCGTGCCCGGAACATGGAAACCATTGGCGATGCCGGTGATCGCGGGCGCGGCGCCGGGCTTGACGAGTTCGGTCAGGATAGCGCGAAGTTGCGCCTCGGTCGCCGGATCCCACGGCAACTGGGCGTCGGGCGCGATCAACCGGACGCTGCCGGTGTTGCTGCTTCCCGCCGCGGCGCCCGCGACGGGACGGGCGAACAGCAGGATCGGCTGCTTCTTTTTCAGCTTTGCCGGTTTGCCTTTTGCGTCGAGCGGCAGGTCGACGAGATAGGAGATGCGCGCCGCCAGCGGCCCGCTTCCGCGAATCAGGCTGACCACATCGGCCTCGACATAGAATCGGGCGTGACCCGCCGCGACACCGGGGGCCTGCGCCGGTTTGAGCGCCGCGGCCTTATATATGCGCGCGTGCAGCGCGATCGGCGCCGCGGTCGCCAGATCGGCGATATCGGCATAGCTATAAGGGCTGGCTGCGGGCGCCGAGACGGGGGCCTGCATCGCAGAAACGCCAGGGATTCCAAGGCTCAAGATCAAAATGCCGGCGATGGCGGCCGGGTGGGGGAGGCGCATGATCAATCATCTTTCCATCGTTTATGACACCGGTGGCGGCTAACAAAACCCCATCATGGGACAAGCCACATTAACCGCTGATAAAGGGTTTGCGAACTTGCCGCCACCGCGATAGGACGGGCGTCGAAGCGTCCGGCCAGAACATAATAAGCCGAACGTAGCGCCGCCGGGTCTGTGGAACGCATCGGAAATCATCCGGGCATTTGGCAACCGAACCCGTCGGCAGGGAATTGGTGTCAGGATGATCTAGCAAGGAGCGTCGTCCCTGAATGGCTTATGGTGATAATGTCGACCCTAAAAACAGGGTAGTGGCGATTGTCTTGGTTGGTTTGCTTACGGCGGTTCTGGGCTATGGCCTGGTCAACGGCCTGAATATCAGCATCGTCAAGAAACTCGCCGAAAAATTGGATGTGGTGGACGTGGAAGAGCCGCCGCCGCCGGAAGAGCCGCCGCCGCCGCCGCCGCCGGACAACCAGCTGCCGCCGCCGCCGCCGGTCGTGACGCCGCCGTCGCCGATCCCGCCGCCGGTGACGACCAACACGATCCAGTCGGTGCCGAAGGCGCCGCCGACGCCGCCGCCGCCCGTCTATACGCCGCCGGCCCCGCCGGCGCCGCCGCCCTCGCCTGATTTGAGCGCCGCCGGTACGCCGCGTGGCAACCCGGGCCGCTGGGCGACGAACGACGACTATCCGGCCCGTGCCATGCGCGAAGAGCGCGAAGGAACGACCGGTTTTCGCGTTACCTATGGGGCCGATGGTCGCATCACGTCGTGCGATGTCACGTCGTCGAGCGGTCACGCCGACCTCGATGCCGAAACCTGCAAGCTCATCCAGCGCCGTGGCCGGTTCAACCCGGGCAAGGACCGTGCGGGCAACCCGACGGGTGGCAGCTACAGCAATCGTATCCGGTGGCAGATCCCGCGCTGATCCAGCGCGCGGCTGTCTGTTTTCGAATTTTACCGAATTTCTTGAGAGGGAATATCCAATATGTTTAATCTGATCGCAAATGCCGCTGCTGCGGCGCCGGCACACGATGCAGGGCTGAGCCTCATGCCCGCTGCGATGTGCGTCAAAGAAGAAGGCGCAAGCCCCTATGGCATGATCCCCGCGCTTTGCGAGGGCGGCATCGTGTCGCAGGTCACCTTCCTGGTGCTGCTGATCATGTTCGTCGGCACGCTGTACATCCTGTTCACCAAGCTGTTCGAACAGAATAAGGTGATGAGCCAGGGCAAGGCGGTCGACGCCAATTTCTGGCGCGCCCCGACGCTCGCCGACGGCGCATCGAAGCTGGAAAAGAACAGCGCCTATCGTCAGGTCGTCGAAGACGGCCTGCGCGCCAACGAAGAACATAACAAGCTGACCGACCCCGTCGAAGCGCATGACTGGATGCACGGCACGCTCGAACGCTCGCAGAACCACATCAACTCGAAGCTGAACAGCGGCCTCGCCTTCCTCGCGACCGTGGGTTCGACCGCACCGTTCGTCGGTCTGTTCGGTACCGTTATCGGTATTCTTCGCGCGCTCGTGAAGATCGGTGCATCGGGTCAGGCTTCGATCGACACCGTCGCCGGCCCGGTCGGTGAAGCGCTCATCATGACCGCTATCGGCCTGATCGTCGCGGTTCCCGCGGTGCTCGCCTTCAACTGGCTCCAGAGCCGCAACAAGGCGATCGCCCGCCGTCTGTCGACCTTCTCGAACGACGTTCTCGGCTCGATCATGTCGAACGGCCAGGTGAAGCCGGCGACCGTCGCCGCAAAGGCTGCTGCTCCGGCTGCGGCACCGAAGAAGGCCTGATTGGTCTCCTGGACCCCCGCTCTTCGCCATGTGGCAAAGGGCGGGGTCCGCTGGACAGGGAGGGCGGACCGAAGGTGCGCCGACCCGTTGTCCGTGACAGTAATTTTGTGACAGGATGCTAATCCTATGTCGATGAGTGTAGGTGACAAGGGCGAAGAAGGCCCAATGTCCGAAATCAACACGACCCCGCTCGTGGATATCATGCTTGTGTTGCTCATCATCTTCCTCATCACGGTTCCCGTGGTGGTGCAGACGGTGAACCTCAAGCTGCCCGACGTGGCGTTCGAAGTGACGACGACGAAGCCTGAGAATGTGCTGCTGTCGGTCCGTTCGGCGGACACCGACGGCGATGGCGAGCCCAACGCCGATAGCGCTTCTTGCGAAGTCTATTGGGGACAAACCCCGATCGATTCGAAACAGCTGCTGGAACGCGGACAGAAGAAACTCGAAGAGTTGATCGCCGATATCGGTGGTCCGGAAAATATCACCGAAGATAATTTTCCCGAAGTCCATATTCGCGGCGACGTTAACACGCCGTATCAGTGCATCGGCGGGGTGATCTACACCATGCAGTTCGCTGGCTTCCAGAAAATCGGGTTCATTTCCGAACCGGCCGCTGGTTCGATCGCGGTGAGCCGCCTGTAAGGGCGCCTCCCGCATAAATAAAAAGGAATAGACCGATGTCCATGGCAGTTGGAGAACGGGACGAAAATGAACCGATGATGGATATGAACACGACGCCGTTGATCGACGTCATGCTCGTGCTCCTCATCATGTTCATCATCACCATCCCGGTCCAGACCCACGCGGTAAAGATCGACCTGCCGATTGCTGACAACAGCACCAGCAACGTCGATCCTGAAAAGAACAAGGTGATGATCGACCCCGCGGGGACGATCACCTGGAACGGTACGCCGATCGATCTGGCGCAGCTGGCGACCTATCTGGAACAGACCAAGTCGCTGCCGGTCGAACCCGAACTGCAGTTCCAGCCTGATCCGTACGCCCGCTATATCGTCGTTGATCGGGTGCTCGCGGTGATCAAGAAATCCAATGTCGGCAAGCTGGGCTTCGTCGGCAACGAGCAATACGCCCGCGTCTTCTGATCTTCGATCAGGGCCGTCAGGCAAAAATATGGGGCCGCGAAGCAATTCGCGGCCCCTTTTTTGTCTTCCTGATCGGCTGGACCTCGCCGACGTTCCATGCCGTCCCTGAAACCGCTACCCTCCATTTATGGATGCCGCGTCCCGCCTAACTTCCATCCTGCGTGCCGACCCGCTTCGTTGGGATCTTCTGGACGTCGTGCGGGCGTTGAATTTGCCGGACTGCTGGGTTGGAGCGGGTTTCGTGCGAAACGCGGTGTGGGACCACCTGCATCGCCGGCCGGCGTCGCTCGCGGGCGATGTCGACGTGATCTGGCATGACCCAACCCGAATCGACCCCGCCGAGGACCGGAAACACGAAGCCATGCTGCGAGCGGCGGAGCCGTCGGTCGCGTGGTCGGTGAAGAATCAGGCGCGGATGCACCTTCGCAATGGTGACGCGCCTTATGCCTCGTCGCTCGATGCGATGCGCTACTGGCCTGAAACCGCAACTGCGGTTGCCGTCAGGCGGACGGGACTGGATCGCTGTGAAATCGCCGCGCCATTTGGCCTTGATGATCTGCTGAATCTGGTCTTGCGTCCGACCCCGCGTTTTATGGGCGAGAGGCATCGCGTTTACGAAGATCGATTGCAGGCCAAATTCTGGCTTGTCGTCTGGCCGCTGCTTCGAAGCGTCGAAGCCTGAGCCGGTCTCGGCTCGCAAGCCGACTATCTTCTTGGAACTGACAACGAAACGCGGCATCGTGGCGGAACAGGGATCGCAACGCGCCCTCGCGACGTTCTGATTCAGACCTATCACACACAGGGAGCAGCAAGATGACGATTGGTTCGCGCCGCAAACAGACGATGACTCAGGGGCTTATCGTCATCGGGGCGCTCGCGCTCGCCGGTTGTGCCAACATGGGCGGCAAGGCCCCGACGAAAAAGCTTCCTGCCCCCGATGCCTATGCCAACCTGACCGACGCGCGCGGCGCCGACCGTGGCCGCGTCGATATCTTCAAGGACGGCAGCGGGCTCCGGCTCGAGGTTGTCGCGCGCGGTTTCGGCGCTGGGACCTATGGCATGCACGTCCATACGGTCGGCCAGTGCGATGGGCCCAAATATACGACCGCCGGCCCGCACTGGAACCCGACCAATGCACAGCATGGCCGTGAAAATCCAATGGGCGCGCATCATGGCGACCTGCCCAATCTGGTTGTCGAACCCGACACCATCGGGCGCGCGACGTTGCAACTGGTCGGCACGCGGCTGATGGGCGAGGGCGCCGTGCTCGACGCCGATGGCGCGGCCTTCATCATTCACGCCGGGCCCGACGACATGAAAACCGATCCCAGCGGCAACAGCGGCGACCGCATCGCCTGCGGCGTGATCCTGGCGGGCGGGGTTTAAGCGCCCGCCGCGCGCTCCACGATCGTCGCTTCGGCCTGCGGCACGGCGCGATAGGCGTACAGCAGCAGGCCAAGCGCGATCGGCGCGACGCCGATCAGCGACAGGATGCCGGTGCGCAGATCGCCGACCGGTTTGCCGTCGACGATCGTGCCGGCCAGATCCGAAATCTGGCCAACCATATAAGGGCCGAACGACAGCCCGACCAGGGTCGTGCCGAGGAAGAAGGCCGCGGTCGCCGTGCCGCGCATCCGCGGCAGAACCAGATCCTGCGTGGTGGCGGCGGCGGCGCCGAGCGCGGTCGCGCCGAACATCCCGGCAAGGAAGTTCATGGTATAAAAGAGCGTCGCATTGTCGGTCGTGTAACCGATCCAGATCGGGATGATCGGCGCGACCACCCCGAATATGATCATCAGGATACGCCCCGCGGGATTTTTGGCGCGCAGCGCATCGGCCATCCGACCGCCGATGATCACCCCGATAAAGCCGCTGACGGCACCGTTCGCGCCCAATATGAACGCCAGTTCCTGCTTGGACAGTCCAAGGATGATCTCGGCATAGGGTGCCGACCAAAAGGCGAGCCCATAAGCGGCGAGCGCGACCAGCCCATAACCCAATGTCGTGCAGATGAAGGCCGGCGTGCCCCAGATCAGCCGGAAGGTCGCGGGGTCGTGCGCGCGCAGCGTGCACGCCCACGAAAAGACCGCATAATAGCCAAAGCCGACCGCCGACCATTGCGGGAAATTGCCGGTCAGGGCGATCATCCACCAGGCGAAGGCGGCGATCGCGGCGGCAAAGCCGATGTTGATCGCAAGCGCCGCCGGCCCGCGCTGCCACGCGCCGAGCAGCGTGAAGGGCGGGACGATCATCGACAGGTCTTTGACAAACTGGCCGAACGGATTCGGCGCGCTTGGACTCGGGACGCCATCCATCGCGCCGCGCACCGGTTCGCGCAGCGTTGCGACCCACAAGGCGACGATCAGTCCGGGGATGCCGACCGCGAGGAACGCCGCCTGCCAGCCGACAAGCCCCAACGGGCCGCCGGCGGGATAGGCCTCGTTCCACGCCTTGACGATCAGCGCGCCGATGAACAGCGATACGCCGCCGCCCAGATACAGCCCCGACGAATAGATCGCGAGCGCGGTCGCGCGCTGTTTCTTGGGGAAATAGTCGGAAATCAGCGAATAGGCGGTCGGGCTGGCGGTCGCCTCGCCGACGCCGACCCCCATGCGCGCCAAGGTCAGCGTGACCTGATTTTGCGCAAAGCCCGACAGTGCGGTCATCGCCGACCATAATGTCAGCCCGATCGACAGCAGTTTGACGCGGCTCCAATTGTCGGCAAGGCGCCCGAGCGGGATGCCGAACAGCGCATAAAAGACCGCAAAGGCGGCGCCGCCGAGAAAACCCATATCGCCGTCGGTCAGCCCGAGGTCGGCCTTGATATCGACGGCGAGGATGCTGAGGATCTGCCGGTCGATGAAATTGAGGATATAGACGACGACGAGCACCAACAGGACGTACCAGCTGTATCCGCTGGCCACTGGCAGCGGCGCGCGCTCGTACACGGCCTCATTTTCGCTGACGGTCTCGGCCATCTGGCAACCCTCTCCCTGACCCATTATCTGTTATGGCCCATGGCTAGCAGAGCCGCACGAAGGCGCAAGTTGAAAGTCGGTTCACCTTTACGAGGAAACATCAGCGATATGCGCGAAGATAGAAAAGTTGCGAAACCCGCGATCCTCTTTCTCTGCCTCGGCAACATCTGCCGTTCCCCGCTAGCCGAAGGGGCCGCGCGGGTCGCCTTTGCGAAAGCGGGGATCGACGCAACGCTCGATTCGGCGGGCACGGGCGACTGGCACGTCGGCCACCCCCCCGACCTTCGCGCGCAAGCCGAGGCACGCCGCCGCGGCACCGATATTTCGGGCCTGCGCGCGCGGCAACTGGTGCCGGGCGATTTCAAGCGCTTCGACCTGATCCTCGCCGCCGACGAAGCGAATCTGCGCGATGCGCATGCGATCCGGCCGGCCGATGCGAGCGCTGACCTCAGGCTGATGCTCGACCTCGTGCCCGGGCGCGGCGGCGAAGGCGTCAGCGATCCCTATTATGGCGAGGAAGACGGCTTTGCCTCGACGTGGGACGATGTCGATGCGATCGCGGCGGCGCTCGTCGCCGAATTCGCGCCGCCCAGCGGATAACGCGCGACGGGATGATAGCGCGAGCCGCCATGGCCAAGCTCGCTTTCGTACAGCGTGACATGCGCGAAGTCGAAAGCCGGGCTGGCGAGGTCGCTTCCCTGCGCCAGGAAAGATATGACGGAGCCCGATCCCCGATTCAGCCGCGCGAGCGTGACGTGCGGCATAAACGCGCGCGTTTCGGGCGACACACCGACACGTGCGAGCAACTGGTCGATCTTGCGATGCAGCGCGGTGAGGGCATCGTGCGGCTCGACCCCGGCCCACAGCATGTGCGGCCGGCCCTGCCGTTCGAACATCCCGACCCCGGCGATTCGGGCGCGCACCGACGGCGCGTAAAGCGCGCCGAGCGCCGCCGCGATATCCTTGGCCTTATGACGATCGACCTCGCCGATGAAGCGCAGGGTCAGGTGAAGCTGTTCGTCGTTCTGCCAGCGCGCACCCGAAATGCCGTGCATCGCGGCGATCAATATTTCACGGATCGGTCGCGGCGGGCGCAGCGCGACAAACAGGCGGTGCGTGGACATGGCGGGCAGCATAAGCGGCGGCGGTTCCGATCGCGACCCCTGATCGTCGAAGGGGCAATAATATTGCCCTTGTCCGGTTTCGCTTGAAACAAGAGGGGAAACCCCCGATATTGGCACGTACGGCCGGTATGGGCTGGCCGGTGATGGAGAATGACAATGGCGAATTGGAACGACCCCAATGTGGCGGCTTCCGGTTTTGGTGCCGGCGCGAACGCAATGGACCAGGCCGTCGATGCCGGCCTGCGGTCGTACATGCTGTCGGTTTATAACTATATGGGTTCGGGCGTGCTGCTGACCGGCATCGTCGCGATGCTGGCATTCAACAGTGGCTTTACTGCATCGTTGATCGGCAGCCCGCTGATGTGGGTCGTGGCGCTGGCGCCGCTGGCCTTCGTGCTGGTGTTGAGCTTCGGCATCAACAAGCTGTCGACAGGCGCCGCGCAGGCCCTGTTCTGGGTTTATGCGGCGGTGATGGGTCTGTCGATGTCGACGATCTTCCTGGCATTTACCGCCTCTTCGATCGCGACGACCTTCTTTGCGACCGCCGCGGCTTTCCTCGGTCTCAGCCTCTATGGCTACACGACCAAGAAGGACCTTTCGGGCTTCGGCACCTTTCTGATCATGGGTGTCGTCGGCATCCTCGTCGCGATGCTGATTAACCTGTTCGTGCAGTCGAGCGCGCTCAGCCTCGCGATCAGCGTCATCGGCGTGCTGCTCTTTGCGGGCCTCACCGCCTATGACACGCAGAAGATCAAGAGCATGTACTTCTATGTCCGCGGGACCGATTTTGTGGGCAAGTCCGTGATTATGGGCGCGCTGACGCTCTATCTCGACTTCGTCAACATGTTCACCTTCCTGCTCAACCTGATGGGCAGCCGCGACTAAGCGGATCGGACACGAACGAAAAAGGAAAGCCCGGCGAAGCGATTCGCCGGGCTTTTTCTTTGAGCGGGAAGGGGGAAGGAAATGAAGATATTGCGGAGCGCCGTCGGCGCCGCGGCGCTGTTGGCGTCGGTGCCCGCCATCGCGGCCGACTGCGCGGTTGAACGCCCGGCCGACGGAGATCTGAAAGCCTTTGCCGACCGGTATTTCCCGGCGGCGGGACCGACGGAGATCGACGCGCTGATCGCCTGCCTCGCCGACCCCGACCCTGCGGTGCGCGACGATTTTGCCTTCGCGCTCTGGACCGAAGGGCTGCGTGACAAACAGTTGAAGCCCGACGGGCTTCGCCATGCGGCGCAGCAACTGGCGGCAATCCTCGCCGAAAAGGATGATGTCTCGGGCTTCCGCCGCCCGTTTGCCGCGCTCGCCTTGTCGGAAGTCGCGCGTGCCGATCGGATCGAGCCCTTTCTGAGCGAGGCCGAACTGCATTTACTTGCCGTGTCGGGTGCCGCCTATCTGCGCGGAGTAACTGACTATCGCGGTTTCGTGACCGGAGAAGGATGGCGCCATGGCGTCGCGCACGGTGCTGACCTGTTGATGCAGCTGGCGCTCAACCCGCGACTGACACGCGCCGATGCCGACCTTTCGCTCGCGGCGGTTGCGGCGCAGGTCGCGCCCAAGGGTTCGCACGCTTATGTGCACGGCGAGGCACGGCGCCTCGCGCGCCCGGTGCTCTTTCTGGCGAAGCGGGCAGACATCGACGATGCTGCGTGGGCGGCGTGGTTCCAGGCGCTGCACCCCAAGGACACTGCGCGCTGGAAAGCAGCCTATGCCAGCGAGGCGGGACTCGCGGCGGTGCACAACAGCAGTGCGTTCGGCGACGCCGTCTATGTCGCCGCCAGCGAATCGCAGGATCCCCAAATCCGGCGGCTGGCGCCGCTCGCCGCCGGATTGCTTAAGGCGCTGCCCTAGGCCGGGGCGGAACCAGCCGCCTGTATCTCGGCAATCAGAGCGTTGTCGATGTCCTTGGCGCGTTTGTACGCCGCGCGCTCGCGCAGGGGAGCTACATAGGCTTCGAACGCGGGGCGCGACGCGATGGTCCCGAATTGCAGGCCCCAATCGATCTGGCTGCCGACATAGACGTCGGCGGCACTGAAACTATCGCCCGCGACAAAGGCCTTGCCCGCAACCGCGCTTTCGAGTGCATCGAGTGCCGCCGGGAGCGAACCGAAACCCGCCGACCGCTGCTGGTCGGCATCGGGCTCGACGCCGAAATGCTTGGCGGTGATCGCCTGCTCGACGGGCCCTGAAGTAAAGAACAGCCAGCGATAATAATCGGCGCGGTCGGTCACATCGGGGGCGAGCCCGGCTTCGGGGAAGGCATCGGCCAGATAGGCGCAGATCGCGGCGCACTCAGTGACGATCTTGCCGTCGTGAACGATCGCCGGAACCTTGCCCATGGGATTGACCGCCAGATAAGCGTCGTCTTTCATCGTTGTGCCATAATCGAGGATGCGGGGCTCATAGGGGGCGCCAACTTCCTCGAGCATCCAGCGCGCGATCTGCCCGCGCGACATCGGATTGGTATAGAAAATCAGGTCTTCGGCCATGGCGCTTCTCCATTTTGCGATTCGCATGGAACATATCAGGAACATCGTTGATGTTCCACCGGGCTTGTTTTGTCATCGTTCGGGGCTAAGGCAAAGCGATGAGCGATGAACGCATCTGGACCGCCGCCGTGCTGGTGATCGGGGACGAGATTCTCTCGGGCCGCACACAGGACAAGAATGTGTCGCAGATCGCGACGTGGCTCGAGGTGCAGGGCATTCGCCTGCGCGAGGTGCGGATCGTTCCCGATGTCGAGGACGAGATCGTCGACGCGCTGAACGCGATCCGCGCGCGCTATGACTATGTCTTCACCACCGGCGGCATCGGGCCGACGCATGACGACATCACGGTCGACGCGGTGGCGAAGGCGCTCGGCGTCGGCGTTGTCATCCATCCGGCGGCGCGCGCGATCCTCGAAAATTATTATACCGCGCGCGGCACCGAATTGACCGAGGCGCGGCTGCGCATGGCGCGGGTGCCCGAGGGTGCCGATCTGATTCCCAACCGCATGTCGGGCGCGCCCGGCATCCGCATCGGTAATTTGTTCGTGATGGCGGGGGTGCCGCATATCACGGCGGGCATGCTCGACGCGCTGACCGGCGAGCTTGAGGGCGGTGCGCCGCTCGTCGCGCATACGATCGGCGCATGGGCCCCCGAAAGCGAGATCTCTGACCTGCTGCGGCAGGGCGAGAAGGATTATCCGGGCGTTGCGATCGGCAGCTATCCCTTCTTTCGTGAAGGGAAGACCGGCGCCAATTTCGTCATTCGTTCGACTGAAGGCGAACAGGTTGCGGCGTGCGTCGCAACGCTCACCGCGGGTTTCGAAGCGCTTGGCTATGCGGTGACCGACGGCGGCATCTGATCGGCTGCCGCATCCTCACTCGTCTGCGTCGCGCGCGGCAGGCGGCGGAGCATGAGGATCGCGAAGAGGCCAAAGATTGCTGCGACGACAAAGGCCGCGCCCGGAAAATGTACCGGCGCGCCGTCCGCTGTAAAATAGGCCATCGTTCCGGTGAGCAGCAGCGGCGCGAACAGCTGACCGAGCCCCATCGCCATTGCCGAAATCCCCTGCACCTCGCCCTGCGTTTCGGCGGCGGCGCGGCGTGACATCATCGCCATCAGCGACGGCTGCACCGGGGCCTGCAGAGCGACCGGGATCAGCAGCAAAAAAGCGCCGATTGTCGAGGTCGTGACCGCATAGCCGACATAGACCAGTACCGCGACGAGGATCCCCAGCGTCGCGGCGTCGCGCTCGCCAAAGCGTGCGACGGCAGGGCCGACGACGAAAACCTGCCCAAGCGCGATCATCACCCCGACTGCGGCCAGGCTTGCGCCGATCATCCCCGGCGTCCAGCCGAGCTGCGCGATGCAGTAAAAGCTCCACGTCATCGGATAGACGAGGCTGGCGATCTGCCAGAGCACGAGCACCCCCGCGACCCCGTCCATGCCCGGCAGCGCGCGCATCGTCTTCCACGCGCCGAGCGGATTGGCTCGGCGCCAGTCGAAGGCGCGGCGGCGTGCGGGGGGCAGCGTTTCGGGGAAGATGAAATAGCCGTAAAGCATGTTGGCGGCGGCGAGGACCGCGGCGGCGACGAACGGCGCGCGCGGACTGATCTCGCCCAGAAAGCCGCCAAGTGCGGGGCCCGCGACGAAACCGACGCCGAACGCCGCGCCAACGAAGCCGAAGTTGCGCGCGCGTTCCTCGGGCTTGGTGATGTCGGCGATCGCCGCCTGCGCCGCGGCATAACTGCCGCCGAAAATACCCGACAGCGCGCGTGCGACGAACAGCCATGGCAAAGTCTCGACGATCGTCAGCAGGGCATAATCGATCGCCAGCCCGCCGAGCGCCAGCAGCAGCACGCGCCGCCGCCCGAAATGGTCGGACAGATTGCCGAGCACGGGCGAAGCGAGGAAGGTCGCCACTGCCATGACGAGGCCGATCCAGGCGCCGACCTCGATCGCGTGCGGCAGGTCGATGCGTCCGACCTCCATCACGAGCTGCGGCAGCACCGGCATGATGATGCCGAAACCGACCGCGTCCATGAAGATCGTTGCGACGATAAACGGGATGGTACGCGCCGCGGTCACTTGCTCTTTCTTTCTGTCATCCCTAGCGCCACCGATCCCTCCCTCATGCGTTGGCGATAGATGAAACTCGAAATATCCGCCTCCCTAAATTACCGCCTGCCCGAACCGGTCGACCTGATGCTCCAGATCGAGGCGGCGAACGGCCATGGACAGCGCGTTCTCGGAGCGTCGCTGGATCTTGGCGTGCCCGAACATCTGGCGCGCGTCCCCGCGGCGGGCGGCGTCTGCGAGCCCGTCTGGCTGCGCGCCGAGGGCCGCTTGCGGGCCGAATATCGTGCGGTGGTCGAGATCGATCGGCCCGACATCGATGTTCGCTCGCTGGCCGCGGTGCCGCTCCACCGCCTTCCGGCCGAGGCCGTGCCATATCTCAACGAATCGCGTTACTGCCCGTCGAACAAGTTTCACGCTTTCGTCGAACGCCGCTTTGGCGAGCATGAGGGCGGGGCGAAGATCGGTCGGATGCGCGACTGGATCGAAAGCCGCTTTACCTATGTTTCGGGGTCCAGCACTTCGGAGACCGGGGCGCTCGACAGCTTTGTCGAGCGGCGCGGTGTGTGCCGCGATTATGCGCATGTCATGATCGCGCTTGCACGCGCCGCCCACATCCCGGCGCGAATGGCGAGCGCCTATGCGCTCCGCGTCGCCCCGCAGGACTTTCATGCGGTGGCCGAAGTGTTCCTCGATGGCGACTGGCACCCCGTCGATGCGACGGGCATGGCGCGCGCATCCGAAATGGCGCGTATCTGTGTCGGCCGCGACGCCGCCGACATCTCGTTCCTCACCGCCTATAGCGATATCGCCTTTGTCAGCCAGTCGGTGAAGGTGGAGCGCGTAGAGGATTGAAAGTTTCGTCGTGGCAAAGCCACGCCGTCGATCCTCGCTTCGCGAGGCCGGCCGAACTTTCGCTCATCGCGATTTAGCTCCTCTAAATCTCTGCGAAAGTGGAGCGGGTGAAGGGAATCGAACCCTCGTCACTTGCTTGGGAAGCAAAAGCTCTACCATTGAGCTACACCCGCACGCGGCTACGCTCTGCCGACCGCCCGCCTTTGCCGCCATCGGCGGCGCGGGTCAATGCTTTGGTGCCAAACCGTCTTCAGCGCGCCGATTCGCAAATCGTCTCCATCGCGACGAAGGTCGACGTGCTCGCGACATGTGGCAGGCTTGAAATCTTTTCACCCAGCACGATCCGGTAACGGCGGATATCGGGGGTGCGGACCTTGAGGAGATAATCGAAGCTGCTCGCGATCATGTGGCATTCCTCGACCTCGGGAATCTGCCGCACCGCCATGTTGAACTGCTTCAATGCGTCTTCACGCGTATCGGACAGCTTGACCTCGGTAAAGGCGACATGGTCCAGCCCAACCTTGGCCGGATCGACGATCGCGCGAAAGCCGATGATGAGTCCGCTGTCGACAAGCCGTTTGACGCGCTGCTGGCACGGCGTTTTCGAAAGCCCGACCTGCAATGCGAGTTCGGTGAAGGTGATCCTGCCATCCCGGCCCAGAATCGCAAGGATCTTGCGATCGAATTCGTCCAGTTCGACTGCGGATGGGGTATTTTTCATGCGTATCGACTATTATTGACCGCAAACTTGGTCAATTCATATATGAATTTCGATAAAACAAGTCTGATCGCCTTGTGGCAATATGGTATCAGGCGGCATGACCGAAAGCCCCGACCGCGCCCCCATCCGCGCCCTCGCCCGTCGCAGCGAATCCAACATCGTCGCCGAGCTACGTACCGCCCTTGCCACCTCTTCGGCCAGTGTCGAGGGAGTCACTCGCCGCGGCCTCGAGCTGATCCGCAAGGCGAAGGCCGAAGGCGAACGCGAGACGCTCGTTGCGCAGTTGATGAACCGCTATCGCCTGTCGACCGAGGAAGGCGTCGTGCTGATGTGCCTCGCCGAGGCGCTGCTGCGCGTTCCCGACAATGCGACCGCCAATGCGCTGATCCGCGACAAGATCGCCGGACGCCACTGGAAGGACGGCGAGGGTGAGGACAGCCCGCTGATCGTCGCGCTCTCGTCGCGCGGACTGTCGCTCGGGTCGGCAACGCTGATGCTCGACGCAATGGGCAGCAAGGCGAACCCGCTGTCCCTGATCAAATCGATGATCCGGCGGTCGGGCGAACCGGTCATTCGTCAGGCGGCGCTCGCGGCCATGAAAATGCTCGGCCAGCAGTTCGTGATGGGCGAGACGATCGACGCCGCGGTCAAGCGCGCCGACAAGGAAAAGTCCGAACTCGCAAGCTTCGACATGCTCGGCGAAGCCGCGCGCACCGCCGACGATGCCGCGCGCTATTACGACAGCTACGCGAATGCCATTGCGCGTATCGGCAAGTCTGCAAAGCCCGGCGACCCGCACGCCAACCACGGCATTTCGATCAAGCTCTCGGCGCTCCATCCGCGCTATGAATATTTGCAACCGGCCCGTGTCCGCGACGAACTGGTTCCGCGCGTCGTCGAACTCGCCAAGGCCGCGCGCGCGGTCAACATTCCGCTGATGATCGATGCCGAGGAAAGCGACCGCCTCGAGCCCCATATGGATGTGTTCGCGGCACTGATCGACGCGGGGATCGGCGACGGCTGGACCGGGCTCGGCATCGTCATCCAAGCGTATCAGAAACGCGCGCCGGCGGTGATCGACTGGCTCGCGCACCGGGCTCGCGCACGCGGCGTCAAACTGTCGATGCGCCTCGTCAAAGGCGCCTATTGGGATACCGAGATCAAGCGCGCGCAGACCATGGGCCTCGGCGACTTCCCCGTGTTCACGGCAAAGCTGCACACCGACCTCAACTATATGCGCTGTGCCCAGCTGCTGCGCGATTGCCAGGATTGCATCTATCCGGCTTTCGCGAGCCACAATGCGATGACGCTGGCCTATGTGTCCGAACTATTCGCAGGCGCCGATTACGAGCTCCAGCGACTGCACGGCATGGGCGAGGGCGCGCATGACGCGCTCGTCGCCCTGTTCCCGCCGCCGCGTCCGGTGCGCGTCTATGCGCCGGTCGGTACGCACCGCGATCTGCTTGCCTATCTCGTCCGCCGCCTGCTCGAAAATGGCGCGAACTCCAGCTTCGTCCACCAGTTTTCGGACCCCGGCGTCACCGCCGAACAGCTCGCGGTCGACCCGCGCAGCGTCGCTAGCGCGGCATCGTCGAAGATCGCGACGGGTCTCGGTCTGTTCGATCCGGCGCGCCGCAATTCGCGCGGCTATGACCTTGGCGAGCCCGGTGTGCCCGAGGCGCTCGTTTCGGCGATCGGCGCTGCGCGGCGGACCGACTTGGTCGCGGCGCCGATCGTCGGCGGTGCCACGCGACAGGGCAAAGCCGAAACGGTGCGCAATCCCGCGACGGGAGCAGTCATCGGCCAGGTGATCGAGGCCGACGCGGCGACGGTCGCCGAAGCCGTCGTCGCGGCGCAGAAGGCGCACAACGACTGGAGCCTCGCCGGCGGCGTCTTCCGCGCCGAGCGGCTCGAACGCGCTGCCGATCTGCTCGAAGAGCATGACGCGCTTTTCCTCGGCCTTGCAATCGACGAGGCCGGCAAGACGCTCGTCGACGCAATCGCCGAAGTGCGCGAAGCGGTCGATTTTCTGCGTTATTATGCCGCGCAGGCGCGCGCCGACTTCACTTATCCGGTGGCGCTCCCCGGCCCGACCGGCGAGCGCAACGAACTGATGCTCGAAGGCAAGGGCGTGTTCGTCTGCATCAGCCCGTGGAACTTCCCGCTCGCGATCTTCCTGGGTCAGGTGTCGGCGGCGCTCGCCGCGGGGAATGCCGTGCTCGCGAAACCCGCCGAGCAGACGCCGCTGATCGCGCACGCAGCGGTCGAACTGCTGCTGGAGGCCGGCATTCCCGGCGACGTGCTCCATTATCTGCCCGGCCGCGGCGAGACCGTCGGCGCCGCGCTCACCAGCCACGACGACATCATCGGCGTTGCCTTTACCGGCTCGACCGAGGTTGCACGGATGATCAACCGCAGCCTCGCCGGACGCGATGGTCCGATCGCGACGCTGATCGCCGAAACGGGCGGCGCGAATGCGATGATCGTCGATTCGACCGCGCTCCCCGAACAGGTGGCGCGCGACGCCGTCGCCTCGGCTTTCCAGTCGGCGGGCCAGCGCTGCTCGGCGCTACGCCTGCTCTGCGTGCAGGAAGATGTCGCCGATACGATGATCGAAATGGTCGCGGGCGCGATGGCCGAACTCAACGTCGGCGACCCGTCGATCCTCGCCACCGACGTTGGTCCGATTATCGACGAGGAAGCGCGCGCGAACATCGCCGCCTATGTCGCTGAAGCGCGCGCCGCGGGGCGCGTGATCGCCGAAGCGGGGCGGACGAACCTGCCCGCGGACGGGCATTTCGTCCCGCCGGTCGCGATCCGCCTCGACCATGTCACCGACCTGAAGCGCGAGATTTTCGGGCCGGTGCTGCACATTGCAACCTGGAAGGGCGGCGAGCTCGACGCACTGATCGATGCGATCAACGCCTCGGGCTATGGTCTGACGCTCGGCGTCCACACGCGCATCGACGGCGTTGCGGCGCATATCGCCGCCCGCGCGCAGGTCGGTAACGTCTATGTGAACCGCAACCAGATCGGCGCGATCGTCGGCTCGCAACCCTTTGGCGGACGCGGTTTGTCGGGCACCGGCCCCAAGGCTGGCGGCCCGCACTATCTGCACCGCTTCGCCGAGGAAAAGTCGATCTCGACCGACATCACCGCGGCGGGCGGCAACGCGGCACTGATGGCGGGTTAAATCCTGCGCTGGCTGTTGTGCGGCGGCTTCGGCAGCGCGCATCAGCTCAGCGGATGGGAAACCACGAGGCCCGATACAGAGTGGACAACTGTCCCGGGCAAATACGTCCGAAAGCGTCTCGCGGCAGTGCGCCGCGGCGACCTTATTTTTTTGGCGCCCCCCGCAGCCCTGACGGCGTACCGCTTTACTGGCGCCGCGCCAATGGAGATTTTACGCTCCCGGTACACCCAGCAGCTGCGCCTGCGCCTTCAATCGGCCCGCCGCCGCCGGATTGGCCGCAATCCCGTCCTTCAGCGCCTGCGCCGCCTTCGCGGTTTCGCCTAGCGTCATGCGGCTGCGCATCAGCATGATCCAGCGGTCGACGTCGGCGGGATTGGCCTTCAGCTTGGCCTCCAGCCCGCTCACCATGCCCTCGATCATCTGGTCCTGCTGGCCTTTGGACAGCTGCGAGGCGGCCTCCATGTCCGACCGGGTCGGCCCCGGGATCGCGCGCGCGGCGACGGGCATTTCGCTGGCGGTCAGCGGCCGCGCCTGCGTATTCGCAAGCCGCGCGGCGACGTCGATCTTGTGTATCTGCCCGACCTGTTCGATCGTACGGCGCAGGTCCGCCTCCCATGGCGCGCCCTGCGGCGTGTCGGCGAGCAGCGCAAACCAGTCGTCGATCGCGCCCTTGTGATCGCCGCCGATATCCTTCTTCACCGCGAGGAAATAGCGCGCGCGCGGATCCTTCGCGTCGAGCGCGATCGCCTTGTCGAAGGCTGCAAGCGCATCGGCGGGCATTGGATCGCTGTTGCTCCCCATCACGCGGGCCTCGCCCAGTGCCGACCAGAGCCCCGCCGATTCGGGCGAAATCGCGGTCGCTTTTTCATAAGCGGCGGCGGCGCCCGAAAAATCGCTCAGGTCGAAACGTGCTGCACCCAGTGCCGTCCATGCTTCCGCGCTGTTCGGCTCGCGCTTGGTGCGCGCCTCCAGCTCGGCGAGTTGATCGGACGGCGCAGCGGCGCTTGGCGCGGTCGGATCGGCCGCCGATGACGCGGAATCGCGCCAGATTGCATAGCCCACGGCCGCCGCCAGCAGAACAAACGCCGCGATCAGTATGGCCCGGTTGGCGCCCGTCATGCTGCGGCCTGTTTCCTTGGCCATCTTGTTGCTCTCGCTCATTTTTGCCCCTTTTGCGCGCGCCTCGAAAAAATATCGCCTGTGCGCGCTGTCATATTGCCTTTGCTTGGCGATGGTGTAGCCTTTGGCACACAAGGTCGGTCAACGATAAAATCGTCAGGGGTCGCACCGGCTTTCCCAGTCATACAGGGGAGGGGTGCAATGGCAGTTTCGGATCACGTCGATTTTTCGACGTTCATGGAAGGCGTGAAAAAGCGCAACCCGGGGCAACCCGAGTTCGTCCAGGCGGTGCAGGAGGTGTCGGAAGACATCTTCGATTTCATCGCCGACAAGGAAGAATATCACGCGCAGCAGATCTTGCGGCGCATCGCCGAACCCGACCGGGTGGTGTCTTTCCGCGTCTGCTGGGAAGACGATAACGGCAACATCCGCGTCCAGCGCGGCTGGCGTGTCCAGAACAACAATGCCATCGGGCCGTACAAGGGCGGCATACGTTTCCACCCGAGCGTTACCGAATCGGTGCTCAAGTTCCTCGCGTTCGAACAGACGTTCAAGAACGCGTTGACCGGGCTGCCGATGGGCGGCGGCAAGGGCGGGTCGAACTTCAATCCCAAGGGCAAGAGCGTGCGCGAGATCATGCGCTTCTGCCAAAGCTTCATGACCGAACTGTATCGCCACATCGGCGCCGACATCGACGTGCCCGCAGGCGACATCGGCGTCGGCGGCCGCGAAATCGGCTTCATGTTCGGGCAATATAAGCGGATCACCAACGAGTTCACCGGGGTGCTCACCGGCAAGGGGCTCGAATGGGGCGGCTCGCTGATCCGTACCGAGGCGACGGGCTATGGCGCGGTTTACTTCCTCGCCAACATGCTCGCGGCAAAGGGGCAGGATCTGGTCGGCAAGACCGCGGTCATCTCGGGCTCGGGCAATGTCGCGACGCACGCGGCGGAAAAGATCGTCCAGCTCGGCGGCAAGGTGCTGACGCTCTCGGATTCGGGCGGCTTCATCCACGATCCCGACGGCATCACGCAGGACAAGATCGACTGGGTGAAGGCGCACAAGACGCACCGCCGTGGCCGGATCGAGGAATATTGCGACGAATTCAAGAGCGCGAGCTTCACCGCGGGCAAGACGCCGTGGGGTGTTCCCTGCGACGTCGCGCTGCCGTGCGCGACGCAGAATGAGCTGCTCGGCGACGACGCGAAGGCACTTGTCGCCAATGGCTGTATCGCCGTCAGCGAGGGCGCCAACATGCCGACGAACCTCGAAGGCGTGCATGTCTTCAAGGATGCGAAGATCATGTTCGCGCCGGGCAAGGCCGCGAATGCCGGCGGCGTCGCGGTGTCGGGCCTCGAAATGAGTCAGAACAGCGGCCGCCGCAGCTGGAGCGAGCCCGAACTGCAGCAGATGCTCAAGGACATCATGGACGGCATCCACAAAAGCTGCATCACCTATGGCGACCAAGGCGGCGGCTATATCGATTATGTGAAGGGTGCGAACATCGGCGGCTTCAAGAAAGTGGCTGACGCGATGCTGGCATTCGGGGTGGTGTAAATCGGACCAAGGCGTAAAAGCGCCGGGCTGGGGAAAAGGGGTTTTGCGGATGACAACGCACGCTGGAAAGGGGCGCGGCGATTGGCCATGGGCGGCATTTGCCGCCCTCGTTCGCATGCGTGCGGCATTTGCTGTCCTGGCGCTGATGCTGCTCGCGCTCGCCATCGCGGCGTTCGTCTTCGCACCCCCTGCCCGCTCGCAAGGCGAAAGCGGCGCGCGCTACACCGGCGTCGCATCATGCGCGGGGTCGACCTGCCACGGCCGGATGGAGGCCGACGGCACCGTCGTCCGGCAGGACGAGTTGATGAAGTGGCAGGAGCCTTCGACGCCCGGCGGTGCACACAGCCGGGCGTGGGCGGTGCTCAGCAACAACCGCAGCCAGTTCATCGCGCGCAACCTCGGCATCGGCGACCCCGCCAAGGCGCAGATGTGCCTTGGTTGCCACAGCACCTCGGGGACAGCGCGCGCGGCACCGGCCGAGGATGGCGTGGGCTGCGAATCATGCCACGGCCCCGCAGGCGGCTGGCTCGCCAGCCATTATGCCGGGGTCGGGACCAACGCCGATCCTGACCGCGAAATGCGCGACAAGCATCTCGCGAACCTGTCGGCGGGGCTCAAGAAGCTTGAGGATCCGGTGGTCCGCGCCGGCGTATGCGTCGATTGCCACTTCGGCTCGGCGGCTGACGGACAGTTCGTCACCCACCGCATCATGGCGGCAGGCCATCCGCGCATCGCCTTCGAACTCGACCTCTTCTCCTCGCTGCAGGCGCATCATCAGGAGGATGCCGACTATGGCTGGCGCAAGTTCGGCGCGGCGGGCCGGCGCACCGACCATGTCCAGATGTGGGCGGTCGGACAGGCGACCGCGATCGAGCGAAGCCTCGCGTTGTTCCAGACGCGGCGCGGGACCGAGGGCATGTTCCCCGAATTTTATTTCCTCGACTGCCATAGCTGTCATCGCCGTATCTTCGATCAGGCGAAGCCGGTGCGCACGGGCCTCGACAATGCGGGGCGCAATATTCCGGAGGGCATGCCGCCCTATAATGACGAGAATCTGATCATGCTCGCCGCCGCCGCGCGGCTTGCCGCGCCCGCGCTCGCCGACCAGCTCGCGGCGCGTACCGCGGCGTTCCACAAGGCGATGGCGACCGACCGGCCGAGTGCGGTCGCCGCCGCGGCGCAGCTGTCACAGACGGTCGCGGCGCTGAAGAGTGCCTTCGCCTCGCGTAGCTTCTCGGGCGCCGACGCTTTTGCGATGGTCGATGCGATTTCGGCGAAGGCGATCAGCGACCGCTACACCGATTATTCGGGGTCGCAGCAGGCGGTGATGGGGGTCGACACCCTGCTCAACGCGATGGTGTCGTCAGGCCGCGTCACCGTGGGTGCGGCCGCTGGCATCCGCGGCGACATCGACCGGGCCTATGCGGCGGTGAAAGACCCCAACGCGTACAAACCCTCCGAATTCCAGGCGTCGTTCGGCAGCGCAGTGCGCGCAATCGGGGCGCTGCGGTAAGAACATGCAAAACAAAACGCATCTTTTCCGTTCGGCCGCCTTTGCCGCAATGAGCGCGCTGCTGCTGACATCATGCGGCGGTGGCGGCGGTGGCGGGGGAGGCGGCAGCACCCCGACGCCCACGCCGACCCCAACGCCCACTCCGACGCCGACGACGGTCTACACGCCGCCCGCCGCCGAGGCGCTGACCACCACCGACGTCGAGCGCGTGCTCGCACAATCCATCGCCGAGGCGCAGGCGCGCGGGCTGCCGTCGGTGATCGCGGTGACCGACCGCGTCGGCAATGTACTCGGCGTGTTCCGCATGAACGGCGCGCGTGCGAACGCGACGACTGCGCCCGCCCCCAATGGCGTCAATATCGACGCGCAGAACGTCACCTTCCCCGCGGAGGGCGGCGCGATCGCGAAGGCGGTGACCGGCGCGTATCTGTCGAGCGGCGGAAACGCCTTCTCGACCCGCACCGCGAGCCAGATCGTTCAGGAACATTTTCCGCCCGCGCCGACCACCGTCGGTCTCGAAAGCGGGCCCTTGTTCGGGGTGCAGTTCAGCCAATTGCCGTGCAGCGATCTGTCGGCGCGCTTCGGCGCCCCGGGCAGCGCGGCGCTGATCGGCCCCAAACGCTCGCCGCTCGGCCTCGCCGCCGATCCGGGCGGGCTACCGCTCTACAAGAATGGCGTGCTCGTCGGCGGCATCGGGGTGATGGGCGACGGCGTCTATGGCAGCGACGCCAACATCCTCGATATCGATAACGACCCCGAGGAGTTCATCGCGCTCGCCGGCACGCGCGGGTTCGAAGCACCGACAACGATCACCGCCGACAAGATTACCGTTGACGGGACATCGCTGCGCTTCTCCGACGCGACCTTTGCCGGGGTGATGAGCAGCGGCGGCGCGAGCTTCGCGAGCCTCAACGGCACCGCGGGCAATCTCGTCGCGGTGATCGGCTATGCCAATGCCGCGGTGACCGCCGGGATCGCCTATGGCAGCGAAGCCTCGGGCATCCGTGCCTCCACCGCCGCCGAATTCTCGAACCGCGACGCCTTTGTGCTCACCGATGGCAGCGGGACCAACCGCTACCCGCTGCGCGCCGGGACCGACGGCGCAACGAACAGCGCACCCCTGACGCAGGCCGAGGCGCGCGCCGTGCTCGAGGAAGCCTTCACGGTGATGAGCCGCGCCCGCGCGCAGATTCGCCGCCCGCTGGACAGTCGTGCGCAGGTGACGATCAGTATCGTCGACACGCACGGATCGGTCCTCGGCATCGTACGCTCGCCCGATGCGCCGATCTTCGGTACCGACGTCAGCTTGCAAAAGGCGCGTACCGCCGCCTTCTTCTCGGGTGCGCAGGCGGGAAGCGAACTCGGCGCGAATGCCAGTGCCGATGTCCGCCAGTTCGTCACCGCGACGCGGACCTTCCTGAACAATCCGGCTGCGCTTACCGGCACAATCGCCTTCTCGGACCGTGCCAACGGCAATCTGTCGCGACCCTATTTTCCCGATGGCGAGGTCGGCCGCCCGCAAGGACCGCTGTCGCGCCCGATCGCACAGTTCAATCCCTTCTCGACCGGGCTGCAATCGGCGCTGATCATCGGGAATCTCGGCCAGCACATCGGCTTCTTGCAGAGTGCGAACCCCGATACGCCCGCGCGTTGCACGACGCTGCCCGACGTCGCGGCGGGACAGAATCGGCTGCAGAACGGCATCCAGATTTTCCCCGGGTCGGTCCCCATCTATCGCGGTAACCAGCTCGTCGGAGCGATTGGCGTGTCGGGCGACGGCATCGACCAGGATGACATGATCAGCTTCCTCGGCCTCCATAATGGCGGTGCGCGCATCGGCGGCATCGGCAACGCACCCAAGGCCATTCGCGCGGACAATATTGTCGTGAACGTCGGCGCGGGGGTTCGCCTGCGCTACATCAGCTGCCCCTTTGCGCCGTTCCTCGACACGGCGAACCAGAATGTCTGTGACGGGCTATAGGCGATGATGACGGGGGGCAGCCTTTGGCCGATCATCGCGACGCTCGCGGCGCAAGGCGCGCCGGGGGCCGATGTCACGCCGCCGCCTCCCGCGCAGGAGGGGCCGCCGATTGCGGGCGACGCGGCGCCTGCGCAGCAGCCCGCCGAAGAGCTTGTTCCGCCCCCGCCGCCGGTCGACTGGCAGGAGATGGTCAAGGACGATCTGGTCACCGAGATGATCGAGGGCCGTCGTCGTCCAGGTTACACGCCCGACCTGCCTGACCAGCTGACCCAGGACAATGTCGGCGCGCTCCGCCCGCCGCCGCCACAGGCGTTTCCGGGGATGGAGGACCAATTGCCGGTCCCCGACCGCTGGCGCCTGATCGAGACGCTGGGCGTGGTCAAGGAACGCTGGTTCGATCCCTATCACCAGAACACGTACAAGGGGGACCGGGCGATCGACCGCAGCAAGGTCAAATGGCTGCCGATCAAGGGCGACGACTGGTTCTTCGTCGGCAGCGCGGTGTCCGACACGGTGTTCGAACCGCGCACCTTCCCGATCCCTGTCGGTGTCCAGACGACCGAGCGGCCGGGCAGCCTCGATGTGTTCGGCAAGGATCGCAGTTTCGTCTTTGCGCAGACCTTCATCGCCGGCGCCGCACTGATCAAGGGTTCGACCGCGTTCAAGCCGCCCGACATCGAATATCGCGTCACGCTCGCCTATCAGGCCAATTATGTCGACGTGCCCGAACGGCGCGTGCTCGACGTGCGGCCGTCGAAGGCGAGCCATCGCTATGACAGTTTCCTCGGTGTGCAGGAGCTGTTCGTCGACAAGCATCTCGGCAACACGTCCGACCGCTTCGACTTCTATTCGATCCGCCTCGGCATCCAGCCGTTCCAGAGCGATTTTCGCGGTTTCCTGTTCAACGACAGCCAGCTCGGCATCCGCCTGTTCGGCAACCGCGACAACAACCGCTTCCAATATAATCTCGCCGCCTTCTGGCGACTCGAAAAGGACACCAACTCGGGTCTGAACGACATCACCCAGACTCCGCGCGACGACTTCGTCTTCACCGGCAACCTCTATCGACAGGATTTCCCGTTCGTCGGGCTGACCAGCCAGGTCAGCGTGACCTATAATATGAACCGCGAAAAGAATGACGTGCAGATCGACCACAACGGCTTCCCGGTGCGCCCGGCGCTGCTCGGCGATTTGCGCGGGCGCGAATATGACGTCGTTTATCTCGGTTACAGCGCCGACGGCCGCATCGGCCGCATCAACGTCACCGCGAGTTTCTACGCCGCGCTGGGCGAGGACCGGAACAGCTTCTTTACCAGCAAGCCCGCCGAGATCCGCGCGGGTTTCGGTGCGGTCGAGCTCAGCTATGACCATGACTGGATGCGGTTCCGTCTGTCGGGCCTTTATGCGACCGGCGACGGCGATCCGTATAACAACACCGAAGGCGGCTACGACGCGATTTTCGAGAACCCGATCTTCGGCGGCGCGGACACCAGCTACTGGATCCGCCAGACGATCCCCTTCGCGGGCGGCGGGCGCGTCATCGCGATCAGCGGCCGCAACGGCATATTGAATTCGCTGCGCTCGTCGAAGGAAGAGGGGCAGTCGAATTTCAACAACCCCGGCACCGTCTTCATCGGCGCGGGCGCCGATTTCGACCTGACCCCCGAATTTCGCGTCAGCACCAATTTCAATCATCTGTGGTTCGAGAATACGTCGAGCCTGCAGGCGCTGCGCACCGAAGGGTCGATCCCCAAGGATATCGGCTACGACCTTTCGGTCGCGACGATCTGGCGGCCGAAGGCGACGCAGAATATCGTCGGCCGCCTCAGCGCCGCGGTGCTGCTGCCGGGCAAGGGATTCAAGGATCTGTTCGACAACAAGAAAAAGAACGACGCCTATCTCTCCGTCCTTGCCAATGTGATCGTGAGTTTCTGACCGTGCTGCGCAAACTCTTCGCCTTGCTCGCTTTCGTGACGATGTGCGCCGCTTTCGGCGCGAGCGTCGTTCGCGCGGCCGAAGAGGAAAAGCCGCTCAAGATCGAATATCGCTTCACGCCCCCCGCGCCGCGCGAGCAGAGCGATGCCGAGGTCGTTCAGAAATCCGAAGGCTGTTACAGCTGTCACACGCGCACCGACCAGCCGTCGATGCATGCGACCCCCGCGGTCAAACTGGGCTGCACCGACTGCCATGGCGGCGATGCGAGCCAGCGCGGCACCCCCAGCCTCGGCTATCAGCATCCGACCAACAAGGCGGTGATGGCGCTCGCGCATCCGCAGCCGACCCTGCCCGGCGCCTGGCACGACAGCTCGGCAAACCCACAGCGTAGCTATACGCTGCTCAACAAGGAATCGCCCGAATTCATCCGCTTCGTGAACCCCAGCGATTATCGCGTCGCGCGCGAGGCGTGCGGGTCGTGCCACCTCGAGGTAATCGAGGCGACCGAACGATCGATGATGTCGACCGGCGCGATGCTGTGGGGCGGCGCAGCCTATAACAACGGCATCGTGCCCTATAAAAACTACGTGTTTGGCGAGGCCTATACGCGCAAAGGCGAACCCGCGTGCATCCTCTCGCCCTCGTCGCGACTGACTGCCGAGGAATATAAGGAAGCGTGCAAGCCGGGCTTCGGCTTCGACAAGATCCTGACCGACGAAGAAAAGAAACGCGGCGCGCTCGCTAAAATGTACCCGCTCCCGCGCTGGAGCGTCATTCCGCCGGGCGACGTCTTCCGCGTGTTCGAACGCGGTGGACGCAACATCAACACGCAATTCCCCGAAATCGGCCTGCCGAACCCGACCGGCAGCATCCAGCGGCTCGAGGAGCCTGGGCGTCCCGACCTCAAACAGTCGAACCGCGGCCCCGGCACCGGCCTGCGCGTCTCGATCCCCGTGCTCAACATTCACAAGACGCGCCTCAACGATCCGCTGTCGTGGTTCATGGGCACCAACGACCAGCCCGGCGACTATCGCCATTCGGGCTGTTCGGGGTGTCACGTCATCTATGCCAACGACCGCGAGCCGCGGCACAGCCTGACCTATGCCAGGTTCGGCCGCGACGGCGAGACCGATACGGTCGATCCGACGATCCGCGAAAAGCTGCGCGCGCCCGAAGGCGGCGACGGTCATGGGGCCGAGAAAAAGCTTGGCGGCGGCGGCCATGCCGACCCCGGACATATGGCGCCGAACGACGATCCGGCGAGCGGCGGGCATGGCGCGCTGATCGATCCGGCGGCGGGCGCGGCTGGCCCGCAGCAACAACCGCCCCGGCCGCGCCGCGAATCGGGCCATCCGATCAGCCATGCGTTCACCCGCGCGATCCCGACGTCGCAGTGCATGTCGTGCCACATGCACCAGCCGAATATCTTCCTGAACTCCTATCTCGGCTACACGATGTGGGATTATGAATCGGACGCGCCGCAGATGTGGCCGGGCCCTGACAACACCGCACCGCGCCCGCCGGGGATGAGCGACGCGGACTATCAGAAGAAATACAAGCAGCAGCGCTATCCGACTGCCGCCGAGGTGCATCAGGTGCTCGAGCGCAATCCCGAAGCTGCGGCGACGCGCGGGCTGTGGGCCGACGTCGAGTTCCTGCGCGACGTCTATGACGTCAACGACAGCAACAAGGATACCCAGTTCGCCGACTATCACGGCCATGGCTGGAACTTCCGCGGCATCTTCAAGCGCGACCGCAATGGCAATCTGCTGGCCGCCGACGGCAATATGGCGACGTACGGCACCGATAGCGCGAACATCATCGACCCGAAGGATCCCGAGAAATGGCGCAAGAGCTGCAGCCACTACACCGATTCGAAGGAGCGCGATCTGTGCCTTTCGAGTGCCGATCCGGGCAAACCCGGCGTCGAGGGCAAATTTGTGCCCCCGGGGCTGAACCCCGGCAAGGCGGTCCATATGATGGACATCCACGCCGAAAAGGGCATGCAATGCGCCGATTGCCACTTCGCGCAGGACAGCCACGGCAACGGCTTCATCCAGGGCGAAGTCGCGAACGCGGTCGAGATCAGCTGTAAGGATTGCCACGGCACCGCCGATGCCTTCCCGAACCTGCTCACCTCGAACGTCGCGGCGCGGCCGCAGGGCAATAATCTCGCGCTGCTCCGCAATCCCGACGGACGCCGCCGCTTTGAATTCCAGTATAATGACGATGCCGAGGTGATCGGGCTGATCCAGCGCTCGATCGTCGATCCGAAGCTCGAATGGCAGGTCAGCCTGGTCAAACAGGCGGTGACACCGGGGCCGCATTTCAACGCCAAGGCGGCGCGCGCGAAGCTGATGGCGCGCGCGGGCGCCGAGGACGGCAAGTTCGAATGGGGCCCGGGTGTCGCGAAGGAAGAGCGCGCGCACGGCGATGACAAGATGACCTGTTTCACCTGTCACCTGTCGTGGACGACGAGTTGCGGTGGCTGCCATTTGCCGATCGAGGCGAACTGGAAAACGAAGATGCACCATTTCGAGGGTGAGGAGACGCGCAACTTCGCGACCTACAACCCGCAGGTGGCGCGTGACGAGATGTTCCAGCTCGGCCGCCACCAGCTGACCAAGCCCGGCGAACCCGGTCCGAACGGAGAGGTGCGCGGCATCATCACCCCGGTGCGCTCGACCTCGGCGCTGGTGCTGTCATCGACGAACATCAACCGCGAGCGCATCTATGTGCAGCAGCCGCCGATCTCGTCGGCAGGCTATTCGAGCCAGGCCTTCGCGCCGCATTTCCCGCATACGGTGCGGCGCTCGGAAACGAAGCAATGCTCGGACTGCCATTTGTCAGCGGCTGACGACAATAATGCGATCATGGCGCAGCTGAATTTGCTCGGTACCAACTTCGTCAATTTCGTCGGGCTCAATGTCTGGTCGGGGCAGGAAAACAGCTTCCAGGCGACGCGCGTCACCGAATGGGACGAGCCGCAGGCGGTGATCGGCAGCTACCTCCAGAAATACAGCTACCCCGATTATTGGAAGCTGCACGTCGAGCAGAATGGGCGCGAGCTCAAAAATTGGGTGCGCGGCAAGGCCTTCGACAAAAAGGGATCGGGCGAAACCCACGCGCTCGAGGAATTCGCCAATATCGTGCAGGGCACGAGTGGCCGGGTGAACTGCCTGCAGCAGCGCGGTGAATATATGTTCGTCGCCGAAGGGCGCGGCGGTTTCCGGGTCTATGACATCGCCTCGGTCGGCAACAAGGGCTTCTCGGACCGCATCGTCCGCGCGCCCTTCTCGGCGCTCGGTCAGGACACGCATGTGAAGACGAAGAATGCGACCTGCATGGCAATCGCGACGACCCAGCCGATCAGCGTCAGCCGCAACGAGAATATCGTCAAGAATTACCCCGAGAACCACGAACAGGTGATGCACGACATCTATCGCTACGCCGTGATCACCGACAGCGTCGAAGGGCTGGTTCTGGTCGACATCGACACGCTGGCCGACGCCGAGTTCCGTAACAACAAGTTCAGGCGCGCGCTGACCTGGAACGAGGGCAATGTGCTGGCTGGTGCGCGGCATGTAACGCTCGCGGGCAGCATGGCCTATATCACCACCGACGCCGGGCTGGTCGTGCTCGACCTCTCGACGCCGCTCCAGCCCAGGGTCACCGCGCAACTGCCGCTGACCGACGCGCGGGCGAGCGCGGTGCAGTTCCGCTACCTTTGGGTCACCGATGCCGAGGGCGTAAAGCTGTTCGACGTTACCAATCTGGCGCAACCGGTTGCGGTGCCTGAGGGAACGGTGCGGCTCGCCAATGCGCGCAAAATCTATCTGGCGCGAACCTATATGTATGTCGCGGCGAAGCAGGACGGACTCGTCATCGTCGATGTCACGCGCCCCGCGGCACCGATCGTGTGGCCCGGGCTGACCTTTGGCGGCAAGCTGACCGATGCCGAGGATGTGATCGTCGCGTCGACCAACGCATCGCTCTTCGGCTATGTCGCCGACGGGCGGAACGGCATCAAGGTGCTCCAGTTGACCAGCCCCGACAATCCGGGCCTCTATGGCTTCTCGCCGAAACCGACCCCCGAGCTGATCGCCTGGGCGAAGACGCCGTCGCCGGCGCTCGCGCTGTCGAAGGGTCTCGATCGCGACCGCGCGGTCGACGAAACGGGCGGGCAGATGGCGGTGTTCGGTCGTCTGGGCTCCCGTCCCTTCACGCGGCCCGAGATGGAGAGGCTGTTCCTCAACAGCCGCGGCCTTGTCTACAAGGTCAGCGATGCGGTCGACCAGAACGCCTGGCGGCCGCCGCTGCTATATTCGAACTGAGCCTCCCTATCCCGTTCGCATCGAGCGAAGTCGAGATGCCTGAAAGGCGCGCACGGACGACGGGTGTCTCGACTTCGCCCGACACGAACGGGTCTTGAGGCAGCGCTAAAGCCGCTCGGCCTGCACGACCGTGTCCGACGCACGCAGCGCCGATAATATCCGCATCACATGCTGGACGTCGCGTACCTCGACGACGACGTCATAGGTGTGGAAACCGCCCTCGCGGTTCGACAGGCGCAAATTGGTGATGTTCGCCGAATTGGCAGCGAGGATGCCCGACATTTCGGCGAGCGTGCCCGGTTCATTGAGAATGACGATGCATAGCCGCGCATTGCCGCCCTCGCTGTCTTCCTGCCATCTGAGGTCGATCCAGTCGGCATCGATGCCGTCGGCAAGCTTCGGGCAGTCGATGACATGCACCTCGATGCCCTCGCCGGGCCGCGACAGGCCGACGATGCGGTCGCCGGGGACGGGATGGCAGCAGTCGGCGAGCTGATAGGCGACGCCCGGAGTCAGTCCCGCGATCGATACCGCGGCGCCCTGCACCAGCTTGCCCGGCTTGGTCTTCATCTCCGCGGTGATGCCCGGGACGAGCGCCTCGAGCAGCGCATTGTCGGTGATCCGCTGTTTGGCGATTGCGACATAGAGTGCGGTATCGTCGTCGAGCTTCAGCCGCTCGCGCGCCGCGATACGCGCCTTGTCGCCGACCTTGTTCGGCAGACGGAGGGCGATCTCGTCGTACATCTTGCGACCAAGTGCCGACAGCTCGACTTTTTCCTTCGACCGGACGTGACGACGGATTGCGGCGCGCGCCTTGCCGGTGACCGCAAAACCCAGCCAGGCGGGTTGCGGCGTCTGCTTGTCCGACGACAGGATCTCGACCGTATCGCCATTGTTGAGCTGCGTGCGCAGCGGAACCAGCCGGCCGTTGACCTTGGCGCCGACCGTCCGGTCGCCGAGCCCGGTGTGCACCGCATAGGCGAAATCGACTGGCGTCGCGCCCTTGGGCAGCTGGTGCAGGCTGCCCTTGGGGGTGAAGGCAAAGATGCGGTCCTGATACATCGCGATGCGCGTATTTTCGAGGAACTCTTCGGGGTCGTGCGTCTGCTCGAGGATTTCGATCAGGTCGCGGATCCATCCGGCCTGTCCGTCGGGCGCGCTGCCGCCCTGCTTGTACGCCCAATGCGCGGCAAGGCCGAATTCGGACTCCTGATGCATGCCCAGGCTGCGGATCTGGATCTCGATCCGCATATTCTGCTGGTGCATGATCGTCGTGTGCAGCGACTTGTAACCGTTGCGCTTCGGCGTCGAGATATAGTCCTTGAACCGGCCGGGGACCATTTTCCACTTGCGGTGGAGAATGCCGAGCGCGGCGTAGCAATCGGCATCGGTCGGCGTGATGATGCGAAAGGCGATGATATCGGTCACCTGTTCGAAACTGACGTGCCGCTCCTGCATCTTGCGCCAGATCGAATAGGGATGTTTTTCGCGCCCCGACACGTCGGCCTCGATGCCGTTCTTTGCGAGCAGTTCCTTGAACTCGCGGCTGATGCCGGCGACCTTGTCCTTGCCGCCGGCGCTCAGCTTGGCGAGGCGGCCGGTGATCGTCGCATAGGCTTCGGGTTCGAGTTCGCTGAACGCGAGCAACTGCATCTCGCGCATGAATTCATACATGCCGATCCGCTCGGCGAGCGGGGCATAGATATCCATCGTCTCTTTGGCGATACGGCGACGCTTTTCGGGACTCTGGATGAAATGCAGCGTCCGCATATTGTGCAGCCGGTCGGCGAGCTTGACCAGCAGCACGCGAATATCGTCCGACATGGCGAGCAGGAATTTGCGCAGATTTTCGGCGGCGCGTTCGTTTTCGGTCTGTGCCTCGATCTTCGACAGCTTGGTGACGCCATCGACCAGCCGGCCGACGTCGGCACCGAACAGGCGCTCGATCTCCTCGGGCGTCGTCAGCGTGTCCTCGAGCGTGTCGTGGAGCAGCGCGGTGACAATCGTTTCGCAGTCGAGGTGAAGGTCGGTCAAAATGCCCGCAACCTCGACCGGATGGCTGAAATAGGGGTCGCCCGACGCGCGCTTCTGGCTGCCATGTTTCTGGACAGTAAACACATAGGCGCGGTTCAGCAGCGCCTCATCGACGTCGGGATCATAAGCGCGCACGCGCTCGACAAGTTCATATTGCCTCAGCATCGCATCCAATGTCGTTCATGCAGACAATATTGCAATGCGAAATTTGCTTGCGCGGAACCGCCAGTGCTCGGCAATTTTGATAAAGGCGATTGGAAGCATCGTTCGCGGCGGGTTGGACAGTCCAAAGGCCGCCGTATCTTTTCTGCAAAACAGGCAGGTACGACGGCCGTGGCGGCTATCGGGCGAGAGGCGTGCGGCCTTCCGCCCGTCAGCGCGTCATTTTACAGCGTTGCAGCGCGCCAGTTCTTCGGCGGCGAGCGCCTTGCCACCCGCGGTGAAGCTGGTCACCGGACCCGCCGCTTTGGCGAGCGCCGAGCACATGATCAGCGGACGGCTGGTCCCCTGACCGGCGAGGCAGCTGGAGTCCTTGCAAACCCAGACGACGTCCCGTGCGACGAAACGCGCGGCGGTTGCCGGGCTGGCAAGTTCGGCACGGTAATAGGCGCCGCCCGCGGCGGTCGCCGCGGTCGAACCGAATGCGAGGCCGCCGATCAGTGCGGCGCCGGCCAGCGAGAATGTAGAGGCGAGGGGAGAAAGCTTGAAATCGGGCATCTGGACCTCCTGTTTTTGCACAACCAAAAGGTTGCGAAACGCTACCTAGACTTTGAGTTGCGAAATGCAACGGAGGGCCTATATTTTTTTGGCGCATATGCCGATTTTACGTTAGGGCTTGGGTCATGGGAAAATTACGCGAACTGCTGAACGACATGGATGGGGGCAATTGCGCCTTGCCGCTGGCGCTGGAAGCGATGGGCGAGCGATGGTCGTTCATGATCCTTCGGGCGGCCTTCAACGGCGTCCATCATTTCGAGGAATTTCAGCAGGAACTGAACATTGCGCGCAACATCCTGTCGAACCGGCTTTCGCGGCTGGTCGATCATGGCATCATGGCGCGCGAAGTAATGGCCGAGGACCGCCGCAAGGTTCAGTATCAGCTCACCGAAAAGGGCATCGAACTGCTCCCCGCGATGATCGCACTGCGCCAATGGGGCGAAAAATGGGGCGCCGGTGTGCCCTCGACCCCTGTGCTCGTCGACGCGCGTGACGAACAGCCGATCGGCCCCGTCACCTTGACCGCGCATGACGGCCGCGTGATCGGTTACAAGGAATTGCTGTGGAAGCATCGGGCGGAGCTGCAGCCGCTCGGCCAGGCGCGCGTGCGCGTCGAAAGCGGACTCGCGCCGGTAGCGGCCGAATGATCGGTAGCGCCGGTTTCCGAGACCGCGTAAGCGGCCGCTGACCATCGCTATTGCACGGACTCCCATGCCGCTGTTTCGACTGACTTCGCCCGGCCCGTTTTTCGACAACAAGGTCCGGGCTTTCTGGAATCTGCAGATATTGGGCTGGGCCGCGTGGCTCGGCCTTCGCGGGGTGTCGGGGCTTGCCAACGGCCAGCCCTTCACCTTCATCATCCCGCAGACGATTTCGGCGATCACCGGCTTCTCGCTCTCGCTGATCCTCTCGGTCTGCTACCGTTCGCTGATCAACCGCCGGCCGCTGCTCATGTGGGGGGTCAGCTTCGGGCTTGCCGGGGTTGCCACCGCGCTATGGGCGTTCATCGATGCGTGGGTTGCGCAGATCCAGAATCCGGCGAGCGAGGCGGGCTTCACCAGCCTGCTGCTCGGCGCGATGTATATCGACGCGACATCGCTCGCGGCGTGGTCGGCGCTCTATTTTGCGATCAACTATTTCCTCCAGCTCGAGGAACAGAATGACCGCGTCATCCGGCTTGAAGCGCAGGCGGCGTCGGCGCAGCTTGCGATGCTGCGCTACCAGCTCAATCCGCATTTCCTGTTCAACACACTCAACAGCATTTCGACGCTGGTTCTGCTCAAACAGTCGGAGCCGGCCAACGCGATGCTGTCGCGGCTGTCGGCGTTCCTTCGATACACACTCGCGAACGAGCCGACCGCGCAGGTGACATTGGCGCAAGAGATCGAGACGCTGAAACTCTATCTCGACATCGAAAAGATGCGCTTCGAAGAGCGATTGCGCCCGCATTTCGCAATCGACCCGGTGGTCGCGCGCGCGCGGTTGCCGTCGCTTCTGCTCCAGCCGCTCGTCGAAAACGCGATCAAATATGCGGTGACGCCGCAGGAAGACGGCGCCGATATCACGATTTCTGCACAGCTGGCCGGTCAAAATGTTCGGATTACCGTGTCCGACACCGGCGCGGGATTGCCAGTCGACGGCACGGACCCCACCACGGGCCTTGCAACGGAATCGACCGGCGTGGGTTTAGCCAATATCAGGGACCGTCTGGCGCAGGCTTTTGGCGACCAGCACCGGTTCGATGCCCAACGCGGCGCTGATGGCGGATTCACGGTGATTATCGAGTTTCCGTTTCAGCCCGATGGGCAAATGACGATTGGAACCGAACGGACATGACGATCAGAACCATCCTGGTGGATGATGAAAAACTGGCCACCCAAGGCCTGCAACTGCGGCTGGAGCCGCACACGGATGTCGAAATCGTCGATACCGCGCTCAATGGCCGCGAAGCCATCCGCAAGATCAAGACCCACAAACCCGACCTTGTATTCCTCGATATCCAGATGCCGGGATTCGACGGCTTTTCGGTTATTCAGGGGCTGATGGAGGTCGAGCCGCCGCTGGTGGTGTTCGTTACCGCTTATTCGGATCATGCGATCCGCGCGTTCGAGGCGCAGGCGGTCGATTATCTGGTGAAACCGGTCGAGCCCGAGCGGCTTGCCGATGCGCTCGACCGGGTGCGACAGCGCCTCGCCGAAAAGCGCGGTGTGGCCGAGGTCGAACGCCTGAAAACGGTGCTCGCCGAAGTCGCGCCCGACGCGGTCGACGATTATGACGCCGAGACCCAGCCCGACGCGCATGCTGCCGATCGTTATGAAAAGATGATCAACATCAAGGATCGCGGCCAGATTTTCCGCGTCGACGTCGACAGCATCGAGCGGATCGATGCCGCGGGCGATTATATGTGCATCTATACCGCCGACAACAGCCTGATCCTGCGCGAGACGATGAAGGACCTGGAAAAACGGCTCGACCCGCGCAATTTCCAGCGGGTCCACCGCTCGACGATCGTGAACCTGTCACAGGTCAAGCAGGTCAAGCCGCACACCAACGGCGAATGTTTCCTTGTGCTCGGTTCGGGCGCGCAGGTGAAGGTCAGCCGAAGTTATCGCGACGTGGTCGCGCGCTTCGTGCATTGATTTGATGAAGGCGCCGGCATCGTCCGGCGCCTTCATCATTCAAAGCTGGTGCCCCGTCCGGTCGCGCTTGGTCGCGAGATATTGCTCGTTATGTTTATTGGTCGGCAGCGCGAGCGGTAGGCGTTCGACGACTTCGACGCCTTCTTTTTCCAGCCGGGCGACCTTTTCGGGATTGTTCGTCATCAGCCGAATACGCGGAATGTTCAAAAGTTCGAGCATCCGACCCGCGATCGCGAAGTCGCGCGCCTCGACCGGAAAACCCAGCCGCAAATTGGCGTCGACCGTGTCATATCCCTGATCCTGCAGCGCATAGGCACGCAGCTTGTTGACGAGGCCGATGCCGCGGCCCTCTTGCCGAAGATAGAGCAGCACCCCCCACGGCGCGTCGGCCATCGCGTGCAGCGCCGTATGAAGTTGTGGCCCGCAATCGCATTTGAGGCTGCCGAGCACGTCGCCGGTCAGGCATTCGCTGTGCAGTCGCACGACCGGCGGATTGCCGTCACGCTTGCCGATCACCAGTGCCACATGGTCCGACGCCTCTTCGGGCGAGCGGAAAGCCACGATCTCTGCGGTTTCACTGGCCTCGACGGGAAGGCGCGCGCGGGCCGCGATCGCGAGTCGTGCAGGATCGAGCAGCGCGGCGACATCCTCGACAGTGCAGTGGGTCTCGGCGTTTCCCGCCGCTTCGCGCACGAAAAAGGCGGGAAGCAGCCCGGCGTGGCGCGCCATCGTCATCGCGGCGGTTGCCGCCGCTTCTCCTTCGGTCGCGATGGTCCGGAACGGACCTTTCAGCGGATGGGCGAGGTCGAGCGCCGGATCGGCGATCGCAAGCGCTGCGGCGACCGTATCGGCGGCATTCGCCAATCGAACCGGTCCCGGGGTCGCGGCCACGCGCTGGTTGGTGAGCTTGAGCGTCACCGCGCGCTCGCCCGACAGCAGCACGTCATGGCCGGCGAATTCGGCGAGTGCTTCGTCGCGAACGCTTTCGACCGCCAGCAGGTCGAGCGAACCGTCGGCGCCCTCGACGCGAAACGGCCAGCCGCGGCGCAGCGCGTCGATGGCGCGCGCAGCATCACGGGCGCCCGGATTGTTCAAAAGGCGAACTCGGTGATGAGGGGGATATGGTCCGATGGCCGTTCCCAGCTCCGCGTCGGCTGGACGATGCGATGCGACACCGCTTTGGCCAGGAGGTCGGGTGTTACCCACATATGATCGAGGCGCCGGCCGCGATTCGATGCTTCCCAGTCCTTCGCGCGGTAACTCCACCAGGTATAAAGCCGGGTCGGCGCCGGAATGAAATGGCGGCCGAGATCGACCCAGTTCGATGCCGCCTGGAGCCGCGCGAGGGTCTCGACCTCGATCGGCGTGTGGCTGACCACGTCGAGCAACGCCTTGTGGTTCCACACGTCGCTTTCGAGCGGAGCGACGTTGAAGTCGCCGGTCAGCACGGTCGGCATGCCCGCAAGCGTGGCCGACCATTCGGTCATGCGGCCATAGAAATCGAGCTTCTGGCCGAATTTGGGGTTGAGTTCGCGGTCGGGGATGTCGCCGCCGGCCGGGATATAGACATTGTCGAGCCGCACGCCCGACGGCAGCGTCACGCCGACGTGGCGCGCCTCGCCATTCGCCTGCCAGTCATATTTGCGCACGTCGGTCAGCGGCAGCTTGCTCACGATCGCGACGCCATGGTGCATTCGCTGGCCGTGCGTGACGATATGCGCGTAGCCCAGCCGCTTGAACATGTCGGGCGGAAACAGGCCGCATTCGACTTTCGTTTCCTGCAGGCAGAGGACGTCGGGGGCCTCTTCGCGCAGGAATTTTTCGACGATGCCGATGCGGGCGCGGACGCTGTTGATATTCCACGAAGCGATGCTGGTGCGAGTCATGCGGTGGCTCTATCGGCGCGCGGCGTCGTTCGCAATGCGATTGCGGGCTGGTGCCGCATGCCGGGTTAGCGGCAGAAAACAGCACCGGATAGATTAAACCCCCGTTCCAGGGGCGGTGGAACGGGGGTTCAAGGTCAGCGTTCGTCACGCTCTTGAATGAAGGTGCCTGCCAGTCCGGGAGGGGCAACAGGGGGAAACCCAAATCCGGGGGCGATGTTGGCGCCTTCGAGAGATGAAATAGACGGTCTTCCCTGTCGCCAAGCTGAACGAAAATCGGCGGCCATGGGCCAGTTTTGCAGTTCGTCGATGCGCCACGTCGGTTGGTCTGGAAAATGGCCGGAGAATTCTGCCAAAAGTCCTCCGGCCCGAATATTCTTCTTGAACCCGCGTTCAGCGCCCGCGCTTGTTGGGCCGCGGATCGGTCCAGCGGAAAGCCGAATCGGCCACCGCGACATTGAATTTCTGGTTGGTGAGGTCGATCCGCGTGCGGTTGTTCTGCGAATCGAGCGCGACCCAGCCGCGCAGACGCAGGCCGCCGGGCGCCGCGCCGTCGCGGACGAACACCATGGTGATCGTGCCATATTCGGGACGCTTTGGATCCTTGACCTCGACACTCAGCACATCGCCGCTGCCGGTTGGCAGGATTTTGGCATATTTGGTCAGATCGCGGTCGGGATCGAGCAGCGCGCCGAGCGGTGAATTTTTGACTGGCCAGCGCTGTACCTGCCGCACCTCATAATCGATCATCGTCAGCGAACTGCCGTCACCGACGATCAGCAGCGGCACATCCTTTTGATACTGGAACCGGATCTTGCCCGGACGTTTCAGGGTGAGCTTGCCGTTCAGCCGCTGTCCGTTGCGGTCGGTCTGCACGAAATCGGCGGTCATCGAACTCGTCGACTTGAGGTGCGACTGCACCGATGCCAGCGTGCCCGACGACTGGGCGATGGCCGGCGCCCCGATTACGAGGCTGGCCGCCGCCAGAGGGGCAAGCGTCCATGCGGCAAGGCGGGTGAGGGAATGGTCGAAGGTCATCTGGCTCTCATTCTGCAATAGGACAGCGGTCCCTCGCAGGTCGGCATTGAACCCGCGCTGAACCCTGCCGTTAGACGCTGTTCAAGTCGCGGCACCGGTAAAGGTTCCTCACCTTTGCTGGCCATATTGATCGGTGAGCACGTCGCGGCGGCCGACATGGTTGGGCGGGCTGACCAGCCCTTCTTCCTCCATCCGCTCTATCAGGCGCGCAGCGCTATTGTAACCGATGCGCAGTTGGCGCTGCAGCCAGCTGGTCGACGCCTTCTGGCTTTCGACGACGATCTGGCACGCCTTCGCGTACATGCGGTCTTCGGCGCTGTCGCCGCCTGCCGGGGCACCCTCCATCGCAAAACCGCCGTCTTCGGGATCCTCGGTGACGCTTTCGATATAGTCGGGGCGGCCCTGGCCTTTCCAATGGTCGGCGACCGCGCGCACCTCGTCGTCGGAGACGAACGGGCCGTGGATACGCGTGATCTGCTTGCCGCCGGGGACGTACAGCATGTCGCCCTTGCCCAGCAATTGCTCGGCGCCCGCTTCGCCCAAAATGGTGCGGCTGTCGATTTTCGACGTCACATTAAAGCTGATGCGCGTTGGCAGGTTCGCCTTGATCACGCCGGTGATGACGTCGACCGACGGGCGCTGTGTCGCAAGTATCAAGTGGATACCCGCGGCGCGCGCTTTCTGCGCGAGGCGCTGGATCAGGAATTCGACTTCCTTGCCGGCAGTCATCATCAGATCGGCAAGCTCGTCGACGACGATGACGATCTGCGGCAGCGGCGCATAGTCGAGCGCCTCTTCCTCATAAATCGGCTGGCCCGTTTCGGGGTCGTATCCGGTCTGGACGCGGCGCCCGAGCGACTTGCCCTTGGCGAGCGCACCGCGGACCTTGTCATTATAGCTCGCGAGGTTGCGCACCGACAGCGACGACATCATGCGGTAGCGATCCTCCATCTGCTCCACCGCCCATTTCAGGGCGCGGATCGCCTTCTTGGGCTCGGTGACCACGGGGGCGAGCAGGTGCGGGATATCGTCATAGACGCTGAGTTCCAGCATCTTGGGATCGATCATGATCATCTTCACCTGGTCGGGGCCAAGGCGATAGAGAAGCGACAGGATCATCGCATTGAGGCCGACCGACTTACCCGAGCCCGTGGTCCCGGCGATCAGCAGGTGCGGCATGGGGGCGAGATCGGCGATCATCGGATCGCCGCTGATATTCTTGCCGAGAATGATCGGCAGCGCGCCGGTCTGGTCCTGGAACAGTGCGCTGCCGATGATTTCATGGAGCACCACCGACTCGCGGTTCGCATTGGGCAGTTCGATGCCGATCACGGTGCGGCCGGGGATCGGCGCGATGCGCGCCGACAGCGCCGACATGTTACGCGCGATATCGTCGGCAAGGTTCGATACACGGCTCGCCTTGGTGCCGGGGGCAGGCTCGAGTTCGTACATGGTGACGACAGGGCCGGGGCGGACTGCCGTCACGACGCCCTTCACCTGGAAATCCTCGAGCACCGATTCGAGCAGACGTGCGTTACGCTCCAGCCCCGCTTTATCGATCTGCCCGGTCGGTCCGGGCGGCGGCGGCGCGAGCAGATCGATCGACGGCAGCTGATAATTGGTGAACAGCTCGGTCTGCGGCTTGGCTTTGGGTTTCGACGGAACGGTACGCTGCGCGGGATCGGCGATCTCGGGCGGCGCGCGGTCGCTCGGTTCGGCGATTGCGCGCGGCCGGACGACGGGCTCGTTCAGGGTCGGCGCCCGTGCTCCGTCGGTCGCCACCCTGACAGGTTCGACGACACGGTTGCTCTCGGCCGCCGGCAGCCTGAAGCGCGATGCCCAGCCCTTCTCCAGCCGGAGCGCGCGCCAAGCGAGCCACAGGCCGAGTCCGACGAGCAGCAATATGGTCGCAAAGCGGATCAGCGCGGCGGCGGGCTCGCCCGCCTGTGTAAACAGGGGCGCGATCGCGCCGCCGAGCAGCAGCGCGATGATCCCGCCCCAACCCGCGGGCATCGGGGCATTGGTCGCAGGCGACCAGAGTTCGGCGCCGAGGCCGACGAGCAGGATGCCGATGAAGCAATAAGCCAGCTGTCGCGGCCAATAGGGCTGCGGCTCGCCGGTCCACAGCCGCCACGCGATGATGCCGAGCAGCGGCAGCAACAATCCGACGGCCACGCCGCCGATCGACAGGCCGAGGTCGGCGAACCATGCACCCGCGCTGCCCATCCAGTTCGCGGCGGTGCCATGCGCGGCGGTGTTGAGCGCCGCGTCGGTGCTGTCGTAAGTGACCAGCGCGAGGGTCAGGAACAGGGTGAAAAGCCCGAGCGCCACCGCCGCCGCGATCACCAGCGATCGCGCGATGCTTTGGCGGAAAACAGTGCGCCAATCGGCCTTTACGGGTGCGGCCTTGCGGCTAGCCATGCTCTTGTCCGGTCCCTGTCAGTTAACCACGGCGATATGCGCATGGGGCGGACTCGGCGTCAAGCGGGCCGCCGCGGTCGCCCACAGCCTTTCCAACCGCCCCGCCGCACGCTAGGGCGAAGCCATGAGCGAAACGCACCGCAGCGATGTCCTGATTTCGGGTGGCGGCCTTGTCGGCCAGGCGCTGGCCTTGGCCCTCGCCCACCATGGCCTGTCGGTCCAGATCGTCGATCCCGCCGACCCGGTGACGACGATCGCACCCGGCTTCGATGGCCGGGCATCGGCGATCGCGAGTGCGACATGGCAGATGTTCGAGGTGCTGGGCATCGCCGATCGCCTTGCCGGCCACGGGTGCCCGATCCGCGCGATTCAGGTGGGCGACGGGGCGCCCGAAAATGGCCGCGGCGGCGATCTCGACTTCGTCACCGCCGAGGGCGATCCGCCGCTCGGTACGATGATCGAAAATCGCCAGCTTCGCCTCGCGCTTGCGGCGGGGCTTGCCGATGCACCGCTGGTCCGGCTGCGGATGCCGGCGGTGGTCGTGTCGCGCGATATCGACGCGCATGGCGTGACGCTGATGCTCGCCGATGGCACGCGGCTTGCGGCGCCGCTGCTGATCGTCGCCGAAGGGCGCCGCTCGCCGACGCGCGACGCCGCGGGCTTCAGCATCGCAAATTGGTCTTACCATCATCACGCGATGATCGGTGCGGTCGTGCATGAAAAACCGCACGGCAATGTCGCGCACGAAATCTTTTATCCGTCGGGACCGTTCGCGCTGTTGCCGCTCGTCGATGACGAACAGGGGCGCCACCGCTCGGCGTTCGTCTGGACGGTCGCCGAAAAGGACGGACCGGGTTTTGCCAAGCTCGGCGAACGCGGCTTCGTTGCCGAACTGCAAAAGCGCGCGGGCGGCGTGCTCGGCGCGATGGAGCTGGTCGCGCCGCGGATGACCTATCCGCTCGGCTTTCATCACAGCGCCTCGATCGTCGCCGACCGTATCGCGCTCGTCGGCGACGCGGCGCACGGCATCCACCCGATCGCGGGGCAGGGGCTCAACCTCGGCCTGCGCGATGTCGCGGCGTTGACCGAAGTGCTGGTCGAGGGCGCCCGGCTCGGGCTCGACCTTGGCGACGCCGCGCTGCTCGCGCGCTATCAGCGCTGGCGCGGGCTCGACAATATGATGGTCAGCCTGGCGACCGACGGCCTGACGCGGCTGTTCGGCATCCCCGGTCGCACCGCTGCTGCGGTGCGCCGCACCGGGCTCGGCGCGGTGCAGCGCATGCCGTTGCTCAAACGCTTCTTCATGGACGAGGCGCGGGGCGAGGCGGGCGACCTGCCGCGCCTGCTTGCAGGCGCCGAAATCTAGGTATTACTACCTAAGCGCGCGGCAGTCCGCCGCTAATCATGACCACCTATCCCTATCGGTGCGGCAACCATGCCGCGAGGCGATGGGGGACAGGACCATGTCGGCAAAAAGCGATGCGCTCGAAGTCGCGGTAACAGACTATATTCAGGCGCGCACGGCGCTCGACGCGGCGCCGGGTGCGCGGGCGCGGGCTTTGGCCGATCGCAACTTCGCGCGGCTCGCTATGCTGGCGGCGCCGCGCGTCCGCTATTTCACGCGTACTTATGGGTTGACCGACGTGGCTGAAGACGCGGAGCAGGTATGCGCCATCGCGCTCCACCGCGCCGCCGAACGCTATGATCCGTCGCGCGCGCGCTTCACCACCTATGTGAACTGGCAATTTCGCGCCGAGTTGCAGGCGCTGCGTCACCGCCTCCATGGCGATCAGCGCTGCGCGGGGCGCCGGCATGTTACCGCGACGCTGTCGCTCGACGCGCTGAGCGAAGACGGGGTGGAGAATTGGCTGGTCGATCCCGCTGCCGAAATGGCGACCGAGCAGGGCGCGGCCGATAGCCTTGCCATCCGGCTTGCCGACCGTTTGGTCAGCGATTGGGCGGCGCGCCGCCGCGCCGGATTGTCGATGTCCTGCCGGACCGACAGCGATCGGATCGAAGCGCGGGTCGCCGCCGAACAGGCGCTTGTCCGGCATCAGCTGATGGTGACCGAAGCGGCCGAGCGGCTACGCGAGAGCGACCGTCATATCCTGCGCCGCGCGCTCGCCGACATGGTCCGTCACGCCGGGCTCAGAAAGCCGAACTGACCGGGGCCTATTGCAGGGTGACGCGGCCGTCGTCGCCGTCGAAGCGGCCGAAAAACTGCATCAGCTGGACGACCAGTTCGGCGCGCGCATCGATCGGGGTTGCCTCGAGCAGCGCTTGTTTCGCGGCGGCATCGAAGGGCGCGACCTGCGCGATGCCGTTGACCAAAGTTGCATCGTCGAGCTGGCCGACCGAATCCCAGTCGACGACATAGCCCTGCCGTGCCGCAAAGCGCTTGGCCTCGCGCTCGAGGCTGGCGCGTTCGATGCTCGCCAGCACCGCCTTATCCTCGGCTTCCATCTCGATCTCGGCCTCGACCTGCCGGAACGGTGTCGTGACGTCGAGTTCGCGGCGGACGCGAAAGCGGGCGACGCCCTCAAGAACGAGATTGAAGCGGCCTTCGTCGAGTGCCTCGACATCAATGATTCGCCCGACACAGCCGATGTCGTAGAGCGCCGGGGGCTCGCGATCCTCTTCGCCCGGAAGCTGGCGCGGCTGGATCATCCCGATCTGCCGATCGCGCGCCAGCACTTCCTGCACCATCGCCGAATAGCGCGGCTCGAAGATATGCAGCGGCAGGTGCAGGCCCGGAAACAGCACCGCGCCGGTCAGCGGAAAGATCGCAATCCGCTGGATCGTCAAGGGCGCAGTGTCCCCCATCAACCGAACAGGATCAATGACAGGCGGCGGCGCTGCGCCGCGACCCAGGCATCCTCAAGGCCGACAGCTTCGAACAGCGATAGCAATTTGGCGCGCGCGGCGTCCTCGTTCCACTCGCGGTCGGCGGCGACGATGTGGAGCAGATTGTCGACAGCGGCATCGCGCTGGCCCGCGCCGATCTGGGCACTTGCCAAGTCGAATCGCGCCTGATGGTCATCGGGGTTCGCGGCCACCGCGGTTTCGAACGCGGCGAGTTCGCCCGCGTCGGGGGCGTCGGCCGCCAGCGCAAGCGCGCTTTTCGCCTGCGTAATCGCGGGATCTTCGCCGATCTCGGCCGGCACCATATCGAGCGCGGCCTGTGCGCCTTCGATATCGCCCGCAAAGACGAGCGCGCGAATCAGCCCGCCATGCGCCGCGGCATTGTCGGGCGCCATGTCGAGGATCTGCGCAAAGACGCTGGCGGCGCGCGGCCCGTCGCCTTCGGCCAGAACGCTTTCGCCCATTTCGATCAGCGGCGCGATCTCGACCGCGCGCGCGGTCGCCTCGCTCTCGATCGGCAGCTGGGCCAGCAACTGGTCGAGAATCGTCTTCAGCTGGCTTTCGGTGCGCGCGTTGGTCAGGTTGGCGACCGGCTGGCCCTGAAAGATCGCATAGACGGTCGGGATCGACTGCACCTGGAACTGGCCGGCGATAAAGCGATTCGCATCGACGTCGACCTTGACCAGCACGACGCCCTTGTCGGCGTAATCGGCGGCAACCTTCTCGAGCGTGGGGCCGAGCTGTTTGCACGGTCCGCACCATTCGGCCCAGAAATCGAGGATGACGAGACTGGTCATCGACGGCTCGACGACGTCGCGGCGGAAAGCTTCGACGGCTTCTTTTTCGGTGGGGTTCAGACCGAGCGTGGCCACGGTATGGATGCTCCTTATATCGGTTTGAGCGGGCAATGCCGCTTCCGCGTGGGCGGATGAGAGAGTCTCTTCTTCACTTATGTGGGATTTGCGAGCGATATGCCAACCCTTCAGCAAAAAACGCAAACAGGGCTTGCCGAGTCAAAAAGCCGGTGCTAATCGCCCGCCTCACCCGCTGGAACCGACCGGTTTCCAGCCGCCAGAGCGGGCGTAGCTCAGGGGTAGAGCACAACCTTGCCAAGGTTGGGGTCGAGGGTTCGAATCCCTTCGCCCGCTCCAGTTTTCCTTAGAAGATCAGTCACTTAGCGTCGCGCGGTCAGCGCGTTTTGTGGTGACACGGGCAATTGCAGACCGCATTGTCTCCACAATGTCTCCAGATAATATCGCAAATACGGATAGACGCGGCAGTTTTCGCGTGGCCAGCCCGTCGCGCGCGGCATGCGCCGTGCCAGTCCGCACGCCCGGCGCGCTACATCCGCTGGCCCATAGAGTGAGAGGGGAACGGGGAAACCCGTGACGGGCAAGGGCTTGGAGAGAGGCTCCGAGCGCTCGTCGCGGAGATTTGCCATGACCCACCCTATCCAATCGGCGACCGCCGACATCGCGCCGGGCTACAAGGTCGATATTTCGCGCGGTCAGCGCATTGGCCGCGTTTCATCCGAATGGTTCTCGCGCCCCGACGACGAGCGCTACCTTTCCTTGAACGAGCTTTTTGACGTCGTCCGCGCGCGTGCCGAAGCCGCAACTGCCAGGACAGTCGAGACGCGCGCGATCCGCGTCGAGGCCGCCGGCGACAATCCGGAGCGGCTCATTCTCCTGCTCCCTGACCGCGACGCGCCTGTGGCGCCAACCCATTGGTCCTTCGGCCAGCTCTGCAGCCTTGTGGGCGCACCTTCGGGCTATTTGCGCCAGCTGCCTGCGGCCCTGGCGGGGATCAACATGCAGCACGGGTTGCTCGCGCATCGCGGCGAGTTGGTGAAAACTCTTGAGACGGGCGACGGCCGCACCGAACTGCGTGCCGTCACCGGCCCGGATTATGGGCGCATCTGGGACCATGAGCTGGTGTCGGCGGTTATGAAGATCGCGGGCAATGGAACGGGCGACACGCGTTGGAAAGTGCCGGGCATGCTCGACTGGTCGACGATGCGGCACAATCCATTGGTCGAGGTCACCAAGGACACGACGACGCTCTATGCGAGCGATCGCGACGTATTTCTCTTTCTCGTCGACGATATGAACCCGATCGAGGCGGGCCGACTTCCCAACGGAGACCCCGATCTCTTCTTTCGCGGCTTCTATTGCTGGAACAGCGAAGTCGGATCGAAAACGCTCGGCATGGCAACCTTCTATCTTCGCGCCGTTTGCATGAATCGAAATATCTGGGGCGCGGAAGGCTTTGAGGAAATCAGCATCCGCCACAGCAAGTTCGCCGCTGGACGGTTCGCGCAGGAGGCTGCGCCAGCTCTTGAGCGCTTCGCGTCGTCATCGCCGGGTTCATTCCTGGATGGAATCAAGGCGTCTCGGGCTGCCATCGTCGCACGCGACGCCGACGAGCGACAGAATTTCCTCCGCAAGCGGGGTTTCTCGAAAGGCGAGACCGAAAAGATCATCGCCACCGTCCTTCAAGAAGAAGGACATCCGCCATCGTCGATCTTCGATTTCGTCCAGGGCATCAATGCTGTGGCCCGGGATCGTCCGCATCAGGACGCGCGGCTGGAGCTTGAAGGAAAGGGAGCAAAATTGCTCGCGTCGGTGCGCTGATCCGGCGTCGCGTCTTCGTCCGGCGTGGTCCGCTTCCTTAGAGGAAGAGGGCTGCGCCGGAGCCATGGCGGGTTGAAAGCCGGGAGAGAGTCTCGCGGTGGCCCGTCATGGAGACGAGTCATGACGAAACAGGCAAAAATCACGCTCAGCGGCGCGCGGGACATCCCGTTCAGTGCCCTCATGCTGAGCCAGGCCAATGTGCGGCGCGTCAAGGCAGGTGTGTCGATCGACAGCCTCGCCAGCGACATCGAACGGCGCGGCCTGCTCCAGAGCCTGACGGTTCGGGCGCAGCGCGACGGGGATGGCAACGAGACGGGGCGCTACGAAGTCCCTGCCGGCGGCCGCCGGTTCCGGGCGCTGCAGCAACTCGTCAAGCAACGTCGCATGGCCAAGACCGAACCGGTCCCCTGCATCGTCCGCGATGATGACGCGGTGTCGGCCGAGGAAGATTCGCTGGCCGAAAATGTCCATCGCGAGCCGTTGCACCCTCTCGACCAGTTCCGTGCGATGCAGAAGCTCGTCGAGCAGGGCAGCGACATCGAGACGGTGGCGGCGACCTTCATGGTCACCCCGGCGGTCGTGAAGCAGCGCCTCAAGCTCGCGGACGTGTCGCCGAAGCTGCATGACATCTACGCCGAGGACGGCATGACCCTCGATCAGCTGATGGCCTTCTCGGTCGCGAGCGATCATGCGCGCCAGGAACAGGTCTGGGAAATGCTCCAGACGAGCCACAACCTGCAGCCCTGGTTCATTCGCGCCCGGCTCACCGAGGACAAGGTGCGCGCGTCGGATAAGCGGGTGCGCTTCGTGACGCTCGAAGCCTATCTCGCGGCTGGCGGCCACGTCCTGCGCGATCTCTTCGAATCCGATGACGGCGGCTGGCTCGAGGATGTCGCACTGCTCGATCGCCTGCAGACCGAAACGTTCGAAACCGAGGTTGCAGCGATTGCGGCAGAGGGCTGGAAGTGGGTCGAGGCCGCGACCGATTTTCCTTATGGGCACACTTATGGCCACCGCCCACTCGAGGGCGAGGAAAGCCCTTCGAGTGAAGAAGATGAGGCGCGGCTCGAGGCGCTCCGCGAGGAAGCCGACCGGCTCGAAGATCAATGGGCCGGCGAAGATGAAATCCCCGATGAAGTCGCCGCCCGCATCCAGGCGATTGACGAGGAGATCGCGCCACTCGTGTCGAAGCCGCTCATCTACGATGCCGCCGAGGTTGCCATTGCAGGCGCCTTCGTGAGCATCGATGTGGACGGGTCGCTTCATGTCGAACGCGGTTTCGTTCGGCCCAAGGACGAGCCCGCCGAGGTGGCCGACGATGCCGAGCCGGCCGCCGACGAAGGCGAGCCCGATCAGGATCGCGCCGGCGCCGGAGCGGAGGGTGACGAAAATGGCTCGGCAGAGGAAGGCGCCGACGAAGAAGATCCCGACGATCTCCTTCGTCCGCTGCCCGATAGGCTCGTTACCGATTTGACGGCGCACCGGACGCTTGCGCTCCGCGATGCCGTGGCGTCGAGCCCGCTGGTCGCTTTCGCTGCCATGCTGCACGCGCTGGTTCTCGAGACCTTCTACACTTACGCGACGTCGGGGAGCTGTCTTGGCATCGCAATGCGCAGCAATCGGCTGATCGGCTATGGGACAGGCCTCAACGATACGGCGTCGGCAAAGGCAATCCATGAGCGGCACGAAAGCTGGTCGGCGCGGCTGCCCGACGACACGACCGAACTCTGGACGGCACTGACGGCCTTCAATGCCGATGAGCAGGCCGCGATTTTCGCGCACTGTGTGTCGTTCGGCATCGATGCGGTGTGGGAGCCGGCGACCCAATATAATCAGGGTCGCGTCTCGGCGCGCGCGGTCGCGAATCGCATCGAGCACTCGCATATCCTCGCGCGGGCGGCGAACCTCGACATGGTGGCGGCAGGCTGGACGGCGACTGTCACCAATTATCTCGGCCGCGTGACCAAGCCGCAAATTCTCGCGGCGGTCGAAGAAGCCTGCGGAACCGACGTCGCGGGTCGTCTCGGCGGCATGAAGAAGCCCGAGATGGCGAGCGCTGCCGAAGAGCTCCTGCAGGGCAAGGGCTGGCTCGCCAAGCCGCTCCGCATGCCGGAACCGGCAATTGCGGCGGATCAAGATCCGGCAAATGACGACGAGGTGGCGGATACCGACGATCACGATGGCGAAGCCATCGACGCCGTGGCAGCCGAATAGGCCCCGTCCCTGATAACCTTCCGGGAAGTTCGGCTTCGTGCTGGACTTCCCTTTTTTCTGCCCCGGCCTTGAATCTTCAGGTCTCGCGACGAACATTTGATGCTCGTCACGGCAGGGGCTGCTGGGACGGCCCGCTATACGTCGCTCCAAGGAGAGCCGGCGCGCGGGCCGCGATGCAAAGGAGCCCCGCATGTCCAGTTCGACTGTCGATATCGTTCGCCGTCTCGGCGAAAATGCCGAAGCCGTCTGTCGTCGCTACCTCGGCAACGGCCGGCGCGAAGGCCATTATTGGATGGTCGGCAATATCCATAATGAGCGCGGCCGCAGCCTCTATGTGCGGCTTCCCTCCCATCACGACGGAGCGCTATCGGCCGGCAAATGGACCGATGCCGAAAGCGGAGACCATGGCGACCTCCTCGACATCATCGCTGCGAGCTGCGGACACGCCAGCTTTCGCGACACGCTCGAAGAGGCGCGGCGCTTCCTGAGCTTGCCCATGGAACCGCCTCCCGCGAGAAACCCCGCGCCGCGCAAGCATCCGGCGGGAACGCCCCAAGCCGCGCGGCGCCTCTGGGCCGGTTCGAAACCTGTCGCTGGCAGTCTCGGTCAAGCCTACTTCCTTGGTCGACGCATCCTGAACGCTGCCAGCGCCGACGCGCTTCGGTCTCACCCGAACTGCTATTACCGCGCCTCCGAGGACGATGCCGTGGATTGTCGGCCTGCCTGGCCGGCGATTATCGCAGCCGTCACCGATGACGCCGGCGCAATCACCGGCGTCCATCGTACTTGGCTCAATCCCGCAGGCGGAAAGGCCCCCGTCGCCTTTCCGCGCCGCGCCATGGGGAATCTGCTTGGTCATGGCGTCCGATTCGGACGGGCCGGTCCGGTGATGGTCTTTGGCGAGGGGCTGGAAACATTGCTCTCTGTTCGCGAGGTCCTGCCGACAATGCCGATGATCGCGGGCCTGTCGGCAGCGCATCTCGCAGCGATCTCATTTCCGGATGGACTGAGGCGCCTCTACGTTGCGCGTGATAACGATGACGCTGGCCGGCTTGCCTTCGAGACGATCGCAGATCGCTCGAGCGGCGCAGATATCGAACTGCTTCCCCTTGATTCCGAGCTTGGCGACTTCAATGCCGATCTGACCACATTTGGTCACGACCGGGTCAGGAACGCTATCAAAGCGCAGCTGTGTCGAACCGACCGCCTCGAGCAACTCTGACGACATTCGTGCGGCCGGAACAGGCAGGCATTGGCTGCGCCGCACCGACACTACATCCGCTCAGCGGCCGCGTCCCGGCCTTCGAGAGGGCGACTGCGGCAGGCGCCTCGGGCGCCGCAATGGCAACCACGCGGCTATTTTCCGCCGGGACCCTTGGTCCCTTTGCATCGCGAAACAAAATAGCCTTCGGCCGCCATCCTCCGCTGCCGCTCCGGCCTCGGCGCTCGCGCGCCGTGGTGCGGGCCCGGCCCGCCTGCCGCTCTTGCCGCCGTGAAGGCCGCGAGAGCGCGGCGCAACGCGGAGACTTCAGATGACCGATGCGAACGACAGCTTTGATGAATGCCCCGTCGAGACGGGGCCGACCCATCTGCTTCTTCAGGAGGTGCAGCTCTTTGGATATCGTCCTTTCGACGACGAGCCCGATCCTCGCCCATTGCCAGATGCGCGACTTACCGCCGGTGCGATCGCTGACATGTTCGATGCGCTTGCCGGATGCCTGCAAGATACTCGCATCGAGCCCGATCTCGACGACCTGCTCTGGAATCTCGTCAATATTTTCCATCGCGCTGGCAGCCATGCCGACCGGAAGCTCGATGACAATGAGCAGCTGCAACGCCGCTTGCAGCGCGAACAGGATGGCAGCGAAATCCGCTCGGTCGAGCTGGAAAGGGCTATCCGAGAAGGCATCTCCCTGATCGAGCGGCGCGACGCGATGGAATTTTTCCGCGAGGCGGCTTCCGACCAATATCGCGCCTTACTGCGCAAAGCCTGGATGCCCCGCACCGGCTCGCGGGCCAATCAAAAGGCGCTGACGGCCACTTTGATCGATAGCCGCGACTTTCTCGACGCCCGCCTTCGGCAGAAAGCGGCGTCACTCATACCCGAGGGCACGCGCATCGCCTTCACTGGCGGTACAGATGCGGATCACCGCGCGGTCTGGGATAGTCTCGACCGGGCGCGAAATCGCCATCCCGACATGATCCTGCTGCATGGCGCGACGCCGACGGGCGCCGAGCGTGCAGCGGCATGCTGGGCCGAAAGCCGGGGCGTGGTTCAGGTCGCCTTTCGGCCCGACTGGAATCGCCACGGAAAGGCGGCGCCGTTCAAGCGGAACGACCGGATGCTCGACGCGCTGCCGGTGGGGGTCATCATCTTTCCTGGAACCGGCATTCAGGACAATTTCGCCGACAAGGCGCGCAAGGTGGGAATTCCGATATGGGATTTTCGGACCAAGGCAGACTGAAGCGGCCTATTGGGCCGATCAGGGAATTAGCCTCAATCTGGTTCTATCTCTCGAATATAGTAGGAATATATGCGCTTAGCCGCCATTTTCACGTTCTCCCACGATCGCCTGGACCAGCGGCGGTCACGCCGTCGGCGGCCAGCCTTGTAAGAGGGCGGGGCTTGCCGGCCCTTACGAGGGGCACGCGGATCGGCTGGTTCGGAAACGGCGGTCGGCGCGCCATGGTTCGTAATGCCGACGATCGACGCCGCCCACGCCTTCGAGCTTGAATTCGCGCGTGCAAAGACCCGAGCCGAGCTTGCCGATCTGCTTCGTGAGGCCTGCGCGTTCATGGGCTGCGCCTGGTTCGCACTCAGTCATCATCTGGATTTTCTCGCCGCGCCCGACAAGGGCGTGCGTGTTCACAATTATCCGGAGGAATGGGCCTATTGGTTCGATCAGAACCGACTGGGGCCATCGGATCCGGTACACCGGGCGAGCCAGCGCAGCAGGGCCGGCTTTCTCTGGCACGATATGCGTCGCTACGACGCGCCGCGCCCGGGCGACGAAACCATCCTCGCTGAGGCCGAGCGCCATGGTATTGGCGACGGGCTGACGGTGCCCGCGCATATTCCGGGTGACGCCCATGGCTCGGTGTCCTTTGCATGGCGGCCGGGGTGTGCTGCCGAACCGGATGCGCTGCAATTTGCCCGCATGATCGGCGGCGCTGCCTTCGAAGCGGCGGACAGCATGGCCAATCCCGACCGCGTGAATATTGGTCCGCGCCTGACCAACCGGCAGCGGCAATGTCTCATCCGGGCCGCCCAAGGCAATCCGATCTGGCGGATCGGACGCCATCTCGAACTCTCGCCTGACACCGTGCGCGAGCATCTGCGCAACGCCCGGCAGCGCTATGGCGCCAATGGTGGCACCATGCTTGCGGTGCGCGCGCTTTACGATGGCGACATCAGTTTCGTCGATATCGCACAGCGCTAAAAAAACGCCGACACCCCCCGATCATGCTATGGTGCGGCCGGAAAAAGCGGTTCAATTGGATCGCCTCTTTGAAAGGAGGCATCCATGTTGCGTATCATCGATCACCAGAACCGCGCGAGCGAACATCGAGCCCTTCGCTCGATGTTCGAGGCGCGAAAGCGCGTCTTCATCGATCTTCTCAAATGGGATATTCCGGCGCTCGCGGGCCGGTTCGAGCTCGATCATTTCGACGATGTCGATGCCACCTATCTCATCGTGACCGATGCCGATGGCGAACATCTTGCCTCGGCGCGGCTGCTTCTCACCACGCGGCCAGCGCTTCTCGACAGCCTGTTCCCCGAGCTGGTCGACGGACCGCCGCCGCAGGGACCGGACGTTCTGGAAATCACTCGCTTCTGTCTTTCGCCGGAGATTGGCGCGCGGCAGCGGAGGGGCGCGCGCGATTCACTTCTGGTGGGTCTCGCTGAATTCGCGCTCGCCAATGGAATCCGGATTTATACCGGCGTCGCCGAACTTGCCTGGTTTCGGCAGGTCGAGCGCTTCGGTTGGGACTGTCAGCCGCTCGGACCGCCGCGGCTGCACGGTGGCGAGGCGCTGGTGGCGCTTCGCATCGACATCGACGGTTCGACCATCTCGCGGCTCGCGGCGGCGGGCATCATCAGCAAGGCGGTCGCGGTTTCCGCGGCGCGCGCAGCGTGAGGAGGCCGGGATGTTGGTTCATCCGGACTTGGCGGGACGGCCCGCCCACCATTCAACCGCGGGACGTGAACTGCTCCAGCAGGGCTATACCATCCTGCGCGGCGCGGCACCCGCTTCGCTGATCTGCGGTGTAGCGCACGACCTCGAACCGCGGTTCGCCGCGACGCCCTTTTGCGAGGGCGGATTTTACGGCGAGCGCACAAAGCGCTTCGGCCGCTTGCTCATCCGCTCGCCGCTCATGGGAGAGCTCGTGATGCACAGGGAGATCCTCGATCTCGCCGAACTCGCGCTCGGCAATTGGTGCGAGCGGATTCAGCTCAACCTCGCCCAGGCAATCGAGCTCCATCCGGGCGCGCTGGCGCAGTTTCCGCACCGCGATCAGGATATGTGGCAGGGTGCGCTCGGCGACGTCGAATATCTCATGAATGTGATGTGGCCGCTCACGCCATTCACCGAGGATAATGGTGGGACAATCATATGGCCTCGGAGCCATGGCGTCGAGGCGCTGGTCGAAAAGCCGGTAGAAGCTCCAGTCGTTGCGGAAGCCGAACCCGGCGATGCGATCATATTTTTGGGATCAACCTTGCATGGCGCGGGCGGCAATCGCACTATGGATGTTAGGCGCGGGATCATCGTCAGCTATTGTCTTGGCTGGCTCAAGCCATATGAAAATCAATGGCTCGCCTATCCTCCCGCCTTAGCGAAGGATTTCCCGGCCGATCTCGCGGCGCTGGCGGGATATGCCCAGCACCGACCCAATCTCGGGAATTTCGAGGGGCAATGCCCCTCTGTCCTGCTCGGCGGATATCCGGCCGAACCTCTGGCCGCGATCGATGCTCTTCGTCCCGATCAGGACGCGTTGCTTGCAGACTATGTTGCGGCTCAACGAGAGGGTGGCGAGGATCTTGCGGCATGAACGCGGGATCGACCATGGAGCGGGTCTATCTCGACCTGAAGGCTAGGATTGTCGGCGGCGCCTATCCGCCCGGCACGCGCCTAGACCCGTTCCATCTTGCGAAGCGGCTGGCAGCGAGCCCGACGCCCGTGCGCGAAGCGCTCCACCGCCTGTCCGGTGAGCGCATTGTCGATAGCTGGCACCAGGAGGGCTTTCGCCAGCCGATCTTCGCCGAGTCCGATCTTTGCGATCTTTATCTTTGGTCCGGCGCACTTCTCGGGCTCGCACTTCGCGATCCGGCACTGCAACAGTCGGAGACCGCACCATTGCTTCCGGCGATGGAAGTCGAGGACTATCCGGCGCGAGTCGCGCGGCTGTACCGTGCCGTCGCTCTCCTCAACGGCAATCGCGAGATTCGCTTCGCAATCGCCAACATGATCGACCGAAGCGAGTTCTTCCGCGCAGCCGAGGCGCGCACCGACCCCGTTGCCAGCGAGGAACTCGCCTCGATGGAGACCGCCTTTCTGCGGGAACGCTGGGCCGATCTTCGCAGGAAAAGCGCGGCTTTTCACCGCCGACGCGTAGCTCGAGCCGGACGGGTCGCCGCCGAGCTCCGGCCCCGGTCGCAAATAATCGAATGATATTCTTCGGATCGGAAAAGCACATAAATTCTATTTTTTACAAAGGCGTAAGATCGTGCCGCCGCAATCCCGCGGCATTTTGGAGGTAGCGACATGAAACGCGAAACCAATGACATCGTCGAACTGGGCTCGGTGAGCACCGAAACCGCCGGCGACCTCGGCCCGCCCGTCGAAATCGGCGGCAAGGACCGGCAGAACGGCATCAGCCTCGACTGAACGTTCGTTCGGGTGTCGGCGCTTGCGCCGGCACCCGGATCGAGGAGGGATATCTATGGGATGGAAATTGGCACCAGGCGTTGGCTTCTGTCTCGCCGGTGACGACCTCATCTTTCTCGACGTTCGGCGCGACCGCTATCTTCAGCTTAGCGGCGAACGGCGCGCGGCGTTCGAGCGGCTCTGCGCCCGCGAGCCAAATGACAGCGACGCGATGGAAGGCCTGATCGACACCGGGCTTGTTTCGCGCAGCGAAGTTGCCACCGCGATCGCCCCGCTCGAGATCGACGTGCCGGACGCGGATCTCGCCGCGGCCGCCATCCCGCGAGCGGGCCTCACTTTTATCGCGGCGGCGGCGCGTTCGCTCTATTGGGCGCGCAAAGGACTTCTTCCCGGACGTCTCGCTGCGACCCTCGACGGATTTGCCGCGGCGAAGCGGGCATGGGCAGGGGAACCCGACGACATCGGGCTTGCCGCGCTGGCATCGGTCTATGGCGAAGCGCGCCGGTGGGTTCCAGTCCCGCCACGCTGCCTGGTCGATGCGCTCGCGCTCTATCGGCTATCGCTTCGGAACGGCTATGCGCCAACCCTGATCTTCGGTGTGCGCACCAATCCCTTTGCCGCCCATTGCTGGCTCCAGTCGCATTCGGCCGTTCTGACGGGAACCGCCGAGGAGGCGCATAATTATCGTCCGGTGCTCGCCATATGATGGACCGCGGTCTCCTCGGGATAGCGGGCGCGCCGGGGCTCGAATCGGCGGTGGCACAGGCCGCGGCCGATCATGGTCTTGACCGCATCGACAAACTTGACGGTCTCACCCTTTATGCCGGCGCTGGGCTGAAGCGCTCGTGCTCGCCGGCGTCGAACGTCATTCTCGGCGATCATTTCTCGAGCGAGTCCTTCAGCGTTGAATGGGGCAGTTTCCTTACATTCTCTTCGGGACCCGGAAAGCCGACCGAGATCGCTCGCGCCCCGCTGACCGGCCTGCCTCTCTATTGGTGCCGCACGGGTGGCGGATTGCTGCTCTTCTCGCATCTCGAACTGCTGAGGGGGCTCGATATCGAAACTGGCGTCGACGTCGATTTCCTCCGCCACCTTCTCGCCTACAGCAACCATCGAACCGCGCGGACGGGCCTCGCGGGCGTAGAGGAATTGCTCCCGGGAACGCGGCTCGCCTTCGATGGCCATGTCACGCAGGTCAAGTCGATCTGGTCGCCATGGCCGCATGCCGGCAGGCAGATTTATGACCGTGACGCGGTTCCGCTTCTCGATATTACCATCCGGAAATGTGTCTCGGCCTGGGCGAACGAGCGCCAGCAGATCATGCTCGAGCTCTCGGGCGGCCTCGACAGTTCGATCGTCGCCGCGGCGCTTGCTGCCGGGGACCATGGTTTCGCCGCCGCTACGATTGCCACTGCCAGCCCGGACGGTGACGAACGACGCTATGCTCGCGCGGTGGCCGAGCGCTGCGGCGCCGCGCTTGCCGAATATATTCACGACGACAGCGAGCTCGATCTCGCCGCGGGCCCGCGGTTCTTATCGCCACGCCCTTCGACTTACGGCGTGCTCGCCGGGATCGATGCGGCGCTCGGCACCGCGACGGCGCAACTGCCCGGCGCCAGCATCTTCACGGGGATCGGCGGCGACAATGTCTTCGCCATCACCCACTCGATTCTTCCGGTGATCGATGCGCTCAGGATTCACGAGCCAATCAGGCGGCCCGCTGCCGCGCTGCGCGATTGCGCTCGCCTGTGCGATGTCACTATCTGGCACGCGGCGCGCGCAGTGTATCGCCATTGGCGCCGGCCACCGGCCACCGGCTGGCCGCGCGAGGATGAATATTGCGCTCGCTCGGCGCTGCCCGACGCGCCCTTGCCGCACGCCTGGGACCATGGAGGCGAACGCATCCCCCCGGGCAAGATACGGCACGTCCAGTCGATCCAGCGCATCCTTGATTTTCTCGACCGGCCGGGGCGCTGGTATGGCCGCGATGTCGTCGCGCCGCTGCTGTCGCAACCTGTCGTCGAACTTTGCCTCTCGATCCCGGGCTGGCAGTGGGTGGTCGGCGGTCGCGACCGCGCCGCCGCGCGCGCGGCCTTCGCGCCTCGCCTCCCCGAATTCGTCGTCTGGCGCCGCAACAAGGGACGGCTCGAGACACTTTGCGCCAAGGCCTTCATCGAGCAGCGCGCCAGGCTGCGCCCCATCCTGCTCGAAGGTCGCCTCGCCCGCGAGGGGCTGCTCGATCGCGAGCGGATCGAAGCCTATCTCGCGCGCGAGCGCCTCGCGGGCGATTATGACTATTTCCGGTTGCTCGAACTCGCCGATGTCGAACTCTGGATCGCGTCGATCGAAGGCTTCGGGCGCGTGCCGGCGAGTCTCGCCCAGCGGGCATATTGATCGGCCTTGCTCGGATCGGGGTCGATATGGCCCTGCAGCCAGTAGCGAAACCAGTCGAGGTTGCGCTGATAGACCGCCCGCTTCTGTCGCGGCTCCACCTTGATGTGTGGTGCGAAGGGGAAAACATGCAGTTCGCCCTTGCCCGCCGCGGTCAGCCTTGCCTGCAGTTCGGGCGATTGCCGCGCCTCTTGCTCGGGGAGCTGCATCAGCACCGGAGCGTGGATGCGGTCGACCTGAAGCGATGGCGAGCGGCGGCGCCAATCCGGAAGATCGGTGTCTGGCGGACCGAGGCCCCAAACCTTCTCTAGATTCTGGCGGAAGAAATCGCGGCCGATCCCCGCGTTGAACCAGTAATAGGCCGGTTCGGCCTGGACCGAGGCGATCGACACCGCTTTCAGCAGCTGGCTATGCGTCGCGATCCACATCGCGACTTCGCTCCCGAAACTGAGGCCGCCCATTCCCACCCGCCGCGGGTCGGCGACGCCGCGGCGATCGAGCTCGGCGATCGCGGCGCGCACTGCGGCGAGCCCGAGGTCATAGCGGGCCTCGCCGGTTGAAGTGGATGCCGGGAGCTGGTTGATGCACAGCGCCGCGATGCCGCTTTGTGCGAGCGCGCGCAGCGGCCATTCACTGCCGAGCCCGCCACGCAAATAGCCCGCGCAACGGTAGTAGGTGATAAAGAGCGGCAGCCGTCCGGGGAACTTCGGGCGGACGAGCCAGCCCGACGCACGGCTGCCGCCAACCCGCCACTCGACCGCCTCGATCAGGAGATCGTCGCGGTCGGGAAGCTCGTTCGGTTTGTCGAGAATTTGTGTTGCGCCGTCGGCCAGCGCGATCCGCAGGAGATGCGGCGGCGTCGCCGCGCTTTCCGCTACGCAGAAAAGCGCCTTGAGTGTACCCGCGCAGGACGCGTTTTCGCCGCCGCCGCCGAGCAGGCCCTCGCTCTTCAGCAAGGGCCGCAGGCCGGTGGCTGGGTCCCACAGCAGAGCATTCTGGCTTATGCGCCGGTCGCGCGTCGTCAGCCCGAAGCGCCCGTCGCCGAGCGCGACGTGAGCCCACAATCTGGTGCCGCTATCGCTGTCGCAGCGTGCGGCCGTGGCACAGATGCCTTGAGCCACGGCCGCGTGCTCTGCCGCTTGGGGTAATGCCGACTGCGCTGCTGTCAGCAGCGCAGCCTCTTCGGCGGTGGCGAGGCGATCCTCGCCGGTTGCGATAAGGCGTGCCTGGACCCGGCGCGGCATCTTGGCGAGCAAAGCTTCGCGGTCGAACCAGTCGCCGTTGAGCCGTTGGCTCGCCGGTCGGCCTGCGATTATCGCGCCGCGGAACAGCGTCTGGGCGAGGTCAACGCGCCCGTCGACGAGAATGCCATCGTCGCGTTCGGCCTCCTCGGCGCGTTCGATCGCCGCGCGCGACGGGCCGGTATCATAGATGAGGGAGCCGGCGGCGCTGACCGCGAAGCGTTCGATATCCGCGTCGCCAATCAGATAGGGTGCGAAGGCGCCATCGGGGCGGCCTTCCCACAATCCCGCCGCGCCTCTGATCGTCGCGCGGACATAGAAGCGCTCGCTATCGGGCGCCCATTGCGCCGAGCCCGGTTCGACGAGGCCGGTGCCGTTCCAGCTCGCTGGACCGCCATCGCCAAGGTAGCGCGGCGGCGATGTGCCGTCGCCCGCGACGATATACCAGGCGGTCTCGATGCGCCCGCTCACGGTCGACGGGCGCTCGCGGCGGTAGAGCAGCCAGCGCCCGTCGGGAGAGGCCGCGAGCCCCGAGAAATCGGTCATCTCGACAAGCTCGCGGGGACTGGTCTGGCCAAGCGCCGGCGACGCGACCGCAAGGAGCGACACTGCCCAGACAAGCTTTGTCACCATCGGATCGTCGCCTGCACCGCGATCGAGCGCCCGACCGGGCTCGCCTTTTCGGGGTCATAAGCGAGCGCCGAATTGTTGGTGCGGCTCTGCACATAGGGCGGGGCGCGGTCGAAGATGTTGAGTGCGCTGATCGCGAGCTGCAGGCCGCGCTCGTCCTCTCCCTTGCCGAAGCGCTGTGACAAGCTGAGGTCGACGGTGGTCCAGGAGGGCACAGATTCGGCGACGGCGGGAATCTGGTTGAGATAGCCGCCGATATAATTGACGAAGGCGGTCGCCGCGAAGCCGTTCTTCGCCCAGCCGGCGCGGCCGCGAAGGCGCCATTTGGAGGGGTTCGCAAAGGTCCCCACGACATCGATGGCAGGCGTTCCCGGTGTGAGCTTCCGGTCGATCCGGAAGATATGGCTTCCCGCGAGTCCGAGATCGATCGTGCCTCCCGCCAGCTGCGGTGCATAGCCGATATCGAAATCGATCCCGGTCTGCCGCACCGACGACAGGTTCCGCACCTGACCATCGACGATCGCATCGACGTCGCCGGGTGCCAGCCCGAGCGGGTTGGTGAAGGTCGGGAAGGCGAAATAATAGGCGAGGAGCTCGGGCGAGGGATTGTCGTTCACAATTCCGCCGAAGAGATCGCGCCGCGACAGGAAGCGCAGATAATCTTCGGTCACCGAGCCGATGCGATCGCGATAGTCGACATCATAATAGGTGATGGCGGCCCTGAACCCGGGCAGCGCGACCGGCGCGATATCGACGCCGGCGGTCCAGGTCGTCGCGCGCTCGGGCTTGATGCCCGGACCATAGCCGAACAAACCGATCACATTCGCGGTTCCTGTCGGCGACATGGGATCGGGTAGCTGGAAGGTTGTATAGTTCGAGACCGTTGGTCCGATCAGCTCGTCGAAGGCGGGCGCGCGGAACGAGGTGCCGTAGCTGCCGCGCAGCGCAAGTCCGCGCAGCGGCTCCCAGCGGATTCCGACCTTCGGATTGGTGGTGCGACCGACATCGCTATAATCTTCCACCCGCCCGGCAATCGAAAGGTCGAGCCGGTGGACGCCCGATGTCGCATTGTCTTCGCCGAACAAAGGCACGAACAATTCCGCATAGGCCGAGCGGACATGGCGCGGTCCCGGCAAGCCGGTCAGCGGGGCCGTGCTCGGCGTCGCACGGCTCAGATCATTCATCGTGAGATTGAAATAGCGCTCGCGGCGATACTCGGCGCCAAGCGCGAGCCGGATATCGCCCCCCGGCAGCCGCAGCAGTGGTCCGTCGGCGCGAAGCGCCGCCGACCAGCTTTCAAAATCGTCGCGCGAGCCGATGCTGCCGCGGATCGCCGCGATCGTGGCGGGATTGTTCGCGGTGCCATTGCCGAAGATGTTGAACGCGGTCACCGGGTTGGTATCGGCCAGCGCGGCGGTCAGTCGCGCCCGGTTCGGGATGTTGATGCTGTCTGACCGACTCTTCTGCCGGCCATAGGCGCCGCCGAGTTGCACCCGCCAGCGCCCGAACGCCTGCTCAAGGCCGGCCGCGGCGCTGATACCCCGCACGCGCCCCGTGTCGATCGGCGCGCCAAGATCGTTGGCGAAATTATAATTGACTATGACCGGCTGGTTGGTGCCGATCGGGTCGACGTAAAAGGGGTTGGTGACAGGGACCCGCGCTGCGCTCAGATACTGGTTGAGCGCGACTTTGCGATAGTCTCGCTGGGCAGCGAGGACGCTGGTGCGGAGGGTCAGGTTGCTTGTCAGATCGAGTTCGCCGGCCAGATAGAGGCTGTGAACGCGCTGGCGTGGAAGCAGATCGCTCGCTGCACGCCGGTCGCCCGGATTGCGCGTGCCTGGCGTCAGGTCCGCGGCTGTCAGCGCGGTGCCGTCCTGCCCCGAGGGGATGGCGAATGTCTGGCCATTGGCGGCGGTGATCGTCCCGGGAACTGCGAAGAGCGAGCGATAGTCGGGCCCGCCGAACGGCCGAAGATCTTCGGTAGCAAAGTTCCGGTCCGCCGCCGCAAGCGCATCGCGCTCGCTGAACTGATAGGCGAGGGTCACATGACCGCCGTTCCAGCGCGTGCCGAAAATCTGCCCGAACTGCCGTTCGCCCATGTCTCCGTCGGCGGTGCCGATCCGGACGCTGGTCTCGGCGCCTTCGTAGCGGTTGCGCAGGCGGATATTCACGACGCCCGCGACGGCATCAGCCCCGTAAATGGCGGAGGCGCCGTCGGTGAGGACTTCGATCCGTTCGATCGCGCTCAAAGGGATCAACGATAAATCGGCGAACACACCGCCGAGACCACCAAGCGCCGGGCGGGCGCCGTCGATCAAGACCAAAGTCGATGATGGTCCGAGACCGCGAAGATTGATGCTCGACGCATAGGTGCCGTCGGTTCCCGAGCCGTTGCGGGTTGTGGCACCGAGCGTGGTTTCATTCGGACCGCCGCCGAACGATTGCGGCAGCGCCTGCAGCAACTGCTGGACCGATCCCGTTCCGCTCTTCTCGATCTCGCTGCGGTCGAGTGTGAGGACCGGCGAACCCGTCGGGCCGGCTCCCCGGATCCGCGTGCCCGTGACGACGATCGCGCTGTCCTTGGACGCCTCAGTCGAGCCGTCGCTCGCTGGTACAGGGGCGTTTCCCACCCGAAGCACGAGCGCGCCATCGACGAGTTCCGGCTGAAGACCCGATCCTGTCGGTAGTCGCGATAAGGCACGATCCGACGACATTCGTCCGCGCACCGATGTCGAACGCCGCCCCTTGACCAGGTCGGTCGCGAAAATGATCTGTCGCCCCGACACGTCCGAATATTCTCGCAGCGCGTCGCCGAGCGGCTGCGCCGCAATGTCATAGTCGCGCTGCTCGGTCTGCGCATGCGCGGCGACCGGACAAAGCGCACCGACCGCGCATCCCGTGGCCAGAAAAGCGGCCAGCAAACTCTTGTTCATCCCATCCTCCCAGCGGCCTGCATGGCCGTCTGAGGGGGCAAGACGGATGGGGTCGAAAAACTCCTAGTGGGCTATTTTCGGCATAAGCACATAGCTGCCCGCCTGCTCTTTCAGATCGAGGTCGAGCGCGGCCGCAAGCTGGCGTGCGAGCGATCGCGCGTTCGAAACATCGAAACGCCCGCTCACCAGATGACCGCCAATTGCTGGGTCGGCGAGCCCGATCTTGGCGCTGTTGACCCGATTGGCGCGGTCGATAACCGCACCGAGCGGGAGCCCCTCGGCAAGGAGGAGGTTCGGCCCTTCCGCTTCGCCGACGGGAATGGTCATGGTGACGGCATCGCCGGCCGGCTTGGTCTCGATGAGCATGGGCGCGTCCTTCTCGACTGCTGCGCGCTGGCCGGGACGAAGGCGGAGCGGGGCTTGGGGGTTGGCGGTGGCGCGCACCTCGACCGAGCCCTCGACAAGATGGACGACCGGCCGCCGCCCCGTCAGGTCGATCTCGAAGATTGTCCCGAGCGCGGTGGTTTCGCTTCCCGCGGCTTCCACACGGAACGGCCGCGCGCTGTCATGGGCGACGGTGAAGCGGGCCCGGCCGCCGACAAGCAATACGCGCCGTTCGCCCGGCGCGAACTTTGCTTCGACGCGGGCGCCATCCATCAGCGCGACGCGGGTGCCGTCCTCGAGCACGACCTCGCCGGTCGCATTGTCAGCGACGATCGGCTCGGCGCCGCGATTGCCGAGCAGCACCCAGGCAAAGGCCAGCGAGATCGCGAGGACCAGCGCGGCGGCAAGCGCCCAATGCGCGCGGGACGGGGGTGTCGCCTTTGACGGCACTTGACGGTGCGCGGCGAGATGTTCTTCCGCCACGCCGCCAGTGATGAGCCAATCTTCTTTGGCGTTTGCATAGGCGTCGGCATTTTCGGGATCGGCATGCCAGGCATCGAACTCTGCCCGGTCCGCCTCGGCGCCGGGCGTGCGCATGCGCGCAAACCAATGCGCGGCCTCCGTGTCGCGGTCGCTCACTTAGTGTCGGCCCGCGCCTTGCGGATTGCGATCATCGCCTGTGCGATATGCCATTCGACGCCCTTCACGCTGATTCCTTTCGCTGTCGCGATTTCCTCATAGCTCAGGCCATCGAACCGATGCATCACGAATATAGAACCAGTTTGGGGCTTTAATTTCTCGATCGCCTCTCCGACGCGCCGCATCGTGTCGCGTGCTTCGAGCGCAGCATGGGGGTCGGGGCCGGCGATGTCTTCATCCTCGAAACTATGGTGCTGGGATGTCTGGCGCGCCGTGTCTGTACGCGCCCGATCGGTGAGCAGGTTGCGGGCGGTGCTGACGAGATAGGCCCCGGGCTTTTCGATCAGCGCCAGCTTCCCGCCCTTCGCCATGGCAAGCCGCCGAAAGCATTCCTGGACGAGATCGCCGAGATCCTGCTTCGGCGCGCGGCGGCGCAGATAGCGTGCGAGCGCGGGCTGATGCGCATTGTAGATCGCTTCCATGCTGGCGGTCTGGCCAAAGCCCGTCCAGTCGGACGGCGGCACGGGATCGCCGCTGTTCAAGGCGTGCGCGCGGTTCTGTTCCTCGTCGAAATCCATGTCCATCGCCTCCGGTCGGGCCGGAAGGCGGGATGCCGGGAGGTAAGAACATACTCGGAAAAATATGCGCCGCCGCCTTTAGCCCGAAGGCCTGGACATACGCGTCGGCCACCCGGCAACGGATGGGAATATCATAAAGGCCCGAGCAGAATTCTTACGTTCCGGCACCGCGCGCCTTCTGGCCCGGTGCGTTGCCAGCATAGCCGGACGTAACGTCAGGGCAAGCCCGCGCCACGCAATTGGGTCCAGATTGAGTCTTTTTGGCTGGGGACCTCGATTTGTCGCGTGAGGCTATGATTCGCCTTGGCCCGACTGGCCCTATTCCCTGTTGCGCCGCAACGCGGTCATGGATTTGATCGCATCATTACCCGATGTGGGCATCATCGCACCCGCCCGGCCTCTGTTCGTAAGGACATGCACACTGGGCGGGTCTTTTTTTGGGCATAGCGGCCGCATGAGGATGACGCGCTAACGTCCGCGATAGGGCTCGCAAGCGATGCCGTCGCCGTCACCGTCCATTTCAGGCCGGTAGCCGGGATGACCTCGGCGGAGCGGGGCTGCACCCGCCGCCCAGGCTTCCTTGCAATTGCGGAAATAGGCTCCTGTCGGCCTCGGCCCTGACACACGGACTGGCGCCGCGTCTCGCGAAAGGCCCGGCGTTCGGCGCCCCGGCCTCGGATGCGCTGCGCGATAGTCCGCCGGAATCTGGAACGTGCCGGCCCACAAGCCGAGACCGGCAGCGCGGGCGCGAGCCTCGGCAGCAACATAGCGGTCGCTAAAATGCGGTAGGGCCACGGCGAGGCCCGCATCGACCATCGCACCGCCCAGATCGATCGAACCCGCGCGACAGGTGGCGACGATCCGGCCATAATCGTCGATATCCTTCTGCTCGCACATGACCGATTTTCCGGCGACAAGGCCCGCGAGCTTCGACGCCGCCTGTTTCCCGCAAGCCCAGGACGCGCCGCCACGTTCGCAGCTCTGCGCCAGCTCGGGCGCATCGACGCCGAAGAGCCGCACCGATATTCCGCTGAGATCGAGCGAATCCCCGTCGGCCGCGCGGGCCGGGCCGCTGACCTGCTGCGCCGAGGCAGGAAGGGCGAAAAGAAGGAAGGCGGCGGTGATCGTCAGTCTCATGGCCCTGCCCATAGCGTGATCCGGTGAGCAAATCCTTGCTGTTCAGCTCTATTCCGGTACGCACGGAGCCACCCGGTGCAAATCCGGCGAGATGAATGGCGCGCCCGCGCGCGCAACCGCGCCGCGCCGCCTTTTTCCCCGGCCGCATACGGCCTCCCCGCGGGCGCTTCGCGCTCAAAAAGCCGGTGCGGCGCCGTCCTCCGCTGCCGCTTCGGCCCTTCGGGTGCGCGAGCGGGCCTGACGCCATTCCCTGGCCGCCGGTGCCCCGGGGATGGCTCCCGGGCTTCGCAGGAGCAATATCATGGCCGCAATCGGTCTTGTCAGCGGAACGAACGAGAAGGGCTTTGTGGGCCAGCTCGCGACGATCTCGATCCGCGTCCCCATCGAAATCCGCCCCAACCCGAGCAAGAGCGGCGAAGTCCAGCCAGACTATCGCGTCTGGTCGAACGGCGTCGAATGCGGCGCCGGGTGGCTGCGCCGTAGCGAAGCGTCGGGCAATCTCTATGTATCCTTGACCCTCGAAGCGCCCGAGTTCGGGCCGCGCCGCATCTATGCCAATCTCGGCAGGGCGGCGGGGCAGGACAATCCCGATGTCTATGCGCTGCTGTGGAATCCCGCAGATTGATCGCCGTCGGCGGCATCCTCGCGCCTGGTTCAATCTCGGCGTGCAAGGGTGTCGCCACCTTGTTAGGGTGACCACAATGCGCAGCAGTCTCGATCATCTCCCCCCGCATAAACAGCGCGAACTCGAACGCATCGTCCAGATCGTCTTCGAAGAATTCGAGGATGCGCTCGCGCTCGCGACGCAGGACTGGAAGCGCAAGGGGCGCATCTCCAAGATCATTCTATACGGCAGCTATGCGCGCGGCGGCTGGGTCGATGAGCCGCACACCGCTAAGGGCTATCAGTCGGATTATGACTTGTTGATTGTCGTCAACGACGACCGGTTGACCGATCGCGTCGAATATTGGTCGAAGCTCGACGACCGCCTGATCCGCGAACTGTCTGTCACGAAGACGCTGCGCACGCCGGTGAACTTCATCGTCCACAGCACCGGTGAGGTGAATGCCGGGCTGTCGCAGGGGCGCTATTTCTTCATGGATGTCGCGGGCGATGGGATCGCGATCTATCAGGCGGTCGATGACGAACTGCCGGAGCCACAGCCGAAGTCGCCACATGCCGCGCTGGAAATGGCGCGGGAATACTTTGACGAATGGTATCCGAGCGGTGGCGAGTTTTTTGACAATTTCCGCTTCAATTTGGAGAAGGATCGGCGCAACAACGCAGCTTTTCAACTGCACCAAGCAACAGAGCGTTTTTACAATTGCGCCTTATTGGTATGCTCATTCTACTCGCCACACGTCCATAATCTCGCGTTCCTGAGGACGCAGGCTGAGCGTTTAGATCCTCGCTTGGCCGATGCTTGGCCGCGGGAGACCAAGGCCGATCGCTCGCGCTTCGAGAAGCTCAAGGAGGCCTATATTAAGGCTCGCTACTCGAAACATTATCGTATCTCCGAGGACGAACTGATTTGGCTCGGAGCTCGTGTCGAAGATCTTGCCGCTATCGTGGAGACTATCTGCTTCGAGCGCATCGCCCAGCTCGAGGAAACGGCGCGGGCTGCCGGTTAATCGAGTACGACGGCTTTGCGCCTCATCTAGGTCATAGTTGCCAGCGAAACGGCTGCATGAAACCCGCCGTTCTCACATGGCAGTACAGAGGTTCAGCAAAGCACCCCCAATAAGCCACGGATCATACACCTGCCTTGCCCAATTTGGCGTCAGTCGTTTGTACAATGGTTCGACTTCCGATCGGATGAATAGACCCATCGCAAGGACCCGTGAAACTTGAGTGGCGGATGTAAAGAGAGGCTAACCAAAGTGGTGCAGCGCATCACCACTCGTCGCCACGGTCATCCCCATAGTCGACCTCCACATGGCCGAAGTCCACCGAAAGGGACGAAGTATCTGTCTCGAGATCGACCACGTCTGGGTCAGGACCTTCGTCGTCCCTAGCCACTGTTACCAAGACCTGTACGTCAAAATTCTCTGTGGTGCTCGCCTTTGCCCCGCCTATGCCGATATAATCCTTGTCAATCCCGTCGCGAACGGTGAACGAGAAGGATGCCTCGAAAGTCGCTTTCACCGAAATGGGAAATGCTAGCGTCACGAAGTCGGCATCAGAATCGACGACGTCGAAGCGGGGCTCTGCTACTTCCCAATCGTTGATCGCAGCGAACTCGTCCTCGGTCTCATAATAATATGGAGCGCTGGCCTCCACGTCGAAGACTTCGACCGCTCTGTCGAGCGCCGAATTGATGCTGGCGCGGAGTGATACAGCGGTACCAGCTGCAAGGTTGGCAGCCAATCGCGCCGCCACGAACGCATCATCACTATTGAAAAGGTTCAGGGCCGGTGCGAGCGCAGGTACAACGATTATGCGAGGCGACTGCTCCGCGTATCGGCCCCAATCGCCATCGTTGCTGACCGCGAGCACGAAGCCGTCCTGTTGGTCGGCCCAGTGTTGCAACGAGAGTAAAGCGATGGCGTCGGGGAACTCGCTTTTCTTGTCCGCCTTGGCAGAGAATGGGGGACGGAATCCGAAGTAAAGGTCGTGAAGCTGCCGCACTGTCGGTCCATCGTCGACTGGCAACTGTTCCGCGCCAACATCGGCCAGGAAGGCGTCGATAAGCTCTGCCGCGCGCGCACCAGCGTCAACCGGAATGCCAGCGTCCAGCATAGTCTTGTTCAAATCCATCGCGATGGCGGCCGCCTTTCGAATCTGCCGCAGCGCCCCGCGTGCTTGGTCGGACTTTGCTTTCATGTCGTCACGGATGTGAGCATGGACTTCGTTCAGCACGACCTCGGAGAAGAGAAGGGTGACGTCTGTGTTGGTAAACTGACGCAGCGCCTTTAAAATTTTCGATTGGAAATTATAGCCAGCGTGGTGGAACTCGGTCGTGTCGAGAGTAAAGCCGGCGATTTCACCAGCTTCTACCAACTGCTTTAGTTCCTGCTCAGTCTTTTTGGGCATGGCGGACACTTACGCCATGAGCGCACGCCGGGCGAGCGCTTTCGGCACTCCAGGATCTCAGGAAAGAATTCGTCGACTACGAGAATGTTGATGAGAATGCCATTGTGATTTGGAATCGTTCGTTCCAGATCGGTAGAACAGAAAACCAATTGGATTATTTGCGTGAAGCTAAGTTTACTGGCGGCAGTTGAAGATGTCCTAATCGCATGCGGAAAACCTTTGTCCGCGAAAGCGATTGTCAAGGAATTGGCGGAGCGGGGGGAAAGTTCACCCGGAGGAGCCACGCCTTGGAAATCCGTGGGCGCGCGCCTGGCCGTTGACATCAGGTCAAATCCTCACAGCCAGTTCATAAGGGTCGGTAGAGGCATGTATGCTTTGAAGGTTTGGAAGGACATCACGCCGGTCGATGTCCCGCGCCGACGGATCAATCCACTCGACGAAGATATCCTTGTTGTGGACAATCTGGTTTTCAACGAGCTTAAGGCGGGGCGGTGCGCGGGGGCCCTATATGACGTGCATTATAAGGACTTACTCGCTGTTGCTCGCCCGTTGCATCGCACGAAAGCGGAAAATGATGAAAAGCTGATCCAGCTGATCCCGAGCTTCATTGTATTTCAAGGTGATCGCGTCCTGTCGTTCAAGCGAACGAAGAAAACGCCCGAACAGCGGCTGCACGATACGTTTTCGATTGTGTTCGGCGGCCATTTGCAGGCTGAAGACAACCCGGCCTTGTTCGCCGATGATGATAGCGAAGTCGAAAGATTCCTGTTCCGCGAGCTCCATGAGGAACTCGCATTTGAACCAGCTTTCCGACGCTCGAGGTACATCGGCGTCCTTTACCTCGAAGGAACAGCGTTCGAGCGGCAGCACGCTGGCGTAGTCTTTGCTGTCGATCTCGGTCTGGGGACCGTCGTCAGAAGTCTCGAGCCAGGGTTTCAGTCAACGCTCCGATTTTTGCCATGGGACAGCATTGCGGCTTCGCCGGTCATGGACGACCGCTGGTCAGCGGCCTGCATAGCCCACATTCAGGAGGCGGGATAACGTGCACGAAATGATCGCAGATGCGCTGCCGGGATTCCTGCAAGATCGCAGTATTGCATTGCTTGATTCCATCTTGGCAACTTCGGTGACGGGAATTCTGATTTTAATTGGAAGAAGAATATCCAAAGCAAAATTCATGATCAGATATTCTCTGCGAGCGAGATTGATGACAGCTACCGGCATTCTGGCCGCCATCTGTTTGATAGGTTTTTCGATTAATATCAATTTTATGGTGTTAATTATTTTCGCTTTTGCTGGATTCTTGATCCTGGTCTGGTGGATATTGAAAGACCTATCTGGGGTGGGAATCACGAGTGCGTTCCAGACGACGGCACAGGGTATATCTGCATCAGAATCTCTGAAGCAGGTAAATCGCGACCTTGCCTTCCTAGGAATTGGGGCAAAGAAACTGACAGATACGCCGGAGTTCGAGGAGATGATACGTCGTTGCAAGGCGGCTGGCGGTCAGCTCAAATTCCTTCTTTCCAGCCCCGACAATCCAGCGCTTGAAACGATGGCCCAGCGCAACAATCGAAACGATCTGGCTTACCGCAGCCGAGTTAAAGAGAGTATTCGCGAGATAGTAACGAGGGCTAATGCATGCGGCGTCAACTGCGAGATACGCTTATATGAACTCGATCAGGAAATAGCGCTGCCTCATTTCAGGCTTATGTTTATCGATCAAAAATTGTGTATTTTTAGTCAGTTACTCTGGAGTGTGAATGAAGGACTGGATAATCCGCAGCTCATTCTTCGACCGAATGTGAACCACGCTGACAGCTCATTATATCAGGGATATCGGAGATATTTCGATGATCTGTGGAATCTTGAGACGACCCAGAAGGTTACGCCAGAGCTGATCGCAGGATGGCCCGCTTGATCTGCCCCGATTTTTTCGGCTGTTCGGGTAAGCTGTCTTATCGAGAGACGCGCCAACTTGCATCCGCGACGGCGCCCAACAGTGTCGGCAGCGATTTTTCCAGCCTTACCGTCGAGGGCGTGATCGCCTCGTCCATTGATCGTGTGCATCGATGCGCGAAAGACTGGGATGAGTTTGCTCGCATCGCGATCAACCATGCTTTCGGTGATGTGATTTGCGCAGGCGCGACCCCGGTTCAGGCGATGATATCGTTCGAGTTTGGCATCGACGTTGGCGACAGTGAAGAAGCCCATTGCTCGGTAGCATTTGCCCGCGAACTTGCGATCAGGGGGGTCGCTCTCGGGAAGTGTCACTCCTGTCGAACCGAGACTGTGACCGCAGTGACAATCGCAACGCTTGGCGCCAGCCCATCTCGGCTGCAGCCGGAGCTGGTAGTCGGGAACATCTATCTCAGTCGAAAAATCGGCGCCCTGAAAGCTAAGTATCTGAGCGAGATAGGCGCCGAAATCTCCGATCTCTCCATTCCATATCTCTTGGAGAGGCCATCGGACGAAGCCTTCCACAGCGTCCGCTGGAACCTGCTGACCGATGTGAGCGGCCACGGGCTGTTGGGCGCAGTTGGCCAGGTCGCTCAAATCCACAGCCTGGAAGTAGAGCTGGAGCTTGGATCGGACCACGCAATCCTGCCGGAAATATTGTCACGACCCGTAGAATGTCTGCAGAACCCTCTGAACACTTATGACGTGCCGCTTGGAAGCATGCATCCTAGCGCAGAGATGCTGATCACTCTTAGAGAGACCGCAGGGCCATTTGTTGGATTTATAGAAGATGTGGCTGAAGAAGCCGACGTTGCGGTAGGCATATTGATTGGCAGGTACCGACGAGACAAGACTAAGGTGCGCGTCGTATGGAGTTCGTGAAGCAAGGGTCCGTGCACGGACGGTTCCAGCCTTTCCACAACGGCCACCTCGACTATGTGCTCGAGGCCTTCAACCATGCCGATTTCATTTGGGTCGGTCTCACACAGATATTCGTGCCGCGGTCCGATCAGCGTAATGAGGCGAGCCGGGAAAGGGCGACGTCGAATCCGCTCTCTTTTCGCGAAAGATACGATCTCGTCGAGGCTGCGCTAATCGACGCCGGGATCGCCCGGCACAGGTTCCGGATCACCCCGTTCCCCATCGAGTCACCGGAGCGTCTGCGCGAGTTTATTCCGGAGGAATGCCTATGCTTCACGACTCTCGTCAACGAATGGAATGATGAGAAAGTGAAGCGACTAAATGAGAACGGATTTCCGACCAAGATACTTGGTTTGTCCGTTCCCGATAACATGCGCGTCACGTCAGGTACCGAAATCCGGCGACTGATCCGGGCAGATGACCCTTCATGGGCACGATTTGTCCCGCCTCGCGTCGCCGAGATCATCGATACCCAGATGCGAGAAAGTTTTATCGACATGTCCATCGCGCCCGACAGCGGAGGTTAGCCTATGGCCACCGGCAACGAATGAAAGGGAATCAATGGCCGCGTCATTTTCAGTCGACGAGCGACGCGAGCATTTTGCTTATTGCGTCCAACTGTTTGGCGGCACCACTGCATTCTCGCGGCGCCTTGGCATAGACGAGCGGGCTATCCGCCGTTTCATCAATGGCGAGCGGCCTCTTGGTGACGGGCTTTTGGAAGACACCGCAAAGGCACTGCGCCTGCTCATTGCTGAAGAAACCACGGCTGAAGCACAGATCGTGGCCACATTGCGCTTTCCGCCGACCGATCCGTCGTAGCGGCTCAGTGACGGCGAATGTCCGCTTCCGAAGTTCCCTGCCTGAAACCTGCCTGACTGCAACCGGCCAGGTTTCAGTGGAGGAATGGGTCGGTCTCACGAAGCGGAACAGGCCGAAACTTACACTCGTCGGCAGACGTTTATTTTTCTCCACGGCGTGACGGGGTGCGGGTTCAATCGGGGTCGCTGAGTCCGCGTTGTGGTAAGGACCGAAATTGGACGCACAGACGATACTCGTCGTCGAAGACGAGATCTTGATCAGGTTCATACTCGCCGATTCGCTCCGAGACATTGGATATCAAGTTTTGGAAGCAGCGGACGGCGATGAGGGGCTCCACATCCTGAATTCCGGGCAGGTGGTCGACCTCCTCGTCACCGATGTTCGCATGCCCGGTGACATCGACGGAATGGAATTGACGCGGCGTTCTAAATCGCTGGCGCCAGGCCGCCCCGTCATCGTCTGCTCGGCGCACCTGTACAAATCCGAAGCCCTTCCCGCCGACGAATTTCTTGCAAAACCCTACAGCATTGCCGCGCTCGCTGAAACGATCGAACGGCTAATTGGAGACCCATGGCAGAAGAGCTCCCAAGTCCACAGTGCCTGATCGTCGCCGACGCTGACGTGCTGATCCGCAACGCGCTCGCCGAGTATCTTCGGCACTGCGGTTACAAGGTTTTCGAGGCGGCGACCTCCGACGAGGTCATAATCGCGCTCGAAGAAGGCGCAGTTCAGATAGACGCATTGCTGGCCGAAGCAGAGCTGTCGGGAACATACAATGCGTTCGAGTTGCGGATCTGGGTCAGGGACCATCATCCCGACGTCAAGATTGTCCTCGCGGGCAACGTTGATTCAGCCGCGAAGGCTGCAGGCCATTTATGCGATGAAGGTCCACATCTCCAAAGGCCCTATGATCCGGAAAGTGTGGCAGCGCACATCAAGCGCCTCCTGGCTGCAACGAGACGCTAGGCGCCCGCGCGTTTCGCGTCAAACGGCCGCGACCTCCGCCTCGTCATTCGCTGCAACCTCCCGCGCGATCTGCGCGGTGCGGGTAAGCGATACGCGTGTCCCAGGGCTGGCGTCCGCGATCGATATCTCAGCCCCCAGCTGTTTGGCGAGCGCCTGCACGATGCGCGTGCCGAGCCCGGCCTGCGATCGATCTGCATCTTCGTCCATGCCAACGCCGTCGTCAGACACCGACAGCGTCCAGTCCTCGCCCTCCGCGGCATAGCCCACGACGACATGGCCGGCACGCCCGTCCGGAAATGCATGCTTGAGCGCGTTGATCACGAGTTCTGTGACGACCAGCCCCATGCTGACCGAAATATCGCCGCCGATCGACACCGGATCGACCCGTGTTGTCAGCGACAGCTGATCGCGGTCATAGATCATCGACGCCCCGATGCTGGAGCATAATTGCGCCATATAGGGTTCGAGCTCGACCGCGCCGGCGTCGGATTCGGCGAGGTGACGTTGCAGCGTCGCGATCGACATCACGCGCTGGTGCGCATCGCTCAAATGGCCGCGCGCCTCGCTCGACTGTACCTTGCGCGCGCTCTGCATCAGGATGCTCGCGATGATCTGCAGGCTGTTGGCGACGCGGTGCTGCATCTCGTGGAGAAGGGCGGCATTGTCGTGGACCAGCGATTTCTGTCGCTTCTCGCTCGCGCGCGCGTCGGTCACGTCGATCACCGTGACCAGCATCCGTGTGTGATGGATGTCACCATAGTCGAGCCGCTGCGCCTTGATCACGACGCATCGTACGCCGGCGGCGCTGGTCTCGATCTCCATCTCATACGCCTCGACCTCGGCTGCTCCCGAAAGTGTCGCATCGATCAGCGAGTGGAGGCGCGGCAAATCCCAATGATGATGATCGAGGTCATAGATCGTCTGCCCGGTGACGGTTTCGGGATCGATGCCGAAGGCGGCGCAGAAACTGTCGCTCGCCGCGACGACCGCCAGATTTTCGTCGAGCAGCAACAGCGGCGCGTCGGAGGCGAGCACGACCGCGAGCCCCAGTGTGCGGCCCAGATCGATAGTGGGTAGATCGGCAGCCATGCGGCGCGCCTTCCCGGTCGCCCGGGCCGCAGGACGCGGCCTTGTCGACAACCAAATCGCGGGGCTTGCTCGATCGATCTTGCCGACTATGGCCCCGAAAAGCTGCCATAGCATGCCGCCTGAGACAGACGCGCATGAATTCGGCAATATTGCCATACTCCCGAGGCGGGAGGTCCGGCCAGGCTTGGTCGTTTACGGGGGTAGCCGCCACGACTGCCCAATGGCAGCTTTTCTGAATTCCACGCGCGCAGACCGTCCCAGATCGGCCATTTAAAGTCACTTACGCTCGGTCAGCCTAAGCGTGGCGACGGACAGCGCTATGGCAACGGCCGAAGCGATCCAAATGCTCGCGTCCGGAAGCCAAGTGTAAGTTGCTGCCCCGGAGATGCCGCCTAATACAAGCGCAAGCCAGAGCAGCAGATAGGGAAACCAAGCGGTTCGATTTCCACCCAGCGCCGCATCGGTCAGTTTGTGCCCCAGCTTGACCAGCGTGCCGGTCATATAGGTGACGCCGATGCTCACCTCGCCATCGCGCTGGAAGATCGTGTTCGAGGCGCCCATTGCCAGGCAGAGCAGTCCGATCGTCGGAAGATCGAGGCCCGCGCTCTGGCAAATCGCTGCGCCAGTGAGAAGAACGGCCACCCCGGTCATCGCGGTCACCTTGCGATGGGCGATCGTGACCTTGGCGCAGAGTATCAGGTTGAGGATCACACCGCAGACGAACAGGGCGATCAGCGCCGCGGCAGCGAGCCCCATAGCGGTCCCTTCCGTAATTCCGATCGCCATTCTGGTCGAGTTGCCGCTCATGAAGGACACGAACAGGCCGCCGGATTTCATGAATCCGATGGCATCGACATATCCCGCGAGCGCCGCGAGGCCGCAGGCTAGCGCGCGAAAATTCCTGTCGTACCGGATCATGCCGCGTTCAATAGCATCGCGGCGTCCGCCGTGTCTGCACCAAGCCGCTTGATGGAAGGTCATCCGGTTGCGAGCGGGCATCTACGTATGTCCGGGTGACCATGATGCGGCGATAGCGTGGATGATGAAAACAATCGCCACGCTCACGATGAACCCGGCAATCGATGTCGCCTACGAAGCCGATCGCGTGATGCACACGCACAAGATACGGTCGCGTCACGAACGCTATGATCCGGGTGGCGGCGGCATCAATGTCGCCCGCGTCGTCGCCCGGCTTGGGGGAACAGCGCGCGCGCATTATCTCGCAGGCGGCGCAATGGGCAAGGCGCTCGACGCGCTTCTCGATCGCCACCAACTCGTTCGCTCGCGCATCGATATCGCGGGCGAGACGCGCGTCAGCACCTCGGTGTTCGAGCGCGAAAGCGGTAAGGAGTTCCGCTTCGTGCCGCGCGGGCCGATCGTGACGGCCGAAGAATGCCGGAGTTGCCTCGCGCATCTCGAACAGATCGAGTGCGACTACCTAGTGGCGAGCGGATCGCTGCCCCAAGGCGCGCCCGATGATTTCTACAGCCAGGTTGGGGCGCTCGCCCGGCGGCGCAAAATGCACTTTGTCCTCGACACATCGGGTCCGGCGTTGACGCACGGCCTCGCCGGAGGCGGCGCCTTCCTCGTCAAGCCGAGCCTCGGCGAACTCCAGCACCTCGTCGGGCGGCATTTGGTCGGTACCGATGCCATTGCAGCGGCCGCGCTTGAAATCGTGGGAAGCGACCAGGCCGAATATGTCGCCGTCACCATGGGTCAGGAAGGGGCGCTTCTCGCCCATCGTAGCGGCATCCTTCATGCGCCCGCCGTCCCCGTGGAGGCAAAGAGCGCTGTCGGTGCCGGGGACAGCTTCCTTGCCGCGATGATCTTCGCGCTGGCGGCGCACAGGAATCCGGTGGATGCCTTTCGTTATGGCCTGGCCGCCGGCGCCGCGGCGGTTGAGACCCCTGGCACCGACCTTTGCCACCGCTCCGAAGTCGAGCGGATCTACGCTCGTGTGCCGACGCCGATGCGATGCCGTGAGCCAGCGTAGTTCTATAGCCCGGCCATCGCGGCGCGAAGCGCGTCCGCGGATGCCACCAAGGCACGATGCTCTGCTGCCGGCAGCGCGAGCGGCAAAACTCGCTCAATCCCTTTTGCGCCGACGATGCAGGGGAGGCTCATGAAGAGGCCGCTGATCCCCAACTCGCCGGTCAATTGCGCCGACACCGGCAGAACCCGCCTCTCGTCGCGCACGATCGCCTCGCAGATGCGCACGATCGCCGTGGCAATCCCGAACGAGGTATAGCCCTTGCCGGTGACGATCCGGTATCCGGCATCGCGTACGTCGTTTGCCAGAGCCGCAAAATCGAGCAAGCGTGCCGGATCGTCGAAGCCCGCCAGCGGCAGGCCGCCAATGCGCACCGTGGATTGGGCCGCCACTTCGCTATCGCCATGTTCGCCCAGAACGAAGCCTTCGATCGAGCTGGAGGACACCTCCAATCGCGCCGCGAGGGCTTGCCGCATCCTTGCGGAGTCGAGCAGGGTTCCCGTACCGATGACGCGCGACGGCGCCAGTCCTGAGACCTGGAGCGCGATTTGCGCCATCAGATCGACGGGATTGGCGGCCACGACCAGGATGCCCGAAAAGCCGGCATCGATCAGCGAGCGGACGCAGTGCGTCACGATCTCGGCGCTCCGCGCAGCGACCGACAGGCGGGACTGATTGCCTTGGGTCGGCGCCCCGGCAGTGATGACCGCGATTTGCGCGCTGGCGGCATCGTCATACCCGCCCGCCCAGATCCGCGCGGGGCGGGCGAGCGCATTGGCGTCCGACAGGTCGGCGGCCTCGGCCTCGGCAAGGGCGACATTGTCATCGAGCAGAACGATTTCCGGGACGAGTGCGCGCAACATCAAGGCATAGGCCGCGGTGGCGCCGACATGTCCGGCACCGACAATTGCAATACGCTGAAGATCACTCATGAGGATTCCTGAATAGATGGCGGGGGCCCATGCCTTGTCGCCTTTGTCCGGGAACCGACATCCGTAACATTCCTGATAGCCGATGCGTTTTGACCGGCCGCGATGGTGCTACTGTGGACGGCGGGCCATGCGCGACGCATCGCTGACGGACCAGCTACGGATAAGCCCTTAGTTTGCCGGTGCGTCGCCCGTGGTAGCTGCGGCGCCATGAACACGAATGTCCAGTGCCCGGCGTTGCCGCGGCCCGCCATCGCTCCCCGGCTCGGTATCGCCGGCGTTCTGGCGACGCTGTCGCTCGCTGCGGGGCTCGCCGTGCCCTATCCGGTGTCGGCGCAAGATCTCGCCGCGCCGGTGACGGTCGCGGGCGCGGTCGAAAAGCTGAAGCCGGGCGAATATATCTGGGCGCCGCAAGTCGCTCCCGAAGGCCCCATCATGATCGTCGTCAGCCTGCAGCGACAGCGGGCCTATGTCTATCGCAACGGCATGATCATCGGCGTGTCGACCGTCTCGACCGGAAGCGAAGGGCGCGAGACGCCTGTCGGCATCTTCACGGTCCTCCAAAAGCATATCGATCATAAGTCGAACCTCTATAACGACGCGCCAATGCCCTTCATGCAGCGGCTGACCGAGCAGCGCCTGGATGACGCGGATATCGACGCCATCCTCGAGCAGATGGGTGGCAAAGCTGTGGCGGAGCGTATGCGGTCCGACGCGCTTGTCGATGTCCGCCGCCTCTGCGGCTTCGACGACGACGCGGTAGAGCTGGCGGGTGCTGATCGGGGCCGAGGCGCTCTGTCCGGGGAACAGCCAGCCCTCCGGCAGGAGCACGCCCTGCTGTCGCCCGGCGCGCCACCAGTCGCGCAGCAGCAGGAGCAGGCCCTCGGGCAGCATGGCATTGCGGTAGCGGCCGCCCTTACCGCGCTCGATCCGGAGCAGCATGCGCTTGCTGTCGATATCACTCACCTTGAGCGCCGACACCTCGGCGACGCGCAAGCCTGCGCCATAGGCGACCGACAGGGCGGCCTGATGCTTGAGCGAGCGTGTCGCATCGAGCAGCCGCTTCACCTCGGCCATGGTCAGAACGACCGGGA
>JBIMKQ010000008.1:0-173845 GCA_051861185.1 Sphingopyxis sp.
GGTATCGCATCACCGAAGGCGCCGAAGAAATACAGATGCGAAAGGTCGCAGCTTATCTGTTCGGATATATGGGGCCGCGGAAGGGGACGCTGGGGTGATGCCCGGACGGGCCGGCTTGCTCATCCTCGGGCCGCTGGTCCTGTCGACGGCTTGCGGCCCGGTTCAGCCCGGAGCGTCCCTCGCGGCATCGCGGCCTATCGAGCGCTGCGGTTTTTATGCTGCAAAGGATCATCGCCAGAGCCAATATTACCGCGACAACCCGCCTGCATGTGATTTGCCGGGAAGCGAGGAACTCTCTCTGTCGTGCGCGATACACGACCAGGTCAGCGCGCCCGACTATCGCCCCGAATATGACGAGGAAGGAGCGTTGACCAACCACACTCCGACACCCGAATATCGGCTGAGCAATCTTCGCTGCGCCTTTACGGGTACCGAACGCAACCGTGCCAACTGCACCTTCAGCATCGCAACGCCAGACATGAAGACGTCGGTGCGTAGTTCGGTCAAACTGCGCCACCAATATTGGCGCGACGACGGTCCCGCGCATCATTTCGAAGGGACCCGCTGGTATCTCGACAGCAGTTGCGTCGCGGACAGGCGACAATCGGCGGGCGAAGGCCGCGATTAGCGTTTCCGTACAAACTCCGTGCGCAATACTAGCCCCTTGATCCCTTCAAACCGGCAGTCGATTTCCTGATCGTCGCCGGTCAGGCGGATCGATTTGATCACGGTGCCGACCTTCAGCGTCTGTCCTGCGCCCTTCACATTCAAATCCTTGACCAGCACGACCGAATCGCCGTCGGCGAGCAGATTGCCGACGGCGTCGCGCACCTCGGGGCCGGCTAATGCGGTGGCTGCGCGGTCGCGCGCGTCGGCGGCCGACAGCCATTCGCCGCTCGCCTCGTCATAGACATAGTCGTCGTCGCTGGTCATTCTTCTATCCCGGTTTGCGGAAGCGCAGGGTGAACTGGTCGGTCTTGCCGCGGATGCCCGCGTCGAAGACATTGGCGGTGCGCGGGTCGGCGGGGCGGCTGTAGAGTTTGCTTTCGGCCTCAAGCTTGAAGCCCGCTTTCGTCAGCGTGGCAACCACGGCATCCTTGTCGATCCGGTGCAGGCTGTCCGAGAGCGTCGTGCCGCTGCCCTTCGCCGCGCTATGATCGATGACGACCAGCGTGCCGCCGGGCTTCAGCGCCGCGAACAAGGCCGCGCTCGCCTTGTCGCCGGTCCCCGCCGGGAAGGGCTTCAAATAGAGGTCGTGGAAATTCTGCACCGTGACGATCGTATCGAGCTGTTCGGGGAAGGCGGGGGCTGCGAACGGCCCGGCGACGGCATCGACATTGACATAGGCAGCATCAACCGCGGCCTGATCGTCGCCATATTGTTTCTTGAACTCGATGAACTCGGCGGGCTGGAAGCCATAGACCTTGCCCGTCGCGCCAACGGCTGCGGCGAGCAGGCGGGTGACATAACCGCCGCCCATCACATAGTCGCCGACCTTCTGCCCCGGCTTGATCTGCGCGAAAGCGAGCAGTTCGGCGGGCTTGCGCGACGCATCGCGTTCGCGATCGGTGGCGGGCCGCGCCGGGTCGGCGAGCGCAGCCTTGTAATCGGGGGTTGCAGCTTCCTTCGCGGCAAGCGGGGGCACCGAAACGGTGAGCAGAAGGGCGAGGGCAAGCGAGCGGATCATGGCAACGACTCCCGATGATTTTGTCGCGCTACCATAGCGCCTCGTTGCCGTCTCTGCGCACTTATTTGCATCTCGTGATTTTGATGATAGGTTTCTTGGTGAAACTAAAAAATCGGGAGAGCGGACATGCATGATCTGGTGATTCGCGGCGGCACTGTCGTCGATGGTTCGGGTGGAGCACCCTTTGTCGCGGACGTCGCGATTGACGGCGACCGTATCGTCGCGGTGGGCGAAAATCTCGGCATCGGGCGCGAAGAAATCGACGCCAGCGGCAAGATCGTCACGCCCGGTTTTGTCGACGTCCACACCCATTATGACGGCCAGGCGACTTGGGATGCCGAAATGGCGCCGTCGAGCTGGCACGGCGTCACCACCGTCGTGATGGGCAATTGCGGCGTCGGTTTTGCCCCCGCCAAGCCCGACCGCCACGAATGGCTGATTTCGCTGATGGAAGGCGTCGAGGATATCCCTGGCACCGCGCTTGCCGAAGGCATGTCGTGGGACTGGGAAACCTTTCCCGAATATATGGATGCGCTCGAAAAGCTGCCGCGCACCGTTGATGTCGCGTGCCACGTCCCGCACGGCGCGGTGCGCGCCTATGTGCTGGGGGACCGCGAAAAACCCGGTGCGATCCCGACCGATGCCGACATCGCCGAAATGTCGCGGATCGTCGAGGAAGGCGTGCGCGCGGGGGCCTTGGGCTTCTCGACGAGCCGCACCGTCCTCCATAAATCGATCGACGGCGAACTCGTCCCCGGCACGACCGCAACTGCCGAGGAGCTGATCGCGATCGGCCGCGCAATGGGCCGCGTCGGTTACGGCGTGTTCGAAATGGCGAGCGACATGAAGCGCGAGTGGAACGAGTTTCAGTGGATGGGCGACCTCAGCCGCGAAACCGGGCTGCCGGTGACCTTCGCCGCGCTGCAATCGATCGCCAAGGAACTGCCGCTCGAGGAACAGATTTCCGAAATGCGTCGCCAGAATGCGACCGGCGCGAACATCGTCGCGCAGATCGCGCTCCGCGGCAACGGCATCATCATGGCGTGGCAGGGTACCGTCCATCCATTCCGCTTCAAGCCCGCGTGGAACGAGATCATCGACCTGCCGTGGGACCAGCAGCTGGCGAAGCTGAAGGACCCCGCGTTCAAGGCGCGGATGATCGCCGAAGAAAATGTCTGGCCCGAAAGCGACATCCTCGATTTCCTCAAGATCGTCGCCGAGGGCTGGCCGGTCCATTTTGAAATGGATCCCGACTTCAATTACGAGCCCAAGATGGACGAAAGCATCGCGGGCCGCGCTGCGGCGGCGGGCGTCTCGCCGGCCGAATATGCCTATGAGTTGCTGATGAAGGATAACGGCAAGGGCTTCATCTATTTCCCGATCCTCAACTACCGCGACGGCAACCTCAATTTCCTCGAGGATCTGCAAGCGGCCGACGACACGGTGAACAGCCTCTCCGACGGCGGCGCGCATTGCGGGACAATCTGCGATGCCGCCTCGCCGACCTTCATGCTCCAGCATTGGGTACGCGACCGCAAAGGCCATCGCATCGCGCTCGAACATGCGGTGAAACGGCAATGCCGCGATACCGCGTTGCTTTATGGCCTCGAAGATCGCGGCGTACTCGCGCCGGGGTATCTCGCCGATTTGAACGTGATTGATATGGACGCGATCAAGCTCGGCAAGCCTTGGCTCGCGTTCGACTTGCCCGCGGGTGGCAAGCGCCTGTTGCAAAAGGCCGACGGCTATGTCGCGACGGTGAAGTCGGGCGTCGTCACGTTCAAGGACGGCGAAATGCAGGGTCCGACCCCCGGCGGTGTCATCCGGGGGCCGCAGCGCGTTGAGATGGCGATGGCCGCAGAGTGATGCGCAGCGTTCAGCTTCGTTCGCCCGCCTCGCTCGACAATCTGACCCCGACCGACATGGCCGATCCCGGCGATCCGGGGCCGGGTGAAATCCGCGTGCGTCTGGGGGCGTCCTCGCTGAACTTCCACGACTTCGCGGTCGTGGCAGGGATGATCCCCACCGCCGACGGACGCATCCCGATGTCCGACGGAGCCGGAACGGTCGAGGCGGTGGGCGAAGGCGTGACCCAGTTCAAAACCGGCGACTTGGTGGTATCGACCTTCTTCACCGACTGGGACGACGGCCCGGCACCGTCCGCTGCGGCGGCAAAGGGTGTACCGGGCGACGGAATCGACGGCTATGCGCGTGAGGCGGTGGTCGTACCGCAGCATTGGTTCACGCGCGCTCCACACGGTTATTCTGCTGCAGAGGCGGCGACGCTGACCTGCGCGGGGCTCACCGCGTGGCGGGCGTTGTTCGTCGATGGCGTGACGCAGCCAGGGTCGACGGTGCTGGTACAGGGAAGCGGCGGGGTGTCGGTCTTCGCGCTGCAGTTCGCCAAGGCGGCGGGCGCGCGGGTGATCGCGACGAGCTCATCCGACGCGAAACTCGAACGCTTGAAAGCGCTCGGCGCCGATGAACTGATCAATTACAAGGACGTGCCGGCGTGGGGCGCAAAGACGCTCGAGCTGACCGGCGGGCGCGGCGTCGATACCGTGGTCGAGATCGGCGGCGCGGGCACGCTCGATCAGTCGATGGTTGCGACACGCGTGGGTGGCCATGTCGCGCTGATCGGTGTGCTCACGGGAATCGTCGGGCCGGTGAAGACCGCGCTGCTGATGAGCAAGAATCTTCGCGTACAGGGGCTGACCGTCGGCAGCCGCGCGCAGCAACTTGCGATGATCGCGGGGGTCGAGGCGAATGGAATCCGGCCGATCCTCGACCAGCATTTCCCGCTCGAAAATCTCGCCGACGCGTTTCGCCATCAGGCGGCGAACGCGCATTTCGGCAAGATCATCGTCGATATCTAGCGGCTTAGCGTGCGAGCAGGTCCGAGGGCAAAGTGGGTTCGCTGACGATCTTCGCCATGCGCCGCCACATCTCATCGCGGCCGGGTTTGCCGCGCTCGACATAGGCGCGCACCATCGTCTCGCCGAGGCCGTAATTGATCACATAGCTGCGATACTGGTCGGTGAAGCTGATCGATTGTTCGGCGCGCTGGGCCGAGACGAGCAGATATTTCTGCGTCAGTGCGACGGCCGTCGGGCGGTCGACGACGCCGTCGAGATATTGCTGTGCGATCGTCAGCCGCGCGCCCGATGCGCGCTTGATCGCCGCGAGCAGCTGCCAATAGCGGTCGTCGGACGGCACCGCGATCTCGGCGATCGGCATCAGTATGTCGCGTTCGGTGTCGGCCTTGCTGCTTTCGGGGAAGGCAAGGTCGATGCCGTAATTGGCGCTGCCCTCGGCAATCAGACTTTGCGGGCTGTACAGCGGATAGATGCTGAATTCGGCCCAGCCGCGCTGTTTGACCAGCTCCTCTTCGAGCTTCATGTTGAGCAGATGGTGCCCCGGATACCCCTCGTGGCAACCGAGATCGAGCGCGCGCGACAGGCGGATCGGCAGGTCGGTATTGACCTGAATCAGGCTGTGGTAGCCGCCCTGATAATAATTATAGCCGCTCCAGCTCTTGCCGGTGACGAATTCGAGCCGGAAGCTCTCGCCCTCTGGCATCGCGATATGCGCCATGTTGCGCCCGCGGCAGCGCGCGATCGCGGCGTCGAAGGTTTTCTGCAGCCGCTCCTTCGGGATGGTGAAGGCATCGAGATAGGCTTCGACGCGGTCCGCCAGCGCGCCGTTGCCGGGGACGAGCGCGTCGATCTTCGCGAGTTCGGGGTCGTAACTGGCCAGCGGTTTCAGCCGCGGGCGGACGCCGAACAGTCGCTCGGCTTCGTCGGCGAAGGCGAAGCGCGTGCCCTGCATCATTTGCAATCGCGTTTCGGCGGCGCGGAGCTGCGCGCGGAGGAAGGTCGCGCGGCGGCGTTCGAGCGGATCGGGAACGCGCCGCGCCGCGAGGTCGATCTGCGCCATCAACGCGCGCACCGCCGTGAGCAGCGCGGCTTTGTCGCGCGGTGCCGCCTCGGCCGCCTTTTGCAGCTCGGCCGGGCCATAATAAGCGTCGATATAGCCCGGCTCGTGCGTCCCGATTTCGAGCGTCAGACGCAGATAATCGGCTGCAATCTCATTCAGCGCTTTGGTCGACGCGGCGGTACGGCGAACGTCGATGGTGGCGATGCCCGCCTTGGCGGGCGCGTTGATCTCGCTGGTGGCGCAGCCGGACAGGGCAGCGATCAGCGACAGGGCGATAAGTTTGCGCATCACCCCGACATAGCGCCGTTTTCGGAGGTGTCACGCACATCGCCATCGGCCGCGATTTCGGCGTCAGACTCGCTTTCGACCGCGGCATGCTGCGGATGGAGCGGCGCGAAACGCAGCACGGCAAAGCCGACGAGCGCGGCGGCGAGCGATCCCATCAGGATGCCGATCTTGGCCTCTTCGACCCGCAATGCGTCGCCCGGAAAGGCAAGCCCGCCGATGAACAGGCTCATCGTGAAGCCGATGCCGCACAGCATCGCGATGCCGTAAACCTGCAACCATGTCGCGCCGCGCAACGTGCCCGCGATGCCGAGTTTGACCGATAGCCAGACGCTGCCGAAAATGCCAACCTGCTTGCCAAGGAACAGCCCCGCCGCGATGCCGAGCGGCAGCGGCGCGAAAATCTGCTCGGCGGTAAGTCCCCCGACGTCGACCCCGGCGTTGGCGAAGCCGAACAGCGGCACGATGGCGAAGGCGACCCATGGGTGGAGGCCATGTTCGAGCCGGTGCAGCGGAGAGTGCTCGCTGTCGGGGGCGCCCGGCGTGCGCTCGAACGGGATCGCCATCGCCGCGAGCACACCGGCGATCGTCGCATGCACGCCCGACAGCAGCATCGCGTACCAGAGGAAGGCGAACATCAAGAGGTAGAGCGGCAGGCTTTTCACGCGCAGGCGCCCCATCGCGAACATCAGGCCAAGGATCGCGGCGGCGGCCCCCAGCGCGAAGAGGTTGATCTTTGCGGTATAGAAAAGCGCGATGATCGCCACCGCGCCCATATCGTCGACGATCGCGACGGTGACGAGGAACAGCTTGAGCGAGGTCGGCGCGCGTTTGCCGAGCAGGGCGAGCACCCCCATTGCAAAGGCGATGTCGGTTGCCGCCGGGATCGCCCATCCCTGCGCCAGCCCCGGTTCGCCGCCCGCGAGAGCCATGTAAAGCGCCGCGGGCACCGCCATGCCCGCCGCGGCCGCGATGAAGGGTAACCGCCGCCTGTCCCAGCTCGCCAGTCGTCCGTCAACGAACTCGCGCTTGATCTCCAGCCCGACAAGCAGGAAGAAGGTCGCCATCAGCCCGTCGTTGATCCACAGATGGACCGTCATCGGCCCCAGCTTGTCGGACAGCACCGGACCGGTCACACCATGGATTATGTCGTGATAGAGCGTCCCGAGCGACGAATTGGCAATAATCATGGCCAAAATGGCTGCGAAAATGAGCAATATCCCGCCCGCGCTTTCGCTTGCAAGGAACTCGCGCAAGGCGGACCGGGGCGGAAAACTGCGATTCATGAGTAAGCTATTCCCTTAGTTTGTCAGGATATTTGACGATTGTCCCAGGGCCGGGGGCCGTCTTTACAAATTGGACTCATTCACTAGCAATATCGGTGCAGATGACATTAGGTCATCGGTGGGGGCGAGGCTAGCGCATTGGAGCTGTCGACCGCATGGCTGGAATGGCTGGTGCTGGGTGCCAGTCATGAACTGATGCTGTTCGCGTCGGTTGGAATCTTGCTGATTGGGCTCGATGACCTGCTGTTCGACGCCTTATGGCTGGCAACGCGCCGTCACGCACCATCGTCGGGCCCCGACACGCCCCCGCTGGAGGGACGTCTCGCGGTCTTCGTGCCCGCATGGGATGAGGCCAAGGCGCTTCCCGCAATGCTGCGCCGCACGCTGGCGGCTTGGGGAGACGAGGATTTCCGCCTCTATGTCGGCTGCTATTCCAATGACGCTGCAACGCTCTTTGCTGTCTCCCCGCTGATCGCACGCGACCGGCGGCTGCGGCTGGTCATCGGCGACCGTGAGGGGCCGACGACGAAGGGCGACAATCTCAACCGGCTGTGGTCGGCGCTGGGCGAGGATGAGCGCGCCGAAGGCCTGCGTTTTGCCGCGATCGTCCTCCATGATGCCGAGGACCATGTCCATCCGGGCGAACTCGCGCTCTATCGCCGTCATCTCGGTGAAAATGCGATGGTGCAGATCCCGGTTGTGCCACTGATCAAGCGCGAGGAGCGCTGGGTTGGTGGCCATTATGGCGACGAATTTGCCGAGGCGCATGGCAAGGAACTCGCCGTGCGCTCGCGCCTGGGCATGCCGCTTCCCTCCGCCGGGGTCGGCTGCGCCCTGACGCGCAACGCGCTCGCGTTGCTGGCGATCGAACGCGGTGGCGAGCCGTTCCGCTGCGACAGCCTGACCGAAGATTATGAGATCGGGATGGTGATCGGCGCCTATGGCCTCGGCGCTCGCTTCATCGAGGCGGCGGGGCCGGCGGGCGACTGGGTGGTGTCGCGCGGCGCCTTTCCGGGCGAGGTCGAAGCGGCGGTGCGGCAGAAGGCGCGCTGGGTTGCGGGGATTGCGCTGGCGGGATGGGATCATCTCGGCTGGCCCGGGTCGCGGCGGGGTGACGCCGATCTTCCTGCGAGCCGCAACTGGCTTGCGCGCTGGATGCTTTGGCGTGACCGCCGTGCGCCGCTCGCCGCACTCGTCCTCCTTGCCGCCTATGCCGGACTGGTCCTGACCGCGCTGGGTTGGGCCGGACAACTATTGCTGGGCTGGAATGCAGCGCCCATCGGCGAGGAGATGCGGCTGCTTCTCGTCTTCAACCTTTTGCTGCTCCTTTGGCGGATGGGGATGCGCGGCCACTTCACCGCGCGCTGGTATGGTCTGCGTGAGGCGGCGATGGCGCTGCCGCGTTCGATAGTCGCAAACATCATTGCCATGCTGGCGGCGCGGCGCGCGATTCTCCTCTATTGGCGCATGCTGCGGTCGGGCCAAGTGGTGTGGGACAAGACCGACCACGGCGAAAGTGAAGCCATTCCGGAGGACGCCTTTGCGCGGACGATGGCGCGATGATGGCGCGCCGCATCAATGCGCGCCGCGATGCGCCAGCGCTGCGATTCTTGCTCCTGTGCGTCGGCGGCTGGGTTCTTATACGGGTCATGATGGCGTGGAATCCCGCGCCGCCGTTGCCGCCCCGCGACGCTATGCCATGGTCCGCGCCGTTGCCCTTCGTCGCGAGAGAAGCGGCTCCTCCAAGCCGTTTCCTCCGCCAGGACGATCCCGCGACGCGCGCGCGGACAAGCTCGCCACCCGCTTTCGCTGCGGCAGCGGCTCGCCTGTCGGACGCGTCCGCCAAAGCCGCGGATGAGCCCGGATATGGCGCGTTGGGGGCCGATCGCCACAGTCTCCGCCTCGCGTTGATGGCGCGGCTGTTGCCGTCGCCGCCGGGCGGTGTCGCGCGCTCTGTCGCCGCGACCGGCGGGGCGCTGTGGTTTCCGCTTGCACCCGCCGCGCACGCCGAGCCGGGGCAGGGGAAGCCCTTCTGGATCCGGCGGCAGCTGTCGGGCTGGTCGCTCACCGGCTGGTTCTATCTGCGCGAGGGTTCGGCGCGCGCGCCCGAAACCATCGGCGCGGCCAGTCAGCTTGGCGGCAGCCAGGCAGGGCTTCGCCTTGGCTATGGCTTTGGCGACGCTGGCCGGGCGCGCGCCTATGGCCGCGCAACGATTGCGGTGCAGCGGCCGCAGCAGCGCGAGATCGCTTTCGGCCTCGCCTTTGCCCCGCTGGCGCATTTGCCGCTCGACGTTGCGATCGAACAACGCTTTGCGGCGGGAAAAGAGGGCCGCACCGCGCTCGCTATGATGGCCAGCGGCGGCGTTTCCGATGTCGCATTGCCCGCCGGCTTTCGGCTCGACGCCTATGCGCAGGCGGGCGTCGTCGGCTTGCATCGGCGCGACGGTTTCGCCGATGGTGCTGTCGTCATCGATCGCCGCGTCGGCCCCGACGACACGTCGCCGCTGCGCCTTGGCGGGCTCGCCGCCGGCGCGGTGCAGCCCGGCGCCGCGCGCATCGATGTCGGGCCGCGGCTGACGCTTCGCCTTCCGCAAGTGGGGGAGGGCAGCCGGATCGCACTTGATTGGCGCCAGCGTGTTGCAGGCGATGCGCGCCCCGAAAGCGGGTTGGCGCTGACCCTCGCGAGCGACTTCTGAGATTTCCGATAAATTAGCCGCCGCGCCGATTCCCCGTGCTGCAAAAATGGTTTAGGGTCCTTGGAATCGGCGCTGTTCCGGCGCCGCGGACGTTCGTCGGGGCCCATGGATCTTTACCTCCCAGTCGCCAATCTGTCGGTCAATGCGCTGGTCATCATCCTGCTCGGCGGCGGGGTCGGTTTCCTGTCGGGCATGTTCGGCGTCGGCGGCGGCTTTCTGACCACGCCTTTGCTCATTTTCTATGGCATCCCGCCGACGGTCGCCGCGGCATCGGCGGCGACGCAGGTGACGGGGGCGAGCGTGTCGGGGGTGATGGCGCATCTCGAGCGCGATGGTGTCGATCTGCGCATGGGCGGCGTGCTCGTTGCGGGCGGCCTGCTCGGCTCGCTGATCGGTGCCGGCCTGTTCGAACTGCTCACCGCCTGGGGGCAGATCGATACGGTGATCAACATTCTTTATGTCGCGCTGCTCGGGACCGTCGGCACCTTCATGGGCCGCGAAGCGTGGGGCAGTTTCCGTGCCGCGCAGGCCGGATTGCCGGCGCCCGCGCGCAAGCGTCGCCACCATCCGATGGTCGCAAATCTGCCGATGCGCTGGCGCTTCTATCGTTCGGGGCTCTACATCTCGCCGCTCGCGCCCTTGCTGCTTGGCATGGCGGGGGGCGTGCTGACCATGCTGCTCGGCGTCGGTGGCGGTTTCATCATGGTGCCGGCGATGCTCTACCTGCTCGGCATGGGAACGCAGGTCGTCGTCGGCACGTCGCTGTTCCAGATCCTGTTCGTGACGATCGCGACGACGATGGTCCATGCGCTGACCACCGGCGCGGTCGATATCGTGCTCGCGGGCCTGCTGTTGCTCGGCAGCGTCATCGGCGCGCAGTTCGGCGCGCGTTTCGCGCAAAAGGTGAAGCCCGAATATCTGCGGATGGCGCTCGCGGCGATCGTCCTGCTCGTTGCGCTGCGCATGGGGGTTGACCTGTTCATCCGCCCCGACGAAATCTATACGGTGCAATGACGCGCGCGGGCACCCTGCTGCTTTGGCTCGCGGCGCTGTTGATGCCCGCCGCGGCGCGCGCCGCCGATCCGCGGCTGGTGCCCGACGTGTCGAGCCGGGCAATCGACATCCAGTACAGCTTTACCGGCGAGGAACTGCTGCTATTCGGCGCAATCCTCTATCCCGGTCAGCGCCTTCCCGATGAACGCGCCGACATTGTGGTTGTGCTCAAAGGCCCGATGCGGCCGATCGTTTTGCGCGAAAAACGGCGGGTCGCAGGTATCTGGGTCAACGCTTCCAGCATCCGTCTGCGCACATCGCCCGGCTTTTACGCGATCGGTTCCTCGCGGCCGATCGACAAGCTGGTCGACGAGCGGACTGCGGCGATCTTTGAACTCGGGCTGGCCAATCTGTCGATGTCGCCGACGGGGTTTTCGGGGGCAAAGAAGCTCGAGCGGTTCGAAGCGGGGTTGATCGACCTTTATCGCCGCATCGGCCTGTTCTATGAAAATCCGGCGGCGGTCGAAATTACCGAAGGGGTCCTCTACCGCGCGCGGATTCCGGTTCCGGCGCGCGTTCCCGTCGGCACCTACCGCGCCGAAACCTATCTCATCAGTCGCGGTCGCGTGCTCGCGGTCGCATCGCGCGACGTCCAGATCCGCAAGGCCGGATTCGAACGCTTCGTGGCGCTCGCGGCGCAGCGGCATGGCTTTCTCTACGGCCTGGCCGCGGTGTTGCTGTCGCTGGTGCTCGGCTATGGCGCGTCGGCAATTTTCCGCCGCCGTTGAGCCTTATGTTTCGATCCTAAGTTCACGGCCTATTTACCCTCGTCTGCGATAGCCCAAGCCGGGACCACAAATAGGCGGGGCGGATACATGGACATGCAGGGTAGCGGCTTCAGCGCCGGAGACTCGACGGCGGCACAGCACGTCCGGCTCGCGGGCGGCGGCGTTGCCGCTTCGGTGGCGCCGGTGATCAATCATCATCGCGACGATCTGATGATCGGCGAAGTCATCGATATTTCGGGCTCGGCCTCGCGTATCCTGCTCGACGCCGCCGCAATCGGCAATTTGTCGACGTCGGGCGATGCCGCCGTGGCCATGGCGGGACAGGTCGGCGCGCAGGTCAAGGTTCGCGTCGGCAACATCTGGCTGATCGCCAGCATCCGCGACCAGCAATTGCACGAACGCGGCGAAGGGCTGATCGTTGCGACCATCGACTTCCTCGGCGAAGGCGAAGAGGAAAAGATCACCGGCCGCATCTCGAATTTCCGCCGCGGCGTCACCCGCTATCCGATCCCGGGCAGCCAGGTGTTTGCGGCGACCAGCGCCGACCTCAAGCAAATCTATGCCGCCGACGAGCGCGCGCATGTCGAAATCGGCACCGTCTATCCGACCAAGGATATTCGCGGCTCGCTCTATGTCGATGCGATGCTCGGCAAACATTTCGCGCTGCTCGGTTCGACGGGTACCGGTAAATCGACCAGCGCCGCGCTGATCCTCCACAAGATTTGCGAGCTTGCGCCGCAGGGTCACATCGTGATGATCGATCCGCACGGCGAATATTCGGCGGCGTTCAAAGGCATCGGCGCGCTGTTCGACGTCGACAACCTCGCCATGCCCTATTGGCTGATGAATTTCGAGGAACATTGCGAAGTGTTCGTCACCGCCGAGGGCCGCGACCGTCAGGCCGACTGCGACGTGCTGTCGCGCTGCCTGCTGCAGGCGCGGACCAAGAACCGGCTGGCCGAAGGCATGACCAAGATTACGGTCGATTCACCGATTCCCTACCTGCTTTCCGACCTGCTCAGCATTCTGACCAATGAAATGGGCAAGCTCGACAAGGCTACGTCGTCGGCGCCGTTCATGCGGATCAAGGGCAAGATCGAGGAAATGCGCGCCGACCCGCGCTATAACTTCATGTTCTCGGGCATGCTGGTCGCCGACACGATGGCGGGCTTTCTGGGCAAGATTTTCCGCCTGCCGTCCGACGGCCGGCCGATTTCGATCATCGACGTTTCGGGGGTGCCTTCGGACATCACCGGGGTGGTCGTCGCGGTGCTGTCGCGCCTGACCTTCGACTATGCGATCTGGTCGCGCGGCGAACCGCAGCGTCCGATCCTGCTCGTCTGCGAGGAAGCCCATCGTTACATCCCGTCGAAGGACACCGGCCAGGGCCAGGCGGTGCGCAAGATCCTCGAACGCATTGCCAAGGAAGGCCGTAAGTACGGCGTGTCGCTGGGTCTCATCACCCAGCGCCCGTCCGATCTGGCCGAAGGCGTGCTGTCGCAGTGCGGCACGATCATCTCGATGCGCCTCAACAACGAACGCGATCAGCATTTCGTGAAGGCCGCGATGCCCGAAGGCGCGCGCGGTTTCATCGATTCGATCCCGGCGCTGCGCAATCGCGAATGCATCGTCTGCGGCGAAGGCGTGTCGATCCCGATCCGCGTCTATCTCGACACGCTCGATGAAGACAAGCGGCCGGCATCGAGCGATCCGCTGTTTTCGAAACTGTGGCGCGAAACCGGCGGCGAGGCCGAAATCCTCGAGCGCGTCGTCAAGCGCTGGCGCAGCCAGGGCCGATAAGATTTCTCCCCTCCCTTGCAGGGAGGGGAGGCTTAGCCTTTCGGCGGTTCCCACAATTCGATCGGATTGCCCTCGAGGTCGTGCACACGCGCGAAGCGGCCGATGGCCGGGTCGTTCCATTCGTCCTTGGTGATCACCGCATCGCCTGCCGCATGAAATGGCGCCAGCACGGCGTCGAGGTCATCGACGCGCAGGTTGATCATATACTGGCGATCGGCGGAGAAATATTCGGTGTCGGCCTTGAACGGAGCGAACACCACCGGACCCGCGGCGACATTCCACGTCCATTCGTCGATCGGGCCGGTGTCGTCGGCGTTGCAGCCGGCGCCGATACCCAGCCGTTCCTTGTACCAGGCGTTGAGCGCGTCGGGATCGCGTGCCCGGAAAAACAGCCCGCCGATGCCTTTGACATGTCCCATATCTGCCTCCCTGCCATGTGGCAGGCAGGCTAGCCCGATTGGGTCAGCGTTTCCACTCTCCGCTGCCGCGGAATTCTTCGCGGATCTGACCCGACTGGTTGAGCCGCGGGTCGGCGTAGGTCGGCGCCGGGGTTGGGGCGGCGACGGGCGGCGCAATCACCGGCGCGGTCGGCGCCATGGCACCCGGCATTGGCGCTGCGGCGACGTCGGGCAGCGGCGCGCCGGGACCGCCGAGCATTGGCGCGGGGCCGGCGCCGGGGGCGATGCCCTGCCCCTTCAGTATCGCGAGTTGCTGCGCGAGCGGCAGATAGGGGCCGGGAACGGGTTCGCGGCCAAGGTATGGCGCGCGGAACGCGTCGGGCATGCCCCAGCGGCCGCGCCAGCGGTGAAAGATGTGTGCGCCAACGATATTGGTCATCACCAGGCTTTTGCCCCAGCGCGGCCAGATCGCCTGCGTGTGATAATGGGTGGCAAGTCCAACCTTGGGGAACACATAGCCGCCCAGCGCTGCCGACGCGACGCGGCTGGCGCGCAGCCAGTTCGGCCGGCTCGGGGCGCGCGCCATCGCGCCGTCGCAGCTGAAGGTGAACTGGCACACGCCCGCGCGCTGCGACCCCTGAAAGACGACGCCGCATACGGTGTTCGGAAAGCTCGGGTGGCGGACGCGGTTGATCACCGTCTGTGCCACGCCGCGCATCCCGTCGTCGGTTTCGGAGGCGGCTTCATAATAGATGGCGGCGGTCAGGCAATAATGCGCGCGCTCGCGGTCAAGCGCGGTGACTCCGCGGAAGACATAGCTTTTGGCGGGTGGGCCGACGAAGGCTTCGTCGCGAAGCAGGGCGGGATCGGCGGGTGGCAGCGCCGCGGCGTCGCCGTACCCGACGCTGTCGGGATTGGGCAGGCTGGGGTCGATCTTCAGCGCGTCGGCATAATCGTCGGCATTCATGATCGCCCAGCGTTCGGGGTCATAGGCGCGGAAGTTCAGCGGTATCGAGACGCTGTACGGTCCAAAGACCGCGGGCGCGCGGAGCTGCCCGCTCGACAGCAGGAACGCGAGACACGCCACGGCCATCACCCCGGCGATCGCCGCCCAAAAGGCGCGGCCCGGCCCCGTCGGCTTTTCCGGCGCCGGGTCGCGCCACGTCGAGCGGGCGGTCAGGTTCAGTTCGGGCTTCATGCGTATGTCTAAATTCCATGGCGCCGGCCGCGCACGATTCGCGCAAATGGGGCCAGTCCGCCTTATACGCGGAAACGCCAACAAAATGTTGCTATCGATCCGGGTGTTTCCCGGGGTGCGAAACCCCATGACGGGCGTTATCCAAAAATTTGGAACAGGCGCTTAGCATTATGCGCGATGACCGACGCCATCCCCCCCTATCGGCGCAGCGCGCGCACCGATTACCGGATGTGGCTGTTGCTCGCTTTCGGTCTGTTTTTCCTCTGGGCCGGGTCGACGATCGACCCCGCCGACAACTGCAGCGAGGATCGCAGCGAATGCGCGCCGTGGCTGGTGCCGCTGGCGCAGGGTCTCGGGGCGCTCGTCGCGCTCGGGGCGGGGCTCAACATGCTCGCCAACCCGAACCGCGGCAGCTTGATCGACCCCGCGACGGGCGAACTTGTGTGGTGGCAGCGCCGCATCGGTACGAGTGGAGGCGACGAAGGGCGCATCCATCCCACGCAGATCGGGAAGGTCCGCATCGTCCGGGAGGACGAAAGCGACGACGCGGTGCATCTCTATGATCTGGAAGGGAACCGTCTCTTCTGGTTCGACCAGGAGGTGATCCCATGGCCTTATGACAGTTGGGCGGAGCGGCTGGCGGCGCGCTGGCCGCACATCGAGGTCGAACGGGTGGGTTAGGCGCCGATGACCGGTGCCGTTTCGGCGCGGGCCGCTTTGGGAAAATATCTGCTCATGCCGCGGCGCGCGCGATAGGCGTCGATGCGGTCGGCATAATGACCCGAAAGGTCGAAATCGGCATAGCGCGCGCTGGCGCCGCGTCGGCGGGTGACAGCCATCAGGGCCATCTGGTGCCGGTAGAAAAGCTCGTTCATATCCATAGGAAGCTCCTTTGGTAGCTGCACGAGCCTATGTGCCGAATGGATCGGCGGATGGTCCGGCCCGGCGCCCCGAAAGACGCCAGGCCGGATATCACTTATGCAGGCTGGAGGTTGACAGCCGACGTCTTGCCGCGCTGGTCGGTTTCCAGCTCGTAAGAAACGCGCTGTTCCTTGTTCAGCGTCGCCATTCCGGCGCGCTCGACAGCGCTGATGTGGACGAAGCTGTCGCCCGAGCCATCTTCATTGGCAATGAAACCATAGCCTTTGTCGCTGTTGAAGAATTTTACGGTGCCGATGGGCATGGGGTGTTTCCTTTCACGAAAACAGATAATCAACCGGCAAAAGCACCGGAGGAGCTGGTAGCGCGTGAAGGGAAGTATCCGCCGGTAGGCATCAAATTTCCGTCGCAGGCGACGTTAGCCGGAGAATATTGGAATAAATTTGCCGAAAAGTCAAGGTTTCTGGGAATATCCGTAATTCTCGCACGTTTGCCGGGGAAATAATCGGGCCGAATTGCCGTATCGCGCCGGATGGCGATCGACCCTGCACAAAGCGGACTCAGCGTATCTCGACCGTCAGATGTTCGATCCCATGCACGGGTTTGACCCGGGCGCAGATCGCTTCGCGCGTTGCGCCGACGACGCTGATGATCGCCGAATGCGCGGCGGGGCCGACGCGCCAGACGTGGAGGTCGATGATCCTTGCGTCGCCCGGTTCCTCGACGCGGGTGCGGATTTCGGTTTCAAGCGCGGCGTCGGTGGCGTCAAGCAGCACCGCCCCGGTATCGCGCATCAGCGACCACGCCCAGACCGCGATGACGATCGACCCGACGACACCCATCGCGGGGTCGAGCCACACCCAGCCGAGATAGCGCCCGCCGAGCAACGCCGCGATTGCGAGCACCGAGGTCAGGGCATCGGCGACGACATGCAGATAGGCCGAGCGAAGGTTGTTGTCCTTTTCCGGTGGGTGATCATGGTCGTGATCGTGCGTGTGGCCATGATGGTCATGGCTATGCCCGTGGCCGAGGAGCAGCGCGCTCGCGATATTCACCCCCAGCCCGATCACTGCGATGATCGTCGCCTCGGCAAAGGCGACGGGGCTTGGATCGAACAGCCGCGTCAGCGATTCATAAGCGATGCCGAGCGCAACGATCCCGAGCACGAGCGCCGAGGCAAAGCCCGCAAGGTCGCCGACCTTGCCCGTGCCAAAACTATATCGGCGCCCATGGGCATGGCGCTTCGCATAGGCATAAGCGATCGCCGCGATGCCGAGCGCGCCCGCATGCGTCGCCATGTGAAAGCCGTCGGCGAGAAGGGCCATCGAATTGAACGCGAGGCCCGCGGCAATTTCGCCGACCATCATCGTCGCGGTCAGCGCGACGACCCACAAGGTGCGCCGCGCATTCTCGTCGTGCCGCTTGCCCAAGAAGACATGGTCGTGGGTCAGCGCATCGATTTCGGTATCGAACGACATGAATACTGCCCTTATTTTGCGTAACGGCGGATCGCGGCGAGGAGTTCGTCGGCACCCGCGGCGCGCTCGGTGTCGGAGAGGGCGGGGGCGATGACATGCTCGCGTATATGATCTTCGACCAGTTCGTCCATCAGCCCCAGCACCGCGCCGCGCACCCCCGCCACCTGATGCAGGATCGCCGCGCATCCGGCTTCCCCGGCAATCGCGCGTTCGATCGCGCCGACTTGCCCGGCGATGCGCCGGACGCGGGCGAGGAGTTGCTCCTTATTCTTCAACGTGTGGCCCATAGGGTACCCCCCTATACTATAATGGTAGCAGGAGCAATCGATGAGAAAGGCAAACTATCTTCCCTTGAGCGTTTGCCATGCTATTTGTCGCGGCACGGGCAACGCGGACGCCCGTCCAGACGGCTTGCCGTCCAAGATCCGCTCCACACGCCGCATTCGCGGCAAGGAGCGCGCTTGCCATGACCACCCTCGAACCTTCGCCGCCACCCCTTTCGCTTTTCCAGCTGTTCCTGCGGTTCCTCCGCTTCGGTTTCTTCGCCTTCGGCGGGCCGGTCGCGCAGATTGCGATGGTGAAGCAGGCGCTCGTCGAAGAAGATCGCTGGATATCGCCCGCGCGCTTCAACCGGCTGCTCGCGGTGATGCAGATCTTGCCGGGGCCGGAGGCGCATGAATTGTGCGTCCATCTTGGCATGGTCGCGCGCGGGCGGATCGGCGGGCTGCTCGCGGGGCTCGGCTTCATGCTGCCGGGTTTCGTGCTGATGCTCGCCGCGGCCTGGCTCTATAAAGACTGGATCGTCGGCCATCCTGCGATGGCGACGGTTTTCCTGGGTGTGCAGATCGCCGTACTCGCGATCATCCTGCGTGCAGTGCAGCGGATCGGGGCGCACATCCTCGAAGACCGGCTGTTGTGGTCGCTTGCCGCGGTGTCGCTCGGCGCGACGCTGGCGGGCGTGCCGTTCTGGATCCCGCTGATCGCGGCGGGGCTGATCTATAGCTTTGCCGCGCGGCCGGTCGTGGCGGCGTCGGTCTTTGCTGTCGCGGTCGCGCTGGCCTTTCTCATATCGGGCGCTGTACCCTCAGAAAATGTGAGGGTTGCCACCAGCGAAGCAGGCATCGTTGCCCTGTTCATCGCCGGGCTGAAGGGCGGGCTCCTGACCTTTGGCGGTGCCTATACCGCCATCCCTTATGTGCGTACCGACACTGTCGGGCGCGGCTGGCTGTCCGACGCGACCTTCCTTGACGGGGTCGCGCTGGCGGGGATGCTGCCTGCGCCGCTCGTGATCTTCGCGACCTTCGCAGGCTATGTCGCCGGGGGGCTTCCGGGCGCGGTGGCGATCACGGTCGGCATGTTCCTCCCGGCTTTCGCCTTTTCGATGATCTTCTTCGAGCGGCTGGAAGCGGTAGTCGAGAATCCCGCGCTGCACCGCGTCCTTGCCGGCGTGGCTGCGGCGGTCGTCGGGGTGATCGCCGCGACTTTGTTGCAACTCGGTTGGGCCACGGCGCTGCGCGTTTCGAACCCGATCGCTGGTGCGCTGATCTTTGGCGGCGCGATCGCAGTGGTCGTGCTTCTCAAAGGGAAATGGGTCGCGCCGGCGCTGGTGATCGGCGCCGGCATCGCGGGATGGCTGCTCAATCCATAAAGAGCGCTGGCCATAAAGCGCGCGGGGCCAGCATTCCCCCTTGCCGACTCACCTGCCAAAGCCTATATGCCGCCTACTTCTTGACATGGTTAGCCAGTTGGGACGTCGGGGCCGCGGGCCGCGGCGGCTGTACCCACATGCTTTCCTGTCATCCGAAACGGGAAATTTCTTTGGCCGATCTCGACGTCCTCAATGCGATCATCGCGCCCGAAGCGGAGGCTTTGGGCCTCGCGCTCGTGCGCGTCGCCTTCTTTGGCGGCGAGAGCGATCCGACGCTGCAGGTGATGGCCGAGCGCCCTGACACACGCCAGCTGACGATCGACGATTGCGCCAATCTGTCGCGCCGCATCTCGGAGCAGCTCGACGCGCTCGAGGAAGCGGGCAAGGACCCGATCGACCAGGCGTATCGGCTGGAAGTGTCGTCGCCGGGCATCGACCGACCGCTGACGCGCCCGACCGACTTCGCCGACTGGGCGGGGCACGAGGCGAAGATCGCGCTCAAGGAAAAGCGCGACGGTCGTCAGCGCTTTAACGGCGAGCTGATCGGCATCGAGGGCGATGTCATTACGATTTCGGATAAAGAGGGTGTGGAGCACAAGCTGCCGTTCGATGCGATCGACACGGCGAAACTGGTTCTCACCGACAAATTGATTGCCGCAACCGTCCCGCTTTCAGCCGAAGGCGCCGACGAAATGGAAGAAGAAGGACAGGACTGATGGCCACTGCCATTTCCGCCAACCGCGCCGAACTGCTGGCGATTGCCAACAGCGTCGCCAGCGAGAAGATGATCGACAAGGGCATCGTTATCGAGGCCATTGAAGAAGCGATCCAGCGCGCCGCGCGCGCCCGCTATGGCGCCGAGAACGACATTCGTGCGAAATTGGACGTCCAGACCGGCGACCTTCGCCTGTGGCGCGTCGTCGAAGTCGTCGAAACCGTCGAGGATTATTTCAAGCAGGTTGATCTGACTGCCGGTCAGAAGCTGCAGAAGGACGCCCAGCTCGGCGACTTCATCGTCGATCCGCTGCCCGCGGTCGACCTCGGCCGCATCGACGCCCAGTCGGCGAAGCAGGTGATCTTTCAAAAGGTCCGCGAAGCCGACCGCGAGCGCCAGTTCGAAGAATTCAAGGATCGCGGCAACGAGCTGATCACCGGCGTCGTGAAGTCGGTCGAATTCGGCCACATCGTCGTCAACCTTGGCCGTGCCGAAGGCGTGATCCGCCGCGACCAGCAGATTCCGCGCGAACTGATGCGCGTCGGCGACCGCGTTCGCGCGCTAATCCTGTCGGTGCGCCGCGAAAACCGCGGCCCGCAGATTTTCCTCAGCCGTGCGCACCCCGACTTCATGAAGAAGCTGTTCGCGCAGGAAGTGCCCGAAATCTATGACGGCATCATCGAGATCAAGGCCGCCGCGCGCGACCCGGGTTCGCGCGCCAAGATCGGCGTGATCAGCTATGACGGCAGCATCGACCCCGTCGGTGCGTGCGTCGGCATGAAGGGCAGCCGCGTCCAGGCGGTCGTCCAGGAAATGCAGGGCGAAAAGATCGACATCATCCCCTGGTCCGAAGACACCGCGACCTTCGTCGTTAACGCGCTGCAGCCCGCGACGGTCCAGCGCGTCGTCATCGACGAAGATGACAGCCGCATCGAAGTCGTCGTTCCCGACGATCAGCTGTCGCTCGCCATCGGTCGCCGCGGCCAGAATGTCCGTCTCGCGAGCCAGCTGACCGGCAGCCAGATCGACATCATGACCGAAGCCGACGCCAGCGAAAAGCGCCAGCGCGAATTCGTCGAACGCTCGTCGATGTTCCAGGAAGAACTCGACGTCGACGAAACGCTCGCGCAGCTGCTCGTCGCCGAGGGCTTCAGCGAACTCGAAGAAGTCGGCTATGTCGGCATCGAAGAACTCGCCGGGATCGAAGGGTTCGACGAGGAACTGGCGCAGGAACTGCAGAGCCGCGCGCTCGAAGGCCTCGAGCGCCGCGAGGAGGCCTCGCGCGTGCAGCGCCGCGAACTCGGCGTCGAAGACGCTCTGGCGGAAATCCCGCACCTGACCGAAGCGATGCTCGTCATCCTCGGCAAGGCCGGGATCAAGACGCTCGACGACCTCGCCGATCTCGCGACCGACGAACTGATCGCCAAGAAGCGTACCGACAACCGCCGCGGCCCGCCGCGTAGCGAACGCGCCGAGGACAAGGGCGGCGTGCTCGGCGAATATGGCCTGAGCGAAGAGCAGGGCAACGAGATCATCATGGCGGCGCGCGCCCACTGGTTCGACGACGAAGAGTCGAGCGAACCGGCAGAAGTTGCGCCTGAAGCTGGGCCCGCGGCAGAGCCGCAAACCGGGGAGGCCGCCGATGCGGACCCCGCACAATGATCAGCTGAGCGAACCAGACCGCGCTGGACGGCGCGGCCAGCATGTGCCCGAGCGGCGCTGCGTAATTACCGGCGAGGTTGCGCCGGCCGAACGGCTCGTGCGCCTTGCGCTCGGGCCCGACGGCACAATCGCGCCCGACGTTCACGGCAAGGCGCCCGGACGCGGGGCGTGGATCGGTGTCGATCGCGCTACCCTCGAAGCCGCGCAGGCAAAGGGTAAGCTCAAGGGCGGCCTTGCGCGCGCGCTTCAGGACGGCAATTTCACTATCCCCGACGATCTTGGCGCGCGCATCGAGGCGCAGCTGGAGCGTGCGACGCTCGACCGGCTGGGGCTGGAGTCGCGGTCGGGCAGTCTGCTCAGCGGCAATGAAAAGATCGAAACCGCGGCGCGCAAGGGCCAGGTTCGTTTGCTCCTCCATGCCAATGATGCGGGCGAAGATGGGCGCAAGAAACTGGCGCAGGCGTGGCGCGTCGGCGAGGACGCCGAAGGATCGGGCCGCGAAGGCAAAGTCTTGCCGGTGGACCGAAGCACCCTATCTATGGCATTGGGGCGAGAGAATGCGGTGCATCTGGCGATTATTGACGCCCGCGCCGCAAACCGGGTGCTGGCGCATTTGAGCCGCTGGCAGTTTTTCACAGGATGGAGTAGGGACGCGGCCAACCGCGATTCCGACCCGCATGCCGCGCCAGTTGCTGGCGAGGAAAAAATTGGGACGGCGCCGACAGGCACCGCCGCTTCGGACGCGTTTTGAAGGAATGATGAGTTTCGATGAGTGACGAACAGGACAAACCGACGCTGACCCGCAAGCCCCTGGGGCTGAAGCGGACGGTCGAGGCCGGGCAGGTGCAGCAGCAATTCAGCCACGGACGCCGGAATACGGTGGTGGTTGAGGTGAAGCGGCGCCGCGTGCTCGGTCGTCCGGGCGAAACCGCGCCGGTCGAGGTCGAAGAGGTCGAGGCCGCTCCGGCGCCCGCTCCGGTCGCCGCTCCGGCACCTGCGCCCGCTCCGAAGCCGGCCGCGCCCCGCGTCAGCGAGAACGACAGCCTGATGTCGCGTCAGGAACGCCAGGCACAGCTGCTCCGCGAGGCCGAAGAGTCGCGCATGAATGCGCTTGAGGACAATCGCCGCCGCGACGAGGCTGCGCGCCAGCGCGCCGTCGAGGAAGAAAAGGCGCGGGCCGAAGCCAAGGTCGAACAGGCGACCCCCAAGGCCGCCGAACCGGCTGCCCCGGCCGCCGTCGAAGCGCCCGCTGCGGCTGCTGCACCTGCCGCCGAAGCGCCTGCCGCCGCTGCGCCGCAGAGCGCAGCCGCGCCCACGCCGGCGCCGCGCGCGACGACCAGTGCCGCTCCTGCACCGCGCCGCTTCACTCCGGTCGCAGCTCCTCAGCGCCCCGAACCCAAGCGTCCCGAGCCGAAGGCAACCCGTGGCGGCGATAGCCGCCGCCAGTCGGGCAAGCTGACCGTCACGCGTGCGCTGAACGAAGACGAAGGCGCGCGTGCGCGCAGCCTCGCAGCGCTGAAGCGCGCCCGCGAAAAGGAAAAGCGTTCGCACACCGCATCGTCGGGTCCGCGTGAGAAGCAGATTCGCGAAGTCGTCGTGCCCGAAAGCATCACGGTTCAGGATCTCGCCAACCGTATGGCCGAAAAGACCAGCGATCTGGTCAAGGCACTGTTCAAGATGGGCGTCCCGTCGGCCAGCACCGACACGATCGATCAGGACACCGCCGAATTGCTCGTCACCGAGTTCGGGCACGAGATCATCCGCGTCAGCGAAGGCGACATCGACATTCGTCACGACGAAGATGTCGACGATGCCGAACATCTGAAGCCCCGTGCCCCGGTCGTCACGATCATGGGTCATGTCGATCACGGCAAGACGTCGCTTCTCGACGCGCTGCGCGGTGCGAATGTGCAGGCGGGCGAAGCCGGCGGCATTACGCAGCATATCGGTGCCTATCAGGTAAAAACCCCCGACGGCTCGCTCGTCACCTTCCTCGATACCCCGGGCCACGAAGCCTTTACCGAGATGCGTCAGCGCGGTGCCAATGTCACCGACATCGTTATCCTGGTGGTCGCGGCCGACGATGGGCTGAAGCCGCAGTCGATCGAGGCGATCAAGCATGCGAAGGCGGCCGGCGTGCCGATCATCGTTGCGATCAACAAGGTCGACAAGGAAGGCGCCAATCCGCAGCGCGTCCGCGAACGCCTGCTCGAACATGAGCTGGTGGTCGAGGAAATGGGCGGCGACGTCCAGAATGTCGAAGTGTCGGCGCTGAAAAAGACCGGCCTCGACAAATTGCTCGACGCGATCGCGGTGCAGGCCGAAATCATGGAGCTGAAAGCGAACCCCGACCGCGCCGCCGAAGGCACGGTGGTCGAGGCCAAGCTCGACAAGGGCCGCGGCCCCGTGGCGACGATCCTCGTGCGCCGTGGTACTTTGAAGGTCGGCGACATCTTCGTCTGCGGCGCCGAAAGCGGCCGCGTCCGCGCGTTGGTCAACGACCAAGGGCAGCAGATCAAGACCGCGGGTCCGTCGATGCCGGTCGAAGTGCTCGGGCTGGGCGGGGTGCCGATGGCGGGCGATACGCTCACCGTCGTCGAAAACGAGGCCCGCGCCCGCGAAGTCGCGGCCTATCGCCAGGGCGAGGCGCTCAAGAAGCGCACCGTGCAGGCGCCGGTCAGCCTGGAAGGCATGTTCGAGGCGCTGGCCGACAAGGCCAATGTCATCCAGTTCCCGGTGGTCATCAAGGGCGACGTGCAGGGATCGGTCGAAGCGATCGTCAATGCGCTGAACCGCCTGTCGACCGACGAGATCCGCGTCCGCGTGCTTCAGTCGGGGGCCGGCGCGATCACCGAAAGCGACGTCACGCTGGCGGCGGCGACCAAGGCGCCGATCATCGGCTTCAACGTCCGTCCGAACGCCAAGGCGCGCGAGATCGCGAACCGCGAAAAAGTGCGCTTCATGTATTATGACGTCATCTATCACCTGACCGAAGAAATCGCGAAGGAGATGGCGGGCGAGCTGGGTCCGGAACGCGTCGAAACGGTCGTCGGCCGCGCCGAGGTCAAGGACGTCTTCCCCGCCGGCAAGCGAGACAAGGCCGCCGGTCTGCTCGTGCTCGAAGGCGTCATCCGCAAGGGGCTCCACGCGCGCCTTACCCGCGACGACGTCATCGTGTCGGCGACGACGATCGCGTCGCTGCGCCGCTTCAAGGACGACGTCGCCGAAGTGCGCGCCGGGCTGGAGTGCGGCGTCGTGCTGTCGGATACCAACGACATCAAGGCGGGCGACAACCTCGAAGTCTTCGAAGTCGAACTGCGCGAACGGACGCTGTAACAGGCGTCCGCTCGGCGCGGATCAGGAGGCGTCGGCATGGCTCGCTATGTGGCATTGTTCGGCAGCATCAACGTCGGCGGCAACCGGCTGAAGATGGTCGACCTGCGGCGGGCGTTCGAGGCTGAGGGGTTTTCCGACGTCGAAACCGTGGTTGCCAGCGGCAATGTCATTTTCTCGCACCCCGCGCGGCCGACGCGCGGGCTGGAGGAAAAGCTGACTTTGATGGTCGACGACCGGTTCGACATGAACTGCGCGGCTTTGGTGCGCAGCCGCGACGAGCTGGCCGCGGCGATTGCCGACAATCCCTTTGCCGGGGCCAACGAGGACAGGTTCGTCCACACGATGTTCCTCGACGGCCAGCCGACTGCGGCGCAGTTCGATGCGCTGGCGGCCGACAAATGGATCCGGCCGAACGAGCGTATCGCGCTCGGCGACCGGGCGCTCTATATCGATTATGGCGATGGGGTGGGCGACAGCAAATTGACCGCGCGGATGATCGAGCGCCGGTTGGAGCATAAGGGCACCGCGCGCAACCTGCGTTCGATCGCGCGGATCGTGGCGAAACTGGACGAACTGGAGAAGGGTGCGGCATGAAAGCGGTAGAGAGCAAGGGCCCCTCGGTCCGCGTCCTGCGCGTCGGCGAACAGGTGCGTCACATCCTGTCGGACATATTGGCGCGCGGCGACGCGCATGATGAGCTCTTGGCCAAACATCCGGTGAGCATCACCGAAGTGCGCATGTCGCCCGACCTGCGCCACGCGACGGTGTTCGTGAAACCCCTGCTCGGCAAGAATGAGGACGCGGTGTTGAAGGCGCTGCGCACCAACACCGCCTGGCTGCAAAAGAGCGTCGCCGAAAAGATGACTTTGAAATACGCCGCGAAGCTGAAATTCCTGAGCGACGAAAGCTTCGACGAGGCAAGCCATATCGACAAATTGCTGCGCGACCCGAAGGTAGCGCGGGATTTGGAGAGCAGCGAGGGCGAATCCTGATCCGGCCCTACTTCCCCCCGATCCCCGCCGCTTCCTCCAGCTCGACCAGCGCATCCTCCAGATAGTCGATCAGCCGCTGGACATGCGGCACGCTGCGCCGGCACGCCGTAATCCCGAAATCGATATTCTTGTTGTTCGACACCTGCGTGATGTTCATCGCCATGCCGTCGACCGGGATGCTCGCGGGGTACATGCCGTCGAGCCGCGCGCCATTCCAGTAAAGCTGCTCGCGCGGGCCGGGGACGTTCGAGATGGTGACGCTATACGCCGGGAATTTGTCGGCGGTGCGGGTCAGCGCAGTCAGCATCTGCGGCATCTGCGTGATCGCGGTATAAATCTGGATCTGCTGCGCGGTCATTTCGCGCAGCTGCGCCTTCGCGGCGTTCATCGATGCCTGGATCGTCGCCATGCGCAGCGCGGGATCGTCGATATGCGTCGCCAGGTTCGCGGTCACCGCGGCGACCGAATTGCCCGAATCGATATCGTCCTTCGCCCGGATCGAAACCGGCGCCATCGCCTTCAAGGGCTTGTCGGGCAGCTCGTTCAGCGATTGCAGATATTTGCGCATCGCGCCCGAACACATCGCGAGCACCGCGTCGTTGATCGTGCCGTCATAGGCTTTGCCCATCGCCCGCACGCGTTCGAGCGACCAGCTTTGCGCGACGAAGCGCCGCGCGCCGGTGATGTTGCGGTTGAAGCTGGTGCGCGGCAATCCGCCCCACGGCGTCGCAAGGTCGCTGCCGCCCAGCCCGAACATCGCCGCGGCATATTGGTTGAGCGCTTTGGTCACCCCGATGCTGTTGCCCCATTGCTCCTTCAGGAAGCCGCCGATGGCTTTCAGGTCGGTGAGGCTGGGGGGCGGCGTTTTCTTCGGTGCCGGGAATTTACGCTTATAGGCTTCATAGGCCTCGACCGACATCGGCGAATAGCTGCGCCGTTCGGTCTTGTCGGCGCTGAGCATCGCATTGGTGAAGTGCATCGACGATGCGCCATCCATCAGCGCATGGTGGATCTTGAAATAGGTCGCGATCTGCCGGTCGGGCAGGCCTGAGATCAGCGTGATTTCCCACATCGGCCGCGTCCGGTCGAGCAAGGTGCCGTGCAGACGCGAGACAAGCTCGAACATCTCGCGGTAGCGGCCCGGCTTGGGCAAGGCGGCGCTGCGGACATGGTAGTGCATGTCGATGTCGCGGTCGGGTTCGAGCCGTATCGGCCCGTACTGGCCAAGCGGCGTAAGCTTCAGCACTTCGCTGAACGGCCGCCGCAGCCCTTCGGACTGGCGCAACATCGCCAGCTGCTCGTTCAGCCACTCGGTCTCGTCGACCTTGTCGGGCAAGGTGTAAAGATTGACCCCACCGACATGCATCGGCGTTTCGCGCGTTTCCGCGACCAGGAACATCGCGTCGGTCACCGGCATCAGCCGCATGGCAGCTCTCCCCACTCAAATTGCTGCATCTTTTGTTGCGCAGCATGCGAGGGGGGTAGGGGCGAGTCAAGCAATGGCAGCGAGCGCACTAAATAGGGACAGTCCCTGTTTATTCCGGGGCCCAGCGCGCCCGTTAACGATCGCTTCGATTAAATAGGGACTGTCCCTATTTATTGCGGGCACTGGAGAGGATTGGCGAACCCTTGTTGACGCGGTATCGCCGTCCCCATGGCCAAACTCTATTTCTACTATGCCAGCATGAACGCGGGCAAATCGACGACGCTGCTCCAGGCGGATTTCAACTATCGCGAGCGCGGCATGGAAACGATGCTGTGGACCGCGGCGCTCGACGATCGTTATGGAGCGGGGCAGGTGACCAGCCGCATAGGGCTGATCGCCGAGGCGCATAAATTCGATCCCGACAGCAATCTGTGGGCCGCGGTCAACGCCGAGAACGCCGAACGGCCGCTCGCGTGTGTGCTTGTCGACGAGGCGCAGTTCCTGACCCGCGCGCAGGTGCTCGATCTCGCGCGCCTCGCCGACGAAACCGGCATTCCCGTGCTCTGCTATGGCCTCCGCACCGATTTTTCGGCCGAGCTCTTCCCCGGCTCGGCGGCGCTGCTCGGCATCGCCGACGCGCTCGTCGAACTCAAAGCCGTGTGCGAATGCGGGCGTAAGGCGACGATGAACCTGCGCGTCGACGAAAGCGGCCGTGCGGTGGTCGAGGGCGCACAGACCGAGATCGGCGGCAACGACCGCTATGTCGCGATGTGCCGGCGCCACTTCATGGCGAAACGGCGCGAAGCCGCGGAAGCACTTACCCATGCTTGACCGTCTCTATGTTGACCTCGCCGACGGCGATCTCAAACTCGTCAAGCTGACCGAGGCGCATCGCGACGATCTGCGCGCCGTCTGCGCTGCCGATGCCGACGTCTGGCCGATTTATTCGTCGAGCTTCGGCCCCGAGCATTTCGACAAGAGCTTCGACGTATTGGTCGGCGGCGCCGGCCGCATGCCCTACGCCATCATGGACGGCGACACGCTCGTCGGCATGACCGCCTGGCTGCGCCCCGACTGGCCGGCGCAGACCGTCGAGATCGGCAACAGCTTCATTCATCCGGCCGCGCGCGGCACCGGTTTCAACGGCCGGGTCAAGCGCCTGATGCTCGATCACGCCTTCGCGGTCGGTATCCGCCGCATCGAATTCCGTATCGACGAGCGCAACGGGCGGTCGCAGGCGGCGGTCGCAAAGCTCGGCGGGACCAAGGAAGGCGTGCTGCGGTCCGAGCGCGTCACCTGGACCGGCTATGTGCGCGACACCGGGCTATGGTCGTTGCTCGCCGACGAGTGGACGTGAAGGTCGGCGTGAGCATCCTCCAGATTCTTCTCAACATTGCGGCCATCGCGGTGAACGGCCTGGCCATCTTTATGATCGGGTGGTTCGTCGACCGCCGACTGGTGAGGTTCCGTGCATCGAGTGACGGGATCATTCGGGCGACACTTGCCGCCTCGTTTTTCGCGACAGGTTTATGGCTTTTTGCGCTCTTCATCTTTGGAAGCCGGATTAATTTATACGGCACCGCGTTGATGGGCGGTAGCGGCGGCGCGATCGCAATGCTGGTTGCGATCATCCTATATCGCCGGCGGCGTACGCGGCCGAACAGTTCGCAGGCAGATGTGCTGCGCGATACCTTTTCCTGAAATCCAATAAACTCGTCAGACGCGGCTCAAGTCGGGTAGGCGGCGCGTTCGGGTCAGTGTCGGTTCAGATTGCCTCTGCTAGCACACGCATCGGGTAGGGTAACACCGGCCGAAAGATATCGCATGAACAAGAATCTCGCACTCTCCCTGGCCGCCGTGCTGCTTCCCCTTTCTGCGGCCGCGGCGGCCAACGAGCCTGCCCCGGAGTCTGGCAAGAAAGCACGCGCGCTCGGCATCGAATCGAGCATCGTCTTTCCCAGCGACAGCTCGATCCGCAACTGGCAGGCCGATCGCGAACGCGGCGTCTGGATTCAGGGCCGCGGCAACGACTGGTACTACGGCACCTTCGCCGGCATTTGCCGCGACCTCGACTTCGCGCAGGCGATGGGCTTCGAAACGCGCGGCGCCGGGCGGCTCGATAAGTTCGCGTCGATCATCGTGCGCGGCGAACGCTGCCAGCTCTCGTCCTTCGTAACCTCGGCCCCGCCGCCGTCGAAGGAAGAGCGCAGGGCGGCCCGCGAAGCCGAAAAGGCCGCGCAAAATTGACAGCCGCGTCTCGCCGCCATAGCGGCGCGGGATGAATGGCTGGATCATCCTCGACAAACCCTTGGGCCTTGGTTCGACGCAGGCGGTGGGCGCGGTAAAGCGCGTGTGCCGCGAGGCGGGGCTGGGCAAGGTCAAGGTCGGCCATGGCGGCACGCTCGACCCGCTGGCGACGGGAGTGCTCCCGATCGCGCTCGGCGAGGCGACGAAGCTCTGCGGCCGGATGCTCGATGCGAGCAAGATTTACGATTTTACGGTGAAATTCGGGACCCAAACCGACGGGCTCGATGCCGAAGGCGAGGTGGTGGCGACAAGCGATGTGCGGCCGACGCTGGCAGAGGTCGAAGCGGTGCTGTCGCGCTTCACTGGCCCGATCGAACAAATCCCGCCCGCTTTTTCAGCGATCAAGATAGACGGCCAGCGTGCCTATGACCTCGCGCGCAAGGGCGAAGCGGTCGAGATGAAGTCGCGGAGTGTAACCATTTACGCCCTTCGTCATGCCGGACTTGATCCGGCATCCATGCGGACCGACGAAGAGTGGACCCCGGATCAAGCCCAGGGCGACGAAGTGGGCGAGGGGCGCATGGACTCGATCACCCTCACCGCCCATGTCTCCAAGGGCACCTATATCCGCAGCCTCGCACGTGACATTGCCCAAGCCGTTGGGACCGTTGGTCATGTCATAATGCTCCGCCGTACCAGGGCCGGACCGTTCGATCTCGAACAGGCGATTTCGCTGGACAAATTGAACGCATTCGGCCAAGGCGCCGCCCAATCAGAATTCATTCTGCCGCTCGAGGCAGGGCTGGTCGACATCCCGGCTCTGAACCTTTCCCCGGAAGCGGCAGGGGCGATCCGTCAGGGTCGTGTCTGGACCGGGGGTAGCACGGATGACGGGCTCTATTGGGGAAGGGACGACGAAATGCGTCCCGTCGCCCTGATCGAGGCTTTGGCGGGAACGCTGAAGGTCGTCCGCGGCTTCAATCTGTAAACAAGGATGTTCGAGGAAAAACGAATATGTCGATTACCGCCGAGCGCAAAACCGAAGTCATCAAGGACAATGCGCGCCAAGAGGGCGATACCGGTTCGCCGGAAGTGCAGGTCGCAATTCTGACCGACCGCATCAACACGCTGACCAACCATTTTAAGGCGAATCACAAGGACAACCACAGCCGCCGCGGCCTCCTGATGATGGTCAACAAGCGTCGCAGCTTGCTCGACTATCTGAAGAAGAAGGACGAGGGTCGTTATCAGGCTCTCATCGCGAAGCTGGGTCTTCGTAAGTAAGAATTTCTGGCGGCCCCGGACTTCCGGGGCCGCTGTCATATTGGTCCCGCGCGATTTGCCGGACCACAGGGCCGCTCCCGCATCCGGCGGGACCGCCATTGGGGCAGACAGACGCCCCGCACCGCCCCGGGTCGGATTACCCGGAACTAGAGGCCCCGCCCGGCATCGGGCCCGGCGGGCGAAGGAAACTCCATGTTTGACGTGAAAAAAGTATCGATCGAGTGGGGCGGTGAAACGCTGACCCTCGAAACGGGCAAGGTTGCCCGTCAGGCCGATGGCGCGGTTGTCGCGACGCTCGGCGAAACGATGGTCCTGGCCGCGGTCACCGCCGCCAAGACGGTCAAGGAAGGGCAGGACTTCTTCCCGCTGACTGTCCACTATCAGGAAAAATATTCGGGCGCAGGCCGCATCCCCGGCGGCTTCTTCAAGCGCGAGCGCGGCGCGACCGAAAAGGAAACCCTGGTTTCGCGTTTGACCGATCGTCCGATCCGTCCGCTGTTCCCAGAAGGTTTCTACAACGAAATCAACGTCATTGCCCAGGTTCTGAGCTATGATGGCCACAACGAACCCGACATCCTCGCGATGGTCGCCGCGTCTGCGGCTCTGACGATCTCCGGCGTGCCCTTCATGGGCCCGATCGGCGCCGCACGCGTCGGCTATGTCGATGGCGAATATATCCTGAACCCGACCGACGCGCAGGTTGCCGCAGGCGACCTCGACCTCGTCGTCGCCGCGACTTACGACGCGGTGATGATGGTCGAATCCGAAGCCAATGAGCTGTCGGAAGAGATCATGCTGGGCGCCGTGCTGTTCGCGCATGATGCGTGCAAGGAAGTCGTCAAGGCGATCATCAAGCTCGCCGAGCAGGCCGCCAAGGATCCGTGGGAAATGGCCGCGTCGGACGACAACGCCAAGATCAAGGACAAGCTCAAGAAGCTGATCGGCAAGGACATCGCCGCCGCTTACAAGCTGACCGACAAGTCGGCCCGTTCGAACGCGCTGAACGAAGCGCGCGCGAAGGCGAAGGCACAGTTCACCGAAGACGGCCTGTCCCCGCAGGAAGTCATGGCCGGCATCAAGCTGACCAAGAAGCTGGAAGCCGAGATCGTCCGTGGCGACATCCTCAAGACCGGCAAGCGCATCGACGGTCGCACCACGACCCAGATCCGCCCGATCGTCGCGGAAACCCACTTCCTGCCGCGTGCGCACGGCTCGGCGCTGTTCACGCGCGGCGAGACCCAGACCATCGCCACCTGCACCCTCGGCACCAAGGACGCCGAGCAGATGATCGATGGCCTGAACGGCCTCAGCTACCAGCATTTCATGCTGCACTATAACTTCCCGCCCTATTCGGTCGGTGAAGTCGGCCGCTTCGGCGCGCCGGGTCGCCGCGAAGTCGGTCATGGCAAGCTGGCGTGGCGCGCGCTGCACCCGGTGCTGCCGAAGAAGGAAGACTTCCCCTACACGATCCGCCTGACCAGCGACATCACCGAGTCGAACGGCTCGTCGTCGATGGCGTCGGTGTGCGGCGGCAGCCTCGCGATGATGGACGCCGGCGTGCCGATCAAGCGCCCGGTTTCGGGCATCGCGATGGGCCTGATCCTCGAGGGCAAGGATTATGCGATCCTGTCCGACATCCTGGGCGACGAGGATCACCTCGGCGACATGGACTTCAAGGTCGCGGGCACGTCCGAAGGCATCACCACGATGCAGATGGACATCAAGATCGCGGGCATCACGCGCGAGATCTTCGAAGCCGCGCTCAACCAGGCCAAGGAAGGTCGCGCCCATATCCTGGGTGAGATGAACAAGGCGCTGGGCGAAACCCGCACCGAGCTGTCGGCCCACGCTCCGCGCATCGAGACGATGCAGATCGACAAGTCGAAGATCCGCGACGTCATCGGCACCGGCGGCAAGGTGATCCGCGAGATCGTCGCGACCACCGGCGCCAAGGTCGATATCGACGACGAAGGCCTGATCAAGATCTCGTCGAGCGATCCCGAGCAGATCGAAGCCGCCCGCAAGTGGATTTCGGGCATCGTCGAGGAAGCCGAAGTCGGCAAGATCTATGACGGCAAGGTCGTCAACCTCGTCGATTTCGGTGCGTTCGTGAATTTCATGGGCGGCAAGGACGGTCTCGTCCACGTCAGCGAAATCGCCAACGAGCGCGTCGAGAAGGTCGCCGACGTCCTGAGCGAAGGCCAGGAAGTCAAGGTCAAGGTCCTCGAGATCGACCCGCGCGGCAAGGTTCGCCTGTCGATGCGCGTCGTCAACCAGGAAACCGGCGAAGAACTGGAAGACACGCGCCCGCCGCGTGAAGCCCGCGAACCGCGCGGCGATCGCGGCCCGCGCCGTGATGGCGGCGGCGGTGACCGTGGCCCGCGTCGCGAAGGCGGCGGTGGCGGTCGTGACCGTGGTCCGCGCCGTGACGGCGGCGGCGAACCCCGCGGCGACCGTGGCCCGCGCCGCGAACGCAGCGAAGGTCCGGAAGATCAGGGCCATGTGCCCGACTTCCTGAAGGACTAAGTCTTTCGCTATCGGAAACGGAAAGGGGCCGCGAAAGCGGCCTCTTTTTTGCTACGGCGTGCGCGGCCGTTCTTCCTGAATCTCGTCATTCCCGCGAAAGCGGGAACCCGGCGAGGGAGGAGCCAACGTCCGCAACTGGCCGTCAGCCGCCGTCCGCCCCCAACTCCGTCTTCAAAAACGCCCTGATCTTCGCCCAGCTATCCGCGCGTGCCGCCGCGTTGCCCGCCTCGGTCCCGCCGAGCTTGGCCCAGTATCGCCGCGCCTTGTCGTCGGCAAAAGGCGCGCCCATCACACCGTGTCCCGCGTCCTTGTAGCGCAGCACTATGGGCGCCGCGGCCCCCGCCTTCGCCGCGCGTGCGACGATCTGGTCGGTCATCGGGCAACTCGGCCACAGTTTCTCGGCCTCGCCGCACACGAGCAGCAGCTTGCCCTTATACCTCTCGACCGGGATGATCGCATCGGGGTTCTTGTCGATCTCCTTGAGCCCGTTCACGAACACCGGCATCAGCCCGTCGCTTCCCGGCTGGCCCTTGTAGGCGAGGTGGGGGAGGGGATTGCCGCCTTTGCTCCACGACGAGCTGAACGACCCGAACATATAATTCTCGCCGGTCATCCCGTCCCACACGACACTCGACGGCATGCCGAGCACCGCGACGCGTACCCCCGGATACACCGTCGCGACGAGTAACCCCGCCTCGGCGCCCTTCGAATAGCCGACGATACCGAGCCGGCTGCCATCGACTTCGGGCTGCGTCTTCAGCCAGTCGAGCCCCCTCGCGAAATCCTCTATCGGAATGTTTTTGAGCTTCGCCGACTTGCCCGGCGCGTTGTGATAGGCGAGCTGAAGCGTACTATATCCCTCGGCTTGAAGGAGCAGCGCCAGCGCACGCATATCCTTGCCCAGCCCGCCTTCGGACCCGCCGAGCAACAGGATCGCGGGATGCGGCCCGTCACCCTTGGCCGGGAAATAATTGGCGAAAATGCCGCTTGCGTTGATCCGCTGGCCGGTCGGCCCTGCCTCGACGATCTTCGCGGGCGCCGGCGGCTGTGTGATCATCCACGCCATGCCCCCTGCGCCGACGACGACCAGCGCGCCCAACACGCCCCATACGATCTTCCATTTCCGCTTCACGGCCGCCCTCCATGTCCAACTGTCTTATTGACATAGTACACTAGCGCGATGCCACAAAAAGAAAAGGGGCCACTTTCGCAGCCCCTTCCCCGTCCGATGCGGGCAGGGTCAGCCGAACAAACGCTCGGCATAAATACCGCGCAACGCCGTCCAATTGTCCCAATGCGGCGCTGGAGTGCGCCCGCGCAGCCGCGCTTCGAGCACATCGATATGCGCGTGCCAGCCCGCGCTGACATTGAGCCGGACGGCAGGATCCTCGATCCGGCGATGCACGACGGTGAGCAATACCTCGTTGCCCTTTTCCTTAAGCGTGAAGGTCACTCCGCCCGTGCTGCTCCAGCTGATTGCCAGCAGATGCGGCGCGTCGATCGCGACGACTTCGCAAATCATCCTATGCTCGGCGTCAAAGCCCTCGGGGCGCACGCCGGGTGGGTCGGTCAGTTCGTCGTTGCGCCAAGTGAATTCGACGGCCGCGCCGACCTTTTCTTCCATCGCACCGGCGGCCATCCACTGACGACGCAATTCGCTATCGGTCAGGTAAGACCAGACACGCTCGACCGGGCCGGGGAGCAGCCGCTCGATTGTCAGCGTCGCGGGTTCGGTGAGCACCCCATAATTGCCTTCGGTAAGCATCGTCGTCATCGTCATTCTCCTTCTTTCCCGGGGAGGGGGTTCTTCGGTGGGGGTGGGGACGCGGCGTCCTGCACCCGCAGGATGCGTTCGAGGGTATCGAGCCGGTCGGTCCAGAATCGGCGATACATGCCGATCCACTGGTCGGCGCTCATCAGCGGCACCGGATCGAGGCTACAGACATGGGTGCGCCCGCGCACGTCGCGGCGGACCATTCCCGCATTTTCCAGCACCTTGATATGCTTTGACGCCGCAGCGAGCGACATCGCGAACGGCTCTGCCAGTTCGCCGACCGTCCGTTCGCCGGTGGCCAGTTCACCCAGCATCGCCCGGCGCGTTGCATCGCCGAGAGCGTGAAAGATTGTATCGAGCGTGTGCGAATCATATTCAACCATGAGGTTGAATATGAGGCATCCAATTTTATTGTCAACCGATTGGTTGAATTATTTCGTGTCCACCCCGGCGATCCGGTTTCCCGCATCCTCGCGATAGAGCGACCAGTTGGCGGGGCATTTATTTACGGCCTTCGGCAATCCCTGCATGCCTTCGGTGATCCAGCAATCGTTGAAGATAGAACAATAGCAGGAGCGGACCTTGAGTTTCCAACGCTCCTTGTTGAGCGTCTGCCAGACTTTTTCGGATGCGGGGGTGCGCGGAAAGCTGACGAATTCGATCGTCTCGCCGGGCCGCACGGCGATTCCGGTTGAAGGCGAGGTGGAAAAGCGTAAGGCGCGCGCGCCGGCTTCGGTGCAGCATGCTTCGAGCAAGTCGATCGGTGTGTTTATCGTCTTGCCTTCATAACGGATTTCGATGGGGCCGAGGATCGCGGGGCCGACGCCATTGTTCGTTAGCGTCAGCGCAATATCCTGATTGCCTTCCTCGTCCCCATTGCTTGTTCCGAAGGTGACGAACGGCATAACCCCGCCACTCTGCATCTTCTGCGTCGCGTCGGCCTGCACAAAAGCGAAATAGGCGAGCGCGAGCGATGCGATCAGTGCTGGCAGTCCAATCAGGAAATGCGCGATCGTGATCAGCGGTAAATAGCGCAGGAACCGCGATCCGATGGCTGCGGCGTCCGGTGAAGATGCGCCACGCTCGGGCGTGGCATCACGGTTCGGCGTTTCGCTCATCATGTCCTCTCTCGCTTGGTCGGTGCGTATGACTAGACCGGCTTTCGGGTTTTTCCAATCGGGGCAGTTGCCAGCCAGCGCTCTGAATCCACTCGCTTCGATCGGCGCTTTGCGTTTATGATCGGCGCCATGCTGACCATCCTCACCGCGCTCGCGCTCGCCGCCCAATCGACCGTCGTTCCGCCGCAGGCGACGCAATTGCCGCCGCCCGCCCCGGCCATTCCCGCGCCGGTCACGCCGGTCATCGAGTCCGATACGCGGCCCTATGTGGCGCTGGCCACCGATCTCGGGACGATCGTCGTGCGGGTCGAAAACAAGCGCGCACCGATCACCGCCGCGAATTTCCTCCGCTATGTCGATGCGAAGCGGATGGACGGGTTCAAATTCTATCGCTCGACGAAAAGCTGGGGGGCGGCCAGCCAGCTGATTCAGGCGGGCAATCGCGGCGATCCGCGCAGGAATTTTCCGCCGATCGCGCATGAGCCGACGAAGGCCAGCGGCCTGACCAACTGCAAGGGTGCGCTGTCGATGGCGCGGCTCAATCCCGGTGACGCGACGACCGATTTCTTCCTGCTCCTGTCCGACATCAAGGGGTTCGACAGCGATGCGCCCGGCGGCGACGGCGTCGGTTTCGCGGTGTTCGGTGAAATCGTCGCGGGCAGCGACATCGCGGAGGCGATCTTCAACGCGCCCGTTTCGCCGACCGCGGGCCAAGGCGTAATGGTGGGCCAGATGTTGGAGCCCCAAGTCACGATCAAAACCGCGCGGCGCGTGCCCGCACCTGCCGACGCGCCAAAAGGTTGTGTCGTCAAAGCGCCGTAAAGCTGCGCCGGGACCACATCATTTATTTTGCGTTCATCCGCGCTGTGGCTATACCGCGCGCATGACTCAATATGCCCCCTCGCGCGCGACCATGCGCCTGCTCGCCGCCGCACTCGTGATCACCCCTATGCTGGCGGCTTGTGCCGGGGGCGGCAATGTGAAGAAGGATACGCGTTACGTCGCACGCGACGTCAACACGCTGTACCGCGCAGCGCAGGACCGGCTCGACCGCAAGCAATATGGTCTCGCCGCGGCGCTGTTCGACGAAGTCGAACGCCAGCACCCCTATTCGCCCTGGGCGCGCCGTGCGCAGCTGATGAGCTCGTTCAGCTATTATATGGACCGCGAATATACCCCGGCGATCGAGGCCGCGCAGCGGTTCCTCGCGATCCACCCGGGCAACAAGGACGCGCCCTATGCCTATTATCTGATCGGCCTGTCCTATTATGAGCAGATCAGCGACGTCACGCGCGACCAGAAGATCACCCAGCAGGCGTCGAACGCGCTGGGTGAAGTGATCCGCCGCTATCCCGACAGCCGCTATGCGTCGGACGCGCGCCTCAAGATCGACCTCGTGCAGGATCATCTCGCGGGCAAGGAAATGGAAATCGGCCGTTTCTATCAGCGCAGCTCGAACTGGCTCGCGGCATCGATTCGCTTTCGCGAGGTCGTCGACAAGTTTCAGACCACCAGCCATGCGCCGGAGGCGCTCTATCGCCTGACCGAATGCTATCTGGCACTGGGTATTCCGGCCGAAGCGAAAAAGTCCGCAGCCGTGCTCGGCGCCAACTATCCGGGCAATGAATGGTATGAGCGCGCGTACAAGCTGATGCAGAAGAACGCCCCGAGCGCTTGATACTGCGCGTAGATTCTGCCTTTGTTCTGCGGTAAGGGCAGGGCATGCTGACGGCGCTTTCCATCGCCAACATCGTTCTGATCGAACGGCTCGACCTCGATTTCGAGGCCGGGCTGGGCGTGTTGACGGGCGAGACGGGGGCAGGCAAGTCGATCCTGCTCGACGCCCTCGGACTAGCGCTCGGCGCGCGCGCCGACAGCGCGCTGGTACGTCAGGGCAGCGACAAGGCGCAGGTCACCGCGAGCTTCGCTGCGCCCGCATCGGGCACACCGCTCGCCGCGCTGCTCGCCGACAACGAGATTGGACTCGAGAGCGGCGAAGCTTTGCTCATACGCCGCACGCTGAAAGCCGATGGCGGCAGCCGCGCCTTCCTCAATGACCAGCCGTGCTCGGCGGCGCTGTTGCGCGAAGTCGGCGGTCATCTGGTCGAAATTCATGGCCAGCACGACGACCGCGGCCTGCTCGCCCCGGCGGGCCACCGCGCGCTGCTCGATGCTTATGCGCGCGCCGATACGCGCGGCGTGGCCACCGCCCACGCCGCATGGCGGGCGGCCGAAGACACGCTCGCCGCTGCGCGCGCCGCGCTGGACGAGGCCACGCGCGACCGCGAATGGCTCGAACATTGCGTCGCCGAACTCCAGACGCTCGCGCCCCAGCCGGGGGAGGATGCCGAACTCGCCGAAGCGCGCGCGGCGATGCAAAAGGGTGAGAAGATCGCGGGCGACCTCGGCGCGATCATGGAGGCGTTCGAGGGCAGCGACAGCGGTCCTGCGAAACTGCGCGGTGCCGCGCGGCGGCTCGACCGGCTCGCGGGCGATCACGCATTGCTCGCCGAGGCGCTCGCGGGCCTCGACCGCGCGATCATCGAGGCCGACGAGGCCGAGGCCAAGCTGCACGAAGCCGCGCGCGCGATGGAATATGATCCCGAACGGCTCGAGGCGACCGAAACGCGCCTGTTCGAGCTGCGCGCGATGGCGCGCAAACATAATGTCCAGCCCGACGATCTCGCCGACCTCACCGGAACGCTGGCCGCGCGGCTCGATGCGATTGAGGGCGGCAGCGCGGGGCTCGCGAAACTCGAGACTGCCGTGGCTGAAACCGCCGCCGCATACACCCACGCGGCGTCCGCGCTTTCCGATCAGCGCAGCAAGGCCGCGACCCGGCTCGACGCCGCGGTCGCGGGCGAACTCGTGCCGCTGAAACTCGACGCCGCGCGCTTCCAGACGCTGGTCGAACGCCTCCCGGCCGAACGCTGGGGACCCGAGGGCATGGACCGTGTCGAATATCTGATCTCGACCAATCCCGGCGCGCCCTTCGCCCCGCTCGCCAAGATCGCGTCGGGCGGAGAGCTCTCGCGCTTCATCCTCGCGCTGAAGGTGGCGCTCGCCGAAGAGGGCGGCGCCGACACGATCATCTTCGACGAAATCGATCGCGGCGTCGGCGGCGCGGTGGCGTCGGCGATTGGCGAGCGGCTGGCGCGATTGGCTGGCGCGGGCAAGCAGTTGCTCGCGGTGACGCACAGTCCGCAGGTCGCCGCAAAAGGCGCCGCGCATTTCATCATCGCCAAATCGAGCGAAGGCACAGTGACGCGCACCAGCGTTCACGCGCTCGACGAGACGGGCCGCCGCGAAGAAATCGCGCGGATGCTGTCGGGCGCCGAAGTGACCGCCGAAGCCCGCGCACAGGCCGAACGATTGCTGGAGACGACATGACCGACCAGGCGCAACTTTATCGCGCGCAGGGCTATCTCGCGCTTCCGGGATTCGTGCCCACCGACGTTACCCATGCGCTCCTTGGCATGATGAAGGGCGACCTGATGCGCGGCGGCGTGTCGTTCGACAAGCTGAAGCGCAAGCATGCGCTGCTCGCGAACGAGGCGGTCGAGGTTTATGGCCGGCATTATCTGCCGCTTTCGACCTTCCTGTGGGGTATGACCCCGGCTGTCAGCGCGCTCGTCGGGACCGAACTCAAGCCCTCCTATTGTTATTTCCGCATGTACCGCGCGGGTGACGTCTGCCACGTCCATTCGGATCGTTACGCCTGCGAACACAGCCTGTCGCTGCTGCTTGCGGCGAGTGATGACCGGGCCTGGCCGCTTGAGGTCGGGGCGCAGCATATCGAAACCCCGCGCGAGCGTGCCGACGCCGATTTCGGCGACGACGCCTATGGTTCGGTGCCGATGCTGCCCGGCGACGCGGTGCTTTATCAGGGCGTCCACCGGCTGCACGGAAGGACGACACCGAACCCCAATCGCTGGTCGGCGCATCTGTTCCTTCATTGGGTCGATCCCGCCGGCCCCTATGCCGAGCACGCGATGGAAGGCGTGAAAATCCCTGCGACCGAAACGCTTGCTATGGAACGGGCCTGACCCATGGGGGCGGCGCATCCGCTCGACCGGCCGGTCTGGAGCATGCTGACCGGGCGGCAGGCGCATCTTGCCGAGGGTGACGCGCGCGCGCTTCGGATCGACCGCGGCTATGGCGTTTTCGGGGTCGCGGCCGACACAGGCGATGCGGCGCAGGCTGCGCTTGCCGCACTCGTCCCGGAAGCAGGCGAAATCTGGATCGTCGAGGGTGAACCGTGGCCGGTCCCTCCCGGCACGCGTGAAGTGAAACGCGCCATCCTCGCGCAGATGGTCGCCGAGGGCGCGCCGCCGCCCCCGCGCTCAGGCGAACCCGGGATCCTCGCGCTGGGCGATGACGACGTGCCCGAAATGGCGGCGCTCGCCGAGCACGCCAAACCTGGACCATGGGGGCCGAAGACGCATCGTTACGGTCCGTTCTATGGTGTCCGCGAAAACGGCCGGCTGCTCGCGATGGCGGGGCAACGCATATTGGTCTCCGGCATGGCCGAAGTCAGCGGCGTCTCGACGTGGGCGGATTGCCGTGGCCGCGGCTATGCCCGGACGCTGATCGGCCATGTCATGCGCGAGATGGTCGCGCGTGGCGAACAGCCCTTCCTGCACAGCTACGCCGATAACGCCGGGGCGATCGCGCTTTACGAATCGCTCGGTTTTCGCATCCGGCGCGAGGTGCATGTGCTGGCGATCGCGAAATGACGGACCGGCGCGACCATATCGCAGGATTTGGCACTCGCGCCGGGTTCGAGCCGATGGCAAAGACCGGTGCATGACCGAAATCGAATCCCTGTCGCAGGCCGAGGCCGCCAATGAACTGATGCGGCTGGCAAAACAGATCGCCTATCACAGCAAACGCTATCATGCCGAGGATGCGCCGGAGATCGATGACGCCGATTATGACGCGCTCGTCCGCCGTAACAACGACCTCGAAGCCGCCTTTCCGCAACTGATCCGCGCCGACAGCCCGAACAAATCGGTCGGCGCCGCGGTCGAGGCGTCACCGCTCGCCAAGGTCACGCATGCGCAGCGCATGATGAGCCTCGACAATGCGTTCGCCGCCGAGGATGTCGAGGAGTTCGCGGCGCGCGTGCGCCGCTTTCTGAACCTCGGAGCCGATGCCGTGGTCGCGATGACCGCCGAGGACAAGATTGACGGCCTCTCCTGTTCGCTGCGCTACGAAAAGGGCAAGCTGGTGCAGGCCGCGACACGCGGCGACGGCAGCGTTGGCGAGGATGTGACTCCGAACGTCGCCACCATCGCCGACATTCCGCAGGAGTTGAAGGGCGAAGCGCCCGACGTGTTCGAGATCCGCGGCGAAGTCTATATGGCAAAGGCCGACTTCACGGCGCTCAACGAACGATTGATGGAAGAGGGCCGGGTACTCGCCGCGCAGCGCGAACAGGAGTTTGACCCCGCCACCGTCCGCCAGTTCGCCAACCCGCGCAACGCCGCCGCAGGCTCGCTGCGCCAGAAGGACGCGAGCGTCACGGCCTCGCGTCCGCTGCGCTTCCTCGCGCACGGCTGGGGCGAGGTGAGCGCGCTTCCCGCCGAAACGCAATATGATGTGATGAAGGCGATCGAAAGCTGGGGCGTGCCGGTCTCGCCGCTCCTCGAACGCTTCGAAAACGTCGCCGAAGTCCTCGCCCATTATACCGAAATCGAGCGCCGCCGCGCCGACATGGATTATGACATCGACGGCGTCGTCTACAAGGTCGACAGCCTCGCTTGGCAACATCGCCTCGGCTTCGTCGCCAAGGCGCCGCGCTGGGCGATTGCGCATAAATTTCCCGCCGAACGCGCGCAGACGACTTTGGAGGCCATCGATATCCAGGTCGGCCGCACCGGCAAGCTGACCCCTGTCGGGCGGCTCGTCCCCGTCACCGTCGGCGGCGTCGTCGTGTCGAACGTCACGCTCCACAACCGCGACGAGATCGGTCGCCTTGGCGTCCGCCCCGGCGACCGCGTCGTCATCCAGCGCGCCGGCGACGTGATCCCGCAGGTCGTCGAAAACCTGACCCGCGACGAGGACCGCGCTCCCTATGTTTTCCCCGACCATTGCCCGGTCTGCAACAGCGAGGCGGTGGCAGAGGAGGGCGAGGTCGATGTGCGCTGCACTGGCGGCCTGATCTGCAACGCGCAGAAGTTCGAGCGTCTGCGCCACTTCGTCAGCCGCGGCGCGCTCGACATCGAGGGGCTCGGCGAGAAGAGCATTCAGGAATTCCTCGACCTCGGCTGGCTCGAAAAGGGGCCGGCGGATATCTTCCGGTTGAAAAGTCACCGTGCAGAATTGATCGGGCGTGAAGGCTGGAAGGAAAAGTCGGTCGACAATCTCTTCGCCGCGATCGAAGCGAAACGCAGCCCCGACGCCGCGCGCCTGCTCTTCGGGCTCGGCATCCGCCACATCGGGGCAGTGACCGCGCGCGACCTTCTCAAGGGTGTCGGCGATATCGCCCTGCTTCCCGAAAAAGCGACCGGGATTCAGGCCTATCTCGACGCGAACCCACAGGGCGAGGGCGAGTCCGAAGGCAAATTCGTCACGCGCAAGATGGACGCAATCAAAGCCATTCTCGAAGTGCGCGCCGACGGCATCGGTCCGGCGGTCGCCGAGGCGCTCACCGATTTCTTCCACGAACCGCACAACCGCGACCTGTGGAACGACCTCCTCTCCGAAGTTTCGCCGCCGCCCTTTGTCGTCGAGACGCGCGAGAGCGAAGTGTCGGGCATGACGGTGGTGTTCACCGGAAAGCTCGAGACGATGAGCCGCGACGAGGCCAAGGCGCAGGCCGAAGCGCTTGGTGCCAAGGCGGCGGGATCGGTGAGTGCGAAGACCGACCTTGTCGTGGCGGGCCCCGGAGCCGGGTCGAAGCTCAAGCAGGCCAGCGCTCTCGGTATCCGCGTGATCGACGAGGCCGAATGGGCGGAGATCGTCGCCGCGGCGGGTTAGCGTGATATAGTGCCGTGCGCGCCATCACAGACGGCGCGGCGGAAATGCTGTGAGGGGGCCACATGGCAAAGCGTGATTATCTGAACAATCTGATGCGCGATCTCGAATCGCATACCGAAGTGCGGCGATTCGGCAGTGGGTGGTTGTCGGGCTTTTTCGGCCTGCTCTTTGCGATCGCCGGTTTCTTCATGGTGATCGCGCTGCGCTTCCCCGACTGGTTCGCGACGCCCGAGCTTGAAATCATCAAAAATTGGGGCGGCTTTCGCGGCCTCGTCCACGCGATCCTGCTCGTGAGCTACGGCCTGTCGCTGCTCAGCCTGCTGCTAAGGACCCGAAAAGCGCTCGGCCTCACCGCGCTGATGATCGGGCTTGCCGCGATCCTCGTCGGCGGCTCGAATGTCCAGCCGCAGGAAACGCGCGACTGGGGCATCTTTTTCGGGCTCGACTTCTTCGTCGTGAACCTGCTCGTCACCGGCTTCATGTTCGCGCCGCTCGAACGCGCCTTCCCGCATCGCCGCACGCAGCGCCTGTTCCGCACCGAATGGCGCGAGGATCTTTTCTATTATCTGGTCAGCACGATGTTCGTGCAGGTGCTCGGCTTCCTCGCGCTCGCGCCGTCGACGATCATCAACGAGAATACGAGCAATTGGGAAGCATTCCGCGCCGGTGTCGCCGCGCTGCCATGGATCGTGCAATTCCTGATCGTCATCGTCGCGTCGGACATGGCGCAATATTGGTTCCACCGCACCTTCCACCGCTATCCGTTCCTCTGGGGGTTCCACGCGGTGCACCACAGCGCGAAATCAATGGACTGGCTGGCGGGATCGCGGATGCATTTCGTCGAGATCATCCTGCTCCGCTCGATCACCTCACTGCCGCTGTTCACGCTCGGCTTCGCGCCATCGGTGATGCAGGCCTATATCGGCTTCGTCTATGTCTGGTCGTCGCTGCTCCACGCGAATGTCGGGGGCAATTTCAATCGGCTGGGCCACTGGATCGCGACTCCGCGCTTCCACCATTGGCATCACGGGCTCGAGCGCGAGGCGTTCGACGTCAATTTCGCGATCCACTTCCCGTGGATCGACAAGCTGTTCGGCACCTTCCATTTGCCGAAAGACCGCTGGCCCGAAAATTACGGCATCCCCGAAGATGTCCCGCGCAGCTATTGGGGCCAGTTCCTCTACCCGTGGACGCGCACCGGCAAGAAGATTGACGAGACGCCCGCCGAATAGGGCAATCTGTCCGCTTGCCACCCGCACGGGCAGACCATAAGGCGCGCGGCGTGAGCGTGCTCGCCGCCTTTCGCCGTCCCGGCATCCTGCTGCTGTTGCCGCTGCTCCTCGCGCTCGCCGCGCGGGTGCTCGTCGCGCCGGGGTGGATGATCGAAAGCGACGCCGGCGGCTCGATCACCGTGCGTATCTGTTCGGACCCCGGCAATCCGGGCGGCACGATGACGATCCCGATTGAAAAGGTCGGCGATCATAATGCCGGCGAAGCGCAGCAGCATTGCCCGTGGGGCGCGCTCGCCAATGCGCCGATCGTCCCCGATTTGCCTGTCCTCGCCGCCGCGCCAATCACCGTCGAACCCGTCCCGGTTGCTGTCCGCTTGCTCGGCTATGCGCCGGGCATCGCCTCGCCGCTCCCGCCGAGTACCGGACCACCCGCTTTCGCTTGATCCAGACCCAACGGCTGCCCGCGCTTTCGCGCGGCGCGGCCCGTGCCTGCATCCAGCGAAGGAAAATCTATGAAAACCCGTATCCATGGGGCGGCGCCGTTGCTGGCGCTTGCGACCTGTCTTGTCGCCGCTCCGGTCCGTGCCGAAGAGGCCGACGCGACGATTATCGTCACGGCGCCGACCGCCATCGACGCCGCCGAGGAACGCGCGTCGCGCACCGCCGGTGGCACCGATGTCGTTTCTTACGAAGATTATGCCGACAAGTCGGTCGTGAGCCTGCGCGACACGCTCGCCTTCTCGCCCGGGGTGTATCTCCAGCCGCGCTACGGGCAGGAAGTGCGCATCTCGATCCGCGGATCGGGCCTGTCGCGCGGTTTTCACATGCGCGGACTCACGCTCTTGCAGGATGGCGTCCCGATCAACCTCGCCGACGACAATGGCGATTTCCAGGAACTCGAACCGATCTTCTTCGACCATCTCGAAGTCTATCGCGGCGCCAATGCGTTGCGCTTCGGCTCGGGCACGCTCGGCGGAGCGATCAACGGGGTGACTCCCACCGGGCGCACCGCAAAAGGGATTTATCTACGCGCCGACGTCGGTCGTTTCGACAGCGTGCGCGGGCTCGTCTCGGCGGGCGTTGCGGGCGAACGCGTCGATGCATGGGGCGCGATCGGCGCCGATACGTCGGACGGCGACCGCAACCACGCGAAACGGCGCAGTCTGCGCTTCCGGGGCAATGTCGGGCTGAAGATCAGTGATGTGGTCAGCACGCGCTTCTACGCAAGCGTCGACAATATCGATCAGCAGTTGCCCGGTGCGTTGACGCGGATCGAGGCACTTACCACCCCGCGTAAGGCCAGTGCGAGCGCGGTCGCGGGCGATCAGGTGCGCGACATCGACTCGCTGCGCCTTCAGAACCGGACGACCTTCGATTGGGGCGCTTTCACGCTCGACGTCGGCGGTTTCGTCAATGCGAAGTCGCTGCATCATCCGATCTTCCAGCTCATCGACCAGAAGTCGGTCGATATCGGCACCTTCTTCCGCGCCGATTATGTGAGTGGTCCGGTCGAAGTGACGCTCGGCGGCGAAATCCGCCGCGGCAGCACCGATGCGCGCCAGTTCGTAAATAATGGCGGCCGACGCGGCGCGCTGACCTTCGACGCCGACCAGAAGGCGCAGACCGCGACGCTCTATGGCGAGGTGCGCGTTCGGCCGGTCGAGGCGCTCACGTTGATTGCAGGCGGGGTCTACGCCGATGGTTGGCGGAAACGCCAGGTGAATTTTTCGAGCACCCCCGCGATCGACGGACGGATCGATTTCGACGCCTTTTCGCCCAAATTCGGCCTGCTGTTCGAACCCGCCGCCGATATCCAGATCTTCGCCAACTACAGCCGCTCGACCGAATTTCCCGGCTTCGGTGAAGTCTTCCAGACGATCGGCACCCCGCCGACCAGCACGCTGGTTTCGGACATCCGTCCGCAGCGCGCCTGGACCGCCGAGATCGGCACGCGCGGCAAGCTCGGCTTCGCAAGCTGGGACGTCGCATTCTACCGCTCGACGCTGAAGGGCGAGCTGCTCCAGTACACGACCAACAGCAACATCCCCGCCGCGACCTTCAACGCCGATCGCACGCTGCATCAGGGCGTCGAGGCCGGGCTCGATATCGTGCCCACTGACTGGCTGCGCTTGCGCCAAATCTACACCTACAGCGACTTCCGCTTCCGGAACGATAGCCAATTCGGCGACAACCGCCTGCCGGTCGTGCCAAAGCACACCTATCGTGCCGAGCTGCGCCTCGGAACCGACGCGCTGCATATCGCACCGAACGTCGAATGGATCCCTGACGGTCCGTTTTCCGATTACCGCAATCGGGTGCGTACACCCGGCTATGCGTTGATCGGAGTGACCGCCGCCGCCACGATCGCCAAGGGCATCGATGCCTTCGTCGACGTCCGCAACATCACCGGCAAAAAGGCGATCGGCGACGTCAGCGCGGCGATCACCGTCACGCCCGCTTCGGCGATCTATTACCCGGTCGAACGCCGCGCGGTCTCCGCCGGTATCCGGGCGCGGTTCTAAAGGGGGCAGGGGATGACCGACATCAACCGGGTTCCGCTCTATCGCACGATCTGGCGCTGGCATTTCTATGCCGGGCTGTTCGTCATCCCCTTCGTGCTGGTCCTTTCGGCGACCGGCGCCGCCTATCTGTTCAAGCCGCAGATTGATCGGTGGGAGGAGCGCGCCTGGCGCGGTCTTCCCACGCAGGGCGCAGTCGAAGCCGACGCACAGGTTGCCGCCGCGCTGGCCGCCAATCCCGGCGCCAGCTTTCATTACTACCGCATTCCCGAGGCCCCGGGAGATGCTGCGGTGATCCATATCGGCCTGCCGGGCGGCGCAATGCGCGACGTCGCCGTGTCGGCGCAGGGGCGGGTGATCGCCGCCGCAGATCCCGACCAGCGCATCTCGGCATGGCTGTCGCGCATCCACGGCACGCTGCTCATCGGCCGCACCGGCCGCCTTCTCGTCGAACTCGCCGCGAGCTGGGCGATCGTGATGATCCTGACCGGCCTTTACCTCTGGTGGCCGCGCGGCCGCGGCGCCGCCGGGATCGTCTGGCCGCGCCTGTCGCTTGGTGGCCGGGCGGCGCTGCGCGATCTCCACGCCGTCACCGGTTTCTGGGTCTCAGGCCTCGCGCTGATCCTGCTCTTCACCGCGCTGCCATGGACCGAGGTGTGGGCAAATGGGTTTCGCACCGTCCGCGCCGAAATGGGCTGGGTGTCGGGGGTTCAGGACTGGAAGGGCGGGGCCAATCCGCATGCCGCGCACGATCATCATGCGATGGCGGCCACGCAGCCAGCCGGACCGCTGCCGCGCGCGCGTCTTGAATATATCGTGCTCCGCGCCCGCAGCGAACATATGCCCGCGCCCGCGATCATCCAGCCGCCCGGCGCGCCCAACGCTTTCGGTCCGCCCAATGGCAGTGTCTGGACGCTGACGACGCTGACGCAGAACCGCCCGCAGGTGCGCAAGGTCAGCTACGATCCCGAAACGAGCCTCGAAGTCGCGCGCGCCGGTTTTGCTGAAAAACACGCCATCGACCGTGCCATTGGCTATGGCATCGCTTGGCACGAAGGCCAGCTCTTCGGCCTTGCCAATCAGCTCATCGGTGTCGCGACCGCACTTGCGCTTTTCACCCTCGCCATTTCGGGATTTTTGATGTGGCGTCGGCGCAGGCCCGACGATGCGCTTGGTGCGCCGCCAGCTGCGCGCGATCCGGCCAAGCTCAAGGGCGTCGCAGCGCTGATCCTGATCCTCGCCGCGCTGCTACCGTTGCTTGCCGCCTCGCTGATCCTCCTCTGGATCGTCGAGCGTCTCGTCCTGCCGCGCATTGGCTCGGCGTTGCGGCGAGGGCCCGGCCGCGCCTATAGGTTACCGCATGGACCGTATCCTCCACCTGTTTGTCGCGCTCCTCGCGCTGCTCCTTGCCCCTGCCGCGATCGCACAGGAACGCGGCCCGGTAGTGCTCGCGGCGGCAAGCTTGCAGGAATCGCTGACCGAGGCGGCGAACGTCTGGGCGGCAATGGGACACGCGAAACCCGTGCTCTCCTTCGCCGCCTCGTCGGCGCTGGCGCGGCAAATCATCGCAGGCGCTCCCGCAGACCTGTTCCTATCGGCCGATGAGCAATGGATGGATGCGGTGGCAAGCGCGGGGATGCTGCGTCCCGGCACCCGCACGACCCTGCTCGGCAATCGACTCGTGCTGATTGCCCCCGCGTCGAGCAAAGTCCGGCTGGCGCCGGCACGCGGTTTCGCGCTGGCAAAAGCGCTCGGTACCGGCCGCCTCGCGCTCGCTGATCCCGATGCCGTACCTGCCGGAAAATATGCGAAAGCCGCTCTGATCGTGCTCGGCGTCTGGACGGGCGTCGCGGCAAAAACCGCCCCCGCCGAAAATGTCCGCGCCGCGATGGCACTCGTCGAACGCGGTGTCGCACCGCTCGGGATCGTCTATGCCACCGATGCGCGGGCATCGAAAGCCGTCCGCGTCGTCGGCATTTTTCCCGCATCGAGCCACCCGCCGATCCGCTACCCGGTCGCTTTGCTCAAGACGTCGCGCAGCGGGGGCGCTGCGGACTTCCGCGCCTTCCTGCTGTCGAAACAGGGCCGCGCGATCTTTGCGCGCCACGGGTTTGCAAATCCTTGAGGTCAGGAGCGGTTCATGACGCCAATAAATAGGGACAGTCCCTATTTAATTACTTCCATCGCTGCGACCCGTTGTCGGCTTGACCGATTAAATAGGGACTGTCCCTATTTATTGGCGCCGCCGCCTGTGATCTCGAACCTCTGATGCTCTCTGCCGAAGAATGGGGAATCGTCGCCTTGTCGTTGAAGGTCGGCGGCGTCGCTGTGCTTGCCACGCTTCCTGTCGCCTTCGCTATCGCCTGGCTGCTCGCGCGCCATCGCTTCCCCGGCCGGATGCTGCTCGACGCACTTGTCCACCTGCCGCTCGTGCTGCCACCCGTCGTCACCGGCTGGCTGCTGCTCATCGCTTTCGGTCCCTTTGGCCCCGTCGGGCGCTGGCTCGAAAGCTGGTTCGGGGTGAGTTTGATGTTCCGCTGGACCGGCGCCGCGCTGGCCGCCGCGATCATGGCCCTGCCGCTGATGGTGCGCGCGATGCGGCTGTCGATCGAGGGGATCGACCGGCGGCTTGAGGGTGCGGCGCGGACGCTCGGGGCGAGCCCGTGGCACAGCTTCTGGACGATCAGCCTGCCGCTGGCGCTGCCGGGCGTGCTCGCCGCATTGGTGCTCGGCTTCGCGCGCTCGATCGGCGAGTTTGGCGCGACGATCACCTTCGTCTCGAATATCCCGGGCGAAACGCGCACCTTGCCGCTCGCCATCTATTCGGCGCTGCAGGTGCCCGGCGGCGAGGCGATGGTGACGCGGCTCGCCTTGCTCTCCGTGGCGCTTTCGTTGGGCGCGCTGATTCTCTCCGAATATCTGGTGCGGCGCACCCATGGCGAAAGGCAGCGGCATGGCGATTGATATCGACGTCGCCAAGCGGCTCGGCGAACGCACGATCGCCGCGCGCTTCGCCGCGGGGCCTGGCCTGACGGCGCTCTTTGGCCCATCGGGTGCGGGCAAGACCAGCATCCTCAACATGGTCGCCGGGCTGATCAAGCCCGACCGCGGCCATATTCGCATCGGCGATCGAACTTTGTTCGATGGCGCCACCAACCTGCCGCCCGAGACGCGCCGCGTCGGTTACGTCTTCCAGGATGGCCGGTTGTTTCCGCACCGCCGCGTGCGTGCGAATCTCACCTACGGCCACGATCTTGCCGACCCCGCCGACCGCTGGATGAGCGTCGACGAGGCCGTCGCCTTCCTCGGCATCGGCGATCTGCTCGGCCGCTGGCCGCACAGTCTTTCGGGGGGCGAGGCACAGCGTGTCGCGATCGGTCGCGCGCTGCTCGCGGCGCCCGAAATCCTGCTCATGGACGAACCGCTGTCGTCGCTCGACGCCGCCCGGCGCGGCGATATCATGACGGTCATCGAACGGATTCGCGACGAGCTGAAATTGCCGATTCTTTACGTCAGCCACGATCGCGCCGAGGTCGACCGGCTTGCGACGTCGGTGGTGGAGGTTGGCGAATAAAGTTTCACTTGAAACCATTTTGATGATAGAAGCGGTCGTATGGAAAGCCAGTTTACCCACGTCCACGATACGCCGCCGCCGGGTGCCGCGGCCGACTGGACGATTTCGCAAAATTGGGACGCCTTCACCGCCGACGAACATGCGATGTGGGACCGGCTGTTCGCGCGCCAGTCCGACATGCTGCCCGGCCGCGCCGCCGACGCCTTTCTGCGCGGTATCGACGTTTTGCGCCTCGAAAAGCCCGGCATTCCCGATTATCGCGAGCTCAATGCCCGCCTGATGGCCGCGACAGGATGGCAGGTGATTGCGGTCCCGGGACTCGTCCCCGACGATGTGTTTTTCGACCATCTCGCAAACCGCCGTTTTCCCGCGGGCAATTTCATCCGTACGCCGCAGCAGCTCGATTACCTCCAGGAACCCGACGTCTTCCACGATGTTTTCGGTCATGTCCCGATGCTCGCCGACCCGGTGTTCGCCGACTATATGGTGGCTTATGGCGAAGGCGGCCTGCGCAGCCTCAAGTTCGATGCGCTCAAACAGCTGGCGCGTCTTTACTGGTATACGGTCGAATTCGGGCTGATCCGCGAAGCGGGCGGCCTGCGCATCTATGGCGCCGGCATCGTCTCCTCCTTTGCGGAAAGCGTCTTCGCACTCGATAGCGACAGCCCGAACCGCATCGGCTTCGACCTCGCGCGCGTGATGCGCACCGATTACCGGATCGACGATTTCCAGCAGAATTATTTCGTGATCGACAGCCTCGACCAGCTGCTCGACACGACGGTGAACACCGATTTCGCGCCGCTCTATGCTCAGAATGCCGCGCTGCCGCCGATCCCGATCGCCGACTTTTTGCCGGGGGATCAGGTGATCACACGCGGCACGCAGGACTATGCGTTAAGCAAGCAAACCGTCTGAATCTGCTCGCGTCGAGCGGGAATTGTTGGCCTTCGCCTACCAGCTGCCGAAACTCGCGTCCGACGGGTTCGCGCGGTGGAACGCGCGTTCCTTGCGGCGCCAGCCGTAACGGCGGCGTTTGATCAGCAACAGGCACGGCCATTCGGCGCTGCCGCCGCGCGCTGCAAGGCGGAATCCCTGTGCCCGGTACGCGGCGAGCACGGGCTCCATCTGGCGTGCAATCAGGCCCGCAAGGATGGCATGACCGCCGGGCGCGGTCGCGGCGGCGATATCGGGGGCCAGCGTGATCAGTGGCCCCGCAAGGATGTTCGCAATGACCAGGTCATAGGGAGCGCGATGCTTGATCGACGGGTGATTGGTCCCAGGCGCGACCGCCAGCGCGAGCCGTCCGCCGCCGCGCCCAAGCCGCACGCCATTGATGTCCGCATTGTCGCGCGTCACGAAAATGCTCGCAGGGTCGATATCTGACGCGATCGTTTTCGCACGCGGCCAAAGCGCCATGGCGGCAAAGGCGAGCAGGCCCGTCCCGGTCCCGATATCGGCGATATTGCGCGGGCTCGCGCCGCCGCGTGCGAGCCGGTCGAGCATGGCAAGGCAGCCTGCCGTGGTGTCGTGTCCGCCGGTGCCGAACGCCTGGCTCGCGTCGATCAGAAAGGACGTCGTTCCCACAGGAACGCGGTCGGCATAGCTGCTTGTATGAACGAAAAAGCGGCCCGCCTGCACGGGCTCCAGCCCCTGTTGGCTCAGTGTCAGCCAATCCTCTTCGGGCAGTTGCTCGACGATCGGCTTCTTGCCTCCGGCGCTTGGAACCAGCGCCTGCAAGATTTTCAGCAGCGCGGCGCTGGGTTTCTCCTCGACATACGCGTCGAGTTGCCATTCGCCGGCATCCTCGTCGATCTCGCGCGTGACCACCACCGGCGCTTCGGGCGAGGCATCGAGCTGCGGCATGTCGCCCGACAAGGCTTCGGCCTCGGCGCGGGTGCAGGGGAGGGAGACGATCCAGCTCATGCTCTAACGCACATAGCTCGCGCCATTCACATCAAGCACCGCGCCGGTCATCGATGCCGGCGCGTCGAGCGCGCACCACCGTGCCATCTCGCCGACCTCATCGGGCATCGCGACGCGGCCGAGCGGGATGTCGGCGAGCAGTTTATCGCCGCCGCGGCTGGACAGATACTCCTCGGCCATCCCGGTCATCGTAAAGCCGGGGCAGATCGCAAAGGCGAGGATGCCGTCCCTGGCATATGCGCGCGCGATCGTCTTGGTCATCGCAACCATGCCCGATTTCGACGCGGCATAATGCCAGTGCGCCGGGCTGTCGCCGCGATAAGCGGCACGGCTTGCGATATTGACGATACGGCCTTCGCATTTGCGCGCTTGCCAATGCAGTACCGCGCGGCGGCACAGCAACGCGCTCGCGGTCAGATTGACCTGCATCGTGCGGTTCCAGTTCGCGAGCCAGTCGGCGTCTTCGCTGCCCAGCGGGTTATCCTCGAACACCCCGGCATTGTTCACCAACACGTCGATGCGGCCATCAAGGCGGTCCAGGCTGGTCTGCCACAGTCTTTCTGGGGTTTCGGGGTTGGCGAGGTCGCCGTCGGCGCTCGATAACGCGACGACCTTTGTCCCGTCGGTCGTCAGGGCTTCGGCGATCGCGGCGCCAATGCCGCGGCTCGCGCCGGTAATCAGGATATGCGTGCTCATGCCCTCGCCTTAGGCAGCGGGGCAGGGCTTGCCAAGCGGAGGAAGCGGGTGGTGTTACGCGACCCGGCGGCTGAACTCGCTCGCAGCCTGCTCCAGCTGTTGCAACCGGCCGCCCATCTTGGCGAATTCCTGGCTCAGCACGCTGATTTCGCTCGCGACCATCCCCGAATCGTTGCGGATGCTTGCGATCGTCGACGACATCGAATCGGCGGCGAGCGCGGTTTCGTCGACCGCCGCGGTGATCGAAGTGACCGTCTGCGCTTGCGCATCCATCGCATCGCGGATGCGCTGTGCCGACCGCTGGACTTCGACGATCGTCTGCTGGATCGACTGGTTGGCCGAGACCGATCCGCGTGTCGCCTGCTGGATCGCAGTGATCTTGCCCGCGATATCGTCGGTGGCTCGCGCGGTTTCGTTGGCGAGGCTCTTTACCTCCTGCGCAACGACGGCAAAGCCGCGCCCCGATTCGCCCGCGCGCGCGGCCTCGATCGTGGCGTTGAGCGCGAGAAGGTTGGTTTGTCCCGCGATCTCGCGGATCAGGCCCAATATGGATTCGATCGATTCGGCGTGGTGCGACAGCGTCGCCGACATCGCGACCGCTTCGCCCGCCTGCTCCGACGCGCGCGTCGCGACGGTGGCGGAAGCTTCGACCTCGCTGCGTGCATCCTCGATCGCGCGGATCAAGCCCGCAGCGGTCGAGGCGGCTTCGCGCATCGCCATCGCCGATTGCTCGGACGCTGCGGCGACTTCGCTCGTTTTGGCGATCATGCCCTTCGCCGCCTGATCGGCCGAGGCGGCCTGTTTGGCGAGCTGTTCGCGCACCCCGTCGGTGTCCTGCACCAGCGAGGCGATCGAGCGGTCGAAATCGCCCGCGAGCGTCAGCCGCTCGCTCGAAATGATCGCGCGGTCGAGCTTTTGCGCATAGCGGTGCATGATATCGAATTCGAGCAGGCCAAGCCGGTTGATCGCGCTGGTCAGTCGCGCCAGACGTTCGGCATCGCCGATGCACGCCTCGACGACATATTCGATCGTCAGCCGCTGGCTTTCGGCGATGCACGACATCACCGATGCGAGCGGCAGTTTTACGCGCCGCGCCATATGGGTGTTCTGGCAAGCGATCGTCGCGACTTCCTGCCCGGCGGCGTCGGCATATTTGGTGAAGGTGTGCCGCGCGCTGCCGCGAATATAGGAGTCGAGCAATTCGCCCTCGACCTGCCGGTCGACGCTGGGGAGCGCGTTGAACGCGTCCCAATAGGCGGTCGCGATCGCGTCTTCGCGACCGGCGATGATTGCATGAATTTCCGCAGCGTTGGCGGCAAGGCGGCCGTCGAGATCGTAAAGGGGAAAGCGATCGGCCATCGGCACCGGATCGATCTGCTGCTTATGAATCGGATTTTCCTTCACCATGATCCTGCTTCCCTGATCGATCCCGTAAAGACGCTAAGGATCTGTCGTCCGCATGCGTCTGCTAAACTGGTGAACGGGATATGCGGCGGAAGTGGTAAATTCGCCGTTAACCAGCAGCGGCAGGAACCGGATAGCCCTCGAACGCCTTGATCGTGCGCAGGGCAAAAGCGCTGTGCATTGCCGCGACCCCCGGCAGGCGCGACAGGCAATGGCGGTGCAGCCGGTCGAAATCGGCGACGTTGCGCGCCGCGACACGCAGCCGGTAATCCGACGCACCCGAGAGCAATTGGCATTCGAGGATTTCGTGGAAACTCTTCACCGCGCTCTCGAACGCCGTCAGCGCTTCCTCGCTCTGCGACGTCAGGCTGATATCGACGAAGACGTCGAGCCCCAACCCGATGCTCTCGGGGTTCAGCCGCGCGGTGTAGCCGGTGATGATCCCCGCCGCCTCCAAAGCGCGGATGCGCCGGTGGCACGCCGATGCCGAGAGGCCTACCGCTTCGCCAAGTTCGGCGGCCGGGCGCGGGCCACCGCGTTGCAGCAGGTCGAGCAACTTCACGTCGATCCGGTCAATCATTGTGCGTCCTTGATCCATTTCACGCCAAAATCATGCGCAATTGTCGCGAAACCGGGAAGGATATGCAAGCACCTCGCGCGTCAAAACTGCTATATCTTCACCATGAGGCCGCGGCGATGCAAAGGCGCGACCGGCGGCAACGCAATGGAGAGCGACGCATGATCATCGGCACCCCCAAGGAAATCAAAAACCACGAATATCGCGTTGGGCTCACCCCCGAAAGCGCGCGCGAACTGCACGCCCACGGTCACCGCGTGCTGGTGCAGACCGGCGCCGGCGCAGGCATCGGCGCGCACGACCGTTATTATGTCGAAGCGGGCGCCGAGATCGTCCAGACGGCAGAAGAAATCTTCGCGCAGTGCGACATGGTCGTGAAGGTGAAGGAACCCCAGCCGGTCGAGCGCGCAATGCTCCGCGAAGGGCAGATTCTCTACACCTATCTTCACCTCGCACCCGATCCCGACCAGACGCGCGACCTGATGGCATCGGGCGCGGTTTGCATCGCTTATGAAACCGTCACCAGCCCGCACGGTGGTTTGCCGCTGCTGAAGCCGATGAGCCAAGTCGCAGGACGCATGTCGATCCAGGCCGGCGCGACCGCGCTCGAAAAGGCGCATGGCGGCCGCGGCGTGCTGCTCGGCGGCGTTCCTGGCGTGGCGCCTGGCAAGGTGTGCATCATCGGCGGCGGCGTCGTCGGCTTCAACGCCGCGCAGATGGCGGCGGGCCTCGGCGCCGACGTCACCATCCTCGACCGCGACCCCGAAGTGCTCGAACGCGTCGGCACCTTCTTCGAGGCGCGCGCGAAAACGCGCTTCTCGAACCGCGCCAACCTTGCCGAATGCGTGGCGGAGGCCGATCTGGTCATCGGCGCGGTGCTGATCCCCGGCGCCGAAGCGCCGAAGCTCGTCACCCGCGACATGCTCGGCACGATGCAGGCGGGCTCGGTCCTCGTCGACGTCGCGATCGACCAAGGCGGTTGTTTCGAGACCAGCCATGCGACCACCCATGCCGAACCCACCTATGTGGTCGACGGCATCGTCCATTATGCGGTCGCCAACATGCCCGGCGGGGTTGCGCGCACCAGCACCTATGCGCTCAACAATGTCACGCTGCCGCACGCGCTGCGCATCGCCGATCTGGGGTGGAAAGAGGCCCTCCGCCGCGACGTGCATCTTTCGCAGGGCTTGAACGTATGGAATGGTAAGGTAACGTTCGAAGCCGTGGCACAAGCCATTGGAACCGATTATGTGCCTGTCGAACAGGCACTCGCCTGACAACAAGGACATAAGAGAGACGATGACCGACCAAGCGCCACCTCCCCCGCCGCCGCAGGACGGCGACGAACAGGAAGAAAATGAAGTGCTGCGCGCCGCGCGCGAGCGTCGGCAGCAACAGGAAGCTGCCGATGCCGCCGAAGCCGCAGACAAGGAAGCGACCAAGGGCGAAAACGGCAAGCGCGGCTGGAAAACCGCTGCTGCCGCCGGTCTCGGCATCGGCTCGGCCGCAGTGATCGCTGCTTTGCTTTACGCGAACCGCGGCAAGATCAAGTGACGCATCGGCCCGTTCGGCGATGCTGAACGGGTTGGCGATGCATTATCCCGGGCTTGAGCCGGGATCGGGAAGGGCGGCCGCGTGCCGCCCTTTTGGTTGCCAAGGACTGTCGCCGAACCGCCCGAATTAATCCCCTATGCTCCTAAGCAATTGCATATCGCGGCTGGAAGGATTACCGGCACCGCATCGACCGTTTAGAGTCAAGACAGGGCTGATATGGCTGGCAACGAACCGAGCGCGCGTCCGCGCTCCCCGCATCTGCAAGTATATAAATGGACCCCCGCAATGACGGTCTCGATCCTTCACCGCGCAAGCGGTGACGGTCTTGCGATCGTCGGTGCGGGCATGTTCCTCTGGTGGCTCGGTGCACTGGCGGCCGGGCCCGACGCCTATGCGGCGTTCGTCGCCTGCGTATGGCATGATCCCAGCCCGGAGATCGGCGTCTTCCACCAGATCACCAACATCATTGGCAAGATCGTGCTGGTCGGCCTGACCTGGGCGTTTTTCCAGCATCTCTTTTCGGGTCTGCGCCACTTCGTGCTCGATACCGGTGCGGGATATGAACTCAAGACCAACAAGCTCTGGTCGATCGTCGTGATCTCCGCGGGCGTGCTCGCGACCGCCGCGACCTGGCTCTTTATCATGGCAGGGGCACTCTGATGGGCAATGGCACGCACATGGGCAAGGTCCGCGGACTCGGCTCGTCGGGGCATGGCTCGCAGCATTGGCTGCAACAGCGGCTGACCGCGCTCGCCAACATCCTGCTCGTCGGCTTCCTCTTCGTCTCTCTGATCCGGTTGCCGCTTGGCGACCATGCCGCGGTACTGCGCTGGGCAACGAACCCCAGCGTCGCGCTCGCGCTGATCCTGATGGTGGTCAGCGTCTTCTGGCACCTGCGCCTCGGCCTGACGGTGTTGATCGAGGATTATGTCCACGGCGAGGCGACCAAGCTGTTGTCGCTCGTCCTTCTCAACTTCTACGCGATCGGCGGCGCCGCTTACGGCATTTTCGCGATCGTTCGCATTGTATTGGCGCCCCTGTCCGTCGCGCCGGGGGGCATGTGACATGACCGAAGCCTACAAGATCATCGACCATATCTATGACACCGTCGTCGTCGGTGCCGGCGGATCGGGCCTGCGCGCCACGATGGGCAGCGCCGAAGCGGGGCTCAAGACCGCGTGCATCACCAAGGTGTTCCCGACGCGCAGCCACACGGTTGCCGCGCAGGGCGGCATCGCCGCGTCGCTCGGCAACAACAGCCCCGACCATTGGCAATGGCATATGTACGATACCGTGAAGGGCTCCGACTGGCTCGGCGATCAGGACGCGATCGAATATATGGTCCGCGAAGCGCCGCAGGCGGTGTATGAGCTGGAACATGCCGGGGTGCCCTTTTCGCGCAACGCCGACGGCACGATCTATCAGCGTCCGTTCGGCGGCCATATGCAGAATATGGGCGAAGGCCCGCCGGTCCAGCGCACTGCGGCGGCGGCCGACCGTACCGGCCATGCGATGCTCCACGCGCTGTACCAGCAGTCGCTGAAATATGACGCCGACTTCTTCGTCGAATATTTCGCGCTCGACCTGATCATGGAAAATGGCGAGTGCCGCGGCGTCATCGCTTTGTGCATGGACGATGGCAGCATCCACCGCTTCCGGTCGCAGGCCGTCGTGCTGGCGACCGGCGGTTATGGCCGCAGCTATTTCACCGCAACCTCGGCGCACACCTGCACCGGCGACGGCGGCGGCATGGTGCTGCGCGCGGGCCTGCCCTTGCAGGACATGGAGTTCGTCCAGTTCCACCCGACCGGCATTTACGGCGCCGGGGTGCTGATCACCGAAGGCGCGCGCGGCGAGGGGGGGTATCTCACCAACTCCGAAGGCGAGCGGTTCATGGAACGCTATGCCCCGTCGGCAAAGGATCTGGCCTCACGCGACGTCGTGTCGCGCTCGATGGCGCTCGAAATCCGCGAAGGCCGCGGCGTCGGCCCGCATAACGATCATATCTTCCTGCACCTCGACCATATCGATCCCGCGGTGCTCGCCGAGCGGCTGCCCGGCATTACCGAAAGCGGCAAGGTGTTCGCGGGCGTCGATTTGACGCGGCAACCGCTGCCCGTCGTCCCGACGGTCCATTATAATATGGGCGGCATTCCGTGTAACTATCATGGCGAAGTCGTGACCTTGGGCAAGGACGGCCCCGACACCGTCGTCCCCGGCCTGTTCGCGGTCGGCGAAGCCGCGTGCGTGTCGGTCCATGGCGCGAACCGCCTCGGCTCGAACAGCCTGATCGATCTCGTCGTCTTTGGCCGCGCGACCGGGCACCGCCTGCGCGACATCATCAAACCGGGTGCGGCGCAGCAGGCGCTTCCCAAGGACAGCGCCGACCTCGCGCTCGGCCGTCTCGACCATTTCCGCAACGCCAATGGCGGTTCGCCGACGGCAGAGATTCGCCTCGAGATGCAGCGCGCCATGTCGGCGCATGCCGCGGTGTTCCGCACCGACGAGCTGATGGCCGAGGGCAAGGAAAAGCTGACCAAGACCTATCAGCGGATGAACGACATCGGCGTCACCGACCGCAGCCTGATCTGGAACACCGACCTCGTCGAAACGCTCGAACTCGACAATCTGATCAGCCAGGCGACGGTGACGATGCATTCGGCGTTCAATCGCAAGGAAAGCCGCGGCGCCCACGCGCACGAGGATTTCCCGAACCGCGACGACGCGAACTGGATGAAGCACACGATCGGCTGGTTCGATGGCTGGGGCGGCAAGGGCGGCGGCGTTCGCCTCGATTACCGCCCGGTCCACGAATATACGCTGTCCGACGATGTCGAATATATCAAGCCGAAGGCGCGCGTCTATTAAGACGGGTGAACTGACAGCTTAGCCTTCATTTCGGCGAAGGCCGGGATTTACCGCTGCGTCTTGATTGTTCGTGACTATGGTCTTCGCAGGCCAGCGCAAGCGGCGTCATTCGCCGAGGATGTCGTCAACCGGATTGAGGTCGGAGAAAGGCTTCTCGACATTCTGGCCCATGATCCACAGCTTCTGGCACGCGATGGCGAAGAACATCAGCGCGATCGTCCAGACGATGAAAGTCTTGCGAGCGACCCAGCGGCGTTCGGCTTCGGCCGCCTTGGCGCGGGCCTTGTGATCGATGCCCAGCTCGCCCTCGAACTCGGCAACAAGCTGTGCGCGGCGGGTACGCGAAATATTCGCGATACTCGCGTCACTTTCATCGCTTGTCGATCGGCGAGTCGCCATAGTTTCACCTTGGCCCCAGCTAGTCCTGGCCCCCGGATATAACGCCCAGCCCCTGCCAATTGGTTAACCCGGTACGCTCAATCGGGCGCAACGCCGATTAATTTTATGCGGGCGGACGCACCTCGCAGCAGCGTCAGATCGCGCGGCGGGCGGCCGAGCGCCGCGGCGAGCAGACGAAGTACGGCGTCGTTCGCGGCGCCATCGGCGGGTGGGGCGGTGACGCGGAGTTGCACCATGTCCGCCTCGACTCTCACCTCGTCGCGGCTCGCGCCCGGCGTGACCCGCACCGCAATCCGCCCCGATGCGGCGAGTGCGCGCAAGGCTTCGGTCAGTGCGGGGTCAGGCCGGTATTTCAGATCGTGACGACCAGCTTGCCCACCGCGCTGCGGTCGCCCAGCTTGGCGATCGCCTTGCCGCCGTCGGCAAGGGCAAAGCTTTCGGTGACCCGCGGCTTGATCTTGCCCTGTTCCCACAGCTGGAACAGCCGCGCGATATTGGCGCGGTTGCGGACCGGCTCGCGCGCGACGAAGGCGCCCCAGAAGACCCCGGCAACATCACAGCTCTTCAGCAGGGTCAGGTTGAGCGGCAGGCGCGGGATGCCCGCGGGAAAGCCGACGACAAGATAGCGGCCTTCCCAGGCGATCGAGCGTAGCGCAGGCTCGGCATAATCGCCGCCGACCGCGTCATAGATGACGTTGGCGCCGTTCGGACCGACCGCCGCCTTGAATTTTTCGGCGAGCGCCTTCGACGCATCCTTGTCGAAGGGTTGATAGCCATAGACGACAACCTCGTCAGCGCCGGCCTGGCGTGCGATCTCGGCCTTGGCTTCGCTCGACACGCCCGCGACGACGCGCGCGCCGAATGCCTTGCCGAGCTCGACCGCCGCGATGCCCACGCCGCCCGACGCGCCAAGCACGAGCAATGTGTCGCCCTCGGCAATGTGGCCGCGATCGACGAGCGCGTGGATGCTGGTGCCATAGGTCATCAGCAACGAGGCTCCTTCGGCGAAATCATGCGCTTCGGGCAAATGATAGACATTGTGGACGCCGACCGCGACGGCTTCGGACATGCCGCCATTGCCGCAGCCCGCGAGCACCCGGTCACCGACCTTGAACTCGGTCACGCCTTCGCCGACCTCGGCAACCAGCCCCGCGACTTCGCCGCCGGGGGCAAAGGGGCGTTCGGGGCGGAACTGATATTTATCCTCGATGATCAGCACGTCGGGGAAGTTGACCGCACAGGCCTTCACATCGATCACGATCTGGCCCTTGCCTGCGGTCGGGCGCGGCAGTTCGCCGAGCGTCAGCGTTTCGGGGCCGCCGGTTGCGGTCGACAAGAGAGCCTTCATCATCTTCTCCTTTTGTGGTGTTTTTATCAGCCTTGGAATTCTGCCGGGCGCAGCCACGGACGATCCGCGTCGAGTTTGGTCTCATAGGCGCCGATCGCCGCGTCGCTCTTTTCGGTCAGCGAAATCTCGTCGAGCCCGCCGAGCAGGCACATCTTGCGGAACGGATCGATCTCGAAGGAGAAGCGGTCCTGAAAGGGCGTCGTCACAGTCTGTGTGTCGAGGTCGACGTGCACCGGGTCGGTCTGCGCAACCTCCATCAGCCGGTCGATGGCGGTTTGCGGCAGCACGACGGGCAGGATGCCGTTCTTTACCGCATTGCCCGAGAAAATGTCCGAGTAGGACGGCGCTATGACGACGCGTATGCCAAGGTCGCCAAGCGCCCACGCCGCATGCTCGCGGCTCGACCCGCAACCGAAATTGTCGCCCGCGATCAGGATCGGCGCGCCTTTAAACTCGGCGCTGTCGAACAGATTGTCGGGGTCGGCGCGCAGGCTTTCAAAGGCGCCGCGGCCCATGCCCTCGCGCGTCGTCGTCTTCAGCCAGTGCGCCGGGATGATGACGTCGGTGTCGACATTCTTGAGGCCAAACGGAATCGCGCGGCCTTCGACCTTTTCAATCGGGGTCATGCCATCAACTCCCGGACGTCGGTCAGCTTTCCGGTCACTGCGGCGGCCGCAGCCATCGCGGGGCTGACCAAATGGGTCCGCGCCCCCGGACCCTGACGGCCAACGAAATTGCGGTTGCTCGTCGAGGCGCAGCGTTCGCCTGCGGGCACCTTGTCGGGGTTCATCGCGAGGCACGCCGAACAACCGGGTTCTCGCCATTCGAGGCCGGCGTCGGTAAAGATGCGGTCAAGCCCCTCGGCCTCTGCCTGCGCTTTTACCAGACCCGATCCGGGGACGACGATCGCCCATTTGACATTGTCGGCCTTGTGGCGGCCCTTGAGCACCGCGGCGGCGGCGCGCAGATCCTCGATGCGGCTATTGGTGCAGCTGCCGATGAAGATATTTTCGATCGGAACGTCCTGCATCCGTGTGCCTGGCTCAAGTCCCATATAGGCGAGCGACTTGGCGGCCGCGCTCTGCTTCGACGGATCGGCGAAACTGTCGGGGGCGGGGACGACGCCGGTGATCGGCACGACATCCTCGGGGCTGGTGCCCCAGGTCACGCTGGGCGCGATATCCGCGGCGTCGATGACGACGGTCTTGTCATATGTCGCGCCCGGATCGGTCGTGAGGCTCTTCCAATAAGCCACCGCAGCATCCCAGTCGGCGCCCTTCGGTGCGTAGGGGCGCCCCTTGACGTAAGCAAAGGTCATATCGTCGGGCGCGATCAGCCCCGCGCGTGCGCCGCCCTCGATTGCCATATTGCTGACGGTCAGGCGGCCTTCGACCGACAAGGCCCGGATCGCGCTGCCGGTATATTCGATGACATGGCCGGTGCCGCCCGCTGCGCCGATCACACCGGTGATGTGGAGGATGATGTCCTTCGCCGACACGCCGGGGCCTACTTCACCCTCGACGCGCACTTCCATCGTCTTCGACGGCTGAAGCAGCAAAGTCTGCGTCGCGAGCACATGTTCGACTTCGCTCGTCCCGATCCCGAAGGCGAGCGCGCCGATGCCGCCGTGGCAGGCGGTGTGGCTGTCGCCGCAGACGATCGTCGTGCCGGGCAGCGAAAAGCCCTGCTCGGGGCCGACGACATGGACGATACCCTGTTCGGGCGCGACCGCGTCGATGTAGCGGATGCCGAATTCGGGCGCGTTGGTTTCGAGCGCTGCCAGCTGCGCCGCGCTTTCGGCGTCGGCGATCGGCAGTTTCTTGCCCGTGGCATCGAGTCGCGCCGTCGTCGGCACATTATGATCGGGCACCGCGAGCGTCAGATCGGGGCGGCGCACCGTGCGCCCGTTCGCGCGAAGACCTGCAAACGCTTGCGGGCTGGTGACTTCATGGACGAGGTGGCGGTCGATGAAGATCAGGCAGGTGCCATCGGGGCGCTGTTCGACGACATGCGCGTCCCAGATTTTCTCATAGAGGGTGCGGGGCCGGGTCATGCGGATCACTTAAGCTGCCCGCATAACAATGCAAGCGAGTGGGAAGCAAAAACGCAATTTTCGGTCGCGGCGATTGCGGTGGCCGCGCGGGCTTTAGCGGCCTATATTCGACGCATGTCGATCGTTGCCATCATCATGCTTGTCCTCGCCACAGTGGTCGCGATGGAGGGCGTCGCCTGGGCGAGCCACAAATATATCATGCATGGCTTCGGCTGGGCGTGGCACCGCGATCATCATGAGCCGCATGACCGCTTGCTTGAGAAGAACGACCTGTTCGCGATTTTCGGCGCCGCGATGAGCATTTCGATGTTCGTCGTCGGCAGCCCGATGATCATGGGCGCCGCGGCGTGGGAGCCGGCGACGTGGATCGGCCTTGGCATCCTCTTCTACGGCATCATCTATACGCTGGTGCACGATGGGCTCGTCCACCAGCGCTATTTCCGCTGGGTGCCGCGGCGCGGCTACGCGAAACGATTGGTACAGGCGCACAAGCTCCACCATGCCACGATCGGCAGGGAAGGCGGGGTGAGCTTTGGCTTCGTCTTTGCGCGCGATCCGGCAAGGCTGAAAGCCGAACTCAAGGAACAACGCGCGGCGGGGATCGCGGTGGTGCGCGAAGCGCTCGCCGACTAGGCGGTGCGATAATCGGCGGTGATTGTGCCGGCGGCCATCAATTCTGCTTCATGACTTTCCTCGCGCCAGCTCTCGATCAGCGCTTGCCGTTCCCATTCGACCATCGCCGGTTGCACGAGCATATGATCGACCCACGCCTGACCCCTGCCAACATCGAGGCCATAGGTCCGGATGCGGAAGGCCACCGGCGCGAAGAAGGCATCGACGGCAGTAAAGCGATCGCCCGCAAGGAAGGGGCCGCCGAACCGCGACAGGCCTTCCGCAAGCAATTCGCGGATGCGTGCGATGTCGAGCCTCAGTGCGCCCGACGGGGGTTTCGGCGTGACGCGCACGCCGACGTTCATCGTGCAATCGTTGCGCAACGCCGAAAAGCCGCTGTGCATTTCCGCCGCCGCGCACTGCGCCCAGGCGCGCGGGTCGGGATCGGCCGGCCATACACCCTCGTGCCGGTCGGCGAGATAGAGCGTGATGCCGAGGGAGTCGTAAACCGTCCGGCCTTCGTCGAGCAGAGCGGGCACCTGTCCGGTCGGCGAAAAGCTGCGAAACTCGTCATAATTGATCGGGTTGGAGAAGGGCTCGATTTGGTCTTCGAACAGGATGCCCAGCGCGTGCATCAGCACCCAGGGGCGCAGCGACCAGCTCGAATAATTGCGGTTGGCGGTGATCAGCACGTACATGCTTCGCGCTCCTGTGCGATGATGGGCGAGGTATAGTCGGGATCGTGCGCAAAGGGCAGTTCGGTGCCGTCGCGCAGCGCGGCCAGCACGCTGCCGAAGTCGCTTTGCGCGCGCCAGCTCAGGCGGCGCTCCGCGCGCGACGGGTCATACACGCGGTCGATGGTCTCGGGGAGCACCCAGCCTCTGGCGGCATAAAGCTCGGCGGCGTCGGGATGGTAGCGCGCAATCACCGCGCGCGCGTCGCGCGCAAGCTCTTCGGCGTCCTCGCGCGCAAAGGGCGGCGGCGCCGAGAGGATGAAGGTGTCGCAGCCGATCGTCGGCGCGGCCTCGAGCGCCGCGAGATGCGCGGCGGCGGCATCCTCGACCGTCAAACGCCGGTTGAGCAGTTCGTTCGCTTTCAGGTTCGGACCGCTCGGCACGGCATGCGTGTCATCATCCTCGGGGAAGAAGCGGCCGGTGCGCAGGATCGCGACCGCAATTCCATGCTCGCGGTGGACCAGCTTGCACGCCTGTTCGGCGGCGAGCTTGGTGATGCCATAGATGTTGCGCGGTTCGATCGGACCGAAATCCTCGTTCATCCACCACGCGCCGGCCTCGCCCGCGCCCTCGCGTACATCGGCGCGCACCATCAGCGAGGTCGTCGAGGTGAAGAGGAAGCGACCGTTGCCCGCCGCAACTGCCGCCTCGATCAGGTTCAGCGTACCGCTGACATTGACGTCGATGAACGCCTGCCGCGGATAACGAACGATGTCGGGCTTGTGCAGCGCGCCGCCATGGATGATGGCGTCAATGCCATTGTCGCCCATCGTCCGGTCGATCAGCGCGCGGTCGGCAACGGTGCCGATCACCTGTGTGTGCGTGCCGGGCACGACGTCGAGGCCGGTGACCTGATGGCCGTTGCGGGTGAGCAAGGGGGCGAGATAGCGCCCCAGCCAGCCAGATGAACCGGTCAGCAGCACGCGCATCGATGATTCTCCTCTCGGCCTTGGAAGCGGTGCCTGATACACAGGCAGCGGGCCGGGGGGCAAGGGTGGGTTACCCTTTCGGAACCCCGGCAGCAGGGCTCGCAGCAGCGCCGCCCGCCGGTGGGGGCAATTCGCTGAGGTCGAGCCAGCCCGCGTCGTCGCGCTTGTGATAGCTGTCGATCACCGTGAACGGGATACGGAACGGAAATCCCCAATCGCTGTTCCACAGCGCAACGACGCCCGTCCGCGTGGACGGTTCGAAAATCATCGTCGCGCGATAGCCCTCGACCGCGCCCGAATGGCCCTCGAGTCGGCTGCCGCCATAGGTGAAGCTTCGCCAGCCGAGGCCATAGCCTGCTTCGCCCGTGGCAGCCCGCAAGGTGCCGCCATAGAGCCGCCCGGTGCCAACGCGCGGGCGATGGGCAAGCTGTAACACGGGACCCGGCAGCACATCGGGGCGCTTCCCCATCATCGCCTGCATCCATGTCGCGAAATCGACGATATCGCTCTCAACGCCCGCAGCGGCGGGAACGCGCCAATAGGCTTCCTTGATCGGGCGGACCTGCGCGCCGCGATGCGGCTTCGCCCAATCCTTTGCGCCGGTCAGCCGCGCCATCCCATAGCCTGCGCTGACCATGCCGAGCGGGCGGAAAAACCGGTCCTCCACCGCATCGGGAAAAGGCTCGTTCGCGCCCTGCGCCAATATCTCGCTCGCGGCGTCGAAGGCGACATTCTGATAGGTGTGGCAGGTGCCGGGTTCGCATTGCAGCGGTGCAAGGGCAAGGCTCGCGCGCAGCAACTGCGGGCTCTGCCCTTCCTCCAGCTTTTCGTCATAGGCATTTTTGGTGAGACCCGTGCGTTGGGCCAGCAGATCGCCCACCGTGACCCGTCCCTCGGCGCCGCCGGGCAAGCGAAGCGACGTGCGCCAGCGGGAAACCGGACGCTCGAGGTCGAGCGCGCCGTCATTGGCCAGCGCCGCCGCGAGCGCGCCCGTCGCGGTTTTGGAAACCGAGGCCCAGCGGAACAGCGTCTGCGGTGTGACCGGCGCTCCGGTCGTTTTGTCGGCGACGCCATAGGTGCGGACGAAGCGCAATTCGCCTTCTTCGACCACCGCCACCGCCAGTCCCGCCATCTCGGGCCGCTGCGAGAGGGCTGTGAGTTGTCGGTCGAGCGCACCATAGTCGATCCGGCCCCGCCATTCCGCAGGCGTGTCGGGCAGGTTTTCAGGCGCCTTGATTGGGATTTCGACGCTGGCAAGCGGGTGCTTGCCGCCGAGCGCGTGAATGCCAAACCAGCCTACAAGTCCCAGCGCGATGATCGCGATGAGATATGTGAAAACCGGCTTCTTGGACTTGCGTTTAGACTGCGACCTCATAATTGGCCGTCGTCTTAGCCGCGACATCCGCTGCCGTCACCCCTTAGGGGGCAAGATGGTCCCACGCCTTGAACGTCCCGACCGCATATACCGCGCCATAGATCAAGACGATCAGCGACGACCAGATCGCGAAACTGTCGCTATGCTGCGGCCGCCACAGATGCAGCGGCACGAAAATCAGTCCGCGCAGCAGATAGATAGCGGCGATGGCGATCAGCCCCGTGCGCAGCAGCGGCAGGCGCGGCAAGCTGCCTGCGCCCGAAAGGGCATAGGCGGCCCAGATCAGCAAGACCGCACCGATCGCCAGCGTAATCAGCGTCGGGCGCAGGTCGCCGCGCGCCGCCGCGCGCGCCATGCCCTCGCCAGCGCCGAAAAAGCGATACCAATCGGGACCGCCGAAAATGCAGGCGATGTGGAGCAGCGCGGCCAGAACCGACAGCCACCCGCCGACGATCAGCCAGGTGGAGCCGGGATTGGCGGCGACATTATGCAATATAATGCGCCGTCGTTTTCTCGGCGAGTTCCTCCGCCGTCACGCCCGGCGCAAGTTCGATCAGGCGGAACGGGCTGTCATGGTCGTCGCGCTTGAACACCGCGAGGTCGGTGATGATCATGTCGACGACATTCTTGCCGGTCAGTGGCAGCGTGCATTCGGGAATGAATTTCGGGCTGCCGTCCTTGGCATTATGCTCCATGACGACGATGATCTTTTTCACCCCGGCGACAAGGTCCATCGCGCCGCCCATGCCCTTGATCATCTTGCCCGGGATCATCCAGTTGGCGATGTCACCATTTTGGGCAATCTCCATCGCGCCCAATACGGTCAGGTCGATATGCCCGCCGCGGATCATCGCAAAGCTGTCCGACGATGAAAAATAGGCCGACTGCGGCAACTCGCTGATCGTCTGCTTGCCCGCGTTGATCAGGTCGGGATCCTCGTCGCCTTCAAAGGGGAAGGGGCCGATGCCGAGCATGCCGTTTTCCGACTGGAGCGTAACGGTCATCCCCGCGGGGATATGGTTCGCGACCAAGGTCGGGATACCGATGCCGAGGTTGACGTAATAGCCGTCCTGCAGTTCCTTCGCGGCGCGCGCCGCCATGTCATCACGCGTCCAGCTCATTGGCTTGGCTCCCATTGCTTGTCGGAGGGGAATGCATCGCCCCAGCCCAGTTTTTCCCACGGGCCGTAGACGGGGTTGGGAAAAAGGAACCAGCCCTTGTCCCAGAGTGCGGCGGCGCCCGCGCTGGTCGCGAGCGCCATGCGCTGCGCAACGGGCAGGTCCTTGACGTTGAACTGCTGGCTGAAATCGCCGAGCTGGTCGCCGCCGAGAATGATCACGCAATATTTCGATGCGATCGTCGCGCGCCGCGGGTCCTTGCTCGACCCGCCGCTATCGTCGCCCATCAGGAACAAGGTCTCGCCATGCTTGAATTCGCCGAGTCCGGCGGCGCGGAGCGTGTCTTCGCTGCCCTTGGCATTGGCGGCGCTGCGGTTCGTGTTGGCGATGACGGTGATGCCCGCTGCACGGAGCTTGTTCACCATCTCGACCGTGCCGGGCATCGCAGCCGCTTTGCCCGTACCGGTCTTTTCCCACTGGTCCCAGACTTTCACGTCGAACGCCGTGCCCTTTTCAGCAAAATAGCGCATCGGGCCGAGGTTCCAGATCAATGTCTCGTCGGCGTCGAACACCGCGGCGAAAGGCTTGTTGCCACACGGCTCGAAGGCCGGTGCGTCCATCGTCGCACCCGCGGCCAGGACGACGCTGTCCTTCGGCCGCTCCTTGATCCGCCACACGCCATAGTCGGCGATCCGCGCATTCGTCGCGCGCACCGCGACGGCGGCCTCGGGCGAGCCATAGAGATACTGCAGCGCGACCGGCGGCTTTGCGGCCGCGGCGGGTGCGGCGGCGGGCGGCGGGGTCGTCGCGACCTCCGCCGGCGCGCTCGCGCAGCCGGCAAGCAACAGCGCACCCGTCAGGGCAAAGCCGCGCATCACGCGGCCTCGCGCGGACGCGTCGTGCGGAATTCGATCTTCTTGTCGTACGGCGCGCCGACGATCAGGCGCTTGACGTAAATGCCGGGCAGGTGGATCGCGTCGGGATCGAGGCTACCGACGGGGACGATTTCCTCGACCTCGGCGACGCAGATTTTCGCCGCGGTCGCCATCGGCTGGTTGAAGTTGCGCGCGGTTTTGCGGAAGATGAGGTTGCCGCTCTCGTCGGCTTTCCAGCCCTTGATGATCGCAAGATCGGCGAAGATGCCGCGTTCGAGGATATAATCCTGTCCGTCGAAATTCTTCACTTCCTTGCCCTCGGCGACGAGCGTGCCGACGCCGGTCTTGGTATAGAAGCCGGGAATGCCCGCGCCGCCCGCGCGGCAGCGTTCGGCGAGCGTGCCCTGAGGGCAGAATTCGACCTCGAGCTCGCCAGCCAGATATTGCCGTTCGAATTCCTTGTTCTCGCCGACATAGGACGAGATCATCTTCTTGACCTGCTTGGTGCGGAGCAGCTTGCCGAGCCCTTCGCCGTCGATCCCGGCGTTGTTGCTGGCGATCGTCAGATCCTTGGTGCCCGCGTCGCGGATCGCGTCGATCAGCCGTTCGGGAATGCCGCAAAGGCCGAAACCACCTGCGCAAATCTGCATGCCGTCGAACAGCAGGCCTTCGAGGGCGGCGGCGGCGTCGGGATATTGCTTCTTCCCCATGGGACGGCTCTCCTGAATGGTTTCGCGCGCGACCTTGGCGCATTTAATCCATCAATTCTAATTGTTCAATTTTTGGATTATACATAAACAATGTCTATCAATCGCGTCTCGCTCTATCATCTTGAAACCCTGCTGTGGATCGACCGGCTCGGTACCTTTTCGGCCGCCGCTGAGCGGCTGAACACCACCCAGCCGACGGTATCGGCGCGAATGCGCGAGCTCGAACAGCGCCTCGGCACCGCGCTGTTCCGCCGCGAGGGGCGCGCGATGTCGCTCACCGCGGCGGGACGCAAGCTCGTGCGCGACTGCGACCCGCTGCTCCGCGACATGCAGGTCGCGCTGCTCGGCAGCGGTGGATATGGCGAGGCGAGCGGGGTGGTGCGGATCGGTGCGGGCGAGATCGCGGCGGCGAGTTGCCTGCCCGCCTTCGTCGCGGGATTGAAGGCCGATATGCCCCATGTCGGGCTCGAAATCGAAATCGACCTCACCGCAAATTTGATCCAGCAGCTTCTGACCGGACGCACCGACATTGCCTTTGCCGCGGGGCCGATCGCGCACCCGGCGCTGAAAACGAGCCCGATCGGCGCGGTCGAACTGGTGTGGCTCGCGAGTCCCGCGGTCGCATCGGCCTTTGCCGGAGGCGAAGCCGCGCTTCCCGTCTGGTCGCTCGCCAGCCATTCGCCGATCCACGGCCGGATGCGCGAGGCGATCGCCGCATCGCGCATCGCGCAGAAGTCGCTCAACCTCTGCAACAATGCGCGCACGATGATCGATATCGCAAAGGCGGGCGGGGGCATCGGCATCTTCCCGCAGCCGATGGTACGCGGCGAAATCGCGAGCGGTGCGCTCGCCCGGATCGACGGCATGCCGGCTCTGACCCCCGTCGAGTTTCAGGTCGCGATGCGCGTCGCCGACACCGAACCAGTACTCACGCAAATCTTCGAGCGCGCGGCGAAGCTCAATCTTGCGGATGCGTCAGGGTAGCGGCATTCGCAGCACCGCCGACAAGTCGGCAAGCGCCTGTTCGCCGCTCGTCACCTTGATCGCATGCATCCCAAGCTGAGCGGCCGGTTTGCAGTTAATGCCAAGGTCGTCGAGATAGATGCACTCGCCGGGTTCGACGCCGAGTTTCTCGCACATCATCTCGTAAATCCGCGGATCGGGCTTGCGCACGCCCGCCTTGCTCGACTCGATGACATGCTCGAACCGTGCCATGATCTTCGCGACCTCGTTCGCTGCTTCTTCGCTGCGCGTCATGCCCGCGCCTTTGATCCCCATCTTGCCGCCGGGCACATTATTCGTGATGCAGCCGATGCGCAGCCCCTTGGCCTTCAACGTGTCTAGCGCCGCCACCATCGCCGGGCGCACCGCCCCCGCGATGACCGCGAGCACGGCTTCGCCCTCCAGCTCATGCCCCAGCGCCCGCGCTTCGTCGGCGAACAAAGTGTCAAAGGTCGCGGCGTCGATCTCGGCGCGCTCGAATTTCGCCCAGGCATTGCCGTCGGGATCGGCGCTGTTGACGCGGCGCACGAAGTTGCGCGGCAGGCCGCGTTCTTCCTCGAGGCGATTGAAGGCTTCAAACGGCGACGCGGTGATGACGCCGCCGAAGTCGAAAATAACGGTCGAGTAAGTCATGCGGGAGAAAACAACCTTATTTCTTGGCGGGGGTGGCGACGCGATTTCCCGACCAGCTTGCATCGTCGATGGTGAGGTCGAGCCGGTCGGGCGACCGCACTGTGTCGAGGAGAAAGACATGGGGGCCGCTCGCCGCAAGGATCGCGTCCATCGCCTTTTCGAGCGGGATGGTGACGGTCGGGATGCGCGGATAGTCCGACTTGATCTCGATCTTGTTCGGTCCCGTGCGGGTCACGGTGATCGTGACATTGTTCCGTGACGATCCGCGCGCGTCGGAGATGACATCGCCCTTGTAAGTGCCCGCGACGCGATCGGCGAGATCGGCCTTGTGCGCGGGTGCGGCTTTGGACGTTTCGGCAAGCGCCGCTCCTGCCGGAAGCAGGAGCGCGAGCGAGGTGGCGACAATAAGGCTACGAAGCATGGCTGTTCCTTTCGTCCTGCGGCGGTGAAAGGAGCTGTTCCCCACGACCCTCATGGAACGACGACGATCCCCGTGCTGGGGTCTGTCTGTCCCGAGAGCATCTCCCGATAAGCGGCGAGCGCCGCATCGCCGCCGCTGCGTTTATCGACCGATGCCAACCGCGGCGCAATGTCCATGAAAGCGAGCCAGGCTTCGGCGATCTTCTGCCCGAACGCCGCGCCGCCCCAGTCGGCAATGCGCTTCTGGCTGCGGCCCGGCGCGAAAAAGCCCTGCCGCTCCGGGCCCGGTAGACCCTCGACGTCGGCCTGCGCATCCCAGTGCGACTTGCCGACGATGATCGACGCCTGGAGCTGATTGCCGAAATGGCTGTGCACCACGCGCGTCACCGCCCCATTGCCCGCCATGTCGACGAATGCCGCGGGGGTGGTCGCGTTCAGCGTCATGATCTGGTCGTAGCTGATCACACGGTCGTAGATGCCCTGCGCCGCGAGCGCCTCGACATTGGCCGCACTCGTCAGTCCTATCGTTTCGGGGCGGTCGGCGCGCTGTTTAAGCGCAAAGCCGAGCCCGATTGCGGTCTTGCTCGACGCGCTCGCGATCAAAATCTGCTGGACGCCATAATCGCCCTCATCCTCGAACTGGTCGGCGATCAGCCAGCCGGTGAGGAAAAGTGGACGGAACACCGGCCAATAATCATGGTCGGCGGCGCGATAGTCGGGCAGCGCCTCGATCCGCTGATAATTGTTATAGATGGGGGGCAGGGTGGTGCGCCGCGGCGTCACATCGGTGAAGCCGCCAGGACCCGCCTTGCCGACGCTCAGCACCGCCTCGCTCGCCATCGGATAATAGCCGTAGAAGCGGTCGCCGACCGCCATGCCCTCGGCCGCACTTTCGGTGACGGTCGCAAAACCCCAGACGGGCAGGCGGCCCGGGGTGTCGCGCTCGGCGAAGAAATCCCAATAACCCTGATCGTTACCGAACAGCCCGGCGGGCTTGCCGAACACGGCATAAGTGATGTTGTTGGCGGTCATCGCATAGCTGTCGAGGTGAACGCGAACCTGTCCCTGTGCGAGCGGAGCGCTCTCTTGGGCAGTCAATGTGGCTTGCGTGATATCGTCGCGATCGATGTCGATCGCCCAGCTCGTTGAACTCATTCCGGACCCCTCCGATTGTCTTGCCCGCGGCTGCGGGATGACCGATAGTCATACAGATGGCACCGCCCCTGACAATCGCGGTCAAACGCATTCACGAACCCGCCGGCCCCGAGGACGGCACGCGCTTCCTCGTCGACCGGCTGTGGCCGCGCGGGGTGTCGAAAGAGAAAGCCGCGTTCGCGGCCTGGCTGAAGCCCCTGTCGCCGAGCGATGGCCTGCGCGAGCGTTTTCACGGCGAAACCGCCGGTTCGGACGCGGCGTGGGACGAATTCCGGAGCGACTATTTCGCCGAACTCGACGCGGGCGGCGCGGAGGTAACGGCGGCGCTCTTCACGCTCGATGCCGCGGCCAAGGCCGGGCCGGTGACCCTGCTCTACGCTGCGAAGAGCGAGGAACGGAACAATGCCGTTGCGCTGCGTGAGTGGCTGGGGCGTCGTTAGCCGACCGTCGTTCCGAGCAAAGATCCGATGGCGATTGTTACGGCCATTGCCATCGCTCCCCAAAAGGTCACGCGGACAACGGGGCGCAAAATCGGCGCATTGCCGGCCTTTGCGCCGAGCGCACCGAGGATTGCGAGAAAGACGAGCGAGGCGGCCGATACCGTCCATGGCAGCGACGTGCCCCGATCGACGAACACGGTTGCGAGCGGCAATGCGGCACCGATCGCGAAACTCGCCGCCGAGGCCGCGGCGGCCTGCACCGGTCGCGCCGCCATGGCGTCGGTCATACCCAGCTCGTCGCGCAAATGCGTGCCGAGCGCGTTGTGCGCGGTGAGCTCCACCGCGACCCGTTCGGCAAGCGCGCGGTCGAGCCCGCGCTCCTGATAGATTTGCGTCAACTCCTCGAGCTCGAATTCGGGATCGGCGGCAAGGTGGCGCTTCTCCAGTTCGACATCGGCCTTTTCGGCGTCGCCTTGCGAGCTCACCGACACATATTCGCCCGCCGCCATCGACATCGCGCCCGCGACGAGGCCTGCGGTGCCGGTGACGAGGATCGACGATTGCGACACGCCCGCCGCCGCCACGCCCGCGATCAGGCTGGCGGTCGAGACGATTCCGTCGTTGGCGCCGAGGATCGCGGCGCGCAGCCAGCCGATCCGCGTGACGGCGTGGGTTTCCTCGTGCATCTCGCTCCTTCAATATTGCAGTTGCAGTCCCGGGCGCGCCCAGCGTGTCTTCACCAGCCGCCCGGTCCCTGACAGGGTCAGATAGGCATCTTGGCGGTCGGAGCCCCCAAAAGCGATATTGGTCGTGAAGATATCGTCGGTCGCGACAAATTCGACCAGCTCGCCTTGCGGCGATACCACGCTGATCCCGCACTCGCCGATCGTCGCGACGCAGATATTGCCGTTCGCCTCCATCGCGAGGCTGTCGAAGAATTTATAGCCTGCGGGGCGATAGAGCGGGATTCCCGGGCCGCCCGGCCCTGCGGCGTCGTCGACCTTGCCCGGCGCGATGATATTGAACTTCATCAGGCGGCACGTATAGGTTTCGGCCGCGTAAAGCGTGTTGCCGTCAGGCGAGAGGCCGACGCCGTTCGGATTGTTCGACGGGAAGATCGCTTCTTCGATAAAACTGCCGTCGGCCTTCGCGTAGAAAATCCCGACGATATCGTGGCAGCGCTTCGCATAATCGACCTTGCCATGGTCGGTGAACCAGAAGCCGCCGTGGCTGTCGAACATGATGTCGTTGGGCCCGCGCAGCACGACGCCATGATCGCCCGTTTTGTACAGGACTTCGACTTCGCCGGTCTCGATATCGATGCGCTCGATCCGCCCGCCCGAATAATCGTCGGCGATGCCGTGCGGCGCGAGATAGCCGTTCGATTCGACATAGTTGAACCCGCCGTTGTTACAGCAATAGAGCTTGCCATCGGGGCCGATCGCCAGCCCGTTCGGACCGCCTCCGGGGGTCGCGATGACCTCCTTCCGGCCACCGGGCCAGCAGCGCGTGATGCGCTTCGCCTCGATCTCGACGACGATGACGCTGCCGTCGTCCATCACCACCGGAGCCTCTGGAAAGCGCAATCCGTCGGCGATCAGTTCAAACCCGGCCATCCTCGTCTCCCTTGCGTGCGCGCACTTGCTGTGCTTTGCGGCCATCATGCCCGTTCGCACGCTCTTCGCCACTAATTTTTACGAGGCCGATATCGGCACGCCCGACCTGCTCGAAGAGCTGGAGGAAAGCAGCCGCCTGTTCGCCGAAGAGGATGGCGCGGGCCGGCGCTGGAGCCGCGAGCATGGCTATAAAGGCTATACCAGCTACGCGAGCCTGAACGACCTGCCCGAACGCGATCCGGCGTTCGACGACCTCAAGCGCCTGCTCGACAAGGAAGTCAAAGCCTTCGCCAAGGCATGCCACTTCGACCTCGCCAAACCGCTGAAGCTCGACTCTATGTGGGTCAATGTCCTGAAACCCGGCGGCACGCACAGCGGCCATATCCACCCCCACAGCATCGTGTCGGGAACCTTTTATGTCGCCGTCCCGCCGGGATCGGGCGCGCTCAAGCTCGAAGATCCGCGACTTGCGATGCTGATGGCGGCGCCGGGCCGCACCGACGAGGCACCCGAACATTTGCTGCCCTTCATCTATGCCGAGCCCGCCGCCGGCCGCGTCTTCCTGTGGGAGAGCTGGCTGCGCCACGAGGTGATGCCGCATTCGGGCAAGGGCGAGCGGATCAGCATCAGCTTTAACTATCGCTAAGCCACCCTATATCGCCGCCATCCCCCCATTTCCTTGGCAAAGGACCATCCATGACCGCGACCTACGACGCCGACCTCCAGCTCTTCATCAACGGCGCCTGGCGGAGCGGTGAGGGGCGCGAAGGGCGGCCGGTCTATAATCCCGCGACCGCAGGCACGATCGCCGAACTGCCGGTGGCGACTGCCGCCGATCTCGACGAAGCGCTCGCCGCGGCAGAACGCGGCTGGCCGGTGTGGCGCGCCAAGACCCCCGACGAACGCGCGGCGCTGATGTACAAGGCGGCGGGGATCATCCGCGAGCGTGTCGAGCATATCGCAACGCTGCTGACGCTCGAACAGGGCAAGCCCATCGCCGAGGCGCGCGGCGAAGTTCTGTCGGCTGCGGGGCTGTTCGACTATTTCGCCGAGCAGGGCAAACGCATCGAAGGCCGCGTGCTCCAGCGCCCCGCGGGCCAGCGCGCGATGGTCACCAAACATCCGGTCGGCCCGGTCGCGGGGTTCAGCCCGTGGAACTTCCCGGTCAATCTGATGGTCAAGAAAATCGCCCCCGCGCTTGCTGCGGGCTGCGTTGTGATCGCGAAAGCGCCCGAGGAAACCCCCGGCTGCACCAGCGCGATCATGCGCTGCATCGCCGATGCGGGTATCCCCGGCGATGTTGTGCAACTCGTCTATGGCGACCCCGACATGATCAGCCGGCATCTGCTTGCGAGCCCCGTTATCCGCAAGGTCAGCTTCACCGGCTCGACCGCGGTCGGCAAACATCTGATGAAGCTCGCCGCCGACGGGGTGAAGCGGATCACGATGGAGCTCGGCGGCCATGCGCCGGTCCTGATTTTCGACGATTGCGACCTCGAAGCGACGCTGGACAAGGTCGTGTGGCAGAAATTCCGCAATGCCGGACAGGTGTGCATTTCGCCGACGCGCTTCTATGTGCAGCAGGGCATCTACGACGCCTTTGTGAAGGGCTTTGCCGAGCGGACCGCGAAGGTGAAGATCGGCAGCGGGTTCGACGGCGACACCCAGATGGGCCCGCTCGCCAATGCGCGCCGTATCCCCGCGTTGGAAGCGCTGGTCGCCGACGCCAAGGCGAAAGGCGCGCGCGTCATCGCGGGCGGCGAGGCGACCGGCGACGGCTATTTTTTCCAGCCGACCGCGATCGCCGACGTGCCGATCGAGGCCGACGCGATGAACAACGAGCCGTTCGGGCCGATGGCGCTGATCCGGCCGTTCGGCACCGAGGAAGAGGCATTGGAGCAGGCGAACCGGCTACCCTACGGCCTCGCCGCCTTCGCGTTCACCGAGAACGGCCGCCGCATCAACCGCATCGTCGACAGCATCGAAAGCGGGATGGTCGGCGTGAACAGCTTCGTCATTTCGTCGCTCGATGCGCCGTTCGGCGGCATCAAGGAATCGGGCTTCGGCAGCGAGAGCGGACCCGAGGGTCTGGACGGCTATCTTGTCACCAAGGCGGTGCATATTTACTGAGGCGAAATCCTCCCTGTGGCGAAGCCATGGGGAGGGGGACCGCGCCCGAAGGGCGTGGTGGAGGGGCAGCAACGTCAGCGCCAAAGCCCCTCCGTCAGCGCTTCGCGCTGCCACCTCCCCATCGCTGCGCGACAGGGAGGATATTTCAATCCCGCTCCAGCGCCACGAAATCGCGCGCCATCGGTGCCAGATGCGCGCCGCCGTCGACGAAGATCGTCTGACCCGTCACCGCCTCGGCGCGCGCCAGATAGACGACCGCATCGGCGATCTGCGCCGGTGTCGGCAGCGCGCCGAGCGGCATAAGCTTCGCCAGTCGCTCGACCTGCGCCGCTGAATAATCGTCGGTCGCCATCGTCAGTCCCGGCGCAACGGCATTGACCCGCGCGCGGCTCCCGAAGGCGACCGCCAGCGTCGCGGTCGCCTGCCACAGCGCCGACTTCGACAGGCTATAGGCGATCTGATCGGGCACCGGATGCACCACACGCTGATCGACGATATTGACGATCGCCGGGCGCGTGCCTTCGCTCGCCGCGACGAGCGCCTTCGCCAGCATCACCGGCGCGGACAAATTGACCTGCATCATCTCGGCGAGCGATGCGGCCGACAGGTCGGCCCATTCGCCTTCGGCGAACAGCGCGGCGTTGTTGACGAGCAGGTCGGGCGCGCGGCCGAATTTCGCGATCACCGCCGGGATCAAGGCATCGACCTCGCCAGGTTCCGCCAGATCGGCGGCGAAGCGGTGGGTGAGGGCGCCGGTTTCGGCAAGCGCTTCGGCCAGAACCGGGTCGGCTTCGCCCGGGCTGCGCTTGTGGATCGCCAGCGCATAGCCTTCGCGCGCCAGCCGCGCCGAAATCGCCGCGCCAACGCGGTGCAGCCCGCCCGTGACGAGAGCGAGCTTCTGTGTCATTTGCGCGCCCGCCGCATCGTGATGCCGATCGCTTCGCCTTCTTCGGCGATCGCGAGCTTGACGATCTTCACCTCGACCTCGTCGATCTTCTCATCCTGCAGGAACAGCGTGTCGATGATATGGTCGGCGACGCTCTCGATCAGCACGAAATGCACATCCTTGGGGATGCCCTCGGTCGCCGCGAATTTCAGGTGCATGTAATTTTTCGATGCGCTCAGCGGCGTCACCGGATCATAATGGTCGGCCATCGCCAGCTTCGCGCGGACCGAGATGCGCAGCGGCTGCGGCAGATGGGTTTCTTCGGAATAAATGCCGGTCAGCACCTGGGCGGTCAGCCCGTCCACTTCCAGCCACAAACTATCGGTCACGCGATCATCCTGCAGGCGGGCGCGACATTCGGCTTTGCATCGCCGGGCCCGCACCCCTAAAGCGCCGCCGCATTAGCGAAAGGGTAAGCGTTGGTCGAGTTACTTCCATTGTCGAATATCGAGCCGCAGTCGGTCGAGGATCTGCTCGACGCGGCTTTCGGAACGGATCGCTTTGGACGAACCGCCTATCGCATTCGTGAAGGCATGGATGCGGTGGGTGCGCTCAGCTTCGCGCTTGTCGATGGCGGCGCGCTGCTCGCCACGATTCAGTGCTGGCCGGTCGCGCATCTTGCCGCCGACGGCACGGCAACGCCGCTCGTGATGGTCGGCCCCGTCGCGGTGCGCCCCGATATCCAGCGCGGCGGGCACGGCCGCACGCTGATGGCGCATATGCTGGGCGCCGCCGAAACACAGGCCGACAGCGCGTTGATGATGATCGGTGACCCCGAATATTACGGCCGCTTCTTTGGTTTCGACGCCGACGCGACGGGCGAATGGGATTTGCCCGGGCCGTTCGAGAAACGCCGCCTCCTCGCCCGGGCGGTGAACGGGCACAGTCTGCCGACCGGCGCGGGGATGATCGGGCCGAGGTAGACGGCCCCGAAAAATTCTGTCCTACATTATTCGGGCCGCATAGTCTTGCGGGATGAACCCGGGTTTCCACCTGCAACAGCGATTTGCGAATGAAGTTGCGCAGTTTTCCGCCCTTTCGCGGGATTCGCTCGCACGCCCCCCTCGTCATCCCGGACTCGATCCGGGATTCATTCCCGATGGCCGAAAATTTGCATGTCAAAAGCGCATCGCGAGTGAAGTTACGCAGTTTTCTGCCGCGTTTCTCGGCACGTCGCTCCCCGCCTTCGCGAGGATGACGTCTTTACTTGAGCACCCACCTTCCTATGTCAGACGGATGGTTGCCCCCGCGCCCTCGCTTCCCAAGGACTTCGCACAGCTTTCGCTGGCCGAGGCGGTAGAACTGCTCGCAGCGCGCAAGCTGCCGCCGGTCGAGCAATGGCATCCCGAGCGGACCGGTGACAGCTTTATGGAAATCCGCACCGACGGCAGCTGGTATCACGAGGGCGGGCGGATCAACCGGCCCGCGATGGTCAGGCTGTTTTCCACGATCCTGCGCCGCGAGTCCGACGGGAGCCATGTCCTTGTCACACCCGCCGAGAAATTGAGCATCGTCGTCGAGGACACAGCTTTCCGCGCCGTAGAGATGAAGGCCGAAGGTGAGGGACAGGCGCGTAAGCTCGTGTTCCGGCTCGATACCGACGACCTCGTCATGGCCGGCGCGGATCATCCGCTCAGCTTTGGCAACGACGCCGACACCCCGGACCCGCGCCTGCATGTGCGCGGTCTGATCTGCAATGGCCTTGAGGCCCGAATCGACCGCGCGCTCTATTATGAGATCGTCGAAATGGCGCTCGCCGAGAGTGCCGACACGCCCGCGATCTGGTCGAACGGTGCGCGCTTTCCACTGGTCGACGCCTGATGCTGTCCGAAAAACTGCGCACCGCGCTCGATAATCTTCTTCCCGACGCGGGCGAGGACGAGGCCTATCTGGGGACGCCGACGCTGCGCGATGCCGCGGTTCTGATCGCCTTTACCGACCGGCCCGATCCGGGTGTGATCCTGACCCAGCGCCCGCAATGGCTGCGCAGCCACGCGGGGCAGGTCGCGTTTCCGGGGGGCAAGATCGATCCGGGCGACCGCGACGCGGTCGATGCGGCATTGCGCGAAGCCGAAGAAGAAATCGGCCTCAGTCGTCACGACGTCACCGTCGCGGGCGCGACCGAACCCTATCGTTCGGGCAGCGGCTATATCATCACCCCGGTATTGGGCGTCATTCCGCCCGACCTGCCGCTCGACCCCAATCCCGAAGAGGTCGAAGACTGGTTCGAGGTGCCGCTCGATACCTTGTTCGATCCCGGCAATTATCAGCGGCAGCACGCGAATTGGCAGGGGCATGATCGCCATTTTTATGACATGGACTGGCAAGGGCGACGGATCTGGGGCGTGACGGCGGGTATTATCATCAATCTGGCGCGGCGTTTGCCGGCGGGATGGCACCGGTGACGGGGCTCCCCGTCGCCGAATGGCGTGACCGGCCGGGGCTGCGGCGGATCGTCGCGGCGCTGTCGGCCGATGGCGGCGCGGTCAAGGTCGTCGGCGGCGCGGTACGCGACACATTGCTCGGTCTCGCGGCTACCGACATCGATCTGGCGACCCCGCTTCTTCCAGAGGAGGTAACCCGGCGGCTTGAGACGGCCGGCATAAAGGTGATTCCGACCGGCATTGCGCATGGGACGGTGACGGCGATCGCCAGCGGCGACCATCACGAGATCACGACGCTGCGCCGTGACGTCGAAACCGACGGGCGCCGGGCCACGATCGCGTTCGCCGACGACTGGCGCGACGATGCGGCGCGGCGCGATTTCACGATCAACGCGCTGTACGCCGATCTCGACACCGGCACGATCGACGACTGGTTTGGCGGTCTTGCCGACCTGAAGGCGGGACGCGTCGCCTTTATCGGCGATGCCGCAACGCGCATTGCCGAGGATCATTTGCGCATCCTTCGTTTCTATCGCTTTGCGGCGCGTTTCGGACGCGGCGAGCTTGATGCCGTCAGCCATGTCGCGGTCGTCACGGCGCGGCAGTCGCTCAAAAGCCTCTCGCGCGAACGGATTGCAGACGAACTGCTCAAGATATTGTCGCTACCGGACCCGCGTAAGATCGTCGGGCAGATGGCGTCCGACGGCATGTTCGAGGTGCTGCTGCCCGAACTCGATCCAGCCTTTGTGGCGACGCTCGACCGGCTGGTGACCAATGAGGAAGCCGCAGCGGTTTCCGTCGCGCCGCTGCGCCGCCTCTCGGCGCTGCTTCCCGCCGACGCCGCTACGGCTGAACAGGTTGCGAGCCGCCTGCGCCTGTCGACGCGGCAGCGGAAATATCTTGCCGCACTCGGCGGACATCGCGCCGACCATGGGCGACCGGTCCGGCAACTGGCGCATGCGATCGGGGTCGATGGCGCGCGCGATGTGCATCTGCTCACGGGCGATGCCGCTTCGGCATGCGCGGCGGTCGAAGCCCTGTCGGGCTGGACCGTCCCCGCAATGCCGATCAAGGGCGGCGATATCGTCGCCCGCGGGATTGCGGTCGGCCCCGACGTCGCCCGCATCCTGAAAGCGGTCGAAGCCGAGTGGGTGGCGGAAGATTTTCCGGATGCCGCGCGCGTCGCGCAGCTTGTCGATCAGAAGATTGGTCGCACCAGCGACTGACGCCAGTAATCGAGCGCCGCGGCACTATCCATCGGCCGCGCGAACAGAAAGCCCTGCCCGAAATCGCATCCGAGCGCCGAGAGCAGCCGTGCCTGATCGGCGGTCTCGACGCCCTCGGCCGTCGAGCGCATCCCCAACACTTCGGCGAGGCTCTGGATCGTGCGGACGATCGCCACCTTGTCGCGGTCGTCGACCATATGCTCGACGAAACTGCGGTCGATCTTGAGTACGTCGATCGGCAGGCGCTGCAGATAAGCGAGGTTGGAATAGCCGGTGCCGAAATCGTCCATCGCGATGCGCGTATCGAGCGCCTTCAACTCGCTGAGCACCGACAGCGCCAGGTCGGGGTCGCCAATGATGGCACTTTCGGTCAGCTCGATCATCAGCCGTTCGCCGCCGATCTTGTGTGTTTCGAGCGCCTGACGGACAACCGCCGCGACATCGTCGCGCACCAGCTGGATGGCCGACACATTGACCGAGAAATAGGCATCGACGATTTTGCCACCATTCTGACGGTCCCAGTCAGCAAGCACCGCAGCCGCCTTGCCGATCGCCCATTGACCGAGCGGGACGATCAGTCCCGAGTCTTCGGCAATCGGGATGAACTCGTTGGGAGAGACCGACGTGCCGCGGCTGTTGTCCCAGCGCGCGAGCGCTTCGAACCCGGCGACACGGCCGCTGGATAATTCGATCAGCGGTTGAAAGGCCAGGTGAAGCCGGTCTTCCTCGATCGCGTTGCGCAGCTCGGTTTCAAGCCCGAAACGATTGTCCGACAGCATCGCCGCTTCGGGTTCGTAGATTTCGATGCGGTCGGTTTGCTTCGCACGCTTCAGTGCGATCTGCGCGTGACGGATCTGATCGGCGACATCGGTGTCAGCTGCGGGTTGGATCGCGCAGCCGAGCGCGCAGTCGACGCTCACCTTCAGCTCGCCGATGCGGAAGGGGTGATCGAAGCAGCCGCGGATGCGCCGCGCCATTTCGCGCACATCGGCGCGGCCGCCTGCGACGCGCGAGGATATGGCAAATTCGTCGCCGCCCGTGCGCGCCAATATGTCGCCGCTGCGCAGGCTCGATTTCAGGCGGCGCGCGACGGTGATGATCAACTCGTCGCCCGCCATCGGTCCGATATGTTCGTTGATGCGGCTGAACCGTGCGAGGTCGAGCAACAGGATCGCATGGTCGGCGCCGGCGCCTTCGAGGCGCGGGCGCTGTTCGACCAGCTCCTCAAACCCGGCGCGGTTGGGCAGGCCGGTCAGGCTGTCGGACACGAGCTCGCGGCGCAAATTGCGCTCGGTCATCATTTCCTGCGTCCGGTCGATCAGCGTCAGCAGGAAGAGCCCGTCGTCGCCCGATTCCGTGGGCAAGGGGCCAATCGAGCCACGCAGGTCGCGCGCCGCGATGCCTTCGCCCAGCTGGCACGAGAATTCCTGCGATTCTTCCGGGAATTGCGATGCGCGTTCGATGGCGCGCAGCAATGCGATCGGCGCGTCGGCCCCGACGGGGGAGAGGCTTAATCGGTCGAACGCGGCGTTGCTGGCGTGGAGCCGAAAATTGCCGCGCGCCATCGGTCTGATCAGCGCGGCCGGAACGGGCAACGCGTCGATCCAGCCGACGAACAACAAGGGCCGGTCTTCGCCGGTTCTATCGATAGGCATAACAGAGGGTTTTGTGCGACCTTTCCCCATTGCCCCATGCCTAGGTGACGGGAAGTAAATAAGGGATTTACGGCTACATCGAAATACGATTAGCCGAAGCGATTGTTCCTTGGAAAACCGGTTGGCGGCATCCGGCCTGCAGCGCCGCGGGCGACGCGCCAGGGGGCAAGGTCGGTTTCGGTCCGCGTCCTGCCGGTGTCGCCGCCCATCGCCCAGCTCAAGCCGTCGGCAAAGGCAAAGCTGACCGCGTCGGACAGGCCGCCGTCGCGATAGCGTTGCAGCATCACGCCTTGGCCGCGCGCCATCACCGGCACTTCGGCGACCGGGAAGACCACGAGCTTGCGATTTTCGCCGACCACGGCGACGCTGTCGTCGCTCGTCAGGATCGGCCGGACGATGGCAAGCGAGGCCTTGGGCTTCAGATTGACGACGTTGCGGCCCTTGCGCGTCTCTGCAACCACGTCAGCCATCTGGGCGACGAAGCCATGCCCGCTGGTCGACGCCAGCAGAAGGCGGCCTTCGGCGCTCGCCGGGATCATCGCGACGATCCGCGCATCGGGATCGATGTCGACCATCAGGCGCAGCGGCTCGCCGAACCCGCGTCCGCCGGGCAGCTTGTCGGCGCCGACGGTGAAGAAGCGCCCGTCGCTCGCTGCGATCAGCAGCTTTTCGGTGGTTTGAGCATGCGCGGCGAACAGCAGTTCGTCGCCTTCCTTGAATTTGAACTCGGCCCATTGATCGGCCGCGACATGGCCGCGCTGGGCACGGATCCAGCCGCGTTTCGACAGGATCACCGTCACCGGCTCCTTCTCGATCATCGCGTCGAGCGGAATGTCGCGCGCCGGCGCGGCTTCGGCAATTGTCGTGCGGCGCGCGCCGAGCAAGGTCTCGAGGCCATAGACCGCGCGCAGCTTTTCGAGGTCCTTGCGCAGCCGCGTCTTCTGGCGCGCCGGGCTTTCGACCAGCCTGACGAGCTCTTCGCGCTCGGCGGTCAAATCGGCCTGTTCGCGCTTCAACTCCATTTCCTCGAGCTTGCGCAAGGACCGCAGGCGCATGTTGAGGATCGCTTCGGCCTGCCGGTCGGTCAGGATGAATTCAGCGATCATCACGGGCTTCGGCTCATCCTCGGTACGGATGATCTCGATGATCCGGTCGAGGTTGAGGAACGCGATGATATAACCCGCGACCAGCTCCAACCGGTCGTCGATCTTCGCGATCCGGTGCTGCGCGCGGCGCACAAGCACGACGATCTGATGCTGCAGCCATTCGCTGAGCAGCTGGTGCAGCCCCATCACCTTTGGCGTGCGCGTCGCGTCGAGGACGTTGAGGTTCAGCGCGAAGCGGTTTTCGAGGTCGGTCAGCCGATAGAGGCTTTCCTTGAGGATGTCGGGGTCGACGTTGCGGCTCTTGGGCTCGATGACGATGCGCAGGTCCTCGGCACTTTCGTCGCGAACATCCTCGAGGATCGGCAATTTCTTGTCGGCGATCAGCTGCGCGATCTGCTCGATCAGCTTGCCCTTGGCGACCCCATACGGGATTTCGCTGATGACGAGTTGCCAGGTGCCGCCCGACTGTTTCTCGATCCCGCTTTCTTCCCAGCTGCCATCGCCCAGCTTGCCGGTCGAAAAGCGCGCGCGGAGGCGGAATCCGCCGCGGCCGGTCTCATAAGCGTGGGCAATCGTCTCGGCGCTGTCGACGACGATGCCGCCGGTCGCGAAATCGGGGCCTTTGACATGCTTGAGCAGTTCGGACAGCTCGGCCTGCGGGTTCTCGATCAGCACCAGCGCCGCGCCGATCACTTCGGCGGCGTTGTGCGACGGGATGTTCGTCGCCATGCCGACCGCGATCCCGCTGGCGCCATTGGCTAGCAGATTGGGGAACAGCCCCGGCATGATTTCGGGCTCTTCGTCCTCGCCATTATAGGTCGGACGGAAATCGACCGTGCCTTCGTCGAGCCCCTGCATCAGGTCGACCGCGACGCGCGTCAGCCGCGCTTCGGTATACCGATAGGCCGCGGCATTATCGCCATCGATATTGCCGAAATTGCCCTGACCGTCGACGAGCGGATAGCGGAGCGAGAAATCCTGCGCGAGGCGGACCATCGCGTCGTAGACCGCGACATCGCCGTGCGGGTGGAATTTACCGATGACGTCGCCGACGACGCGCGCCGATTTCTTGTACCCCTGCGACGGGTCGAGCCGCATCGCGCGCATCGCCCACAGCAGGCGGCGGTGAACGGGCTTCAGGCCGTCGCGAAGGTCGGGCAGCGACCGTGCGGTGATCGTCGACAGGGCATAGACGAGATAGCGTTCGGACAGTGCGCTGCCGAAGGGGGTATCGGTCATGCCGGGAACGGGATCGGTGCTGTCGGGATCGTCGGTGGTGCTGGCCATTGTCCCGAGCCGATAGCAAGGCTGGTGCGCCAAGGCAAAGGCGAAGCGCGCTTGCCCTGTCGGCAGGACGATCAGATCCCCTTAAAGCGACAAAAGATACGCATGTGCGCTTCGAAACTGTCTCCTTTGTCGCTTTAGTGCGACGGAGAGGCGTGCCTCTTAAATGGGTTGGGGCGGACAAATCAAAGAGCGAAACGGAACGCTGCCACAGCGCAATAATGTAGGAAAGAGGCGATGAGCGGGATGATGTCCTTCGCCTCCCATTGCATGGCGGCTTGCTTTGGAGGCGCGCGACACTAGCTTGGGGTTTCCAACGGGAGGGACGGTAACTTGAGCGAAACCACGGACGCCGTTCGGAAAAGCATCTGGTCGCGGGCAAAGACCATGGCGCTGCAGGCGCCGCCCGAGCGCAATCGCTACGTCGATTTCCTCCGCGCGCTGTCGATCCTGGCGGTCGTCGTCGGTCACTGGCTTGTCGCTGCGCCCCATATGAAGGATGGCGCGGTCGAGGGCGGGCATCTGCTTGGCATATTGCCGTGGACGCAATGGCTGACCTGGGGGTTCCAGGTGATGCCGCTCTTCTTCCTTGTCGGCGGCTTTTCGAATGGTATTTCGTGGGCCGCGACGCAGCGCAAAGGCGGAAGCTATGAAAGCTGGTACAGCGGGCGGCTGCAGCGGCTGATCAACCCGGTGTTGCCGCTGTTCCTGATCTGGACGCTCGTTGCGCTGTTCGGCACGTTGATGGGGATCGAGCGCGGCGTCGTCGCGATGGCTGCGCAGCTCGCGCTGATCCCGGTGTGGTTCCTCTCCGTCTATCTGATGGTCGCGGCGGTCGTTCCGCTGACGTGGAAAGCTTGGAAGCGCTGGGGCTTTGCGTCCTTCTGGATGCTCGTTGCGGGTGCGGTGGCGATTGATATCGCGGCGCTGCGCTTCGACGTGCCCTATGTGAATTTCCTCAACTTCGTCTTCGTCTGGCTCGCGATCCACCAGCTCGGCTTTGCGTGGAGCGAGGGGCGTCTGACGCCGCGCAGGGCGTTGCTTTGGGGTGTGGGCGGGTTGATCGCACTCGGCCTGCTTGTCGGTCTCGGCCCCTATCCTGTCGCGATGATCGGCGTGCCGGGGGCTGGCCTCAGCAACTCGATGCCACCGACGCTCGCGCTGCTCGCGCTCGGTATCGCGCAGGCAGGCTTTGCGCTCGCGCTCGAACCCGCGGGACGGCGTATGCTCGATAATATCCGCATCTGGACCGGGGTCGTGCTCGTCAACGGGATGATCATGACGATTTACCTGTGGCACCTGACCGCCTTCGTGCTCGTGATGATCGCGGCATGGCTGCTCGGCGGAATCGGGCTCGATGTGGCGCCGGGCAGCGCGGGCTGGTGGCTCGCGCGGCCGGTGTGGTTTGTGCTCTATATCGCGGCGCTGTTCCCGCTTATTCTGGCCTTCGCGCGCTACGAACGCGCAAGCGGCAGCGACAAGGAAGTGCCGCACTGGCGGCTGATCGTCGGGCTGCTGCTGATCTGTGCAGGGCTGGGTGCGACCGCGGCAATCAGTATCGCGAGCCCGTTGGGGGTGACGGGGGTACGGCTATGGCTCGTCGCGTTGCCCTTTGTCGGGGCGGCAATTGCGCAGTTCGGGCCGGTGCATCGGTTGACGCAGTCGCGGGCGTAATCCGCTTTGGGGTGAATTCCCGACCTCTCCATATTCGCCGGGATGACGAACTGGGAGGCTGCTTTTGGTCGATACCCGCCATTTTGAAAGCACTTCAGATAGTACCAATAGAAATTCTGAATTGCAAATGACTCGCAATAACATATAAGCCCGCCCGCGCCGCATCGTGCGCGCGCTGGAAAGGATTGCGATGTACGCCTTTGTTGACCGGCCGGTGGAAAGCCTCTGCAATGGCGGGCGCTTCCTGCTCTGGGCGATGCGCGGATGGGTTTCGGCCGCCGAACGCGGCCGGTGCCCGCCTCGGATGCTTCACCGGGGCTTTGCCGCCGTAAACGCCGCGGGCGCGCTCCCCGACTTCCATGTCGCGATGGCTCTGGTCGGTAGCGACGCTGTCGAAACACTGCTGCTCGCGCCCATGCCGTGCCTCCAGATTTCAGAGGATGAAGCAATTCTGCTTGGACTCTGGCGCGATTTTTCGCTTGGGAACGCCGCCAATGCCCGCACGGCGCTGGCCTTGCTGGCCGAGGGAGACAGCGTCGGTCCAATCGCCAACGCGATGGGCGCTGCGCTCGACCGGCTGGTCGCGGCGGGGTTCGATATGTCGGCCCTCGCGGCCGGCGCCATGACACATCAGGAAAGTTCAAAGTGATGAGTGACCGTATTGCCGAAGCCGCCAAGCTGGCCCCCTCCGCCTCGCTGACCGTCGAGGCGGTGCGTTCGGTGCGCCACTGGAACGAGCATCTGTTCAGCTTCACGATCACGCGGCCGCCGAGCTTTCGCTTCCGGTCGGGCGAGTTCGTGATGATCGGTCTTCCGGGCGAGGGGCGCCCGCTGCTGCGCGCTTATTCGATCGCCAGCCCGGCTTATGCCGACGAGCTGGAGTTCCTGTCGATCAAGGTGCCCGACGGCCCGCTAACCTCGCGCCTCCAGAAAATTCAGCCGGGCGATCCGGTTTATCTCGGCCGCAAGCCGACGGGGACGCTGGTCGCCGACGCGCTGCTGCCCGGGCAGAGATTGTTTCTGCTCTCGACCGGCACAGGCCTTGCGCCCTTCCTCAGCCTTGCGCGCGATCCCGATATCTATGAACGTTTCAGCCAGATCCAGCTTGTCCATTGCGTGCGGCAGGTCAGCGACCTGGCGTTCCGCGACGAACTCGAAAGCCAGCTCGCCGGCGATCCGCTGGTGCAGGATCAGGCGCTGCTGCAATTCCATTATCTGCCGACGGTGACGCGCCAGCCGTTCCGGACCGAGGGACGTATTGACGCGCTGATCGACAGCGGCGGCCTGTTCGGCCACCCGCTCACCGGTCCCGCGCATTTCGACCCCGCGACCGACCGCATCATGATGTGCGGCAGCATGGCGATGATCCGCGATCTCGAAACGCGCTTCGAGGCGCTGGGGTTCAAGGAAGGGTCGAACGCCGCGCCCGGCGACTTTGTCATCGAGCGCGCGTTTGTTGGCTAAGGCCATATCCCGTCAAGGCTTGTCGGCGTAGGCTTTCACCAGGTCGAACATATAATCACGCCCGACATAGACTGATTTGACTTCCATGCGTTCGTTCAGCCCATGCGCGCCATTGCCGTCGGGGTCGCCCCACATGCCGGGGATGCCATAGGTCGGGATGCCGACCGCGCCGAGAAAGGTCGCGTCGGTATAGCCGTTCGCCATCGACGGGATGACCTTCAGCCCCGGCCAATATTTGGTCACCAGCGTCTGCATTGGCCCGATGATTTTCGGGTCGAGCGGCGGCGCGGGCGGGGCGGGGCGTTTGGGCGGCAATTGGGTAATCGTAACGCCGGGATCGCCGATCACCTTGGCCAGCTCGTCCTTGATCGATTCGATGCTGTGGCCGGGAAAGATGCGGCAGTTGATGTTCGCCCCGGCGCGTTGCGGCAGCGCGTTCGGTGCATGTCCGCCGTCGAGCAACGTCGCGACGCAAGTGGTGCGCAGGTTACTGTGGAGGAAGGGGTCCTTGTTGACGATCGCCTCGGCGGCTTTGTCGGCCGGGTTCTTCGCCAGTGCGACCATCGCGTTGCCAGTCTCGTCGCCGCGCGCGGCACCGGCTTCGGCAAAGAAGCGTCGTGTCGTGTCAGTCATTTCGACCGGGAAATCATAGTCCGCGACCTTGGTGAGCGCGCGGGAGAGCTGGTAGATTGCGTTGGCGGGCACGGGCGCCGAGCTGTGGCCGCCGGGGTTGCGGGTTTCGAGGCGGAAATTGGCGAAGGTCTTTTCGCCGACCTGCACCGACTGGCCGAGCACTTTGCCCTTGCCGTCACTGTCGCCGCCGCCGCCTTCGTTCAGCGCGAATTCGGCGTCGATCAGGTCGCGCTTGTTCGCGGCGAGCCATTCGACCCCGTTGAACGCGCCGTTGGTTTCCTCGCCGCAGGTCAGGGCGACCTTTACGCTGCGCTTGGGCTTGTAGCCCGCTTGTTTGAAGCGGATCAGCGTATCGACCCACACTGCGGCCTGCGCCTTGTCGTCGGCGGTGCCGCGGCCATAGAAATAGCCATTTTCCTCGACCATGACGAACGGATCGCGTTCCCAATCGGCGCGTTTGGCTTCGACGACGTCGATATGCGCGACAAGCAGGATCGGCTTCGCTGTCTTGCTTGTGCCCGGATAGACCGCGACGAGGCCGCCTTCTTTGGGGTTCTCAGGCGTCGCGAACAATGTAAGCTGGCTTTCAGCGATGCCCGCTGCCTTCAGCCGCACCGCAATTCGCTCGGCGGCGAGCGTGCAGCTGCCCGACGACAGCGTCGTGTTCGTCTCGACCAGCTCCTTGTAAAGGTCGCGAAACGCCAGCTGATCGGGGCGCGGCTGCGCTTCGGCGGCGATCGCGGGTGCTGCGAGCAGCAAGGCGGACGTCAGCAGCGCGGACAGCGTCTTCATCGATATTTCCCCCATTTCTTCGCGCGCAAAGGGAGCAGAAAGGCCGGGCGGCCGCAACCCCGCGATGCGCAGCCCTCTTGCGTCGCGCCGGGCTTTCGCGCAATCCGGGGTCAAGGGGAGAGGACCAAGCGTGACGAGAATAGATGACGACCCGCCGGGGCTGGTGGCGCGTGCGGTGCGCCGACTGCTGCTGCTCTTGTACCGGATGCGCGGATGGAAGGCTGTCGGCGAGGTGCCCGAACCGCGGCGCTTCATCCTGATCGCGGCGCCGCACACGAGCAATTGGGATTTCGTGAACTTCCTCGGCTTGACCGCGGACCTCAAGATCCGCCCTTTTTTCATGGCGAAACTGTCGCTGTTCCGCTGGCCGATCGGCGGCTTCATTCGCCAGATGGGCGGGGTGCCGGTCGATCGCCGCGGCGGCGGCAATGTGGTGCAGCAGACGGTCGAGGAATTCGCGCGCCGCGCCGAATTCATGCTGACCGTCGCGCCCGAAGGAACGCGCGGCAAGGCGGCGAAATGGCGTACGGGTTTCTATCAGATCGCGTTGGCGGCGAAGGTGCCGCTCGTTGTCGGGTTCATGGATTATGGCACCAAGACCGGCGGGCTCGGCCCGATGATCTGGCCGACCGGCGACTTTCGCGCCGACATGATGAAGGTTTTTGAGGTATATAAGAACCATACCGCCCGATTCCCCGAGCGGCAGGCGCGCTCGATCGATGATATCGTCGGCGCGGATGAGGTACCGGACATGCGCGCATGAATGAGGTCCTTTTGCTGCTGGCGATCAATTTCGCGGGACTGGTCGCGGTGATCCTGCTGCTGTGGGGTATCGCGGTCACGATCCGCGACGTGTCGTTCATCGATGCCTTCTGGGCGTTCGGGATGGTGCTGCTCGCATGGGGAACGGCGTGGCAGGTCGGCGCGGATGTGCCGCACGCCAAGCTGCTGCTGGGCCTCACGTCGCTTTGGGGGCTGCGGCTCGCGATCCATCTCGGGGTCCGCTGGGCAACGCATGGCGAGGACCCGCGCTATACCAAGATCCTCGCCAAGACGATGGAAACGAAAAAATGGAGCTGGGGCAAGGCGGCGCTGCTCACTGTCTTCCTGACGCAGGCGCCGTTGCTGTTCCTCACCTGCTTGCCTGCACAGATCGGTATCTGGGCGAGTGCTGGTCATCCGGCGGCGGTGGGGATCATCGGCTGGATCGGCGTGGCCGCGGCGCTGATCGGCATTGCGTTCGAGACCATCGGCGACGCGCAGCTCGATCGTTTCCGGAAAGAACCGGCGAACAAGGGCAAGGTGCTCGATACCGGCCTGTGGCGTTATACGCGCCATCCCAATTATTTCGGCGATGCGCTGACCTGGTGGGGCATCTGGCTGGTGGTCGCCGACCTCGGCTGGGCCCCGGCGCTCGCCAGCGTGATCGGCCCGGTCTTCCTGACCTTCACCCTCACCAAATGGTCTGGCAAGGCGCTCCTCGAAAAGGGGCTGCACAAGACGCGGCCCGCCTATGCCGACTATGTCGCGCGCACGTCCGGATTCATCCCGTGGCCGCCAAAGACCAGGGGTTAGGTGACGAGGCGACGGCCGCCGACGTCAGCGCGCTCGGCGACGCACCGCGCATCCGTGCGATCCTGACCGCCGCCGCACGCGAAGGGCGCAGCGTCAGCTATTCCGAATTGCTCGGCGACCTCGGCTTCCGCTTCACCCGGCCCAAAATGCGCGCGGTGTGCAAGACGCTGGAGGAAGTCGACCGCCTGTGCGCGATGGATGGTGAGCCCGATCTTGCGGTGCTCTTGGTGCGCGAGAGCGACCGTTTGCCGGGGCAGGGCTGGTGGGTCGGCGGCACGGCTTTTTTGCGGGGGTATGACGGACCGTGGGTGGGCGCGGCGGCAGCGCGGTTTATCCGCGAGCAGCAACAACTGGCGTTCGATTATTGGGACGGGCGGTGACCACGATCGAAGGGCAGGCGGTGTCCTGCTTCTCGTCATCCCGGATCGAGTCCGGGATGACGATGAGCGTAAGTTCGCCCTATTTAATCAACCCGATCTCGCGCAGCCGCTCCTGCAGATACTCGTCCGCGGTGATCGGTGTCGGATAGAGGTTCGGGTGCGATGCATCGATGCAGCTTTCGAGCGTCTCGATCGGATAGTCCGAGCGGAAGTGGAGGAAAAAGGGCATCGAGTAGCGCGCGACGCTGGCGCGGCCGGCATCGGGATTGCGGACGCGGTGGGTGGTTGAGGGTAGTTTGTTGTTGGTCAGTCGTTGCAGCATGTCGCCGACATTGACCGCCATCGCGCCCGGCGGCGGGCTGACCGGAAGCCAGCTGCCGTCCTTGTCGAGGATTTCGAGCCCGGCCTCTTCGGCGCCGAGCAGCAAGGTGATCGTGTTGATATCCTCATGCGCTTCGGCGCGGATGCCCTTCGCAGGGGCTTCGACGGGCGGATAGTGGAGCAGGCGCATCACGCTGTTGCCATCGGCGACGGTGTCGTCGAAAAAATCGGGCGCAAGGCCGAGGTAACGTGCGATCCCCGAGAGCAGCCGGGCGCCGACGCGGTCGAATTCGGCGAACAATTTGTCATAGGCGGTGCGAAACCCTTCAACCTCGGCGGGCCAGACATTGTTTGGCTGCTGCGCGGCGAGGCGATGGCCGACGGGCAGGTCGCGGCCGACGTGCCAGAATTCCTTGAGGTCGACCGCCTTTGCACCCTTGGCGATTTCGGTCCCGAAAGGGGTATAGCCGCGCGCGCCGCCGCCGCCGGCGATATGATAGGCTCGCTTTGTTTCCTCAGGGAGCGCGAAAAAGGCTTTTGCCTTGTCCCACGCCTCGTCGATCAGCGCGGGGTCGATGCCATGGTCGGTGATCATGGCAAAGCCGAAGCGTTCGAAAGAGGCGCCAAAGTCTTTCGCGAACTGATCGGCGGGAAGCGACATCGAAATGGTCGGAACAGCGGCAGTCATCATATCATCCATATTGGGCGCAGGCTCGGGCCTCCGCGACTCTATTCCTGCATGTAGGACCGTCGGCGTATCAGGGAAAGAGGCTCGCTCTTTTCAAACCTGCGATGCTTGCTAAGAGAGCGGCATGGCAAAATCATATTGGCTGATGAAATCAGAACCCGACGCCTATGCGTGGGAGCAACTCGTCAAGGATGGCACGGGCATTTGGGACGGTGTGCGCAATCACACAGCGAAGCTCAACCTGAAAGCGATGCAGGTCGGCGATGAAGCGCTGTTTTATCACAGCAATATCGGCAAGGAATGCGTGGGGATCATGACGGTCACCGAAACCGCCTTTCCCGATCCGACCGCCGACGAGGGATCGCCGTGGGTGGTGGTGCGCGTCGCGCCGGTCCGTGCGCTCGCCAATCCGGTGACGCTGGCGGCGATCAAGGCCGATCCGAAGCTGGCGGACATGGACCTGATCCGCCAGTCGCGGCTGTCGGTCGGGCGCGTGCAGCCCGACGAATGGAAGCACATCCTGAAAAAGTCCGAGAAGCCGGAAGGCTGAGGTCAAAATCTTCCCATCGCTTCGCGTCAGGGAAGATTTTGTCCGTCTAGCGGAGCTTTATCTGAAGATGCTTCGCCACCGACGGGTGGAGCGGATGGACGAACTCGCAGCCATAATTATTGCCATCGGCACGGCGGACGATCGCCTCCAAGGGCTGCAGCCCCGGCAGGTTCACCCAGATATGCTTGCCGATCTCCGGCCGGAAGAAGGTCACCATACGAAAGCCGGTCGACGACAAGTCGAACAACTCCACGTCGAACGGGTTCAGTCCTGGTTCGCGAAAGCGCGCGCGCGCAGTCACCGGCACCCGCTCGGCGCCGCGCCCGGCAGTGGCCGCCTTTTTGGCTTCGGTAGTGTGATTCCCCAACACGGCTTTGGTCCCAGCAGTTACTTTTTGATTCGCCCGCTTCTAGGACGCCGTTGGTTACCTCAAAGTGAAGTTATATGGTGAAAATCGGCTATACCGGCGGGGCCTCGCCGACCGTCATCAACTGGCCGGGATAGGGGGCTGCGAGCGCGACCGCGGCGCGCCATTCGCTGCTCAGCCAGGTGCCATAATCCTCCGGGTGCAGGATCACCGGCATGCCTTTTGGCTGATGCTGCGCAACCAGCCGGTTGGAGTCGGTCGTCAGGATCGCGAAGCACGGCCAGTCGTCGCCCTGACGATGGATGCCGGCAAAGGCGAATACCCGCCGCGACGGCACCGAAAACCAGTGTTGGCGCCGCGCCCCTTCGGGACCAGACCAATAGGCGAAGGCGGTCGCGGGGATCAGGCAGCGCAATTCGGCATGGCGCAGCGTGCCGATCCAGAAAGGGCTTTGAAGGTTGCGGACGTTGGTGACCGGCCGCTCGCCCAGCGGCGGGGGCGGGACGCCCCAGAGTTTCGGACGCAGATAACGGCGCGATCCGCCGCGGCCGTCGCTGACGATCGTCGGGGCGGGACGGCCGGGGGCGACATAGTCGCCGGTCCATGGGTCATCGCCGGCTTCGGCGCCAAAAGCCGCGGCAATCGTGCTGGCGGCGGCGTCGAGGCGGTAAAGATTCGTCATCGCAGAGCCTAGTCGGTCCCGCGCACCCGCCCGCGCCCGGCCTTGACCGAACTGCGCGCTTTCTTGCTGTCGACGCGGCGCGCTTTGGCGGCCTTGCTCGGCTTGGTTTTGATACGGCGTTCGGGGCGCACCAGCGCGGCGTCGATCAGGTCGGACAGGCGTTCGCGCGCGTCGGCGCGGTTCGCTTCCTGCGTTCGATAGCGGCGCGCGAGGATGATCAGTTCGCCCTCGGTCGTCATCCGGCTGCCCGCGAGGGTCTTCAGTCGTTTGAACGCATCGGGCGTCAGGCCGAGGGCATAGACGTTGACGCGCAATTGGCACGCCGTCGCGACCTTGTTGACATTCTGTCCGCCGGGTCCGGTGCCGGCTAGAAATTTTTCCGATATCGCGCTTTCCGGTATCTCAGCCACGGGTCGGTTCGGCTCCCTCCGGAGCGGCAAAGCCCAGCGCGATGAAACTCTCGGGGAAGGGCGCCTCGGCAATTACCGACGGCTTGACGTCACGTTTTACGACCAGCCGTTCGGCGTGAAGAAGCGTGCGGGTCTTGGTGCCGCCGCGCCCGTAAACCGGATCGCCGACGAGCGCGAAGCCGAGCCCTTCGAGCGCGTGGACGCGAATCTGATGGGTGCGGCCGGTTTCGGGGCGGAAACGCAGCAGACTGCGGTCACCGACCACGGCAAGCTTTTCCCAATGCGATATCGATGGTTTGCCTTTCGGATCGCCAACCATTCGCCAACCCTCTTCGGCGGTCGAAACCTTCAAAAGCGGCAGGCTAATCGTGCCGCTGTCGCCTTCGGGCACCCCCTCGACGATTGCGAGATATTGCTTTTCGACCTCGCGATCCTCGAACGCGCGTGTGAAACGCCCATGCGCCTTCGGATTGCGCGCGAGAAGCAGGCAGCCCGAGGTGTCGCGGTCGAGCCGGTGGACCGCGAGTGGCCAGCGCTTGAAGCCGAACTTCAGGAGGTCGAGATGATTCTCGAGGCTGATGCTGCCGTCGCGCGGGGCGTCGACGGGCAGGCCAGCGGGTTTGTCTATGACGAGGGCCTCGCCATCGAGGAAAAGAACACGGTCTGAAAGGAGCATGGCGCGCTATAGGCGCCCCGTCGGTCAGCCGAAAGCGTAAACGTCCATCGCGAGCAGACCATAGGTAATGCTGTGGTGCAGCCGCTCGGCGGTGAACGGCTCGCGGCCTGCGCCCATCGCCACAAACAGCGGCAGGATATGGTCGGGCGTGGGATGATTGTCGCGGCCGTGCGGCGCGCGTTCGACGCTGTGCAGCACATCGTCGATCGTCCCGGCGCTCATGCGATCGGCGATCCAGTCGGTGAAGTCGGTGACCCATGAAGGCGCGGGGGCGTCGATCGGCAGGCGGACAGAGAAAAGCGCGCGCAGATTATGGGTGATGCTGCCCGATCCGATGATCAGCACATCGTCGTCGCGCAGCGGCGCGAGCGCCCGTCCGAGCGCATAATGCCATTCGGGCGAGGCGTTCGAGGCAATCGAAAGCTGGACGACCGGAATATCGGCGTCGGGATAGATCAGTGACAGCGGCACCCACGCGCCATGGTCGAGACCGCGGTCGGGATCCGCGGTGAGGGCGAGGCCGTGATCGGCGAGTAGCTCGACCACGCGCGCCGCGAGCAATGGATCGCCCGGCGCAGGGTAACGCATCGCGAACAGTTCGTCGGGAAAGCCGCCGAAGTCGTGGATCGTCGGCGGTGCGGACGAGGCAGTAACCGTCGCGCGGCCGCCCTGATACGCCGCATCATGATGCGCCGACACGACAAGGATCGCGCGCGGGCGTGCGAATTGGGCACCCAGCCCGGCGAGGAAGGTCCGCGCCGGGCTGGGCTCGAGCGCCATCATCGGCGAGCCATGCGAAAGGAATAGGCTCGGGAGACGGCGCATCGTTCAGGCAGCCTGCTTCAGTTCGCTGATCGCCGAGGTGGCGCGGTTGATCGCTTCGCCATCCATCATCTGCTGGTCTGCCGCGATGATCGTGACATCGGTGATGCCGACGAAGCCGAGGACGTGGCGCAGATAACCGGTCGCGAAATCATAGTCGCTGCCGACGGGAACGCCACCCGATGCGACCACCAGATACGCCTTCTTACCCTTGAGCAGCCCTTCGGGGCCGGCTTCGGTGTAACGGAAGGTGCGGCGGGCGCGGGCGATCAGATCGACCCAGGCCTTGAGCGACGCGGGAATTGCGAAATTATAGACGGGCACACCGATGACGATCGTGTCGGCGGCTTCGAGTTCGGCGATGAGCTCGTCCGAACTGGCGAGCAGCGCTTTTTGTTCGTCGCTGCGATCGGCGTCGTCGGTGAAATTGGCGCCGACCCAGCCTTCGGTCAGCAGTGCGGGCGGGGTGAGCGCGAGGTCGCGGTGAACGACACCGGCGCCATAGCCCTGTTCGATCAGGTGGTTCACCAGCTTGTCGGCCAGCTGGCGGGTCGTCGACCCGTTGTTACGGGCACTGGCATCGATACGAAGAATGTTGGTCATCGAACTACTCCTTGGGTTGTCATGGGGAAGAGGGGGTGCCGCGAGCCGGGGGGACTCGCGGCACCGGGTGGGCCGCCGTCAGGGAGGGGGACGTCGGCGGCCCGGGGGCTTCTTAAAGGCTGTCCACGAGCACCAGTTCGGCGTCGTCGAGGGCTTCGACCTTGATCGTGCCGACATCGCGGAGCGCGATGCCGTCGCGGGGATCGGCCTCCTCGCCATTGACGCGGATGCGACCCTTGGCGGCGACCAGATAGGCGTGGCGCCCGGCTTCGAGCTCATAGGAGATGCTCTCACCTGCGTTCACCGTGGCCGCTGCAACGCGGGCATTGGCGCGGATCGGCAATGCGTCATCACCCTCGATCCCGCTCGCCAGTGTCACAAACTGACCCGAACGGTCGGCCTGCGGAAACTGGCGGGCGCCCCAGCCGGGATTGCCGCCTTCCCGGTCGGGCATGATCCAGATCTGGAACAGCGTCGTTTCTTCGTCCTCGAGGTTGAACTCGCTGTGCGTGACGCCGGTCCCGGCACTCATTACCTGAACGTCGCCCGCCGCGGTGCGGCCGGCATTGCCCATGCTGTCACGGTGGCTGATCGCGCCGGTGCGAACATAGGTGATGATTTCCATGTCGCGGTGGGGGTGGGGGGGAAAGCCCGACTGCGCCGCGATGGCATCGTCGTTCCACACACGCAGCGCGCCCCAGCCCATCCGTTTCGGATCGTGATAGTTCGCGAACGAGAAATGGTGGCGGGCGTCGAGCCAACCGTGGTCGGCATGGCCCAAACTGTCGAATTTACGAATGTCGATCATGGCCTTGTCCTTTCATTGCGCTTCGGGCTGGCTCCGCATTGGAACGTCGATGCTTGGAAACGCTCATTTGTTGAGGCCAAGATAGTCATTGGGATCGTTTCTAAAATAGCATAGATAGAAACTCATCGTTTCCGAATAAGGAGTGAATTCGCATGGCGCTTCCCGATTATGAAGGCTGGGCCTGCTTCGTCGCGGTCGCCGACAGCGGCGGTTTCACCGCGGCGGCGGCCTCGCTCGGCCTGTCGAAGGCGAGTGTGTCGAAGGCCGTGACGCGGCTTGAGACGTCGCTGGGCATCACCCTGCTCCATCGCAGTTCGCGCGTCGTCGCGGTGTCGACCGCGGGCGCGGGGCTGCTCGACGAAGCGCGCGCCATGGTGGCGTCGGCGACCGCGGCGACCGAGGCCGCACGCGGCGACCGGGTCGATCTGGCCGGGCCGATCAAGCTTGGCGCGCCGATGAGTTTCGGGATCAAGGTGCTGGGCCCGCCGCTCGCGACCTTCCTCGAGCAACACCCGGCGGTTGAGATCGAAGTGCTGCTAAGCGACGCGCGCAACGATCCGGTCGCCGAGGGGATCGATCTGACATTGCGCATTTCACCGCTCGCCGATTCGAGCCTGCTCGCGCGGACGATCGCCCCGGTCGCGGCATCGGTGATCGCGAGCCCCGCCTATTTGGAAAAGCATGGCACGCCGAAGCACCCGCTGGAACTCGCAGGCCACCGGCTGATTGGATACGGCCATCGCCAGCGAGCGATGCCGCTGCATTTTCATCGCAAGGGCGAGGAGGCGACGGTGCTGCCGACAGGGCCGCTGTTTGCGAACAATGGCGACATCGCGGTGCCGCTGGTCGTCGCGGGCGTCGGGATCGCTGTGTTGCCCGACTTCATCGCCGCCGACGAACTGGCGTCGGGGGCGGTGGTGCCGATCCTGACCGACTGGTCGATGCCGCAAGCGCATCTGCATCTGTTGTCGCCGCCGTCACGGCTACGTCCGGCGCGTGTGCGGGCGCTTTCAGACCATCTGGTCGAGACCCTAAAGATCTCGTGCACCGGAGCGCACTAGCGATATCCGGCGCTCCGCACAGGATGAAAACCAGATAAACCAGTGTTGCAAATAGGCCGCGACTCGCGGACTTCTGCGGGTTAAATCAAAATTAACCTTTTCCCTTCATTAGTTTCGTGGTTAATGTTCCGGCAGTCTCGCAACGGGGGTCGTCGGTGGCATCGCAAGATGATCATGCGGACGGTCGCGGGATCATCGTGGGAACCAATCGAGGGGTGCCCAATGCGCGTATTGCTGATCGAGGACGAGCCGACGACCGCCAAGGCGATCGACACGATGCTCACGACCGAAGGCTTCAATGTCTATACCACCGATTTGGGTGAGGAAGGCTTGGACCTGGGCAAGCTCTATGATTACGATATCATCCTGCTCGACCTGAACCTGCCCGACATGCACGGCTATGACGTGCTGAAAAAGCTCCGCACCGCCAAGGTGCAGACGCCGGTGCTGATCCTGTCGGGTATTTCCGAAATGGATTCGAAGGTGCGCTCGTTCGGCTTTGGCGCCGACGATTATGTCACCAAGCCATTCCACCGCGACGAGCTGGTCGCCCGCATCCATGCGGTCGTCCGCCGTTCGAAGGGCCACAGCCAGAGCGTCATCAAGACCGGCAAGTTGCAGGTCAATCTGGATACCAAGACGGTAGAGGTCGACACGACCCGCGTGCATCTGACCGGCAAGGAATATCAGATGCTCGAGCTGCTCTCGCTCCGCAAGGGCACGACGCTGACCAAGGAAATGTTCCTGAACCACCTGTATGGCGGCATGGACGAGCCCGAACTGAAGATCATCGACGTCTTCATTTGCAAGCTGCGCAAGAAGCTCTCGCTCGCGTGCAACGGTGAAAATTATATCGAGACGGTCTGGGGCCGCGGTTATGTCCTTCGCGACATCGATGACGAAGGCAATGAGGTGCGCCGCGTCGCCTGACGCATCGCGCATCGCAATATATTACCGAGGGAACCCGGCGCGGAGCAATCCGCGCCGGTTTTCTTTTGGGCGGGTGCGTTCCCAAAGCGGGCCTGTCCGCGACCGTTTCGATATAACCGAATAGCCAGAACCGGACCAATTGCGGACTCTCAACGCTCGTCACCCCGGATCAAGGCGGGGGTGACGAAGGGAAATGAGGCAAAGGCAGGCAGCGCTCCACCCCACGTCGCGGCGCGTTCAGCGCCTCCGACCAAACTGCCCCGGCAGGCTGGTGGCGCGGGTCAGGCCCGGGCGCCAGGTGTCGATACGCGGGGCGGGGACGATCTGGAAATCGACTTTGCTGTCGGTGGTGATGAGACCGTCACCGTGCGCGGCGCGCAAGCGTGCCGTTTCAACCGGCTTGTCCGTCTCGATCCCGAAGCGATTGCCGGCGACCCAGCGAACCGTGCCCAGCATTGCCTCGTGGCCGGGCAAAAAGACCGTGATTCGCTCGCCGATCTGCATGACATGCGGCCCCTGGCCCCCGACACCCGTCAGCGAAACATTGCGAATGGTGACATCGAATTGGCCGAGGCGCTGACAGGCGAGCGCCGCCTTGACCAGCCGGGACTGCCGCGGCTGGCGCTTTTCATCTGGGGCCGGTGAGGCGGGATTGGCCTCGGGATTCAACATGCGCGACTCAGCAACTGCCGTCCGATTCCCACCTCGGACGGTTATCTGATTGGTCCCGGCGCCAGTTCTAAAGGAGGAAGGTAAATTTTCGTATATCGTGTTTGATAATATCGACGAATTATTTGGCCGGTGGCAGGCCCCCGAAAGTGACGATGCTTTCGGCGCCATCGGCTGAAACGGCTGAAACACCGAAGAAATTATCGTCGACGATGACACCGCGGAGCGTTCGTCCTGCTGCGGCCGTATCGGCCGGGACGAGTTGGCTGTCGGTCCAGTCGCTCCGGTCGGCGCGCCGCCAGTAAATGCGATACGCGGCGGCGGCGTCGACCGGCGTCCACCTGATCGTGGTATCCGAACTGACCGCGCCGTCGATGCTGACGCTGACCGGCGCGGGCGGCGCGTCGGCGAGTTCGCCCGCGAGCGCGACGTTGAGCGCGGTCACGCGCGCCAGATAGGGGAAATCCATCTCGTCGACCGTGTCGCCATATTTGCGGCCATTCTCGCTGCGCAGATCCTGATGCTGGTGATCATAATCCTCGACCCCGACGGTGAAGCGGATCGCGGGATAGCCGAGCTCGAGCGAGGGCAAATGGTCGCCGCCGCGGCGAAAGCGGTCGGGGCGGCGGACCGCGAGCACTTCGAGGCCGATCGCGGGATGGCTTGTCCCGGCGCGGATCGCGGCTTTTGCCAGCGCGCGCGACGGGCCGTCATCCTCGCCGCCGATGCCGCGCCGCGCGAGCTGCGCGGCCAGATCTTCGGAGGCGCGAATGCCTTCGCTGAACACGCGGACACGATTGTCGACGATCGATCCGTCGGTGCCGTGCGTGCCGCCGACGATATCGTTGTTGAGCATCGCCGCGACCTGCCAATTTTGGTCTTTCGCATGCTTTGCCAAAAGCTTGCCGCCCCACAGTCCCTGTTCCTCGCCCGACAGCAACGCATAGACGATCGTTGCGCGGTGCTTCTGCTTCGACAGCAAGCGTGCCGCCTCGATCACCAGCGCGGTGCCCGAGGCATCGTCGTTGGCGCCGGGAGCGTCGCTGGTGAAGTTCATTGGATCGGTGACGCGGCTGTCAATGTGGCCCGCGATCATGATGATATGCGCCGGATCGCCGCTACCCTTCTGGATCGCGAGGACATTTTCGACGATCACGCCTGCCGGTGCACGCGGTCCTTCGAAGCGGTCGGCGATGCGATCGACCGTCAGGCATCCGCCGCAGGCTTTCGATATCCGCGCGAATTCGCTCGCGCCCCAATTGCGCGCCGCGCCGATACCGCGTTTCGGATCGGTCGCCGACGACAAGGTATGGCGCGTGCCGAAGGAGACGAGTTTCTCGACCGAGGCTTTCAGCCGCGCGGGATCGGCGGCGGGGGTTTCGTCCTTGGCGAAAGCGGCGACCGGCGCGGTGAGGAGCAGGACGGCGAGCAGGGTGCGTTTGATCATGCCGCTTCATGCGCTGCGGTCCGGGCGGATGCAAGGCGGCGTAGCGGTGACGCCGCGCAACAAAAGGCCCGCCGCGTGCCGGGGCACGGGCGGGCCAATTGGTCAGGCGTTCAAGCGGTTAGCCGAGGCCCGAGAAACGGATGTCCTGGACGCGGCCATAGCGGATCTCGCAGGTGAACTTACCCTTGTCGTACGATCCGCCGCGGCCCCAGCGACCGCCGTAGCCGTCGCGGACGACGACGCGGCCCTTGACCCGGTAACCGTCGCGCTTGCGGTCGATGCTGGTGACTTCGGTCACGTCGGTACGGCCGTAGCGACGGCTGCCGCGTTCGACCGAGTTCACGCACTGGCTGACGGCGCTGCGGCTGTTGCCATAGCGATTATAGTCATAGCCGTAGCCGTAACGCGCATCGTCGTATCGGCCGCGGTTGCGGTCGTCGTAACGGCCGTCGCGGTCGTAACGATCATAGCGGTCGTTGTCGCCGCTCGACAGGATGGCGGCGAGGCCGCCAAGCACGACGGCGCCGGCGATGATTTCACCCGCGCCGATCCCGTCACGGTCATAGCGGTCGCGCGCCATCGCGGGCGTGGCGCCGATCAGCATCGCGCCGGCGGTTGCCGCACCAATTGCGGCCTTGGTCAGGTTGGTCTTGATAGCCATGGTTCGGTCTCCTTGAGCGCAGGCGGCATCTTCGCGGCCTGTTGGAGACGGTTTACCGATTCGGCTGTGACACGGTGCTGAACCCCTTGCTTATCTGGGGTTCAGACTTGGTTTTTCCGGCGTTCATAAAGAAAAGGCCCCTCGCCGCAGGGGCGAGAGGCTCATTTTCGATGCCGGATGGTGTCAGCCGAAACTGACGTCGACGACGCGGCCGCCCCGGTAGCTGCAGCCAAAGCTTCTCGCTTCGCCATCGGCACGCGAGGCCGTGCCGGTGACGTACCAGCCGCCATTGTTGGGTTCGGTGCCGGTGATGTCGTCGACGCGCGCGTCGTCGCCCATTTCGTCCTCGACCGCCCAGCTGCATGCGTCGGCGGCGCGCGATTCGACTTCGCCGCGGCCATAGGCGCCGGGGGCGGCATCGTTCGGCGCGTCGGGTTCGTAGCGCGGGACTTCCTGCCGGTCGTCGGCGCGATAGGGCGGGTCGTATCGATAATCGGGCGCGCGGTCGCGCTTGTCCTTGCTCACCGAACTGGCGATCGCGGCGATCGTGCCGATGATGAGCAGGCCGCCGAGGACATCGCCGGTGCTGATGCGGTCGTGATGGCGATAGCCCCAGCCGCCGTGACGCCCGCGCGCTTCGGCGGGGACGGCGCTGAGGCCGACCGAGGTCAGCACGATCGCAGCGGCGGTGGTGAGGCTGGTCAATTTACGCATCGAGGAAGACCCCCTTGGCGCGGGCTCAGGATGGTCCAGCCCGCAATCCCGCCGGTGTAGGCGTGCGATGCTTTCGCGCCGCTGAACCGTGGCTGCCGCGCGGCGGGCCGAGCGCGCGATATGGAAAAGGCCCGCCATCCTGCGGATGACGGGCCCTGGGACCAGTATAGGTGACCAGACCTATTCGGGTGAATATCAGCAGACGCAGCGCGGCTTGGGTTTCGGTTTCCACTTTTTCTTTGCGACATAGCGTTTCCGCACCGGCACATTTTCATAATAGGTGCGCGTGCTCGTCTCGACCGTTTCGGTCACGACCGGCGCGCCGTTCGTGATGATCGTCGTGACGACGACGCCGGGGGTGTAATAGCCGTAGCCATAGCCGCCATGCCGGTAGGTGGTGGTGCCGCCAGGATAATAGCCGCCCTGATAATGCGCGCCGCGGCTCGACCACCAGGCTTCGCATTTCTTCTTGTCCGACGCATTGCCGATCGCCGAGCCGGCAAGAGCGCCCAGCCCGCCGCCGATCAGCGTGCCCGCAGTGCGGTCGCCGCGTCCGGCTATGCGGTTGCCGGCGATGCCCCCCACGAGCCCGCCGACAACCGCGCCGCCCACTGTGCCCCCCCGGCCACAGCGGCGTTGCATATCTTCATCGTGGCGTGCGTCATACCCGCCACCATAATAGGGATCATAAGCGGGCGGCGGCGGATAACCGGCGCCATGGCCCTCGACCGTGCCTTCATAACGGCCTTCGTACCGGCGACCGTCGGATGTTTCATAGGTGCCGTCCCAAGTTCCCGTCCAGCGGCCCTCGGCGTCATAGCCCGAGACGCGGCGATACTCGACTTCGCTCGGCACGCGATCGGGATAGCCGGTATAGACACGGGCGTCGGGATCGTCGGGATTGCCATAATCGAGCGACGGACGCGGGTCGTGGCCGAACGCGGCGCTGCCCGACAGATCGGTCGCTGCGCGGGTGTCGGTCAGCGGCGTTTCGGCGCTGGCGCGCCCTGCCAGCAACAACGACCCTGCGGCCATTCCCAACAACACGATCGTACGCATGCTAAACTCCCTGTTCCCTCGGCCCGAACCGATTGGTTAACAGCTTGTTAGCAAAATTGGCGTCTTTCCGCGAATCCGTTAACCGTGAAGAATCTGTCCCGATTTGGGGCGAATTTCAGGGTGCCAGCGCCGATGCGATGCGCGCGACAAGCGCCTCGGCGCCTGCCTGATCGGCGGCGGTGAAGCGCGCGGGCCGCGGGCTGTCGAGGTCGAGCACCCCGACCAGCCGGTCGTTCGCGATCACCGGCACGACCAGTTCACTACGGCTGTCGGCATCGCACGCAATATGGCCGGGGAAGGCGTGGACATCCTCGACCCGCTGCGTCGCACGAAGGCGCGCAGCGGCGCCGCATACGCCCTTGTCGAGCGGAATGCGGATGCACGCCGCCTTGCCCTGGAACGGGCCCAGCACAAGCTCGGTGCCGTCGAAGCGATAGAAGCCCGCCCAATTGAGGTCGGGGATCGCCTGCCAGATCAGCGCCGCGACATTCGCCATATTGGCGATGCCGTCGGGCTCGCCCGCGACGAGCGCGGCGGCGGCATCGCCCGCCTCGGCCCAGAGTTCAGCGGGATCGGTCGCGGAGAAGGAAAGGGCATAGGACATTATTCGACGTTCAGTCCGGTCCACTTCGCCGCAAAGGCATATTTGTCCGCTGCCTCGGCGATGATCTTGTCGGTTGGCTTGCCCGAGCCGTGGCCCGCGCGGGTTTCGACGCGGATCAGATGCGGCTTGTCGCCGGCCTTCGCATGCTGAAGCGCGGCGGTATATTTGAAGCTGTGTCCCGGCACGACGCGGTCGTCGGTGTCGGCGGTCGTCACCAGCACCGCCGGATAGGCGGTCCCGTCCTTGATGTTGTGGTAGGGCGAGTAGGCGAGCAGATTCTTGAAATCGCCTTCCTTCGACGGATAGCCATAATCGTCGACCCAATAGCGCCCGGCCGTGAAGCGGTCGAAGCGCAGCATGTCCATCACGCCGACAGCGGGCAGCGCCGCGGCGAACAGGTCGGGGCGTTGGTTCGTCACCGCGCCGACGAGCAGCCCGCCATTCGACCCGCCCTCGATCGCGACCTGGCCCTTGCCCGCGATGCCTTCGGCGATCAGATATTCGCCTGCGGCGATAAAGTCGTCGAAGACATTCTGTTTCTTATCGAGGCGACCGGCGTCGTGCCATGCTTTGCCATATTCGCCGCCGCCGCGCAGGTTCGCGATCGCGAGCACACCGCCCTTGTCGACCCACGCAAGCTTAGTCGGCGAAAAGCCTGGGGTCATCGAAACGTTGAAGCCGCCATAGCCATAGAGCAATGTCGGCGATCCCTTGCTGCGGTCGAGGCCTTTTTTCATCACGACGAACATCGGTACCTCGGTGCCGTCCTTCGATTTGTAGAAGCGCTGTTCGACGCTGAAGTCCGCAGGTTTGAAGGTCAGCTTCGGCTCGGCGAAAATCTCGCTCTTTCCGGTCGCGGTGTCGAAGCGGTAGATCGTCGTCGGCCGGGCATAGCTCGAAAATTCGTAGAAGGTTTCGGGGTCACTCGACTTGCCGCCAAAGCCCTTTGCCGCGCCGATGTCGGCGAGCCGGATGTTGGCGATCGGCTTGCCGTCGAGCGCGACCATCCGCGCCTCCGACTTCGCGTCGCCGAGGTAGGAAAGGATCAATCGGCTGCCGACGCGCGAGGCGCCGACGAGCGTGGCTTCATTCTCGCCGACCAGCTGGGCGAGTTCTGCTGGCTTGCGAATGTCCATCGACACGATGCGCCCGCGCGGCGCGCCCTTGTTGGTGACGAACGTAAAGCGAGTGCCCTCGTTGGTCACATATTCCCAGTTGTTCGCATAATCGTCGACCAGCACGATCGGCTTTGCGCCGGGTTTGCCCGTCGGATGCAGGGTCAGGCCAAAGCGTTCGTCGGTGCCTTCGGACGAGACGACGAGCAGATATTTGCCATCGTCGGTGACGACCGCGCTGTTGTTGAGCTTGGGCCGGTCGGGGGTTGCGTGGATCAGCACGTCGGCGCTTTGCGGTGTGCCGAGCTTGTGGAAATAGACGCTGTGATTTTCATTGAGCGATTGAAAGGCTGCGCCCTTGGCCGGCTCGGGGAAGCGCGAATAGTAAAAGCCGCTGCCGTCCTTCGCCCAGGCGAGGGCTGAAAATTTGACCCAGCGGACCTCGTCGGACAGATCCTGGCCGGTCACGACATCCTTGACGCGGACGATCCGCCAGTCGGTGCCGCCGTCCTGTACCGAATAGAGGAGGTGCTTGCCGTCCTCCGACGGGTTCCATTCGCCAAGCGCCGTCGCGCCGTCCTTGGCCCAGGTGTTGGGATCGATCAGCACGCGGCCCTCGCCCTTCAGCCCCTCGCGCACATAGAGCACCGACTGCGGCTGAAGCCCGTCGTTGCGGGTGTAGAAATAGCGCGTGCCTGCCTTGGTCGGGAGGCCGAAGCGCTCGTAATTGTAAAGTTCGGTCATCCGCTTCTTGAACGTGTCGCGGCCGGGCAGCGTTTCGAGATAGGTGTCGGTGACCTTGTTCTGCGCCGCAACCCAATCCGCGACCTTCGGATTGACGCGCACATCGTCTTCCAGCCAGCGATAGGGGTCGGCGACATCGACGCCGAACTGCGGATCGACCGTGTTGCCGCGTGCTGTGTCGGGGTAGGCGGGGGCCTTGGCCTTTGCCGATGTAGTCGCGGCGGCATCGGCCGCCTGTGCTGCGCCCGGGATCATTGTCAGGGCAACCAGCGCCAGCGGCGCGGACAGGGCTTTACGGGACATGGCAAGGCGATCCTCATTGTCTTGGGGAAATTATCGTGCGCCGATATGTAAGGATGGAAAAGGGGTGGGCAAGGGGATTCGATGTCGTTCAGGCGGGATCGAGCGACCCGCGATAGGCGACGATCAGTCCGATGATCGGCGCGGCGATTTCAACATCGAAGCGGAATTGGCCGCCGGCCTCGGTCTCGAAACTGATGCCGCGCGGCATCAGCCGGCGCGGCATTGCGATGCCAAAGGCCGACCAGCGGCGCGGGACGAGATGGAGGCGGTCGTGCTCGATCACGAGCGCCATCGCGAAGGACAGCGGGCCAAAGCGCTCGACGAGCAGATAGTTGTTCCGGCCATTTCCGCGTGATTGCAGTGATGCGAAACGTTTGCCGCCAAAATCGCGAGTCCAGCGCTCGCCGTTCTTTTGGGGCGTGAATGCGACCGTGACGGGCACATGCGCCGCAGCCTTCGGAAAACCGACGATCGCGGCAACGATGCGCGCCAGAAGACCGGTGCCGCGGCGGACGTCGGCATGCCCCTGCCACCGGCGCTCGGCTTTGCTTCCGTGCAATAGTTGAAGCTTCGGCGGCAGCGTGTCGAAGGCGGTCCCGAGGATCTGGCGATAGAGCGGGGCTTCGCGCTGCTCGTCGCGGAATCCGGTATGGATCGAGCGGCCTTCGAACAGCGCGTCATAATCGGCGAGGGTGAGCGCATCGACGCTCGATCGCGCGCCAGCGGCGGGGCGGTCGCCGGCACGCAATTTGCGGACGATCGCCTCAATCGCCATCGACGGAATATAAGGACCATCGTCGCCCTCGGCCAGAAGGTGCCAGCTGCGCTCGGCCGCTCCCCCGCCGGCGATGCCGCGCACGCGAAGGAACATGCCGCCGCGATGTTCGCCGAAACGCATGCGGTTGAGCACCGCGTAGAAGAGGCGTGAAAAGGGTTCGAACGACGGCAGGCGAAAGCGCGCGCGAACTTTGGCGAGCAGGTTCAGTATCCGGTGCAAAACTTCGGGGACCGGCCCCGCGCCCATCCAGATATCGCCGAGCGCCGGATAAGCGCGCGGGATGAGTTGGAGGTCGGGGACATCGACGAGCGAGAAATGGATGTTCCGCAGCGGCAGGCGGCCTGGAACCGCGACGGTATAACGCAGGCTTTCGGCGAGCCCGATGCCGTGCGCGTCCTTGCCGCCGCGCCGTAGCTTAACCGGCGCGCCGGCATAGCCGACGACCGCGCGCATGACGTTGAGCCCGATGCCGGCAAAGGGCGACGGCGCGATCCCGCCCTCGACGCTTTGGATGTCCATCGTCTTCGCCATTTCGCGCAGCACCGCACCGGTCAGCGCCGGAAAGCTGCTGACCCCCGACAGGATGAAAACTCCCGCCGCTTTCGCCGCTGCATCGAAGCGGTCGATGCCGAAGACGAAGTCTGCTCCGTCGGCGAAATCGAGATAGCCGACTCTTGCCGCGATGCACGCCGCGACCACTCGATAGCCGTCGGCGCCATAGTCCTGGAACGGTCCCGACGCATCGACGACGAGGTCGGGTCCGAGGCTGTCCAGCGCTGCCGCGATATCGCGCCGGTCGAGCGCATGCGGATAGACGCGCGCGGCACCCTGATAGGCGGCGCAGAAGCGCGTCGCGCGGCCCAGGTCGCGGCCGCAGATCAACAGGTCGAGGTCGGGGACGTCGGCGAGAAGTTCGGCGAGCCGCCCGCCGAACACGCCATAGCCGCCGAGGATCAATATCTTCATGTCAAAATCCGGTTCTGAAATTCGGGCGGCGCCACCCAGCAGGTCGCGCGCTTTCCGAACAGGCGGTAACGATTGCGCGCGATCCACCGGTAAACGGGATCGCGGAGCAGAGCGGGGACAAGGCGAAGAAGCGCAAGCCCTCGCCACGGCCAGCCGAGCCCTTCGTAGATCGCGAGCACGGCATCGCTGTCGCGCCGCACGCTCGCGCCGTCGACGACCAGAATGCTCGTCGGATCGTCCGGATCGAGGCCGTGTTCGCGGCATAGCGCAGCGCCCGCGGCACCCTGTATCGACGCGAGGCGAAACCGTGCGGCCTTGTCGCGCCGCAGCACGAACTGCGCATTCGCCGAACAGAGTATGCATTCGGCGTCGAACAGGATGATCGGGCCATCAGCCATCGCGGAAGAGCCCGTGCTGGCTCAGCAATTCGCCAAACAAGGGATGCGTCACGTTGAGGTCGAAGGCGAAGCGGCCGCTCCCGAGATGGTGATGCGTCACGACCGTCGCGCCGGGGGCGAGCCAGCGGGGGACGCGGAGGCGGAGTTTCGCGCGCTGCCAGAAATAATGATCGGACGCGAAAATCAGCGCGTCGGCCTCCGCGCGCACGATGAGCGCCATGCCGAAGCCGCCGCCGATATGCTCTTCGAGCCCGGTGGGACCGGCAAAACGCTTCGCGCTATGGATCACCTGCGGATAACGGCGAACGCGGCCGTACAGGCGCGTCCAGCACTGGCCACCACTTGCGCTGTCCTCGCTTACCGCAACGGCGGCGGGGGCGGGTCCGCTGGCGTTCGTCGGTAAGGGCGCACCGATCAGGCGGCAGAGCTGCGCAAGCAGCCAGCCGGCGCGCGAGAGGCGCGTCCAGACGATCTCGCCGCTATAGGTCGCGACCATCGTTCCCGACAGGCGCTTTGAAAAGCGGCGGCGGACGTCATCGGGCAGGTCGTTCCAGGCGGCGAGGGGCACGAGACGGCGGAAGCGATCGTCGGTCAATGCGTTGTCCGCATCGGGCACATCCATGGCGGATGTTTGGACCTGCCGTTTCGGTTCACTCAGCATGTCGCCCTCCTACCGTGCGTCTTTGCCGCCATCTTTGCCGCGACCGGGGCGCCAGTTGATCAGCTTCGTCACCCCCGCACCCAGCTTGATCAGGCGCATCAGCGCCGGCTTGGGCACGTTGAGCATTTCGTCGTGCCAGCGGCTCATAGTCGTAACGAAATCGAGCATGTCGGCGAGGCGCGCCTTGGCGCCCGCGCTGAGTTCGGGATCGTTCGCGGCGCGCGCGACGCAGGCTTTCAGCGCCGCCTCGGCGGGGTCGACCTCGCGCGCCTTGCGGCCTGCCGCGATCCGCGTGACCATCTCCCAGATATCGGTTTCGGCGCTGAAATGGTCGCGACGGTCGCCGAGCAGTGGCACGCGATCGATCAACCGCCAGCCGAGCAGTTCCTTGATCGAATTCGACACGTTCGAGCGCGCGAGGCCGAGCATCTCGGCAATCTCTTCGGCATTGAGCGGGCGGTCGGACACAAACAACAGTGCGTGGATCTGCGCCACCGAGCGGTTGACGCCCCACTGCCCGCCGAGATTTCCCCAGTGCAGAATGAACTCGGTCGCGGCCGGGGACAGTTTCGCGACTTGTTCGGATATTTCTGTCATAACAGAAATATCCGACGAAAGAGACTGAGAGTCAAGGGGCCTTGCGCGCAAAGGGCCGGTGCGCATCCCGTGCAACCAGATTCCGGCCGGGGCGTTTCGGGTTGAAGTAAAAAAGGAAAAAATCGCATGATTACGACCAGGACCTTCACCGCAATCGCCGTCGGCGCATTGATCCTCGCGCCCGGCGTGGCGACCGCCCAGTCGGGCTCGTCCGAGCCGTCGGGCGGAGCACAGGAGGATCGTGTGGGCGCCATCCTCGGAACCTTGTTCGGCGACCGTCTTGGCGTGTCGACCTCGGTCGAGCGGCAATGGGCCGCTGGCCGCAAGCCGCTCGCGACCCAGCGGGCTCAGTTTATCGCGCGGATCGACGCCGATGTTCGCTCGGGGGCGTTGACCGCCCGTAACGGAACCCGCGTGAAGGCAGACTATGAGGAACTCGTGGCGCTCGAAGCCCGCTACGGCGCCGACAACCGCTTCACGACGGCGGAGCGCACCGAACTCAGCGACCGCTACGGCGCGTTGACGCAAGCGCTCACCGAAGGCGGTTATGCCGATGAGGACGACGATCCGGACACCTTGTCGGTCGCCGACGGCCGCACCGAATTCAACCGGCGCGTCGATGCAGCGGTGGCGGCGCGCCGCCTGAGCCGGACCGAAGCGACCCGGGTCAAGAGCGATTATGCGGCTTTGATCCAGACCGAAGCTACATATGCCCGCGACGGCATCAGCCGCCGCGAGCGCGAGGATCTCGATGCACGCCTCGATGCGCTTGATACCCGGGTCGGCGATACGGCTTATGGCGGCGGTTCGGCGGTGCTCGATAACCGCACCCGCTTGTCCAACGTCGACCGCGCGCTCGGCACCAGCGGCCTCAACGCTGCCGCGCAGACGCAGCTGCGTGTTGAACTGGGCGACCTGACGCGTCTCGACGCGGCCTATTCGCGCGCGACACCGAGCAGCGACGACAAAGCCTATCTCGAGCGCCGCATCGCCGACCTCGAAACGCGGGCGCGGGTACGCCGCTGAGATCGGTATCGGCGCGCAGCCATGAAAAAAGGGCGGCCATCCTTTCGGAGGGCCGCCCTTTTTTCGTGTCGATGAAAGCGCGCTTTATGCGGCTTCCGCCTCGTCGTCATACTGCTCGACAGGGCCCGAATCCTGACCCTTGGCATCCACGTCGCGGTCGACGAATTCGATGATCGCCATCGGCGCCGCATCCGAAGCACGGATACCGGCCTTGATCACGCGGGCGTACCCGCCGTTGCGGTCCTTGTAACGCTCGGCGAGGACATCGAACAGCTTCTTGAGCTGCGTTTCGTCGAGCAGGCGGCTCTGTGCGAGGCGACGGTTGGCAAGGCCACCGCGCTTGGCGAGCGTCACCAGCTTTTCGACATAGGGGCGCAGTTCCTTCGCCTTGGCGACGGTCGTCGTGATCTGCTCATGCTTGATGAGCGAAGCCGACATGTTGCGGAACAGGGCCGTGCGGTGCGCACTCGTGCGCTGCAGCTTCCGGCCACCAGATCTATGACGCATAATCTATTCCTTCGTTTGTCAGAGGGGCCGTGTGAGGTACCCCAAGCCAGGTCGATTGCGGGCCGACCCATTCCCGTTGTGATGACGCCCCGGCGAACCGGGGCGCTATCTCGATTAACCGAGCAGCTCTTGTTCGAGCTTCTTGGCCATTTCTTCGATATTTTCCGGCGGCCAGCCGGGGATGTCCATGCCAAGGCGCAGGCCCATCGACGACAGCACTTCCTTGATTTCGTTCAAGGACTTGCGGCCGAAGTTCGGGGTGCGAAGCATTTCGGCTTCGGTCTTCTGAACGAGGTCACCGATGTAGATGATGTTGTCGTTCTTGAGGCAGTTCGCCGAACGGACCGACAGTTCAAGCTCGTCGACCTTCTTGAGAAGGAAGCGGTTGAGCTGGTTGACGTCGGACTCATCGGCGGTGGTCGGCGAAGCCGCCATGCCGATCATGCCGCTGTCGTTCATCGCTTCTTCGAAGTGGACGAAGACCTGGAGCTGGTCCTGAAGGATGCGCGCGGCATAGGCCACGGCATCTTCCGGGGTGATCGTGCCGTCGGTTTCGACGGTCAGGTTCAGCTTGTCATAGTCCAGTTCCTGGCCGATGCGGGCATTGTCGACCTTGTAGGCGACCTGTCGCACGGGCGAGTAAAGCGAATCGACCGGGATCAGGCCGATCGGCGCGTCGATCGGACGATTGGCGGTCGCGGGGACGTAACCCTTGCCGGTGTCGGCAACGAGTTCCATGTTCAGCGTCGCGCCATCGTCGAGGTGACAGATGACATGGTTCGGGTTCATCACCTTGATGTCGCCCGAAACCATGATGTCGCCGGCCTTGACGGTCGCGGGACCGGTGGCCGAAAGCTGAAGACGCTTCGGGCCTTCGCCTTCCATCTTGAGCGCGATCTGCTTCACGTTGAGGACGATGTCGGTGACATCTTCGCGCACGCCGGCCAGGCTCGAGAATTCGTGGAGCACGTTCTCGATCTTGATCGACGTGATAGCCGCACCCTGGAGCGACGAGAGCAGCACGCGGCGCAGCGCGTTGCCAAGCGTCAGGCCAAAGCCGCGCTCGAGCGGTTCGGCGACAAAGGTCGCCTTGCGCTTGCCGTCGCTGCCAGCCTTGATTTCCAGGTTGCTGGGCTTCTTCAATTCCTGCCAGTTCCGGATATTGACAGTCATGGTCTTCCCTTTGCTTTTGGCGGGACGAATTGGGGGTCGACCAATTTGTCCGGCGTTAGGAGTTTGACGGATGCCGCCCCGGAAATGGGGCGCATCCGAAGCAGGCGTCAGACGCGGCGGCGCTTGGCCGGGCGGACACCATTGTGCGGGATCGGGGTCACATCGCGGATCGAGGTGATGTGGAAACCGACGGCCTGCAGCGCGCGGAGCGCCGATTCACGACCGGCGCCCGGGCCCTTCACTTCGACTTCCAGCGTGCGGACGCCATGTTCGGCGGCCTTCTTGCCGGCATCTTCGGCGCAAACCTGCGCCGCATACGGGGTCGACTTGCGGCTTCCCTTGAAGCCCATCATGCCGGCGCTCGACCAGGCAATCGCGTTGCCCTGGGCGTCGGTGATGGTGATCATCGTGTTGTTGAAGGTCGCGTTGACGTGGGCGACGCCCGACGAGATGTTCTTGCGTTCGCGCCGACGAAGGCGCTGCGGTTCACGAGCCATGTTGCTATCCTAAATCCTAAATCTTCGAAGCTGCCGTCGGTGCCTTTCGGCAGCCGTCGGCGGAAAGTAAGGAAGCGCGCCCGGGCGGACGCGCTCAAACCTTACTTCTTCTTGCCGGCGATCGCCTTGGCCTTGCCCTTGCGGGTGCGCGCATTGGTGTGCGTGCGCTGGCCACGAACCGGAAGGCCCTTGCGATGACGCAGCCCGCGGTAGCAGGCGAGGTCCATCAGGCGCTTGATGTTCATCGCCGTGTTGCGGCGAAGATCACCCTCGACCGTGTGGTCGGCGTCGAGCGTTTCACGGATCTGCAGGATTTCAGCGTCCGAGAGATCCTGAATGCGACGCGCGTGATCGATGCCCAGCTTGTCGGCGATATCGACAGCGCTCTTGCGACCGATGCCGTGGATATAGGTGAGTGCGATGATTACGCGCTTGTTGGTGGGCAAATTGACGCCCGCAATACGTGCCATTGGATACTTTCTCCTGCTCCACAGGACCGTTGGCATTCGGTCCCATCTCAAAGCGTCTGATTTCCAACGCAAAAAACGGACCACGATGCGCACAGGGCGCTTCGCCGTCCGGTCAGGCTGTCGGAATGGACGCGCAACTAAGGTGAGTCGGCCCGATTGTCAAGCGAAGTGCGGTGACTGGCGCCGGTTATTGGCGGTCAGGATCCGGATGTAAGAGCGACCGCGCGATCATGCAAGCGGTCGACGACTGCGTCATGGATTCCGGAGGCGCAGGCGATGACACCGAACGCCTGCGCGCGCGGTGTGTTGAAGCGTAAGGGTGCACCGAATGCGTCGGTCACCGTCGCGCCAGCCTCGGTCGCGATCAGCGCGGCGGCGGCAACATCCCATTCAAAGCCCCAGCGCAACGTCGCGACCAGGTCGGCGCGGTCGTCGGCAACCAGCGCCATACGTAACGCGATGCTGTTCGGTTTGGTCACGATGACCAGATCGCTGTCGATCTTGGGCAGCGCATCGGCGGGGACGCGCGATCCCGCGAACTGCGTGCGCTGGCTGGCGTGCAATGTTTCGCCGTTGAGATGCGCGCCCTGGCCCTTTTGCGCCACCCACAACTCGTCGAGCGCGGGGGCGTAGAGGATGCCGAACTCGGGCGTGCCGTCGATCACGAGCGCGACCGACACGCACCAGCCGGGGCGGCCGCGGATGAAGTCGCGGGTGCCGTCGATCGGGTCGACGCACCACATCGCGCGGCACGACAGGCGATCGGCGTTGTCGGCGGTTTCTTCGGACAGCCACCCCGCCTCGGGCACCATCGCGCCGAGCACCGCCTTCAGCCGCGCATCGACCGCGAGGTCGACGTCGCTGACCGGATTATCGTGCGACTTGTTCCAGACGTTGACCGCTTGCCCCTCGCCGCGCCAGCGCGCCATCGCCATATCGCCGACCTCGCGGGTCGCAGCGATCGCGGCTTCGAGGTTGCGGCCCGGCATCAGCTACTGGCGACGGTCATGCCGTCGATGCGCAGCGTCGGCGCGTTGATGCCATGGCGGAATTCAAGGTCGTTTGCGGGGATCAACGCCGCGAACATGTCGATCAGATTGCCCGCGATGGTGAATTCGGCGATCGGTCCGGCGAGTGCGCCGTCCTTGATCAGGAAACCCGATGCGCCGCGGCTGTAATCGCCGGTCACCGGATTGACGCCGTGGCCGATCAGTTCGGTGATATAGACGCCGTCGGCGATGCCCTCCATCAGCGCGGCAGGCGTGAGGCTGCCCGCTGCGAGATGCAGATTGCTGGCGCCGACCCCCGACGCGCCGCCGCCGCGGCTCGCATGGCCGGTCGGGGTGAGGCCAAGCTGCCTGGCCGAGGCGGTGTCGAGCAGCCAGCCGGTGATCTTGCCATCCGCGACCAGATCGCGCGGCGCGGTCGGCAGGCCTTCGCCGTCGAAGGCGCGGCTGCGCAGCCCGCGCAGCCGGTGCGGTTCGTCGCGGATGACGATGCTGCGGTCGAACAGCTCCCGATCTTCCTTGCCGAGCAGAAAGCTGGTGCCGCGCGCAATCGCTGGCCCGGCGATCGCGCCGAGCAGATGGCCGACGATACCGCTGCTGACGCGCGGGTCGAGGATGACGGGCACCTTGCCGTTCGGCGCCTTGCCGGGATTCAGCCGGGCAACGGCGCGCGTGCCAGCGCGCGTGCCAATATCCGCGACCGATTCCAGATCGGCCAGGTGGTGTGCGCTGTGCCAGCCATAGTCGCGCTGCATATTGGCGCCTTCGCCGGCGATGACGCTCGCCGACAGGCTGTGCCCGCTGGACCCGTAGCCGCCGGCGAAGCCGTGGCTGGTGGCAAGCGCGAAGCGCGTGCGGCTGTGGCTGGCGCTGCCGCCTTCGCTGTTGGTGACCCCGGCGACCGCGCGTGCGGCTTCCTCGACGGCCAAAGCGGTTTCGCGCAGCGCCGCGGGGTCGGCTTCGCTGCCGTCGTCGAGATCGAAATCGGGGACCGGGCCATTGTACAGCAATTCTTCGGGAGCGAGACCAGAATAGGGATCCTCGGGCGCCTCGCGCGCCATTGCGACGCAGCGTTCGACGAGCTTGGCGAGTTCGCCCGCATCCATGTCGGCGGTCGACACGCTCGCGCTCCGCTGGCCGACGAACACGCGCAGCGAGATATCCTGTCCCTCGGACCGCTCGACATCCTCGAGCGCGCCGAGCCGCATCGAGACCGAGGTGGCGGCATTGCAATAGTAAAGCGCGTCGGCGGCATCGGCGCCGGCTTTTGCGGCGGCATTGCACAGCATCTGCGCACGATCGAGAGCTTCGGAAACGGTCAGCATGCCCGCGCCCTATACGGCGGGCGGGCCAGCGTCAAACTTGGGTACGCGGGACTAGTTGGCGATCGCTGCGATCGCGTCGGTGGCTGCCATCGCGCCGCTGATCCACAGAAAGGGCAGCGTCAGCGCGGCGACCCACAGGCGGCGAACGTCGCGGCGGAACCGCGCGTGAAGCCCCCAGCTGGCAAGCGCCTGACGGCTGAGGCGATACCAGTGCCGTTCGGTCGAACGGGCGACAGGCAGCGCGAGGGCGAGAAGCATGACCAGCGCGACGACGATGAAGGCTGACGGCGCCCCGGCGGCCATCGCGCTCATCACGAGCCAGATCTGGAGGGCGGCAAAGGCGAGGAGCGCGGCGGCGGCGTGCCACGTCATTCGGCGGCCCAGACTCCGTGCCGGTGGCACGCTGACGGCCGTGCGCCTCCACAGGCGCGGTCCAAATGCTGATGCCATGTTACAGCCCCCTTAGGCTGGCGATTCCCAGAACCGCACGATTTGCCCCAAAAATTCCCAAGTCAAGACAGCTTGCCAGCGATTCGTTAATTTTTCCGTTCAACTCACCCCGGATTCGCAACCAAATCGCGCCAAGCCGCAATTTCGCTGCAGGATTGGCCCTATTGGCGTCCTCAGAGCGCAGCCGGGCGTGTTTTTGCCGATGGTCGAAACGAGGCTTCGGTTTGTCGAAGCCTTGCATCCAACCGGCCCCTTGATAGCGTCTACCAGTGTCCATCCGCTTCATGCAAAACGGGGAATTTCATGCGCACTCTCGCCTTTCTGGCCGCCCTGGCCTTGCCGTTCGCTCCCGCCCATGCGGCGGACGCCGAAAAACCAGCCGTCGAGCCCAAGCCCGCGGCGCTGATCGCCGACGGCATGCCCGAGGTTCCCGCCGAACTGACCGCAGCGACGCGGCCCTATATGGAAAGCCGCGGCGCCAGCTTCGTCGGCTGGCATCCCGTCGATAAATCGATGCTGATAGCCACGCGCTTTGCCAACACGAACCAGATCCACCGCGTCGCGATGCCGATGGGCGCGCGCAAGCAGCTGACCTTCGAAGCCGAGCCGGTGGTGTCGGGTATCTGGTCGCCAAAGACCGCCGACATCATGCTGGTGCAGAAGGATATCGGCGGCAATGAATTCTATCAGCTTTATGCGATGAAGAATGGCCGGCTGGAACTGCTGACCGACGGCAAGAGCCGCAACGGCTTCAATGCGTGGAGCGCAGACGGCAGCCTGATCGCCTACACCTCGACCCGCCGCAACGGCCGTGACAGCGACATCTATGTCATGGACCCGCGCAACCCGGCCAGCAACCGCATGGTCGCCGAGGTCAAGGGCGGGGGCTGGGCGGTCCTTGATTTCGCACCCGACAAGAGCTGGGCGCTCGTCGGCCAATATACATCGGTACAGAAATCGGACTTCTTCCGGCTCGACCTGGCAAGCGGGGCGCTGACCCCGATCGGCGACCACAGCAAGACGGTTTCGCACAATGGCGGGCTTTTTGCTCCCGACGGTCAGATATGGATCACCAGTGACGAAGGTGCCGAATTCGAACGGCTCGGCACTCTCGACCCCCGTACCGGCAAGTTTACGGCCTGTGGACCGGCCGAAAAATGGGACGTCAGCGGTTTCGACATCGCCGAAGATGGCAGCTTTATCGCCTATACCGTCAACGAGGCGGGGACGAGCAAGCTGCGGGTTTTCGACCTTGGGAGCGGCGCGGTGCGCACCGTCGATGCCCTGCCGGCGGGGATCGTCGGCGGTGTCGAAATCGCGCCTTGGGGTGACATCGGGATCAGCTTCTCATCGGCGCGCAGCGCGAGCGATGCGTTCAGCGTCGATCCGCGGACGCTCGCGGTCACACGCTGGACCGAGGGCGAGACCGGCGGGCTCGATGTCAGCAAGAATGTCGAACCCGAACTGGTGAAGGTGAAAAGCTTCGACGGCCTCGAGGTGTCGGGCTTCCTCTATCGCCCCGATCCGGCGAAATTCCCCGGCAAGCGTCCGCTGATCATGAGCGTCCATGGCGGGCCAGAGGGGCAGTCGCGCCCGGGATTCATGGGCCGCAGCAACTATCTGCTCAATGAAATGGGAATCGCGCTCTTCTATCCCAACGTCCGCGGCTCGACGGGCTATGGCAAGACCTTCGTCAGCCTCGACAACGGGCCGTTCAAGCGCGAGGACAGCGTCAAGGACATGGGTGCTTTCCTGGGGGCGCTGGCGAAGGACAAGACGCTCGATGCAGCACGGTTCGGCCTGACCGGCGGCAGCTATGGCGGCTATATGTGCTATGCTGCGGCGACGCATTATGCCGACAAATTGCGCGCCAATCTGTGCACCGTCGCCATCTCCAACTTCGTCACCTTCCTCGAGAACACGCAGGAATATCGCCGCGATCTGCGGCGCGTCGAATATGGCGACGAACGCGTGCCAGAACAGCGCAAGAAACTGATGGAAATCTCTCCGCTCACGCGCGTGGCCGAAATCAAAAAGCCGCTGTTCGTCGTCACGGGAGCCAACGACCCGCGCGTGCCCTCGTCCGAGGCCGACCAGATCGTCGCCGCGGTGCGGAAAAATGGCGGGACGGCGTGGCACCTTGTCGGGACGAACGAAGGGCATGGCTTCGCCAAGAAGGAAAATGCCGACTATAATTTCTGGGCGTCGCTTCTCTTCTGGAAGCAATATCTGCTGAATTGACGGCCTGTACCGCCGCCGTGGGGCTCAGTTCCGTGGCGGCGTGGGCAGCGGCGCGGCGTCGGCTTCGTTGGGTACTGAAGGAGCCGGGCCCTGACCGCTGGCCTGGCGTTCGAGTTCCTCGGCGGCTTTCTGACGCTCGGCGAGCGCGCGCTCTTCGGCGACGACCGCAGCTTCGACTTCGTCCGATGCCTCATCGATCCCGGCGATGCGCTTGGCGCGTTCGTCGGCGATCATCGCCTGCCAGTCGGTCTTGTTTGCGGCCTGTCGCTCGGCTTTCGCGCCGGCTACGAGTGCCTGCGTACAGCCGGTGAAGCCGCCTAGGCCGGTCGGCGAGCAGCTGTCGGTGCCGAAACGTCCGATGCGCTCGACCGCGACGACCTTGTTCGCCCAAGCTTCGTTGCGCACGTCGAGCGGGTTGCCGCGCAGCATTTCGGGAACGCGATAGCGTTCGGTTTCGGGAAGTTTCGCGCAGACCAATATTTCGTCGGGCGCCCCTTTCGGGCATTGATCGGAGCCATAGACGACGACCTGATTGACCTTTTCGCCCTCGACGACTGTCTGCTGCTGCGCCGTGGCGGGCAGGGCGGCGGCGCTGCCGGCGAGGATCAGCGCGAACAGGGGGAGGCGGGTCATCTCGATCTTCCTTTTTTCACTTTGGTGCGGCTTGGCACCGCGACCCTGCATCCGTCATGAACGGCGCGGGCCTTTTCTGTATCAGATACGTTTCGACAGCGCGATGGCTGCACGGCAACCCGCCCGAATGGCGAGGCTGAGGATCGGATAGCCGGGCGCGCTTTCGGCGCCCGCCGCGAGCGCGGTTTCCTTATGCTCGAGCTCCTCGGCGCGAAAATCGGCGACCGCGGCGCTGAGTTCGGGATCGCTGTCGCCCAGCTCGTCCAGCTGGTCGCTGTAATGGCGGTCGATTTCGGTCTCGACCGCGGCGGTGCATGCCATCGCGGCGCGCGGTCCCATCGCGGCGGTCACCGCGCCCAAAGCAAAACCGGCGACGTTCCAGAAGGGCTGCAGCGCGGTCGGGCGCACGCTGCGCCTGGCGATCATGTCGTCGAAGAATTTGCGATGCCGCTCTTCCTGCTCGGCCATGTGCGCAATCTCGCGCGCCATCGGGTGACGGTCGCCCATCACCGCGAGCTGGCCGGCGTAGATGCGCGTCGCGCCATATTCGCCCGCCTGGTCGACGCGGATCATCGATGCGGTGCGCTTGCCGGACTTGTTTTGTGTCATGCTGCCGATGTGGTCTTGCCGCGCAGCAAGGTCAAGACAAGTGCGGCGGCGCCCAATGAGAAGATCGCGTTAAACCCCGCGAGCGAGACGCCCAGCAGCGTCCACTGCGCGGTGTCGCAGCGGATCAGCGGCGCGTTCATGATCGCGTCGAGCGACACCGGACCGCTGCCGCCGGTCGCGCAGGTCGTGATGCCTTCCCAGAAGCCATATTCGACCCCGGCGTGGAAAATGCCGATCACGCCGCTGATCGCAATCGCGACGGCGGCGAGCAAGGTAAGCGCGCGCATCGCCCTGTCATTGCCGCGAAGTATGAGCGCGAGCAGCGCCAGTATGATCGCCGCCTGGTGCGGCCAGCGCTGCCAATAACACATCTCGCACGGGTGCAGGCCAAAGCCGAATTGCGACACGAGCGCGCCGCCATAAAGCAGCAGCGGCGCGAGGAACGCGACGATGGGCGCGGAAAGCCGCGATTTCAGCATCTCTGAGCCGCCCTTAGTTGCGTGCAGTCGGCTTGGCCGCCGGCTTTGCCGGCAGCTTGCCGCCCTGCGCCATCCGCGGCGCCATCGGGTTGATCCGCCCGATCGTCTGCAGTGCATAATGCAGCTGGAAATCCTCGATGCCCTTGGCCTTCAGGTCGGCCGCGGTCGCGGTGAAGCGCGGATCGAGTTTTTCGTCCTTTTCGAGCAGGCCATTGTCGACCTTCTTTTCGTTGACGAGGTGACGGCGCAGGTCGCTTTCGCGGAATTTCGGCCGCGAGGCATAGTCGGGATCCGAGATCTGCGGCACGCGGATATCGGGCTCGATCCCGCCTTCCTGCACGCTGCGGCCCGAGGGGGTGTAGTAACGCGCAGTGGTCAGGCGAAGCGCGGTGGTGTCGGTCAGCGGCAGGACGGTCTGCACCGATCCCTTGCCAAAGCTGCGTTCGCCCATCACGACCGCACGATGCTGGTCCTGCAAGGCGCCCGCGACGATTTCAGAGGCCGAGGCCGATCCCGAGTCGATCAGCACGACGACGGGGGCGCCACCGGCGAGATCGCCCGGTTCGGCGAAATAGCGTTCGATATCGCCCTTCTTACGGCCGCGCTGCGAAACGATCTCGCCGCGTTCGAGGAACAGATCGCTGATCCCGACGGCTTCGTCGAGCAATCCGCCGGGGTTCGAGCGCAGGTCGAGGATCCAGCCGCGCGGTTTCCGACCCAGCGACTTTTCGACCGCCATCATCGCGGCCTTGAGGTCCGTCGTCGCGTCGGCAGAGAAGCTGGCGACGGTGAGAACGCCGACATCGCCGCTGACTTCCCATTTTACGGGCTTCAGGTCGATGATTTCACGCGTCAGCGACATTTCGATCGGCTTGTCCTGGCCTTCGCGAACGACGGTGACGTCGATCTTGGTCCCGGGCTTGCCGCGCATTTGTTCGACCGCTTCATCGAGGGTCAGGCCGAAAATCAATTCCTTGTTGATGTGGGTGATATAATCGCCAGCCTTGATCCCCGCCTTGGCGGCCGGCGTGTCGGCGGTCGGCGCGATCACCTTCACGACGCCGTCTTCCATCGTCACCGACAGGCCGAGGCCGCCATATTCGCCGTCGGTCTGCGTGCGCAGGTTCGAAAAGCCGCGTGCGTCGAGATAGCCCGAATGCGGATCGAGGCTGGCGAGCATGCCGTTGATCGCGCCTTCGATCAGTTTCGAATCGTCAACCTGCTCGACATAGTTCGACTTCACTTCGAGATAGACGTCCATGAAACGCGAAATTTCTTCCTGCGTCTTGCTGTCGACCGTTGCCATCGCGCCGGTCGCGAGCGGGACGAGCGCCAGCGTCGAGAGCGCGGCTGCGCCCTGCCACAAGGCAAAGCGGCGCTTCGGAGATGCAGCGATCTTGGTCGAGTCGGTCATGGGCGTCTTTCAATCACGCGAGAGCAATCCCGCCTTATAATCCCCGGTGCGCCATCCTCCTACGCAAATCTGCGGGCGTCAAGCGGTGCATCCCGATACGGAACGCCAGCGTAACGGGCGATTAACCGGTCAGGATCAGCCGATCATCGCGACGATATCGACCGGGCGTCCTCCACGGCGAAGTTCGATAGTGATGCGGCTGTCGTCGGACCCTGCACGGCCAACGGGCGCGCCGGCGTCTAGCGTGTCGCCGACGCCGACCGACAGCGCAATCATGCCGGTGAGCAACGAGACCCAGCCGCCGCCATGATCGATGATCACGATCTTGCCATAGCCGCGATAATCGCCCGCAAAGCTAACGCGGCCGGGGGCAGGGGCGACGACCTGGCCGCCCGGCCGCGCCGCAATCGTGACGCCGCGTGACCGCACCCCGCTTTCATTGACCTCGCCGAGCCCCGCGACGATGCGGCCGACGACGGGCAGGCGGTAGGCGCCCTGGGTCAGTTCGGGTTCGGGTGCCGCGGGCGGCGCGGTGCTGGTGACACCCCCCTCGGGATTGCGCGGGCGACGCAACGGACCCGCGAGCTGCGCGAGTTCGGCGCGCACAGCACCGTCGGTTTCGAGCGAATCCATCAGATCGACGATATCGCGCGCTTTTTCGCCGAGCCCGAGCGCCCGGTCGGCTTCGAGCTGGGCGCTGCTCATCAACTCGCGCGAACGCAGGCGCCCTTCATTCTCGAGCCGCGTCAACGCGTCGCGGCGGAGCGCAAGCTGCGCCTTGCTGGCAGACAGCGCCTTCAGTGCGAGCGCCTGTTGCTGCCGCACCCGCTGTAGCGCTGCGAGTTCGCGCCGCGCTCCGGCGGTGCGGCGTTCGATCACCGGCATCGCGGCGTCGATCACCGCGCGGGCGTGGACCATGTCGGTGAGCGATCCTGGCTGCGCGAGCACGCTGACTGGCGGCTGGCGGCTCAATTGTTGAAGCGAGGCGGCGAGTTCGAGCAGGGGTTGTTGTTGCCGCGCCAGCCGCGTGCGCTGTGCAGACAGGCGGCGGCTTACGAGCGCGACGCGGGCTTCGCCGGCGCTGATATCGGCCTCGGCCGACTGGATGCGCGCGGCGAGCGCTGCGCTGCGCTTTTTCAGCCGGTCGGCCTCGCTGCTCGCGGCCAGGGCCTGCTTTTCGAGCAAGGTGCTGCGCGCCATCGCTGCTGCCGATTGCTGCTTGGCGCCGAGCAATTGATCGCGCTCGCGCGCGGCGATCGCGGTTGGATCGAAGACGTCGCTCTGTGCCAGCGCGAGTGCGCCGCCCGCAAAGACGGCGGCAATCGTCAGCGCGGCAAGCGCGCGCCTCACTGGCGGCCCTCGCGGTGATAGGGGTGGTTGGCGACAATGCTGGTGGCGCGCCACAATTGTTCGGCGAGCATCGCGCGCGCCATGAGATGCGGCCAGGTCGCGCGGCCGAACGCGATGATCTTGTCGGCGCCCTTGCGTTCGTCGGGCGTAAAGCCGTCGGCGGCGCCAAGGCAGAATCGCGTCTCGCGCACTCCGCCGTCGCGCCATTTTTCGAGCAATTTGGCAAATTCGAGCGACGACATCTGGTCGCCGCCCTCGTCAAGCAGGATGGTTCTGCTGTTATCGGCTGCCGCGGGCATGCGGCCGCCCGTATCCGGAAGCTCCGAAATCTTCTGCGCCCAGGTCACGCGCTTCATATAGCGCTCGACCAGCTCGGCCTCAGGCCCGCGCCCGATGCGCCCGCGCGCGATGATGTGCAACAACATGACGCCCCGCCTACCCTTGGCAGGGCAGGGACGTCAATTTGCAGCGACAACCGGCGGCGCGTCGCCGAACGACCACATACGCTCGAGGTTGTAGAAGCTACGCACCTCGGGACGGAACAGGTGGACGATGACGTCGCCCGCATCGAGCAGCACCCAATCGGCATTGGGCAGTCCCTCGACGCGAACCTGGCGGCCCGCTTCCTGCTTGATCCGCTGTGCCAGTTTCTCGGCGATGGCCGAGACATGGCGCGTCGATCGGCCGCTCGCGATCACCATATGATCGGCGATGCTGCTTTTTCCGGCAAGCGGGATGGAAATGGTTTCCTGGGCCTGGTCCTCATCCAGCTGGTGGAGGATCAGTGCGTGGAGCGATTCCACGCTGTCATTTGCGGATGCGGCGCCTGCGGCGGCATCCTGGGTGGCGGAGATCAAATGCGTCCTTTCCTGTTCGTGCCCACAAGCCGCGAACGCGTCAGCGGATCGCGCAAGGCGCGACCTTCATAGCGTTCGAACCAGCGGGGGTTGGCCTGCCGTATCGCAGTTGCGGATCGCACATCGGGCGAAAATCGCAGGAACACGAGGGCGGGCGGTCTCCAGTCCGTCCAATGCAATTTCTGGTCCGCGGGCCGGACGAAGCGCCGAAGCCAACCCATCGCACGTCTTGCGTGGGCGCGGCCATTATAGCCCGGACGCGCGATAACCGCAATCGGCATGAGTCGGGCGATCCCCCGCCAGTCGCGCCATTGGGGCAATTGGACCAGATTATCGGCCCCCATGATCCAGATAAACTGTCTGTTCGGGTATCGGCGGACGAGTTTTTTGAGCGTAGCGATCGTGTAGCGCGTGCCCAGTTCGGCCTCGATAGCCGTCGCGCGAATCGGCGAACGCCGCGCCGCATGCTGCGCCGAACCGAGCCGTGCGGGCAGCGAGGCCATGCCGGCTTTGGGCTTCAGTGGATTGCCCGGCGACACCAGCCACCACAGTTCGTCGAGATTCAGCGCCTCGATGGCATTCAGGCTGATCGCGCGATGCCCGCCATGCGCCGGATTGAAGCTGCCGCCGAGGAGGCCGGTGGAGATCTGGCGCGTCAGGGCCGGACCTGTCCCGTACCGCGCACCAACCATTTATAGGTCGTGAGACCTTCGAGCGCGACGGGGCCGCGCGCGTGGAGGCGGCCAGTGGCGATGCCGATTTCGGCGCCAAGGCCGAATTCGCCGCCGTCGGCGAACTGCGTCGAGGCGTTGTGCATGACGATCGCGCTGTCGACGCCCGACAGGAAGCGTTCGGCGGTCGCGGTATCCTCGGTGACGATCGCGTCGGTGTGGCGGCTCGAATGCGCGTCGATATGCGCGAGCGCACCCTCGAGGCCATCGACCATAGCAATCGACACGATCGCGTCGAGATATTCGGTGTCCCAGTCGCCCGCCGAGGCCGGATCGACATGCGGGCTGAGCGCTGCAACCGCCTTGTCGCCGCGCACTTCGCAGCCTGCCTTGACCAGCGCTTCGACGATGGCGAGCGTTGCGGGATAGGCGCGGTCGATCAGGATCGTCTCGGTCGCGCCGCACACGCCGGTGCGCCGCATCTTGGCGTTAACGGCGAGTTCCTCGGCTTTTCCGGGATCAGCAGCGCCGTCGATATAAAGGTGATTAATCCCGTCGAGATGCGCGAGAACGGGCACGCGCGCCTCGTCCTGCACGCGTGCGACGAGGCCCTTGCCGCCACGCGGGATGATGATGTCAATCAGTCCCTGCGCGCGCAGCATCGCGCCGACCGCGGCGCGATCCTGCGTCGGCATAAGTTGCACCGCATCGGCGGGCAGCCCAGCCTCGACGAGCCCCGCCGCGAACGCCGCGTGGATCGCGCGGTTCGAATGCACCGCCTCGCTGCCGCCGCGCAGGATCACCGCATTGCCCGACATCAACCCGAGCGCCGCCGCATCGGCGGTCACATTCGGGCGGCTTTCATAGATGATGCCGACGACGCCGAGCGGCACGCGCACGCGGCTGAGCACCAGCCCGTTGGGCCGCGTCACGCGGTCGATTTCGGCGCCCGACGGATCGGGCAGCGCGGCAACAGCGTCGATCGCGTCGGCGATCGCGGCGAGCCGGCCTTCGTCGAGCCGTAGCCGGTCGAGCATCGCGCCCGACAGGCCGTTCTTCTGTCCCGCCGCCATATCTTCGGCATTGGCGGCAAGGATATCGATCGCCCGCGCGCGAATTTGCGCGGCAGCGGCAACCAGTCCGGCGGCCTTGTTCGCGGTCGGCGCCAGCGCGAGCGCTTTCGACGCGGCGCGCGCGCGCGCGCCCATGTCGGCGATCAGGGCGGCGGCATCGCCGGGCATCGGCGGGGCAGTGAGGGCTTCGGCGTTCATGGCGCCGCCACTATCACGTTTTGCATTGCGCCTGAAAGTCCCGTTGCGCCATCCCCCGCCCCCCTTTAGGCAGGGCGTCATGAGCGGGGATATCGAAGGCATTGGGGCGGCGGTGACCGCCGGGTTGGCGGGGCATGCGGTGGAGCCGCGGCACGGGGGCACAGGCACTCCGGACGCCGGCGCGCGCTGTCTGAACTGCGGCACCAGCCTCGCGGGGTCGCATTGTCATTATTGCGGCCAGCGCGCTGACGTGCACCGTAGCTTCGGCGCGATCGGGCACGACCTCGTCCATGCGATATTCCATTTTGAAGGCAAGATCTGGAACACCTTGCCGCTGCTGGCATGGCGGCCGGGCGATTTGACGCGCCGCTATATCCACGGCGAGCGCGCGCGTTTCATTTCACCGCTTGCCCTGTTCCTGTTCGCGGTGTTCCTGACCTATGCCGTGCTTGCCATCGTCGGCAGCGGCGGCGGGGTTGGCGAGGGGATCGCGAAAGCGGCGGCCGAGCAGACACGCTCCAACGCGCTCAAGGAAAGTTTCGAGGAGGAGGTCAAGCGCGTCGACGCCAGCCTTGCGGCAAAGGATCTGAAGCCCGCGGAGCGGAAGCTGCTCGTCGACGAGCGCGAAACGCTGCAGAAAAGCGCCGACTATCTCGGCGTTGCGCGCAGTCTCAGCAAGGAAGAGCGCGACAAGGGGCCCGCCGTCGTCGATGATCCCACCAAGCAGATGATGACCAGCGTCGAGTTCATCTCGCGCACCAAGGTCAACACCGGCGTTCCGTTCATCGACCACGGCCTTGAAAAGGCGATCGCCAACCCCGCGCTCGTCTTTTATAAATTACAGGCAAACGCCTATAAATTCGCTTGGGCGCTGATCCCGCTCTCGCTGCCCTTCATGTGGCTGCTCTTTCCGTTCAGCCGGCGTTTTCACACCTACGACCATTTCGTCTTCGTCACCTATTCGATCAGCTTCATGCTGCTCCTGTTCGTCGTCGTGCGCCTGCTCAACCTGACGATATTCGGCGACGTCGCGACGGCCTTTGCGATGCTCTATGTGCCCTTTCACATGTATCGTCAGCTTCGCGGCGCCTATCGGTCGTCGCGGTTCGGTGCATTGGTTCGTACGTCGCTGCTGCTCTTCTTCAGCGTCTTTTCGGTCATCACCTTCATGCTGCTGCTGCTCGCGCTCGGGGTAATGGGCTAACTTCTAACAGCGCGCCGAATCGTAACAAAGGCCGGGCAAAGACGCGGCCGAACGAACAGGGAGAAGTGCGATGCACCAACTTTGGGGCGAAATGGACCGGCGCCTGCTGATCAAGCTCGGCACCGCGGGGCTGGCGGCCTTGTCGCTGCCCGGCGCGGCGCGGGCAAATATGGCGCAGGGCTTTACCCATGGCGTCGCGAGCGGCGAACCCAGCGCGAATTCGGTGCTGCTCTGGACGCGCTATGCCGCAGCGAACGACAGCGCGCTGACTGTCGAACTATCCGAAAGCGCCGATTTTGGCCGCATCGCCGGTGGCGGTAGTGTCACCGCCAAGGGCGAGCGCGATCATACGGCAAAGATCACAGTCGACGGGCTCAAATCAGGTCGCTGGTATTTCTATCGTTTTGTTGCGCCCGACGGGACAAAGTCGGTCACGGGGCGCACCCGCACGCTGCCCGCTGGCCCGACCAGCGCGTTCACGATCGCGCTTTTCTCCTGCTCGAACCTTCCGTTCGGCTGGTTCAACGCCTATGCCCATGCCGCGGCGCGGAACGACATCGACCTCGTCGCGCACGTCGGCGATTATCTGTACGAATATAAGGTCGGCGACTATCCCGCGCTGAAGGACGCGCTGCCCGGCCGCGATATCCAGCCGGCGCAGGAGATTGTCGCGCTCGCCGATTACCGCCTGCGCTATGCCGCCTATCGCAGCGATCCCGATCTGCAGCGGCTGCACCAGCTGTTCCCGGTGATCGCGCAATGGGACGATCATGAGTTCGCGAACGACGTCTGGAAAGGCGGCGCCGAAAATCACAATGAAGGCGAGGGCGAATGGCGCGCGCGCGAAGCGGCGGCCGAGCGCGCGCATGGCGAATGGATGCCCGTCGCCGACGCGCGCTGGCACCAGTATCAGGCGGGGGACTTGGCGACGATATTCCTGCCCGAAACGCGGATCACCGCGCGCGACCGGCCGTTCGAGCTGGGAGAGATACTGGAAGGCAAGCGCGACGTCGCCGCAACGCTGAAGCAATTTGCCGAGACCGATTATCGCGACCCCGCGCGGCAGCTGATGGGTGCTGAACAGGAAAAATGGCTGTTCGACGGCCTGGGCCATTCGGTGAAGACAGGCACCCGCTGGCAGGTTTGCGCGCAGCAGATCGTGATGGGGCCGCTGTTCACTCCGCCCGAATCGCGCAATTGGTTCGGCGCTGATCAGCCCGAATATGTAAAACGCCGCGTCGAGGTGTCGCAGCTCGCGGCAAAATCCGGCCTGCCTCTGAACATGGACAGCTGGGACGGCTATCCCGCCGCGCGTTCGCGCCTGCTCGCGGCGGCGCAAAAGGCCGACGCCGATCTCGTCACGCTGTCGGGCGACAGCCACAATGCCTGGGCGTTCGACCTGTCGCATGATGGTCGCCCGGCCGGGATCGAGGTTGGCGGGCACAGCGTGACCTCGCCGGGGTATGAAGCCTATACGACGGGCATTTCCGACGCGGCGCGCGTATCGGCGCTGCGCGCATCCTCGCCGCAGCTTGCGTGGGCGAACACGCAGGACCGCGGCTATGTATCGGTGCAGCTGACACGCGAGCGAGTGACCGCGAACTGGCACAATCTCGAAACGATCCGCACCCACACCCCTGCGCTCAAGGAAACGCACAGCATGGGCGCGGCGCGCGGGCGGCGGAAATATGACGCCGCCTGATCAATAGGGCGGCGTGTCCTCGAACTCGGCGAACCAGGGATAGTCGTTCGCGACGCTGACGGTAAAGTTCGCGGGGCGCTTTTCGAGGAAGCTCGACACGCCCTCGGCGGCATCTGCGCTGCGGCCGCGCGCGAAGATCGCCCGGCTGTCCCAGCGGTGCGCGCTCATCGGATGCGGTGCGCCGAGCATGCGCCATAGCATATGGCGCGTCAGCGCGACCGACACCGGCGCGCTATGATCGGTGAGCTCGCGTGCCTTGGCGATCGCGGCGTCGACGAGCTCGCCGGGGGCGTGGACCGACTGGACGAGACCCTTGGCATGCGCTTCGGCGGCATCGATCAGCCGCCCCGAATAGCACCAGTCGACCGCATTCTGGATGCCGACGAGGCGCGGCAGGAACCAGCTCGACGCCGCTTCGGGCACGATGCCGCGGCGCGCAAAGACAAAGCCATAGCGCGCGGTCTCGCTCGCGAGGCGCGCGTCCATCGACAAGGTCATCGTCGCGCCGATGCCGACCGCGGCGCCGTTGATCGCGCCGAGCACGGGTTTCTTGCAGTCGAAAATCCGCATCGACACGCGCCCGCCCGAATCGCGGATCAGCGGGTGCGACCAGTCGATCGTGCCATCCTCGCCGACGGGGCTTGCCGCCATGCCGTCAGGCAGCAACGCCGCCTTGTCGGTGCGCTTGTCATAGTCGAAGGTCGCGGCGCCCTGACCGAGGTCCGCCCCCGCGCAATAGGCGCGGTCGCCCGATCCGGTAAAGATCACCGCGCGCACGCCGTCGTCGGCGTCGCTCTCGTCGAGCGCGGCGACGATCTCGATCATCATCTGGGTGGTGAAGGCGTTCATCCGGTCGGGGCGGTGCAGCGTCAGCAGCGCTATGCCTTCATGCTTGTCGAGGCGAATCTGGTCGAAGCTCATCTGTCTCTCCCTTGGTTGCGTCCATCGTCGCAAGCGATTCGCGGGAGCGCAAGCTCTAGTTGACGTAAACGTAAGGTATATGGTCGCGACGGCAGGGATGACGTGCCCGACCTTTGCCGCTATAGGCGCCCCATCGCCCCGGCGCTGCGCCTCCGTCTGAGTCGCTTTGCCGGGGTCATTCATTTGGTTCCGACAGAAAGTTTGCACGCCATGTCCCGTCGCCGCCAGATTTACGAAGGCAAAGCGAAGATCCTGTACGAAGGCCCAGAACCGGGCACGCTGATCCAGTATTTCAAGGATGATGCGACCGCGTTCAACGCCCAGAAAAAGGGCACGATCAGCGGCAAGGGCGTACTCAACAACCGGATTTCGGAGCATGTATTCACGCTGCTCGGTAATATCGGCGTGCCGCACCATTTCATCCGCCGTCTCAACATGCGCGAGCAGTTGATCCGCCAGGTCGAGATCGTGCCGATCGAAGTCATCGTGCGTAATGTTGCCGCGGGCACGCTGTCGAAGCGCCTCGGCATCGAAGAGGGCACCCAGCTTCCCCGCACGCTGATCGAATATTGCTACAAGGATGACGCGCTCGGCGATCCGCTCGTCGCCGAGGAGCATATCGCCTGTTTCAGCTGGTGCAGCCAGGACGAGCTCCACGACATCCAGGACATGGCGATCCGCATCAACGACTTCATGTCGGGCATGTTCGCCGCGGTCGGCATCCGTCTGGTCGATTTCAAGCTCGAGTTTGGCCGGCTCTATGAAGGCGATTTCAGCCGCATCATCCTCGCCGACGAGATCAGCCCCGACGGCTGCCGTTTGTGGGACATGACGACGAATGAAAAGCTCGACAAGGATCGTTTCCGCCGCGATCTCGGCGGTGAAGTCGAAGCCTATCAGGAAGTCGCGCGCCGTCTGGGCCTGCTGCCCGAGGGCGGCGAGAATGCCGTGCTCGATCTCGAAAGCCACCGGAAGAAAAAGGGCAGCTAATCCCGGCGCGCGCCGGACCAGCCTCTTGAAAAACGAACCCCGGCTTTAGCCGGGGTTCTCATTTCTGACGCCTCAAATATTGATGCTGGTCGGGATCAGACTCGGCTGCAGATAAGGGTAAGGTTGCATGCGCTCGGTATTGCGCGTCACGATCTCTGCCTCGACGCCTTGCAATGCCGCCTGAAACCACGCCAGCGGTCCTTCGGCCTCCGTCACACGCGGGTCTTGGAACCACAAAGGATAGGGAAAGGCGTTGCTGCGGTAATCGCCGAGCGGCCGGTAATGCACCGATCCCAGCAGTTCGAGCACATTGAGCTGTTCGAGTGCGAGCGCCATCGGCGGCATCATCGCGAGCCAGCCCGTCTTGTCGTGGCCGCGCTGTCCGTTGGGTGCCGCCTGCCAGCCCGCGCCGGTGACGGCGGGCGCGAACGCCATGATATCCTTTTGCGGAAAGTTCACCGCGGCATGCTGCGCGCTCGCGGTGAATATCACCATCGTGCAGATTTCGGTGAGCTGCGCGCGCGTCGTGACGGGCCCAAAACCTTTGATCTTCGCTTCGCCCGCAAGGCACGCCGCCCATGCGGTGAGCTCGGTATCGGCGACGACATCGGCATCGTTCGCGTAATAGAGGTCGACATATTGCCGCGCCCATTCGTGGATCACGTTCCACACGAGCAGCGCATCGTCCCGGTACGGATAATCTTCGAGCGTTGAATCGACGCCGACGCCGCGCGCCGCGAGATCGGCCGGCAGCATCTTGCCATGGAAATCGAACGCCAGCCGGGCATCGACTGCGGCGAGCTGGCTCGATGTAATCGTGCCCGCGAAAATATGGTCGATCGGACCGCCTGCGGCGATCAGCGAGGTCGCCGCCTGCTCGTTGATGAACAGCGTGCCCTCGAAATGCGGGACGAGCAGCGCCCAGATCGGATGCACCTCGGCCAGATGACGATGCGTCGCGACGGCGAAGGCCTCGATCACCAGATGCGTGCGCGCGAGGTGGGCGAACAGCTCGTGATAATTGCCGTCGGCGACCTGCACGACGAACTTCGCCATTTCCCATCCCCATATCTTGTCAGCGACAGGCGAGGGGGTGAAGATCGCATAGTCGATCGGGTCCTGTCCGCACTGGATCGCAACAGGAATCAGCGACGATCCCCCCGGCGGGACCGCGAAAAGCGCCATCGGCTGCCAGACATATTTCGCCATCGTGCCATAGGTGCCGGGATCGAGGACCTCGAGCGGCTTGTAATCGAGCAGGAAAAGGCGCCCGTCGGCGAGCGCGGCGGCCAGTGTGTCGCCATTGACCACGGCGCTGTATTTCGCGGGGCTCAGCGGGAAGTTGGCGGGCAGCGTGTCGCCGACCGCGGTAATCAGCATGCAGTTCGGACCCTGCACACGCAGTCGCGCAAATTCGCTGTCGTCCTGAAACATATAGCTGATGCCCGGAACCGGCAGCGTAGCAAACAGGGCGCGATACGCCTCGATGCTGCGCGTTGTCTTGCTGCCGAGCCCGTCGGCGTCCTCGACCTTCATCAGCTGTTCGAGGCGGTCCTTGTAGCGCTTGAGCAACGCGACATGTGCATCCCGCTCGGCAGCGGCAACGGCATTTTCGACGTCGCCGATCATGCGTTCGAAGATATTGCCGCCGGTGTGAACGCCATGCGCGGACGCGATCTTTGCCGCCGAGGTTTCGATCGCATCGCACTCGACCAGCGCGGCTTCATATTGCGCGCGCGGGCTGTCGAGTTCGCCCTCGTCGACCCCGCCGAGCTTCACCGTCAGCGCGTTGCGTACAATGTCGAGCCCGACCCCGATCAGGATCACGAACCAGGCGATCGTCGGCTCGTCATTCTTTGGCACGTCGGTCGCGAGCGGCACGCCGGGCAGCGAGGGCACGTCGGTGTCCCAAGTATAAACCGCCTGCGTCGCGATGAGCTGCGCCGTGCGTGCGGCCTGCACCGCGGGCGTATCGTTCTGCGGCAGGGTCGGATCGGCCGACGGCATCGGCGCTGTTTGCGCAGCGGTGGGCGAGGTCGGTGGCGGCATCGGATAGGACATGGCGTGGCTCCTGTCGGGCACATGAAATTCGGCTGTGCTTGTTCCCGAACATGGTTAATATTTCGCAAGCCATCCGCCTGTGAGCAGCCCCTAGGTGGGTGATAAGGCAAGGTTTCGATCCTTAACCCCTGCTTTACCCGCGCTTGCTATCCCCCCTCTATGACGGGGGTCTATCACTGGCTGCGCACGCGCTTTTTTCCGCCGATTCCGGACGCGATTCGGGACGATGTTGCCTTGCTGCGCGCCAATCGCGTCGAAACGCTGACCCCGATGCTGTTCCTGATGCTTGCGGCGACGACGCCGACCGCGATTTACGCCGGGGTGCCGTCGGTGCATCCGGTGATCCGCATCGGCTTCCCGCTGATGCTCGCCGTTATCGGCCTGCTTGGGTTCGTCTTCCTGATCCACAACCGCGGACGGCGGATGAGCGTGCGTCGCGCGCGGCGGATGATCGTCGAATCGACTTGGCTTTCGGGCGTCACTGGCGCGATGTGCAGCGTCTGGACGGTGGTCAACTGGCTCGCAGCGCCGACTGCGACGCACAGCTATTACGCGATGATCATGGCGATGGGCTCGCTCGCGACCGCCTATTGCCTGTCGTCGATCCGCTTTGCGACCTTTGTGAACCTGCTCATCGGACTGATGCCGATATCGATCCTTATGCTGACATCGGGCATCGCCCCCGAAATCGCCGCGGGCACCAGCCTTGTCGTCGCGACGATCTTTCTGCTGCGCATGATCCTGCAACAGCATGACCAACTGATCGACCTGCTCCAGCTCCAGCACCAGATGCGCGACCTGGCACACACCGATCCGCTGACTGGCCTTGCCAATCGCCGTGAGTTCGACATGCGGCTCGACGAAGAGATTGCCAAGGCTGACAGCACCAGCCCGTTCGCCATCGCGCTGCTCGACCTCAACGGGTTCAAGCCGGTCAACGACCAGCACGGCCATGCGATCGGCGATGGTGTGCTGTGCGAACTTGCCAAGCGGCTGCGCCGTGCATGCGGCGACCATGCCGTCGTCGCGCGCCAGGGCGGCGACGAATTTGCGATCCTCGTGCCTGCCCGCTCGCCGCTGCTCGAAACCGCGCTCGCCGACCATGTTCTCGCCGCGCTCGCCGCGCCCTATCGCATCGACGGGCGGTCGATTGCGGTCGGGGCGGGCATCGGCACTGCCACCTGGCCCGAGCATGGCGACAGCGCGCGCGATCTCCTCGAAGTCGCCGACCGCGCGCTCTACGCCGCAAAAGCGGCCGAACGCGGCCAGACGTCGTCTGTCGAAAGCATCGGCCGGGTCGCGTGAAGATGGCTTGACCGCCCGAAGGGCGGTGGCCACATCGTTGAGAATGACCAAATCCTTTGTCCGGCGTGCTTCGACCGCGCTGTCGCCCTTGATCCTCCTCGCCGCCAGCGCCGCGCCTGCCTACGCCAAGGAAGCACCTGCCAAGGTCGCGGCGACCGCTACCGCTGCCGTCAATCCGCAGAGTGAAGCGGCAAAAGCATGGAACTTCGCGCCCAGCGACGTGCCGGTCGATCCAAACATCATTTTTGGCGTGCTGCCCAACGGGATGAAATATGCGCTGCTGAAAAACAGCACACCGAAGGACAGCGTTGTCCTGCGCATGCGCTTCGCGGTCGGCAGTTTTGCCGAAGCCGAAGACCAGCGCGGCTTGGCGCATTTCCTCGAACATATGGCGTTCAACGGATCGACCAATGTGCCCGAGGGCGAGATGATCAAGCTGCTCGAGCGCAAGGGGCTGGCGTTCGGCGCCGATACCAATGCGTCGACCGGGTTCGACGAGACGATCTACAAGCTCGATCTGCCGAATGCATCGGATGATTTGATCGACACCGGGTTGATGCTGATGCGCGAGACGGGCGGCGAGCTGACGATCGCTCCCGCTGCGGTCGACCGCGAGCGCGGTATCATCCTGTCCGAACGCCGCGCGCGCGATACCTATCAATTGCGCAGCCTGATCGACCAGCTCGATTTCCAGATGAAGGGGATGAATGTCGCGAACCGCATCCCGGTCGGCACCGAAGAAGTGATCAAGACCGCGCCCGCGGCGCGCCTGCGCGACCTTTACGATCGCTATTACCGTCCCGAGCGCGCGACGCTGGTGATGGTCGGCGATTTCGACCCTGCGGCGATCGAGGCGAAGATCAAGGCGCGCTTTGCGGACTGGAAGGGCCGCGGCCCAGCGGGCGCCGACCCCGAAATCGGCGATGTCGATTACAAGCGCGCGGCCGCTGCCGACGATTTCGTCGATCCGGCGATTCAGGATTCGGTGACGATCACGAGCTTCAAGCCATGGACTCTCGAACCCGATACCAAGGCGAAACGGGCCCGGAGTCTCGCCGAGGATATCGGCGAGGCGATCGTCAGCCGCCGGCTCGCAAAGATTGCACTCAATGAAGATTCGCCGATCCTGACGGGCTATTTCAGCGATGCGGAGGGCTGGAAGAAGTTCGACCAGATCACGATTGGCGCGGTGGCGAAGGAGGGGGCGTGGAAGGACGCGCTCGCACTCGTCGAACAGGAACAGCGCCGCGCGGCGCTGCACGGCTTTACCCAGGCCGAGGTCGACGAGCAGTTGGCGAACCGCCGCACCGCGCTGAAAAATGCTGTTGCCGGGGTCACGACGCGGCGTAGCGACGGTCTTGCCGATACGCTGATCGCGGCCGCTGACGGCGATTTCGTATTTGTCCGCCCTGAAACCTCGCAGGCTTTGTTCGAGACGACGGCGCCCTCGCTGACCGCCGCCGCGGTGACCGCGGCATTCCGCAAGCGTATGGCGGGTTTCAGTGCGCCGCTTGCGCGTGTCACCGCGAAAAAACCTGTCGATGGTGGCACCGACGCGATCCTCGCGGCGCTGCGCGCGTCGACACAGGTCGCCGTCGCCGCACCGACCGAGGCTGCGAATGCCGCCTTTGCCTACGACAGCTTCGGGACACCGGGCAAAATCATCAGCGACGAACGCGTGGAGGATTTGGGCATTCGCCGCATCCGGTTCGCCAACAATGTCATGCTCAACATCAAGACGACCGATTTCCAGAAGGACAAGGTCATGCTGTCGCTCCGCGTCGACGGCGGCAACCTGCTCGCGACCCGCGACGACCCCACGAAGGTGTCGCTTGCGGGCTCGCTGATGCTCGGCGGGCTCGAAGCGCACAGCCTCGACGACTTGCGCTCGATCCTTGCGGGCAAGACGATCAGCCCGACCTTTGGCAACGCCACCGACGCGTTCGGGGGCAGCGCGCTGACCTCGCCTGAGGATTTCGCGTTGCAGGCGAAGCTGATGACGGCCTATCTGACGCACCCTGGCTATCGCGCCGATGGTCTGGCGCTGATCCGCCGCGTCCTGCCACAGCAATATGCCGCGAATGATGCGACCCCGGCGGCGGTGCTCGGCCGCGATGTCGGCGGCATTCTTGCCAACGACGACCCGCGCTCGCAGACCCCACCGCTCGAAAAGATGATGGCGCTCGATTGGGCACAGCTAAAGCCCGTGATCGCCGACAGCTTTGCGCATGGTGCGATCGAGATCGGCGTCGTCGGCGACATGGACGAACAGGCGGCGATCGATGCGATCGCGGCCACGTTCGGCGCACTGCCCGAACGCCGCGCCGCGTTCGATCCGCGCACCGATGCCCGCATCCGCCATTTCGCGGTCGATCGCAGCGAGCGGACGTTGATCCACAAGGGTCCGGCAGAACAGGCAGAACTGCGCGTCTATTGGCCGGCGCGCGACGACAGCGACCTTGCCGAAGCGATGCAGCTCACGCTGTTGTCGCGCGTGATGCAGTTGATGCTGACCGAGGAACTGCGCGAGAAGCTGGGTGAAAGCTATAGCCCGGGTGCCGCGGCGAGCCTGTCGGACGAGTTTCCGGGATATGGCCACCTCTTCGCCGCGAGCAATGTCGATTATAAGGATCTTGCGACGACCCGCAGCGCGATCTTCGCGATCGCGAAGGAATTGCGCGACAAGCCCGTCGACGCCGACCTGCTCGACCGCGCGCGGCGTCCGCTGCTCGAAGCGATGGTGAAATCGCGTCGCGAGAACGCCTATTGGCTGAACTATGTAGCAGAAGCCGCGAGCCACGCCGATCGCCTCGATCGCAGCCGTAAGGGGATCGGCGAGGTCGAGGCGGCGACGCCGGCTGAGTTGCAGGCCCTCGCAAAGCGCTATCTGGTCGATGACAAGGCGCTGGTGATCAAGGCGGTGAGCGACAAGGCGGGCAAATAGAGCGGGCACCGGGATGACGCGCGTGGATATTGGTGCGGTCGCCACAACGGTGGCCTTGTTGCTCTTCGCGGTGTCGATGGCGCCGGGCGCAATCGCCCAGCCGCTTGAAACCGAGACAGGGTCCCTAGGGGACGACGCGGATCAGGCCCAGCGGTTGCAGGATCTCGAAGAGTTGAAGGGGGCGGAGGTTACTCTGCTCACCCCCGATGAAGCGCTCGACGAAGGGCATGTCGGCAAGCGCGTGCGTTGGGCCGGTGGTGTCTATGGCATCGACGGGCGCTGCGTTACGGTCAACTTTGCGCGGAGCGGCGATTATGGCGCGCCGCGCTGGACTCCTGAACCGACATATCTGGCCTTCGTCGCGTGCGGGCCGGGCGTCTATGACGCCGACCTCGTGCACCCCTATACCAATGTCACGATCATCGGCCGGATCACCGGCAAGCAATATATCGGCATGGGCGGCGGCGGGTCCGATGGCCCTACTATCAGCATCGAGAAACTCTATCGCTGGTCGGACTGCCTCGCGGGAGATGACAGCCCGGTGTGCAAGCAGGGCTTTCTGGCCGCCGAGCCCGTTGTGGACGACTAGGCAGCGAAAGGGCTGCATTCGACCGGAAGCTGCCCTCTCCTTCATCGTCACCCCGGACTTGATCCGGGGTCCAAGCAACCGATGTGGTTATGGATGCCGGATCAAGTCCGGCATGACGAAGGTAGAAAATCACTGTCTGCATCCCACCCATAAGCAGCGGAGGCTAGACTCGTCCGGGCGCGCGGGCGCGAATGAAATTCTCCAGCGCGACGAAAAGCATTTCGCGGGCGTCGCCGCCAAGCATTTCGGCGGTCAGCCAGTCGAACTGGACGCGGTCGCGGCGCGAGGCGGCGCCGACGATCGCAGCGAGCAGCGCCTCGTCGAAACTGACGCGCGGGCAGCAGGGCGGGGCGACGGCAAAGGGTTCGGGCCACACATGGCCGATCGCCTCGACCACCCGACGATAGCGCCGCGCGGCGAGGATGTTGCCCCAGCGTCGTTCGAGCTCGGGCATCGGGTCGCGCTCGCTGCGCCGGCAGAGGATGCAATAGCGTAGCGCAAGGACCGCCTGCGCCGCTTCGACCGACAAATCGCGCACCAGCGGCTGCTCGGTCAACTGGCGGATCAGCTCGCTGCTTTGCATGATTTTCTCGTCTCCCGGCCACGCAGTCCGTCTGTCCGCTTCCTCGTTTTCGAAAAAGATGCCGGCCGCTTTAAAGCGCAGCTTTAAGTTGCAGCGGCCGGCAGGAGGGGACTGCCTCACCTTGCTATTGAGAATTATTCGCAAATACAAGCAAAAAAAGAGGCGCCCGAAAGCACCTCTTTTATCAACGACTTAGGGCGTGGACGTCGCCCGGCCTGCCATCGAATCGGATATCAATCGTCGCCAGCAGGCTTCGACTGGAGCTGGATGTAATTTTCGATCCCCATGCGCTCGATCATCTCGAACTGCTTTTCCAGTTCGTCGACATGATGCTCTTCGCTGGAAAGTATCGCGCCGAACAGATCGCGGCTGACATAGTCGCGGACGCTTTCGCTGTGCGCCATCGCGTCCTTGAGCAGCGGGATCGCCTCTTCCTCTAGCGCGAGGTCGGCCTTCAGCACTTCCTCGACGGTCTCGCCGACGCGAAGGCGTCCGAGCATCTGGAAATTGGGCAGTCCGCCAAGGAAGAGGATGCGGTCGGCCAGCTGGTCGGCGTGCTTCATCTCGTCGATCGACTCTTCGCGCTCGAACGCGGCGAGGCGCGCGACGCCCCAATTGTCGAGCATGCGATAATGCAGCCAATATTGATTGATCGCGGTCAGCTCGTTCTTGAGCGCCTCGTTCAGAAAATCGATGACCTTTTCGTCGCCCTTCATGGTGTCAGTCCTGTCATTTTATCTTGGAATGGGATGGGCGCATTATAGGCGCCCCGGCCCCATCAGGCCAAGGTCAAAAATGGCGGAAAACCAAGAAAATCAGGCGGTCGCGGCGACGTCGCTGATGATATTGCGAGCAAAAGGCAGGCACTGGCCGCACTTGGGTTTGCGACCCAGTTGCGCATAGGCGGCTTTGGCGCACCGCAATTGGCCATCGCGCGCGACATCGCGCAGCTGGCTTTCTCTTATTGCGTTGCAGACACAGACGACCATGTGCGAATCCTTCTCAACAAGACTGATGTAGGGATAGTGCGAGAGATTCGCAACAGTTAAGATGCGACTGGTTCGCAGTCCGAACAACGGCATTTTTCGCTGGTTCGACGCGCGTGCGCCCCTTGCCCCCACAGTGATTCGAGGGCATAGGCGCGCCCATCCACCCGCCTGTCCAAAAAGAAGGTCCGCCCCATGAAAGTGAATGTCTATGTGACGCTCAAGCCGGGGGTCCTCGACCCGCAGGGCAAGGCGATCCATCATGCGCTCGAAGGACTGGGTTTTGCAGGGGTCACCGATGTGCGCGCGGGCCGCTTCATCGAACTCGACGTCGCCGACGACGTCGCCGATGCCGACCTCGACGCGATGTGCGCCAAGCTGCTCGCCAACACGGTGATCGAAAACTACCGCATCGAACGTCCGTAAAGGGAACCCGAGCCATGCAGACCGCCGTCATCGTCTTTCCGGGCTCCAACTGCGACCGCGACATGGCGGTCGCGCTGGAACAGGTCACCGGCCGCGCACCGGCGATGGTGTGGCACCGCGAGACTGAATTGCCCGATGGCATCGACTTCATCGCGCTGCCCGGCGGCTTTTCCTATGGCGATTATCTGCGCTCGGGCGCGATGGCGGCGCGTTCGCCGATCCTGCGCAGCGTCGCCGATGCCGCCGGGCGCGGCGTTCCCGTGCTCGGCGTGTGCAACGGCTTCCAGGTGCTGACCGAGGCGCAATTGCTGCCCGGTGCATTGATGCGCAATGCGGGGCTCAACTTCGTCTGCCGCACCGTGCCGCTGAAGGTCGAGAACAGCCAGTCGTTGTTTACGGCCGCTTATAAGGCCGGCGAGACGATCAACGTCCCGGTCGCGCATCACGACGGCAATTATTTCGCCGACGCGGCGACGCTTGACCGGATCGAGGGCGAGGGGCGCGTCGCGTTCCGTTATGCCGATGCCGTCAACGGATCGGCGCGCAATATCGCGGGTGTGCTGAGCGCCGCGGGCAATGTGCTTGGCATGATGCCGCACCCAGAACGCGCGATCGATCGCGCGCACGGCGGCACCGACGGACTACGCCTGTTCGAGGCGGCGCTCGGCGTACTCGTCTGAGCGCAACGCGGACGCTTCGTTGATTGAGGCTGTGGGCGGGTCGGCCTCGGGGGACATCGGCGCTCTGGCGTCAGTCGCTGTTGCGCGGGAGTCGGCTCCGGGTTGTAACCATCGGCCGACCAGAAGCAGTATCGTCGGCCAGAACATCGTGTTCCAGATATCGTGCCAATGCGCCGCGTCGGGCTGGAGCGCCGACCGGCTCATTTCCGCTGCCATATCCAGCCACTCGCCGCCGCACGCCATGGCCAGCACGGCAAGCCACGCCACGGCCCATCCACCGCGCCATCGCCAAGTCAGTCGGATGAGCAGGAACAGCGTAAGGCCGAAATAGATGTGCAGCGCATCCTTATCGAGCCCGGTGGCGTCGATGAGCGACATTTTTCGGGCCTCGAACAACGAGGCGATTTCTATCAGCTTCATCGATCAGACCTTGGCGCCGAACGGGTTGAAATCGGTGCCTTCGTCGAACACATCGACACCTTCACGCCGCTTTAACGCCCCCACCGCCAGATAGGTTGCCGGAGTCAGCGCCGCTTCCCATGCGACCTTCATGGCCCAGTTTGTCGTCAGGACGAGCAGAACCTGATCGGTTTCCCAGATGCCGAGAAAGGCGATGGGATAGAAGATCAGGCTGTCGATGCCTTGTCCGACGATCGTCGATCCGATCGTGCGCATCCACAGGAAGCGGCCGCCCGTCGCCATTTTCATCCGCGCGAGGACATAGGAGTTCACAAACTCGCCGGCCCAGAAGGCCATAATCGACGCCAGGACGATCCGCCACGCGCTGCCAAACACACTTTCATAGGTCGCCTGACACACCGCGCCGGTGCCGCCGGTCTCTCCCGACTTCAGCGTCAAGGCGTCGGCGCCGCTGCACCACCAATCCTGCGCAGGCGGCATGGCGAGCACTATCCAACTCATCACCGCCATGAACAGCAGCGCGCCGAAACCGGTCCAGATCACGCGGCGCGCGCGGGCGAAACCATAGACTTCGGTCAGGACGTCGCCGATCACGTAGCTGATGGGAAAGAACAGGATACCCGCGCCAAAGGTCAGTCCACCCGCCATCGACAGTTTTGACGCGCCGATTATGTTGCTGAGCAGCAGGACCGCGACGAAAGCCGCCATGACCAGATCATAATAGCGAAAGTGCCGGATGCTCGCGGCGCTGACGGGTGCGGGCTTGGCGAAGGGCGCTTCGGTATCGATCATCACTTGCTGCTTAACCTGCTTTGCAGCCTACGCAAACCACGCTATTCGCGGCGCAATGCAAGCAGCTCTGCGCGCCCGTAGCTCAGCTGGATAGAGCACCCGCCTTCTAAGCGGGTGGTCGCAGGTTCGAATCCTGCCGGGCGCGCCAATTCTTTTATCGATCTGGTGGGGCCATCTATCCTGTCTCGGCAGCAAGCTTGGGAGCTCATCGGAAGGCACCGGCCGATCAGCGCTGCTTTTTGGCTATGGTCGCGGTGAAATCGGGGTCTTTTTTCGCGACCCAATCGACAAATTTGCGCACATTGGGGTGAGCCAGCAGGGCCTCGACATCCATCCCGTGACGCTGCAGCTCGGAATTTGTGAAATTGGCGATCAGCGTCTGCTGGCAAATCGAGTGCATGGGAACGACATCGCGGCCACCGCGGCTTTTGGGCACGGGGTGGTGCCAGACGATGGTTTTGCCCGAGGGCCGGCCGCAGAGCCAGCAAGACACGATCGCGGCAGGAGCCTCCTCCTCGCGATGCAGGTCTCCATAAGGATCAAGTTTCGAGTGTCTGCGGGCCATATGTCACCTGAATCACCTGAACTGGCCCCGCCCCCCTATCCCGATGTGGTCCGCATGGCCACAGCGGCATTCATTATCGGGCGCAGCGCCCTGTTCGCGGCAAAAAAAATCGCCTATCCCGGATCGCAATGGAACCGAAGCGACGCGGCAAATACCGGACCAACGATCCTGAGGGAACGCGCGGGCGCATATTGGATGCCGCCGCGGGGTCGTTTCAGGCGCGCGGTTACCATGATACGTCGGTACAGGACGTGAAACGGCTCGCCGCGGTCTCGAGCGGCGCCTTTCATCACCATTTCGAATCGAAGAAGGCGCTGGGACTGGCCGTGGTGCGCGAACGGGTCGCCGGCGCGTTGCGCGAGGCCTGGCTCGATCCGGTGCTGGCGGCGCCCACCGTGGCCGATGGGGTGCTGGCGGCGATCGGCGCCACCAGCGGCGAGCTGCGCGATCAGGGGTTTGTCCGCGGGTGTCCGGTCAACAATCTGGCCGTCGAGCTGGCTTTTTCCGATTCCGATTTCCGCGAGGCGCTGCAGCTGATCTTTGCCGACTGGCAGGAGACGATCGCGGCGCGGCTCGCGGTCGAACCGACGCTGGCCATCTTCGACGGGATTGCCGCCGAAGATCTCGCGGGCTTTATCGTGGCGGCCTATTCGGGCGCGATGACGATGTCGAAGGCCGAGCAGTCGCCCGACCGGCTCGACGCCACGGTTGCGATATTGATGCGGCTGTTGCGTCCGGCGTCCTGATATTCGCGTTAGGCCTTGCGCGTGAACGCCATGACCCAGTTGGTCTCCCAGTTCGCGCCGCCGTCGGCGGAGAAGGCCTGTTCCCACTGCGCAAAGTCGGGCGTGATCCTGGACCAGATGAAGCGCACATCGATCGGGGCGCCAGCCAGCTCGTCCTTGCCGAGGAAGGTGCCGACGCCCTTGTCGAACCGTCCGGTCATCGGGGCCGTGAGCCCGGGAAAGCGCGGGTCGATCCACCAGATCGACCAGAGGCCCGTCGCCGTATCGGTGCGCCGCACCGTCGCCGCGGCATAGGCGCCGTTCGGATCGTCGAGCCGATGATCGTCAACATTGCCGGTGCCGCCGAGCAATTCCCATGCCCGGCAGGTGCCGCCGAATTCGAACCAGTCGTTGCTGCCCGAAAGGCGCCGGCGCAATTTGCGATGCGCCACGATCCAGTCGCCGGTCTGAAAGGCGAAGTCGTGCAATCCCGTCGTCATTCCTGTTTCACCCGCGTGAATTCCATGATCCAGTTGGTTTCCCAACTCGCCCCGTCGTCGGGGGAGAAGGCCTGGCTCCAGCGGGCATCGCGCGGACCCAGATTTTCATAAGTGAAGCGCACCCGGATCGGCCGCCCTTCGAAGCTGTCGTCGCTGTAGAATTGGCCGACCGGTCCGTCGAAAACACCGACGACCGGCGTGTCGATCCCCGCATAACGACCGTCGATCCAGTAGATCGACCATAAGCCGCGTGTCGCATCGAACAGCCTGAGCGACGACGCCTGATACCGCCCCTCGGGATCGTCGAGATCGTTGAGATCGATGTTGCCGGCGCCCGCGAGGATCGGGCTGACATCGAGCGTCCCGGGAAATTCGAACCAGTCGTCGTTGCCTTTCAGGCGTTCGCGTCGCTTGCGATGCAGAACCCGCCATTGACCCATGAGGAAGTCGAACCCGGTCGATGGCGAAGGTGCAGGGGCGGCAGCCATCAGCTTGCCTTGCGAAAGAAGGGGAAGCGATGCCGCGCCGATCGCGAGAAGCAAGGAGCGGCGATCGAATTCGGGGATGGTCTCATCGGGCAAATTTTCCATTTTCGCCGCGATCAGCGCTGCGCCGATCGCGGCGTGGGATCGAGGTGGAGGATTTGCGGCGCACGCTCTTCCGCGGCACGCAGGGGCGCCGCGATATCGCTCTGCCAACGCGCGCTCTTTTTTGTGTGGTCGATTTTTTCGGCGAGGCTTTCGTGGCTCTCGCCGCGCACGAACCAGACAAACAGTTTTCGGTCCTCGCGAACGGGGAGCTGGGGAAATCCATTGGGCTCGTCGACCGGCACATAGGCGCCGAGGACAGTGACACCGGCGGCTTCCAACGCGGGCTTCATCGAATCGCGGAACAAGGGTGCGAAACCCTCGTCGGGAAGCTTCCAGAGATATTCGATGATCACCCAGACGGCCCCTGCGGGCGCGGCGGGGTCGCGCGCGGCCGCAGGTCCAAAGCCCAGGTCAGATGCGGCGGGGCGCAGCAACAGGACATTGTCGTTATCGATCAGCATCGGGTTGGCGGCGGCACGGTTCGCTTTCCACACCGGCCCGAAGTAGAAGCTGTTCAGCGCGCGTTCGCGGGCCGGCATATCGGCGAAGGCGCGGATCCAGGTGAAACGATCCCCATCGTCGCGGTCGCGGAACTGGCCGACCAGCCGCATGCCGACGGCCTCCTGGCTGTCGACCAGCTTGTCCTCGAACAGCGCGACGAACGCATCGCGGGCGCCGGGCTCTATCTGATACTGACGCAGTTCGACGATCCGGGCATCGCCCGTTTCCGAAGCCTGCGCGCCTGCGGTAGCCAGTGCCATAACAACTCCGCTGATGATTAGTTTGAACATGCACGGTGTTTGGATCGACATTACAGACAGGTCAACCTGTTTTGTATATTGCAATGTTAAACTTCACATCAAAGAAAACCATATAGGTTATTTTTGTTGACATCGTCACGCTGATATGGCACAAGTATCACATCATGAAGAATTGCGAGTCGGGCCGGGGCCTTCCGTTTTGCGGGAGGCTGTCCGGCCCGCTTGCTTTTGGAGGTGGGACGGACATGGTGGCGAATTGCACAGTCGGTGCGGGCGATGATCACCCGTTGCCGCAGCCGCGACATATCAGCGATGGTCAATGGCAAGTCTTTCTGGAGGCGTTGGCCGAAAGCTGCAACGTGCGCACGTCGGCGGCGGCAGCAGGCCTTGCGGCGTCAGCGGCGTACAAGCGGCGCGGGCGCGACCCGGCGTTCGCCGAGGCATGGCAGGTGGCGCTGGAAAGCGGATATGCCCGGCTGGAAATGGCGCTGGTCGAGCGAGCTATCCAGACCATCGAAGCGGCGCACGACGACAATCCGGACGCGATGCCGGTGGTGGGCGCCATGACCGTCGCGCAGGCGATCGACCTGATGAACAAACATCGCGCCAGTATCGAAGGCGGCCGTGCCAAACGCGTCCGTCTGAACCGGCACACGCGGCCAAGCGCGGAGGAGACCGACGCCGAAATATTGCGGCGCATCGCCATTATCGAGCAGCAACGCGAGCATGAGGCCGGGAAAGACGACGAATAATGGCGCGCTGGATCGACCGTCTGGCGCTTGGCCCTGACGAGACCATCCTCGACAGGCTTTTGACCCTGTCGCCCGAGGAACGGCAACGTCTGCTCCGCGAGATGCCGCGCAAATATGTTCAGGAGCTGGACGAGCGTTGGTACCAGTGGGCGCACGGCGGACAACGGGAGCCGCCCGGCGATTGGCCCGTGTGGCTGATCCGGGCGGGGCGCGGGTTCGGCAAGACGCGCGCTGGGGCGGAATGGATCAGCGAAATGGCGCGGCGCATACCGGGCGCCCGAATCGCCCTTGTCGCGGCGAACGAGAATGATGGAATACGCGTGATGATCGAGGGGAAAAGCGGCCTCCTCGCCGTTGCGCGCGACGGCGAGGGGCCAAAATGGCAAAACCGGCTGCGCGAGCTGCATTTCGACAGCGGTGCGGTGGCGACGCTGTTTTCGGCTGGCGCCGCCGAAAATCTGCGCGGGCCCGAACATCATGTCGCCTGGTGCGACGAACTGGCGAAATGGCGCAAAGGCGGCGAGGCGGCGTGGGACAATCTGATGCTGGGGATGCGGCTGGGCGACAAGCCCCGTGTGCTGGTGACCACGACGCCGCGTCCGGTGCCATTGATGGCGAAGGTCGGGACGGTGCCAGGCTGTGTGACGAGCATCGGGCGAACGGCGGATAATCTTCACCTGCCGCCAAGTTTCGTGGCTCACATGATCGCGCAATATGGCGGGACGCGGCTGGGGCGGCAGGAACTGGACGGCGAGATGCTGGAGGATGTCGAGGGCGCGCTGTGGGCACGCGCGCTGGTCGAGCGATGCCGGATCCATGCCGACGGTATCGGCAAGCCCGCGCGGGTGGTGATCGGGGTCGATCCGCCGGCGACGTCGCATGGCGATGCGTGCGGGATCGTCGTCGCGGCTTTGCTGCGCGACGGGCGGCTGGCGGTGGTCGAGGATGCGAGCGTCGAGCGGGCGCAGCCGGGGGTTTGGGCGCGGGCGGTCACGGCGGCGGCGGCACGCTGGAGTGCCGACCGGGTGGTGGCCGAAAGCAATATGGGCGGGGAGATGGTTGCCGCGACCCTGCGCCAGGCAGATTGCACGCTGCCCGTGGTGCCGGTGCATGCAAGCGTTGGCAAGGCGCGGCGGGCAGAGCCGGTGGCGCTGGCTTACGAGCGCGGGCAGGTCGTCCATGCAGGGAGGTTCGCGGCGCTGGAGGACCAGCTTTGCGGGTTTCAACTGGGCGGCGGTTATGCCGGACCGGGGCGGTCGCCCGATCGGGCGGACGCCTGTGTGTGGGCGCTGGCGGCGTTGCTGGAAGGGCTGCGGAAGGAGCGCGAGCCGGGGGTGACGCGGGTTTGATCTGATATCCTCCCTGTGGCGGAGCCATAGGCGAGGTGGCAGCGCGAAGCGCTGACGGAGGGGCACATGGCGCGACGTCGCTGCCCCTCCACTACCGCTTCGCGGCGGTCCCCCTCCCCATCGCTGCGCGACAGGAGGATCGAAGGCGGGTCGCCGAGAGGCGACGGACAGGAGAATTTCATGAACTGGTTTGGCCGGAAGGCTGCGCAGGGATCTGCGCGGCCTGCTTTGTCGCGGGTGTATGGGAACTGGTCTGCGCCCGCGCCCTTGTCTTATGAGGCGCAGCTGCGCGAGGGATATCTGGGTAATGCGATCGTCCAGCGGGCGGTGCGGCTGGTGGCGGAAGCCGCCGGTAGCGCGCCTTTGGTAGCGAGCGATCCGGCGTTGGCGGCGCTGGTGTCGGCGACGTCGGGCGGGCAGGGGCTGGTCGAGACGCTGGCGTCGCAGTTGCTGCTTCATGGCAATGGTTATGTGCAGATTCTGGCCGACGGCGGGGGCGCGCCGGCCGAGCTGTTCGCGCTGAGGCCCGAGCGGGTGACGGTCGAGGCCGACGCGCGCGGGTGGCCGGTTGCCTATCGGTACAGGGCGGGCGGGGCGGGCGTGCTGCTGCCCGCCGAGGACGGGGCCGGACGGACCGCGGTGGTGCATGTGAAGGCGCTGCATCCGCTGGACGATCATTATGGCGCGGGCTGTCTGGGCGCCGCGTCGGCGGCGATTGCGGCGCATAATGCCGCGTCGCTGTGGAACCGCGCCTTGCTCGACAACGCGGCGCGGCCGTCGGGCGCGCTGGTGCACGATCCGGGCGACAAGGGGATGCCGTTGTCGGCGGAGCAGGTGGATCGGTTGCGCGAAGAGCTGTCCGAGAGCTTTGCAGGTGGGGCGAACGCGGGGCGACCGTTGCTGCTGGAAGGCGGGCTGAAATGGCAGGCGCTTTCGTTGACGCCGGCCGAGATGGATTTTCTGGCGCTGAAGGATTCGAGCGCGCGCGAGATTGCGATGGCGTTCGGGGTGCCGCCGATGCTGCTCGGGCTGCCCGGGGACGCGACCTATGCCAATTACCGCGAGGCGAACCGCGCGCTGTGGCGGCTGACGGTGCTGCCTTTGTGCGCGAAGATTTTGGGGGCGGTGGCGCAGGGACTGGGGGGGTGGTTCGACGGGGCGGATTTGCGCGTTGATCTGGATAGGGTGCCGGCGCTGGCGGAGGACCGGATGGCGCTGTGGCGCGAGGTATCGGCGGCCGACTGGCTGACGGCGGACGAGAAGAAGGCGCTGTTGGGCGTCGCTTAACCCGGAGATTGCGGCATGGACGAGGAAGAGGCGCTGGCGCGGTTGATCGCGCTGGCAGGGACAAACGCGCCTGACGCAGCCTTGCTGCGCGCGGTGGTCGAGGAGGCGAGCGAGCTGGGCGCGCGGCGGGCGCTGGCACGGCTGGGCCTGGCCGATGCGGCGGCGCGCGACGATATGGTCGATCTGCGGCAACTGCTTGGCGCCTGGCGCGATGCGAAGACCAGCGCGTGGAAGGCGGCGGTCGACTGGGCGGTGCGGTGCGGGCTGGCGTTGCTGGTCGTCGGGCTGGCGATGAAGCTGGGGTTGCCGGGGTTGCTGCGGTGAGGGCGGCAATAAATAGGGACAGTCCCTATTTATTGCGGTTCGCAGGCTATGCGTCGGTGTTCGACCGGGTCGATCGCGGCGGCGACGTGGTGCGGGCAGGAGCGTTTGCGGCGAGTTTGCGCGAGAGGCGGGCGGTGCCTTTGCTGTGGCAGCACCGGCCGGGGGCGGTCGTCGGGACGATCGAGACATTGGCGGAGGATGCGCGCGGGCTGCGCGTCGTGGCGCGGGTGACGCATCCGACCGCGGCGGCACTGGTGGCGCGCGGGGCGCTGACGGGACTGAGCTTTGGATATCGGGTGACGGCTTCGCGCCGGAATGGCCCGCGCGAGCTGCTGGCGCTCGATCTGGCGGAGGTCAGTCTGGTGGCGATGCCGATGCAACGGGCGGCGCGGGTGATTGCGACGGATTTTCAGAAGGAGTGACGGGCATGGATATCGATATCGAAGTGAAAGCGGATGCGCTCGATGGAGCGTTCGACGCGGTGCTGGCGGCCGAGGCGGTCGGTGAACTGAAGGCGTCGGTGGCGGCGCTGAAGGCGCAGGTTGACGGGCAGGCTGTCGCGGCGTCGCGCTTGCCGCTCGATGGAGCGAAGGCGGCCGATCCGGCGCGCGACGCCTTTGTCGAACGCTATCTGCGCCGCGGCATCGACGCCGGGGTCGAGATGAAGAGCCTGTCGGGAACGTCGGGCGGCGAGGGCGGTTTTGCGGTGCCGCGCGAGATCGACGGGGCGATTGCGGCGACGCTGAAAAGCCTTTCGCCGATCCGGTCGATCGCGACAGTCGTGCAGACGGGGACGAGCGGCTATCGCAAGCTGGTCGCGACGGGATCGATGGGTGCGGGCTGGGTCGGCGAGACCGTAGCGCGGCCCGAGACCGCGACGCGCAGCTTTGCCGAAATCGTGCCGCCGTCGGGCGAGCTTTATGCCAATCCGGCGGCAAGCCAGGCGATGCTCGACGATGCGATGTTCAACGTCGAGGACTGGCTGGCGGATCAGATCGCGCGCGAATTTGCGGTCGCCGAGGGCAGCGCGTTTGTGAACGGAAACGGCACGAACCGGCCGAAGGGTATACTGACCTATGCTACCACGAGCGAGATCGACAGCGTTCGCGCGTTCGGCACCCTGCAGCATCTGGCGACGGGGACGGCGGGCGCTTTCCCGGCGTCGAACCCGCAGGACAAGCTGGTCGAACTCGTCCACTCGCTGCGCGCGCCTTATCGTCAGGGTGCCGCCTGGGTGATGAACTCTGACACACTGGCGCGCATCCGCAAGTTCAAGACCACCGACGGTGCCTTCATCTGGCAGCCGGGGCTGGTCGAGGGGCAGGCGGCGACGTTGCTGGGGTATCCGGTGGTCGAGGCGGAAGACATGCCCGATGTGGGCGCGAACAGCCTGTCGATCGCGTTCGGGAACTTCCGCGCCGGCTATCTGGTCGCCGACCGCGGCGAGACGCGCATCCTGCGCGACCCGTTCAGCAACAAGCCGTTCGTGCATTTTTATGCAACCAAAAGGGTCGGCGGCGCGATCATCGATTCGCAGGCCATCAAGTTGATGAAGTTCGCCGCCAGCTGATCTGGCGTGCGATGGGCGCCCGGCCCGCTTTCCCCCCCTTTCAAGCGGACCGGGCGCTTTTTCTCCTCATATGACAATCGAACCCTGGAAAGGATGGCCCTGCCATGCCGACCCCCTATTTCGCCGATTTGGCGCGCGAGCTGTGCCAGGACGGCGGGACCGGCCCGTTGACGCCGACTGGCGCGGTGCCCGGCCACCGCCGTCTTGCCGATGCTGTTCCCGTCGACACGCCATTTCATTACGCCGTCGCGGGGATTGCGCGGCCCGAGCAGTGGGAAGTCGGATGGGGCCGGATCGACGACAGCGGGCGTCTGGTGCGCGACACCGTCATGGCGTCTTCGCAAGGGGTTGAGCGCGTCGATTTTGCGGCGGGTCTGAAAACAGTCGCGCTGACGGTGGCGGCCGACTGGTTCGAGGGGATCGACGCGGCGATCGCGGCGCAGGATGGCGCGGTGTCGGCGGTGGTCGATGCGCTGGGCGGCAAACAGCCGCTGTCGACGCTGCACGCTGCCGCTGCGGCGGGCGCCGTCGGTGACGCGTTCACCGTGCGGCGCGGCGATAGCTGGGTGAACATACCGCTGGCGACGCTGGCTTTTCGAAGTGCCGAAGGTCGGTACGTGCTGGATGGCGAGATCGGCGCACCCAACGGCAATGCGGCGGCACCCTCGATCAGCTTTGCCGCCGACAGCGACACGGGCCTGTTCCGCGCCGGTGCCGACAGCATCGGGCTGGCGACCGGCGGCGGCGAGCGCATGCGGGTGACTGACGCGGGCCGCATAGGCATCGGGACTTCAGACCCCAGCGCGGCGGTGCATGTCAGTGGAACGTCACCCAATCTGCGCATCGGCCAAACCGCGGCGGTCGATACTTTCTACGGCGTCGAACTGTTTGCCGGAGGCTTTGTCGACGGATCGTTCAAATCGTCGCTGACGTCGGGCGAGGTGCGGATTTGCGCCGGGCGCAGCGTCGGATGGGGCGGCTTTCTGGCGTTTCACACTGACACGGTCGAACGGCTGCGGTTGAGCAGCAACGGGACACTGACGCCCGGCGCCGACAATGTTCAGGCGTTGGGTGCGGCCGGAAAACGATGGTCGACGGTCTTTGCCGCGACCGGAACGATCAACACGTCGGACGCGCGCGAAAAGACGTGGCGCGGCGCCGCGAACGAGGCGGAAATGCGAGCCGCGAGACGGATCGCGGCCGAACTGGGCTTTTTCCAGTGGAACCAGGCCATCGCCGACAAGGGCCCCGGCGCGCGCGAACATTTCGGGGCGCGTGCGCAATCGGTCTGGTCGATCATGGCGGAGGAAGGGTTGATCGATCCGATCGGCGAGGATGCCCCTCCGGACAGTCGATACGCTTTTTTGTGCCACGACAGGATCGAGCAGGCCGACGGGGGTGTCGAAGACCGTTTCGGCCTCCGCGAAGGTCAGCTGTGCCTGTTTCTGATCACGGCGCAGGAGGCGCGGATCGCGGCGCTGGAGGCGGCGATATGATCGGGCGGATGGCGTTGGGGTCGCGCGCAATCGGCGATACCGGCGGGCGCGAGTTGCCGAGCGAATGGGGCGGTCCTGAACCGGCCGCGCGGCGGCACGGCGAGCGGCAGGCGCAGACGCGCGAGACCGCGCACCGGACGACGGTTCGTAAACCCTGAGGAGAAAAATGCCATGGCATTGGCGGTGAAGGATCCGGGAGCGCGGATCGATTTCGAATTCGACTGGGGCGAAGCCTATCCCGGCGGCCAGGCGGTTTCGGCAAGCAGCTGGACCGTCGCGCCGGAGCTGGCCGGCGGGGTCACGATTGCCGCATCGGCGCATGACCTGATGCGGGCGACGGCGCAACTGGCGGGCGGGGTCGCCGGGCAGGTTTACCGCGTCACCAACCGGGTGACGATGAGCGACGGGCAGATCGACGAACGATCGATGACGGTGCGGGTGGAGGAACGGTGATGACGACAAGCCTGATACCGGGCGACGCCCCGGTGAGCCTGAACGAGGCGCGGGGCTGGCTGCGATTGGGGACGACGATCGACGACGCCGTGGTGGCAGGGCTGGTCCGCGCCGCGACCAGTATCTGCGAAGCCTTTGTGGGGCAGTGGTTGCTGGTGCGCGTGACGGACGAGACATTGCCTGTCGGCAGCGGCGCAGTTCAACTGGGTGTCCGTCCGGTCGTGGGGGTGGACGCGGTGACGCTGCTGGCCGAAGGAGGCGAGGAAATCGTGCTGGCGCCGACCGATTATCGCGTGGCGATTGCGCGTGATGGCACAGCGCGGGTGGCGATCGCCCTTCCCGGCGACATGCCGCGCGTGCGTGTCACCTATCGCGCCGGCATGGCGGAGGATGCGAACGGGATCCCGGAGGCGATCCGCCAGGGGATCGTTCGCATGACACAGCATCTGCACGACGCACGCGACGGCACCGGCGCGGCGCCGCCGGCGGCGATAGCAGCATTGTGGCAACCGTGGCGGCGGCTGACGTTGGGGGGTGGGCGATGACCTGTGCCGAGACCGCCCTGCGCGCCAGGGCGCTGGAACTGCTGGAGGGCGACAAGGTGCTGGCGGGGATGGTCCACGGCATATTCGAGGGGACGCCGCCGCGGGCCACCGCGCCTTATGTTGCGGTCGGCGCGGCCGAAGGCATCGACTGGGGGACCAAGGACCGGGCGGGCCGCGAGATTCGCCTGACGCTGACCTTGGTCGGCGTCGGAAATTCTATCGACGACGGCGCTGCCGCACATGTCGAAGCCGCCGCAGGTGCGCTGCGCGGATTCGCAGGCGCCTGGTCGGTGGTGGGAGCGCGGACGATACGGACACGCTTCACCTTTGCGCGCGATGGTGGCTGGCGGCACGAAATCGTCGTGCGGTGCCGCTGCCTTGCCGCGTGACGCTCACTCCCCCGGCAGCGAGTTGTTCGATTTATAATCCTTGAACTTGTCGGTGAAGTTGGCGTGGTAATCCTCGATCTGCATGTCGGCGTCTTCGGACGCGGTCTTTTCGGAATCACCGCCCGAGCGGCCGAGCGCAATCACCGCAGCGCGGAAGGCGTCGCGTTCTTTCGAACAGTTCGACTTGAGCGCCAGTTCATACTCGGCCTCTTCCACCTTTGCTTCCAGCGACTTCTTCATGTCGTCGCGCAGGCATTTGGTGAACGCGGCGCGCGTGGTGTCGACCGCGCCGGTCGGTGCGGGCGCCATGGCGACCAAAAGCAATGTCGTAATCAGCATCCTGTGACTCCCCAGTTTCGGATGGTTTTTCTGTCGAGGAGATTAGACGATGGCAATAGAAAATGGGAGCGCTTTTCTGCTCAAGATCGGCGACGGCGAAGCGCCGCCCGCATACCAGACCGTTGCGGGCCTTCGCACCACCCAATTCTCGGTAAACGGCGAAGCGGTGAATGTCACAACGAAGGATTCGGGCGGATGGCGCGACCTGCTGTCGGGCGCCGGGGTGCGATCGGTTTCCGTCAGCGCCGCGGGCATTTTTACGGGGTCGGACGCCGAGGTACGGTTGCGCGGCGCTGCGCTGGCGGGAGCGATTGACGATTTCGAGCTGAGTTTTGAAAGTGGCGAACGGATGCGCGGGCGCTTTCTGGTCACGCGGCTCGACTATGCCGGCGATTATAACGGCGAGCGTAATTACACGCTGAATCTGGAATCGAGCGGCGTGGTGATCAGCCTGTGAGCGCTTTAGCGAAGATGGGGCCCAACGCGCTGCGCGGCGAGGCGGAGCTTCGGGTTGGCGAGACATTGTTTGTGTTGCGCCCGAGCTTTGCCGCGCTGGTCACGGCGGAGGCCGAACTGGGGCCGCTGTTTGCGCTGGTCGAGCGTGCGGCGGACGGACGGCTGGGGCTGGGCGAACTTGCCGGACTGTTCTGGCATTGCGTGAAGGATCGGCCCGAGGCGCTGACGCGCGAGGCGGTTGGCGAGGCCGTCGTTGGTCAGGGGCTGGCGGCGGTGACCCCGGCACTGCGCGCGTTGCTGGGCCAGATATTGTCGGGGCGGTGAGGTGACAGACGACCGGCTGGGGCCTGCGGCGATCGTGCTTGCGGGCGTGCTGGCGCGCGTTGCGGGATGGCGGCCCGATGAGTTTTGGGCGGCGACGCCCGCCGATGTCCGGGCCGTGCTGGCGGGTTGGGCTGAGACCGAAGCAGATACCGACTTTGACGGCGCGACGCTGGCGGCGATGATGGAGAGGTTTCCCGATGGGTGACGAGGTCGATGAAATGGTCGTGGCGGTGCGTGCCGACACGGGCGCGTTCCGGCGCGACATCGCGGCGCTACGCGGCGAGCTGGAAGGTTCGCTGGGTTCGGGCGCCGATACCGCCGGGCGCGCGATCGAACGGGCGCTGTCGCGTGCGATCGTCTCCGGAAAATTGGGGTTCGAGGATCTGAAGCGGCTTGCGCTGTCGGTGATGGCCGACATTGCACGCGCCGCGATCTCGAACGGGATCGGCGCGGCAATGGGCGGCGGCGGGGCAAGCGGCGGGGGCGGCGGACTGCTTTCGCTTGGTACCTCGATCGCACAGGCTTTGTTCGCTGCGCCGGGACGCGCGACGGGCGGGCCGGTCAGCGCCGGGCGCGCCTATCGCGTCGGCGAGCGCGGGCCGGAGTTGTTCGTGCCGACGTCCAGCGGACGGATCGAGGCGGCAGCCAATGGTGGCGTGCGCAATATCGCGATCACCGTGAATGTGCGCGGCGAAGCGGGAAGCGAGCCGCAGCGGCTGGCACAGACGGGGCGGCAGCTGGCGCGCGCGGTGCGGCGCGCCGTGGCAAGCGGAGAGGATTGATGGGTTGGGCTTTGATTGCGGCGGCCGAGCCGCCTCATCGCAGAGGCTGGCTCAAGCGGTTCGATCCGCGCTATTGGACGGTCGATTTTGCGCGGCCGATGATGGCGACCGTGACGAGCGATACGCCGGGCACTCTGCGCGTCGAGGCGGTGTTCTATCAGAAACAGGATCTGGCCGGGCTGATCTGGGAGACCGAAGATCGCTGGGACCATCCGCTGCTCGCCTATGAAACGAAGCGCGATTTTCGGAACACACAACTGAAATTTCGGTGGCGGTCGGGTGGGGTGAAGCCGCTCGATGCGCTGCATGGGCCGACGCTGACGATCGAGGGGCGCGACGCGGCGGGCGCGCCGAGGGCGTGGTATGTGCGGCTGTGGAATTATGCGGTGGGGACGGGCGAGGATGCGATCATCAGCCTCGATTTCGATGCGCTGAACGGCGGCTTCCTGTTGCCGACTGAGGCCGACCCGGTGTGGGCGGGCGACATCGACCGGATGTTCATTTCGCTGGTGCCCCCGAACTATGATGGCGGCGACGGAGTGCTGGGCGCGCCCGCCGCGGGTTGGGCCGAGATGAGCGCGATCGCCTGTTCCGGATCGGGGTCGGTGCTGGCGATCGGCGATGTGGTGATGCCCGAACATCGGTTGGGGATCGCGAGCGGATATGACGACAGCTATCACCTGACCCCGGCGCGGCTGGTGCGGCAGATCGTGCAGCTCGGCTATCGCGGCGATGTCGTCCATTATGTCGGGATGAGCCATTATATGCGGCTCGAGGCGTCTGGAGGCGGCTTTTGTGCAAGCCTGGCAGGGGGCGTGCTCAACTTGCCATGCGCGGTGTGGCATGCGGGGTTTGCAGCGGCGTGCCGCGACGCGGGGTTGGGGGTGATCTGGTCGCTCTCTTACGAATTGTTCGACGCCTATTGCTGGGGCGACTGGAAGCAGCGGGCGAGCGACGGCTCTCCGGCGCTGACAGGATGGGAGCCGCCGTCGACCTTGTTGTCGCCCACGAATGCCGCCGCGATGGGATATTTGCAGCTGGTTGCCCGGGCGTTTGTCGCGATCGGAGCGGCTGCGGGACTGCCGCTGAAGTTTCAGGTCGGCGAGCCGTGGTGGTGGATCGCGAGTGGCGGCCGGATTTGCGCTTATGATGCAGCGACGACGACAGCTTTGGGGCCGGCGAGCGTGCCGATTGCCGATGTACGCGGGACGTTGACCGCACCGCAATTAGGAATGCTCGATGCGCTGGGGGCATTGTTGGCGGGATCGACTGCGGCGCTGGTCGCCGCAGCGCGCGATGAGGCCGGTGCAGGGGGATTGGTGAGCCATCTGCTCGTCTATCTGCCGACGGTGCTCGACCCGGCAGCCCCCGCGGTGCGGCGCGCAAATGTGCCGCTGGCTTGGGCGCCGCCGGCTTTCGATGTCCTGCAGTTGGAGGATTATGACTGGGTGACCGGCGGGCGCGGTGCGGAGACCGACGGCGCGCGCAGGGCGATGACCTTACGACTTGGTTATCCGACGCAAGAGCAGCATTATTTTTCGGGGTTTGTGCTCGCGGCGGAGGATCGCGCGGGGTGGGCGTCGATCGCCGAGGCGGCGGATCATGCACAGCGCGCGGGAGTAGCTCGCACTTTCGTGTGGGCGCTGCCGCAGGTCGCGCGCGACGGGTTCGTGATTTTTGACGGGGAGGATGCGGTGCAGGCTTTCGATGCGGTGGATTTTCCGCTGGCGATCGGGCGCGAGGCGATGGTCGCGACCGAATTTTCGACGCAGATCATAAGCTCGCCGTCGGGGCATGAGCAGCGCGCGAGCGAATGGGCCGACGCGCGGATGCGCTATGACGCCGGGCCGGGAATCCGGTCCGAAGCCGATGTGCGAACGTTGGCCGACTTTTTTCGCGCACGACGCGGCGCGGCGCGCGCGTTTCGCTTTCGCGATCCGTTCGATTGCAGCTCGGCGGTCGATGGCGGGTTACCGACGGCGGGCGACCAGATGCTCGGCGTTGGCGACGGGGTGCGGCGACAATTTGCGCTGGTGAAGCGCTATGGCGTCGACGATGCCGAGCAGGTTCGCCGTGTACGGTTGCCGGTCGAAGACAGCGTGCGTGTGTCGGTCGATGGGTTGGAAACGGCGGCGTTTCTTGTGACCGGGGCCGGAGAGATACTGCTCGACGTCGCGCCGGATTCGGGCGCCGCCGTGCGCGCGGGGTATCTGTTCGACGTGCCGGTGCGCTTTGCCGATGATCGGCTGGAGGCGAGCCGTGCGACTTACCTGGCTGGCGAGATGGCGAGCGTGCCGCTGGTCGAGGTGCGGGCGCCATGGTGATTTCGGGCGTGATGATGACCGCGGCGCCGGGCTGGCTGCGCGAGGAACTGGTAACGCTGGCATGGTGCTGGCGGCTGACGCGGCGCGACGGGGTTGTGATCGGGCTGACGTCACACGATAACGACCTGATGGTCGGCGGCCTGCTGTATCGCGCCGCGCCTGGCATGAAGCCTTCGGCGCTGGAGACGAGCGATAGCCTCGATGCCGGGACGATGGACCTGGAGGGCGCAGTTGCGAGCGATGCCATCGCGGCGCGCGATCTCGATGCCGGGCGCTGGGACGGGGCTGAACTGGAGCTGTTCGTCACCGACTGGGAGGCGCCCGAGACGGCGCCCGTAACGGTCGCGCGCGGATCGCTGGGGGCCATCGAACGGCGCGGGGCAGCTTTTGCCGCAGAGCTTCAGGGTGTTACGCGGCTGCTGGATCGGCCGGTTTGCCCCGCAACATCGCCGGGCTGCCGCGCGATGCTGGGTGATCGGGCGTGCCGCATCGACTTGGCGCCATTGACGCATGTCAGGCGGGTTGTCGCGCTCGACGGGCGCGCCGTGACGCTCGACAGCGCTGCCGCGAACATGGCGTTTGGCGAGATGTTGTGGATCGACGGCGCCAATTGCGGGCTGGCGAGCCCGGTGATTGCAGCCGAAGGCACGATATTGCATCTGGCCGAGGCGCCTGCCCTTGTCCCTGTGTTTCCGGCGCGGGTGCGGCTGATCGAAGGCTGCGACAAGCAGCTTGCGACCTGCCGCGACCGATTTGGCAATGCGGCCAATTTTCGCGGCGAGGCGCATTTGCCGGGCAACGATCTGTTGACGCGGTATCCTGGTGGATGAGCTGGGAACGCGCGTCTTTGCGGCGGCGCGGGCGATGGTGGGGGTGCGGTTCCGGCCGCAGGGCCACGATCCCGTAACAGGCCTCGATTGCGTCGGGCTGGTGTTGGCGGCCTATGCGGCGGCTGGAAAGCCGCTGGTGCGGCCGATCGGCTATCCGTTACGTGGCTGGTCGCGTGACCGCATCGAGGCGGGGCTGGCCGCGGCGGGATTTGTGCCTGTAGCTGGCGAGGGGCGTGCGGGCGACGTCGCGCTGATCCTATTCGATGCAGGACAGTTCCACCTCGGTCTGATCGGACCGGAAAGTCTGGTGCACGCGCATGCGGGGTTGCGCCGGGTGGTCGAGACGCCCTTCGATGCCATGGAGTGCGGCGCTGCGCGCTGGCGGCTGGAGCAATACCCACCCCGCTGCGGCTAGGCAGCAGTCCGTCAAATGTCGCTGCCCCTCACGTTTGTGGAAGGGGATGGAATTCATTCATTCGGGAGTGCGTCATGGCGACTCTGGTGCTGACGGTGGTCGGCGGGATTGTCGGGGGTCCGGTGGGCGCCGCGATTGGTGCGGCGGTGGGCCAGCAGATCGATGCCGAGATTTTTAAGCCAAAGGGCCGCGAAGGGCCGCGACTCGCGGACCTGAAGATCCAGGCATCGACCTATGGGCAGCAGATCCCGCAGCTATTCGGGGGGATGCGCGTTGCGGGGAGCGTGATTTGGGCCACCGACCTGATCGAGCGGCGGAACAAGCGCGGCGGCGGCAAGGGGAGGCCGTCGACGACCGAATATAGCTATGCCGTTTCGCTAGCGATCGCGCTGTCATCGCGGCGGATTCGGGGAATCGGACGCATCTGGGCCGACGGCAATCTGCTGCGTGGGACCAGCGGGACATTTCAGGAGCGTTGCACCTTTCGCTGGCATGACGGGAGCGAGGACCAGGCGGTCGATCCCTTGATCGCCTCGGCGCTCGGCATCGGGTCGGCGAGCGCGTTTCGGGGTATTGCCTATGCGGTGTTCGAAGACCTCGAGCTTGGCGCGTTCGGCAACCGCATCCCGTCGCTGACGTTCGAGGTCGAGGCCGACGCGGGAAGCACCGACGCCGGGCTGGTCGGAGACAGCCTGTTCGGCGAAGCTGGGCGCTGTCACGGCGAATGGCCCTTTGCCGGCTATGCCGCCTCGGGCGACCGCTTGCGCGACGCGCTCGCACCGCTGTTCGAGGCGGACGGCGTGCGACTGGCGAGCGGCCCCGGCGGCTGGCGGCTGGCGCCGGCGACTTTGGCCGGGGAGCCACTGGCGCTGGCCGACTTCGGCGAGGCACGACGTGTCGACGTGACGAGCGACCAGGTCGAGCATCGCCGTGCGCCGCTGTCTTCGCTGCCAGGCACGATCCGGCTGCGTCACTACGAGCCTGAGCGCGACTATCAGCTTGGCCAGCAGACGAGCCTGGTGGCGGGCGGCGGCATACGCGAAGAGCGGATCGACTTGCCCGCGGTTTTGCCAGCGACGTCGGCGCGGGCGCTGGCGCAGCGGCTCGCCAGCGCGGCGGCGGATGGACGCGAGACTTTGATCTGGCAGGCCGACCTCGCGGCGTTGGCCCTGACCGTGGGGCATGTCGTTGCACTGGCGGACGGAAGTGGCTGGCGGCTGGTGGGACGGACGGTTCGCGGGAGCGAAATCTTGCTGGAATTGCGGCGTCATCAGCCGCTGCCTGCGGCCGATCTTCCGGCCGAACCGGGCGTTCCGGTCGGCGCCCCCGATTGGCCCGACGCCGTTGGCACGGTCCTTCTGTTTGACCTTCCTAATATGGGCAGCCCGGCGGCATCGGGGCCGCGGTTGGCAATCGCGGGCGCTGGCAGCAACGATGGCTGGCGCGGCGCCGATTGCTGGTTCGTCCCGTTCGCCGGCGCCGAGCCGATCCCGGTCGGAACGGTGCGTCCTGCCGCCGCGCTGGGACAGCTCGCCGAACCGCTGGCCGGGGGGAGTGGGTGCTTGTTCGACCTGGCGAGCACTGCGGTCGTCGAACTGGTCAATCCGGCGATGACACTGGAATCGATCAATGATTCGGCGATGCTCGGCGGTGCGAACCGGGCGATGGTGGGCGGCGAGTTGCTGCAATTCGGCATTGCCGAGGTTGTGGCGCCCGGGATCTGGCGCCTTTCGCGACTGCTGCGCGGGCGTGCGGGCACCGAGCATGGAATGACCCATCTGGCAGGTGAACCCTTCGTTCTACTCGATGATCCGGCGCTTTTGATGTTGCCAGAGGCGCTCGGAGGATGGGCGGAGGGCGGCGGCGCGGCGTTTCAGTGGGCCCCACGTGGCGGGACTATGTCGAGCGAGGTCGACATAGCGGCTGCCGGCCGGGCCTTACGGCCGCTGGCACCGGTGCACGGTCATATCCGTGCCGACGGGGAGGGGGGTGCGATCATCGGTTGGGTAGGGCGCAGCCGTATAGACGCCGGCTGGCGCGACCATGTCGATCAGCCACCCGGCGAAAGTCGCGAAGCATGGCGCATCGCGGTGTCACCGCCGGTTCCGGGTGTGGGACCGTGGGAGAGTGCGTCGCCCCTGCTGAGCATCGGTGCGGATGAACGTGCGGCACTGCCCCCCGGCTGTGCGCTGGAAATTCGCCAGGTGGGGGATTTCGCGCGCTCGCCCCCTCTTTTCTTGCCCCTGACATAGAAGGATAAACTCATGACCGACTTGCCGAGCACGCCGCGCTTTGCGTTACCGTTACTTGCCGTTGCGCAGGCGCAAAAGGAGGTAACGCACAACGAGGCGCTGACCCTGCTCGATGCGCTGGTTCATGCGGTGGTTGAAGCGGGCCCGATCGCGGTGCCGCCCGCGACGCCAGTCGAGGGGCAATGCTGGATCGCCGACGCCGCGCCGACGGGTGCCTGGGCCGGACAGGCACACTCGATTACGCTCTGGACCTCAGGTGGCTGGCGATTCGTCGCGCCACGCGAAGGGATGCAGGTGATGCGACTGACCGATAATGTGCGGCTTCGACATTCTGGCGGTATATGGGTCGCGCCGGCGACGATCGACACGCCCGATGGCGGGTCGACAATCGATTCTGAAGCGCGTAGTGCCATCTCAACGTTGATCCTTCACCTCGCCGCGCAGGGTCTTCTGATATCAGGCTGAATTTCCGTTCTTTGGCCTGCGAAGTGCGTCTTTTTAGCAACAGTTTCACGATTTGTTAGCTTGCACGGAACCAAAGCGGCGAGTAGGACGTCTGCCGAGACGTATATCTCAATTTGAAAGGGGAATTACTATGAGGAAGCTTGCCGTCGCTGTGGCGTTGGCCTCCACCGCCCTTGCGTCGCCTGCTCTGGCGCGCGACGACTCCTGGTATGTGGGTGTCGGTGCTGGCGCAATGCTGGTCGAAGACCTTGATCTCGACATCGGCGTTGTCGACAACGCCGCTTCGCTCGACCATCGCGCGGGCTATGACTTCGAAGGGACCGTCGGTTATGATTTCGGCGGCTTCCGCGCCGAAGTCGAAGTCGGCTATCGCGAAGCCGACATCAAGTCGGGCCGCTTTGCCGCACCTGGCATCCCGCAGACCGCTTCGGGCGCTGGTGCGCTGCGCACCGGTGACCTTCGCCTGAACGGCGACACCAATGCGCTGAGCTTCATGGTCAACGGCCTGCTCGACTTCGGTGACGACGACGGCCTTCAGGGCTTTGTCGGCGGCGGTGCCGGTGTGGCCCGCGTGTCGGTCGAACCCGTCTATGCCGGTGCTTTCCTCGACGATTCGGACACCGGTTTTGCCTGGCAGGCAATCGCCGGCGTTCGCGCCCCGCTCAGCAGCAACTGGGATGTTGGCCTGAAGTATCGCTTCTTCAACGCCGACAATCTCGACCTCGTCGATCAGCTCGGCCGCGACGTTTCGACGCGCTTCCGTTCGCACTCGATCCTCGGCACGCTGACGTACAACTTCGGCGGTGCGCCGGAACCGGTTGTGGCACCTCCGCCCCCGCCGCCCCCGCCGCCCCCGCCGCCTCCGCCGCCCCCGCCGCCCCCGCCGCCGGTGGTGTGTGAGCCCGGGCCGTACATCGTGTACTTCGACTGGGATCAGTCGAACATCACGCCGGAAGCCGCTTCGACGCTCGACAACGCGATCAGCGCCTACAACCGTGGTTGCACGGGTACGCAGGTCATGCTGGCCGGTCACGCTGACCGTTCGGGTTCGGCCACGTACAACGTCGGTCTGTCGGAACGCCGCAACACCGCGGTTCGCAGCTATCTCACCGCTCGCGGTATCTCGGATGGCTCGATCAGCGCGCAGGGCTTCGGCGAAAGCCGCCCGGCCGTTGCCACCGCCGATGGCGTCCGCAACGACCAGAACCGTCGCGTGGAAATCACTTACGGTCCGAACTCGGGCATGTAAGACCGATTTCCGCTCCCGACTGGGACTGGAAGAAAAAGAAGGGCGGTACCGCAAGGTGCCGCCCTTTCTTTATGCGTGCGTCGCCGATGCGGCTTCCTGTTAGTGCCCGATATTATTCCTTGCCTGGCTTATTTTATGATATACCATCACAAATGGGCTTGAGATGGTCTTTGGCCCTCAAAGAGGGGTGGGCGCCCGTCGATCGAGGTGCATTCCCTCAACGGGAGAGAGACGATGCGCAGACGTCGCAGCATGTTTCACCGCAGTATTTTCCGTGCCGATCCCAATGGCGATCCCGACATCAACACCACGCCGCTGATCGACGTTATGCTCGTGATGCTGGTGATGTTCATCATTACCATCCCGCCGCCGACGCATAGCGTCGACGTCATGTTGCCAGGGATCAAGCCGGGCTCCGCAGACGTTCGTGACGAGAACCGCATCACCATCGATACATCGGATGTGATCCGTTGGAATGGTCAGGCGATCGATCTGGCGCAGCTCGGGCAGTTGGTGAAGACGGCGTCGGATCGAACAGCGCCCGCTACGCTGATGCTCGAGCCCGATGCGCGGGCGCGCTACCTGCGCGTCGATCAGGCGATCGGGGCGATCCGCCGCAATGGTGGGTCGAAACTGGCCTTCCCCGGCATCCAGAATTACGCCAGCGCGCTCTGACGGTCGGCGGCCTCCGCCGGTCAGCCGGCGGGGGCAGTTCCGGGCCGGAGATGGCGCAGCACGTAGCCAACATAGTCGGCCTTGCCGAGCGGGACGCCCATATGGCGGAGAACCGCATAAGCGGCGACGCGGTGGAAATAGAATTGAGGCAGCGCCCAATCACGAACATATTCGAACGCCGTCATGTCGAAGATCATGCCGTTCGGTAATTCGAAGCTTACCGCCCGACCGCCATCATTGCCGAGCGCATCGACCGCGACGGTGTCGAGAAAGGCCAGTGCCGCGGCGATCTGGTTCTGCATCGTGGCGAAATCGCTCGCATCGTCTTTGAATTCCGGCGCCCCCTCCAAGCCAAGGCGAGTGAGCGGCTGGACAGCCTGCGCACATGTCGAGCGGACCTGCGCGGCGAGCGGGAACATATCGGGAGCCAGCCGGGCCACTGCGAACTGCAATTCGCCGATGCCGTTCTCCGAACCCCAGGTGAGCGCGCGGGCGAGCTCTGCCGACAAGGCTTTCAGGCCATTTTGATAAGCCGGGACGGTCAGGTCATAGAGCATCATCTTATCCTTCGTGGACGGTGTGGGATCAGGCAGCAGCGAGATTGTCCTGGAATTGCAGCCGCGCGAGGCGGGCATAGAGCCCGTCGGCAGCGACGAGCACGTCATGCTTGCCTTCTTCGACGATGCGGCCGTCGTCCATCACGATGATGCGGTCGGCGGCGCGCACGGTTGCGAGACGGTGCGCGATGACGATCGTCGTGCGGTCGTGCATCAGCGTTTCGAGCGCGTCCTGGACGAGCTTTTCGGATTCGGCGTCGAGCGCCGACGTCGCTTCGTCGAGCAGTAGCAGCGGCGCTCGGCGCAGCAGCGCACGCGCGATCGCGACGCGCTGGCGCTGGCCGCCAGAGAGGCGCGCGCCGCCTTCGCCCATGAAGGTGTCGAGGCCTTGCGGCAGCTTGCGCAGGAACTCTTCCGCGTTGGCCGCGCGCGCGGCGTCCCAGAGATCCTCGTCGGTTGCGTCCCAATTTCCATAGCGGAGGTTGTCGCGCGCCGAAGCGGCGAAGATCACCGTTTCCTGCGGCACCATCGCAATGCGTGCCCGGATGTCCGCAGGGTCGGCTTCGGTGAGCGGGATGCCGTCGAGCAGGATCTGTCCGCCCTGCGGGTCGTAGAAACGCTCGGCGAGCTGGAAGAGCGTCGATTTGCCGGCGCCCGAGGGGCCGACGATTGCGACGGTCTCGCGCGGGTTGATCGCGAGCGAGAAATTATGAAGCGCCGGGGCGTCGGGGCGCGTCGGGTAGTGGAATTCGACGTTCGCGAACTCGAGTGTTCCGACGGGGGGTTCGGGGAAGGAGCGCGGTTTTGAAGGCGGCGCGATGCTGGCTTCGGCATTCAGCAGTTCGCTCAGGCGCTCGGCGGCACCGGCAGCGCGGAGCAGGTCGCCATAGACTTCGGTGAGGGCACCGAACGCGCCCGCGACCAGTCCGCCGGTGAGGACGAAGGCGGCGATCGTGCCGCCGGTGATCGTTCCAGCCGCGACGCCCGCGGCGCCATACCATAGCAAAGTCGTGATCGCGCCGAACAGCAGCCCGATGACGATCGCGGTCATCGCCGCGCGCAGGCGGATGCGGCGCTTGGCCGTCGCGAAATTAGCCTCGACAGCCGTCGTGAAGCGCTCTGCCTCACGGTCCTCCTGCCCGAATGCCTGGACGATCTTCATTGCGCCGAGTTGTTCGGCTGTCGTCGCGCCGATGTCGGCGACGCGATCCTGGCTCGTCCGCGAGACATTCTGCAGCTTTCGGCCGAGCAGGACGATCGGCATGATGATCACCGGGATGCCGAGCAGGATGCCGCCGGTCAGCTTGGGCGATAGCGTGAAGAGATAGGCGATGCCGCCGATGCCCATCACCGTGTTGCGCAGCGCGACCGAGACGGTGGTGCCGACGGTTTGCTCGATGATCGAGGTGTCCGATGTCATGCGCGAGGCGATTTCCGACGGGCGGTTCTCCTCGAAGAAGCCGGGAGCGAGGCGGAGCAGGTTGCGCTGCACCGCCTGGCGGATGTCGGCAACGGTACGCTCACCCAGCCAGCTGACGAAATAGAAGCGCAGCGCGGTCGCGACTGCGAGCAGCAGCACGATCACATAGAAGAAGCGGAAATGCGGGGCGACGTCGCCGCCGCCGGCGACGAAGCCGCTGTCGATCATTTCCTTGAATTGATAGGGAATCGCAAGCGTCGCGAGCGCGGCGATACCGAGCGCGACGGCGGCGATCAGCAGTTGCAGCGGATAGCGGCTGGCATAGTGCCAGATCATGCGCAGGCTGCCGAGCTTGCGGCGGGGCTGTTCGGATTTTTCGGATGTGGTCGCCATGGACGACGGCCCTAGCAGTCCCGCCGATGGCGCTCAACGCCGCAGAATGACGCATGGCTTCAAGCGCTTTGAAGCAGGGGGACAGGATTGCCACGAAAAGGGAGCGCGGCGAACCCCGCCGCGCTCCCGATCTTTAGTGCCCGATTGTCACCGGTTGTCGAGCTGCGCGCGCACCGCGCGGAGGCCTGCTTGTGTGATGCGGTACGGCGCTCCGTTCTGCGAACCGATAAAACCGCGCCGCCGTAGCCGGTTGAACAGCGACAGACCCGTGTTTGCGAGCACATGTCCGTCGCGGGTGAAGCACAGCGCCTCGATGATCTGGCCGTTTTCGCTGCGCCGATGGCGGATCATGCCGCCCTGCGCCAGCACGTGGAGCATGCGCTGCTCCGCTTTCGAAATATTCATGGGATATGTCCGGGATTTTCAAGCAACAAGGGCGCGCTGGCCCGTTGGCCCGCACGCTGCGCACATCCCGATTACGCCGGGATGTTAGCGGTTGCCCGCAATCTCAGACATATTCACTCCTTCGGCGCATCACGCGCCGTGTGCGCAGAATATTCGCAACCGGGACGTCCCGCAACGATTTTGATGCATTGCACAATAGGGCGGAGCCCCTAGACTGCTAACCAACGCGCAGGCGCCGAAGAGCGCCGCCGGGGCCACGCAAGGAACGATTACATATGCTCTATCACGCCTTTGACATGCAGAAGAATTGGCTCGCAGGGGCGAGTGCGCTGGCTACCGCGGGCGCACAGGTGATGCAGCACCCTGCGAATCCGCTCGGCTATTTCAGCGGCAGCCCGATGTTCGCCTCGGCGCTCGAGGTCTTCGCGCATGCGTCGGCGCCGCGCGGCAAGCCAGGGTTTGGGCTCTACGAAACCGAAGTCGAGGGTGAGATGGTCCGGGTGACCGAGGTTGTGGAGGCGCGCAAGCCGTTCGGCCAGCTCAAGCATTTCAAGCACAAGGGATCGAAAGACGCGCCCAAGCTGCTGATCGTCGCGCCGATGTCGGGCCACTATGCCACGCTGCTGCGCGGCACGGTCGAACGGATGCTGCCCGGGCATGACGTCTGGATCACCGACTGGCGCGACGCGCGCAACGTGCCGCTGGAGGCGGGCAGGTTCGATCTCGACGATTATATCGATTATCTGATTTCGTGGCTCGAACATATCGGCCCCGATGCGCATGTGCTGGCGGTGTGCCAGCCGTCGGTGCCGAGTCTCGCCGCTGCAGCGATCATGGCGGCGAACAAGCACAGGTGCCGACCGAAGACGCTGACGATGATGGGCGGCCCGATCGACACGCGCAAGGCGCCGACCGCGGTCAACGAGCATGCGATGACGCGGCCGCACGCATGGTTCCAGGAAAATGTCATCGCAACCGTGCCGGCCTATTATCCGGGCGCGGGCCGACGCGTCTATCCGGGCTTTCTCCAGCTTGCCGGCTTCATGTCGATGAACCTTGGCAATCATATGATGAGCCATTGGAGCATGTTCAAACATCTGGTCGATGGCGACGGTGAGAATGCGGACAAGACCAAGGAATTTTATGACGAATATCGCGCGGTGTGCGACATGACGTCCGAATTCTACCTTCAGACGGTCGATGTCGTGTTTCAGCGCCACCTGCTGCCAAAGGGCGAGATGTTGCACCGAGGCCAACCTGTCGATGTCGGTGCGATCGAGGATATCGCGATCCTCGCGATCGAGGGCGAGCGCGACGATATTTCGGGGATCGGCCAGACCAAGGCGGCACTGACGATCGCCAAGGCGCTGCCCGCCGACCAGAAGAAATATCTGATGGTGAAGGGCGTTGGCCATTATGGCATCTTCAACGGCCGTAAATGGCGCGACGAGATTGAGCCGGTCGTGGAGAAATGGATCCGCGCGCACGGCGGCTGACGTTGGTTTGCAGCTGACCTAATTTAACAGGATGTTCCCCCCTGTCGCGCAGCGATGGGAGGAACTTTTTGCCTCGTACCCAAGCTGATAGTCGGCCTTATGGTCAGCGAGCTGCCAAAAGATAACGTTCACAATAGAGCTTGCCCGCCTTAGATGCGGGGGATAGCTTGTTTCCATAGCGTTCCTCGTATTCTCTTTAGCGCTGTGCTGGGCATCGCCTAGCTGTCGGCGGGCGCCTATTTTGCAGGCGTGCTCACCCCGAAATCACTTGCCGGGAGACTGCAGCCCGAGGCGCTAGGCCGCCCCCGGTGCTGGCAGGCGCGCGAGCAGCGCGACGAGCTGGGCCTGCGTCGTGGCGCCGGTCTTGCGGAAAATGCCTTTCAGCAGGAAACGCACGGCGTTGACGCTGACGGCGCGCAGCGCGGCATAATCTTGCAGCGTATCGCCCGCGGCGAGTGCGACAGCGAGACGGGCTTCGGCTGGCGTCAGACCGAACCATTGCGCAACGCGGTCGATTTCGACCACCGGGGTTTCTCCCGGCGAGCTGCCCAGAGTGACGATCAGCGAGGCGCCAAGGCTTATGCCGTTCATCTGCTGCGCCGACTGGCGCGTGATACGCGCGACCAGCACTGGGCATTCTTTGCCCGAGGGGCTGACCGCTTGAAAGGCCAGCCCGGCGGGTGCGGCGCTTTTGACCAGGTTGATGAGGTGTTTCTGGCTGGCAGGATGGGTGAAGGCGAAGCGGTCCTGCGCGGTGCGGATGAATCCAGCCTTCTCATAGCGTCCAGCGCGGCTGTTGACCGCGAGAATATTGAGTTGGTCGTCGAGACTGAAGATTGCGAAGGGTGCGGCGTCGGCAGCGGCGCGGGCGGCGCCCGCGGCAAGGTCGAGCGTCGCGATCCGATCGCTGATCCGCATCGCGCGCTGGATATGCGGCGCAAGGACGCGAAGGCCGCGCTTCAATTGCGCGACGTCGCGGTCGCCGGGGCCGGGGATCATCAGCCCAAGCCGTTCGCCGCCGCGCCGATCGAGCAGCACCGCGATCATCCGGTCGATCCCCCAGGGCGCAAGGAAATTGCGGAAAAATTCGGTTTCCAGAAACTCCTCGCGCGTCACGATGTCATTGCTGTCGACGACGCTGCCGTTGCCGTAGCGCATGAGTTTTCGCGACCAGGGGTGGTTGCCGGCGTAGACCGCCGAATAGATTTCCTGCACGCCCGCAGCAAGTCCGCTCGCCGCGACGAAGCGCGCCGTCGGCGGATTATTCCCCTCCCACAGGATGAAGGCGGCCTCCCAGCTGAGGGGGCAAAGCGTGGCCGTTATGCGGGCGAGGGTTTCGTTCCAGCTTTCGGGATGGAGTACCGAGTCGTAGACTTGCCCGATCAGTGCGTTGAGCACTTCCCATTCGTCCGGCGCATTATGGTCGGTCGGAAAGGTCGAAATATTGCCCACCTGCATGCACTTCCCCCCAGAAGACCCGCAGCACCGCCATTTGATAGGAGCGCGGTGCGGATAGCAAGTGCAATGCGATAAAATGAAAATATTCTGTCTCCTACCCAGGTGGGTAGTGAAACAATCGCCCGAATCGGTCATTCAGGTGGTGCGACCCGAGGAAGGTGGAACCAAGGCCATCTTGCTCTCTTGAAGTCCGTCGGCTTGCCGGCGGACTTCATTTTTGTGCGCGGAAGATCCTGGCCATATCCGGTTTCGGCCCGTAGAAGACACTCCGCGTCAGAAAATGGGGAGGCTCTTCCCCGAAAGTGGACCTGCGGCAGATCGAGGATCAGGGGGCGATCGCCAATCCGTCGCCGTTTTTGCCCGCCGCGATCCGGCGTAGCACCTTGCCGCTCGCGAGGTCGATTTCGGCTACCTTATCGTGCCCCGTTTCGGCCGCATAAAGTCGCTTCGAATCAGCGCTGAACAGCAATGTTACCTGGCCCTTTGCCTGCTCACCCGACACGATGATCGTTCGCACCGGCGCACGCGTTTCGGCATCGAACAGGCTTATCGTCCCCGCGGCGATGTTGCTCGTCGCGACGAATTTTCCATCGGGACTCGTCAACACGCGGATCGCGACCGGATCGACGGGCTGCTCGGCGATCTTCTTGCCCTTTTTCGTGTCCCAGACCTGCACGCGCGGCGCATCGAGATCGCCGATCCAGAGTTCGTTCCCCCGCTTGGTCAGCGACAGCCCCTCGGGTTTGCCGCCGACAGCGAAGTCACGCAGCTTCTTTGCTGTTTTGAGGTCGAGCACGCTCACCGTCCCCGACGCGATATTGGCGGTGTAAGCGGTGCGGTTGCCGGGCGCGACGACGATCATATGCGTCCCCTTCTGCCCGGTCGAAATCGACGTCAGCTTGCCATCGGGCGCAACCACCGCAACGGAATCGCTGCCCTCGGTCGTCGCGACCAGCCGCCCGTCGGACAGCCACAGCAGCCCGTGCGGCCGCTGGTTGGGGCTGAGGTCGATCGTCCGGACCTTGGTCCGGCTCGCCACATCGAACACGTCGATCGTCGTGCTGCCATAGGCGACGACCGCCGCCTGCTTGCCGTCGGGCGAGATCGCAACCTCGTGCGGCATCTTGCCCGTCGGCAGCCGCGCCAGTTCCTCGCCCGATGCAAGCGCGATAAGGCTCAGCGTATCCTCCCCCTTGTTCCCGACGAGCAGGGTTTCGGCCGTGGTCGGCGCGGTGAGCAAGATGGCGCAAAAGGCGGCGGCGATCGTGCGGCGCATGGCAGGTCTCCCGGTTTTTGAGGGTGCCACCCTATCCGCGGGCGCGGCAACGACAACCCGGCTTCGACCAGCGACATGGCCCGCATTACGATAAGTTAACTGTAAAACATGCCAGCAGGTTCCTAGCGCATGTTCCCGGCGGCCTTTCGCGCCGCCGGTCAAGACAGGAGGGGAAATATGGGTCTGTCATCCATCGATATCGAGGCGTTGCCGTTGCTTGACACCGCGGTTGGCTTGTTCGGCTCGCTCGTCGGCGAAACCGCGTCTTCTGGTCCATCGTTGTTCGAACTCGCGGTTACCATCGCGCTCATCGTCTACGAATAATCTGCGGCGGGGACCGATGAGCATGCCAAATGCGGCGCCATCGGTTCCCCCGTTTTCGGTAAAACGCGCCATGTCCTCCCGCCACAATCATTTTCCCGGCACAGATGCAGCGCGCCGGCTGGCGATCCGCCGCGCCGTAACAGACCTCGATGCCGCGTGGAGCATCGCCGACGCCGCCCCCGACGGTTTGATCTTCGCGATCGACACGCTCGCTGATGCGCCCGCCGATCTCGCGATCGTGGGGCTTCTGCCGTGGCTCACCAATATATATTGGCTCCGGACGCGGCTCGACGCGGCGCTGGCATTGCTGACGGCCGATTATTTTGCGCGCCCGCCTTTGCGTCCCTTGGGTGGGGGCGAGGGCGGTACCGGCGGGCTGATCCTAGCCGACCGCGGGGCGATCCGCCTGACGCTCCATCTGCGGCCTTTTGCGGCGAATGCGCCCGCCCCCGCCGCGATGGCCTTTGTTCCCGGCCGCGCGGCGCTTTATATCGTCGATTGCGGTGGTGCCGAGCTTTGCATGCACGAGGTTACGGTCAGCGCAGCAGAGGAAGCGGGCGCTTTCACTGCGAGCGCTGCGGCCTCCTGTCGCAGCCTGCCGCCGCGCTGGCTACAGACCGGCGAGACGCTGCACCTCGACACTGCGCGCCAAGGCTTCACCTTTGCGGGAGGCGCCCGCGACCTGTTGTTTCTCGAACTCACCGTCCGGCCACCGTCACCGCTCCCGATGCGGGCCTATGATATTGCGAGCGGGAAGTTGATCCATGTCAGCGCGTCGCGTCGCGACAGCAGTTTTCGCCAGATCGCGCTTACGCTGCTCCGCCATCTCGGGCGCGCTGACGCCGCGCCCTTCTTCGTCGCGGAGACCCGAAGCGAGGATTTTGCAGCACGCTGGAACGCGATGCGCGAGCTGGTTGCTCTCGACCCCGCGACGGCGCGCGCACCTCTCGAGCGCATGGCGGCGACCGATCCGCATTCAGAGGTTCGCCGCGCCGCCGCGGCGACGCTCGCGCTCTTTTCCCTGCCTTCCTGTGAGACGGGGCGGGAGGGGGGTGGAAGGCCGGAGCCTTGCACCCTTATATCCGCTCCCCGCGCTTCGGGGGCCGCGCCATGCCCCGCCTGATCGACCCGCCCGCGGGCGTCGCTTTGGACCTCGACGACGTCGCTGCGCACATCGATGAGATCGGCGTCGATCTCACCGATGAGGACAGCATCGCCTCCTGCGCCGATCTGCTTGCCGGCCTTGCGCGTAATCCCGACTTCCTCGCCGACCGCGTCATCGCCGCGCTCAAGGCCAGCTACGCCGACCAGCTCGAAATCAACCGCTATTCCGCGCAAGTTTTCTTGCTCCACCGCAGCCCGCGCGGGTTTTACCTTCGTGCCAATATGTGGCCCTCCGAACGCGACGCCGCCTATATCGCGAGCGGCCCCGCCGCTTTCTCCTACGGCATTCCGCACGACCATAATTTCTCTTTCCTCACCGCGGGCTATTTCGGTCCGGGCTATGTCAGCGATTATTTTGATTACGACCCCGAAACCGTCGACGGTCGCCTTGGTGAGCCGTTGAACCTGACATTTGTAGAGCGCAGCCAGTTGAGCCAAGGCAGGATGATGCTCTACCGCGCTCACCGTGACATCCATAGTCAGCTTCCTCCGCCCAGCCTGTCGGTCAGTCTCAACATCATGGACGAAGGCGAGCATGTTCCCTGGCGCGATCAATATATCGTCGACCTCGAGCACGGCACGATCGCCAAACGCCCGACGCTGACGAGCGGGGAGATGCTGCTCCGCTGCGCGGTGCATCTGACCGACAATGGGCGCGATGTAGCCGAACAGTTCGCGAAGGCGCATCCGGTGCCGCGGGTGCGTGCGAATGCAATTGCGGCGCTTGCGGCGGCGGCGGCGGAACCGGTCACCATATTGGAACGCGGACTGGCCGACCGTGACCCCCGTGTTCGCGACGATTGTGCACGCTGGCTGAGCCTGTAGCTTCGCCTGCTGACAGCGCGGCTTTCGGCTGCTAGGGCGCGGCGCATGACCACTCCGCTTTCGCATATCCGCAACTTCTCCATCATTGCGCACATCGACCATGGCAAGTCGACGCTTGCTGACCGGCTGATCCAGTTCACGGGCGGGCTGACCGCGCGTGAGATGTCGGCGCAAGTCCTTGATAATATGGACATCGAGAAGGAGCGCGGGATCACGATCAAGGCGCAGACGGTGCGCCTGAAGTATAAGGCGCATGATGGTGAGACGTACGAACTCAACCTGATGGACACGCCCGGCCACGTCGATTTCGCCTATGAAGTGTCGCGCAGCCTCGCGGCGTGCGAGGGCGCTTTGCTGGTGGTCGATGCGGCGCAGGGCGTCGAGGCGCAGACGCTGGCCAACGTGTATCAGTCGATCGAGCATGATCATGAAATCGTGCCGGTGATCAACAAGATCGATCTGCCCGCGGCCGATGTCGACAAGGTGAAGGCCGAGATCGAGGACATCATCGGGCTGCCCGCCGACGATGCGGTGCTCGCATCCGCAAAGGCCGGTATCGGCATCGAGGAAGCGCTGGAAGCGATCGTCACGCGCATTCCGCCGCCGAAGGGCGACGCGAATGAGCCGCTCAAGGCGATGCTGGTCGACAGCTGGTACGACCCCTATCTCGGCGTCGTCATCCTGATCCGCGTCATCGACGGGGTGCTGAAAAAAGGCCAGCAGATCAAGTTCATGCAGGCGGGCA
>JBIMKQ010000009.1:0-168729 GCA_051861185.1 Sphingopyxis sp.
CGACGGCAAATATGGCGGCAAAGGAGCCTTCCTGACCGGGACGATCAGCCGCAAGATGCACCTGCACAGCCGCCGGCTGCGCATCGACCATCCCGATGGCGGAACGATCGATATCAGCGCCGATCTCCCCGCGCATTTCGCGGCGAGTATCGACGATCTGGGCTTCGATATGTTGCTCGGCGATATCGGGCTTGATGCGGGCGATAAAGGCCCGCCGCCGAAATCGGCGTTGAAGGCGCAGGCCAAGGCGCACAGCAAACAGATTCGCAAGGCGCGGCGCGGCGAGCGACGCGGACGCACCGCCGAAGGCAAGCCCACCGACTTTGTCGGCAAGCCAAAGCCCAAACCCAAGGCGGGCAAGCTGGACAAGGCAGGCAAACCCGGCAAGCCCGCACCGAAAAAGCTCGCGGGCAAGAAACCGAGCGCGAAAAAGCATCCGGCGCGCCCACCCAAAGCGAGCTGATGCACCCGAATTCCACCTTCCGTCCCAGCCCCTGGCAGGACGATCTTGCCGAGTTGCTCGTGCGCGAGATCGGCTTTGCCGCGATCTTTGCGAGCACGCCCGACGGACCGCGCGTCGCGCATGCGCCGGTGGTACTGAGCGAAGACCGGGCGATGCTACAATTCCACCTCGCGCGCGGCAATTCCCTCACCCGCCATCTCGACGGCGCGAGCGTGCTGGCTGTCGTGCAGGGTCCCGACTCCTATGTCAGCGCAAGCTGGTATGCCGACGCCGACCAGGTGCCGACGTGGAATTATGTCGCGATCGAAATGGAAGGCGTAGCGCGCAGGCTCGACGACGCGGCATTGATCGCGCAGCTCGACACGCTGTCGGCCAGCCACGAAGCGCGTATCGGCGCAAACCCGCCATGGACACGCGACAAGATGAACCCCGCGCTTTTCAGCAAGATGACCGGGGCGATCCTCGGCTTTGAAATGCGCATCTCGGCTTGGCGCCCGACGGTCAAACTGTCGCAGAATAAATCCCACGACGAGCGCGAGCGCGTCATCAAGGGCGTCGAGGCGACCGGACACAGCGCGCTGGCCCAGTTGATGCGCCACATCGGCGGCGATAGGAAGGACGCATGACTCAAACCAACGACGCGCTCGCCAAAAAACGCTTCTTCGCCATCACCGCGATGCGGCTGATGGGCGCTCTTTTCGTGCTGATCGGCTTTGTGCTGATCCGCGGTGGATGGGCGCTTGCGGGCCAGCCGACCGACCGCTGGATCGGCGTTGCCGTCGTGCTGATCGGCGTGTTCGATTTTGCCGTCATGCCCTTGCTGCTCGCGCGCCGCTGGCGTTCGCCCAAAGACCTTTGACCGACCGGTGAAGCGGTTCTGGAAAGACGTCGCGGCTGTCCGGCAGGATGACGGCTGGGGCATCGCGCTCGACGGGCGCCCCATGCGTACGCCGCAGCGCGCCCCGCTTATCGTTGCGAGCGCAGCGCTGGCCGAAACGATCGCTGCCGAATGGCAGGATCAAGGCGACACGGTCGACCCCGCCGCGATGCCGATAACCGGCCTCACCAATGCAGCAATTGATCTGGCCTTACCCGATCCGCTCGGCTTTGCCGAACCCATCGCCGCCTATGCCGCGACCGACCTCTTCTGTTACCGCGACGACCGCGATGCGTCGCTGCAGGCCGAACAGGCGGCGACGTGGAACCCGCTCCTTTCCTGGGCCGAGGCGCGGTTCGGGATCGAATTTGTCACCACGCAGGGAATCCTGCCCGTGGATCAGCCGTCCGCAACGACCGCGGCGTTGCGCGCGGCGACATTCACGGTCGACCCGTGGCGGATGGCGCCGCTCACCCCGCTCGTCACCATCGGCGGATCGCTCGTCGCCGGGCTGTCGCTGATCGAGCGCGCGTTCGACGCCGAAGCCTTGTGGGAGGCGGTCAGCCTTGACGAGCTTTATCAGGAACGCCGCTGGGGCGCCGACAGCGAAGCCCAAAAGGCGCGCGCCGCGCACAAACGCGAATGGGACAATGCCGCGCGCTTCTTGACACTGCTTTAGTCGGTAAAATTCGGCTTCCGCTTCTGCATCCCGGCCATCACCGCTTCCATCTGGTTCGGGGTACGAATGACCTTCACCTGCTCGTCGCTTTCGGCCTGCAATATTTCGGCATCGCTCGCATCGGCGAGCATGTTGCACAATCGTTTGGCGCCACGGATCGCGTGCGGATTCTTGTCTGCAATCACTGCCGCGAGCTCCATCGCTCTCGCCAGCGGCTCGTCCGACACATGCGTCGCGAAACCCAGCAGCTTCGCCTCAGACCCGTTGAACTCGCGATTGGTATAGATCATTTCGCGCAGCACATCGTCGGCGACCTGCGTACGCCACAGCGCCATGCCCGCGACATCAGGAACGAGGCCCCAGCGCATTTCCATGATGGCGATGCGCGTGTCGGGATGCACGATACGGATGTCGGCGGCGGCCATGATCTGGCTGCCCGCGCCGAACGCCACGCCGTGCACCGCTGCGATCACCGGCACCGGGATTTCGCGCCAGCCCCATGCGGCATATTGCGCGTTGTTCACGATCCCGCGGGTCCGGTCGGAGAGCGTGCCGCCGGCGCTGCTCGCGCCCGGATCGCGATCGTTGCTCAAACTGGAAAGGTCGAGCCCGGCGCAGAAGGCGCGCCCTTCGCCCGACAGCACGACGACGCGGAGGCCCGCGGTCGCCTTGAGCTGGTCGACGGCTTCCGCCAGCGCTTCCCACATCGCGGTATCGAGCGCGTTCATCTTGTCGGCGCGAATCAGCCGGACGTCGGCGATGCCGCCTTCGAGCATGGTGATCGAAATACGGTCTTTCATGGGAGAATCCTCTTCAGCGCGGCTTCGACGAGCGCAAGCTGGTCGTTGCCGAAATACATATCGTCGGTGTCGACAAAGATCGTGGGCGAACCATAGCCGCCGCGCGCGATGACTTCATCGGTATTCGCGCGCAGCCGCGCCTTGACCGCGTCGCTGCCCGCCGCCGCGGCAAGCGCTGCGCCGTCCAGCCCTTCGGCATTGGCGACCGCCGCGAGCACCGCGGGATCGTCGAGATTCTCCTGCCGGTCGAAATAGCTCGCGAACGCGCCGCGCGCGAAGCGTGCGAGCGCAGCCTGATCGTCCTCCAGCGCGCAGCAGAAGCGCATCGCGGCGATGCTTTTCGCCGGGTGCCACTCGGACGGGAAATTCATCGGTACGCCCGCCAGCCGCGCCCAGTCCTTTAAAATTTTCCAGCTATGCTGAAGTCGCCGGTTATCGGCCTGCTCGCGCGCCGCGTAAACGGCGGGGTTTACCGCGTTGAACACCCCGCCGACGAGGATCGGGCGGTAGGTGGCCGCAGCGCCCGTCCGTTCGAGCACGCCCGGCAGATTGTGAAACGCGAGGCAGGTCCAGGGCGAAGAGAGGTCAAAGAAGAATTCGACACGCGCGGTCATGCGGTCAGGCCTCCGCCTTCGCCTTCTCCCAATATTGGTCGCGCAGCAGGCGCTTGTAGAGCTTGCCCGTGTCGTGGCGCGGCAGGGCTTCGAGGAAGTCGATCCGGCGCGGGATCTTCACGCCCGACAGTTTCTCGCGCGCATAGGCGATCAATTCGTCGCGGAACGCCTCGGTCGCGTCGGCCATGTCGGCGGGCTGGATCACCGCGATCACCTCTTCGCCCATTTCGTCGTGCGGGCCGCCGACGACCGCGACATCGGCGACGCGGGGATGGGTGACGAGGTGGTTTTCGATTTCCTGCGGATAGATGTTCACGCCGCCCGAGATGATCATGAAGCTCTTGCGGTCGGTCAGATAGAGGAAGCCATCTTCATCAACTTTGCCCACATCGCCAAGGGTCGACCAGCCCTTCGAATTGCGGCTCGACGCCGTTTTCTCGTTATCACCATGATATTCAAAGACATTTTCGCTTTCAAAGAAAACCGCGCCTTCTTCGTTCGCGCCCAGCTCGGTTTCATTGTCCTCACCCATGATGTGGATCGCGCCGAGGATCGGGCGGCCCACCGAGCCCTTGTGCGTCAGCCAGTCGGGGCTGGAGATGAAGGTCATGCCATTGCCTTCGGACCCGGCATAATATTCGAACAACACCGGTCCCCACCAGTCGATCATCGCCTGCTTGACCGGCACCGGGCACGGCGCCGCGGCGTGGATCGCGACCTTGAGCGACGAGGTGTCGTAGCGGCTGCGCGCATCCTCGGGCAGCTTGAGCATGCGAACGAAATGCGTCGGCACCCACTGGCTGGCGTTCACGCGATATTTTTCGATGTACGACAGCGCCGCTTCGGGATCGAATTTCTTCATCAGGACGACGGTGCCGCCAAGGCGGTGGATTGTCATCGACCAGCGCAACGGCGCGGCGTGATAGAGCGGCGCCGGCGACAAATAGATGCTGTCGGCGTTGATCTGGAACACCGCCGAGGCGAGCATGACAAGGCTGTTGGTGGCATCGATCGCCGGATCATCGGGAAGCGGCACGCGCACGCCCTTGGGCCGGCCGGTGGTGCCCGACGAATAGAGCATGTCGACCCCGGCGCGCTCGTCGGCGACGGGCGTCGCGGGCATCGCGCCGACGGCATCCTCCCAGCTTTCATAGCCGGGGATGTCGCCGCCCATCGCAAAGCGCTTGATGCCCGTCGTGAGCTGCTGCGCCGCACCGGCGAGGCTGGCCGACACCACAAGGATCTGCGCCCCCGAATTTTCGAGGATATAGTCTGTCTCGTCCTGCGTCAGCCGCGACGAGATGCAGACATAGCGCAGCCCCGCACGCTGCGCGCCCCAGGTCAGCCCGTAATAATGCGGGGTGTTGTCGAGCATGAAGGCGACGACATCTTCATGCCCCAATCCATGCGAGCGAAAAAGCTGCGCGGCGCGATTCGACGCGCCGTCGAGTTCGCCATAGCTGATCGCCTCCCCCGTTTCGGCGACGATGATCGCGGGCTTGTCGGGGTTGCTGCGGGCGTGAACTGAGGGGTGCATCGGGCGTCTCTCCGGGAATCATTGCTTTCTTTATGTCGAAGATCAGTAGCAACCTGAAACTTTCGGTCAAGCGAGCTGGGACCGATGACGGGTTCGCAATCAAGAAGCGGCAAATTGCGGCGCAAAATCGGAAGAGGCCGGCTTAATCCGGTCGCGAGCGCAGCGTATAACCCATTCCCTTCACCGTCTGCAGCATCGGCCAGTCGAAGCCCCGGTCGACCTTCGCGCGCAGCCGCGACATATGCACTTCGACGCGATTGGTGCCGGGGTCGAAATCGAGCCGCCACACCGCGCGGAGGAGCGCATCGCGCGACAGCGGCCGGTCGGGCACCCGCGCGAGGTTGGCGAGCAGGTCGAATTCGCGCAGCGGCAAACGAATGAGCTGGCCCGCACGCTCGACCCGCCGGTCGATCAGGTCGATGCGCAGTTCGCCCTCCCCGAGTTGGCCGGTAGCGATCCGGCTGCGGCGCAGCAGGCTGGCGATCCGCGCGAGCACTTCGGGGAGATTGCCGGTCCACCCGACCGCGTCATCGGCGCCGGCGCCAAGCGCCACCATCCGGTCGTCGAGCGAATCGCGATCGGAAAGCGCAATCAGCGGCCGGCGCCCGATGGCCAACCGCGCCAGCCGGACGAATTCGAAAGGCTCCTGCCAGTCGAGGAACGGGTTGACGATCAGCAGGTCGAAACAGCTATCGATCCAGGGGCGAAGACCGTTCACATGCGGTGGCAGAAACCGCACGCCCATACCCGCCGCCTCAACCGCCGTACCGAGCATATCGGCTCGCGCGGCCACGGGGTGATAGATGGCAACGAGCAACTTCCTGTCGCCTGCTCCCGCAATATCCGATGACGCCATCCGCATCCCCCGTCGTCGACGCAACATCTTGTCGCCTCGCCGCCCCACGGCATTGCACCGCCCTTTGGCTGTGCTAACGCAGAGGCATGACCAGTATCGAAATGCTTGACGGCGACTTCGCCACCCTGCCCGACCTTGTCCGTGCCCATGCTGCAGAACGTCCCGATGCCGTAGCGGCTGCCGACGCACAGCGGCGGCTGAGCTGGTCCGAACTGGATCAATTGACCGACCGAATCGCCGCGCGCCTGCAGCAGGACGGATTCACAAAAGGAGAGCGCACCGCGATTGCGGGGCTCAACAGCGTCGAGCAGATGGCGGTAATCCTCGGCACGCTGCGCGCCGGCGGCATCGCGGGCCTCGTCACGAACAGCGCGACCGGCGAACAGATGGCGGCGATGATCGCCGACACCGGCGCCCGCCACCTGTTCCTCGACAGCGCGGCGAAGGCGAGCCTCGAAACGCAGGTCATCACCGCGAGCGACCTGATCGCGATGGACGGCAGCGACGCCGGAACCCCGCTGGATGCCTGGCTATCGCTCGCGGGCGCGAAGCCGGCGCCGGTCGAAATCCTGCCCACGGACGGCTTCAACATCATCTATTCGTCGGGCACCACCGGCACGCCCAAGGGCATCGTCCACAGCCATGCGATGCGGTGGCAGCATATCATCCGTGGCGCGCCCGCCTATGGCCCCAATGCCGTGACGATCCTGTCGACCCCGCTTTATTCGAACACCACGATGGCGAGCTTCATGCCGACCGTCGGGTCGGGCGGACAGGTCGTGTTGATGAAAAAATTCGACGCGCGCGGCTTCCTCGAACTCGCCGCGCGCGAACGCGCGACGAACACGATGCTGGTCCCGGTGCAGTACCGCCGGATCATGGCGCTCGAGGATTTCGGCAGCTTCGATCTCTCCAGCTTCGTGGTGAAATATTGCACTTCGGCGCCCTTCCCCGCGGCGCTGAAGGCCGACGTGCTGCAACGCTGGCCGGGCGGTCTTGTCGAGATTTACGGCATGACCGAGGGCGGCGCCGCGTTCATCCTCGAAGCGCATCAATTTCCCGACAAATTGCACACGGTCGGCAGGCCGGCACCCGGCCATATCGCCAAAGTGATCGACGAGGACGGCAATGAATTGCCGCAGGGTTCGGTCGGCGAGGTCGTCGGCCGAAGCCCTGCGATGATGACCGGCTACAACAACCGCCCCGACGCGACCAAGGCGATGCACTGGCACGATTCCGAGGGAAATCTCTTCTATCGCCACGGCGATATCGGCCGGATCGACGAGGACGGGTTCCTGACGCTGATGGACCGCGCGAAGGACATGATCATTTCGGGCGGCTTCAACATTTTCCCGAGCGACCTCGAAACGATCCTGCTCGCCGACGACCGCGTCGTCGAAGCGGCCGTCGTCGGCATGCCGAGCGAGGAATGGGGCGAGACCCCCGTCGCGTTCGCGGTGCTGAAACCCGGCGCCGATGCCGAGAGCGTGCGCGCCGACTGCAACGCGAAGGTCGGCAAGACGCAGCGGCTGAGCGCGATCACCATCGTCGAGGAACTACCGCGCAGTCCGATCGGCAAGGTATTAAAGCGCGAGTTGCGGGATGCCTACGCCAGATAGCTTCGGACTTTCGACTAACGGGAAGCGGCCTTCTCTTTCGTGGTCACCCCAAAGCGCGCGCTCGCGCGCAGCATATCCCGTCAGCCCAACCCCGCCGCCTCAATCGCCGCCAGCGCACTCTGCAGCCGCGCGTCGCCCTCGCCCTCGACCCACGCCCATTTGAGCCGCCGCCGGTCGAGCTCGCCGATCGCGACCTCCATGAACTGCATCCGCGCCAGCTCGCTGCCGAACAGGCGCGTGCCATCCTCCTGCCAGGGCAGGTCCATCGCCGGGACCAGATAAAGGTCGGCGACATCGTCCCACAGGTCGATCTCGGGCAGGCGGCGACCGAGCAGCATGATCGCCCACGCCTGCGTCATCAGCGGGTCGGTGTCGGATATCAGCCATGCGGGCCGCTGCACGAGCGCTTCGCGCGTCACCGCCAGATGCCCGTCGAAGATCGCGAGCAGGTCGACCTCGTCAAGGTCAGTTCCGTTCGCCTCGGCATAGGTACGGCCATATTCGGGAACGACGAGCCCGCCGAGCTGGAGCGCAAGGCGCGGGGCAAGCGTCGATTTGCCGGTGCTTTCGGCGCCGTGGAGGCAGATATGGTGCGTCAAATGGCAACCCGCCCTGTCGCCGCTGCCCGCCGCCATTGCAGAAGGCCGTCGATCGACAGGCCGAGGAGCACGACATAGACCGCGCTGGTCGCATAAAGCCCGCGCCATGCGAAAAGCGGCACCGCGATCAGGTCGACGAGGATCCAGAGGTACCAGCTTTCAACCCGGCGCCGCGCCAGCAGCCATTGCGCGGTGATGCTGAGCATGGCGATCGCGCCATCGACCCACGGCGCAATCGCATCGGTGTAGCGGTCCATCACAAAACTCCACCCGGCCCACGCTACGATGGTGGCCAGCACCCAATATTGCCGCGCCGTCACGCTCATCCACCCGACGGGTATGCCGCTCTCGTCGCGCGAGCGGATCCATGCCGCCCATCCGTAGAGATTGAGCGCAAAGAAAAAGCCCTGGAGCAGCATGTCGCTGTACAGCTTCGCTTCGAAAAAGACGAAACCGTAGAGCGTGACCGCGACGAGGGCGAAAGGGTAGTTCCAGACGCTGCGCAGCGCGACGAGCGCGACATTGGTCAGCACGAAAGCCGCCGCGATCCATTCGATGTAGCTCACGCCCGGACCTCAGGTCCCGGATCAATGGACCGGGGCCGCGTCCAGAGGCCGTCCCTGCTGATCCGCCGCTGCGGCGGGCGGCGCAGCACCGACCAGCCCGCACGCGCGACCCAGCCGAGCTTGGCGAAGCGCGACGTACCCGCACGATGGTCCCACGCATGGTCGCCGCGCGCGCGGACTTCGCGCGCGATATCGCCATAGATGCCCGCGGCCGCGAGCACCGCCCAGCGGCTGCGTGGCGGCAGTTTGCGCGCGCCCCAGCGCGCCGACGCCTCATATTCCTCGGCCATTTCGGACAGCCATTTCGCCATCACCGTCAGGCGCCCGCGAAAGGCGGGGTGCATATGCTGGCCGGGCGGGATGTCGAGTTCGACCATCCAGTCCATCGGCAGGTAACAGCGGTCGGCGGCGGCATCCTCGGCCACGTCGCGCGCGATATTGGCAAGCTGGAACGCAATGCCGAGGTCGCAGGCGCGGTCGAGCGTCGTCTCGTCGGCAGGATCGATGCCCATCACCAGCGCCATCGCAACCCCGACCGCGCCGGCGACATGATAGCTGTACCGCAACAGGTCGGCCTCGCTGCGCGGGCGCCAGTCCTTTGCATCGAGTTCGAAGCCCGCGATGATGTCGTCGATGACCGTCCGCGGGATCGCCACTTCGGTAAGCAGGAAGCCGAGCGCGTCGAACGCCGGATCGCCGGTCGGCTCGCCGGCAAAGGCTCTGTCGGTCTGCGTCCGGATATGCGCGACCCCCGCGACGGCGTCATGATCCTGCGTCATCGCGCCCCCATGGTCCTGCCCGTCGGTCAGGTCGTCGGCGGCGCGGCACCAGGCATAGAGCAGCCACACCCGTTCGCGCGTCTCGCGGTCGAACAGCTGGCTGGCGAGGGCAAAGCTTTTCGATCCGCGCGCGATGCTGTCGTGCGCGAAACCGTGGAGGGCATGTACATCATAGACCCCCTCTTCGATCATTACAGATTTTCGGCCTTCATCGCGAAGATCGTCTTGTGCGGCACATAGGCGGCCATCTTGTCGAGCAGGTCGTCGAGCCCCGCGTCGACGATCATGATCCCGGCGTGCGCGGGCCGGATGAAGCCGACCTCGACCATGTTCCGGTTGAAGGCGATCAGGTCGTTGTAAAAGCCCGCCGCGTTGAGCAGCCCGACGGGCTTGGCGTGATAGCCAAGCTGCGCCCAGCTGATCGCTTCCCACAATTCGTCCATCGTGCCGACGCCGCCGGGAATGGTGAGGAAACCGTCCGAAAGGTCGGTGAACATCTTTTTGCGTTCGTGCATACCGCTGACGACGTGCAGTTCGGTACAGCCGCGGTGCGCGACTTCGGCCCCGACCAGCGCTTCGGGAATGATGCCGATCACTTCGCCGCCGGCCTCCAGCGCGCTATCGGCAACCGCGCCCATCAGCCCGAGCCGGCCGCCGCCATAGACGACGCCGATCCCGCGCTCCGCCAACGTGCGCCCGACATGGCGCGCGGTTTCGATATAGATCGGATCTTCGGGGGTCGCGGACCCGCAATAGACGGCAAGGCGTTTCATCATTCTTCCAACATCAATTGGGCGGTCGCCTTGGCGCTGCCGACGACCCCCGGGATACCCGCGCCCGGATGCGTCCCCGCGCCGACGAAGTAAAGATTCGAAATCACATCGTCACGGTTATGGGCGCGGAACCAGGCGCTTTGCCACAGGACGGGCTCGAGGCTGAAGGCGCTGCCCAGATGCGCCGACAGGTCGCGGCCGAAATCGGCGGGGGTGTAATGGAACCGCGTGACGAGGTTGGCGCGGAGGCCCGGCAGGACGCGGCGCTCGACCTCGTCCAATATGGCGTCGGCAAAGCGCGTTCCGAATTCGCCGTCCCAATCGGTCTTCGCCTTGCCGAGGTGCGCGACGGGGGCGAGCGCATAGAAAGCGGCGTGCCCAGGCGGCGCCATGCCCGGGTCGGTAATGCTGGGATGGTGGAGGTAGAGCGAGAAGTCGTCGGGAACGACGCCGCCGTAAATATCGTCGAGCAGGCCCTTGTAGCGCGGGCCGAACAGGATGCTGTGATGCGCGATATCGGGATAGTCGCCCTTCACCCCGAAATGCACGACCATGAGCGAGGGCGACCAGCGTTTGCGCGCCAGGCTTTTCGCGACTTTACCCCCGCGCGGATGATCGGCGAGGAGCGCGCGATAGCTGTGCATCAGGTCGCCGTTGACCGCGACCATATCGGCGTCGCCGTGCCAGCCGCTCGCGGTGGTGACCCCAGTCGCGCGGTCGTCCGCGGTGTCGATCTTCGCTACCGGATCGCCAAGGCGCAGCGTGCCGCCTAGCCGCTCGAACAGCCGCACCATAGCGCTGACCAGCGCATTGGTGCCGCCGCGCGCGAACCAGACGCCGCCGTCCTTCTCGATCGTATGGATCAGCGCATAGATCGCGCTGGTCGTCATCGGGTTGCCGCCGACCAACAGCGTGTGGAACGACAGCGCCTGTCGCAACCGTTCGTCCTGCACATAGGAGGACACGATCGAATAGACGCTGCGCCATGCCTGATATTTCATCAGCGCGGGCGCCGCCTTGATCATCGAGGCAAAGTCGAGGAAGGCGACCGCGCCAAGCTTCACATAGCCCTGTTCGTAGACACCCCGCGAATAGGTGAGGAAGCGGTTATAGCCGTCGACATCGGCGGGGTGGAGCTTTTCGATCTCGGCGCGAAGCGCGGCCTCGTCGTTCGAATAGTCAAAGTTCGTCCCGTCGGGCCAGTTCAGCCGGTAAAAGGGCATGACCGGGACCAGATCGACGTCGGTCGCCATATCCTGCCCGCTGAGCGCCCATAATTCCTGAAGGCACGGGGGATCGGTGATCACGGTCGGCCCGGCATCGAAGGTGAAGCCGTCCTTGACCCAATGATAGGCGCGCCCGCCGGGCTTGTCGCGCGCCTCGACGATCGTCGTCGCGACCCCCGCCGACTGGAGTCGGATCGCGAGCGCGAGGCCGCCGAAACCGGCGCCGATAATGATAGCCGAGCGGGTCATTTCCAGTCCAGTTTCGAAAGCGCCGCGATGGCGCGGCCCACAGATACGGGCGGCTTGCCCGAAAGGATGCGAAGCTTGTCGGCAGCGGTCGATCGTCCGGCGTAAAAGCGCGCGATCAATCCCGGTGCCAAGCGGTAAAAGCGCTCGAAAACCTTGAAACGCGCATCCGGCTCGGCAGCGCGGAACAGCATCGCGCCGAGCATGCGATAGAAGCGCTGCCGCCGCCACGACGCCGCCGCACGGTCGCGGAGCATGTTTGCCAGATCGGGGCGATCGACGATCTCGGGTAACGCGGTCGCGGTCCGCACCGCATCGGGAAGCGAATAACCGGTCATGGCCTGAAAGGCGCCCGCGCGCACGCCGATCCGGCCGGCGCGGTCGGACTCGGGCCAGAGCCGGCCGAAATCGCCCGCAATGACGACCGGCAGAACGCCCGTTTCCTCGCGCGTCGTCGCGGTGACGTTCCATTGGCGCCGCGCCGCGTAGGTCGCGATCCGGTCGCGCACCTCGGCTATGTCGAGGTCGGGGCTGTCGCTGTAATAAGTGTCCTCGACGAAGACGGTCTCGGCATCGAAGGGCAGCAGATAGACGAAGCGATAGCCGTCCATCTGCTCCACCGTCGCATCCATCACGACGGGCCGGTCAAGGCCATGCCCCCCCTCGACGCTCAGCGCCTGTCCGACGAATTTCTGCCACCCGCAATCGAGACCGGGAAATTTGCCGACGCCGCGCGCGTCAATGACATGCTTCGCCGAAAGGCGCCCGCCGCGCGACAGCAGCAGATGGTCCGGCGCGACATGCTTCGCCTTGTCGGCGATGATGTGCCCGGCGGGTAGAGCCGCGATGACCGCATCGGCGAGCGCTTCTCCGGTGATGCTCTTGTACCCCATTCGCACCCTGCGCTCGTGCGAGGGAAAGCGGACGTCGTACTCCGTCCAGTGATGGCGGACGAGCGGCGCGACGAGCCAGCGATCCTTTTTTGCGATGTCGCTGTCGAAAAAAGACCAGATATGATTGCCGCCGATCGGCCCCGGCTCGATCAGCCGCACGTCGAGGTCGGGGCGCTTTGCCGCCAGCGCAAGCGCGGCGAGCCCGCCGGCGAGCCCGCCGCCGACAATCGCGATATCGCAGAAATCTGTGTTGCCCGCCGCCATCGCACCGCCCTAGCCGCCCCGGCGCGCAGGCGCAAAGCCATTGCAACGCCGCGGCGAGCGGCTAGCCTCGCGCGATGACCGGCTGGCCGATCCTTGTTTCCGCTCTCGCGATGACCGCGATTGTCGGCGTGCGTTACCTGATCACCAGCGGCGCCTTCGCCTTTGCGACGCGGCTGAAACACCCCGGCCTCTATCGCGGGCTGGAACCGCAGATGCGCCGCGAGATCGGCTGGAGCCTTGCGAGCGCCGCGATTTACGGGATTCCGGCGGGTGTGGCTGCATGGGGATGGCAGGCGCATGGCTGGACGCGCATCTACTCCGACTGGGGCACGTTTCCGCTCTGGTATCTGCCCGTCAGCCTCTTTGCCTATCTGCTGATCCACGACACATGGTTCTACTGGACGCATCGCTGGATGCACCGACCGGCGTTGTTCCGGATCGCCCATGCGGTCCATCATCAAAGCCGCCCGCCGACCGCCTGGGCGGCGATGAGTTTCCACCCCGTCGAGGCGATCACGGGCGCTCTCGTCATCCCGGCGCTGGTTTTTGTCATCCCCATCCATGTCGCCATGCTCGGGCTTGTGCTGACGATCATGACCGTGATGGGCGTCGGCAATCATATGGGGTGGGAAATGTTTCCGCGCGCGCTTGTTCATGGACCAGCAGGAAGATGGCTGATAACCGCGACCCATCATGAACAGCATCATGCGGCCTATCGGGGGAATTATGGGCTTTATTTCCGCTTCTGGGACAAGGCATGCGGCACGGATATCGGGCTTGGCGATTTTGCCGCTGCTCATCGGCGCCGCGAGCGCGCCGCCGACGCCCGCTCCGACGGTTGAGGTCAGCGTTACCGGCCTGCGCAGCGCAAAGGGGCAGATCCTTGTCTGCCTCACCACCAATCCCAAGGCATTTCCCGATTGCAGCAAGGACAAGGCGTCGGTGCGGATGGCGGTAAAGGCCGCCGACGCGGGCGATTTCTTCGTGCGCGCACCCGCAGCGGGCACCTATGCGATCGCCGTCGTCCACGACGAGAACAGCAACAACAAGATGGATGTCGCGATCTTCCTGCCCAAGGAAGGCTTCGGCTTTTCGCGCAATCCCACGATCACCGTCGGGCCGCCGAGCTTCAAATCGGCAAGCTTTGCGGTGACAGGCGACATGCGCCAGTCGATCAAGATGAAATATATGCTCTAGGGGGCTCTGCGCCGTTCGAGACTGCTTCGGGCTGGTAAGCGGCCGCTCCCTGTTCAAGTCGAACGAGCCACGCGTCTCGTTCGAGGGTGACGATGATGAATATATCCTCCCTGTCGCGCACCGATGGGGAGGGAGACCGCCGCGTAGCGGTGGTGGAAGGGCTGCGACGGTACGCCATGCGCCCCTCCGTCAGCGCTTCGCGCTGCCACCTCCCCATGGTTTCGCCAAGGGGAGGATCAATGTCCGCGACTGGTCGTTGGCGGTCATTCGGTTTCCCGGCGAAGGCCCGCTAAATCGCACGCGCCATTGTCGGGCGGTGGGCGCGGCGCTAAAGCAGCCCCCGTGACCGCGACCTCCTCCCGCATCGCCGCTTTCGCCCAGCGCTGGCCAAAGCTTCTTGCCCTGTTGCTCGGTGCCGTTTCGGCAACCGGCTTTGCCCCGCTCCACCTCTGGCCGCTGACCCTGCTCGCGCTCGCAGGATGGATGGCTCTGGTGGCGCGCAGCCCCAAGGGGTGGCGCGCGTTCGGCATCGGCTGGGCGTTCGGAGTCGGCCATTTCGTCGTCGGTCTCAACTGGATCGCGACCGCCTTCACCTATCAGGCGGCGATGCCCGCTTGGCTCGGCTGGATCGCGGTGGTGCTGCTGTCGCTTTATCTTGCGGTCTATCCGGCTTTTGCCGCCTGGGGCGCCTGGATAATGAAGCCCAAGGCAGACGCACATTTTGCGGCGCCGTCCTTTCTGCTGGCCTTCGCGGCGCTTTGGACGCTCACCGAATGGCTTCGCAGCTGGATTTTCACCGGCTTCGCATGGAATCCTCTGGGGGTGATTGCCGTCCCGCACGTTGCCGCGCCCACCGGCTGGATCGGGACCTATGGCATGAGCGGGATCGTCTGCTTGCTCGCAGCCGTCCTGATATTGGCATGGTTTCACCGCCGTGTCGCGGCGGCGGTACTCTTCGGCAGCCTGCTCACCTTATGGGGTGCGGCATCTGTCACGCAAATGGGTCGTAGCGCCGACGCCGCCGTTCACTCCAAGGGTATGCAGCGCATCCCGATCACCGTCGTCCAGCCGAACGTCGGCCAGCAGGACAAGTGGGAAGGCAGCAAAGCCGACGCCAATTTCGCCAAGCTCGCCCGGCTGACCGCGCCCAAGAACGACACGCCGCGCCTGATCCTGTGGCCCGAGGCGGCGGTGCCCGATTATCTCGAAACGGGTTATCCGGCGCCCTATTACGATCGCTCGCCCGTCGAGGCGCGCTTGCGGTTGATCAAATTGATGAATCCCGACGATCTGATGCTGCTCGGCGCGCTCAAGCTCGAACTCGACAAGTCGGGCGATGTCGTCGGCGCGCGCAATGCGGTGATGACCATCCACGCCGACGGTACGCTTGGCCCACGGTACGACAAGTCGCACCTCGTCCCCTATGGCGAATATCTGCCAATGCGGCCGGTCCTGTCCGCCATCGGCCTGTCGCGCCTCGCCCCCGGCGATATCGATTTCTGGCCCGGCCCCGGCCCGCACACGCTCGACCTCGGCGCCTTTGGCCGGGCGGGCCTGCAAATCTGCTATGAAATCATATTTTCGGGACAGGTCGTCGACCGCGCACACCGCCCCGATTTCATCTTCAACCCGTCGAACGACGCCTGGTTCGGCGGCTGGGGTCCGCCGCAGCATCTGGCGCAGGCGCGACTGCGCGCTATCGAGGAAGGATTGCCGGTCGTGCGCGCAACGCCGACGGGGATCAGCGCGGTGATCGACGCCGACGGCCGGATCCTCGAATCGCTCCCGATGCACACCGCCGGCCGGATCGATACGGTGCTGCCGCAGGCGCATGCACCGACGCTCTTCGCCCGCTTCGGCAACATGCTGCCGGTCGGATTTGCGCTGCTGTTGCTCGCGGCCGCCATTGCCTTTCGCCGGCGCGGCCGCTAACAGCGCGCAGACATAAAGCATCCTTTATATTCGATCCAAAAGGTCTCCCATGCGCAACAGCTTCCTCTTCACCTCCGAAAGCGTGTCCGAAGGACATCCCGACAAGGTGGCCGACCAGATCAGCGATTCGATCGTCGACCTGTTCCTGTCGAAGGATCCCGAAGCGCGCATCGCCTGCGAAACGCTGACGACGACCCAGCTTGTCGTGCTGGCCGGCGAAATCCGTTGCAAGGGCGTGTTCGAAAATGGCGAATGGGCGCCGGGCGCGCTCGAAGAAATCGAGGCAACCGTCCGCAAGACCGTTCGCGAGATCGGATATGAGCAGGACGGCTTCCACTGGAAAACCTTCCGGTTTGAAAACAACCTCCATGCGCAGTCGGCGCATATTGCGCAGGGCGTCGACGCAAGCGGCGACAAGGACGAAGGCGCCGGCGACCAGGGCATCATGTTCGGCTATGCGTCGGACGAAACCCCCGATTTCATGCCCGCGACGCTCGACTATAGCCACAAGATCCTCGAACGCATGGCCGCCGACCGCAAGGCCGGTATCGCGCCCTTCCTCGAACCCGATGCGAAGAGCCAGGTCACGCTGCGCTATGCCAACGAGCGTCCGGTCGAGGCGACCGCGATCGTCGTGTCGACCCAGCATGCGCCGGGCTATTATTTCCACAACGGCGAAGGCGACGAAGCGAAATATCTCGAGCTGCGCAAATATGTGCTCGGCGTGATCGCCGACGTGCTGCCCGCCGAACTGCTGACCGCGAACACCGTCTATCACATCAACCCGACCGGGCGCTTCGAGATCGGCGGCCCCGACGGCGATGCCGGCCTGACCGGGCGCAAGATCATCGTCGACACCTATGGCGGCGCCAGCCCGCACGGCGGCGGCGCGTTCAGCGGCAAGGACCCGACGAAGGTCGACCGGTCGGCGGCCTATGTCACCCGCTACCTCGCCAAGAACATCGTGGCCGCGGGCCTCGCGCGCCGTTGTACGATCCAGCTCAGCTATGCGATCGGGGTCGCCGAACCGCTGTCGATCTATGTCGACCTGCACCGCACCGGCACCGTCGACGAAGGCAAGATCGAGGCGGTGATCCCGCAGCTCGTCCGCCTGACGCCCAAGGGCATCCGTACCCACCTGGGCCTCAACAAGCCGATCTACAAACAGACCGCCGCCTACGGCCATTTCGGCCGCACGTCGGAGGGTGACAGCTTCCCGTGGGAACGCACCGACCTCGTCGACAAGCTGAAAGCGGCGCTCGCAAATTGAGCGCGCCGCTGCCGCTCAACGTCAATCTGAGGGCCGAGCGGCCGACCTTCGTCACGCATCTCGAATGTGGGCTGACCGGCGAGTGGATCGAGGCCGGTGTCCTGCACGGCCTCTCGCCCGCTGGCCGCCCGCTGCTCGTCCGCTATGACCTCGCCGGCGTAGGCGCAGCGATCGACAAGGCCGCTATCGCCGCGCGCCCGCGCGACCTGTGGCGCTGGCGCGAACTGCTGCCGGTGCGGCGCTCCGAAAACATCATCAGCCTTGGCGAAGCCGACACGCCGATCATCGCGCTCGACAAGGTCGCCGCTGCGGCAGGCGCAAGCGCCGGCACTTTGCTCGTCAAGGACGAAGGCCGCCTTCCGACCGGATCGTTCAAGGCGCGCGGGCTGGTGATGGCGATCAGCATGGCGAAGGAGCTGGGCGTGACCAGCATCGCGATGCCGACCAATGGCAATGCCGGTGCCGCCGCGGCCGCTTACGCGACGCAGGCGGGGATCGAAGCGATCGTCTTTTGCCCCGACGATACGCCCGAAATCAACGTCCGCGAGATCGCGGCGCAGGGCGCGCGCGTCTACCGCGTCAACGGGCTGATCGATGATTGCGGCAAGCTGGTGCGCGAAGGCGCGGCGGCGAACGGCTGGTTCGACCTCTCGACGCTGAAGGAACCCTATCGGATCGAGGGCAAGAAGACGATGGGGCTGGAGCTCGCCGAACAATTCGGCTGGGCGCTGCCCGACGTGATCTTCTACCCCACCGGCGGCGGCACCGGACTGATCGGCATGTGGAAGGCGTTCGCCGAATTGCAGGCGCTCGGCTGGATCACCGGCAAGCTGCCGCGCATGATCGCGGTGCAGGCCGAGGGCTGCGCGCCGATGGTCCGCGCGTGGGAAGCCGGCGAACGCCACGCGATACGCTGGGAGGATGCGCATACGATCGCCGCGGGCATCCGCGTGCCGCAGGCGGTCGGCGATTTCCTGATCCTCGACGCGGTCCGCGAATCGAACGGCCGCGCGATCGCGGTCAGCGATGCGGCAATCCAGCAAGCCGTCGACGATGCCGCGCGCAGCGACGGCCTGCTCCTCTGCCCCGAGGGCGGCGCAACGCTCGCGGCATGGCGTCAGGCGCGCGCCGAGGGCTGGCTGAACGACGGCGAGACCGCACTGCTGTTCAATTGCGCCACCGGCCTCAAATATCCGCTGCCCGACGCATCGCAGACGCTCGACCGCCACGCGCCCATCGACTTCACGCGACTCTGAGCCGCGACTTGCCGCCGCGCGGCCTCGCGGCTAGGGCGCGCGGCATGACTGCTTACAAACCCGGCGATCCGACGACGATCAACCGCCTCTATGGCCGTTCGAAGGGCAAGCCCCTGCGCGCTGGCCAGCAGGATCTGGTTGACACGCTGCTGCCGCAGATCGCGGTGCCCACCGAGGGCGAGGTGACCGCCGAAGCCCTGTTCGGTTACGACCGCCCGCTGCATTTCGAGATCGGCTTTGGCGGCGGGGAGCATATGGCGGGGCGCGCCGACATGCTGCCCGACCATGGTTTTATTGGCGCCGAGCCCTTTCTCAACGGGGTCGCGCAAGCGCTGGTCCATGTCGCCGGAGATCATGGCGAGCGGCTACCGCTGGGCAATGTCCGCATTCATTTCGGCGACGCGCTGGAGGTGCTGCGGCGGATTCCCGACGAGGCGCTGAGCTTCGCCTATCTGCTCCATCCCGATCCCTGGCCCAAGGCGCGCCATGCGAAACGGCGGATGATGAACGACGGGCCGCTCGACCTGATCGCGGCGAAGCTGAAGCCCGGCGGCGAATTCCGTTTCGGCACCGACCACCCGATCTATCTTCAACACGCGCTAATGGTGATGCGCCGCCATCGCCATCAGTTCGAGTGGCTGGCGCAGGACGCCCGCGATTTCCAGGTTCGCCCCGGCGGCTGGCCCGAAACGCGGTACGAGGCCAAGGCGCGCACGCTCGGGCATGAGGTGTGGTATTTTCGCTGGAGGCGTATATAGGAGTGCTATAGGGTTGAAAAGGCTAGTTTTTTATAGCCACTCCCTATGCTATCTTTTCCCCAATTACGCGGCAATTTCCGCCACGGTGATTGCCGGGTGATTGCTGGAAACGCCGTATTGGGAGACCAATTTATGGCAAGCGGAAAGATCACAAAACGGTCGGTCGATGCTCTCATTTCGAGCGGGCAACATGACATTCTTTGGGATGATAGCATAAAGGGTTTTGGCGCAAAGCGAACCAAAGCTGGCGCCGTGTCTTACGTGTTGCAATTCCGAATGGGCGGTCGCGAATCTAAGACGCGTCGCTACACGATAGGCAGCCATGGCTCGCCATGGACGCCAGCCACCGCCAGAGCCGAAGCGGAGCGACTGGCTATTCTGATCGCCCAGGGAATCGATCCAGGCGAAGCAGAGCGGCAACGACGGCGAGAGTCGGTCGATCTAGCCTTCGATAATTACTCTGATCGCTTCGCTGAGGCCTGCGTTGGAGAAGGCTGGAGGCGCCTCGTCAAGCGCAGCCTCGAGCTGCATGTAAAGCCGGTCTTGGGATCAAAGCCCCTTCCCAATCTTACGCGAATCGACATCGTTGCCGTCTTCGACCGCATGCCGCGCGCGCAGATCGCAAATATCCGTAACGTCTTCGCTGTTTTGCGCCGCCTTTTGCGCTGGGCCGTCAGCCGGGGAGATATCGATCGGAGTCCGATGGAAGGCATGGAAACCCCGCCCCCGGTCAAACCTCGCGATCGCTGGCTTTCAGACGAGGAGCTTGGCCGCATCTGGATGGCGGCGCCAAACACGCATTCCTGTTTCGGACCCATCATCCGCCTTCTGATCGTCACCGGTCAGCGACGAGAGGAGGTTTCGTCGCTGCGTTGGGAGGAACTCAACCGTAAAGATCTCCTATGGACCCTGCCCGGCGAACGGGCAAAGAATGGCGAGCCCAACCGAATTCCGCTCAACGAACTTGCAGTTGCGATCCTCGACGAGGTTGCCGGGTCGGCTATCTGGCCGCGTAGCGGCAGGATGTTCACGACCTCCAGGGGCGGAAGGTTCACCGGATATAGCAAAGGCAAGATCAAGCTCGACCTGCTTATGTCGCAAGACGGCCGCGAACCGTTACCGGACTGGCGACTGCATGACTTGAGACGAACTCTTGCAACCGGGTTTCAACGGCTAGGCGTTCGATTTGAAGTGACCGAAGCTGTGCTCAATCACGTCGGAGGTTCCCGCGCGGGCGTCGCCGGTATCTACCAGCGCCACGACTGGAAGGACGAGAAGCGCGAAGCAATGAAGAGTTGGAACGATCATCTGGCGGCGATCATTCGTTTGGCGAATATGGCGCGTGATCGCGCATGGTAAGCGCTTATAAAAAGACTTGCTGTCCACGATCGATTGCGCCGAACAAAATATGCAGAGTGAATCTGTCGATTTCCGTTGCGAACAGCTCTTGCAGCCGGATCCGTTCGCCAACGACTGACTCTTGCGTTCTTGCTGAATCAAGGGGGATATTCGCGGCGTGCGTAGCAGCGCCAAAGTTGGAGACAATTCGAGTGAACAAGAAGGATGAAATTTACGATCTTCTCGTTAGCCGAATGGTTGGCGCGCAATATAATTTTGGCCAGCGGCTGTCGGTCAAGGATCTTGTGAGCGATACCGGAGCGAGCCGCCAGCCGATCATGGCCGCGCTCAACCGTTTGAGTTCGGAAGGATTTGTTCGCATAATTCCGCAGGTCGGTTGCGAGGTGATAAATCCAAGCTATGACCAGATCGCAGATTTCTATATCATGTTTGAAAGGCTCGAGGGACTGCTGACGGAACTGGCGGCAGCGCGTCGGACCGATTCGCAAACGCGCGATTTGCGCGCGCTGCAAGCACGTATTCTCACGATCGACTTTGACGAGCCGCGCAGCGCGGTAATTTATTGCGAACTCAACCGTGCCTTCCATCAGCTCATCCACGATATGGCTCAGTCGCCCTTTCTCGACGCGCGGCAGAACAGCAATTTTGACATGTCTGATTTCTTCATCAACCAAGCCGGTGGTTTCAATCATTTCATGGCCGATACCGCACGTGAACATGATGAAATCATTGAGGCGATCGCTTCCAAATCTCCTGCCCGCGCGCGCGGGCTGGCAGAATCACACATCGGCGCGGTCGCCTCGTCGGCGTTGGCGGGCCTGCGAAAACATCGCGCCGCCGCCTAACTAATATTCATGAGAGCATGGTGAGGAAGGGCATGATCGGAGGCTCCATCGTCGCTCGGTGCGGTCGATGAGGATCACCCTATTACTCCTCTTGTCTTTAGCCCCACTACTTCTAAGTCGCCCAGTCCGAGCTCTCTCCGCAGAACGGAATCAGTATTCTCGCCCAAGAGCGGTGGTGGTGTGGAGGCAACCGCGCGCTCGCCATCGACTTTGATGGGGCTGGCTATGCCTGGAAGATCACCCAATTCCTTGTGGTTGAGCGAAATCTTCATTCCACGGTGCAGAACATGAGCGTCCTTAAAGACGTCCGAAATTTCATTGATCGGACCAGCCGGGACATCGGCGGCGTCGAGCCGTTCTATCCATGAAGCTGCGCCCGCGCCTACAAAGATCGGCGCCAACTCATCTTCCAGCGCCTGTTTGTTTCCGGCCCGCGAACCATTGGTGCCAAAGCGTGGGTCGTCAGCAAGGTCACTCCGCCCAATTGCGTCGCACAGCCGACGAAACTGAGAGTCGTTCCCGATTGCGAGATTGATCCCGCGGTCGGCTGTCGGGAAAGACTGGTATGGCACGATGTTGGGGTGAGCGTTGCCATAACGGGGCGGATTCTCCCCCGTGGCGAAAAAGTTAAAGGCTTGATTTGCAAGGGTGGCAACGGTGACATCGAGCAACGACACGTCGAGATGAGCGCCCTCGCCGGTATTTCCCCGCCGGACAAGAGCTGCCAGGATCGCGATCGCCGAGTAGAGACCCGTCATGATGTCAGACAGGGCAACGCCCGTCTTCATCGGGCCACTTTCCTGCGAACCCGTGACGCTCATTAATCCGCCCATGCCCTGCGCGATAAAATCATAACCGGGCCGGCCGCTATAGGGGCCGTCTTGGCCAAAGCCCGTCACGGAACAATAGACCAGGGCCGGGTTGGCCTCTCGCAGCCTCGCAGCGTCGAGCCCGTAGCGCTTGAGCGTCCCGACTTTGAAATTCTCAACGACAACGTCGCAACCGGCCGCCAAATCTCGAATAATCTGCTGTCCCTCGGCGTCGGTGAAATCGACGGCAATCGCTTCCTTTCCCCGATTTGCGCACAGATAATAGGCAGACGTTGCCTCTCCGCCGGCATAAAGCCAAGGCGGCCCCCAACGACGCGTGTCGTCCCCTTCGAGCGGGCGTTCGACCTTGATAACTGTGGCGCCCAAATCGGCCATGAGCTGCGTTGCCCAAGGTCCAGCAAGGACCCGACTGAGGTCAAGAATCCGAATTCCTTCTAACATTCGGGTCATGGTGCCCCTCCAGCGAGCGCCACCTTATGCGCTTCCTTATTGCATTTAGAAAAATGTGATGCACTATGTGCAACGCGATGACGCAGATCGGATCATGGTTCAAGCCAAATTTTGCGAGCCAGAAGAAGCGCAGGGCGGCGCACCAGATCGGCAAACTGACCAAAAGGGGCATCCATTGACGCATCGATTTCCAATATTTCAGCGAGCCTGGGGTTCTGCTGGCTTATTGCTTTGTGCAGCCTCGCTTTTTTGGGCCCTCAACCCCATTGTTGCGCGCGCAGTTCACCACCTCGTTACCCCCCTCGGCATGGCCTTTTGGCGATGGGTCGTAGCAATGGGGGTAGGCTTACTTTTCGCTTGGCCGCATCTTGTCGCGGATCGTCGCGCAATTCTGCAGAATTGGAAAATGCTGTCGTTTCTCGGAACGCTTGGGATCGGAGCGTTCGCCCTCGTGGTTTATTGGGGCCTTCAATATACAACGGCGACGAATAACCTGATGATGCAGGGCGCCATGCCTTCGATGATACTCCTGCTTTCGACAGTGATCTTTCGAGACCGAATTACGATCGGTCAGTTGGCAGGCACGCTCGTATCACTGGCCGGTTTGCTCGTCATCGTCGCGCAAGGAAGCCTAGCCAATATTCTGGCCATGACGTTCAACCGCGGAGATGCCGCCGCCCTTTTCGGCGTTTTTCTCTACTCGCTCTACTCGACCCTTTTGCGGAAGAAACCCGCCATACATCAGCTCAGCTTTCTCGTAACGCTGTTCGCGGTCGGGGCCGCAAGCATTGCCATCCCGTATCTTCTGGAGATTGCGCACGGCCATTATATGGCGGCGAGGATTGAGGTTCCGCTCGCCATCCTTTATGTCGGAATTTTCCCTTCGCTCCTTGCATATTTCTTTTTCAACCGTTCAGTGGATTTGATCGGTGTCGCTCGCGCGAGTATCTATATGAATCTGCCCCCAGTCTTTGGGGTTGCGCTTGCAATTCTCCTGCTTGGAGAACATCTCGCTCCCTTTCACATTGCGGGCGCGGCACTTGTCGGTGCAGGGGTGTTCATGGCGACACGCCGCGAGGACGAGCCGCCAGCAGCAGGCCGCGTCGAAACTGTGGCCGTCGAGGCTGCATCCTCGCCGCGCTAATTTTCACGTTCGATTTGCCGGCGGACACTGGCACACGGCAGGAGAGCGGATACGCGCGAATGGCTGGCAACAGGGCGCAATCTGCCATTGCATAGGAATGCCGCGCGGGCAGTTGCACAAGAAACGACTTTGCATCTTGAGATATGAATTGTATCTGTTGTTGCTTCCTAGAACCCTCGTATCCCTGCAAAAGGGACAAAATAAGAGAATGGAAGAAGTTTGGAACGTCAGGCAAAAAGCGTGAGAGTGACAGAGCTTGAAGACGATCACTCCGATATGTCCGCCTCTTCCAAATCGCCGCGCGATGTTGCGCAAAAGCCTCGCAAGAGTATCCAGTCGGTAGAGACTGGGGTCCGCGTGCTCGAAGCGCTGATATCTTGTCCCGGCGGCTGCGCACCCCTTCGCGATATCGCCGCGGGAGCCGAGATGTCGCGCAGCCAGGCGCACCGATATCTCCAGGCCTACATTAATACTGGGCTGGTCCAGCAGGAGCCTGCGGACGGTCGCTATTCTCTCGGTCCAACCGCCCTCAAGATCGGACTCTCGGCCTTGTCGAGGCTCGACGTTATTCGCATCACCACCGCCTATCTGCGGCAGCTTGCGGATGATCTCGAGACCACTGGTCTGCTCTCGATATGGGGTGACTATGGGCCGACGATCATCCGTTGGCTCGATGGCGGCGTTCCAATTGCGACGTCTTTGCACGTCGGATCGGTCCTTCCCATTCAGCATTCGTCTGCAGGGCTAGTTTTCATGGCTTTCCAGCCACTCCCTGCCTATAAGCGGCTGCTTGAACGTGAGCGCGCTGCGCGGACGTCCATCGATGAAATCGAGCTGCAAGCTATGCTGACGGAGATCCGGAGGCAAGGCTACGCCAAGGTGGACGGCCAAGTGGTACCGGGGCTCGCTGCCATTTCAGTCCCGGTATTCGACATGCAGGAAAAGCTGATCGCGGTGATTGGCGTACTTGGCCGGATGACCGACGAAAAATTCTTTTGCCAGAGCAATATCGACAAAGTCCAGGCCGCCGCTCTCAAAGCCAGCAACGCAATGGGCTGGCAGCCGGAGGAGATGCGTGGGGATTCCTGACCCGCTTGGTGCGATCGCCATAAACGGGAGCCTCCCGGGCGCTGGCATGCGAGGGGATTTCGGGGGCAGGACGTGAAGCCACTCGATCCCGACACCTTCTGGCGTTTCTCGGTATCAGCTTATGCGCAGCCCGGTGTAGCGGATATTTGCCTCAGCTTGCAGGACGACCATGGCTTCGATGTCAACCTCCTGCTTCTGTGCTGCTGGTTAGCGCAGCTGCGGTCGATCGTGCTTAGCGAGACGGAATTGCGTTTTCTCCTCGCAGAAATTGAGGCGACAAATTCAGAAGTCATCGGGCCACTGCGTCAGGCCCGCCGGTGGCTGAAAGCTCCCGCCAGTACCAGCGGGGCCTCGGCTGCCAAGGCGCAGCGTGTCCGGCGCCTCGTAAAGATGGCCGAACTCGAAGGGGAACGGCTGGCGCAGCACCTGCTAATCAGCGCGGCGAGTGCGCTTGGAGCTGAGAGCTGCGCGGACCGAATGAACGCCGCAAACCTCAGTCTGACGGCCTATACGCGGATCGTTAACGAGACTGACGCTGCCGATGCCTTGCAAAGCCTTGCGCGCCTCGTCGTCAAGGAGCGTTCGAAGGACCCTTTGCCGTCTTGATGTAGGTGAATACAAGATCCACATCGGCGTCTGTCAGCTCGGTTGGGCGGAATGGCGGCATTTCGATCAGCCCGTTTCGGACGACCGAGTGGACATAGTCCTTGTCGAGGTCCTTGCGGCCAATGAGGGGCGCAACGGGTCGCTCCATCTCTTCAAGCAGCATAGTGGCGGGATGACCCGGGCCCGGGTCGTGACAACCCGCGCAGTTCAGGGCATATAATTCTGCACCGTCCGGTTTGTCCGCATCTGACGATTTCGAACAAGCGGTTAGCATCAGCAGAGCGACCGCCAGCAATCCCATCTTCATGCTTTCGATTCCCTTGTTTGAGGTCAGGCCGACAGAAAGAGGTTCGCGGGATCGAGCGCGCGTTTCACGCGCGCGTGCAGTTGAGTTATCGCGCCGCTTTCATAGGTCGCCCTAGCAGAGGCGGCGAGCGCCGGCTCGACGTGCGTCTGTCCAAATCCGGCACCTGCCTGCGCATCGATCAGCTCGATAGCGCAGTCTCTCGCCCGTTTACTGCCCGCGGGACTGCCATCGAAGCACAAATACTGCCGATGCTGGGCAGAGCGCCAGACGGCATTCGTTTCTCCGACAAAATCGAAACCGTGCCGGCCGGAAATATCGCGCGACAAGTCATAAAGGCGAAGCCCTTCCTTGCCATCAACCGGGCTGATGGGGCCGATGTCGAGAGAGGATCCTCCGGCCCAGGCCGAAGGGCGGCCAAGTGCATTACCGACCGAACCAAGCATCATGCCTTTTCGCCACGCCCACAGTCCTTCCATCCCGGCTGCGGGAGCGGCCAGCACCCGCGAGCCTTTGATCGATGCGAACGCGTCCTGGACCATCGACCAAGCGATGCGAACATTGTCGGGGAGCCCGTAAAGCGAGCCGTAAAGAGTCCAGTAGCCAAGCCCGATCGACTCCCCGGCTTTTCGAACCTCGCCGGCGGACATTGGGCCGGTGCCGCCGAAGTCGCGGCGTACCTTGCCCGAACGCGCTGCTTCGTGCAGCGCATTTGCCACCGCCACGCCATTGGGGACGACCATATTGGTCTTGAGCGGGCCCAGTACATCGAGAAGTTTGCCAAGATCGTCTTCGTCCGGCACCGTGACAGCAAAGGATTGCGCTGCCGGGGGCTGGGGCATGAGCCAGAGGCCGAGCTTGGTCACGACGCCAAGATCGGATTGTGTGAAGAGCCCGTCGATCCAGGGCCCGTAACCAAATTTGAAGAGCTGCCAGCAGGTACTCTTGGGCATAGCACCCATCCCTGTCCGGACACTGCGGCCGTCGGCCAGCATCAACTCAAGCCCGCATTGCATAAGATAATGATCGGCATATGGGGTATAGCCCACGCGCCGCTTCAGAAAGGCGCTCGCCACCGATTCGTCGGGCTCACCCGGGCAATCGACCCAGAGCTTGAGCCCCCGCTCGCCTATCTGTTCGGAGAGTTGCCGAAAGGTGACGCCTGGCTCGACGAGGCAGTAAGCCAAGTTCTCATTGATCTCGAGAATCTCATTCATGCGGCCAAGATCGAGCAATATGATCTTGTCGCGTGCCGCCACCTCCTGACCTGCGACCGCGCGGCACACAGGTTGAAGCGCCGCTCCGGCCTCGCTCGCCACCGCGAGGACCTTGGCAAGTTGCTCGGTGTCGCGCGGCGCGATGATACCCAGGGGCAGGGCGACTCCGGAATGGAAGGGTGCGAGCGCCGCCGGATCGCGCGTTACCCCATCGGCACCGACCAGTGCTTCTAGCGCGTCGAGCGCGGCGGCTTGGCGATTTGCGTCCATCTTGATCACCCCCTATTTCCGCATGGTCGAAGGTTGCAGGACGATCGGAAAAAGATCCGGCTCCGAAACATCGATCGCGAACTCCTCGGCGCGCACACGCGGGTCGATCGCACTCGCCGGCTCGCTGTCGCGCCAAGAGAAACAGCAGGCCGTGCAGCGATGGATTGTCCAAATCGTTTTCTCGCCATCGACGCCGCGGAAATCAGGGATCGAAGCGTCGGAGCCACATCGCGGGCAATGGGGTGCAGTCATAGCGTCTCGCCTCGTTGCATCGCCTGGATCCGTTTGCCGAGGTCATCGATAGTCTGGCCGGTGGGCGGGGTGACCAGATGTGCCTCGCCCACCGGATCGGGCGGGAGATAGCTTGTTGCGTCGATAATCAGATGGTGCCCCTTCCCCGGCGTCACGGCAGCGGGGTCGATCGGGACCATCGCCATGTTCGGCAGGACGATGATGTCCTCCGCGCGCGTCCGGGTCGACAGGGCCCACATGACCTGGTTGAGATCGAAGGGATCGATATCGCCATCGACCATGATCAGATTTTTCAGATACATGAGGCCATGGGGCGTACCAAGCGCGCGGAGCGCCACGGATTTTGCGAAGCCCGCCATCCGGTTCTTGACCGCGATGATCGCTGTCAGTCCGTGCTGGTACAGCGCATTCACCGCGGTGACTTCGGGAAAGGTCTGGCGCAACTGTGCATAGATGGGCGCCGACGTATGAAGACCGATCAACGTGTCGTGCTCCGTCCAGCCACGACCGATGTAGATATTCTCGAATATAGGGTTCTTTCGGTGCGAGACGGCGGTCACCTTGAAGACAGGGGCGCGTCGCACGCCGCTGTAGGATCCTGGGAATTCACCGAACGGCCCTTCGAAGACGCGCTCACCAAGCTGGAGCTCGGCTTCGATGACGATCTCGCTATCCGCGAGGATGTCGATACCGTTGCCGGAATTCGTCAGCCGGATCGGCGCTCCCATCATCGCCGAGGCATAAGCATATTCGGACTCGTCGTAGCCGATTGGTGTTGCTGCGAACAACGCGACGCCGGGATGGTTGCCGAGCATGACGGCGATCTTGAGCGGCAGGCCTTCGCGTTCCGCTGCGAGGATCTGGCGTCCCATGTCATGCGACGGGATCGTCATCAGGCTGAAGCGATCGGGACCCTGGATCTGAAGCCTGTAGATGCCGACATTCTGCTTGCCGAAATTTTCCGGATCCAACGGATCGCGCGAAGCCACCGACGCCTTGGCCAAATAGAAACCCCCGTCAAACTCGTTGATGCGATACACGGGCAGCAGGTCGTAGAGATTGATATTCTCCTCGTGCCGGCACTCATGGACAGGCGCCTGCCCCTCGGAAACGCGGCTGATCTGGGCAGAGGCATCGCCCCAGCGCCCGGCTATGTCGAAGAACATATCCCGGATTGTGGTGCCTTTTGGCTGACCCAGGAGCAGCGCGATATTATCCCAAGAGCCGTGCACCCCGACAACCGTGCGTTTCCCGGGGTAGCCCGCTATATTGTCGAACAGGATCGCAGGAGCATGGTTGACATCGCGCGAGGCGGCCACGGCAATGTTGCGCAGGTCGGGCTCGGGCATGATCCGGTCCGTCCAGGTAATGGCCTGCCCATATTCTTCGAGGAGCTCCAGAAAATCGCGCAGCGATCCGACGCCTCTTGCGCGATCGGCGAGGTTGGCGCGAATGGATGACTTTCCTTGAGACATCAGTGTGCTCCCCCAACGGCCGCGTCGGTCTGGATGCTCACCCATTTCCACTCGGTCATGATTTCAAGATCGGCCTCGGTGCCCTCGCGGCCAAATCCGGAAGCCTTGGAACCGCCGAACGGCACGTGAGGCTCGTCGTGCAACGTGGGCGCGTTGACATGGACCATCCCGGACTCGATTTCGCGAGCGAACCGAAGCGCCTTGTCGATGTCGCGCGTGAAGATCGCGGCGCTCAGGCCATATTCGGTGTCGTTGGCAAGCCGGAGGGCTTCATCGAGGTCATCGAACGGATAGAGCGACGTGACCGGCCCGAAGGTTTCCTGGGCCGCTACCTCCATCCCGGGCTGGACACCGGAGAGGATGGTCGCATGGCACACATGGCCCGTCCATTCGCCCCCGGCGAGTATTTCGGCTCCCTTGCCGCGGGCGTCATCGATATGCTGCCGCACGCGCGCGCGCTGACGCCCGGAAATGATAGGACCCAGCATCGTTGCGGGATCGCGCAGATCGCCGGATGAGAGTTTCGCAGCTGCAGCAGCGAAAGCCTTGGAGAACCGGTCGAAGATCGGACGTTCGACATAGATACGCGACGCCCCCATGCACACCTGGCCCTGATACATGAAGATGCTGAAGATCGCGGCCGCCACGGCCTTTTCGATGTCGGCGTCGGCGCAGACGACGAGAGGACTCTTCCCGCCGAGTTCGAGGGTATATTTCTTGAAGCCTTCAGCTGCGATGCGCGCGATATGCCGCCCGACCCGGGACGAGCCCGTGAAGGTGATCGCGCGAACCTTGGGATGGCCAGTAAGCGCATCGCCGATTTTGGCGCCGTCCCCATATACAATGTTGAACAGGCCTTCGGGCACGCCTGCTTCCTCCCAGAGGCGCGCGAGTTGATCGGCCACGCGCGGTGCCGCTTCCGACGGAAGCAGGACGAAGGCATTGCCCGTCGCGAGCGCCATGGCCGACTGCTTGATCCCCTTGATCAGCGGGACGTTGAACGGCGTAATGCCGGCAACGACTCCGACCGGTTCGCGAAAACTCATGCTGACGCGGCCGGGCGCATCGGATGGAATAGTCTCGCCGCGAATGCGCCGGGGAACGCCTGCGGCCGCGCGCAAGAAGCTCGTGGCGAACCGGGTCTCGAAACCGGCCTTTGCGATCGGCGAGCCGATTTCATCAACGAGCGTGTCGGCAAATTGCGATGCGTCACGCTCCATGAGAGCCGAAGCCTTTATCATCCATCCCTCGCGCGCGGCTGCGGAAAGGTCGCGGTTCCGGCGATAGGCCGTGTCGGCCGCCTCAACTGCTCGATCGACGTCGGCCGGAGTCCCGGCAGCCGCCCGGGAATAGAGACTGTCGTCAATCGGGTTCAGGCTTTCGAAATAAGCGCCGTCGCCAGGGGCAACCGGTGACCCGCCGATCCAGTGGTCAAGCCCCCTCACTTCGTCCTTACGCATCATGAATCTCCTGGGAGCGTGGGTCGCGTGGCATCAGGGACGCGCCGACTTCGGCCATATGCCCTGCTTTCCGGGCGAAAGAATGCCGTTGGGATCGAGAGCGTCCTTCAGGCGGTGATGGAGATCCCAAAGCGCCCCGTCGTTGTAACGATAGGTTCCAGCAATCTGGTCCATGAAGGCGAGATGAGTACGATATTCGCCGAACCCCGCCGCCGCGGCCTCATCCACCAGGAGACTGAAGAGATCGTGGGCGCTCTTGCGCATCGTTTCATCGGCCCGATTGTACATGATCATCAAAATGTGATGCATGTCCCGCCAGCCGACCAGAAACTCCCCGATGTAGTCGAAGCCGAATTCGTGGCAGCGTTTCTTGATCAGATTATATTGAGCCAAGGCTTCCGCCCCGTCGGGCGCGGAAATCGGGGAAAAGTTGACGTGTCCCCCTCCGCCGATCCAGTTCATGATGCTGAACTCGGTCATATTGGGTTCGCCGCGCATGAGCTTAACGCGATAATCCCACGCAGGATCATTCTCGCGCGCGAAGTGGAACTTGGCGCCCGGAATGTTGCTGAATGCCTCCTCGATCAATTTCCAATTATTCTCGATCATGGGCGGTGGTCCGTAGAGGGCGCCGTAATAATTCCACATCCCGAGATTGAGGTCCGCGGCGATCTTCGTCCGGATCGACGGCGGGAGCGGCCCCTTGCCGTCATAATAATGTCGCCGCGTGGTCTTCGCCGAGGCCTCCCACAATAGGTCGACCGCGACCGCTGCGTTAGGGATCACCTGATTCACCTTGAGCGGGCGCGTGATCTCGAAAATCTGCTCGAGATCCTCTTCGCGTGGAAAGGTGATCATGAACGGCTTGTAACCGGGCGGCTCCGGCATCAGCCAGATGCCGAGTTTGGTGACGACGCCGAAATTCGACTGGGTGAACATGCCATCGAACTGCGGTCCGAGCCCATGTTTGCTGATCTGCCAATGCTTGCTGTTAGAGATGCCTCCCTGGCCCGTGCGAACGACCTGGCCATCGGCAAGCACAACTTCCATCCCGCATTGCATAATGAAGTGATCGCCATAGGGCGTGTAGCCGGCGCCATGCTCGAGCGCGTTCCCCATGACGCCGCCCCAGGCGGGCGCTGCCGGATCGATCCACAATTTGCTGCCGATCCGCTGCAGGTGGCGATAAAGCTGCATGTAGGAAACGCCCGGCTCGACCAGCGCATATCCATATTTTTCGTTGACTTCGATGATCCGGTTCATCCGTTTCAGATCGAGGACAAGATATCCGGATTTGCGGGGTGCCGGCCCGCCATATGCGAAGTTCCGTCCAGTCCCGATGGTCCAGATCGGCAATCGGAAGCTGTTGGCGATGGCAAGGATCCGCTGCACCTGTTCGACGCTTTCCGGAGCGACGGCGGCAGAAGGAAGCAGAGTGCCATCGGCAAGCGGCGAATACGCGTCGCGGTAAGTCGACAGCGGAAGCTCGTCGACGAAAACCCAGGTTTTGCCGACGACGCCTGCGAGTTCATCGAGGGCCCGTGAAAAGTCGGCCGCCGCAATTCCCTCGGGCAGCGGCGGCCTCACCGCGCTTCTCCGGCAAGCCGAAAGGCCCAGGTCACAAGTAGGCCGGGGCTATTCGAGGCGAGTGCACATTCCCCCGAAATGCACGCGGCCCGGCGCGGTGATGATTTGTGGCCGTCCAGCTCATCGCGAACTTTCTGCGCAACGACGGCGGGCCAAGTATATTGCGGGAGCGCGCCCAAGCCGGGGGCGGCGCCGATGCGGTGTGTCCAGCGGCCCGCCTCATAGGAATGTTCCCATCGAAGCAAAGGCTCCGCTCCACTCTCGATGAGCAACTGGGCCGCAATCATTGCAGCGGGGTCGGAGGTCAGGCCTGCAATCACCTGCGCGCCGCGGGGCCAGTCGCCAAGCAACTCATCCAGCCCGCTTCCGACATCCAGCGCGAGAGACTTTTTCGAAGACGATATGAGGGACGCGGCAAAACGCTCGCTTTCCTCAACCCTTGGCTGGCTGACGACGAGAACGGCCTCTTCGTCCGCCGCACTTCCTGACCGGAAGCGGGAGGCTCCAACCAGACCCGCGCAAAAAACCCCGGCGCCCAATAGCTCCCGGCGCATCAGCACTGCCGCCATCAAATTGTCCTTTCCGATTTATCCGCCTGCGCCAGAGGCATCACTTCTGCGCCCTTCAGTCCGGTCCATCGGCGATCGGCGGCCCGATGGATGCCGAACTGGTCGAGGACCCGGATGCAGCTATGGTCGACGATTTCGTCGATCGACGATGGCCGAGCGTAGAACGCCGGGACGGGTGGGAAAATTATCGCCCCCATTTCGGTACAGGCTGCCATGTTTCGAAGATGGGCAAGGTTCAGGGGCGTCTCTCGCACCATGAGCGTTAATGGACGACGCTCCTTGAGCATGACGTCGGCAGCTCGGGTGATCAGATTGTCGGAGAGCCCATTGGCGATCGCCGCAAGGGTGCGCATGGAGCAGGGCGCGACAATCATGCCGTCACAGAGAAACGATCCGCTCGCGATACTGGCGCCGACATTCCGTATGTTATGAACCACGTCAGCCGACGCTTCAAATTTTTTCAGCGTTAGCGGCAGTTCCTCGCGGATGTTGAGCACGGCTGCCTGGGAGACCACGAGGTGCGTTTCGCAGCTCGGATCTTCACGCAGCATTTCCAGCAGACGCAGACCGTAGATTGATCCTGTCGCGCCGGTGATCGCGATCACGATCTTTTGCAACGTCATCGCCCCCGCCGGCGGAGGCCGCCTGTATCCGGTCGATTCGGCACTAGCATAGCCCGCTCCCGATTTCCTATTTGGACACAGCGTACAATCCGTTGCTTATTGTGCAAGGCCAAAACCGGCGCGCGGATCGCGGTCACTGGCGGAATCGATCGAGCAGCCCGCGTGCCGCATCGGCGAGGGCGAACGCATCTATTCCGACAGCGACGAAGCTTGCGCCGCCGGCGAGATGTGCATCGAGAAGCGCGAGATCGCGCGACAGAATTCCCGCTGGCTTTCCCGCGGCAAGGATGCGGGACAACGCGCCCATCGTGAGCTCGCGCACCCGCTCCCGGTTGGCGCTTCCCAAGAGCCCGGCCGACGCTGCCAGATCGGCTGGACCGATGAACAGCGCGTCGATCCCGTCGACGCCGGCGATTGCTTCGATATTCTCGACACCCTGAATCGTCTCGATTTGCGCAATCAGACAAAGCCGCTCGTTGGCATCGGCAACATGGGTCGCAATGCCGCCCCAGCGCGATGCCCTTGCACCGCCGATGCCTCGGCTGCCCGATGGGGGGTAGCGGCATGCTTCGACCAACCGGAAGGCCTGCTCAGCCGTTTCGACCATCGGAACCATGAGGGTCGTCGCTCCCAAGTCGAGGATTTGACGGATCGCGACGGGGTCTGATGAAGGCACGCGCACGACGGCAGCGCAGGGCGGGCAGGACGCTATTGCCCGCAATTGCTCGATTATCCCGGGCAGAGTTTGCGGTCCGTGCTCGGCATCGACAAGGAGCCAGTCGAACCCCAGTCCGGCGCAGATTTCGGCGATGTCGGCGTTCGCCAGCGCCAGCCAGAATCCCATCTGCGTCCGCCCTTCGGCGAGCGCGACTTTGAAATGGTTGGGAGGATTTGCTGACGACATGTCAGACAAACCGCATCGCGATCGAGCCGAGCCTGCCATAATCCGCAGATATCACGTCGCCGCGCGACACAGGGACCGGGCGGGTAAAAGAACCGCCCAGCAGGATTTCGCCCGCCTGCAACTCTTCTCCCCACTGCGACAAGCGATTTGCCAACCACGCGACCCCTCGCGCTGGATGGTTTAGCACGCCAGCCGCAATTCCTGTTTCCTCGATGACGGCATTGCGAGATAATATGGCGCCGGCCCATCGCAGGTCGATGGCGTCCGGCCGGATGGGCCGGCCGCCGAGGACGATCCCGGCATTCGCCGCGTTGTCGGCAATCGTATCCTGGATTTTCCGGGCGCTGCCGGTCTCCGCGTCGATCGGCTGAACGCGGCTGTCGATGATCTCCACGGCGGGCACTACATATTCAGTGGCAGCGAGAACAGCCCGTGTCGTCACATCGGGACCACCCAGCGGCCGGGAGAGAATGAAGGCCAATTCGACTTCGACCTTCGGATTGATGAAGCGATCGATGGGAATTTCGCTCCCCTCCTCGAACGCCATGTCATCGAGCAACGTGCCATAGTCGGGCTCGGTGATACCAGCAGACGCCTGCATCGCACGCGATGTCAGACCAATCTTGCGGCCAATGGACCGACGTCCCGCCGCCTTCTTGAGCTCAACCCACGCGCGGGCGATGCGATATCCATCTTCTATCGTCATCTGAGGGAAGCGAAGCGACAGCTGCCGGACGGGTGTTTGGCTCGCCTCGGCGACATCCAGTTCACGCGCGAGCGATGCAACAGTCTCGTCGTCCATCTCGGCTACTCCCCGTCCCACAATTGCTTATCTGGCAAATGCATTGCACAATGAGATATGAGAGTCCAGTCGGCAGGTCGCTAGAGTTTACAATGGACAACACGATAGCCATTGTGCAATGTCCAGGTCGGATGGAATGCCATCGATAAGACGGAAGGGAGAGATTTCATGGGTTCGGATGTCATCCGGGAAGAGAAAATCGAAGGACGCGGGCTTACGTCGCACACGATGATCGCCGGCGATCCCAAGAAGCCTGCCATATTACTTCTGCATGGCGCCGGGCCGGGTGCGCACGCCGCATCAAACTGGCGCCACCTAATGCCCGATCTCGCCGAAAATTTCTTCGTGATCGCACCCGATCTGATCGGATTTGGCCAGTCCACCATACCGGATCCGTTCCCGGACAATGTCATGGCGTGGATCGGTGTCCGCGTCGAACAATGCCTCGGACTGATGGACGCGCTTGAGATCGACAGCGCCCATATCGTCGGAAATTCGATGGGCGGCGCGCTGACACTGCAGCTTCTGAGCGAAACGCCCGAACGATTCGATAAGGTCATTCTCATGGGGTCGATAGGTGCCCCGGCGCCGCGGACGCCGGAGTTGGTTCGGCTGCTCTCCTTTTATTCCGATCCGCGCCCAGCGCGATATCGCCAGCTGATGCACAGCTTCGCCTATGACGCTGACAAGTTCGAAGGAATGGAAGAGATCGTATCGTCGCGCTATCAAATTGCGACCGATCCCGCTGTCATGTCCATCGCGTCGAAGATGATCGATTCGATGAAGGTCGGGATCGAAACGCTTGCAATGCCGCCGTCGATCTTGGGCAAGCTTCCGCACGACGTGCTGATTTTTCACGGCAGGCAGGACCGGATCGTCCCTCTCGATACGAGCCTCTATCTGCTTGAGCATCTCCAGCATGCCGAACTCTATGTTCTCGATAGGTCGGGACACTGGAGCCAGCTTGAGCGATGGGACATCATGCGCCCGATGCTCGAACGCCATTTTGGCGCACGCGACTGGACGACGGCCTGAGGGCCGTTGTCACCCCGATGACGTACATATCCAAGGGCGCTGGCTCTCACCATCGCTCCCAGGTGTGACTAGATCGGATAGACCAGATAGCGGGGTAGTACCGTCGTATCGAGGAGGGTGCGACGGGAAAGAAGCTTAAGATCTCCATCCGCGCCTTCTCGAACGAGATCCTCATATTGCCCCGTCGCGAGGACTTCGGACACGCCGCTGTCTTCGGGCGTCATGAACACGCTGAAGTTGGACCGCGCTTTCCAGGTGTTATCATCAATTCGGTCCGCCGCGACGCGCTGAACGAAATGCCGAGTTCGATAGTCCTGAAATGTCCCGGCCCATATCTTCGTGATATAGGTCACTCGGTCGAGCAGGCGCGCGTGGCAGTCGTCGTACATGAAGCCCAGCGCGAGCCCCTGTTCCTCATTTTCACGCGACAGACAGATATAGGATGCGTCGTCCTCTTCCACATAGTTGGATAGCCAGCGCTGCATATCCTTGCTGTCGAGTGCGTCCGCGTCCGCGACGAGCAAGTCGTCGAGCGCGCGATTAAAGTTTTCGGGCGCCAAGGTCATGCTGCGCGCCTTTCGAAACCCATTATTTCCCGATAATATTCCCATCTCGGAAGATTTCCGCTCTCGTCGTTCTGAAGGAACTCGTCCTCGATCTTCTCTTTGTCACGGACACCTTTTTGAAAGATGGCCGCGCCGGGCGTGTGGTTCCCGATATGAATCCGGTGAAAAATCGACGCGTCTTCCATGCTGATCAGGCCGCTCGGACCCAAGAGGTTCGAACTTTGGCGCAAGCGGTGCCGCACCATCTCCTCATCGTCATCGGCATGCGCGAAATAAGCGTAATGCACTTCGACCCGCTCATGATCGATGGGCGTCGCGAACCGCAGGTTGATAACGTCCAAATGCTTCGTTGCAACGAAGGTCGGAAAGAGGCTGACGATCCGGGATCCGACGGAGGGGTCCTGCCCCTTGAACTCGATGATCGACGGATCTTCGAGCATCGTATCGCCACGGGCAACCGACAGCTCGGATTCAAAGCCTATATGGCCCCGTTTCGTGCTGGTGAACTGGCGCCCCTTACCGCCCTGCCAGTTTAGGAGATTGAAGGCCTGGTGCAGGAGCGGTGCATGATAGCCGTCATTGTCGGTATAGGACTTCCAGTTCGTGTTGTACCGGACCTTCTGGTAGCCGAGCAGCTTGAGGCGGCCGTCCCCCCCCACGAGCTCGCGGAGCGTTTCCACGATCGATCCGAGGCATTCGAGAAGGGGTTCGGTTCGAGCGGACATGGTGACGAACACGACGCCGTAGACGCTCTCCATCCGGGGTTGGGCCAAGGGATAGTCGGAGCGGTTGAAGCCAGGCACGAACTCGCGCTGGTTCGGACACCCGACCAGGTCCCCCCGCGTGCTGAACAGCCAGCGATGATATGGGCATTCGAATTCCTGCTTGTTACCCATCGGAGCGGTTTCGAGCTGGTTCCCGCGGTGCGAGCAGGCGTTGAAGAAGGCGCGAACGATACCATCATCGCCGCGCGCGATCAGCAGGGGAATACCGGCGAGACGAAACGTCTTGAAATCCCCCCGTTCCGGGATCTCGCTCTCATGGCAAACCGGATGCCACTCCTCGCCATGAAAAATGCGCTGCAGTTCGGTGTCGTAAACGTCCTTGCGTACAAAAACTTCCTTCGGAATCTCATTGAAATTGTGAGGCCAGTCCAAATCTAGCTTCGTCATGGGATTGCCTCCAATGATAATGGCGTGGATTGCTCGCGTTCCAGCTCGCGTCCCAGATCGGCCCACATCGTGCCGGATTTGCGCGCCCCGGCCAGAAACGGCTCGGGTACGAGATGATAGGGCGGCCGAACTGGTCCCGCTTTCATCCACCCTGCAGCGTCCATTCGGGCCTTCTCGAGGCCGATGTTATACGTTGAAAATTCCTTGAAGCTCCCATTCGGGAACAGGGGCGCGGCGGTGGGGCCCAGACGCGCCTGCAGCGCCCGCGCGGCCGCCCAGTCGCCGCTTGCCCTCGCCTTCGCGACAATATCGCGCAAACTCGTCGTCACGAGCGGATGGCAAACGGCGCCACTGGACCAGAAGGCATCGATCTCGTCGACCATCCGCGCCGCCGCATAATAATCGAAATCGATGGGGAGTAGCTTGATATTGCCCTTCACGGCCGCGAGATCGGCCAGCAGCGTACCGACCCCGATATATTTCGCGGTCACGACCTGGGGAATTTCCGCGACCTGCGCCCAGAATGCCCGCGGAAAATCGAACTTGAACGCTTCGGGGTTGGCGTAAATGGCGATATTCATTTCGGGGACGGCCTCGGCGACGTCGCGATAGAATTGCACGGAAACGTCGAGCGCGGGCGCGCACCACATCGGAATGCCAAGCATGGTCCCGTCGGCGCCAAGCGCAAGCGCTTCCCGGGTCAGGGCGATCGTATCGCGCGTGTTAAGGCAGGTCGTGCCCACGAACACGGGAACGCGGCCGCCGGCCGCATCGACAATCGCTCGCATATAATCGAGCTTTTCGCCGTGGGTGAGCGTTGCCGCCTCTCCCAAAGTTCCCATGCTGAGAATGCCGTCAATTCCAGCGTCGATCAGCCCGTTCACCACCCGCGCGGCTTCATCCAGGTCGACCGTGTTCTCTGAGCGCCAGTCCGAGGCGTTTTCGGTAGCGGGCGTCGGCACGATGGCCCAGGCGCCTTTGATATCATCGGGTCGGAGCAGCCGGCTGCGCATCATCCCTCTCCTTTTGGACCTGCAGAATCACGGCCCTTTCGTTGTTCATAGTGTAATGCATTACTCCTTGTGTTTGCAAGCTGCGACATGTAATTCCTGAATCAACCATTGCGTAACAATTCTATCCAGTTGATATTTATCAATTTTAGTTGCGCAATAATGGAGAGCTCACGATGATTTCCTCCGGGCGATATGCCGATAAAATTGCCGTGGTTACGGGCGGAGCCCAAGGCATCGGATTGGCGGTTGCGACCCGAATGGCCCGGGAAGGCGCGACAGTGACCATCGCTGACCGCGCCGAGGACGCCACGATGGCGGCCGTTGCGGGCCTTCGTTCCGACGGGCTCGACGCTTATGGTGAAATTCACGACCTTGAGAAAAGAGACGGCGCCTGTTCGCTTTACGGGAATGTGATCGAGCGGCATGGGCGCGTCGATGTCGCGGTCCATAATGTCGGCGGCACGATCTGGGCCAAGCCCTTCTGGGACTATTGCGCGGAGGAGATAGAGGCTGAGATCAACCGTTCGCTCTGGCCTACGATCTGGTGCTGTCATGCCGTGCTCCCGCATCTTTTGGCGGCGGGCCAGGGTGCGATCGTCAACGTCGGCTCGGTCGCGACGCGTGGGATCAACCGCTTGCCCTATGCCGCAGCGAAGGGCGGCGTTGCTGCGCTGACCGTGGCGCTTGCCCAGGATCTCGAAGACAGGCCCATTCGGGTCAATTGCGTGGCGCCAGGCGGCGTGAACGTCACGAGAGTCACACCCAGAAATCCGGCCGAGCCCACCGAGGCAGACAAGGCAGGGTTCGAGGCTGTCGTAAGGCAGACGCTGCGCGATACCCCGATGGCGCGCTTTGGCGAGGTCGACGAGATAGCTGCCGCCATCTGTTTTCTCGGCGCCCCCGAGGCCTCCTACATCACCGGACAGACGCTCTATGTTGCCGGAGGCGGGATAGGCTGAAGTTCGGGGACCTAGGAAGCAGACTTCTTCAATATTTCGCGCAGCGGGACATCGACATCGGCCAACTCCGCCGGTCCGACGCGCGCGCGGCGTTCGACAAGGCGCTTGGCGACTCCCATATCTGCCGACCGGTTCGCGGTCAGCGCGCCCATGACGAGATCTCCTGCGAGGAAGAATGCGCAAAAGGCATCATCCTCCACCCTCCCGCGCATGATGAGCTGCTGCTGCGCGTCGATGCGCCCGGTCACTTGTATGTTCAGATCATATTGGTCGCTCCAGAACCAGCACGGGCGGCAATATTCGACGGGTTGACCGAGCATGGCGGCCGCTGCAGCTGCGCCCTGCTCGGCTGCATTCTGATAGGTCTCCATTCGCACGCGGCCGCCGAAGAAGTCGGGTTGCTCGGCGACGTCGCCCGCGGCGAAGATGACGGGATTGCTGGTACGGCATTGCGCGTCGACTACGATCCCATTGCCGACGATCAGGCCGGCATCCGCTGCCAGTTCGACGGCCGGGACGATCCCGATACCCACAACAACTGCGTCGCAGGCAAGTTCTTCGCCATCATCGAGCTCGACGGCGCAGACTTTCGCGCCGCTCAGGCGAAGACCTTTGACCGATCGGCCGTAGAGCGCACGAACGCCCTGCATCCGGTGATGCTCGCCGAGCCAAGCTCCAAAATGGTCCCCGAGTGCCCGGATCATCGGCGAAGCGAACGGCTCAACAGCGGTAACATTGCAGCCCATTCGCCGCGCGCTGGCAGCAACCTCGGCGCCGATGACGCCCATTCCGATGATCACGATCTGCGCGCCGGGCCGCAGATCGGCGGCAAGGCCGGCGGCGTCGCCAAGGGTGCGAAGATGGTGCACATTGGCAGCCTCGGCCCCTGGCAAAGGCAGGCGGCGAGCGGCGCCGCCCGTTGCCAGGAGAATGCGGTCCGCCTGAACCGCTTCGCCGGACGCGAGCCTCAGCGCGCCGGCGCGCAGGTCGATCGCCGTTGTTCGCACGCCCAGGCGGAGCTCGACCTTGTTCGAGGCGTACCAATGCTCGTCATGAAGATAGAAGCTTCCAGAAGGCGTTCCGCCTTCCCACAGAAACTCCTTCGAAAGCGGCGGCCGTTCGTAAGGGCGCCACGGCTCCTCGCCGATGAGATGAATATGGCCGTCATAACCTGCGCTGCGCAGTGATTCCGCCGCCCTTGCGCCGGCCATGTTTGCGCCGACGACCGCAATGCTATTGATCACTATTGGTCACCCTATTGATCGAACATTCCAAGCTTGCCCTCGTCGAGGTTCACGATCACCGACTTCGTCTGGGTATAGTGGTTGAGCACCTCGTGACTAAACTCCCGGCCAAACCCGCTCTGCTTGTATCCGCCGAGCGGCATGTTTGGTTTGAGGTTATAATATCGGTTGATCCATACCGTCCCGGTTTCAAGCTTCCTTGCAATGCGATGCGCGCGCGCGAGGTCGCGGGTCCACACGCCGCCGGCGAGGCCGAAGCTCGTGTCATTGGCACGCGCCATCATCTCGTCCTCGTCGCGCCAGCTTTGCACTGTGGTAACAGGACCGAAGATCTCTTCTTGCGCAATTCGCATGTCGTTTGCGACCTTGGTGAAGATTGTCGGCTGGACGAAATGCCCTTTCGCGAGCCCGGCATCCGCCGAACGCGCGCCGCCGGCAAAGACCGTCGCCCCTTCCTCGATCGCGAGCGCGAGGTAGGATTCGATCTTCTCCATTTGCATAGTCGAAGCCTGCGCTCCGAGCTGCGTGGCAGGGTCCAGCGGATCGCCCTGCCTGATGTTGCCGAGCGCATCACGAAATTTCTCGAGAAACTCTTCCTCTATTGCCTCGTGAAGGAAGAGGCGCGACCCGGCGAGGCACACCTCGCCCTTGTTAAGGACGGTCGACATCGTTGCGCTCTCGACAGCCGCGTCGATATCGGCATCGGCACAAATGATGTGCGCCGATTTTCCGCCGAGTTCGAGCGTCTGCGGAATGATATTCGCCGAGGCATATTGGATCACGCGGCGCGCGGTCGCGACCGATCCCGTGAAAGCGACTTTGCGCACGTCGGGATGGGTTACGAGCGCCTCTCCGACGTCGGCCCCATAACCCGTGACGACATTCACCACACCCGGCGGCAGAATATCGGCCATCTCCACGAAAAATTCGAGCACCGAGAGGCATACCGTTTCGGCCGGCTTCAATACCACCGTATTGCCCGCCGCCAGAGCCGGCGCGATTTTGCACGCCATCATGAGCAGGGGAACATTCCACGGTATGATCTGGGCGCAGACGCCCAGCGGCTCGCGGTGCACGATGCCGATCGCATCGGGAAAGTCCAGCGTCTGGCCATGCAGGCCGTAGGCGGCACCCGCGAAGAGTTCGAACTGGCCGATCGCGTTGGGCAGGTCGAAATACAGCGACTCGCGGATGGGCTTACCGTTGTTCAGCGTTTCGAGGACGGCATATTCTTCAAGGCGCGCCTTGAGGCGGCGCGCAATTTCGTAAAGAAGGTCCTGCCGCTCCGCCGCGCTGCTCTGGGACCATGCGGGAAAGGCCGCTTTTGCCGCCGCCACGGCCCGACCAACATCGGCGGCGTTCCCAGCTTGAATTCGGGCGAGCGTCTCACCCGTAGCAGGGTTGAGCAGCGCGATTGTCTTGCCGCTGGCGCCCCCGACCCATTCTCCGCCAATCAGATGGCCATATTCGTCGCGAATGCCATAGTTGCTTTCAATCGCCTTCAGATTTGTCGACATGTCGCTTCTCCACCTTATTCCACAACTTCGATCGTCAGACGACCGAGAGGATAGAGCCGGCAAGCAAGGGCATAACCCGCCTGGAGCTCCGCGTCCGATACATGCGCCTTGCTCATCTTGCCGAGCCGATGCGCGCCTTCGATAACCCGTACCCGGCAGATTCCGCAGCCGCCGCCCCGGCATCCGACGCCGATGTCGCTCGCTCCGCTGCGCTCCATGGCAACGAGCACGCGCTCCCCGTCCGGGCATGGAAAGGCGCTGCCTCCCACGATTTCCACGAGATGCGGGCGCATAGCGACTATCCCCCGGACTCGCGCGCGCGCCGCGCGGCGAACGACTGGCCGCCAACTGCGAAATGTGCTGCGGGAACCTCACGCAGGATGACGCGAACCGACTCGATCGGCGCCCCGACGGCGGATACGGCGGCGTCGGTCAGCGCCGCGACGAGAGCTTCCTTCGCCTCCGGCGTTCGTCCCTCGAGCAAGGTGACCTCGATAATCGGCATCAGGCATCAACCCTGATCGAAACTGATCCGAGATTCTGGACAGTCGTGCGGATCGACTGACCCTTGGCAAGGGTCGGAGCAGCTGTGATCCCGCCCGCCAGGACGATATCCCCGGCCTCGATGCGCTCGCCGCCCTCCGACACCATGCGCGCGGCCGCAACGAGCGATCGTAGCGGATGCCCCAATATGGCGGCGCTGGACCCCACTTCGACGACTTCGCCGTCGATTTCGAGAATGACCCCGAGATTCGAGATATCCTGGTGCGGGTCGTTCCAGCTTCCGACGACAAAGCCCGAGGAAGAACTGTTGTCAGCGATGACATCGGCGAGCGCGAACTTGAAATTCTCGTATCGGCTGTCGATCACCTCCATCGCAGGCGCCACCGCGGCAACCGCGGCGAGCGCCTGGGCCATCGTAACCCTACCGGCGAGGGGAGCCGACATCAGGAAGGCGATTTCCGGCTCGATGCGTGGGTGGACGAAGTTAGCGAGCGCAAGGCTGCCCCCTTCCTCGATCAGCATCTTGTCGGTGAGTCGGCCCCAAGCCATCTGGTCGACGCCCACTTGTTGCATCTTGGCCCGGCTCGTGAGACCCATTTTGACGCCGACACGCCGCTCGCCGCGCTGGAGGCGACGATCGATGGACAGTCGCTGGATTTCATAAGCGTCCTCAACCGTCAGCTCGGGTCGGGCATGGGTCAACTGCGGCGTAGCCACGCGTTCGTGCGCGGCCCGGTCCAGGATTTCGGCCAGACTTGCCAAATCGCTCATTGCGACACCGCCAGTTCCTGGTCCCGAACGAGGTCGAGGGCGACATCGACGATCATATCTTCCTGGCCGCCGACCATCCGCCGCCTGCCGAGCTCGACCAGGATCTGGCGGGTATCGAGACCATATTGTTCGGCCGCCTTTTCGGCATGGCGCAGGAAACTGGAATAAACGCCTGCATAGCCCAAGCTGAGAGTCTCGCGATCGACGCGCACCGGGCGGTCCTGCAGTGGCCGCACAATATCTTCCGCGGCGTCCATCAAGCCCATCACGTCGCACCCGTGCTTCCAGCCCTTGCGATCGGCGGCGGCGATGAAAACCTCGAGGGGGGCATTGCCCGCCCCGGCACCCATGCCGGCGAGACTGGCGTCGATGCGCACCGCGCCGGCCTGCGCCGCGACGATCGAGTTTGCGACGCCGAGCGAGAGATTGTGATGCGCATGCATCCCGCGCTGCGTTTCGGGCTTGAGGACCCGATCGTAAGCTTCGAAGCGGGTCCGGACGCCGTCCATGTCGAGGGCTCCGCCGCTGTCGGTTACATAGATGCAATGGGCGCCATATCCCTCCATGAGCAAGGCTTGCTGCGCGAGCGCTTCGGGATCGATCATATGGCTCATCATCAGGAAGCCAGAGACGTCCATGCCGAGGTCCCGCGCAATCCCGATATGCTGCTTTGCAACGTCGGCTTCGGTGCAATGGGTAGCGACGCGCACCGAGCGGACGCCGAGACTGTGCGCGCGCCTCAGTTCCTCGACCGTTCCGATGCCCGGAACCAGAAGCGTCGTCAGCACCGCATGTTCGATGACATCAGCCGCTGCCTCGATCCACTCCCAATCGGTGTGGGCCCCAAACCCGTAATTAAAGGATGTCCCGTTGAGGCCGTCGCCATGCGAGACTTCGATGGCATCGACCCCGGCTGCGTCGAGCGCCTTTGCAATGGCTCGCACGCTGTCGGTGCCATACATGTGAAGGATGGCATGCATCCCGTCGCGGAGCGTTACATCCTGGATGTAAAGCGACTGGCTGGATGGATCGAAGGTCATGCTGCGATTCTCCCCGTCTGACGCACGAGGACTTCGGCGGCAGCCTTTGCCGCAGCGGTCATGATATCGAGGTTGCCGGCATATTTTGGCAAATAGTCGCCGGCGCCTTCGACCTCGAGGAAGACGCTGGTCTTCATTCCTTCGAATTCGCCATAGCCCGGGATCTTTAGCGGCCGGTTCGATCCGAACCGTTCGAACTGAATGTCCTGCTTCAATCGATACCCTGGCACATAACGCTGGACCTCGGCGACCATCGCCTTGACGGCATCGCAGACCAAGCTCTCGTCAACCAAGTCGGTCAGGGTGAAGATCGTGTCGCGCATGATCATCGGCGGGTCGGCCGGATTGAGAATGATGATCGCGCGGCCTTTGGCCGCTCCCCCAACAACCTCGATGCCCTTGGCCGTGGTGCGCGTGAACTCGTCGATATTGGCCCTTGTACCGGGTCCGGCCGACCGGGACGAAACCGACGCGACGATTTCCGCATAATGGACCGGCGTGACGCTCGACACCGCAGCGACAATCGGGATCGTCGCCTGTCCGCCGCACGTGACCATATTGATATTGCGAGCGCCCGAGGAGACCGCTGCGTTGACCGGCGGTACCACGAAAGGGCCGAGCGCGGCGGGCGTCAGATCGACGACAAGCTTTCCATCCGCTGCGAGGGCCTTGGCATGTTCGACATGCGCATAGGCTGAGGTCGCGTCGAAAACGAGCTCGATGTCAGGGTAATTCGTAAGCGCGCGCAGTCCATCGATACCTTCGTGGGTCGTGGTTACGCCGCGCGCGCGCGCCATCGCAAGGCCTTCGGAGGCGGGATCTATTCCTACCACAACGGCAAGTTCGAGTTCGCTCGAGCCCCGCAATATCTTGACCATGAGATCGGTGCCGATGTTGCCCGATCCGATGATCGCGCATTTCGTCTTCGCCATCTCTTTATCCCTTTCCGGTTGATCGCCTCAGCTTGCAAACGCCGCTTTGACGGTCCCGACTCCATTGATTCTGGCCTCGACGACGTCGCCGGCCGCGACGGTTGCCATGGGTCCGAGAGCGCCCGACAGAAGAACATCTCCGGCAAGAAGCGGACGGCCTTCGCGTGCCATGACGCGCGCCAGCCACAAGGAGGCACTGATCGGGCTGCCAAGACAGGCGACGCCCGCGCCGACAGAAACAGGCTCGCCGCGGCATTCCATCACCATCCCGCACGCGCGTAGGTCGAGCCCGTCGAGCTTGCGCGGAACGGCGCCAAGCACGAACAGACCGCTCGAAGCATTATCGGCGATGGTGTCCAAGATCCGGATGTCCCAATTGGCGATGCGGCTGTCCACGACCTCGATCGCGGGCACGACATATTCGACCGCCCGGATCAGTTCGGCGATCGTAAGGTCGGGCTGAAGGAGGTCGCGCCCGACCACGATCGCGATTTCCGCTTCGACCTTTGGCTGGATGACCCGCCCGAGCCCGATCGGCTCGCCCTCGGGCACATCCATATCAGCGAAGAGCATGCCATAGTCGGGCTGGTCCACGCCGAGCTGCTTCTGGACCGCCCGCGAGGTAAGCCCGATCTTGCGTCCGACGAGACGGCGCCCCGAGGAGAGTGCGTGGCGGGTGTTCAATTCCTGCACCGCATAGGCCGCCGCGACGCCACCGCCGCTGAGGCTTTCGCGAAGCGGGGGGATCGGCGAGCGCTTTTCGGCCGCCGTTCGCAGGGCGATCGCTGCTTCTTCAATGATGTCAGGGTCAAGTGTATTTTGTTCGGACATGATCATATCTTCACGCAGATGTTTTCGAGCTCGGTGTAGAATTCGAGGCTGTGCGCTCCGCCCTCGCGGCCTATTCCCGATTGCCCCGAACCGCCGAATGCCGTGCGCAGGTCGCGCAGGAACCAGCAGTTCACCCAGCACACGCCGACGGACATTGCCGCCGCGACGCGATGAGCTCGAGAGAGATTTTCTGTCCAGACGGTAGCGCACAGGCCATAATCCGTGTCGTTCGCCCAACTTATCGCGTCGTCTTCGGTGTCGAAGGGAATGATCCCGCAGCAAGGACCGAAAATCTCCTCCCGCATGACGGTCGAATCATGAGCGAGGCCGGTCCAGATTGTGGGTTCGACCCAGAACCCGCCCGCCGCCGCGGCATCGACGTTGGGTACCCCGCCGCCCGTAACGGCGATTGCCCCTTCGGCGATCGCCCGCTCATAATATCCGAGCACTTTCTGCCGATGTTCTTCGCTGATCATCGGCCCGAGGTAATGCGGATCACCCTTGTTCCCGGGTTTCAGTGCGCGAGCGGCAGCGGCAAGCTTGGCTACGAAAGGTTCGAAGACGGATTGCTCGACATAGACACGCTCGGTCCCCAGGCACACTTGCCCGCTATTCAGAAAGGCGGCGCGCGAAATGCCTTCGGCTGCTTTCTCAAGATCGGCATCGGCGAAGACGATCGCTGGATTTTTGCCGCCGAGTTCGAAGCTGATGTCGCGAACGCCGACGGCAGCCTGCTTCATTATGGCCTGCCCGGTGCCGGTTTCGCCTGTGAAGGTGATGGCATCGACGTCCGGATGGGCGGTGAGGAACTCGCCTGCTGCGCCGGGGCCGAAGCCGTGGACGACGTTGTAGACCCCCGTGGGCATTCCGACCGCGTCCATCACTTCGCCGAGAAGGGCTGCCGTCCGCGGCGTCTCTTCGGACGGCTTGACGATCACGGTGTTCCCGCAGGCCAGCGCCGGGCCGACTTTCCAGGTCATCAGCAAGAGCGGGAAATTCCACGGGCAGACGACCGCGATGACACCCTTCGGTTTACGCACAGCGTAATTGATCGCACCGCTCCCGTCAGGCGTCGGGGTACCGAACGATTCTGTCGGGAGGGTCGTGACGATGTCGGCGAACATCCGGAAGTTCGACGCGCCGCGCGGAACATCGATGTGCGCCGCGACCGCTCTCGGCTTGCCCGTATCGGCCACTTCTGCATCGAGAAAGTCTTCCGAGCGCCGTTCGATCTCATCCGCAACAGCAGCGATGAGCCGAATGCGCTCGGCTGTTGTCATTTTGCCCCAAGGTCCTGTGAGCGCACGCTTGGCCGCCGCTACAGCGCGATCCACATCCTCACGGGTCGCCTCATGAACGCGCCCCGTCTCCCGACCGGTGGCGGGGTCGATGTTGGGGAACGTCGCCCCCGAGCCGCCCTTTACGAACCGTCCGTCGATAAAGTTCAAGATATCCGCAGCGACAGGTCGGTTTCTCTCTTCCGGTTCGACCGCAAGCTGTTGAACCTGTACCATTCAGAACTCCTTCGCACCAATCGAGGCGGCGGCTGCCCGGGCGCAGGCGATGTCGAACTCCTCGGAGCCGCCCGAGACTCCAATTCCCCCGATGCAATTCCCATCGACTATGATCGGGACACCGCCGCCGAACATCACGACCCGCGGCTGATGCGCGATGCCGTTGCATAAGGCTTCGGAGCCCGAGACCAGTTCGTAGACCGCTGCCGTCGGCACTTTGAAACTTGCGGCCGTGAAGGCTTTGTCCTGAGCGATCTTTTCGGAGTGAAAGGGAGCCGCGCCGCCTTTCAGGAACGCGACCAGTTCCCCCGACGCGCCCACGACCGCAGCGACCACGGGCGTTCCGCCGGCGGTGCCATGCCCTACGGCAGCGGCGACCGCCTCCAAGGCGGACCCGTGTGCAATCGTGTGGTAGTTTTCGACCATCGCAGGAAGTCAGGTATTGACGGTCATGAAGCGGTCGTTGAGCGCCTTTTCATAATAGAAAATCGCCTTGCCCGCCTGTTCGACGCCCCACGACCGGCGAGGATTATCGGGGTAATAATCATAACCGCCGGCAAAGGTCTCGTTCCGATTTCCCGAAGGGTCGAAGAAATATATGGTCTGACCACGCGTGATACCGTGGCGCGTCGGGCCGATATCGAGTGAGATATCATAGCGACTGATGATATCGGCAGCATTTCCGACGTCGTTCCAGGATTCCAGGCGGAACGATGTATGGTGGATTTTCGCATCCTCGGGGCCTGCAAGGAACGCGATATCGTGAGCCTTATTGCTACAGCTCAGGAAGATGCCGAGCCGAGTGCCGCTCGCTTCGTCGACGAGTTCCTCGGTAACGGAAAAATCGAGCGCTTCGACGAAGATTCGCGCCGATCCCGCGACATCGATGCCGTTGAGCGCCGAGTGATCATATCGCATAGCGCGCATGCCGCGCGGCTCACTGTGCCAGACGTCCGGGTTCTTTGTGGGAGGACCGTCTGCCGATAATTCCATGTCGGCGTAAAGGTCGAAGATATGCCCGGTAGGAACCGCGAAGCGCAGCTTGCGTCCGACGCCCTCTTCCTCGCCCGCGGTGATCCATTCGACGTCGACGCCGGTGGCTTGCAAACGGTCTGCGAATATTTCGAGGTCGCTGTCGCGGCAAACCTTGAAGCCGATCCGATCAAGACCGGGCATATCCGCCTCGCGCAGGATGACGCTGTGTCGATCGAATTCGTCGAACCCGCGGAAAAATGCCCGGTCACCCGAACGACCGACGAGTTCCAGCCCGATCCGGTCGCGATAATGGGGGATGGCCTCCTCGAGATCGAGGACGCGCATCTGGACAAAGCCTGGTCGCATCACGCCTGTAATTGCCATCACCGCTCTCCCGGGAAATTTAAAATTTTAGGCCGTGACTGAAAAATTCGATCACGGCGCGATTGAAACTGGCCATCCGCTCGATCTGTACCCAATGGCCACACTCTCCAAAGAAGCGGACGTCTGAGTGTGTGATCAGGTTTCCGAGGCGCAGCGACACCTCTTGCGGAATGACTTGGTCGGCCTTGCCGTGCAGGACGAGCACTTCATGGGGAAGCGCGGCGATATCTTCCTCGCGGCTCGACAGCATAGCAATATTGGCCTGCCGGTCGGAACCGCCGAACGTCGCATGATAGGGCTCATGCGCTCCTGGGCGGATGCTCGCGTGATAACGGGAGTCGATCAGATCGTCGGTCAGCCGGCTCTGGTCCCATGCGAGCATCTTCAGCGACTCATGCATCATTTCGCGGGATGGCTCATAACCCCAGACGAAATCGAGCGCCGGCGTGAGCGGGAATTCAAGTCCAGCCGCTCCCATCAAAACGGCACGATCGACCCTGTCGGGATGGGCGATCATGAAGGCGAGCGTCACGCCGCCGCCGAAGGAATTTCCGACCATCGAGACCTGGTCGATTTCCAGGTCGTCGAGAAGACGGACCAGTTGATTGGTCCAGATGGCCTTGTCGGTGATCCGACCCACCGAGTCGCTGTAGCCGAAGCCAATCATGTCGGGAGCAATGACCCGGAATTCCTTAGCAATCTCGGGCATATTAAGCCGCCAGTTCGCCCATGCCGTGACCCCGGGGCCCGAACCGTGGACGAGGAGGACCGGCCTGCCCTCGCCGGTGTCATGATAGTTGGTTTTGATCCCGTCAGCGACGAATGTCTTGCCGATTTCGGGCCGGACCATGTCGGGCGCCGAACTCATTGGCCAGCAACCATGTAATCATCATGTCGGGCGACCTGCCCCCAAACGGCTTCAAGCATCACTCAATCTCCGTTCCACGGGCCATCATGTCGCAGCCCTCTTGGGACAATGTTTTGCACCATGGGAAACGCGTTTGCAACCGGTAAATGAAACCGGCGCCTCTGATCCGGTCACTTCAGGCTCTCGGCTCGCACGGCTTCGAGGACACCGGGCTCCTCTTCCATCCGGGCGCGGTAGCGCGTCAAAGCGGGGAAGCCCGCGAGACCGATCTCCACTCGAGAGGGCCACCCGAGGATGCAATAGAGATAGGCGTCGGCCACGGTGAAGGCGTCCCCGAAGCAATAATTCTTGTCGGTCAATTCCAGGTCGAGCGCTTGGAGATGGTGCATGACGTCCCGCTTTGCCTCAGCGCGGATCTCCGGCCCCGCGGTTTTGGAGAAGAGCGGCACGAAGCTCTTGTGCAGCTCGGAGGCGATGAAGCTCAGGCTGTCCGTCAGCGTGTAGCGAGCGATTGTTCCGGCCGGCGGGGCGAGCCCCGCGCGCGGTGCCAGGTCGGCAACATAGAGAAGGATCGCTATCGTCTCTGTGAGAAGCTCGCCCGAATCCAGAAGGAGAGCAGGGATTTTTCCCGAAGGCTTTATCGACCGGAAGTCGGCGCCATGCTCGGTTCTGCGCGTGGGCATGTCGACTTTTTCAATATCGAACTCTGCCCCTATCCGGCGCAGCGCGATGTGCGGTGCCAGCGAGCAAAGGCCAGGCGCATAGTAAAGGAGCATCTCATATCCTTGTGGACGACTTGAGCACAGCGCGCGAATGGCCGTGCTTCACGCCGGAGTTGGGCCGGCGCGTCAGCGATCCACCTCGGAAAAGCCCTTTCCGGCGGTCAGCACCCCACAAGTCCGCATGGCACTCAGCATCATCGATGGATCGGCTTTGCCCGTTCCCACAATGTCATATGCCGTGCCGTGTGCGACCGACATATGGAGATAGGGTGGCCCCATCATGATCACGCAGTTTCCCGAGAATCCCCATGTCTTGACGGCTATGTGGCCTTGGTCGTGAAACATCGCTAGCACGAGATCGTATCGGCCTTCGATACATTGGCGAAAGACGGTATCGGGCGCGGATGGTCCATCGACATTGATGCCGCGCGCGCGCGCGCGCGCGACTCCAGGACCGATGGCACGATCTTCCTCATCGCCGATGGCATGAGGATTGAGACCCGCGACCACGATCCTGGGGTTGGCGACGCCCCAGCTTCGAAGCGCCGCGTCGATTTGCTGTAGGGCGGTATCGATCAACTCGGGCGTGATGAGGTCGCAGACCGCCCGAATCGACATATGATCGGTGAGGTGGGCGACACGGAGCGGTCCGGTGAGGAGGAGCAGATAACTCTCGCCCGGCGTCGGGCTGATCACCATATCCAGCTTTCCCGCCAGTTTAAGCGATCCGGTGCTGATCGGACCCATCACTGTGCCGGCGAAGACCCCGTCGCGCGCGAGCGCATCGAGTTCGGCTAGCCACTTGGCGGTCGCAATGCCCGATTCGAGCGTATCTTTCGCGAAGGGGAGCGCGCGGTCGTCCAGCGCACCTGTATCCAGGATATCGATGACTGCCGGGTCGTCGCTGAGCGGCTCGAGCGAACGCATGACACGCAGGCGGGCCGACACTTTAGTCAGGTCAAGCGCTCGTTCGACCGAGGCCGCCGACCCCACTAATAGGGGAACCGACACCTCATGCACGCGGCCTGACGCCCAGGCGCGAACGGTAACCTCGGGTCCGATGCCTGCCGGCTCGCCGACCATGGTACCGATGCAGGGCCGGAATCCGGCCTGCTGCGACGCTACGCCGACCTCAAATGCTGTAGACATCGAGCATCGTCTGCGCGAGGTCGTTGATGACGACGGTATATTTGCGTTTTATCACAAAGGCGTCGCCCATCGGTTCGAGATCGTAAATGGCCGACCCACTGTAGACCGTCGGCCGATCCTCCAAGACCGAGGTCACCGACCAATTCGTCCGCGCCCGAATGACGTCGTCCTCATGGTCGACCGCGAGCAGGCAAAAGATATGGGAAGTGCGCGGGGCCGGCGAACTGGCCGACGACCGGCCCGTCCGAATGCGATAGACGCGGTCCTCGAGCCCTGCCCGGGTCGGATAATAGATCAGCGAAATCTCGCGCCTTGGGTCCTCGGTCAATCGGCCGCTGTCATCCCACGCGGGGACCCAATATTCGGCATCGGGATGATATAGATCGATCCAGCTATCCCAATCCTTGGCATCGAGAGCGGCCGCTTCGCGCCCGAGAAATCGCTGGATCGCGGTCCATTGCGCAACTTCGCTGCTCATTTCGCCATCTCCGGCTTCGGGGGTAACGCGCGCTCGGCCTCTTCGCTCGCAATGGCTCCGCGCATGCGCAATATCCATTCGTCGTGGATCGCGACGTAAAGCCCCTCGTCGGCCACCGCCGTGCCGCTAAGGATGGCGTCGACGCCCAGGGCTTCGCCGTGGCTGCTGACGCCTTGCACCCACCGTGTCGATCCCCGCGACATGTCGTTCATCCGGCCAGCCCCGCCACCGAAACCGACCTGGCAATTGTTGAACTCGGTCAGGTCGTCCGGCGTAGCCATGCCGCTTGCATTGAAGAAATCTTCATACTGGCGGATGCGCAAGGCGCGGGCGTCGTCACTCTCACCCACCGGAGCTATGCAGTAGGTTGTCACCTCGGTCTCATCCACCGAGATGGGCCGGATGATACGGATCTGGGTGCTCGTCTGGTCCATGAGGAAGACGTTAGGGAACAGCTCCAGATTGCGTATCCGGCCGTTCATCCAGGTAGCGCGCTCTTCGCCGCGCTCGCGCTTCAACCAGTCCAGGATTTCGTAATTCGGCCGGTCCTGATAGTTTGCATAGTCATTCCAGAGCACGCAATGGCCGTTGTCGAAGGAGAAAGAGCCGCCCTCGAGCTGAGCCCAGCGACCGAAATCGAACGCCCTGGTATCGTTCTTCGATGTCCCGTCGACCCGGCGTGCGACCGTCATGAAGTAATTCGCGTGCACCGTGCCGATATGATAGCCGTCGAGGCCATTTTCGACCTGCAGCTTCCAGTTCCCTCGATAGCGGTAGCGCGTAGCGCCTGGAAGAACTTCGAGCTTCTCTTCGACCGACTGATCAACCATGAGATCGATGAATGTCTTCGCGCCCGCGAGATAGTCCTCAAGAGGAACGACCTCGGGGTTGAGACTGGCGAAAATGAAGCCCCGGTAAATCTCGATGCGCGCAACATGTTCTAGACCATAGTCTTCCCGCTTGAAGCCCGGCGCGTAGCCACCCCCAGCCTCATCTGTCACGTCGAGGAGTTGGCCCGCGGGATTATAGGTCCAACCGTGGAAGGGGCAGGTGAAGTTGCGGCGGTTTCCGCTCTTCTCGCGGCAAACGCGCGCGCCGCGGTGCGCGCAGGCATTGATCAGACAATGCAATTCCCCGGCCCGGTCGCGGGTCAGGATGACGGGCTGGCGGCCGATAAAAGTCGTGAGAAAGTCGTTCGGCTTTGCGACCTGGCTCTCGTGCGCAATGAAGACCCAGTTGCGCTCGAAGATATATTTCAGCTCGAGAGCGAACACGTCCGCGTCGGTAAAGGCCTCCCGGTCGATCTGAAAGCGGCCGCTTCCCTCGTCTTTTACGAGCCATGCATCGATACGCGAACGCAGTGATTCAAGCTCTGCCACGGCTGCGCCGTTTCCGTCAGGTTGCAACATCCTCTCCTCCATTTCCGGCCACCGAGATTCGTAGGTCAACTATTTGGATCAACGATTCTCGGCTCAACTCTTTGGACTCTTCCGATCCCGAATGACCCAACATAGCATGCGTGGCTCATTGTGCAATGGGTTGCACAATGATCTAAATTGCCCTATTCGAATCGCGTTGCATCATGTGCGACACGTCAACCAGGCTGGTTCAGGCGTATAAAAGCCAAAAATGGCTTGAGATTTGGGAGTGCGAAATATGGTGGGCGTGACCGAGCTGGGTTATCTAGGCTTGTCGGTATCTGATCTGGATGCATGGAAGAGCTTCGCGTGCGGCGTCGGCGGCATGGAATATGTCGATGAAGGCGAAGGCGACCGCGCGTATCTGCGAATGGACAAATGGCATCACCGCATCACGCTGCATGCTGATGGCGGTGACGATCTTGCCTATCTTGGCTGGCGCGTTGCGGGTCCGGTAGAGTTCGACGAAATTGTCGAGAAGCTGACAGTCCAGAATATCGAAGTCGAAATAGCGAGCGACGAAGCGGCGCGCGAGCGCCGGGTCCTCGGCTTGGCCAAGCTCAAGGATCCGGGCGGTAATCCCACCGAAATCTTCTTCGGCCCCCAGGTCGACAATTACCGCCCTTTTCATCCCGGCCGCCCGATGTTCGGTCGTTTTGTTACCGGCGCCGAAGGGATCGGCCATTGCATCCTGCGTCAAGATGATGTGGCCGCAGCGGTTCGCTTTTATCAGCTGCTCGGGCTGCGGGGCTCGGTCGAGTACCACCTCGCTTTGCCGAACGGTGAGGTCGCTGCCCCCTATTTCATGCATTGCAACGACCGGCAACATTCCGTGGCTTTCGGCCTCGGTCCGATGGACAAGCGGATCAACCATTTGATGCTCGAGTACAGCGAGCTCGACGATCTTGGCCTTGCCCACGACTCGGTGCGCGAACGAAAGATCGATGTCGCACTCCAGCTCGGAAAGCACGCGAACGACGAAGCGCTGACATTCTACTGCGCAAATCCGTCAGGGTGGCTGTGGGAATTTGGCTGGGGAGCGAAAAAGGCGGGCCCGCAGCAGGAACATTATCTGCGCGACCTCTTCGGCCATGGAAATGAAGCCGAGGGCTACGGAATGGACATCCCCCTCGGCTGACCACCTTAGGATATTTCAAGAGATGGATGTGATTGAAATGGAGAGACTTCGCCTGTGCCCAATTGACGCCCCCCAGGACGGCGAGCCGGTTGCGATACCGGCAGGCGCCTTCCCGGCGCTCGCGGTCTATAACGTCGATGGCCAGATTTATGTCACGGCCAACACATGTACGCACGGCAACGCGCAGCTTACCGATGGCTATCAGGACGGTGCGACGATCGAATGCCCCTATCATGGCGGCGCCTTCGACATTCCGAGCGGAGCCGCGACAACTTATCCCTGCCAGATCCCGCTTAAGACCTATGAAGTGACGATCGAGGACGGCTGGGTGACGATCGACGCTCCCGGTGCGCCGGAGAGCTGAGGCTATGGACCTTTCCACTCTGCCTCGCACCGAGCTCCTCCGGGAAGTGACGGACCTTATTGCCCTGCACGCCGAGCTGATTGACGACGATCAGCTCGAAGCGTGGCCCGATCTGTTCGTCGAGGACTGCCACTATTCCGTATTGCCGCGAGAGAATGCCGACCGCGGATTGCCGGTTGCGACGATCTTCTGTGACAGCAGGGGCATGCTTGTAGACCGCATCGTCTCGCTCCGGCGCGCCAACATTTTTCCGGTCCATCACTATCGACACATCATCAGCACCAGCCGCATTCACGAGGTTCGTTCAGATGCGGTTGTGGCACATACAAACTATCTAGTGCTCCAGACAAGAAACACCGGCCGATCATTTGTGTATAATGCTGGTAAATATGTCGATGAAATAGTGTTTTCGTCCGGGAAATTTCTTTTTCGGTCAAAGAAGGCGATTTTCGACACGGACCTGATCGACACTTTGATGGTCCGCCCCATTTAGCCCATTTCGAGGTTGCGATATGCTCAATGTTCAAGATACGGCCGTAGGTAAAGTGTCGACCGACACCGAGGAGCCCATTGGCTGCCGGATACCATATTCCGTGTTCACGGATGATGCCTTTTACAAGGCCGAACAGGAGCATCTCTTCCGCGGCCCCACCTGGAACTTCGTTGCGCTCGAGGCCGAAGTCCCGAACCCCGGTGATTTCAAATCGACCTTCATCGGCGACACGCCGGTCGTTGTGACGCGGGACAAGGACCAGAGCCTCCATGTCGTTGTGAACCGCTGCGCGCATCGCGGCGCGACGGTATGCCGCGCACGCCAAGGCAATGTGCCGCATCTCGAATGCGTTTATCATCAATGGGCTTATGAATTGAACGGAGACCTCATGGGCGTCCCGTTCCGCCGCGGGATCAAGGGCAAGGGGGGGATGCCGGCGGATTTCGATCTCAAGCAACATGGCTTGGTCAAGCTGCGCGTCGAAGCGTTGAATGGGCTGGTTTTCGCGACATTCTCGCAAGAAGTGGAGCCGCTGACGGACTATCTCGGTCCGCTCATCACCAAGCATGTCGAGCGGATCATGTGCCGCCCGATCAAGATATTGGGCAATCAACGCCAGTTCATCCACGGCAACTGGAAGCTATACGCCGAAAATACGCGCGACCCCTATCACGCAAGCCTCCTCCATCTGTTTCACAATACTTTCGGCCTCTATCGTTCGACGCAAACCGGCGAATGCCTGATGGACGAGAGCAAGCGGCATTCGTTCCTTTATTCGAAGGCGGGCAGCAACGACGCGGCGCGCGACAGCGAAGTCTATCAGGACTCGCGCAGCTTCGACACGAGCTTCTCGCTCCAGGATCCGTCGCTGCTCGCGGGCCGGAGCGAGTTTCCGGACGGCATCACCCTCGTCATCCTGGCCCTTTATCCCAACCTGATTTTGCAGCAGATCTCGAACACGCTCGCGGTTCGCCAGATCGTCACCCACGGACCGGATTCGTTCGAGCTCGTGTGGACCCAATTTGGCTATGCGGACGATGATGCGGAGATGGACGCGATCCGCCTCAAGCAATCGAACCTCATCGGACCGGCGGGCATGATCTCGATGGAGGATGGCGAGGCGGTCGAGATCGTGCAGCAGGCGGTCAGCTCGGACAGAAAGGCAAGATCCTATATCGCGATGGGCGGCGGCGGCGCCGATGATGCGGATCATCTTGTCACGGAAGGGGCCATCATCGGCTTCTGGCAAAATTACCGCGAGATGGTGGGAATCGAAGAGAGGGTCTCATGACCGCCACCATTGATTTCTACTTCGATTTCATCAGCCCGTTCAGCTATCTCGCACAGTTGCGTCTGCCGGAGATTGCGCGTCGGCACGGCCGGGCGCTCGCCTATCATCCCATCGACATCCCCGAAGCAAAGATTGCGGCGGGCAATTACGGCCCGTCCAACCGCGAGGTGCCGGCGAAGATAAAGGTTCTGACCGCGGATCTGCAGCGTTGGGCTCGGCGGTACGACGTGCCGCTTACCTTTCCATCGAGCTTCGAGTGCGGAGGCTGGAACACAGCCGCAATCTTCGCGGCCCGTCACGGTGCCGCCGAAGGCTTCGTGCGGGATGCCTATCGGCGCATCTGGGGCCTCGGAATCGATCCGCGAGACCGGGACGAATTGCGCGCCTCGGCGGCAACGGCGGGTCTCGAAGCCGATGCCGTCATGGCCTTCGTGGATTCGAAAGAGGGCAAGCGCGCCTATCGCGAAGCGCGGTCGAAAGCTTACGCCCGCGGCGTATTCGGCGCGCCGCTTATGTTTGTCGACGACCAGATATTCTGGGGAAACGACCGGCTGGATTTTCTTGAAGAGCATGTGCGGACGAATTGAAAAAAAGAATCAGGGAGAGGGAGAATGGACATGAGGACCAACAGTTATAATAGCGGGCGCGCCCTCGCGAGCGGCATCGCACTTTTCGCACTGGCCTGGAGCGCGGCCGGCCAAGCCCAGGATACGGCCCCGGCTGCCGAACCCGAGCCCGAGGCGCAGTCGAGTTCGGGTATCTCCGACATCATCGTGACGGCCACGCGCCGCGAGGAGCGTCTGCAGGACGTTGCTGTCGCCGTGACCGCGATCACCGGCGATTCGCTCTCGGCGGCAGATGTTTCGACGGTGCGCTCGTTGACCCAGGTGGTTCCCGGATTCATCGGGAGCCGCAACATGGGTGTCTTCCAGCCCGTCATTCGCGGCGTCGGGTCGACCGGCATCTCGATCGGCGACGAGCCAAACATCGCCACCTATGTCGATGGTGTCTACCAGCCAGAGTCGGCCGCCAACTGGATCGATCTCGTCGAAGTCGAGCGCGTGGAAGTGCTGCGCGGACCGCAAGGCACGACATTTGGCCGCAACGCCACCGGCGGCCTGATCAACGTGATTACCCCCGACCCCAGTTTTGACCTGCGCGGCAAGGCGTCGCTGCGTTACGGCCGCATGCGGAGGGACGCGGGCGATTATGATGCCCGCTTCTATATCACCGGCGGCCTTAGCGATAAATTGGCTGCCGATTTTGCCGCCCTCTATCGCAAGAACGACGGCTATATCGACGATCTGGTGCGCGGCGGCACGCTCGGCGACCAGCAAGTGATCAACTTTCGCAGCAAGCTGCTGTGGCAGCCTTCCGACAATGCCAAGGTCATCCTGACCGGCGAATTCTTCGACCAGAACAGCACGACCAATTCGCCCCAGCCGGTCAATGGGAATACGGCCGGCCGTCGCTTCCCGGGCGTTATACTTCCGACCGACGCTTGGCAGGCGTCACTGACCAGCATTCCTACGCTGGACTTACGGCGCTGGAGTGCGGCGCTGCATGTAAAACTCGAGTTCGACGGCTTCAACCTCGAGGCGACGAGCGGCTTCATGAATCTGCGCTGGTACCAGGAAACCGATTCGGACGCCTCGAACATCTTCCTCGGTAATTTCCCTGCAACATTTGCGACGGAATCGGGGAGCCAGGAAATCAAGTTCACGTCTGCCGACCCCGGCCGATTCCAGTGGCTCCTGGGCGGCTATTTCTACCAGTTCGGCGGTCATACTGAGTTGGATCTCGTCACGTCGCCGGGGCCTGGAATCCCTCCGACCACCCTCAACCTTGATCCCGCACTATCGGGTCGCTCGTTCGCGGGCTTTGCCGAAGGAACCTACGAGATCGTCGACGACCTGTTCATCACTGTCGGCGCGCGGTACACCACCGAGCGGCGGACCTTCGAACAGGTCGTTAATGGAAATCTGGTCGTTCCGAAGACCGCCAAGTCGTTCAACAAGTTCAACTATCGCGGCGCAGTCCGGTACCAGTTCGCACCCGACGGAAGCATTTATGCAAGCTATGGCACCGCATTCAAAAGCGGCGTCTACAATATGGCGGGCACATCGCCGAATCCGGTCAATCCCGAGAACATCAAGGCATGGGAGGCCGGCATCAAGGTCGACCCCTTCAATTGGCTCCGCACGAACCTCGCCGTTTATCACTATACGTACGACGATCTGCAAGTTCAGGCCAAAGACGCGTCGGGTCCGAGCTACGTCCTGCAGAACGCAGCGAGCGCCAAAATCTATGGCGGCGAGTTCGAGGCGATTATCCAACCGATTGACGATCTCAACATCCGCGGCTCGGCGGCCTACAGCCACGCGCGCTATCGTGATTTTCCGCTCGCGCAGAGCTTTTTCCCGCGCCCCGACGGAGGCAACACTGTTGCCCCGGCGGACGCGTCGGGTAACGTGATGACCCGCGCCCCGAAGTGGACGTTCAACCTGGGGGTCGATTGGGGCCATGAGTTCGATGCAGGGCGCCTTGGGGTCTCGGTCAACACCTTCTACTCGACCCGGCTCTATTATGACTTCCAGAATATTTTCTCCCAGCCGAGCTATACCCTTACCAATGCGTCGATATCCTTTGCCCCAACCGGTGATCGCTGGAAATTCAGCCTCTGGGCGACCAACCTCACCAACGAAAAGGTCTTCCAGACCATTCGTGTCGGGGCGCAGGCAACTGACGGCTTTTACGAACAGCCAAGAAAAGTGGGCGTCAGCGCCGAACTCCGGTTCTGACGCGCCCAAACGCGGTCCAAGGGCTTGATCCCGCGGATCGCGTGCGGCCGGGCTGCCGCCGTGTCCGCCAGCATGAGCCTCGGTGGCTTGTGCTGGCGGACTTTGTTTGCTGTCGCGTAAAGACGGTCCGTTCAACTGCTACTTGTCGAAGGATGCATGCATGACGATCACGGGACAAATGCAGCCTGCGCAACTGGCGATCGGCACGATCCTGACATATGCCGCCGCCGCGCACGCAACCCGGGAAGTGGTGTCGCGCGAAATCGGCAGCGATCGGTTGTGGCGTTATGATTATGCAGCGCTCGCCCGCCGGGTAGCGCAGGCTGCCAACATGTTCACCCTTGCCGGGATCGGGAGCGGTGACCGGATATCGTCGCTCGCCTGGAACACGCACCGGCATTTGGAACTCTTCTACGCGGTCCCGGGCCTTGGGGCAGTGCTTCACACCGCCAACCCCCGGCTCCCCGACGATCAGCTGATCTTTACCTTGAACCATGCCGAGAGTCGCATATTGGCGTTCGAGCCCAACCTCGCCGCGCTCGTCGAGCGGCTTGCGCCCAGCCTCCCGCATATCGAAAAATACATCGTACTGTCCGACGAAGGCGTCGGCATCGGCGAGGGGTTCGGGGCGCTGGCCTATGAGCCCTTGCTCGCGTCGGCACCGGTCTCGATCACCTGGCCCGAAATCGATGAAAATTCCGGGGCGTTTCTTTGTTACACCTCGGGGACCACAGGCGATCCCAAGGGGGTTCTCTACAGCCACCGGGCAGTCGTTCTGCATGCGATGGGAGCGGGCTTGGCGAGCGCGTTCGGCCTCACGTCGTTCGATTGCGTGATGCCTTGCTCCTCGCTCTATCACGCCACCGCCTGGGGCCTTCCGTTCGTGGCGCCGCTCTGCGGCGCCAAGCTCGTTCTTCCTGGCGACCGCATGGACGGTCCTAGCCTCCAGGCCCTAATCCGAGGGGAGGCGGTTTCTTTTACCGGTGGGGTGCCCACGATCTGGACCATGTATCTCGCCCACCTCGAGGCAACCGGCGGCGACACGGGAACGCTCAAGCGGATTATGATCGGGGGCTCCGCCGTACCTCGCGCGATGGCAGAAAGCTTCAAGGCCGACCATGATGTCGATGTCCTTCAGCTCTGGGGAATGACCGAGACCTGCCCGCTCGGTGTGATCGCAACACCGACGCCGGCCGTCGCGGACCTCGGCGAGGCAGCGATGCAGGATATATTGTGGACGCGGCAGGGACGGCTCCAGTTCGGCGTCGAGATGCGCATCTTGGGCGAAGACGGGCACCCCTGCCCCCACGATGGGGCGACGGCAGGCGCGCTACAGGTGCGGGGTCCGTGGGTGGTTCAGCGCTATTTTCGTCAGCCGGCGGATTGCACCGATGTCGACGGGTGGTTCGATACCGGCGACGTTGCGACACTCGACGCCCAGGGGTTCATGCGAATCACAGACCGCACCAAAGATGTCATCAAGTCGGGAGGAGAGTGGATCAGCTCAATCGACCTTGAGAATGTTGCCGCTGGGTGCAGCGGGGTCAAGATCGCCGCGGTCGTCGGCATTCCGCACCCTAAATGGGAAGAGCGCCCGCTCTTGATCGTCGAGCCTCATGATGGAATCCTTCCCGACGAAAAGGAAATTCTATCAACCCTATCCGCGGAATTCGCGAAATGGCAGCTGCCCGATCGCATCCTCGTCGGCGCGGTGCCACTTACGGCAACAGGGAAAATCGACAAGAAGCAACTGCGCGAACGCTATGGTAATGTCTACGCGGCTTGAGGGAACGGGACCCGATGGTTCGGCAGCAATCACTGCGCGGCGAGAAGCTTGTCATCGCAAGCTTCAACCAATAGCGTCTGGGCCGCCCGTCCCGTCGTTCCGCTCCCGCAGCGACTGCGCATAGCCGGACAGCAAGGCAATTGTCAGCTCGGTGACGCGCCTTGCCCGCTCGGGGTCCTTTCCGATCTGGGCTCGCACCGCCAATCCGCGGAGCACGCTCCACAGCAGCCACAATATGTCTTCGGCGTCAGACGGAGACAGGCCGGTCTTGGCAAAACGGCTGACCCAGACTTGCTCGGCCCCGACGCGTCGTTGCTGCGACATACCGCGAACATCGTCGGCGAGGGCCCGAAGCTTGTTTCCCGAGATGACGAGGTCGAGCGCGATCAAAAAATCTTCACCGTAGAAGAATGCCTCTGCATCGTCGCATGCAGCCTCGAGGAGGCCGTCATCTTCGATAGCCTTACCCGCGGCAACGGTCGCCTTCTCGAGGGCTGCCGAAAAAACCTGCTCCAGGCAGGCGGCGACTAGTTGGTCCTTTGTCGGAAAATGGTGAAGCTGCGCTCCGCGAGAGACGCCTGCGCTTTCGGCAACGTCTGCGACGCGAAACGCCGAATAACCTTTCTCGCGCAACAGATTGATAGCGGCCGAAAGGATTCGAGCCCGCATCTTTCTACTGCGTTCGCCTTGTGGCTTGTGCGAATTGTCGTGAGCTGGGGAAATGTCCGCCACTGCGTCTGCTACACCTCTTGCCGAGACCCTCATGCGGCCGAACGTACAGATGGCATAGCTTTCCTATCGGGCTTGTCAAAGTCATAGCTGCGAGATGCAACAGGATGCCGTCCGCACCCGGCTGGCCATTCCGCCCGCCTCGTTGCGGGCCTGTTCAGCGAAACGTCGTACCGCCATCGACGGCTATCGACTGGCCCGTCACAAATTCTGCGCCGTCGGACGCGAGGTAAAGCGCTGCGGCGAGCAAGTCGTCTGCGGTCTCGTGGCGCTTGATGCACTGCATGTTCAATATCTGGGTCTTTTGCGCGGGCGTCACCGTCTCGCGCTCGATCTCCGTGAAGGTTGCGCCCGGAAGCAGCGCATTCACCGTGATCCCGTCGGCGCCGAGTTCACGCGCCATGGCGCGCGTCATACCGACCACCGCCGCTTTGGAAGCCACATAATGTAAATAGTGCGGTCGGCCCATAGTCACCACCCCGGACGAGATGTTGATGATGCGCCCATGACGATTACCTCGCATTACCGGCGCGCACGCCTTGGACACCAGCATTACGCCATCGACGTTCACGCGCATGACCTGTCTCCACTCGTCAAACGGGATTTCCTCGAAGGGCCGCATTTTCAGCGTCGAGAAGATCGCCGCATTGTTGATGGCGACGTCAATGCGGCCAAAGGCCTCCAATGTCTCCGCTATGGCGGCGTCGACGGCTGCCGGATCGGCCACATCGGCCCGAATGGCGATAACGGTGCCGGCGCCACATTCCGCTTCGACCTCGGCCGCTACCGACCGTCCGCTGTCTTCGTTCAGTTCGACGATGGCGATTTTCGCACCGGCGCGCGCGAAGCCTTTGGCGAAAACCCGCCCGATTCCTTGTCCCGCGCCCGTGATGAGCGCGACGCGCCCCGCGAAGGTGTCTGTCTTGGTCATGTCGGTCATATCGTTTCCTCTTTCTTGCTGGTATTCGGGCGAGGCAACGGGGCATATGCGAGCACCGCGCCTGACGTCATCCGCCGCTTGCTCCTCGACCTTCGGTCACGTCCATCGCCGTCAGCCAACTCCACATCCGCTCAACGACGCCGCCGGCCAGGGTCTGGCGCGCGCGTATCTCGTCTTCATCGAGAAGCCCGTGTTGAGGGCCGAACCCCATCGAGCGCACGTCGCGCTCTACCCGCGCGGCGTCTTCGAGGAAGAAGGCAAAAGTCGCAGCTTCCTTCAGATCTTGCCCGACCGTAATCGCTCCGTTTCCTCGCATGACGATCGCACGAGCCTCGCCAAGGGCAATTGCAAGATTTCTCGCTGAAGCGTCGTCGCGCAGGAGCCTGGGATCGTCCCAAAGCGGCGGCCGGGGAGCGAAATAGGCGCCTAGGCCGTGCCGCGCCGCCGGTGTGATCCCGAGCGTCGACAACGACATGGTGGCGGCGGGCATGATGCGACAAATGCCGCCGACATCGGACCGCGCGGCATAAATCGCCTGGTGCGCGCGCACTTCGCCAAGCACTTTTTGGGGAAGGGCGCCATCGACCGAGACAATAGTACCGGGTTCGTCCTTGATAAGCCCCATGGGCATTGCGGCACAGACAAGAAAGTGCCGCGCATCGATGCGCGCACTGCAATGGCCGAACGCGTGCACGAGCCCGGCGTGCGCCAGGCCGCGCGCCGCCATGCGCACCTGCATCTGAAGTCCGGGGTCAATCGTCGCCGGCATAAAACCCTCTCCCGAAGCAGAGTGATTCGGCCATCTTCATCGCGGAGGCCATGCTGGCGTGCTGGGCGATGCCCTGTCCCGCAATTTCCATGGCAGATCCGTGCGGTACGGTCAGATGAACATAATCGAGGCCGATATAGATGGTGCACGCGCCTTCGAAGGCAGCCGTCTTGAGCGCAATCTGGCCCTGGTCATGATACATTGAGACAACGACGTCGTATCGCCCCTCCATGGCAAGACGAAATATCGAATCGGGCGACACCGGCCCCTCGACGCGGCGCCCCGCCGCGCGCTCCCGTTCGACCGCCGGCGCGATCTCGCGCACTTCTTCAGTTCCCATCGCGTGCGGATTCAGGCCGGCGACGCCGATCCTGGGGGCATTGACGCCCCAACGCCTGAAAGTCTCGTCAACGAGACCGATCAGCGACGACACCGCCGCGGCAGAGACAGTGCCCGGGACCTCGGCGATGCTGATATGCTCGGTGATTGGGACGATCCGCAACGAGGGGCTGACTCGCAATAGATAGGTTCCAGTCGGCTGAAGATCGTCGATCGACGATATTTCGCCAGACGCCTTGAGTGATTGCGAGTCGACCGGGGCCATGATCCAGCCATCGATCTCTCCATTGCGAGCCAATTGCTCGGCCAAGCGGATCCATTCTATCACCGCCCGGCCCGAAGCGGCGCCCGACTGTCCGATATCCCATGCCCCCCTCGCCAGCGAGCCGTGGTCGAGAACGGCGATTTCGCCAACCGCACCGGACACCTCATCCGGCGTTTCCACCTGGTAGATGGGAGGGCTAATCCCGCTCGCCGCGGCCGCGAACCGGACAGCGTCGATGCTTCCGATCAATAGGTGCCGCGCCGCGTGGTTGCCGGCGGCGAGTGCCTTGACACAGACCTCTGGACCGATACCCGCCGGATCGCCAATGACGGTAGCGATGAGTGGCTGCTCACGGCGCGGCTTGCCCGCTCCTTCGCCTGCACCTCTCATAGCAGGAAGGTCACATTGCGCATGGGCGCATCATTGTTGATCAGATAGACCTTCTTGCCCAAGATTTTGAAGCCATCGGCCCCCTGTTTCAGGAGGTGGGTCGCGCGCGCGAACAAGGATTGATGCTGACCGGAGCGCGCCTCGCCCAGGATGAAGTTTGAACTGACAAGGACATCGGATCCGCCGGATGCGGCGACCGTAATGTTCGAGACGATGCGGATCAGACGCGACTTCGGACTTTGCGAATGCATCCGCTTATCCTTCAGGCGGAATATTCGATCCGAGATCTGGTCATAATGCTCGTAGATGATCGAGACGGACCGATCGGGGTCGAGGTCGGCCTGATTGGAGGGAACCCAGTAGAGGCCGCCCGGCTCCCAGAGCGCGAGCCAATCGTCATAGGCGTGGCTGTCCATCAATTCGGCCTCAAAATACAAAAATGCTTCGATTTTGCCGAAAATGTCGCTCCCGGGCAGGATTGCCCGGCTCTCCTTCAATTCCGAGAAGACGGTGAAATCGCAAAGATCTGCTGCTACCATGTTCATCCTAACGCCTCCCATCGGGCGATTCTTCGGCCATCATCGCCAGCCATTGCCGGATCTGAGCGCGCTGCGGAACCTCGTCGGAAACATGGCCGACGATCGTCCCATCTTCATCAACCCACTCGCGCTCCATCCCGCGCGATATATTGATCCACGGATCGAGATTAGCCTCCAGGCCGAGTTGCACCCGCTCGAAAATCTCGGCGTCGTCTGTCGATCCGGATCCTGCGGGTCCATAAAAGGATTCATGCTGGCGAAGTCGCAGCGCATTGATTTCGGTGCTGACGTTGGAGAACAGCACAGGGAACATCACGACCTCGGTCTCGTCGACAGACAGGGGATTAACGATCCGGATCTGGTTGTTGATCAGTTGCAGGTTTGGAAAAACGCCGACGTGAGGATCGCCCGCCATGGCAAGCAGCATGTCCGCCCAGGCAACATCATGCTCTGCATAGAGCGCGTCGATATAGTCTGCCCCTCCCGGCGTGTTTTCCAGAAGCGCGCGATATTTTCCCGAGTGCTTGAGCCGATGCTTACGGAAATCGAGCATCGTGTGGCCATGACCGAAGTCGCGCGTTTCCGAGATTCCGTCGAAGTCGAAGGGGTTCGCACTGTGCGTGGCACCGAGGCTGTGACCCGAATCGGTGTGTCGTTCCCATGTCGCCAGCACCGAGGCATGGACGAACAACGGATGATATCCATCCATCCCGACCTGCTTCCAATTTCCTTTATAGATCGTCCGGTTGGATCCGGCTCGCACGCTCAACTCTCCGCCCGGTGCCGCGTCGACCAGGATGTCGATCACCTTGGCTGCGTTGCCGAGATAGTCCTCGAGCGGAAGGACCTTTTCGCTCAAAGCCGCGAATATGAAGCCGCGATAATTTTCGACCCGCGGCACCGGCGTGAGACCGTTTTCGCTCGCGTCGAAACTCGGCCCATAGCCGTCGGGCCCGGAAACGCTGACCAGTTCGCCAGCATTGGAATAGGTCCAGCCGTGATACCAGCAGCGGAAAAAGCTGTCCCTGCCTTCGTCCACCTCGCAGACGATTGCGCCCCTGTGTCGGCAGCGGTTCAGGAAAACGCGGATCTCGCCATCCTGGCCGCGAACAAAAATGACCGGTTGACGGCCCATCTGCCGACGCTTGAACTCGCCCGTTTTTGCAATCTCGCTCTCATGGCCGATGAACAGCCAACCGGTGTGGAAAATCCGCTCGAGTTCAAGATCGAAAATCTTCGCGTCGGTATACACCGCCGAATGAATCCAGCCCGGTGCCACAAGCGATCGCAGGCCTGCCGCGTCATAGTCGCGGCCGCGTATGTCGAGGCGGTCCGGCATGCGGTGCGGTCCTGACGGCGCGCGATCGCCCTTGCCGGCCGGCAAGGTGCCGCCGGCGCCCATTGCTAGATGATTTTCCGCTGACAATTTCATTCTCCAGACAATGATGATGAACAATTTGTGTCACACTGGATTGACGGCCTTCCACCTGGTCATGTCGCGCCCGATCGACGACCGCGCGCGCCAGAAAAGAAATGCGGAGAATGGTGCGACCAGGCTTGTAAGGATGAGGGCGGCACGCAAACTCCTGCCGGAATCTTGATCGAACTGCCACGAGATCGCGTCGCTGGCCGTCCCGACGAACAGCGGTCCCAAACCCACGCCGACCAGGTTCAAGACCAGAAGGAAGAGGGCGGTCGCGCCGCCACGGATCTCCGGCGGTGAGACGCTTTGCTGGGTACTGTGGACCGGGCCCATCCACATGGCCCCTAGCATGTTGGGAAGCGCAAGGCCCGCAAGCGCCAGCGCGCCACTGTCGATGCTGAAGATGACGGCATAACAGGGAAGGGCCGCCAGCGACGCAAACGCAGGGATGGTTACATAGGCTCGGACGTCGCTCCGGCCGAACCGATCGGCCAGCAACCCACCGAGCCACACGCCGGCGGCGCCTGCGAGACCTGTGGAAAGACCGAGCGTCAGGCCCAGGAACCCCGAAACCCCCATCCCGGCCTGGGTGGCCATGGCGACGATCTCCGGGCCATGATTGCGGATAAAAAAAGATGCGATGAAAGGTCCGAAGCCATATCCTACCGCGGCTTGCAGCGCAGTCGCGATCACGATGAGCCGGTAGGTGCGAACCGCCCAAAGCGTCTTTACCGCCGCGAGAGCGCCCGGCGGCGCCGTTCGCAACAGAGCGGCGTGCGCCTTGCGCGGTTCGCGCAAAACCAGCAGCAAAAAGGGGGCAAGGACGACACCTGGTATGCCGGCCACCAGAAAGGCGGTGCGCCAGCCATAGGCATCGGCAACCAGCCCTCCCAATGCCATCCCCGCCAACGTTCCCAACGGCACGCCAAGATAGTAGAGCGAAAGCGCCGACGCGCGCCGCTCGGGTGGGTAATAATCGACGATGAGCGAATTTGCGGCAGGTGTCAGGCCGGCCTCGCCAATCCCCACTCCGACACGCCCCACCAAAAGTTGGGGAAAGCTTCGCGCGAGGCTGCAGGCGATGGTGAACCCGCTCCAGACGAGAACGGAAAATGCCATGATCTTTGGCCGGTTGCCGCGATCCGCCCAGCGCGCGAGCGGGATTCCGGCGACGCTATAAAGCAAGGCAAAGGCAAGGCCCGACATCAGCCCGATTTGCCAGTCCGCCAGCTGCAACTCTTCCCGGATCGGTTCGGCTAGAATGTTGACGATCTGCCGGTCAACAAAGTTGAGTGTGAGAGCAAAGGTCAGGAAAAACATGGCGATGCGGCGGCGGAAAGCCGCCCCCGCCACAGCCAGCGCGGCTTCGCCCTCGCCAGGCGGCGTGCGTGCTGTGCCGAGCGCCGGTTGCAGCACAGGAGGCGCGCCCCCGCCCGTCACCGGTTGCCCGATCCCAACGAGATGAAGATATTTTTCTCCTGGGTGAACGCCAGCAGTTCGCCGAGGCATTCCTCACGGCCGATGCCCGACTGTTTCATTCCGCCGAAGGGGGCTCCAAGAATGTGGCGTGAGGTCTCGTTGATCCAGACATAGCCTACGTCGACGGCCATGGCGGTGCGGTGCGCGCGTTCGAGATCTCGTGTCCAGATTGAGCAGGTCAATCCATACTCCAGTTCGTTGACGACCTCGATCATCGTCGGCTCGTCGGACCATCGCAGGATTCCGAGCACCGGCCCGAAAACCTCTTCGCGGGCCAAGCGCATGTCAGGGGTAACGTCGGCAAACACTGTCGGCTCGATGTACAGGCCGCGCGCAAGAGCTTGGTCGGCCGGTGGCCCCCCGCCGCATATCAGTCGAGCGCCTTCCGCCTGGGCGCTATCGATGAATCCGACTATGCGCTCATGCTGTTTCGCGCTGATGATCGCGCCCATCGAAGTCGCCTCGTTGGACGGATCGCCCGGCTGAAACCGCTGGGCTTCCTCCTCGATACGAGCCAGAACCGCGTCGTAGATGTCCTCATGTATGAACGCCCGGCTCGTCGACCCGCATGATTGGCCGCACCACGCAAAATTCATGCCCTGGATCAAGGCTTTTGCTACTTCGGCGGGATCGGCATCGCCATAGGCTATCAGGGCATTCTTGCCGCCAAGTTCGAGCAAGACTGGCTTGAGCGTTGGACTGGCCTCGCGCATCAGAGCGCGACCTGCAGCCGCGCTCCCCACCAAGCTGATCATCGCCACCTTGGGGTGGGCCGCTAACGCCGCCCCCGTTTCGGCTCCTCCCGTAAGGACGCTGAACGTACCCGACGGCAACAAGCCGTCGATCAGCTCGGCGAAGCGGAGTGCTGACAGGGGAGCCTGTTCGGATGGCTTGACGATTACCGCATTGCCGGCTGCAAGGGGAGCGGCAACCTTGCCGGCGCAGAACAGAAACGGATGATTGAAGGCCAGAATGCGGGCGACGACGCCAAATGGCTGCCTGACGGAGAAGTTGACCGCATCTGGTCCGACGGGGACCGAAGCACCTTTCATCTCCGTCACCAGCCCGGAGAAATAGTCGATGAGCGCGGCTGCCACATGGGAGTCGGCCGCCAGTTCACGGACCGGGTTGCCGCAATCGAGAGCATCGAGTTGCGCCAATTCCTTTGCATTCTGGCGAATGACTGCCGCTACTTCGCGCAGCAGCCGGGCACGTTCGAGGGGTGGCACATCGCGCCAGACCCTGGATCCGACGGCGGCAGCGAGGACTGCCCGGTCGACATCCTCGCTTTCTGCCTGCGCGACATGTGCGATGAGCGAGCCGTTGGCCGGATTGTGCGAGGGACTGTACCCGCCCGCCGTCGGTGCATGCCACCCGCCATCATAGTAAAGGTCGTACTGATCTGGAATTGCCATCTATGCTCTCAATCCTTGAGGGGCGAGCCAGCCTATGACCGGCGATCGCATCAGAATTTCACTTCGACGCCGGCGCCGATACGCCGGGGCAGCTCGTACCTGAGATCGGTGCCAAGCGCGCCGGGCCGAACTTCCTGGATGATCTTCTCATTGGTCAAATTCGTCGCCCAGATCGAGAACCGAAACTTTTCGTCATCCGTTCGCCACGAAATTTCGCTGTTGATCGCCGTATAGGGATCCTGCTTCACGGAATTCAGGAAGTCGAAATAGACGACCGAACTGCGGAACAGGGTGCCGTTGATGTTCAACATTCCCGATGCGAGCGGTACGTCGAGACTTGGAGCGATGTTAAAGGTCCAGCGAGGTGCCCGCGGTAGGCGGTTGCCCGACACATCCGCTTGCGACACGATATTGCCTCCCGTTGGCCGGGGAATGAAAACTTGCGCGAGCGGAAAATCGTCATATTCCGCATGGGCGTAGGCGACCGCCGCGTTGACCCGGAAATGATCGGTTGGCGCCAAAGTGGTTTCGAGTTCGCCGCCGTAAAGAGTGGCGTTCGCGGCGTTCTGCAGGACATAACCGGGACCCAACGGATCGCGGGCAGTGACCTGCAAATCCTTATAATCATAACGATACAAGGCGAGATTGGCGCGCAGCCAGGGCGTGATGTCAGACTTGATACCGCCTTCGAGGGCTTTGAGCGTCTCGGGATCGACCGCGAGAGGCGACACGCCAGTCATGTTGAACACACCGCTTTTGAAGCCGGTGCTGTAGGTCGCGTAGATATTCGTGTCCGGTCCGATTTCGAACCGGACCGTGCCTTTATACGTGACCCTGTTAAAGGATTTTTCCGCTGTCTGCGGAAAAAGGGCGACGCCGTTTACGATCTGATCGAAACTTCTTTTCTCATGGGTGTAGCGAATGCCGCCCGTCACGAACAGGCGCGGGACGACCTCAAGCGTCGCCTCGGCGAATCCGGCATAGGAGGTCGTCTTCAGGACGGGGTCGAATGTGCGCACGAGCAGTGGCTGGCTCGGATCAGCGCGACTGCTCAGAATGAAGTTGGCGTCGCCGGAGAGGTGGAAGGCATATAAACCAGCGATCCATTGAAGCGGCCCGGAGCCGGACGAGAGCAGGCGCACTTCCTGACTATAATATTCCGATGCGATTTTGGGGGCCACAAAAGTCGCGAGCAAGATATTCGACGAATCCGAATCCGTCGCCTGAGAGGTTCGGTTGGAGGCATATGCCCCGGTCGTCTCCAGATTGACCCCGCCTAGATCGAAGCGTGTCTGCAAGGCGACACTGTATCGCCGGGTGGCGAGCGAGGGGCGCAGATCGGCGGACAGCTGCCAGGGTTTCAACGGGAGGATCGCGCCGGGAAAGGCTCGACCTGCCGTGTTATTCTCATAGGGCTGGTAGACATTCTCCGAGCCCTTGCGATCGAAATATTCTCCCGTGAGGACGATCTTGTTTCCGTTCTCGCCGCGGTACATCAGCTTGCTGCGGACATCGACAACCTGATAGCCGCCAGCTTTCCCACCGCGCACGAGATCGTCGACAAAACTGTCCGTTTTGCGGTAAATTCCGGCGATATCGGCTGCAATCGTATCGGACAGGCCACCAGTCAGATAGCCGCGCACATTATAGTCTCCGTCGCCCGTCTCGAGGGCGGCCGCGCGCGCCGAAACCATGCCGCTGAAGTCGAAACTGGGATCAGGCGTAATGACATTGATCAACCCGCCCGTCGCGTTCCGACCGAATATTGTCCCCTGCGGCCCGCGCAGGACCTCGACGCGGTCGACCTTGACGAGATCGGTCCAGGTGGAAAATGGGTCTCCCTGGTAGATTCCATCGACATAGGTTGCTACGTTTGACTCGTCCCCGACCGAAATACTGCTCGACCCCACCCCGCGGATAACGGGCAGGAACACGCCCGCAGCGCGGCCACCGAAGAAGCCGGGCACGACCTGAGTGAGATTCCGGATGTCGGCCGCACCCGAACGGCCAAGCGATTCCGAAGTCACGGCGGTCACCGCGACCGGCACATCCTGCAACTTCTGTTCCCGGCGCGTCGCGGTCACGACGATATCTACGAGGCCGCTCTGCGTCGAGGTTTGATCCTGATCCTCGGCTGGGGCCGACGGGCTGGGCGCGGACAAACCGCCAACGGGCGCCGTTTGCGCCATGGATGGCGCGGCGGTCACGGCTGCCGTCATCATCAGCAGCGCTTTGGATGCAAAAAGGCCTTTCATTTTCGGTCTCCCTCCCGATTATTTAGTAATTGATTTATAAGGTTATTCTGTCACCGCTCACAAAGGAAACACCAGATACCGCGGCACGACCGCGTTGTCGGTCACCGCGTTCCGCGACAGAAAGCGACATTGATCGTCTTCCATTCGAATAATGTCCTCGTAGGTCCCGGCGGCCAGCTGCTGCGGCAGCCCGGTATCGTCGGGGGTAAAGATCACGGAGAAGTTCGAGACCATGTCGACGAGACCATCCGCGCGGCGGCTGGCGTGCACGCGCTGAACGAAATGCCGGGTACGATAGTCCTGGAATGTACCCGCCCATATGTCTTCGATGAAGGTGCAGCGATCGATTAACCTGTCGCGGCAGTCGTCGAGCATCATCGCCACGCGCAGGCCGCTCTCGACATCGTTGCGCGCGATGCAGATGTAACTCGCGCTCGGATCATCTTCGAACGTGTCGAGCCACGACCGCATTTTCTTCCCGTCCAGTGCCGACATATATGCCGACTGGAGTTCATCGAGCCGCGCGAGCTCGTCGAGCGTCAAGCGCGTCATGCCTCCCTCCTCCGGAAGCCCATGGCGGCGCGATAATATTCCCAGTGCGGAAGATTGCCGCTCTCGTCGTTCTGACGGAATTCGAACCCGAGCCGGGATGGATCGGTGACGCCTTTTTGGAAGATGGCCTTGCCGGGGGTGCGATTGCCGATCTGGACCCGGTGGAAAACCGAGGCGTCTTCCATACTGATCAGGCCGGACGGGCCGATCGCGTTGGAGCTTTGCCTTATTCGGTGCAAGACCATCGCGTCATCGTCGTCCTGATGCGCGAAATAGGCGTAGGTGACTTCCACCTCGTCGATTGCGACAGGCGTAGCGAAACGGATGCTGATGACGTTCAGGTAATTTGAGGCGACGAGCATCGGAAAGAGAGCGAGCACGCTGGCGTTTTTCGGCCGCCCCTCGTCGCGAAACTCGATGACCGAAGCATCGCGGATTACGCTCGTGGGCTGGGGAACGGTCAACTCGGTTTCGATGCAATAATGGCCACGTCCGGTAGTCGCATACTGGCGGCCTGCGCCGCCCTGCCAGTTGAGCATCGTGAACGCCTGGTGCAGGAGCGGCGGATGATAGCCGTCGTTGTCGCTATAGGCTTTCCAGTTGGTCAGATACCGGACCCGATGATAGCCAATCAGCTTGAGGCGTCCGTCACCGGCCATGATGTCCAGCAACGACCCTTTCGCTTCCTGCAGGAAGTCGTCGAGGCTTTCGGTGTCCGGCGACAGCGTCACGAACAGGAGGCCGCCGACCGATTCCTGCCGCGGCTGGGTCAGCGGATAGTCTTTCTTGTCGAAACCGGGGATGAATTCGCGCTGATTGGGGCAGCCGACCAACTCGCCCTCTTTGTTGAACAGCCACCGATGATAGGGGCATTCGAATTCGGCTCGATTGCCCGAAGGCTTTACCTCGATCTGGGTGCTGCGATGTGAGCAGGCGTTGAAGAATGCCCTGACCCGTCCGTCGTCGCCGCGGATGATGAGCAGGGGGACGTCCGCAAGATTGCAGGTTTTGAAGTCCCCCGGGTGCGGCACTTCGCTTTCGTGCGCAACGGGATGCCACTCGGCTCCACGGAAAATCCGGTCGATCTCGGCTTGGTAGAGGTCTTGCCGGACGAAAATCTCCTTGGGGATTTCGTTAAAATTTGCCGGCCAGACAATGTCTTGAAGATAAGCCTCCGGAACCGTCATCTCCCATCCTTTCTCTTTGCTATTTCGCCGCCCGCGTCACCTCGCGATGCGGTCACATTCATCCCATGCCCGCTGCCCACCGGGGCCCAAGTCTATGTGGACAACTCCTTGATTTTCGGGGTTGCGCCCCACATGCAGAAGCTCTTCGGTTCAAAGCCGAACTGGCGTTCCCTGTAGGTCTCTTCGTCGACCTCGCGCACGCCGACGGAATATTCAAAGACCATCCCGTCGGGACCCTCGAAATATACGAACCGCGCGCCCGAAGTCGGATGCCGGCCGGGTCCGAAGACGATGGGAACCTTATGCTGGCTAAGCAGCGCGTAGCTGCGCTGCACATCGTCGATCGACTGAACCTGGTGGTTGATGTGCTGGATACCGCACCGGTCTGCGGGGACGAGCGCGATGCTGTGGTGAATCTGGCTCAGACGGAGCAGCGGGAGCTCGCCTACCCGGTCACTGACGCGTGCATTGCATATTTGGGTCCAGAAATGCTCATCGCGACCGGGATCCCGGCTGAACAGACCGACGTGACTGAAACCCGTAATTCCCGCGTCGCGAGACAGCTGCGCGCCATTGCCACCGATCTGCGGCGAAACCGCGAATTCGATGCGTCCCCCGCTGGGGTCACGAAAGGCTATGAATTCGGAAACGTGCCGCTGCTCGCGTTCCTCATGCGAACCGTAGCACACCTCATACCCTAATGCTTCGAGCGTTTTCGCCGCATTGAGGAGATCCTCCCCATTCGCCAATTCGAAGCCGACAATCGTTTCGGATGGGTCGCCGATCTCGTAGCTCATCGTGCTCATGCGACTATCGGAGCGAAACGACAGGCGATCAACCGCGCGATCGACAGGCTCCAGGCCAAGTATTCGCGTGGCGAAATCGGTAGCGGCCGCGACATCCGGTGTCTTGAGACGAGTATAAGCGATGTCAATGATGTTGATGGTCATGGCAACGTTCCTCCCAATTCTTCGAGGTTGGAGGTCGAACCCCAACTGCATAGCGAGGCGGGAGAATCGGCAAACTGCCGTGGCCGGCGTCCGACGGGCGACGGATCCGATCGGGTCGAATAGGTGAAATAGCTGTCGGGCGAGGGCCCGCTGAAGGTCAGAAACACTTCACCGCTCGCGGGTTCCTTGCCTGGGCCGCGGACAATGCCGACCTGCCGGTCAAGGAGAAAATATTTCGACTGCATCACGGCGTCGATGCTCTCGACCTCAAACCCCACGACGAGGAAGCTCTCGCGCTTGCTCGGCACAATCATGATCCTGTGATGCTGATCGTCCCAGCCGAGGTAGATTGCGTCGCCCACCCGATCGGTGATCCGCGCTCCGAGGATGTCCACCCACACAGCGGCGTCAGACGCCGGGTCCCGGCTGCCGAGGATCACGTGTGACAGGCCGACAATTCCCGCATCGCGCGATGGAAAATATCGCTCGCCGCTCTCCTCGGCCCGAACGACCAGCTCGATGAGATTGCCGCTTAGGTCGCGACAGGCGAGCCCCGCGTGATAGCGGCGGCTTCGACACAGATCGTGAGGGATCGCCTCGACATCCCAATTTCGCTCCCTGAGTTTCCCGGAGACTTCCTGCAGCTGCTCGACGGTTCTCAGCGACACCGCCACGCTGGGCCGGAGGCTGCTCCCGGAACCGTCGAACTCCAGGCAATAGGACCGAGAGTCAGAACGGAACCGTTCGGCTTCCGGCAACCGTTCGCTGTGCTGCAGGCCGACGGTATCAACGGCGAGCCGCGTGGCTTCGCTAAGCGACTGAACCGGGATCCGTACGAACCGTAGCTGCTCCAGCATTTGCCACCTCAAATCCAATGATCAGTCAGTCTGTACTGTTTGTTTTGATTCGGGGCAAGCCTTATCGCGAGTCCCGAGAGGGGTGTCGTCATGACCGGGGCGATGTGCTGAGCGGCACCTGGCAGCATAGGGTTGTTATCGCCCGCTCGTCGCGAACGTTCGATCCTTCAACGCGCAGGGCCCGAGGCAAAGAGCGGCCGGCTTCGGCGAGCCCGTCGAGAGCGATCTGGTAGTCCCCGCTGCCCCGATATCAGACGTGTCGTGTCGGGCGATCCGCCGAAAGGGGAAGCACTAGCTTGTTCGGTACCCGACCGCGTGCGAGCCTCTTCAGGATTGGAAGCGCGTTGGGATAGGCGTCGGCGAATGCCAGAGGCTGACCGTCGGCGCCCAGCCTCACTTCAAAGACCGGCCCGTCGCCACAAGCGCAGCCACCGGCACTCTGTCCTCGCATGAAGCGCTCGGGTTGAGCCATGTCGGTCTCCAAGCAGAGATTCGTTTCCTAGTAGACAACACGTTGCACAAAATGGCTCGTCGGTCAATTGGCGTTGGCATGCGAAGCCAAGAGCGGTCTGCCTCGAGGAAGAGCCCTCACCGCCGAAAGATCGCCGGCTCGGTCGGACGATTTTGCTGACACGACAAGAGGTTAGGTAGGGCTCCCTGCCGCCATATTCGCAATTCGTTAGTCGTCAGTGCTGGCGATTTGGTGCAGAGGGGGCAGAACGGCGGCGGTGCGCCGCCGCAAACGCGAGCGGCGCCAATTGGGGAAATCGGCTTGCTGACGATGAATGGCGTCGGCCATTTCAAATCTTTCAATGCTTCTATCGAGGAGGCATGTCTTCCGATCCGCTTTCGAGATTGCCTGACATTTTCGTCAGCAATGCGCGGACCGCGCGTATTTCAGTCGGTGAAATCATATGGAGCAGCCGCGCGTAGATCATGTCGGCTTCGGCGCGCAGCTGGGGCAGGATTTCGATCGCTCGGGGTAAGAGATGAAGCTCCCAGACGCGCCGGTCGCCCTTGGCAGCGCGCCGTTCCGCGAGCGTCATTCTTTCCAGCTGGTCGACAACATGGCCAACGCTGGCACGCTCCAGTTCGAGCATTTGGCGAGATCGGTCTGGGTAATGCCCGGGGTCCGATAAATATAGACGAGCGCGCGCCACTGGGTTCGGGTCAATCCGAAGCGCGCCATTGAGGCGTCGAACAAGCGGCGAAGTTTGCGTGGCACTTCTTCGATGACAAAGACAAACTCGTCTGAGTCCGTCAGAAGACTTTTCCCGAGAGAAGCATCGCTGGTGCTGCGAAAGTCGACCATCGGCTGAAACTGTAAAGCCACTATCGGCATATGAACATGCTTTACTGTAAGATATGATACAGTATGATGCCTGAATGTATGATCGGACGATCACGCTTGCGGGAAAAGCGGGCCATGCAATCGCGGCGTCGATCGATGGACCGGAACTGGGCTTTCCGGTGATTTTGGCGCACGGCGGCGGCCAGACCCGCCGGGCGTGGAAGTCGGTGACCCGTCAACTCGCGAGCCACGGTTTTCGGACGATCGCCGTCGATATGCGCGGGCACGGCGAGAGCGCTTGGGCCAGTGATGGGGCTTATGACATTTCCGATTTCGCGGCCGATCTCGTTGAGATCGCTGCGGCGATGCGAAGAAAGCCGGCGATGATCGGCGCATCGCTTGGGGGGCTGGCTGGGATCATTGCGGAGGGAAACCGCGCACCGGGGAGTTTTGGATCGCTTACCTTGGTCGACGTCACGCCGCAGATGGAACCGAGCGGCGTTGCCCGCGTGGTCGGTTTCATGGCGGCCCATGCGCGCGAAGGGTTTGCGTCGGTGGAGGAGGCCGCTGAGGTCATTTCCGACTATCTGCCCCATCGGCCTAGCCGGAAGGCCTCGCCTGGGCTCGCCCACTATCTGCGCCGCAAGGACGATGGGCGCTTCTATTGGCATTGGGACCCGACCTTCATCGAAGGAGTTACGCGGCAAGGCGGTGTCTCAAGCGACAATGGCCGCAGCGAACTGAGCGCCGCCGCTGCCAGTTTAGCCTTGCCTGTGCATCTGATCCGCGGTGGGTCGAGCGACCTAGTTTCGCTGGAAGCCGTCAAGCATTTCCGAAGATTGGTCCCGCATATGGCATATAGCGACATCGCGAATGCGACCCATATGGTGGTGGGCGACGAGAATGACGCGTTTGGCAAGTCAATTGTGGAGTTTTTGCTCAGCACCCATGAAATGGAGATGAAGTCATGAACGCCCCACGGGTCGCCCCTGGGCTTGAGGAACTGGGGGAGCTGCTGTTGCTTGCGCCTTTCCACCGCTGGCTCGGGCTCAGGATCGCCGAGGTCGGCACCGACGAGTTGGTGATCTCAATGCCCTGGCGAGACGAAATAATCTCAAATCCGACGGTCGGCGCAGCGCATGGTGGCATTTTATCGGCGCTGATCGATCTTACCGGCCTTTACACGGTCATTGCCATGGGAGGGTCTGCGCGGGCTACGGCAAACTTGCACGTCGATTTTCACCGACCGGCCTTGCCAGGGCTGATGCGGGCGATCGGCAGGCCGGTCAAACTGGGTCGGCAGATAAGCATAGCCGGGACGCGGATTGTGTCTGCAGACGGAACCTTGATAGCGAGTGGTAGAGGTGCTTACGTCGCCTGACCATCGCGCAAGAGTCGTGGCACTTCTCGCAGCCATCGTGCTGGTGCGGTCCTGCCTCGGCGACCTTTTGATCATCGCTGATCGGCTGCGGCGAGTTATCGAGCGGAACTAAGTCTTAGGGCATAGTTGCGGCACCGCGTTTGGCGCTGTCATGCGTCGCGCCGAACGCTCGAGCAAGATGCGCAGGGCGAGATGGTCCGCCTTCGGTTCTACTTGCTCTACTCGCGTTCGTATTGAACCGCTCCATGATCGAGAAAGCGGTCCTTCATGCCCTTCGAAAGCCGGCTGTCAGCACAACCACGCGGTGTCCAGCCCCCTCCGTTGAGCCAGACCGCTACCTCACGGCGCGGCCTGGCCCAGGCACCATAGGCGAAGTTTTGCCGATCGGGTCAGGGCGCCGGAGTGCGGTTCGCAATCGCATCCTCGATCAGATCCTGCATGACCTGCTCGAGCTCGACGCCCTTGCGGTCGCCTCCGCTCGATATTTCGGTCGCGATCAGGGCATAATAGCCGGTCTCGCGATCGATCCAGCCGGTCCAGCCATAGGCGCCGGGCGAAGAGTTGATCTTCGACGTCGCGCACGCCGAGGGCGTGTCGCATTCGACGAAGGAGCCGAGCGCATATTCCCAGTTCACTGTGCTCGCCGGAACGAAAACACGCGGCAGTCCGATCGTGCGCGGCTGCGTGAAGGCCGTCATGTTGGTGATGAAGCTGCCGCCGAGGAACGCGCGCAGCAGTTTCGCATAGTCGCGCGGCGTGGAGAAGGCGCCGCCGGCCACCCACGGATTGGTTGGGACGGTCGCGGGGGGGTGGGGATCGTACCACGTGGTGCTTGACATCCCGAGCGGGATGGTGACGTGCTGCGCAAACAGTTCGTGGAAGTTCCGCTCGCGTGCTGGCGACGTTCCTGGTTCTATGCTTGTATCCTTGGCCTCCAAATACGCCCCTGCGACCTGAATGCCGTGAGGACCGTAGCTATATTGAGCACCAGGCGCATTGCCCGGGCGCAGGATGTCGTAGCGCAGGTCGTGGATGCTCTTGGCGCAGTTATAGAGACCAAAAGTCGGGAGAAGCTGGCAGCCGCCGACGAGCGGGCTCGCATTAAAGCCCGATGTCATCGACAGCGTATGCTTGAGTTTGACATCCTTCTTCGTTCCGCTCGTCGTCCAGAAGGCGAGTGGTGGCCGCATCGGATCGTCGAGCGTGGCAATGCCCGCCTGCACCATGCGCATGCCGAGCGCGCCAGCAAACCATTTGGAAGCCGAGGCGAGCGGTGTCACCCGGTCGATGCCAAAACTGCCCTTGTCGAATTCGAAAAGATAAGTGGGATCGGACGCGTTCCCGACAATGAAATAGCCACTAGCGACTTCGGTGTCAGCGACGATCGCGGCCTTCAGCGCTGTCCAGTCATAGGTGTAACCGCCGACGGTCGTTGTGAGGCTTGCGGTCGCGAGCGCCGACGCAGCGGATGCCGTCGCCTTGGCGGCGGACGGCGCGGGTGGCAGTTGGACCATCGGACGCGTTTCGCCGCCGTCGCTGCTCCCGAAGCCACTTTGCGCCGCAAAAACCGCTACGCCGACCAATGCGGCGCCGGCGGCAAGCCATATCGATTTCCGTCGTCCAGACATTTTATCTCTCCCAGCTTCGTTGCACGTTTCGAAACGGTGGGCCTGTTTGGCCGAGCGGGCTAAGGCCTGGGTTGGCCTGCCGCGAAATGGATTTTCAGCAGGTGGTCGAGTTGCGCCTTGCGAAAACCGGCGACGACGGCTGACCGGGGCGCGAGATGTGCGAGACGGTCGTCAGTCGGCTGGTACCGGGGCCAGTCAGGCACCAGCGCGCAGTCGGGTACGCCATTCTTCGCGAAAGCGACCCAGCAGGCGGACACGCCTTCGCCGAAGCGGCGATCCTCGTCGTCGACGGGGCCGGCGAGCGAAGCGAAATAGCCCAGCGTCCCGAAAATATAGGGAATTTCGGAGCCATGCCCGGCGCCCTTCGCCCGATCGCGGCGCGCTGCTGCAACATAGTCGAAATGATAGAGGTAGGACGGCGCGCCGGCGGACGTCCGCGCCGCGAGCCATCGCGACGGTGCGACGAACCAGGCGTCGCCCAGAATTTGGCGGGCCAGTTCGTCATCGGCGAGCCCGGTGCCATAGGCGGCGCGGCCCGCCGCCTGGTCGGGCCCGAGATAGGTGAGCGCGGCCGCCGGCGGCACGCCCATGGCGAGGATTACGCTGGCTTCGTTGCTGTTAGCGCCGACGAGGAGCGGCACGTCGATCGGCTCACTGCGCGCAAAAACGCGCCATGGCGCTTCGCGCACCAGCTCGCCGTCGAGAATGGGGCCGACCATCGCGCCCGGCGTCCGGACATCGCCGGCCGCGACGAGCGCGTCGGCCGAAAGCGCCCGGAGCGCGTCGATCGTCGCCGAAGGCGGCGCGCCGGCGCGAGCCGCCAATGCCGTGCCTAGCGCTTCCTGCTCGATAAGCGGGCGCGGGTCGAGTAGGCCGACGCCCGACTGTACGATGGCGCGCGCGAACAGGCCCTTGGCTTCGGAGTGGGCGAGGATCGTCGTCACGCCGATTGCCCCCGCGGACTCGCCGAACAAAGTGACCTTCCCCGGATCGCCACCAAAGGCTGCGATATTTTTCTGGACCCAGCGAAGGGCGGCCATCTGGTCCATGAGGCCATAATTGGCGAGCGCCTCGCGACGCGGCTTGGCTGCGCTCAGAGCCGGGTGGGCAAAATAGCCGAGTGCGCCGAGCCGGTAGTTGATCGTGACAAGAATGACCCCTTGCCTTGCGAAGGCTGTACCGTCGAAAGCCGGGAACGTACCCGACCCGATGACATGCGCACCGCCATGGATCCAGACCATGACGGGAAGTTTCCGCGCGCCGGCCGGGCGCCAGATATTGAGCTGTAGGCAGTCTTCGGATTGATCATCCGCTACTCCACCGGCGACGAGCGCAGGCCGCACCATCTGCGGGCAAGCGGGTCCGAACTTCGCGGCATTGCGAATACCCGCCCAGCGCGGCGGAGCCTGCGGCGCGCGCCAGCGGAGCGCGCCTACGGGAGGCGCAGCGAAGGGAATATCGAAAAAACGCTCGACTCCTGCCTCTGCAGCGCCCGTTAGTCGCCCCTGCGCCAGCGTCGCTTGCGGAGGGGCAACCGCCGCCGCGGCGGATGCTGAAGCGAGCAGCGTCGCGGCTCCAGCACATGCTGCCATGACCCATTGCCGCATTTCGCCGTCCCTTTCGTCTCGGCTGGCGGCCGCAGGCCGCGGGCAAGCATATCCCCTAGAAAGAAATGCGGCCCTCGACGCCTATCACCCGGGGTTGGCTGTAACGGTTGATCGTCGGCGCCTGGGCAACATAGTAGAGCTTGTCGAAGAGGTTGTTCGCGAAGGCGCTCACATTGACCTTTCCGAAGTCGACGCCGATGCGAAGATTGACGAGGACATAATTGTCGAGGTCGACCGACGTTGCGGTCAGCTCCTGCTTGCCACCCCATTGTCCGCTGACAAGCACATTGCTCGTCAAGGCAACGTCGCCGGTGACCGGATAGCGAAGATTGAGGTTCGCCGAGGCGAGCCAGTCGGGAACCTGCGCGAGATCGAGACCGTCGTATCGGCCCGTCTTGACCTTGCCGCCCTGCCGCGAGCCGCTGAGCGCGAGGCGGCCGTCGCCTTCTCCAAGGTCGAATCCGTGGCTATATTCTGCCTCGATACCCCAGCTCTTCGCATTACCGGCATTAGTGAGATAGGCGACCGCGGCGACCGGGCAGGCCGCGTTGGTCAGCGCGCATCCATCGTCGACCTGCGCGATCAGATCCTTGAGCTCGGTATAATATCCCGCGATTGCGAAATAGCCGCGCCGCACCGGGCTGCCCTTGATGCCGACCTCATAGGAGGTGCTGCTTTCGTTGCCGAACAGTACCTGTACCGGGCTCGGAGCGCGGGGATCGGACAGGCGCGTGTTGAAACCGCCGGCGCGGTAGCTGCTGCCGACCTTGCCATAGGCGAGAATATTTGGAGTAAGTTTGTACGAAAGCGTCGCATTGTAGGAGAGATTGTCGGCGCTGATGTTGTCGTCGATAATCCGCGATGACCCGCCTGTTGGCAGGCCTGTCGCGAGATCATAGAGCCGCGCGCTGATGCTCCGGCTGTCGCGTGTATAGCGGAGCTCGCCGGTCAAGTTGAGGCTGTCGGTGATATCGAAACCGAGCGAACCATAAGCCGCATAGCTTTCGAAATGGAGCCGGGCGGGGGCGATGTTGCCCGGAGAAGGATTGGCAAGCGTCGGCGTGCGCGTCGTCGTCACGGAGAAATCGCTGTCGAGCAGCAGCATCTCGGCGCCCACGAGCCAGGTCAGACGGTCGCTCGCGCCCGTCACATGGATGTCCTGCGAGAAATTGTCGGTGGTGTCGACGACATAGGAGGCGCCGCTCGGGTCGAGCGGGGTTAGCGCCCCGATCTGACCTGCAGCGCGCGCGCGCGCAAGTTCGGCCGGGCTCACCGCGTCATTGTCAAGGTCATATTCCGAGTGGCGCTTGCGAAAGGATGTTGTCGAGGTGAGGTCGGCGCCGCCCAAGTCCACGCGGATAATCGCCTGCAGTCCATCGACATCCTGGCTGGCACGGGGCGCCGTGTTCCAGGGATAGCGGAAGCGATCCTGGGTATATCCCCCCGGGAAGCCTGGCGTGCCGGCGGGGATGGAAATCTGATAATGAACCGCCGGGGTCGTCAGCCGCTGGGTCTCGGCCATGATGATCGCGTCGACGGGTCCGCGTTTGAGACGGATCTGGCCGCGCAGACCATGACCCTTCTGTTGGTCGAAATAGACGTCGTTGTCCGGATTGTAGAAGAAGCCCTTGTCCTGCTCGACGAGATCGCCGCTGAGACGGATCGCAAGACCTTCGGCAAGCGGAACATTGATCGCGCCTTGCGTCTGGAAGCTGTTATTCTCGAAGCCGTAGCGCGCACTCGCCCAGCCTGAGAGATCGAATTCGGGCTCGGCCGAAATGATATTGATCGCGCCGCCGACCGCGTTGCGGCCATAGAGTGCGCCCTGTGTCCCCCGCAGCACCTCGACCCGGCCGATATCGAGGAGATCGAGGCGGGTGAAGTTTCGCCCGCCCACGGGACCACCGGCGATATAGGCACCGTTGCGATACAGGCCGACGCTGGGATCGCCATTGGTCGCGCGCGCGGTCGACGAGGCGCGGATCGAAATCTCGGAAGTGATCGATGAGCTGAGATTGTTGAACCTGACGCTCGGCTGGTCTGCTAGCAATTCGCCGCTGCCGCTTGCGCCGCCGCGATCGGTGAGTGAGGTGATATCGATGACAGAAGCGGCTGTAGGAACGTCGGCGAGCCGCTCCTCGCGGCGCCGCGCCGTCACGACGATCGCGCCGTCATCGTTCGCTTCCGCCGCGTCCGGAAGAGCTTCGGGCGGTCTGTCTTGCGCGAAAGCAGGCGGAGCGACGGCTACCCAAATTGCGGCCGTGCAGAAAAGAAGGTTCGCCCTGCGTCCCATGGTCACTCTCCCCATTTTGTTATCGCAATTATTATCGATAATTTTGTGCAGAAAACGCGAGCGAGTCAAGCCGGAAAGCGCAATGTCATTGCACGTGGGTCACGGGTTTAGGAGACGACGGCGCTCAGCAGGTCGCGGACGCCCCGCGCCGTAGCGGCAAGCGGGTCAGGTGTGACGGTAGATAAATCGTCGGTCACAGCGTGGTGATGACGGTGTGCGCCAAAGATGCCAGCATGACGTGTGTAGCCGGCCTTTATCACTTCCGAGAGTTCGCCCGCTGTGCCTTCCGCCGAAGGATAGGCCATTTCCAACCCTGGCTGGCCTTTGAATATCTCGCGCGCACGCGCAACGAATTCGGGCGATGTCATGAGAAAACGATAGGGATCGGCACTCGGCAGCGGCAGCAAGCGCCCCGGCATTTCCTGATAGTCACGTGCTGCGGCATTGGCGCCGAGATGCAACCAGAAAGCCGTCTCGCTGGGGGCTGGACCAAACTTGTCGGCGATATGGCTCGCACCGAGATTCTCATATTCATGCCCGCTGTTGCACAGAAAGAGCAGGCTGTGCTGGGGAAACGCTCGGGGCATCCAGTCGGCGAGCGCGAGCCACATCGCGATGCCCGGCCCCCGCTCGCCGGCGCAATCGGTCCAGCCTGAACGCGGCGTCGAGACGACGAGCCAAGGGCGGCCGGAGCGAACGAGTCGCCCGATTATATTCTGAGCTGCCCGAGCCCCACCGCGCCCGCGCAGCGCTAATTTCGCCGCGGCACCGTGGCGCGCGGCTTCAATCACCGGGGCGGCGAGTCGCGGCGCGAGCAAGGCAAGTGGCTTTTCCGATACGGGATGACCGGCCGGGACATTGAGGAGCAAGGCCTCGCCCGTCGGCCCGGTCGTAATGAGAATGACCCCGCTCGCACCGCGCGCAAGCGCATCGGCGAGCGGCTCGCGCGCTGCACGATCTACGAGGCTCGACCAGCGGCGGAAAGGCAGGCGCACTACGGCGATCGCGCCGTCGAGGCGTTCAGGAATTTCTGCGAGGCGCAGCGGCGCAGCGAGTCCAGCCTCGCCGGTTTCGATGGCGAGCGGTTGTGCGACGAGCGGTATCGTGATGTCGCCGAGCCTGAGGTCGCAGCGCGAGGCCTCGAACCAAGGCACGTCAAACGTCTGGCGTTCGACTTCGAATCCGGCACTGGACAGCCGCTTCGCTGTCCAGTCGGCGGTCCAACGATCGCCCTCGCCGCCCGACTGCTTGTTGCCGGCCTCGGTATAGCTTTGGACGTCGGTGAAGAGGCGTTCGGAGCCGAACATGGTCAAATCCCGAGATACAGCGGCAGCGGAGTTAACCTGCAATGCGATCGGCGCCGCGAGGCCCGCCTTAAGCAACGTGCGGCGGTCGGTCGGGAGGCGGCTCATGTCACTTTTGCGCGGCGGCGGCTGGGCTTAGTCTTTGCGTGCCGGGCCTTATATTCCTCGAGTGCGCGCCCGAAACTATTCTGAGTAACGCCGATCAGATCGCGCGCCACCGCATCGGCGGCATCGCCATCGCGCGTGACGATATGGCGGCAAAGCGCGTCGTAGAGGATGGCCGATCGCTTCGCGGCGTCATTGCCATGCGTCTCGATATAGCTGTCGGTATAGACATTGTGCTGCCAGCGCGCGAGCAGCGCGACCCGGTCGAGGAGCTCCAGCGCGAGCGGCGCATTGCTCCGCTTGGCGATGAAGCGGCCGATGCGGTTCGAGACTTTGATATGCTCGAACGTATTTTCGGTGCGCTGGGTGACATCCTTATATTCGACCAGACGGTGCATCAGTTCGCGCCCGTCGCGATCCGTCATCTCGACCGCAGCCAGGCGGCAAACTACACCGAACAGGGATTTCCACAGCTCATAGACCTCGTTCGCGGCATGCTCGTCGATATCGATCACATAGGTTCCGCGCCACGGGACCACCTTCACGAGACCGATCCGCGCAAGATGACGGAATGCTTCGCGCACGGGCGCATGGCTCACCCCGAAGCGCGCGGCGATTTCGCGCTCGCGCAGCCACGATCCCGGCTGGATGCGCCATTCGACGATGTCGTCAGTCAAGAGACGCGCAATGACGCGGTCTTGAGTCGGTGCACTGTCGTCTTCGGTCTTCGTCGCGCCCATTTCTCTCCGTTCGGCTTTCCCTGCTACCGGCACCATCCTAATCGGACAGTGCACGCGAGCAATCGATGATTGCGAATGAAATTATTATCGATAATATCGAGAATGACAAGCACCAGAAAATGGGAGTCGGAACTTGAAGCGCACCATCCTCTTTTTCGCAGCAGCCGTTGCGGCACAGCCGGCCACGGCAGGCGAACCCGCTCCTCTTCCCGGCTGTGCCGCGGCGATCGCCTATTCCGAGGCAAACTCTGGCGTGGCGCTGCTGATCCTTGAGGATGGCGAGGTTCGATGCCGTTCTGCAGATATTGCGACACCGCAGGAACTCTGGTCGGGCACCAAGAGTCTTGTCGGGCTGATGGCGGCGGCGGCCGTACAGGACGGGCTTTTGACGCTCGACGAGCGGGCATCAGAGACGCTCGCTGAGTGGAAGGGCGACGCCGAAAAGGAACAGATCACGCTTCGCCAACTGCTGTCGATGACAGGTGGTCAGGCCTCAACCGTCGGGAGACCCCAAGGGTATTTGGACTCGGTCAAGGCACCGCTCGCGGCGGCACCGGGCGGGAAATTCCAGTATGGCCCTGCTCCGATGCAAGTCGTCGGCGAAATCATGCGCCGAAAGCTCGTCGCCAAAGGCGAGGACGGCAACCCTCGCCATTATATCGAGCGTCGCATTCTAATGCCGCTAGGCGTAACGGTCGGCGATTGGCGCAGCGGCCCCGATGGCGCACCGCTCATGCCGCAGGGCCTAGTGCTGGCCGCATCCGAGTGGGCGAAGATCGGCGAGTTCGTCCGCGGGGGCGGAAAGCTCGAAGGCAGGCCACTTGTCGACGAAGCGACATTCGGCGAGATGTTCCAGGGTAGCCAGGTCAATCCTGCCTACGGTCTCACTTGGTGGCTACCCCGTAGCACGCCGGCTGTCGATATTGTTACTCGGTCCACCGATATCACCAGTCATGCCGCCGAACTACCGGCGGATATGGTCGTCGCCGCCGGCGCGGGCGATCAACGCCTCTATATCATTCCGTCGCTTCGGCTTACGATCGTGAGGCAGGCGAAACTCGACATTGCCGCCTTAGCGGCGGGGAAAAAAGGTGATTGGTCCGATTGGCGGTTCCTGTCGCTGTTGCTGAAACCAGCGAGTGAATAATTTGAAACGCGGGCGAGAACATCTCGGGGGCGATCGAACCTAAGCCGTGCCGCTGCAATATGATCATTGAGAATTGCTGGCTGAATGCAATCGCGGCCCGTGGAGTTTGCCCATGGGCCAGCATGATGACGGTCATTGACAGCCAGCGCGGCGATCGGAACCGAGAGGCGGAACCGTGCGCGCGACGGCGCAGTGGGGCGAAGAAGGATGCAGCATGTTGCGGGGATTGATGCAGGACGCGCCGCTGCTGATCAGCGGAATATTGGAATATGCAGCGCGCGCGCACGGCAAGAGGGAGATCGTCTCGAAGGCTGTCGTGGAGCCGGTTTGGCGGTATGACTGGCACCGCTGCGATCAGCGTGCGCGTCAGGCTGCGCAGGCCCTTGGCGTCCTCGGGATTGCGACGGGCGACGGCGTCTCCTCGCTCGCCTGGAACACTCCCACCGCCACCTCGAACTCTTCTATGCGGCGCCGGGCATGGGCGCCGTATTGCACACCGCCAACCCGCGTCTCAGCGACAAGCAGATCGCCTTCACTATCGCTCATGCAGGGAGCCGCATTCTCTTCTTCGAGCCCAATCTAGCCGAGCTCGTCGCACGGCTGCGTCCTCTCCTTCCGGGTATCGAGCGCTATGTCCTTCTCGCGGAGCGCGGAACGATCGCGCCAGATGTTGCCGACACGTTGAACTACGAAGCGTTGCTGGCAAGCGAGGACGGAGCCCTCACCTGGATGAGCTTCGATGAAAAGGCAGCCGCATTTCTTTGCTACACTTCGGGGACGACGGGCGACCCCAAGGGCGTCCTATACAGCCACCGCTCAATCGTTCTTCACGGGATGGCGGCCGGTCTAAGCAGTGCCTTCGGGTTCAGCGCTTTTGATGTCATCATGCCCTGCTCGTCCATGTATCATGCAACGGCATGGGGACTTCCCTTCACGGCAGCGATCAACGGCTGCAAGCTAGTGCTTCCTTGTGACAGGATGGACGGTGCCAGTCTTGCCGACCTGATCAACGAAGAGGGCGTCACCTTTTCGGGTGGTGTGCCGACGATCTGGACCTTGTACCTCGCTCATCTCGACACTACGGGGACGGGGGTCGGCAATCTCAAGCGCCTCGTGATTGGGGGCTCGGCCGTCCCCCGGGCGATGGCCGAGACATTCCGAGCCAAATATGGTGTCACTGTGCTGCAGCTCTGGGGCATGACCGAAACCAATCCGCTCGGCGTGATTTCGACGCCCTCCCCGCTCCTGATGGCCGAAGGCGAGGATTTCGCGAACGACCTCCCGCTGACGAAGCAGGGTCGCATGCAATTTGGCATCGAACTGCGCATTATCGACGGCGATGGCACGCCGCTCCCCTGGGACGGTGAGCAGGCGGGTGCGCTCCAGGTCCGCGGACCGTGGGTCGTCGATCGCTATTTCCCCGATATTGAGGGCGCCGGGAGCGATGGCTGGTACGACACCGGGGACATCGGTACGATCGATCGCTTCGGCTTTCTCCGGCTGACCGACCGCGAGAAAGATGTGATCAAGTCCGGGGGCGAATGGATCAGCTCGATTGATATCGAGAATGCGGCGGTTGGGTACCCCGGCGTCCGGGTCCCGGCGGTCGTTGGCGTATATCATCCAAAATGGGAAGAGCGCCCCCTTCTCGTGATCGAAACGCATGAAGGTCAAGCCGTCACAGCCGACGCAATTCGCGCGCATCTGGAGACGAAGGTTGTTCGTTGGTGGCTGCCGGACGACATCCTGTTCGCGACAGTACCGCTCACTGCAACGGGAAAGATCGACAAAAAGGCCTTACGCGAAGCGTATCGTAACCAACTCGCCTAGATGAGATCACACTGCGTCCATTCCGTGCGAATGGCAGCGATCCTTTCAGGCGGGATAATTTCAGCGGGCCTCGTGAGTCTTGCATAAGCCCGGGCAATCTCGGTCGGGCTGTCCAAGGCAAAGCGCTCTACGCTTGCAGCGCGGTCAAGGTATGGCCAAGATGAGGCATGGCGTCGACCCAAAAAACCAAAGAACCAGCTTCCGGACGAACAGGGAGGCCCACTCGACAAGCCTCGCAAGCACTTTCGAGGAAAATTCTCCGTGTCGCCCGCGATGTCTTCTTTGCCGACGGATTCGGTCGTTCAACGGCTGAACGGATTGCTGCAAAAGCAGGCATCTCCAAGCGCACGTTGTACGCCCGTTACGGGGACAAAAAGCTGCTTTTCGAAGCGGCAATACTCATGGAAATCGAGGATCGGCTCTCCTTCCTTGAACAGCACGTTCCCGAACATGGCGACGTTCGGCTCGAGCTTGAAGAGCTGTCCGATGAACTGCTATCCTGGATGCTTACCGACATTCACGTCGCGTTGGAACGCGTTGTAATGGCTGAGGCTGCACGTTTTCCCGCTTTAGCGCGAAACCTTTACGAATTCGGCGTAGGACGCACGACGAGATTGGTGGCAGAGGTCTTGCGCAAAGCCGAGGAGAGGGGAGAAATCAGGGTGTCAGACGCGAATTTTGCTGCGGAGCAGTTTATCTCCAGCGTCATTTTGTCACCTTTTCGTCGGGCCGCTCTTGGAGTGGGAGTGACCAGTCACAATGAAACCTCTTCAGCCCGAATGAGGCAAGCTGTCGATCTATTTGTGTACGGCTGCCGCCCCTCCCTGAAGGGGAGCCACCCATAACATTCCCGCTTCATCTTGGGCTGGGCCGTTGTCCCGACTAAGTTTCCATTGGCTTCACGCTAGTTGATCGCCGCAGCCGTCCAACTCGCGATTTCGTCGGCCATTTCAAGGCTCGCGCGATCAAAGGCTTCGACGATACTCGAAACGCTATTTGCACTTGCTGACCTATCAAGGACGATGCGCGTGACTGCCAGTGGTTCCGATTCTTTGGATCGGCTTAGTTCCACTTGCGCGGCGATGCGAATGATCGGGGCCGCGTCGGGCCCCTGGTCGTAATAGGCTGCAAAAGAAGAAAGCCGTGCGGATAGGACGTAATGATCGGAAGCAACGCTCTGGACAGGGATATATGCGTGATCGATTTTGCGCGCTACGCTTCCGGCAATAGCCTCGCGGATCATCTCGGGCGCAGGCCTCATCCACCGTGCTTTGGCCAGATACGTGACTTCGCGATTCTCGATCGTGAGGATCCTGTCTCCATCGGCCCCAGGCGGAAGCGTCGGTCGCGTAATATACACCGGAATCCACTGTCGTGCAATTTCACGCTCCGGTACGGGCGTGCTACTGATCCGGTACAACGTCGATTTGCCGCCAGTTCCCAGAATATTCCCGCAACCAGAAAGGCAAATTAGCGCGCCCATCAGCAAAAACATTCTTGCAGAGATCGTTTTCATTGGGGGAGCTTCCTTTCACGAGGGGTCCGTCGTAGCTGGCCGGCGAGCTGCTCGATTTCCTGCGCCGCGCTATCGAGCGATTTCAAAGTTGCAGCAATCCCGGAGCCGTCGGGCGCCGCCAATCCACTCGCGGCGTCATCAAGCCTGTGAATGACCACCCTCGCCTCGGCGATCCCCTCTCGAAGATCTCGAGCGGCTGCCGAGACATCGGCAAACGTCTTGCGACCGTCGCCATCGATCGCCGTGCGCGCCGATGCGGCCGCGGCCTCGATATCGGCCGCCGCCCGGTCCAGGCGTGCAAACGCTTGTTCAGCCTTGCTGAACATTCCGCGACTAGATCGCAATTCCGCCGTGGTAGCTGTTACATTCGCAATAGCAGCCGAAACATTTTCGATATTCTCGTCGGACAAGGTCCGGTTGACCCTTTCCAGGGCCTGCGAAGCATCCGCCAACAATGCGCCACCTCCATCCATCAGGGATTGTAGCGAACTTTTTTCCGCCTTAATCACTGGGAGCGCTTCCTTGGAAACCTCCTTCAACAACGGCTTAGAGGGCGTCCCCGCACTGATCTGGATGTAGCTTCCGCCGGTTATGCCTTGCGACTCCGTCGCGGCGGTAGAATCGACGCGCACAGGCGTATCCTCGCGCAGGCGCACTCCTGCAAGCACCCTGTTTGGATTTCTGGGATCAAGACTAATACGCGTGATTTCTCCCACCGGAATTCCGTTGAACTGCACCTCGCCTCCCTCGCTCAGCCCGCGGACAGGACCATCGAAAATGATCCGATACTCGTCGAAATCACGCGCGAATTGGGATTGACCGAGCCAGAGGATGAAGCCGAAAGCCGCCGCTAGCAGAGCCAGCGTCAGGCCCCCAATCAGACCGTAGTTCGCGTCGCGTTCCATTAGCGGTTCCTTTCCTTGGCGCGCTCCGCCCGCCCTCCCAAAAACGCCCTGATCCAAGGATGGTCAGACCTCTCAAGTTCCGCGATTGGCGAAACCTCGACAATTTTCTGATCCGCAACCACGGCCACGCGGTCGCTGATGGAATACAGGCTGTCGAGATCATGGGTCACCATCACGACAGTAAGCCCCAGCGTGTCGCTCAGCGTCCGTATCAGCTGGTCAAATTCCGCGGCTGCGATCGGGTCGAGGCCCGAAGTGGGTTCGTCAAGGAACAGCAATTCTGGATCGAGCGCCAAGGCCCTCGCTACGCTTACACGTTTTCGCATTCCGCCTGAAAGTTCAGCGGGCATTTGCCGGCCCACCTCGGCATCGAGTCCGACAAGGCCGATTTTCATCAGAGCCACGGCCTCGAGCCACGGCTCTCTAAGACGGGTATGTTCGATGAGAGGAGCCTCGACATTTTCTTGCACACTAAGAGAAGAAAAAAGCGCGCCATTTTGAAACATGACGCCAATTCGGTGATTAATTTCCGTACGATCAAAGCGACTCCCAATTTTTTTCTGAAAGATTTCGATTGTCCCATGGCTAGGCGCAATCAGGCCCAAAATGGTGTTCATCAGGACGGATTTTCCACTACCGGACCCTCCGACGACACCAAGAATCTCGCCACGATGGACTTCTAGGTTCAAATCCTGGTGGATAATGTGATCGCCAAATCGGGTTTTAAGATTCTCCACCCGAATAACGACGTCCGGATCGCAAATCATATTTCGAGCACGTTGAAGAGAATTGCAAAGGCGGCATCCAGAAGGATGATTGCGAATAGCGCTTGGACAACGGCGACGGTCACCCGCCCGCCCAGATCCTCAACATCTCCGCGTACCGAAAGGCCGTGGCGACATCCGGCAAGCGCAATCACAATGGCCAGCACCGGTACTTTTGCCATTCCAACCCAGAAGTGTCGGATATCGACCGCAGCCGAGAGTCGTTCGGCGAAATATGTCGGGCTCACGTCGAGTATGCCCCAGCTGACGACAAGCCCGCCGGCCAACCCAGCCAGCATGGCAACAATCGCCAGGAGGGGCATAATTACAAGCAATGCCAATACGCGTGGCACAACCAGCGCGTCGAACAGGTCGATGCCCATCACCTTCATTGCCTGCGTCTCTTGATTCATTCGCATTGCGCCGATCTGGGCCGCGAAAGTGGAAGCGGACCGACCGGCAAGTAGTATCGCGGGAATGAGGACGCCGAACTCGCGGAGGACGGATATGCCAACCAGTTCGACGACCAGTTCCGATGCACCCAATGTCTTGAGCAGATCGCTTCCTATGAGAGCCACTACTGCGCCGATAAAGAATGTCATGATCGCTATGAGTGGCAGCGCATCGAAGCCGGCCTTCTGAATTGACGACGCCAGTGCGATCAGTCGCATCCTTTTGGGATGTGCAAGAGATTTCATGAGCGCCACCTCAAGTTGCCCGAGAAATCGAGCGCTTGCGCCGATTTCCTGGACAGCTCGATAAACTTTTTGGCCAAGACGCACGTGAAATGGGGGAGTTTTGATAGACGGGACATCGCGGTCGGCCATGGCCGAGCCCACCAGCGCGAACAGATCAGCAAGATTGGCGGGCAGGTCTGCGGTAAATGCCGCATTGGGTGCGAGAGTCAGGATGGCGAGCGCGCCTGCGCTGTCTATCCTTCCCAGGTTTCCGAAGTCGCTTGAGAAGGAGAGGTTCGAGGGACTCAGAACATGCCCGGAAAGGCCTGCGATCGAAATCGCTGTCCAGTCACCTTCAACGACCAACGTTGAAATGCCATCTCCTTCGCGAACGAAGATGTTCGGTGCTGTGCGCGCATTCATCGCAGCAAGTCTCCAACCGGTGTCGGGAGAGCGGATCGCCCGTGGCAACTTCCTCTCCCATAGCCCGTCGTCGAGCGGATCATGCCAGCAAGCGGGACCACTGACCCCACACATTTAACCATGCCGATCCACACATCGCGCCTTGCCTCAATGACATTATGTAGACGTCAGCGTAGCGTTATATCAGGTCGCTTGCAAGGAGTATGCTGCGCACAAATCGGCCGACAGATCGTTTGAATAAGCACAGGATACTCTTGCTAAGGTTAGATAAAATTGTCAGGTGAAATCCCTATGAGATTCTTTCTGAACCGATATCGCACCTTGGAGTTTATATTAACAACACTCGTAGGTGACATTAAATCTTTGCTTGCATTTGCCATCCCAGGCCGAGTGATTTTTGCAGGGCGATCCATGACAGCGTGAGCGCCGCCTTTCCCCGGACGAGGTCGGTTGCCGCCTGCTCCTGTTTGCGAAGCGTGCGATTTAGGTCAGCGCGCGAGATCACTCCGCCGGCAAATCGTTGTCGATCAAGATCGGCTGCGCCATCTGCCTGGGACTTGATCTGCGCGAACGCCACCAGGGCAGAGCGCTGCTGGCCAAAGCGCGACAACGCGCGCTCGGCGTCCTGAAGTGCAGAAAGCACTGTCTGTCGATAGTTGGCAACCGCCTCGGCACGGGCGGCGCTCGCCTGATCGACCGAGGCATCGACCCTTCCGAAATCGAGGAAGTTCCACTGCAGCTGCGGAATAGCGAGAATTGACGGGTTGCTCACATCAAAGAGATCGTCTGGCGACGTTCCGCCAAGTCCCAAGATTCCCATGAATGACAGCTTCGGAAATCGTGCGGCCTCCGCAACACCGATCCGAGCCGTTGCTGCCGCCAGGCTGCGTTCGGCCGCGCGGATGTCGGGCCGACGTGCGACAAGGTTTGAGGGGTCGCCCACCGCGACCTGTTCCGGCGGGAGGGGAACATCGAAGATCTGTTTCAGCGCTTCGTCCGTTGTCCCTGGGATCTGCCCAGCTAAAATGGCAAGCGCATCGAGCAATACCGCCGTGTCAGCTTCGGCCTCGGCGAGCTGAGACTTGAGCAACTCGAGCTCGGCATTTGCATTGCCGAGAGGGAACAGGGGCAAAACGCCTTGCTGATACCGTTGATAGGTTAGCGAGAGGATTTGATGCTGCAACTCGCACTCGGTTCGGTACGCTTTGGCTCGAAACTGGGCCTCGCGCAGGTTGACATAGGCATTGGCGACTTCGGCGGTCAGCTGGACCTTGGCATCCTCCACATTGGCAACCGCTGCCGCTGCCTGAGCGTTGCCGGCCTCGATCCGTCGCTGCGTTCCTCCTGCGAAATCCAGCTCCCAGTTAGCGTTGAGCCCGAGATTGTAGACACTGAGGCTATCATCCGCCTGTCCCTGCGGACTAACAGGCGCGCTCGCCGAAGGCGGGGCACTGTTCTGAATATCAAGGCCCGGCAAGCGGCCCTGAATAGCCGTCGCCTGGGTTCCAAGCGTCGGAAATCTTCCGGCCTTCTCCTGTCTCACGGATGCCCGCGCCTGCGCGATCCGCGCTTGCGCAGCCTGAAGCGAAGGATTGTCCGATAACGCGGCCTCGATAAGCCTGTTCAATTCCGGATCGTTCAAAAGGAGCCACCAATCTGCCAGCTCGGGCTCGGCATCGCTGACGTTACCGCCGGCACGGACAAAGCCGTCATTTCGGTTCGCCGAGAATACTTCTGGAGGCCCGGCGTAGTCTGGGCCCGCGACACAACCGGCCAGCAGAAACGAGGCGAGAAGCGATATTACAGATTTTTTTATCATATCAGGCTCAGTGCATCGAAAGGGAAACATTCCTGGGAAGCGGCTTCAAAAAGATGACCAAAGGAACGGTCATCAAGGTTAGGACGCCCATCGCCAAGAACACATCATTGTAGGTCATTACGAACGCGTCCCGCTGGATGGTCCGGCCTAGCATCGACATGGCACCCTCCATCCCGCCGAAGCTTTTCGCGAGTTCATCAAGATAAATCTGGAGCGAAACACTGTTGGCATTCAGCGTTTCTTCCATGCGCCGGCTATGGTGCCAGATCCGCTGGTCCTGAAACGAAGCCAGTCCGGCCAAAGCGAAAGATCCTCCGAGATTTCGAGCGGCGTTAAAAATACCGGAGGCATCGCCAGCATCTGTATTTGCCACTGAGGCTACGGTAGCCTGGTTCAGGAACATCATGGACAGAATCATGCCAACACCCCGAATAAGCTGGCTTTCGATGAATACGGCGCCCCCGGATTCCGCGGTGAGGCTTATGCTGACGAAACAGCTGGCCGCCATCAGAAGCATTGCGACTCCGACGGCAATGCGGATGTGGAGCCTACGGATCATTAAGGGCAGGATCGGCATAAGCACAAAGGCCGGAATACCCATCCAAAATATAACGAGCCCGGTTTGAAAAGCGTTATAATCCGATATGATCGCAAGAAATTGGGGAATGACGTAGGTCGAACCATACATCACCATTCCCAAGGCGAGAGCCATCACCGCAACGCTTCCGAATTGGCGATTGAGAAGGAGGCGGAGTTTCAGGACGGGCTTGGACGCATTCAGCTGCCCGTAGATCAGTGAAGCGAAACCGATGACGGCAATGAGGGCCAGCCAGCGAATAAGAGCGGATTCAAACCATTCCTCGCGATGCCCCTCCTCAAGCAACACAGTCAAAGCGCCCAACCCCAGAATCAGGCCGGCAATGCCCGCCCAATCAGCATCGGTCAGATACTCCCACTTCGGCTCTTCGTGAGGAAGCCCGACGAATAGCAGCAGCAGCAGCACAGCGCAGATTGGAACATTGACAAAGAAGGCATAGTGCCAGCTCAAATTTTCGGTCAGCCAGCCACCGATCAGCGGCCCCATGACCGGACCCAGAATCACTGTCATGCCGAACAGCGCCATGCCGATCGGCTGTTGATGGGGCGGCAATCTTTTCGCCACGATGGTCATCGCAGTCGGTATCAGCGCACCACCCATGAAACCCTGACCCGTGCGACCGATGATCATGGTCGTGAGGTCGGTCGCCATACCGCAAAGAATTGAAAAGCCGGTGAACGCGGAAACCGCAATGATGAGCAGATTTCGCAGTCCAAAAAGGCGTTCAAGCCAGGCGCTAAGCGGAATTACCACGATTTCGGCTACGAGAAATGCGGTGGCAATCCAGGTTCCCTCGGTGCCGCTGGCTCCGATTTCGCCCTGGATCACCGGAAGCGCGGAATTGACGATAGAGATATCGAGTGTTGCGAGCATGGCGCCAAGTGCGCCCGCTGCGACCGCTATCCACGCGGTGATATCGGCATTCCGCCTGTCTGCAGTCGGAGTACCAGAGGCGCTGTTCGATGCCAACTCGGCGGTCATTTGTCGGTACTCGAGATCTCTTTCAGCTCTCCGGCAGCATTTCGCGTGTCGACAACTGCCACAACCGACATGCCCGGGACGAGCAGACGACGCACTTTGGGCGAGGCTATTATCGCGATACGAACCGTTATCCGCTGAACAATCTTGGTGAAATTCCCTGTGGCGTTTTCGGGCGGCAGGATTGAAAATTCTGCTCCGGTTCCGGGGGAGATGCTCTCAACGCGTCCGGCAATCTCAAAGTCGGGAAGTGCGTCGACCTCGAGCTTGACCGGTTGCCCCGCCCGCAAAAGGCCGACCTGCGTCTCCTTGAAATTAGCGATGACGTAGATTTCGTTTACCGGAACCACCGTCATCAATCGCTGGCCGGGCTGAACGAATTGGCCGACCCTTACTGTTAGATCGCCAACGCGACCTCCCTTGCTGGCTCGCAGCAGGGTCGATGTGACATCTAGGTCGGCCGCTTCCAGCTGCGCGCGGGCCGCGTCAGCTTGGGCTTCGGTCTGGTCGATCTGTTTGAACAAGGTGGCCCTCCGACCGTTGGCGGCAGAGACTGCTGCCTGGGCAGCAACAAAGTCGGCGTGCGCTTGCTGCGCCTGTGTCTCATATTGTTGAAGCTTTTCTCGCGGCTCCGCACCGGTCGCGGCGAGGGGGCGATACCTCGCTACCTGCTCATTGGCGAGGTCGAGCGCCGCGCGCTTGGCGGCGAGTTGGGCCCGCGCCTGTCGAATCGCTGAGTCCTGTTCGGTTACTTGCGAGCGGATTGTGTCGGCGCCGGCCAGCGTCGCCGCAATCTGCGCACGCGCCTGTTGCGCCTGGGCTCTATAATCTCGCACATCCAGTTGCACGAGCGCCTCGCCGGGACTGACCCACCCGTTCTCAGAGACGAGCACCGCGTCCACGTATCCGGCCACTTTTGATGAAACCACAACGCTGTCGGCCGCGACATAGGCGTTGTCGGTCGACTGCATGTACTGCCCATAGGTGACATGCCTGTAATACCACCAACCACCTGCAATCAGCGCAGCAGTGATGGCTATGATGAGGATGAGGCGAAATTTGGGTTGCGATTTCAGGCTGGATGCGGGCGCGCGATCCTGTTCCCGCTCATTTGGTTCGTCGGTCATCTGCCTCTTTCGAAGGATTTTGGACATGTGCTAAGTCGCTTCATGGCGTGGCGTAGACCGTTCCATCCAGTTAGTAAAATCGTTTAGTAATTTGCGTTTTGGCATTCCCACGAAACGGACTAGGCAGCGGTATGAACGCAAATCTCGACACAATGCCGCCACGGCTTCGCGAAGGCGCCCTCACCGACGACGACCGTATGCTATATTTGATGGACGAGATTAGTCGGGGGGCGAGGCGCGCTTATGACGCACGGATTGCCAAGAGCGGCCTCAATCAGACGCAGTGGCGCATCATCGGACAACTTCTCCGCGAACCATCGTTGACGCAGGCCGGAATTGCCAAGCGACTAGAGTTGGAATCCGCCACGATCGGTCAAGCCGTCGCTGGCCTTTGTGAGAAAGGATTGATGGAAAGGCGACGAGCCAAAACGGACGGCCGGGCATGGCAGCTCATCCTGACCCAGGAGCTCGACAGGTTGTTGCCCCAACTGAGAGAATCCGCGGACGGGCTGCATAGGGTCTTATGGCGGAACGCCACGCGCGACGAAAAACGGACGTTGCTGGACATTCTTGTGCGGATTGCGTCGAATCTCGATCAGAGCCGGACCGATGCGGAATAGGACATATGCCTGGGTTCCGAGATAAACCGATAGGAGACATCGCACGCGCCGCCGAGATAGGACAGATTCTTGTCCGGCACGGCGCCAAAAGCCTGGCGGGCGCGCTCGGCGTCATTCCGCATCCTGCCAATTCAATCGATCCAGGTGAATTGCGGCCGGCGGCGGTCGTCGCACTCCTGCGCGACATTGGTCCGGTCGGAATAAAGCTTGGACAGCTGCTGGCGACGCGCAGCGATCTGTTTTCCAGGTCCTGGATTGCTGCCTTCGCGACGCTCCACGATCAGGTTTCTCCGGTGCCATTCGAAGAAATCGAGCCCATCCTTGCCGCAAGCTGGGGAGCTGACTGGCGAGGGGAATTCACCCAATTCGATGAACAACCACTGGCTTCGGCTTCGGTAGCGCAGACCTACTCTGCTTCGCTGCTCGACGGCGCCGGCGTTATCATAAAGGTGCGGCGTCCGGGCACTGCTGCGCGAATGGAGGCCGATGTGCGGCTGCTGTCGCGCCTCGCCGCCGTTGCCGAGGATCGATCCCCTGAAATCGCCCGCTATCGCCCCGTAGAGTTCCTGCGAACCTTTGGCAGAAATCTTGCCTGGGAAATGGATCTGGCAGCCGAAGCTCGTGCATGCGAGCGTATCGGTGGCTATCTTGACACGCTTGGGATCAAGACTCCAACAATTCATTGGGAACTGACGGGGATACGGGTCAACGTCCAGGAGCGGCTGTATGGAACGCCCGCGTCTGCGCTCGAGGCCGGCTCGACCGACCCACGCGTGGCGGCGTTCGCGAGACAATATGCGAATGCAGTCCTGCGCATGATCATTCTGAATGGCGAATTCCATGGCGATCCGCATCCGGGCAATGTTTTCCTTATCGGGGAACAGGATGTGGGCTTTATCGACTTTGGATCGGTCGGCACTCTCACGAAGGCGAGACGCGAGGAGCTGGTGCGACTTGTCATGGCTATAGCCGACGAGGACACAGCCGACGTCGCGAACGTGTTGCTCGAATGGGCCGGAAATCCAAAAGTTGACCGTGATGGGCTCACCCAGAATTTGGACCAGCTGATAGGTGAATTCAGAGGAACCGTCCTTTCGGGGATTGAGTTCTCGCATATTTTCAGCCGCGTGTTCGATCTCCTGCGAGACTATCAGCTCGCACTTCCGCCTGATCTGGCGATCCTTCTTCGAACATTGCTCACGGCGGAGGGGTTTGCGCGTTCCTTTGCGCCTGGTTATAATATTGGGGAGGAAACACGCCCCATCATGTTGGAGCTGTTCGCGGAAAGATTCTCTCTCGGCCGAAATCAGCCCAATCTAAAAAAAGTTCGCCGAAAACTCCTCGCCTTGGCGGCGGTCATGCCCGACCTTCTCGATAACGCCGCCGTGATCGCCAAGTCCGGGTACGTGCCTGTCCAGATCGATCCGGCCAGTTTTGAACGGCTTGCAGCCATTCGCCGCGCGAGCCAGCCTGTCAAAGGTCCTGTGGCGGCCGCACTTATCGTCTCCGCGGCGCTGCTTGCGAATCAGTCCTGGGTGCTTGCAAGTGTTGCACTGGCTCTTGCCGGGTTGGTTCTTCTGCGCAAATGGCGATAAGATCGTTGCTCAGCCTGAACGGGCCAGCGTCCAATATCAGGCCAATTCAAACTGGAGTTTATGATGACCCTGCAGAAGCCAGTCAATCCGGTCCCCGCAGCCACCATGCTGTTGCTTCGCGACGAGCCGGAGTTCCAGGTGCTGATGGTCAAGCGGCATCACCAGATCGATTTTGCATCCGGCGCGCTGGTCTTTCCGGGTGGAAAGCCTTCTGCTGCCGATGAAGCGCCTGAATGGGCCGATTATTGCAGGGGTTGGAAAACGCTAGATCCTACGCAGCGCACCCTCCGGATTGCCGCGATTCGTGAAGCCTTTGAGGAAGCAGGCATCCTGCTGGCCGATCATCGCGACGGTAGCGAGTTCGAGGATATTTGCGATCTTGAAAGCCGCAAAGCCGTCGAGCGAGGCGAGCGCGAATTTTTCGACATTGTGCGTGAGGCCGATGTGCAACTGCGCCTTGATCGCCTGAGCGAGTTCGCGCGGTGGATCACGCCCAGCTTTATGCAAAAGCGCTTCGACACTCATTTCTTCGTCGTTCGCGCCCCAGAGCGCCAGATCGCAGCATGTGATGGATATGAAACCGTTGATGCGGAATGGCTTTCGCCAAGCAAAGCCCTGAAACTGGGTGTCAGCGGTGAACGAACGATCATCTTTCCTACGAGATTGAACCTGCAACTGCTAGCCGAAGCTGCGAGCGCAGACGATTGCGTCGCGCGGGCCAAGGCTCGCGAAATCGTGCCGGTCCTTCCAGAAGTCATCCAGCGAGACGGCACGAACATCCTCACTATTCCCGCCAACGCGGGATACGGCGCAGCGTATGAAATTTTAAGTTGAAAGGCACTGTTGGCACGCCCCCCTCGACTCGCGGGCGCACGAGAGCTAGGTCAGCACAGATCCGCCATTTGATGCTGGGACCTCTGAAAGGTAGCGAGTACCTCCTGGTTGAGCTCTACTCGCGATTTCAGACAGTCGAGCGTCGTGTGAAACACGCGTCACGCAGGCATGTCAGTATTGCTGCTCGGGAACATGCAGAATCAGACCTTCCACCAAGGGCTCGATGGGAATCTGGCAAGCGAGGCGACTATATTCGTTCGCCCCTTCCGCAAACTGCAGGAGGTCTGCCTCCGCACCGCCTTCGGCCAAGCGGCCGACCTTGTCGATCCAGGCCGGATCCACAAACACATGGCAGGTTGCACAAGCGCACACCCCGCCGCAATCACCGTCGATGCCCGGCACATCGTTGAACAGCGCCGCTTCGCGCGCTGTCTCACCTTCGGCTATGTCGACTGCCCTCCGCGTTCCATCGCTGGAAACGAACGTCACTTTGACCATATCAAGCTCCGCTTTTTTTGAATCAGCCAATCAGCGGGCGTGGAGCCTCACCGGCAGTTTCGTAATCCCTCGCACTAGGTTCGAGAACAGGCGCTCGGGTTCACCGGTCACTTCGATCTTCGCGAACCGCTTGTGGATCTCTTCCCAGATGATCCGTAGTTGCAGTTCTGCGAGCCGGTTGCCCATACAGCGATGAATGCCATAGCCGAAAGACAGATGATGCCGTGGGTTCTTACGGTCTATGATGAACTCGTCCGCCCTGTCGATGACCGTCTCGTCGCGGTTACCCGACAGGTACCACATCACAACCTTGTCGCCTTTTCTGATCTTCTTGCCGCCGATCTCCCAATCTTGCAGCGCCGTGCGGCGCATATGGGTCAGCGGTGTCTGCCAGCGGATGATCTCTGGCACCATGCTAGTGATGAGCCCAGGATCGTTATTCAATTTCAAATACGCGTCCGGGTTCTGGTTCAGTGCCAGGACACCACCGCTGATCGAGTTGCGCGTGGTGTCATTGCCGCCCACGATAAGCAGCAAGAGGTTGCCCAGAAACTCCAGGAAGGGCATGTCCCGTGTCGCCGGAGAATGCGCCATCATGGAGATCAGGTCATTCTTCGGCTCCGCATTGATGCGCTGCTCCCACAGACCCTTGAAATACATTGCGCATTCGATCAGCTCTGCGCGCCGCGCCTCATAGGATGCGACGATCCCAGTTTCAGGGGCGGCCGTTGTGACGTCGGACCAGCGCGTGAGCTTGCGGCGTTCCTCCCACGGGAAGTCGAACAGGGTCGCAAGGGTCATTGTGGTCAATTCGACCGCCACCTTATCAACCCAATCAATATCTTCGCCGACCGGCAAGTCGTCGAGGATTTGGCATGCTCGTTCGCGGATAGTTGGCTCAAGCAGCAGCAAGTTGGACGGCGCGACCGCACCAGTAACGGCCTTTCGTTGCTGGTTGTGCTTTGGTGGGTCCATCGCGATGAACATTTCAAGTTCAAGCGCGCTTTTCGCCGAGTGCATGTCCTCGATGGCGATACCGCCGAGCTTCGCCTCTGACGAAAATACCTTATGGTTGGTGTCCACGGCCATGATGTCGTCGAACTTTGTAATCGACCAATATGGTCCGACATAGCTTTCGCGGCAGTAGTGGACCGGCTCCTCTCGGCGAAGCCGCTCGAAGAACAGGCCGACCGTGTCTTTCTGGAAAAGGCTCGGACGCGCAACATCAATCTCGTCGATCGGGATGAAAGCGACCTTTTCGCGGATATTCGGCTCCACCATGTCGGTATCCATGTCGCGCCCTTCGTCGATAACAGCACAATTGCCCTACTTGAAATCGTAAATCCCTTCTGAGGCTCAGTCAATAATGCTTATAAGGTTTTATCATTTTTTTGCATCTGAAACATTTTTATCTCACGACCATGGACATAAACGGAACTTAAATCTTATAAGGCTTCGTGACAGGGGTGAGGCAGAGTGATGTTGCTGAAAGTCGAAAACGCGAAGAAAGCTAAGCGCGCACTCTCGCTTGCCCAGCACATCGTTCGCGATATCGAGGCAGGTGCACACGCCCCGGGCGACAGGTTGCCGCGTGAGGAAGAAATGCTTGCGCGATATGATGTCGCGCGAGCGACCTTGCGCGAAGCGCTCCGCTTCCTTGAGCTCCAGGGCGTTATCCATCTTCAGCTGGGCCGTAGCGGCGGTCCGGTGGTTGCGCGTCCGCAGACCGGCGACTTTGCAAACAGTCTCTCGCTAATTCTGCATTTCATGGACGCCGACCTCAGAGGCCTGCTCGAACTACGTGAAGCGATCGCCGCGGATGTTGCCGCCTACGCCGCCCAGCGCGCGACTACCGGCGACCTGAGCGCACTCGCCGATTGCCTCAAAGAGCTGGAACGAAATGAAGCCGGAGGCCAGTTCGAGGAACTGAACCGTCGTTTTCATGACCTTCTCGGCTGGGCCAGCGGCAATCCATTGTTCGGGCTATTAACGTCGACGCTGCATTTAATTACGCGCGAATTCTCTCACTCACTTGGCTATTCGGCGCAGGAGCGAGCGGTCCAATTGCGATTCCTCCGCCGTGTCCTCGAAGCAGTACGCACCGGGGATTCCGAAGCGGCGCGTCAGGCCATGGCCCGGCTCGTCTCGGGATCCGCGTCCTATCTGGCAGAGCGAAGCCCCGAGCTTGTATCCCAGCGTGTCAGGTGGGGGCAGATTTAGAAAATTGCGTCTGATCGGGCGCGGAACGGAGAGGGTAGGATAATGGCGCTGAAGAGCCCTGTTTGCAAAATTCTCGGGATCGAATATCCGATTCTTCTGGCTGGAATGGGCGGGGCGAGCGTGCCTGCACTCGCTGCCGCGGTGTCGAACGCAGGCGGACTTGGTGTTCTCGGCGCTGCCGCATGCTCGCCCGACCAGTTACGTAGCTGGATCAGGCAAACCCGCGAGATGACCGACATGCCTTTTGGGGTCGATACCTTGCTGCCGGCGTCTGTCAGGCGCGGTTCGGCGCCGGAGAGCGGAGGTGTAGCAGAAAACCCCCTGGCTTTGCTCGGCGAATATCAGGAGTTCACCCGCGAATTCATGGAGCGCGAGCATTTGCCCGCAGTGGACGCCGCCACGGCGATGCGCGCGGCGGGCGCCCCGGACATGGGCAAGGGCGGACTGCAGCTGTTCTCGCGGGAGTTCTTCGAAGCGCAGATGGAAGTAATCATCGAAGAAAAAGTGCCGGTCTATGCCGCAGGCCTTGGCAATCCCGAACCGTGGATGGAACGCCTTCATGCCAATGGCACCAAGGTCATGGCGGTGATCGGAAAGGTCAAGCACGCCCTGCAGGTAGTGGAATCGGGTATCGACCTGATCGTCGCGCAGGGTCACGACGGCGGCGGCCACAACTCTCCTGTCGGAACCTTCTCGCTGATTCCGCAAGTGGTTGATGCAGTCGGCGATCGTGTTCCCGTAATCGGTGCGGGAGGAATAGCCGATGGTCGCGGAGTCGCCGCAGCGATGATGCTCGGCGCCCAGGGGGCGTGGATCGGATCGGCGTTCCTCGCAACCGACGAAGCAGGTATCGAACAATTTCAGAAAGAAGCCATCACCGAAAGCGGCGATGCCGATACGGTGGTCAGCCGATCGCTAACGGGCAAGCCTGCCCGGATGATTCGGAACAAATGGGCCGATGCTTGGGTGGCGGCCGGCAAAGAGCCGCTTCCGATGCCTTATCAGTCGATGGTTTCGGGGCCTGTCATGGCTTCTGGCATCAAGGCCGCACGCAAGGACATCATGCCCGGCTTCGCAGGCCAGGGGATTGGTCTGATCGATGCGATCCGCCCAGCGGCAGTCGTGATGCGCGACCTTATAGAGGGCGCGGAGAGAGCATTGGCCGGCGCCGGAACTCATTTCTGACCGGCGAGCGAGACAGGGACGCGGCATGAATCTTTCATCCACCCTTTCCTTTGCCGACAAGGCAGCAATCACCGGGGTCGGCCAGACCGATTTCGTCAAGGGCACCGAGCGGACTGCAGTGGAAATGATGCTCACCGCCTCGCGCCGGGCCATCGCGGATGCTGGACTGAAACCCTCCGATATCGACGGCATGGTGCCGCCGCCAATCTATACGACGTCGGAGGAGATGGCCGCCAATCTGGGCATTGATGTGCTGCGCTATGCGGCAACCGTGCACATGGGCGGCGCCAGCCCGACAACGGCACTACAGAATGCCGCCATGGCGATCGCCTGTGGTCTATGCGATCATGTGCTCGTGACACTGGGCTGGAACGGCTATTCCGCTCTCAGACCTAAGCCGGGCGCCCCGCCCACCCGGCCGATGAACATGAACACCCTGACCAATACGATCCAAGGCTACTACAGCCCCTACGGCGTATTGTTGCCGGTGCAGATGTACGCCTGGCTGGCGACCCGTCACTCGAAGCTCTACGGCGTTGGCGAAGATGCGATGGCGGCCGTGGCGCTCGCCTGCCGCCGTCATGCGCAATTGAATCCACGCGCCTTTACCTATGGCCGCGAACTCGACGCGGAAACCTATTATTCGGCGCGCTGGATATCTGAGCCGTTTCGCCTCTACGATTGCTGCCTCGAGACCGATGGCGCCTGTGCTGTCGTCCTCTCGCGCATGGACCGTGCCAAAGACATGCCGCATGTGCCCGTCAGCATCGCCGGCGCGGCCGAAGGCCATCCCTATCCCGCCGACGACATCCCTTCCCGCCCCGACCCCTTCAAGATCGGCCTCAGCGATGCCGCCCCGCGCGCATTCGATATGGCGGGCGTCACGCGCGACGACATGGACTTCCTCCAGATCTACGATTGTTTCACCTATATCGTTCTGCTGCAGCTCGAATCGCTCGGATATTGCGAGCCTGGCGCGCAGGCCGAATTTGTCGCCAATGGCCAGATCGAGCTGGGCGGGCGCTTACCGATCAACACCCATGGCGGCTTGCTTAGCGAGGCGCATGTCTGGGGTCTCAACCATGTTGTGGAAGCAGTACGACAGCTGCGCCATGACTGCGGCGAGCGTCAAGTGATCGGAGCCCAGACCGGCCTTGTGACAGGCTGGGGAGACCTTGGCGATGGCAGCATCGCGATCCTCAGGAGGTTTGCATGAGCGACGAGCATGATGTGCCTCCCAAGGCGCGGCCCTCCGCGCAGGCAACGCCGGCCAAGCCGCAGCCGCGGCCGCAGGACCCGATCGAACAGGAGTTCTGGAGGCTGTGCCAGGACGGTCAACTCTATTTCCAGCGTTGCGGAAGTTGCGGCATCTTTCGCCACCTGCCTCGCTACATGTGTGCACGATGCGGCTCGCCAGACTATTCCTGGGAACCCAGCAGCGGCAAGGGCACGCTTTTTTCCTGGACCGTGACCCATCAGGCGCTGCACCCCGCTTTTGCCGCCGACGTCCCGTTCGTGGCTGCCGTGGTGGAACTTGAGGAAGGCGTGCGCATGGCCACGCGCCTCGTGGATTGCGAGCGTGACATCCTCGCACTCGATCTGCCGGTCGAACTCGATTTCGAAATGATCGGGGGGGACTTTCGCCTTCCTGTTTTTCGTCCGCGTGAAGGGTAGAGACGACATGGATCTCGACTACGGCCCCCAATATGACGCCTTCCGCGCGGAGATCCGCGCCTTCATCAATGCGCACAGACATTTGGCGCCACCCTCCGCCACCCGGTTCTCCCGGCCCTCAGCCGAAGCTATCCGATGGCAAAAGCTATTGATCGAGCACGGCTATACGGCGCGCACGATACCGGCCGAATATGGCGGCTACGGAGCGGCGCCGGATATACTCAAATCGCGCATTATCGCGGAAGAGTTTTCGCGAGCTCGGCTTCCGAGCGGCTTGGCGAACCAGGGCATCTCAATGCTCGTCCCGACTTTGCTCGAGTTGGGCACCGATGAACAGAAGCGGCGGTGGATCGCAGCAACGCTGACGGGCGAAGTCGTGTGGTGCCAAGGATATTCCGAACCCGGTGCGGGATCGGACCTCGCCAACCTCAAGACCAGCGCGCGCATCGAAAATGGAGAATTCGTTATAAATGGCCAGAAAATCTGGACCAGCACCGCGAAGCAAGCCGACATGATCTTTTGCCTTGTGAGGACCGAACTCGAGGCCTCGAAGCATAGCGGTATCTCTTATCTGATTTTCTCGATGGACATACCGGGGATCGAGGTACGCCCCTTGAAGACGATGACCGGTCACGCCGAGTTCAACGAGACATTCTTTACTAATGTGCGGGTTCCGGTGGACCAGATCGTCGGCCAGCGAGGACAGGGCTGGTTCGTCGCGAACGCAACGCTTGGCCACGAGCGCGGAATGCTGGGCGATCCCGACGCACTCGAGAACCGGCTGCAGGCATTGATTGGCCTGATGCAGCAGGAATCCATCGGCGAAGGTCGGGCGATCGACAATGCGGTCCTGCGCGACCGGCTGGTGGCGCTCCAGGCCGAAGTGACGGCGATGAAATGTAATGGAATGCGCATTCTATCGAACAGCCTCAAGGGCGAGCCTGGCGGCATGGCGAAGCTGATCGTCAAACTGCAGAGTTGCGAGGTCGCGCATCAGATCTCTGCGCTGGCGATCGACGCGATGGGCGAGATGGGCATTTTGTATCACCGCAGCCCGCGGGAACGAGACGGAGGGGCTTGGCAATGGAACTATATGTTCCAACTCGGCCTCATAATAGGTGGCGGCACCGCGCAGATCCAGAAGAACATCATCGCCGAACGTGGCCTAGAGATGCCGCGCGAGCCGAAGCTGGCGCGGATTTCCGACGAAGCGAAGGGAGCGGCAGGCATGCAGACCGACAGGCAGGGAGCGGCGTGATGGACTTCGGCCTTTCGCAGGATCAGCAGATACTGCGCGACGCAGTTGCGCGGTGTCTTGCCGATACCTCCCCGCTTGAGCATGTCCGCGAATGTGCCGGGCGCGACAACCCGTTAAGTGACACTATTTTCGGAGCCCTCCACGATCTGGCGGTCCCAGCCATGCTTGTCCCCGAAGAGCATGGTGGCCTAGGCATGACCCTTCTCGACGCTGCGGTCGTGGCGGAACAACTCGCCTATGCGGTCACACCAGCGCCATTTCTAGCCAGCGTAGTTCTCGCCCCGATCGCGCTGAGCGAGGCAGGAACTAACAAGCAAAAGTGCCAATGGCTTCCGAAGATCGCGCGTGGCGAGGCCCGTATCGGAGTCGCGATTTCCGCGACGGTCCAGGCGCGCGACGGCGCGGGAGTTCAATTCGTCGAAGGGAAGCTTAGCGGCACCGCCCTGTTCTGCCTCGATTTCGAAGGCGCGGACGCGTATCTCGTAGCGGACGCCGGTGGCAGGCTGCACCTCGTCCCAGCCCTAGCATCGGGACTCAAGGCGACCCGCCTCACCACCATCGATCGCACGCGCAGCGTGGGAGAATTGTCCTTTGCGGCTGTCGAGACCGATCCGCTTGCCGACGACGGCGGCACAGCATCGGCTCGGCTGCGCGATGCTGGCCGCGTGATCCTTGCCGCCGACAGCTTAGGCGCAGGGCAGGCCATGATTGAAAAGGCGGTCGATTATGCTGGTCAGCGAGAGCAGTTCGGCCGCCCTATCGGCAGCTTCCAGGCGGTAAAGCACATGTGCGCCGAAATGGCCGCACGCCATGAACCGTGCCGCGCGCTGGTCTGGTACGCCGCCCATGTCTTCGATGCGCTGCCGGAGGATGCATCTCTCGCGGCTTGCCATGCGAAATCCCTCACGGGCGACGTCCACCGATTTGTCGCCCGCACCGCCACTGAAGTGCATGGCGGGATGGGGTTCACCGATCTGCTCGGCCTGCACTACTGGTTCAAACGGATCGGCTTCGATCGGCAGGTCTTGGGTGGCCCCGAAGCGGTGCGAGCCGAGGCAGCGGCTCTGCAGGGTTGGACGAGAGCAGCCTGATAGTAACGGGAGTCATGCGCCCCGATGCTGCGGCCCCGTCCAGAGAGGAGAATCAATGTGATCGACTGGAATCTCGGGGATATTCTCGACGCGATCGAGCCCTTCATGCCCGAAGATGCGCCGGCTCTGATACATGGAGACCGGATCGTCACCTGGCCCGAGATGTCGGCGCGCTCGAACAATATCGCCCGCGGGTTGCGCCAACGCGGCATCCGCGATGGCGCGAAGGTCGCCTTCTATATGCGCAACCGACCCGAATATGGCGAGTTGATGGCGGCCTGCTTCAAGGGGCGTTTGACGCATGTGAACATCAATTACCGTTATCGGGCCGAAGAGGTGTTTTATATCTTCGACGATTCCGACAGCGAGGTCATCGTTTACAGTTCGGAATTCCGCGACACTATCGTCGAACTCAACGACCGGCTTAGGAAGGTTCGCACCTTCGTCGAAATTGGCGAGCTGTCTTCAATCGCGCCCTTTGCGATCCACTATGAGACTCTCGCGCAAGAGGGGGACGGATCGGCGCTCGGCATCACACGCTCGCCCGCCGATCTGCTTTTCATCTATACGGGTGGTACGACCGGAATGCCCAAGGGCGTGATGTGGCGTCATGATGACATGCGCAAGGCCCAACTCGACGCACAGAAGTTGCTCGGCCCCGTTCCAGAGACACTCGAAGAAAATGTCGCGCTGATCGCCCGCGAAGGCCCGGGCAGGCGCACGCTTTCCTCTTGCCCGCTGATGCACGGAACGGGCTTTATCACTGCGATCGGCACGCTGATGTCTGGCGGCGCGATAGTTACGTTGGAGGCATGGTCTTTCGATGCCGAGGAACTGTGGGATACGGTGGAAAGGCACAAGGTGGAAGGTATAGCGATCGTGGGCGACGCCTTTGCCAAGCCAATGCTTTCCGCGCTCGACGACCACCCTGGCCGCTGGGATACCAGCAGCCTCGTTACAATCCTCTCTTCCGGTGTGATGTGGAGCAAGGAGGTCAAGTCCGGCCTGTGCCGGCATATTCCGCAAATCGTACTGATGGACAGTTTTGGCGCATCCGAAGGCCTCGGCTTCGGCCTTGCCGTCACCACTGCGGAGGGCGGCACGAACACCGCGAAATTTGGGATCGGCGAGTTCTGCGATGTTTTCGACGAAACCGACCAGAAAGTCGAACCGGGGAGCGGCGTGCCGGGATTTATCGCCCGGAAGGGTGCGATCCCCATAGGCTATTACAAGGACCCCGAGAAATCCGCGAAGACGTTTCGCACGATCGATGGGGTGCGCTATTCCATTCCGGGCGACTGGTGTCGGGTAGAAGCCGATGGCAGCCTGACCTTGCTCGGCCGCGGAAGCGTCTGCATCAACACGGCGGGAGAGAAAGTTTATCCCGAGGAGGTCGAGGAAGTGCTCAAGACCCATCCCGCCATCGGGGACGCGCTGGTCGTAGGCGTGCCGGATGATAAATGGGGCCAAGCCGTAACCGCGATCGTCCACCTCAACGACCACGCCCAGTTCGACGAACAAGCGGTCAAAACCCATGTGCGCGCACATTTGGCGGGATACAAAACTCCCAAGACCATAATTCCGACAGACATCCCCATGCGAGCCTCGAACGGCAAGGCCGATTATGCAACGGCAAAAGCGATTGCCGAACGATCGAATGTCGCGACGTGAGATCGACTGGCTCTCCCGATTACGATGCCGTGATCGTCGGTGCAGGCTTCAGCGGCATCTATCTGCTGCACAAATTGCGTGACGCCGGGTTCAAGGTGCTGCTGGTAGATGCGGCCGCCCAGCCCGGCGGCATTTGGTACTGGAATTGCTATCCCGGTGCCCGCGTGGACTCGCAGGTACCGCTCTATGAGTTTTCGATACCCGAGGTTTGGAAATCATGGGCCTGGAGCGAGCGCTTTCCCGGATGGAAGGAGCTCAGAGCCTATTTCCGGCATGTTTGCGATACGCTGGGCCTTTGGCCGCTTATGCGGATGGGATCGAGGGTCCAAAGCGCAAGGTTCGATGAAGAGGGACGACGGTGGCGCCTGCAGCTTGAGGGCGGGGAAGGAATATCGACACACTTCCTTCTGCCCGCTTTGGGATTCGCATCGAAGCCGTATATTCCCGATATGCGAGGAATCGCGGCGTTCGAAGGCGATTGGTGTCACACGGCGCGATGGCCGCAACAGGGTATCGATCTTTCGGGCCGCCGGATCGCCGTCATCGGCACTGGTGCGAGCGGAGTGCAGATCGCGCAGGAGGCCGCCAAATGCGCAGAAAAGCTGACCTTGTTTCAGAGGACTCCTATTCTGGGCCTGCCCATGCGCCAGGAACGGCTTACCGAAGACATTCAGCAGCGTGATAAGCAGGGCTATCCCGCCATTTTTGTTCGGCGCAAGCGAACGAACGGGGGATTCGAATGCCAGTCGCTTGACATCTCCGCGCTCGATGTAGACGCCACGACGCGCAACAACCATTTCGAGACCCTGTGGCGGCAGGGCGGCCTCAAATTCTGGTACAACAACTTTGCCGACATACTGACCAATCGCGAAGCGAACCGCTACGCCTATGAGTTCTGGCGCAAAAAGGTTCTCGCGCGGATTATCGACCCCGTTCTGGCCGAGAAACTTGCGCCTGCGGAGCCGCCGCATCCTTTCGGCACGAAAAGACCCTCGCTCGAACAGGGATATTATGAAATTTTCGAGCAGGATAATGTCGCGCTGGTCGATCTGAAGGCAAACGCGATCATCCGTATCGAGCCCCAGGCCATCAAGATGGAAGACGGTGAGGTCGAATGCGATCTGATCATTTTTGCGACCGGCTTCGATGCCGGGCGTGGCGGGTTGATCGACATGAACATCACCGGGAGGGAGGGGCTTCCCCTTTGGCAGGCGTGGGAAGACGGTGTGCGCGCCTATCTCGGCATGGCGGTGTCGGGTTTTCCCAACATGTTGTTCGCTTATGGTCCTCTCAGCCCGTCGGGTTTCGCCAATGGCCCGACAAGCGCGGAAATACAGGGCGACTGGATTTGCGATTTCATGGTCTGGTTGCGTAGGAGGGACATCGATCTTTTCGAGGGCAAACCGGCTGCCGAAACTGGCTGGACTGAAATGGTTGCCGCGGCTGGCGCGATGACGCTCTTTCCCGAGGCGGCCTCATGGTACATGGGCGCGAATATTCCGGGAAAGAAGCGCCAGCTCATCAATTTTCCGAGCGTGTCTGGCTATGCCGCGCTCTGCGACGAAGAGGCGGCCGGCAGCTATGCTGGCTTCGCTTTCGAAAAACTCACACGCAAGGACGGCCCAACAATATGAACGAGGCGGTAAAGATTGAAGATTGCCCCGAGGACATCGACGCTCTCTGGGCGGGCGATGGTTCGCATCTGCCCGAATGGTTCGTTTCCGCTCTCAGGGTGCCGCGCGAGGAAGGCTATGTAGAGATCGAGGGTGCCAAAGCGCATTACTTTCGCTGGGGCGACCGGGCGAAACCCAAGGTACTGATGACGCACGGTTTTCTCTCGCATGCCCGCTGCTTTTCCTTCATCGCGCCGTTTCTGGCCGAAGATTATGATGTGGTGGCCTTCGATCTTGCCGGCATGGGCGACAGCGAAATGCGAGGGCACGCCGACCCCTTGGCCAGGGGGCGCGAGTTCGGCGAAATTGCCGAAGCGCTTGGACTGTTTGCGGATGGCCACAAGCCCACGATCATTGCCCACAGTTTCGGTTCTGGCGCAGCGTTGACGGCCGTCACCCAATCGCCCGATACCTTCTCCGGCATTGTGGTTTGCGACCTGATGGTCATGCGACCTGCGCTCTTGCAAGCGTATTGGAATCTCCGCCGCGCCAGCCCCGGATCCGGCGACCCGGACAAAGCCAAAAGTCGCTATCCCAGCTACGACGCGGCGCGCAGTCGATACGTCCTTTCCCCACCCCAGCCTGTCGGTGAGCCATTTCTTTTGGACTATATGGCCTTTCATTCTCTGCGGCGTGACGGGGAGGGTTGGACGTGGAAATTCTCTCCCGAAGTGTTCCGGAGGAGCAACCGGCCCGACGAGTGGCTCACCATCGGCGAGCGCCTAGTGAACGCGCCGGGCCGCAAGGCTATCGTTCACGGCGAGGAGAGCCAGCTCTTCAACCGGGATTCCGTGGCATATGTTCGTGAACTGGGGGGAGGAGCCATTCCGATCATTGCCGTGCCTCAAGCCCGCCACCATCTGATGCTCGACCAGCCGCTGGCCTTTGTCACCGCGTTGAGGAGCCTTCTCCGGCTTTGGGAAGCGCCGACTTGAGCAACGTCTAGCGCGATTTTATGGTTGCATGCGACCGTAATGGCGATGCGAGAATTGCCGATCCAACATTTAGTTAAACGATGAGGCCTCTTTTGCACAGCAAGACATAAATACTAAGGCCGAGGCAGAAATAACCAAGCAGAGTTAATATGTTCTGTTTAGATCTTCTTCTCTTGCCTGTGTTGCTTGGCGCCACAAAGAAATCTATCGTGGCACAGTTGGTCGATATGCCTTCCGAGGCAAACAGCAAGGCAAGGTCATGGAGCCACAAAAGGCTGTCCAGCTTCGGCGGGACATGCGCTCGGGATCGGGCGTGCCGTACCGCAGCCGCATCCAAAAGTCGTCGGCGCGCGCTCGACCGTGCCAAGGCTGAAGCGCTGACAGCAAGCATCGGATGTATAAACTGATTTCTTCGGATCTGAGATGGAACACCTCCCAGCGCCCCGAGCAATATAATAAAGTGCCATAATAAAGTTCTTTACCAAATACCGAAAAACTGCTCAGCTTCAAGCCGGGCGGCGAGAATCTTTTCCTCTCCGGAAATCTCCTTCTGGCCACCTCTCAAACTCGGGGCAGCTCGGCGAGCTGCCCCATTTTTGAACATCGACTACCGGGGAAAAGGACGGGTTCGCGTAAGAAACTAAAAAATCGAGACAGGGAGAGAAGGGTGATGAATAACAAAGCTTATTTGTTGGCAAGCGCCGTCCTGATGGCGTTGCCACAGGTCTCAAATGCTCAGGAAGCCATAGCTGAAGAGCCAGATGGCGGTAACGATGTCATCGTCGTGACGGCGCAACGTCAGGCGCAAAGCTTGCAAGACGTGCCGATAGCTGTCAGCGCATTCAGCGCTGAGGCGCTTGAAAGCCAGCAGATCGAAAATGCCTCGGATCTACAGCTGACGCTGCCCAATGTATCTTTCTCGAAAGGCAATTTCACCTCAGCTTCATTCACTATTCGCGGCGTTGGCGACCTGTGCGTCGGCGTCACCTGCGATGCTGCGACCGCAATTCATGTCAATGGATCACCCTTGTTCGGAACACGCCTGTTCGAGACCGAATATTTCGATCTGGAACGGATTGAAGTCCTTCGCGGACCTCAAGGCACCCTGTTCGGTCGGAATGCGACCTCCGGGGTCGTGAATGTCGTGACCGCGAAACCCAAACTCTCCCGTTTCGAGGCTGAAGCGCAATTCGAGTATGGCAATTTCAACAGCATCGAAGCGCGTGGCATGGTCAATGTCCCGATCGGGGATATGATCGGCGTGAGACTGGCGGGCATATATGTGAACCGCGACGGTTATACGACGAATCTTTATGATGGATCGGACATCGACACTCGGGACCTTTACGCGTTGCGAGGCTCACTTCGTTTCGAGCCCGGTCCTGATACGACGATCGATCTCATGGGCTATTATTTCCGGGAAAAGGACACGCGCCTCAGAAACCAGAAACAAACGTGCCAACGCGATCCATTGGGCGTGCTCGGATGCCTGAACAATCGACGTGATTTCGATACCACGAACGCAAATTCCACGGTCGGTGCGACGCTCAGTTCTTCCGAGTTCTTCGCCATTCAGGGCATTCCCGCCGTACTCGGCCTTGGCAGCCTTTATGGCCCTGACGGGTTTTCCGGGTTTCAGGAGCCTGGCGATGTGCGTGTCGTCAACACGGCCTATACGCCCTTCTATTTTGCGGAAGAGCTACAGGTGCAGGCGCGCCTTGAGCAAAAATTCGGCGCGATGACCCTGACGGCCACCGGCATTTATCAGGATACTGAAGTCGATTCCAGGCAGGACTATTTTCTTGGAATTCAAAGCCGTGCCGGTTTCGCCCCGGCGCTCAATACGCTGGCCTTTTTTGCGGCTAACGGATTGCCGACGGGTCTTGCTCCGCCGGCGCCGGCCTTCATTCCCGGCTCCTCGGCCTATTTTTCGCCGATTGCCGGCGCTCTCATCCCGGACGGTCCGCAGGGCGTGCTGTGCACCTCGGATAATGATGATGGAAGCAGAGGCGCTTTCGAAGGGAACTCGCTGTGTTCCGAAACGCCGCTTTCTTTCGATCGATCTTCGGAACAACGCGAATCGTGGAGCGGAGAGCTCATCCTTACGAGTGACTTCGACGGGCCGTTCAATTTCCTGTTGGGGGGAATTTACGCGAAATCGAAAACCACCGACAATAGCTATTATGTGAACTCGTTTGCGCTCGATTACGCCAGTGCCATATTGGGTTCATTCGGCTCCTTGTCGGGCGGCCTTCCGCCATCCTATTTCGCGACGTCGATGTATCGGAACAACTCGCTGGAATCGAATCTGGAGAGCTATGGGATTTTCGGCGAGGTCTATTTCGATCTAAGCGACCGGCTGACGTTGACCGGGGGGCTGCGTTACAACAATGACAAGAAGGATGTAACGGCGCGTACGACACTGATCAGTTTCCTGAACCCTTATGCCAACGATGGAGATCCGTTCGATACCCCGATAACGCCTCTCACCGGGCCGTCTGGACTTTTCGATGCCGACCCGGGGACACCGGGCCAACAGCTCGCCCAGTTTCGCGAAGTAAGCTTCGACGAAATTACCGGACGAGCAGTTCTGGCCTTCGAGGTTACGCCGGACAATTCACTCTATGCATCTTACTCGAGGGGTTACAAATCCGGCGGTATCAATCCTCCGCTTTCTCCGATTTTCGCCGTCAGCGAGAGTTTCGGCTCTGAATCGATCGATGCCTTCGAGATTGGCTCCAAGAACGTCTTCGCAAACGGCGCGTTGCAACTGAATGCCACCGCATTTTACTACAAATATAGTGGACTGCAGCTCAGCCGCATCGTGGCAAGAACGTCTGTGAATGACACGGTTGACGCCAATATCTGGGGTGTCGAACTGGAGTCTGTCATCAGGCCGGACCCGAACTGGCTTATCAATCTGTCCTTCAGCTATCTCAATGCCAAGGTCGCCGGCGATCAATTCTTCTCCAATCCGCGTGATCCGGGCGGCGGAGATCCTGATGCCGTGATTATCAAGGACATCAGCAATGGTGCGCACTGCGCTGTCACGGGACCTGCGCCTGGCGTTGCTGATGCGTTCGTTGCGGGAGTAAATGCGGCTCTCGGCCTTCGCGCACCGCAGGAATTTCCTTCGGACGGCAATATCGCCTCCAGCGGCGCGTTCGGCATTTGCGGTGTCCTCGCGAGCGCTATCCCTGCGAACAGCGGGATCCAGGTATTGAGTCCTGGCGTCGAGGTTAACATCAAGGGCAACACATTGCCCCAAGCGCCGAATGTCAAGGTCTCGATGGGCGTGCAGTACACGGCAGAGGTTGGGAATGGTATGACACTCGTCCCCCGCGTCGACATTTCCCTTACCGGAAAGCAATATGGCAATATCTTCAACGGCAGGATTAATCGTATCGAACCTTTCGTCCAGGCAAATGCGGTTTTACAGTTGAATGGCGCCGACGAGCGCTGGTTTGTCCGGGGGTTCGTTCAGAATATTTTCGATAGCAACTCGGTTACCGGACTTTATGTCACCGATGCATCTTCCGGTAATTTTACAAACATCTATACTCTTGATCCGCGGCGTTATGGTGTCGCCATCGGAGCAAAATTCTGACGATTTAGCGGTTCCAATCTAACTCGCATAGAAATCGCGGCGTCGGAGAGACGGGGGAACCTTCTCCGACGCCGGTTTCCATGCGCCAGGCCCAAGGCACCAAACGGGGGCATCTGCGACGGAAAGAGGCAAGTCATCTGGAGCCATCTCAAGGATCTCCGAATTTCGCGGCCTGTGCTTGCGATGTCGCATGCGACCGACGCGAACGGCGCGCTGACCGTTGCCCACGGGCACTTGTAGGAAGCACGCTGGTCTCCGGCACCGCGAGCTCGCGATCAATCCGGCAGCGTTCGGAGGCGGCACGATCATCGCGGCGGTTTGTGGCCCCTGATTGCCGAGTGCAGCATGACACTCTTGGCCGCCGCATCGATCACGATATTCCCAAGCTTGCTTGCGAACCTATAATTTTTGAACAGAAAAGAGATATCCAGATCCCAATCTGGCAGCCTGGTTTGCGCGGTAATTGAGCCATTCGGCGAGCAAAACACCCATCTGACGCGCGGCGCATCTTGCCACGCGAAGGCCCAGCGGTTCCCACGCAAAGCGACGAGCATTTGACATGGGACCATCGGCGAGTTCGGGAACGCCAGTCGGAGACAGCGCGAGGCACGCGTTCATGATCGAAAAACTCATCCGCGATGGCCGAACCGATAGCGGTTGTGGGCATTTGTCTCGACACGTCCGAAACCGGAAGACCAAACTTCAGCGAGGAAGCTTATTGAGATTCACCGCGGCGATTGCAGTTGACGGCTTGAGTTCCGTGCGAGCAAAATTTCGAAGCGCTTTGGCTTCTCTGCGCGCCCGCCAAATGTGCATCATTGGCGTTAAGGTCGCGGTGGCAAACCGTCCGAGGTCGGCGTCTCGAGTTCAAGGGGGCCGACGGAGATGAGACCTTCTGGATCGGACAAGGGCCCGGTCTGGCTGACCGTGATTTCTGTTTGAGGTCCAGCCTCGCCATTGCGGTCGCTGCGCCTAACTTTCAATGCGTCGATTTCGCGTTTGCGCAGTTCCAGATAGAGGGTCCGTGTCTCGACATAGGGATCAAGGCTTTCCTGTTGCAAGCGCTGGATTTGAGCGTCGCCCTCGATGCGGTCATTGAGTTGCCTGACCACAGTTGTCGGAACGGCATATGCCGTGCGGTCGAAAGGCGCGCCGACCGCGGTCGGCACGACGAGCAAGTCAATGCTGTTGCCCGCCAGATCGCGCAATGTCGTCGACCCGATAAGCGGAAGATAGAAATAGGGACCGGGCTCGACGCCGTAGAAACCCAATGTATTGGCAAAGCCGTTGCGTCGGTAAGGCAGATTGAAAGGCATTGTCTTCGCGACATCGAAAAGGCCGCCGACACCAAATGTCGTGTTTACGGCGAAACGGCCGAGCGTCTCGGCAGCCTTGCCGATCTTGAACTGTAACAGGAAGTTCAGAAAATTGACGGGTTCGCTGAGGTTACGCAGTGCATTGCCCAGCCCGTCGCGAACAGGTTCGGGTACGATACCTTGATAGCCCATCGCGACTGGGGCCACGAGCGCCGCATCGATCGACTGGACCGCCCGATAAGAGGCAATATTGACCGCTTGAAGCGGATCTCCCGGCGGCGCATCGCCACGGGCCGTCACCACAATATCATGGGGCGCCGAGGGCATTTCGGCCATAGTCTCGTCGTCGGAGGTTGCTGGCGCGGCTAAAGAGGGATGCGGGGTGTTGCCGAGTGCTGGCACAACGATCGGCGGCTCGGGTGGGGCCGAGGGATCATCTACCCGCTGCAACTCGGTCTCAGTCTGGCTTTCGGATGCGAGGTCGGTCGGAGGCGGCGCTACCCCGGACAGAAACAGAAGCGCGGCGACGGTTGCAGGGCTCATCGCGCGCGCGATCCCGCCACCATGAGAGGGGCGAACATTAATTCCATTTGCCAAACTCCTGCTTCGGCCAAGGGCCCGAAACGACGACCGACGACGCTCCCTCCATCGACCCATGTCAGCTGACCCACGATGCGGCCAATCCAGCTTTAATACTCCCCCATGAGTAGGGAAACATAAAGAAGCTCGGCCTGCCGTTTAGCCCAGCAACGTCCGTACGGACGGGCAATGGGACCAACCTGTTCTATCAGGTACGATTTTCGCTGGAGGACCCGGCATAGGCACTTTGCCGACGGTCGCTTAGTTCCGGGCTGGGCGGAAGCGGCTCGAAAACTAACTCTGCGGACGCGCCCGGTCTCAGCGCGAGCAACAGTACCGCCGTCAAGAGCGAGCCGAACATGCTCCGGATCAATGCTTTGCCCCCAACCACATTGCGCAACCCGATGACGAAAGTATCGCACCCTGCCTGAGACGCGAGCAGTGCTTGCCCGATCGAACTATTCAGGTTGTTCAGACAACCGCGCTGCGGCTTCAAAGGCGCGGCGCGTGTTTAGCGAGATTGATCGCCGACCCACGGCATGTCCCTAAAAAAATTGGACGCTAGCCCGAGAAATCATCCTTTGGTCACCCGGTCAATTAAGGGTTGGATGTCGTCAGGAGAAATTTTTCCGGTGGCGATCCGAGGTGAGGAAGCAGGAAAATGCGGAATGTGGGGCGGTTCGGAATTTCATTGCAGCGAAGCGTGATTCCAGCAGGCCTTTTGTGCTTTCAAGGCTTCGTTGTTGGCTGCAGCGAGGCCGAGACGCGTGATCCTGACGCTAAGGGCCCGACAAAGATGCCCGAGACGGCAAGCGTTGAGGGCAGGGAGGAGGGCGTGTGGCAACCCCAGCGGGCCATCAGCAGACGCCACCGTGGCCTGGAGCGGCGCCGAACATGGAGGATGTCAAACTTCCTCCAGAGTATAGCGAAACGGCAACGAATCCGAAACGCTTCGCCGGACGTCCGGTTACCGGCGCCTTCAACGTCACTGTGCCCACTCTCACGGTGTTTCCCGCCCAACAACCAGGCAATGGCACAGCGATGCTGGTTTTTCCCGGCGGAGGATTCTCCAAGCTCGCGATCGATCTGGAAGGTAGTGAAGTTCGCGACTGGCTGACTTCAAGAGGCACCACTTGCGTGCTCGTCAAATACCATGTTCCCAAAAGCGGCCACCATTATGATGAAGACTGCCATTGTGCAGTGACGCCCAAGCACCTCCTTGCGTTGCAGGTCGCCCAGCGTGCGATACGCCTGGTGCGCTCGCGCGCCAGCGAGCTCAAGATCAACCCCCGCAAGATCGGTGTCATAGGCTTCTCAGCCGGAGGGTATCTGGTCGCGCAGACCAGCAATATATTCGAACCTGCTTATGAGCCGGTCGACGAAATAGACAAAGTGAGCAGCCGGCCCGATTTTGCCATCGCAATGTTCCCAGGCCACCTGTGCAGATCGGGGGGCTCGCTTGATCCTGGTATCAAAGTTACCAAGATGACCCCGCCAACATTTCTTCTTCAGGCTTGGGACGATCCCGTCGATCCGATTTGCAATAGCATAGTCTATGCGCGAGCGCTGGACGAGGCAGGTGTTCCAGCGGAAGTCCATCTCTTTGCCAAGGGAGGGCACGCCTTCGCCATGCGCCCGCTGCGTCATCCCGTTGAGCGATGGCCGACGCTCGTGGAAGATTGGCTAAAGGACACAGGAATTCTTTGAGCAAATAGGGCAAGAAATGACCCCCTCTCCCCGGAATGTTCGCTACTCAGGGGAATCGCTGGTCTTGGCCGATCGGAGATCGCCGGGTTTCTGACTGAAACTAACCGAAAGCCGACAACGGTTTGAGCTCCAGGGTATCTTTTGGCGCTGCCGTACAATTATCGGTCGGCTCGCGACGCTATCCGCGCGGTGCGACCCAGAAGAGCTCTTCCTTTCAGGAAACAGAGATCTTCATCTGACGCCCGCACGGTTTCGATCGCGCGGGCGTCTTTTTTTTGGCGCACCGCCGCCAGCGGTTTGAACGAACACATATGGGTGATCACGCCTGACCGACGTGAGGATGACGCCGCAGACACTCAGCGCCGCCGCCGTTCCGTCGCAAATCCACGATCGGTCGCGATAAAGCGCTCGATCATCGGCACCGCGATCTTTTCCGGCGCCATAGGCGCCGCGAGGCCATTAGCCTTCGCATGCACCTCGGCATAGACGAGCAATTCGCGATGGAGGGATCCCGTCAATTCGATCGACAGCTTCACGGGCTTGTCGTCGGCGATGGGGCCTAGGCGCAGCTTGCTCATGGGGCCGCACCCGCCGGCGGTTCGAGTATCAGATCGCGTGTGACAAGGACCCGCAAAGCGAAGCCGGGGCGGATCGTGAGGGTTGGCGGGATGTTCATCTGACGCTCGACGAGCCGCCGTCCCGACTGGTTGACCGTATCCTGCGGCCCGTCGCGAAGCGCCCGCACGAGCGCATCATCCCCGTCCGAGCCAAGTTCGGCTCCGACGCCGAGCAACGAAGAGACGAGCGCCGCGCGCAGCATCGACCCCCAATGATGGTCGGTGCGATCGGCAATCCCCGCCATGCCCCGCGCATCGGCGCCGGGCTGACGATCGAGCCGGATCGATCGGCCACCGGGCAGGATCAACCGGTTCCAGGCCAGCAAGACGCGCTCCTGCCCCACGGATATTTCGCTGTCATAGTCGCCGATCAGCCGGGCACCCTGCGGAATGAGGAGAATGCGACCCGTCGGGCTATCGTAGACATTCTGGGTCACCTGCGCCGTGACCTGTCCGGGAAGGTCGGACCTGATCCCAGTGATCAGCGCGGCCGGAATGAGACTTCCCGCCTGAAGGATGTATGGCGAAGCAGGCGCATGAAGGCGCTCGGCACTCTCGAACGGTTCGGCGGAGCCGCCCGCGAGAAAGGCGCGCCGCGCCGCCGCCGGAGTCCGCGCGCCGCCTTCGGGTGCCGACATGGTCGCGGCGGACGGTTCGATCGATCCACGCTGCGCGTCTGCCACCGGCGCGCCCGAGGTCCCTCCTCCAAGGAATATCCGGCTCGCCGTGGCGGCCTCGCGCTCCAGCCGCGCCCGATCGCGCGCCTTGTCGGCGGGTGAGCGCCCGCCGGCGGGCGGATTTCCCATCGGCGGCACCGGGATCGTCTCGCCGTTCTGCTGCGCCGAGACGATCGGTCGCCCGAGATCGCCGGGTAGCGGCGGTCCGAGCTTCGGCACCTTGCCATAGTCGGCGGGCGCACCGGTGACGACTTCGGCGCGATTCGCTCCATCGGCCGTGTAGAGATTCTCGGCGGTCTTCGGGGCTACGGGTTGCAGCGCCCAGAGCAGAGCGCCGCCGATCGCGGTGCCGCCGGCAGCGCCGATCATCGCGAGCGCCTTGCGCGAAAGCCGCATGACCCGCGGCGTGTCGCCGCGTAGCCGAAAAGGATCGACCTCCGGGCCGGGCGCCGTGCGCTCGCCCGCTTCCGGCACGTCGGCGGGCGCCACCGCCTCGCTTGCCGGCCCGGTCACGACCGCCCCCGGCGGCGCGGCATTTCACGCTTGATCCGAACGACGCGGGCCTGCTTTCCGGCGCCCAAGCGGAGTTCGCCGCGCTCGAAAAGGCGGTCGACGATCATGTAGCGGCCCTGCACCCGGTAGTTGACAAGCTCTGCCTCGCCGCTGCCGCCGATGACGAAGAGTGGCGGCATATCGCCGGTGGCGATATCCTCACCGAATTCGATGATTAGCTGGCGCGAGTCGTCGAAGGCGCGCACCGGCCGCCACGCGGCCTTGTCGCCTGCGATGCGGTAGCGGAAGTTGAGCGCGGCGAGATCGATCGCCCCGGCAACGGGCGCCACCCTCGCCGCCTCGGCCTCGGCAAGCTGCAAGGCGATCAGCTCATCGGCGGGATAGGTCCAGGATACCGATGCCATATAGGCCGCGGCGGTCGCGCGCAGCTCGACATGATAGGTGCGCCGGTCGGTGTTGATGATGAGATTCGTGGCGATATCGGATCGGGTGGGTTTCGCCAGAATATGCACGCGCCGCCGGGCCCCGGTCCCGCTGACCGTATCGCCGATGATCCAGCGCACCGTGTCGCCCGCGGCGACCGGCCCCGGGCCGACGAGCTGTTCGCCTTCCTGAAGGACGATATCGGTGACCTGCCCTGGCGCAGCATAGACCTGAAAGAGCGCGCCTTCGGACCAGGCATATTGCTGGATGGCGTTCCGATAGCCTTGCCGGTCGGGCTGCACGCGCGCCTCGGCGTTGGCGCGGCCGACGCGCTGGCGGGGATCGGCGGCCTCGCTCGCCGCGGCGGGCGCCGCAAGGAGGGACAGCATGGCTCCGAGTGCGATCGGAAGCAGAGGATATCGCGTCATTGGCTGAGTTCCTTCGACCAGTTGATAGCATTGACAAACAGCCCGATCGGGTTGCGGCGAAGCGCGTCGGGCGTGCGTGGCGGCCGGATCGCGACGGTCACGATCGCCGACCAGCGCGAACGCTCGACTAGGCTGCCGTCCTGATATCGGCGCTCGCTCCAGGCGATGCGGAAGCTGTCTTTCGAAGCCCGAATGACGCTCGACACATCGACCGCGACCTGGGCCTTGCCGACCTCGGCAAAGGGATCGTTGGTGCGGGCATAGTCATTGAGCGCCTGCGCTCCGGTCGCGGTGGTAAAGTCATAAGCGCTGAGCCAGTCGGCCCGCAGCACGACCGGATCGGCGGGAATGCTGCGAACATGTTCGATGAAGCGCGCGAGATGGAACGCGACCTGCGGATCGGTCGGTTGATAATCGCCGTCGGCCGGCGCGACCGCGCGCGCTTCACCCAGCTTGTCGACCTCGACGACCCAGGGCGTGATCGTCCCGCGGGCGGACTGCCAGACCAGGCCGCCGGCAAGACCACCGGAGATGATCAGCGCGCCGAAGAAGGCGAGCCGCCAGTTCTTGGCCTGGACCCGCGCAGAACCGATCCGATCGTCCCACACTTGCGCGGCGCGCTGGTAGGGCGTGACCGGCTCGGGCGCGCGGCCATAATGATTGGTGGGTCTTTTGAACATGGGATCAGTCCTTTTCGCTGATGTTCGGCGCCGAGCCGGCCCCGTGGCTGTCGCCGCTCTTGAGCGTCTGCGCGCCGATGGTCGCGCCATGCGTCATGGTCTGGCGCCGCCGCATCGCCGCCGCCCAGGCCGGAGGCGCGCTGGCAGCTTGCGCTGGCGCCGCGCTATCGGTGGGACCGTCGCGGCCCGACGCGAAATTCGCGCGAACCCGTTCGGCCATGCTGCGAACAGGTGAAGCTGCGCCGCTGGCTGCCGTACGTGCCACATTCGCAAGTCCCCCGCCGATGGCCTTCGCTCCGCTCTTCCCGGCCGCGCCCGCCGCATAAGCTGTCGACGCGCTCCCCGCTCCGCGGGCACCGGCAGCAGCTGTGCCGCGCGCCGCCGCTGCAGCCGCGCCGGTGGCCAGGGTCGCGCCAGCCGCCCCGGCGGCAAGCGTTGCGCCTGCGGCGACTGCGGTGCCGGCGGCGGCCCCTGCTCCGAGTTGCGGACCGCCGGCGACGATCCCGTTGGCGATCGAGGGACCGAAGATGCCGAGGCCGAGCAGCGTCAGTGCGCCGAGCGCGATCGCCATGACCTGTTCGATGTCAGGCTCCGGACCGAGGCCGGCTTGCATGAAGCGGTCGAACAGGGTCACCCCGATGCCGGTGATCACCGCGAGGACGAGCACCTTGATGCCCGAAGATATGATGTGGCCAAGCACGCGTTCGGCCATGAAGGCGGTGCGGCCGAAGAAGGCGAACGGCAGCAACACGAAGCCCGCGAGCGTCACCAGCTTGAATTCCAAGATGGTAACGAAGACCTGCACCGCGAGAATGAAGAAGGCGAGGACGACGATCACCCAGGCGATCAGCAGGATCATGATCTGCACGAAGTTGGTGAAGAGACCGACCGGGCCGACGAGGTCCGCCGACGCATCGAGCAGGGGCTGCGCCGCATCGATGCCGGTCGCGGCGACGACGCCGGGACGCATGAAGTCGCCGATCGCCATGGCGCCGCCGCTCGCCTTAAGGCCGAGGCCAGCGAAGCTTTCGAGCATGATGACGGCCAGCGCCTGGAAGTTGCCGATGATGAAGGCGAAGACGCCGATATAGAGCGTCTTCTTGACGAGCCGCTGGATGATGTCCTCGTCGGTGCCCCACGCCCAGAACAGCGCGGCAATCGTCACGTCGATGACGATGAGGGTCGAGGAGAGAAAGCCGACTTCGCCCCCGAGCAGCCCGAAGCCGCTGTCGATATAAGTCGAGAAGACCGCCAGAAACTGGTCGATAACGCCGGTGTCTTCCATCGGGCTAGTCCTTCTGTCCAAAGAAATGGCGGCGCCTGGCGTCCCAGGCCGCTTCACAGTCCGCATCGGCGACCGTGACCGTGCGGCAGCGCTCGGCCACGTCGGCGGCTGCCGGGTGTGCGCCCGCCGCGGAGATCGGGGGGGCGGGCGCACGAGGCGTAGGCGGCGATGACGCATGCAGAATTGCCAGCGTGATGAGCAGGCCGCCCAGCACCGCGACCGCCGCTATCTTCGCCGCCCGGCCCATCTCAATTGCCTTTGCGGAAGCGGCGGAAGCGCTCGCGGCCTTCGGCCTCGGCGGCGGCGCTGCGCGCCGCGTCGAGCATCTGCGCCCGGCCCTGCGCGGCGAGAGCGGCGGTGAGGTCGGAGATCTGCTGCGACTGGACGGCGAGGATCTGGTTGCCCGCCTGCGCCGCCTGCAAGGCGCCGGTCGCCGACTGGCTCGCCGAGACGAGGGTTCCGATCGACTGGCGCGTGCCGCCGATGTTGGTGACGACGCCGGCCTGCACCTTCATCGCATCCTGGAACGCGCCGACGCTGTCGTTCCAACGCGCCTCGGCGTTGGCGACCATCGCGGCCTGCGGCCCCGACAAGGCTGCGCCCTTGTAGCGGGCATCGAAAGCGGTCTGGATATCGCCGACGTCATAAGCGACGCGCTGCGCTTCACTCAGCAATTGGCGGGTGCGATCGACCTGGCCTTGCAATTCCTTCAGCGTCGAGACGGGCAGGCTGGTCAGATTGCGCGCCTCGTTCGCCAGCGACGTCGCCTGGTTTTGCAGCATGGAGATCTGATTGTTGATCTGCTCGAGGGTGCGCGCGGCGGTCAGGATATTCTGCGCATAGTTGCGCGGATCGTGAACGATGCCGCCGATCTGCGCCGCGGCGGGAACAGTCACTCCGCTCGCGATCAAGGTCGATCCGGCGAGCAGGGCAGCAAGCAGCACGCGGTTCTTCACATTCTTCATAAAAAGGACTCCTTCAGCTGGTCGGGGGTTTCGAGGTTCGCGAGCAGATCGGCGGCCCAATAGAGGCCGCGGTGACGCAGCCAGAATTCGGCAAAATCGGCGTGGCCGCGCGTCTCGATCAGCTCGCCGATCTTGATCTGGTCGGTCTTTGAAGAGGCAGCGGTGAAAGCGAGTGCGATGTCGCCGAGGCCGAGTTCGAACAGCCGGTTGCCGCGTCGCGACTGGCAATAATAGTCGCGCTTCGGCGTTGCGCGGCTCAATATCTCGATCTGGCGATCGTTGAGCCCGAAGCGTTCATAGACCCGCGCGATCTGAGGCTCGGCGGCGCGTTCGTTGGGCAGGAAAATGCGTGTCGGGCAGCTCTCGATGATCGCCGGCGCAATGCGCGAGCCCTCGATATCGGCGAGGCTTTGCGTCGCGAAGATCACGCTCGCATTTTTCTTGCGGAGCGTCTTCAGCCACTCGCGCAGCTGCGCCGCGAAGGCGGGGCTGTCGAGCACGAGCCAGCCTTCGTCGATGATGATCAGCGTCGGTGAGCCGTCGAGGCGGCCCTCGATGCGGTGGAACAGATAGGCGAGGACCGAGGCCGCCGACGAGGCGCCGACCAGCCCTTCGGTTTCGAGCGCCTGAACACGCGCATCGCCAAGATGCTCGGCCTCGGCGTCGAGCAGCCGTCCCCAGGGACCGCCCACGAGATAGGGCGAAAGCGCGAGCTTCAGCTCTTGCGATTGGAGCAGGACGGCAAGACCGGTCAGCGTGCGCTCGCGGATTGGCGCCGTCGCGAGCGACGTGAGCGCCGACCAGAGATGCTCCTTCGCGGCCGGATCGACGTCGACCCCTTCGCCCGCGAGCAAGGCGGCGAGCCATTCGGCTGCCCAGGCGCGCTCCGCGGCCTCGTCGATGCGCGCCAGCGGTTGCAGAGCGACCGACCCGGCGCTGCCGGCATCGTGCAGCGCGCCGCCAAGATCCTGCCAATCGCCGCGCATGGCAATCGCCGCGGCGCGGATCGAACCGCCATAATCGAAGGCGAATATCTGGTTGCCCTCGTAGCGGCGGAACTGGAGCGCCATCAGCGCGAGCAGGACCGACTTGCCCGCACCCGTCGGGCCGACGACGAGGCAATGACCGACGTCGCCGACGTGCAGCGAAAAGCGGAACGGGGTCGAGCCTTCGGTCTTGCCGTAAAGCAAGGGGGCATCACCGAAATGCTCGTCCCGTTCCGCCCCCGCCCACACCGCCGACAAGGGAATGAGATGGGCAAGATTAAGGGTGGAAATCGGGGGCTGGCGAACATTGGCATAGACATGGCCGGGGAGGCTCCCGAACCAGGCCTCGAGCGCATTGACGCCTTCCACCGTGCAGGTGAAGTCGCGGCTCTGAACGATTTTCTCGACGAGGCGCAGCTTCTCGGCCGCGAGCGCCGGATCGCGATCCCAGACGGTGATCGTCGCGGTGACATAGGCGATGCCCGCCTCGTCGGCGCCAAGCTCCTGCAGTGCCATGTCGGCGTCGGCCGCCTTGTTCGAGGCATCGCTGTCCATCAGGACAGAGGCCTCGTTGGTCATCACCTCCTTGAGGATCGCGGCGACCGACTTGCGCTTGGCGAACCATTGCCGCCGGATCTTGGTCAGCAGCTTGGTCGCGTCGGTCTTGTCGAGCATGATGGCGCGCGAGGACCAGCGATAGGCGAACGCTTGGCGGTTCAATTCGTCGAGCAGGCCCGGGAAGGTGACGCTCGGGAAGCCGGTGATGGTGAGGGTGCGCAGATGATGATCGCCGAGCCGCGGCTCGAGCCCGCCGACGAGCGCTTCGTCGGCGAGCAGCGCGTCGAGATAGGCAGGCGTCTCGGGCACCCGGACGTGCTGGACCTTGGTCGAGACACAGCTGTGGAGGTAGGTTAATGTCTCGCCGTCATCCAGCCATTCGGCCTCGGGCATGAAGCCCTCGACGAGATGGAGCATGCGCCCCGTGCGATCGACGAAGCTTTTCAGCAATTCCTTGGGGTCGACGCCGGTCTTCGAGCGGCCCTCATAGAGCCAGTACTCGGCGCGCGCCGCTTCCTCTGCCGGCGGCATCCACAAGAGGGTCAGATAATAGAAGCTCTCGAAATGGGCGCCTTCCTCGCGGAACTGCTCGCGGCGTTCGACATCGACCAGCTCGGACACCGCATCGGGGAACTCGGACACCGGATAGGTCACCGCGGGCACACGCTGGGCTTCGACGAAGACTGCCCAGCCCGACCCGAGGCGCCGCAGCGCGCTGTTGAGGCGCGCGGTGACCGCCACGAGTTCGGCGGGCGTGGCGCTGTCGAGGTCGGGGCCGCGGAAGCGCGCCGTGCGCTGGAACGCGCCGTCCTTGTTCAGCACCACGCCCTCCGCCACCAGGCAGACCCAAGGGAGAAAATCGGCGAGGCGGGCGGATTTCGTGCGATATTCGGAGAGATTCATCATGAGCGCATCCAGACGGGATATTTGAGGTGACGCCGGGCGACGTCGACGAACTGCGGGTCGCGGCGGGCGGCCCAGACCGAGAGGGTGTGGCCGACCGCCCATATCGCGACGCCGACGATCCAGAGCCGGAGGCCGAGACCGACGGCGCCCGCGAGCGTGCCGTTGACGATCGCGAGGCTGCGCGGCGCCCCGCCGAGGAGGATCGGCTCGGCGAGCGCCCGGTGAACCGGAGCAAAGAAGCCCGGCACTTCCCCTTCCCGGCTCATCACACGAGCGCTCCGCCGCCGAAGGAGAAAAAGGACAGGAAGAAGCTCGATGCAGCGAAGGCGATCGACAGGCCGAACACGATCTGGACCAGCCGGCGGAACCCACCCGACGTGTCGCCGAAGGCGAGGCTGAGACCGGTCACGATGATGATGATCACCGCGACGATCTTTGCGACCGGACCCTCGATGCTCTCGAGGATCGACTGCAGCGGCGCTTCCCACGGCATCGACGAGCCGCCGGCATAGGCCGGCGCGGATACCGCAAGCGCAACGAACATCGCGGTCGAACAGAGCATGGCGCGCCGTGCGCCATGCCGAAGAGCATGGATCATCGATTTTCTCCTTCAGGGGTGATGAGCGGGGTCAGCCGATATTCGAGGTTCAGCCGGTCGAACCCGTCGATGCGGGCGAGTTCGGCGAGGCGCCGGCCCGTTCCGTCGCGGACGAGCACGGCGACCAGATTGATCGTCTCGGCGAGAAGAGCGCGCGGGACGGTGATCACGGCTTCCTGGATGAGCTGCTCCATACGGCGCAGCGCGCCAAGCGCACTCCCGGCATGGATTGTTCCGACACCGCCGGGATGACCTGTGCCCCATGCTTTCAGGAGATCCAGCGCTTCGGCGCCGCGCACCTCGCCGATCGGAATGCGGTCGGGCCGGAGGCGCAGCGAGGAGCGGACGAGATCGGACAGCGATGCGACACCGTCCTTGGTGCGCATCGCGACGAGATTGGGCGCCGCGCACTGCAGTTCGCGCGTGTCCTCGATCAACACGATCCGGTCGCGGCTGCCCGCAATCTCGGCGAGCAACGCGTTGGTCAGCGTCGTCTTGCCGGTCCCGGTGCCGCCCGCAACGAGGATGTTGAGCCGGTCACGCACGCCGCAGCGAAGTATGTCCGCAGCATCCGCCGACATGATGCCCGAGTTCACATAATCGCCGAGCGTGAAGACCGCGATTGCCGGTTTGCGGATCGCAAAGGTCGGCGCGGCAACGACCGGCGGCAACAATCCCTCGAAACGCTCGCCTCCTTCGGGCAGCTCGGCCGATACGCGCGGCGCGCTGCCATGCACTTCGGCGCCGACATGATGCGCGACGAGACGAATGATGCGCTCGCCATCGGCGGCGCTCAGTGTTTCACCGCTGTCCTCGATCCCTTGGCCGAGGCGGTCGACCCACAGCCGACCGTCGGGATTGAGCATGATTTCGATGACCTCGCGGTCGGCGAGCCAATCCGCGATCGCACCGCCCATCGCGGTGCGCAGCATGCGCGCGCTGCGGTGACGTGCCTCCAGCCGGATTGGTTCTGCGCCCATCGGGAACCCCGTTTCATGAGCCTTGGCGATGATGCCCGGCTCGACGGGGATGAGTAAGAGACGCAGAGAAAACCCAAATTCAACAAGGTTTTCGCGCCGTCGTACCGTCTCGTAGAAAGACAGGCCGTGGCGTAGGTCGATCCGCATCGGAACGGATAAAAATCATGGTGGAACTTGTGAAACGCCCGATTTTGACAACAGTGTAACAATGACTGATTCGGTGTCGCAGCCGTCAGAGGATGAATTGTGCTGGGCGCGGCTCACGGACAAGCAGCGCGCTTGTCTCGATCTTGTGCTTGAGCATCAGACCTCAAAGCAGATTGCGCGGCGGCTCGACATCTCGAAACAGGCCGTCGATCTCAGGCTCACGACCGCGCGCGATATTCTGGGAGCGGACAGTAGAGCCGAGGCGGCCGTCCGCTATGCGCGTCTCAAACGGACCTATGACCGAATACCATGGGATCCGATCATACTACCGCCGCAGGCCAGACTGATGCCATCCGATTTCCCGGACGGAGAGCCGGCCGCATTGGCGCTGAACGATCATGCATCGCTCGCCAAGCATCCCAATGCGGTCGACCCGCCGTTCAAGGGTCTCTGGAGGCGCGATCACGCGCGTTCGAGCAAAGTCTGGATCATGGCGGCGATGTTCGCCGGATTGATCCTGCTGACGCTGGCGGGGGTGACGATCGGTGAAACGCTCACCCGTCTGATTTCCGGCTGATCCTTTCATCCTGTCTGTCACCAATAGGCCGGAGCGATGCTTCCGGCAGAGGAGAAGTCATGTCCCAAGCACTTACAATCACGGCAGCCCGTCTGATCCGCGACGTACCCGCCGCCGAAGTCAGGATCGACGATGCACTCATCGCAGTGTCTTCGCTGATGACCAGCGTCGTCACCGCGCGGCGCGACACCGCCGGGGTGCCGGCGACCAGAGGGCAGGCAACGATCCGCCGATTGATGAAGGCGCAAATGGCGCTGGTCGATGTCAGCGGCGATATTCTGCGGGTTCATGGCGAACTCGCCGATATCGGGCGCGAGACGGCGGGTTATGACCTCCATGAATGCCCGTCGATCGCGGAGGCGGGAACGAGCGTGCGGGCGGCCGCAGCCTGACGCCGGTTGACCGGGAGCGACAGCCGTGAAAGTTTCAGGGCATGCGCATCGCCTTGTTTCTCGCTTTCTTGGCTGTTGCTGTCGGCTATGCCGCCTGGAAGGGCGGCGGGCCGGAACGGACGATGGCGGCGATCGCAGCAACGATGGTGGGCTTGGATCAATTGCTCCACCTGTTCGTTCCGCCGACCTTCGCTTCACTCGACACCGGTCATCTCGCGATCGACCTGTTTGGAGCCGCATCCACCGTCACGCTCGCGCTGTTTGCGCATCGCTTCTGGCCCATGTGCATCGCCGTCTTGCACATGGTCCCGCTCCTTGCGCACTCGAGCCGGATTCTCGACGTGGCGCTGCATCCGGCAGCCTATCTCGCGATGCAGGTGGCGACGTCCTGGCCGGTGCCGGCGATCCTCATCCTCGCAACCTGGCGCCACCAGCGTCGGCTGGCGCGCGGCGCCAACGAGCCATGCTGGCAGATCTCGTCGCGGCCATCGATCCCGAGCATTGCGAGTCCCTAGCCGAGCGACTGCTCGCGGAACATCGGACACTCGCACGCCTTTTCGCCCAGTCCCCCGAAGCGCTGGCGCGAACGCTCGGCAAGGACAGCCCGGTCGGCGCGATGCTCGTCGCCGCACGGTGCGCGACATTGGAGGCCATGCGCGAAGAGCTGAGCGGTCGCGGCATCGACCCCGACAATCCCAAATTGCTGCGTTATCTCAGGGCATCGATGGGCGCGCTTCCCGATGAGGCGCTGCGCGTGCTGTTCCTTGACCCGTCGCATCGCCTCATCGCGGATGAACAATTACAGCGCGGAACGCTCGGCCATCTCGCAATCTATCCCCGCACGATATTTCGGCGAGCGATCGAACTCGACGCCGCCGCGATCATTCTCGTCCATAACCATCCTAGTGGCGACCCAGCGCCCAGCCGGTGCGATATCGAGGCAACTGAACGCCTGGCTACGATCGGACAAGCGCTCGACGTCGAGGTGCTGGAACATATCATTGTCGCGCTCCGAGGGCATCGGATGATCCTCCGGGGACGACCTGCCTCCGGTCGGACGTCTTCGCCCGGCACGCTACTTCGCGACAGAATTGCCGATTGGCGGAACTCACCCGATGCCGAGTTGGCGCTCGCCAACGCGCAGCGCGTATGGCGGCGGCGCCTTCTGCGCCGACAACTTGTCGGCGCAGAAGGCCTGTTCGGCGAACCGGCTTGGGATATGCTCATCGATCTCTTCATCCATGAGGCAGCGGCGAAATCAGTATCGACCAGCTCGCTTTGTATCGCGTCGGGCCTTCCGAGAACGACGGCCCTCAGGCTGCTGCAGCGCCTTTGCGACGAGGGACTGTTGGCGCGGGAGCCGGATCGCCACGACGGAAGACGCAATTTCATCCGGCTGGCCCCCGATCTCGCGCAACGCCTCCTGGCCTATTTCGCGGCGGGCGACGAATGATCGCCGTCCACGTCGCGGGACAATTCGTCACCAAGCTTCGGCCCGAGCTCCATCCGGCGGCTCAGCGAATCGACAAAGGCCTCCCACCGTTTCTTGCCAGTCACTTGCGCCGCCCGGAGTGCCGCGTCAGGGAGCGGGGGATTGTTGATCAGCCAGGAGCGGACGAACAGCGCGAAGCCTTCGTTCGACAATTCGACATGCCATTCGAGCCGGTCGAGTTGCCGCGACAGCCGATCGAGCCGCCGCGTCAGCACGGCCTCAAGTCGCTCCTCATGATCGGGAGTGAGCAAAGATGCGAGCGCGGCCTCGACGATGTCGGTGCGCGTGATGCGGCGGCTGCTCGCGCGTTCGTCGAGCTGGCGCGCCAGCACGCTATCGATCCGGAAGGTCCGCTTGACCGACGACTTCCTCATAGTTCGATCCCGTCGTCCGGATCCTGCGACGCCAGGCGGGCGCCGCGGCGCATCGCACCGTCGATCGCCTTGCGCTCGCGGACGGGGTCATCCTCTCGTTCCTCGGTTGCGAAATCGAACTCGCTGACATCCGGGCGAGCCTCAGATACGATATTCTCATGGTCGGCCATCGCCGGCTCCTGCCGGATACCGCTGTTGGCGTCGCTATCGTCCTCCTCGCCGTCGCTCGCATCGGGGATCTCATCATGAACTGCGATCTCGACCTTCCCGCCGGACAGGTCTTTCGGTCGTTCCAACGCGCTCCAGTCGTCGGGACGGCTTTCGCCGACTTGCGGCGGCGCGGGCGGCGGCAGGATCCGCGCCATCAATCGGGGGTCGGCATAGTATTTGGCCTTGCTCGCCCGGATCGGCGCGACGCCGGCGACCATGACGATTTCCTGATCGGGCGGCAGTTGCATGACCTCGCCGGGCGTCAGCAAGGCGCGGGCCGTCTCGGTCCGCGAGACCATCAGATGGCCAAGCCAGGGCGATAGCCGGTGCCCGGCATAATTTTTCATTGCGCGCATTTCGGTGGCGGTGCCGAGCGCGTCCGAGATCCGCTTGGCCGTCCGCTCGTCGTTTGTCGCGAAGCTGACTCGGACGTGACAATTGTCGAGGATGGCGTTGTTCTGGCCGTAAGCCTTCTCGATCTGATTCAAGGACTGGGCGATCAGAAACGCCTTGATCCCATAGCCGGCCATGAAGGCGAGCGCGCTCTCGAAGAAATCGAGCCGCCCCAGCGCCGGAAATTCATCGAGCATGAGAAGAAGGCGCTGCGACCGCGCACGCGGATTAAGTTCCTCGGTGAGCCGCCGCCCGATCTGATTGAGGATCAGACGAATGAGCGGCTTGGTGCGGCTGATGTCGCCGGGCGGCACGACGAGATAGAGCGAGGTCGCCGTCTCCCCCGCCACAAGGTCGGCGATGCGCCAGTCCGACCGCCGCGTCACCGCAGCGATGACGGGGTCGCGGTAAAGCCCTAGAAAGGACATGGCGGTCGAAAGGACGCCCGACCGCTCATTGGCCGACTTGTTGAGCAGATCCTGCGCCGCCGCCGCGACGACGGGATGGATACCCTTCTCGCCGAGATGTGCCGTCGACTGCATGATGCGCAGGGTCGAGGCGATACCGCGCCGCGGATCGGAGAGGAAGGCCGCGACGCCTGCGAGCGATTTATCCTCTTCGGCATAAAGAACATGCAGGATGGCTCCGACGAGAAGCGAGTGGCTCGTTTTCTCCCAATGGTTGCGCTTCTCGAGGCTGCCTTCCGGATCGACAAGTACGTCGGCGACATTCTGGACGTCGCGCACCTCCCACGCGCCGCGCCGCACTTCGAGGAGAGGATTGTAAGCGGCCGACGCGATATTGGTGGGATCGAAGAGCAGGACGCGCCCATGCTGGGCCCGGAACCCCGACGTCAGCTGCCAATTCTCGCCCTTGATGTCATGCACGATGCAGCTGCCCGGCCAGGTGAGCAGCGTCGGCACGACAAGCCCGACGCCCTTGCCCGACCGTGTCGGCGCGAAGCATAGGATATGTTCGGCGCCGTCATGGCGAAGATAGCTCCGACCAAAGCGCCCCAAGATGACCCCAGCCTCGTCGAGCATGCCTGCGCGGCGGATATCGCCAGCCTCGGCCCAGCGCGCTGAACCATAGGTCTCGGCGCGCTGCCGCTCACGGGCCCTCCACACCGACATGGAAATCGCGACAATGATCGAGGCGAAGCCGCCCGACGCCGCGATCATGGCGCCGCGGTAGAAAATCGGCGGCGCATAGGCATCATAGGCAAACCACCACCAGAAGAAGGCGGGCGGCGGATAGACCGGATAGTCACCGATGCGGAACCAGGGCGCGCCGAGCGCCGGCTGAAATCCAAGCGCGCCCGCGGTCCACTGCGTTGCTGCCCAGACCGCGAAGATCACGATCGAACCGACCGCAGTAATCTGTCCCCAGAGGATCTTGTCGTTCATTGCAAAATGCCTTTCTAAATGCCTTTCTAGATGCCGATGCCCCGGCCCAGCGCCCAATCGACCGAGCCGCCGGGGGACATGGTGCCGGTGATGTGCTGGCCGAGATGGCGGTCGAGCGCGGGGCGCCAGGGGACGAGCTGGAAACCCAGCCCGTCGTCGATCATGGCGAAGCGCCCCGATGCGAGCGTCACGCGCTCGCGGTAGACGCCGCTCACATAGTCGCCGGCAGCCGACGATTTGTGGGCAAGGCCGGTCCGCTCGGCAATCGATGCGGTCGCGGCTTCCAGTTCGCGCGAAGCGAGCTTGTCGATGAGCCCGGATGACAGGGTCAGCCGGTCCCCGGCGCGCGACGCCAATCCCTGCTCGACGAGATAGCGCGCCCGCTTCTCCATCGCCTGGCGGATTTCGAGACCGAAGCCATTCCCGCACGCGACCGGTTCACGGGCGACGAGTTGGCGGTCGAGCCAGGTCGCGCCGGGCGCGGTGACCTGCGACGCGAGCGGGAGGTCCGAGCGCGTCGCAAGCGACATATGCGCGCGCCCCTTGCCATCCTCCCAACTGCGGAGCTCGACGATCGAGCCCGGCCTGGCATCACCGGTCATCTCCATGTAGTTGAAGCGGATGTGATGGGTTCGCCCGTCGGCGCCGTCGACGATCGCATAGGCGCTGCCGGCAAGTTCGTCATGCAACCCCCGCTCGACAAGGCGGCCCACGATCGCGGTCTCGGGCGCGCCGTCGTGAAGCGCGAGCGCGGCGGGATCGAAGCGGCGCCCGCCGCGCGACAGCGCGCGGTGCATCGTCTTGATGATATCGCCGCGCACCGCGACCTCGCGCAGCGCCGGCTCGGCGCCGGCCCCGAGCGCCCAAAGGCCGGCGCCCTGCCGCTCGGCGAGACCCATCTGCTCGAGCCGGGCGGCGCGGCCGACCAGCAGGCCGTGCATATGCCGGTCTTCGTTCGCTGCGGGGCGCAGATCGATGACTCCGCCCGCTTCGTCGGCGAGCCTCTGCAGTCGGGCATCGAGACTTGTCCAGCGATCGGCATCGACTTCGCGCGCGAGCGCGCTTTGCATGTCGAGCTCACTGCGTGGACCGAGTTCGAGCGTTGCAAGTGCTTCGGCCCGTCCGCGAATGCCTGCGGCGATATAGCCGCGGTCGATGACGAGATCGGCGCCATCATCGGTGACGCCGCGCACGAGGATATGGATATGCGGATTGTCGGTGTTCCAATGATCGACCGCGACCCAGTCGAGGCGGGTCTGGAGATCGCGTCCCATGTCCGTCATGAGATCGCGCGTGAAGGAACGGAGATCGCCGAGATCCGCGGCGTCCTCCGGGCTCACGATCAGCCGGAAGTGATGCCGGTCGTCTTCGCAGCGCGCGGCGAAGGCATCGCGATCGGCGGCGTCGCCGCCCGCATCGAACATGCTCGCGTCGCGGCCGTCACGGGTCACGCCTTCCCGCTCGAGATAGGAGATATGACGCGCCAGCGGCGCGGCGCGAAACCGCGCGCCTTGGTGGCGGACGACGCGCGCCATGACCGTGACGCGCCGGGCGCCAGGCTGACGGCGCATCGCCGCCATGGCCCGCCGGCCCCGTCCATGCGTGCCGGTCCCGCCGCCAGCGCCGCGGCCAGGCCGCGAGCGGGTGTAGCCCGACCGCGAGGCTGCTTTGCGCACCTGCGTAGCGAGCCGCTTGCCCTTGCCTGCCGACCCTGCCCCGCGATCGCGGCTCCGTCCCGGCCTGATGCGGAAATCATGGTCGTCACCGCGCATCGGGGGCGGTGCCATACGAAAAGTTGGGAGAAAACGGCGCGTTCAACGCGATGATATGGCAGATTTCGGCAGAGCCATACGCGCAAACCCGCAGAAAACCGACCATGGAGTGCCCGAAGCTGGCACGGCTTTTATCTTGCCCTCCCCCATGTCCCTTCCAGCAAGCGACCACCGGCCCTGAGCAGAGCCTGTCAAAAAACCCAGCGGCCCCGCCGTCCGTCACCGGTCACGGCCATCGGACAAGGGAATGAAAATGGAAGCACCTGCAGCCCGGGCAGGCGCAGCCGTTCCCGACGGGCTTGCAGGTTGTGCGTCGTCAGACGGCAAATTTCGCTCAGCGAAGAGCGCCGCATCGCGCCATCCCGGCGCGGGCGACAGCATCGACGGAGCAGTTGCGGCGCTGCCTGATACATGCAATTCGGGTGCGATCTTGGCGACATAGGCGATCGTCTCAGCGGGCAGACCGCGGCGCCCCGATGCGAAGGCATCGGCGCGGCCCGGCCCCGCGTTGTACGCCGCGAGCATCAACTGAACGTCGCCATAGCGGTCCCACATCGCGCGCAGATAGGCTGCACCGGCGAGGATATTGGCGCGCGGGTCGAACGGATCCGCCCCGAGCCGATGGCGCGCGGTCAGCGACGCCCAGGTTCCGGGCATGATCTGCATCAGCCCCATCGCCCCGGCGTGCGAAACCGCACCAACCTTGCCGCGGCTTTCGGCGTGCATCACGCGCCAGATCCAAAGCTCCGGAATGCCGAAGCGCTGTGCGGCTTCGGCGACCGGTGCGGCATGAGGATGGCGCGCCGGTTGCACCGCCGCGGCAGCGGGCGGGCAAGCCAGAGGCATCGCGAATGACGCAAGAAACGCGCCGCAAGGCACGCTGACGCGAAGCGCGAACCCACCCACGAAGCGCAGCAGCAGCCCCATGGCTCAGTTCCCGGCCTGCGGTTCGGGGCGCGAACAGAGAATAGACAAATCGCCGTCGTCTGGGCCCAGGCGAACCAGATTTGCGCGCAACGGCGCAGCAAGGCTCGGGTCGTCGATCTGCAGCGCAATATATAAACCGCGCGGACCCGTGCGATCCCAACCGGCCCCGATCTCCGCACCGAGTGCGGGATCTCCGATCAGTAAGCGCCAACCTGGCGCATTCTCTTTTTCAGAATAGGCTGCCGGTGCGAGCTCGATTTGCGCGTCGAACGCGAGCGTCTTGATCGAGCCGGAATATCCTCCCGTCGTATTCCGGCGCATTGTCCCGATGATCATGATGACGTCTCCTTGCTGCGTGATGGCGGGTGGTCGGGTTCGGCGGAGCCCCAGCGAAGCGCCGCCGTCGGATGCGAGCGGGTGAGGATCGGGTGCGCGGTGCCGAGCAGACCAGCTGCCGGCATCGCCCCGAAATAGCGGCCGTCGAGGCTGTCGCGCGCCGCATTGACGAGAAAGAGTTCGTCACCGCCGACGATCCGGCAACCCGTCCAGACGGGGAGCGGACGACCGGCCCGATCGCGCGCCAGCGCGCGGGCGGCCGCGACGCCATCGAGCGTGACGAAGACGCCGGAACGACAGACGAGCGCGCCGGGAAGACCGGCGACCCGCTTCAGCATCGGCACGTCGCGCGGCAAATATCCGCGCTGCGCAAGGAATGTCCCGAGTGCGGACGGCGGGGCGATGGCGACAAGGTCGCCGAGCCGCGGCGGCGCGCCCACATCGACCCAATAGAGGCCGGTCGGAGCGCTGGCGCTCACATTCCAGAGGAAGCGCGGCGCGGGCTTGAGCCACGCAACCGCGACGAACGATGTGCTGAAGATCGCCGCGGCCGCCGCCGTGGCGCGAAGTGCCCGGCGGCTCATAACTCGACCGCCCGGCGGCGCAGCCATGCCGTATGGCGGTCACGGGAATATGGCCGGAATGGCAGCCCCGCCGAAATCCGGCTGCCGACATGGCGCCAATGATCGGGCGCCGCATCGCAGGCATCGATGCCGGTCGCTTCGACCGCGTCGATCGCCTCAAGCGCCTGTTGCACTTTCGGCCAGCCGTCGATCCGCGCGAGGATATCCGCGCCGGGATGGACGAACGGCAGCGTTGCATAAGCTTCGCCAGGCACAACCGCCGCGGCAATCGCGATGGTCGAATGGATCGTCCCGAAGTCGTTCGACGTCCAGCGCACGTAAGCAAAGACGGCGCCGGGCCGGAACGCCGCGACGCGCTTGGCGCGGCTCAAGATGCGCTCGGCTGCGATGCGGCCGAAGCGGATCCACTGCTCGTGTCGCCCCTCGATCCAGGTCATTTCGACCTCAGTGAGCGCGGTGTCACGCGGCGACGGGTGTGTGCCAGCGTTGCAATTAGCGGTTAGCCGCGGGCGCAGCGCCCGTTCAAAATCGACGCCGCGCATTAGCGCTGCACCTGCCGCGCCGGGTGCACGGTGCCGGTGCCGGGATCGGACGTCGACGAACGCCGGCCAAGTTCGACCCAGGCATCGAGTTCGTCGATCGCATAGACGACCCGGCCGCCAAGCTTGCGATAGGCGGGACCCGTTCCATAGCAGCGATGCTTCTCCAGCGTCCGGTGCGAGAGGCCGACCCGCTTTGCGGCATCGGGGGTCGTCAGAAAACGCGGTGGGTGACCGGTGGTCATGGGGGGCTCCTTCCAGCGGCCGGACCGGAAAGCGCGGGCCGGCGGGCGATGTCGCGTGGTGGCGCGAAAGCGCGCGCGCGGGGGAGCGGCAGAATTGCGGCGCTATTTTTGTCGCCCCGCCCGGTCTGCCAGCAGCGCGCGGTATCCGCCCGCCGCCAGCGCCTCGGCTTCGCGGATGAGCCGCTGGGTCCGGCGCCGCTCGGGAGAGGATTTCCACGCCGAGCCGCGGCCGACATCCAGGCGTGGATAGATGAGCCGGCGGGCGACCTCATGGCTGGTCACGTCCAGTTCGCCGCGAAGATCGAGAATCGACAGAAGCAAATCGAGGCGCTGTGCCTGGTAGGATGTCGGCCGAGACACGGCCGACGCCGACGATATGCCGCGGAGCCATCGTTCCAGATCCGCTACCGCCTGTAGGCGCGTCTCGGCCATGCCATCGCACGGAATCAGCGCAGCAAGCGCACCGTGAGCTGGATCGCAGCGCAGCCAGATCCGGTGCATGATGCGGTTTTCGCCCAATATATAATGACCGCCGTCAAGCGCGATCCGAGAGCAAAGGCGATGCGTCCAGCGAGCCGGATCGAGGCGCAGGTCAGCGGCAAAAGTCGGCGGTGCAGCGTCGAGGATCACGATATAGGGGCAGACCGCCGCGTCCCAGAAGGCTGGCGCGTCGAGCGCGGAAACACGCGGATCGACCGGGAAAGCAGAGGCCCCATCGCCGGGCCATGCCCTCCTGCGACGCCGGATCGGCCTTGCGATCCGACATCACGCTTCGATAGTCACGGCGATAGTCCGGACTGCGGCGCAGAAACTCCTGGGCGTAGCCGGGAAAGTCGAGGCGCAGCGGCCCTTCGCTTTTTGCCGTCGTCTCGATCGCCATAACAGCCTCCGGGGAGACCGAAGAGTTGGCGATATGCGGGCATGCGCCAATTCCAAGACGCGGGGATATCCATCCCCAGTAATGGGTATCCCGCCCGGCGCTGCCGGGCGGGTCCCTGCGGCTCAGTCGCCGCGGCGGGTCTGGCGGCTCCAGACCAGGTCGTGCTCTTCGCCTTCGCCCGCGAACAGTTGCGCGAAGATCGGGGCGGTGAAGCTCGGATCGTCGAGCTTGACCGAAAGATAGGGGCGCTTGTCCTGCGTCTGCTTTTCCCAGGCTGCGCCGACTTCGACGTCTCCAACGAAAACACGGTGGCTGGGAGCATTGCCGCTGGGGTCTTTTTCGGGTGCGATGCGAACCGATTTCGCCTGCACCGAGAGAGTGGTGATTTGACCCCGATATTCTCCGGAGACTTTCTTGAACGTGCCGATCTTGGCCATGTCGCATTCCTTCCTTGGCTCGGGCCGCACCATCGCGGCCTCGATGCGCATCGGTCGTCAGCGGGGGACCGGCGGTGCAGCCGCAGGCCCGCAGCGCAGCGGAGGATCGCGCCGTTCGTCTTTCTTGTTTCGCGAGGAATGGCGGCACGCCAGGGGAAGAAAGTCGAACGGCGCGGTTGCACCAAGCCGGGCCAGCGAAGCGGCGCGCTGACAGATGGCGCATGTCGAGAGGCCGCGATGGGACGGCTCTGCGGACGGTTGCGTTGCCGGTCGGCCGGGAAGCGAAGACGATGAGAGGCGGGCGAACGCCTAGCTGTGCAGCGCTGGTCGCTCGATCCCACCCCCCGGCGACAGGAGATCACGCCAACCGGCATAGCCGGTGACGACGGCGGTCAGGATGGACATGCCGCGCTGCGTCCAGGGATTGAGGTCGGCCAGCATCGCGAGCGCGACCCCAACCTGAAAGCCAGCAGCCGCGGCGGCGCCAACGAAAATCAGGATGACGCCAAGCCTGACGGCGAGCGGAGCCGAGCCGCGCGCCAGGTGCCGGCCGAGGGTATGGACGGAGACACCCGCGAGCAATCCCACCGCTAAAATGACCATCCAGCCGAAACCTTGGTCCCGAAGCGTGAAGGCCAGACCAAGCCCGGCGAAGAGTGGCAGCGCGTAAGTCGCGCAGCGAAAGAGCAGGAGAAGGCCATAAAATGCCGCAACCGCGCCAAGGATCAGCATCAGGGTCATGAACGTCCTCCCATCGGACGCGCCCGCCACCACCTCCGCAGCGCAACCTGCAGGCACAGCATAGCCAAAGCCAGCTCGGGGGAGACCCCGAACCGGCTCCAATCTGGAACCAATTCCAGACGCTTAGCGATTGAACGGGTCATATTCGCTGACGATCGTTTCGGGGTCGCCGTCGAACTCATCGAGCGGCATGACCGAATATCCGGCGCTGGTCTCGATGAGGATGATCACGGTCATCATGGTCCGGGCGAGGCTCCATCCGAGCGACTGGGCGGTGGAAAGCGGCATGGGATCAACTCCTGTCCTTGGGAGCGGGCCATTCCCGCTCGACAGGCGCCCCGCCGGACGGGGACAGGCCGCAATCACCGCGCGCGAAGCCGCGGCCCGAGCGAAGCGTGGGGACCCTTCACGGGTTGATTGAAGGAGGCCTGGCCTCGGCCAAGGGATCAGCGGCAATCGAGAGCGGGTATGGCCCGATCCCATGCGGCAGAGCCCCCACGCCCCACCCGCCCCCGGTTCGCCGCCGCGTCCCGGCCCCCTCGCTGACCTTTCATTTCGAAGACCTGTCGACATTCTGCCGTTCGCAACATGCGCGGCACTCGTCGTCTGCGACAGCCCAGTCGCCGAAAAGGAGGATAACCGAGTGCCGGGCCCCGGAAACCCACACTCGTCAGCACAAGACACGAAAAGGCGGCCCAGAGGACCGCCTTCACGTGATGAAATCAATCGGCTCCGCCCGAAGGCGGAGCCGGGGTGCCCGTCAGGCAGGCGGGTTCCAGATGATGACCTTTTTCATCGGGTCGTCGCCGGGGGCGTTTGCGACATTGCCGTAGATGGTCCCGAACTCGGGGGCCGACATCGTCACTGCGATATATTCGGCGCCGGTCGATTTGGCGGTCTTGACCCAGGCTGCGCCAAGTTCGAAGCCGTTCTTGCGGCTGAGGATGCGATAATCGGGTTCGTTGTCCTTGGCCTTGCGGCCGTTCGGGACAATCGCGATCTGCGCGGTGACGTTGAGGGTGGCGAGCGTGCCTTCGAAGCTGCCGTCGGCCTTGACGTTGAGGTTGGCGATGGTGGGCATGGACTTTCTCCTTCGGTTGCTCGGGGGACATCCCCGATGGCGCCAGAAGAAGGGACCGCGAGCTGCCGTCACCGAGCGGAACGCGAGGGCGAACCCCGCATGGGGTTGACGGCCAGAGGCGAGCCGGGCCCGCAGAAAGGCGACAGAAAAGGGGTGGCCTTGAGCAACTGAGAGAGAGCTGCCGCCGCGTCCATTCAACGATCCGCGCCGGACTCAAAGGCCGGTCCACCTGACCCACCCGCCCGATCCGGTCCGATCAATCGCAGCGATGCGCACCCCAATATTTGTCCCAGCGCGCGGTGAGGCCGCTGCGGGTCATCGCACAGGAGATATCGCCCGACCGGGGCGATGTGCAGAAGGCGGCGGTGCGGGTGCCGCCGGCCCCGCCGCGCGATAGGCAGCGCATGGCCGGTCCGCGCACGAGAATATGGCCAGTCCGGTTCCGCCCTTGCGGCGTCCCGAGCAGGCCGACGAGATGATCGCGCGCCGCGACCGGATCGGCGTCCGGACAGGGATGCGCTGAACTGCAGCTGCCATTCATTTCGCGTGCGGCGACCCCGGAAAGGCGAACATGCGGACCTTCCGCGCACCAGATCGGCCCATCGCCATCCCAGACTGCGACGGGGGTGCAGGTGAAGGATTGGCCGGCCGGAACGACCGAGGCGAGCAGGAACAGACTGAATATCATTGCGGGATCCGTAGTGCCGACCGCCGATCGATTCAAACCCCGTAACTATCGCAAGGCGTCAAAGAACCGCGCGAAGCGCGCAAAGGCAAACGCGCTCTTGGCGAGGCCGCAGCCGGGCGGCGTGCGCGCGGGCCTGTGGGCCAGCCGCCGTCCGGCAAGGATAGCGAGCCAAGTGCGCTGCGCGGCCCAAGATAACGCGCGGCCCCTGGCGCCGCCTGCCGGCGCCAGAGCACGCCCATTCAGCCGCGCTCGATCTTTCCGCGGCGAATTGCGAAGTTCAGCCTTTGTAACGAATGACGTGCCGCGGCTCGCCGCAAAGGCCGCATGGCTCTTTGAGCCGCTCAAATCCTCCGACGCCGGCAGCTGCTCCGGTGGCGACGCTTGCCTGTGACACCGAAGAAAGGTCGAGCCGGTCTGTAATGCATTCGTCGCAAAGGGGCGCCCCATCCATTCGCCGGACGAGCGCCTCGACACGTTCTGCAATGGTTGAGCGTCTAGCCATTAGGCGGCTGTAGAGAGGGACCGAGTTTTTGGAAAGTCACCGATGTCGGACCACGGGATCGACTCGATTTGATCGTGAGAAACACCGAAATCCCCCCATATCAGGTCGACGTTCTATGTTATTCTCGCGTCATGACCTCCGGCCTAGAACGAGTCGCCCGCGCACTTTGCGAGTTGGATGCAAATCCACCCAATGCGCGGATGGATGGCAAGTCGCTTTGGGAAGACTATTTGCCGGAGGCACAGGCCGCGATCATGGCTCTTCGCGAACCCGACATGACGATGATCAGCGCCGCAGCGCTCGAGGCTGGCCACGTTAGCAAAGATGAAGTCGGAAGAATCTATCGAGCCATGATCGACGCCGCGATGATCCACCAAGTGCCGACCGCAGGCAAAGCCGAGCGGTAGGAAAAGCAGAACTGGCCGCAAGCAGACCGACAGGTTTTAGTTTCCTGGGATGAAAAGGGGACGCCGCTCCTTAAGGCGCGAGGTGTGGAGCAATTTTGATAGAGAAATCATCCTTCGGGCGCCTCAACACGTCGCCGCTCCACGCAGGGACAATTATGAGCCCGCGCTTCCTTAAGTCGTTAGCTATGTCACCGAGGGCGCCGTAAGTAACCGCGCAAAGATCCAACACACGCGGCCAGACATCTTTCCATTTCAAATCGGCCGAGCTCTCCGACAGGATTTGAAGCATCGTTGACCGCGCGGCCGCCTCGCCTTGGGATATTTCGCGAGCGCTTCGCTCGCCCGGTTCCATGGCAGATTGGCCAGCAAACATGTCGTTCATTCCGCTTGCAACCCTCCGCGTCTCCGCCTTTTTCGCCGATTTGTAGGTCGCTTGGGTCTCGAGAGACTTTCTGTGTGCGTCACGGAACACCTTGATGCCGGCTGGGTGCCGAGTCAGGTAAATGAGCTTGTACAAGGGCCGATCGACCGCCGTCTCGTCGACGGTTAACGCCGGCGCGAATTTATAGTCCCCCATGCGCCGCAACGCTTGGCGGGCGCGCTCGGAAATGGCCGCTTCTCTTTCGGATCCGCGCAGTTCAGCGAACTCCGCTCTCCAACCGCCATTTTCTTGCAGATCGCCGAGCCATCCTTCGAGTGTCGGCATCCGATCCTGTGATCCCGCAAAGCGGTTTGCGAATTGGAACATGAAATTCATGAGAACTTCCGTTCGATCCGGCGAGATCAAGCATCGAAACTTCCGAACGTCGGGAACACCTTTGGGGTCTATGACGACGAACCGGAAGGCTCTCGCAGGAATGGCGGTCGCGATTGCGGATGCGTGATCCTCGGCCTGACCCGGGTGACAATGTATTTCAACGTCGGGAAAGCGCTTTACGGCGTCGATTAGCTCTGCAAAATTAGCGGGATCTTTCTCAACGAGGTGAGCCACCATGGTCACTTTACGGCCGAGTTCCGCCTGCTTCGCTTTGGCTTCCGTCATCCTGCGGAGGGCAATTCCAAACGATGTGTCCGAATAATCGCCGCTCTTTGACTGCCACGGTCCGGCAAAGAGATCGACATAGGTGAATTCGTTTGCCCAGCTGACGATCTTGGGAATTTGGGCCGGCATATAGGTATCGAGGAACGTGTGCTTCACCAGCGCCTGTTCCCGACCATCGTACCAGCGCGGATCGAGCATTTAGCCGGCCGCCCGCGTCAGGCGGGGCCACTCACTCCACTCGCGGCCATCAAGCTCCCGTCCGCCAGACTTTGGTCGAAATCCGCCCCATTGTTTGAAGAAGAAAGGCACGCGCTGTTCTCGGCACGCGTCGCGTATCTCCCGTGCCCACTCGATCCGCATCACGCGGGCATTGGGACCGCTTTCTCCGCCCGCTATGACCCAGTGTATGTCCTTCAGGTCAATAGGGCCTACAGAGCCTATGAGAGGTTCCACCGATAGAAAGCGGACTGCGGATTTGGCCGCACGAAGATGGGCAACCCGCGCCGCGCCTTTCTGGTCTTCGACGGATACGCCTACCCATATGTGCGCGGGCGGGCTTCTGTCGGCATAGCGGCCATTCATATAGTCCCGGAGCCTCGGGCTCCGCTTGGTCAGGACCTGGTACGTGTGCCAATTGGCCGCCTCCATCGTGTCGAATATCCGATCGATGAAGGATGTCGGTATGGCCTTATGGAAGAGATCGCTCATCGAGTTTACGAAAATCATCCGTCCACGGCGCCAGCGCAGTGGCTGATCCAAGCGCTCGGGCCGGAGGGTCAGGTCAAACCCGTTTTCGAAGGGATGGCCCGGCACTCCACGGAACCGCTCGGAGAAGCGCGCGGCATAGCAGTTATCGCATCCAGCGGTGATCTTCGTGCAACCTGTGACGGGGTTCCACGTAGCGTCGGTCCACTCTATTGCGCTGTGATCAGCCATTGTCGTTCTGCTTTGCCCCGTCTCGAAATCGATTAGACAACCGAATTTTCGTGAAGCTGAATCTCACATAATCCGTGCGAATGGAATCCGGTTTTTGCAGTAGAGGATTTGAGGCTTCCTGCTGAAGGTCCACAGGCTGGGCGCGGCGCCATTCTGTCTGTCCGAAGAGTGCAACATGCTTCGGACATAGCTGTCTGAAGTTTACATCATGGTTCGGACATTGCCGTCCGAACGAAGTGACATGCTTCGGACAAATTAAAATAGACATTGTCCGAAAAATGTATCATGCTTCGGACATGATGGGGAAATCGTCCGGAGCCGACGATGATGTGGGCAGGAACATCATGCGCCGAGTAAAGCGAAAGCTGGGCCAAGCATGGACCCCGGCAGACTTCAGCGACCTCGGCAACCGGCAGGTCATCGACAAGAATTTACAGCGTCTGACCAAGGCTGGCGAACTCCGCCGCATCGATCGAGGGCTCTACGATCGCCCCGTCCACAACGAACTTACGGGCAAGCCCTCGGTCCCCGATTATCGCGCGGTCATCGAGGCGGTCATTCGCCGGGACCAAGCCCGCATGGTTGTCGACGGCATGACAGCCGCTAACGACCTCGGCCTGACGACGGCTGTGCCGGCGCGGATCGAGGTCTTGGTGGATGCGCGGCTGAAACCGATCACGCTCGGCAACCAAGAAATCACCTTCAAGCACGCCGCTCCGAGCCGCCTCTATTGGGCTGGCCGCCCTGCAATGCGAATCGTGCAAGCACTCTATTGGCTCAAGGATGTGATCGACCGCAGCGAAGAGGAGCGCACTCGCGTCTATGACGCGCTCTCCGCGATATTGTTGGACCCAAGGCACGGCCGGACCCTTCGCAAGGACTTGAAGGACGGCCTCGCCGCACTTCCGATCTGGATGCAGGACTTCCTCCGCGAACTCGTCACGCCGGCCAAGGTGCGGCGCGCGTGACCCGCGCCGGCTACCAGCAGATCATCGGGTCGAGAGAAGCCGATCGCCGGGACCTGTTCCTGTCGGCCGCGAACCGGCTTGGCACGCCGCTCGGCAATGTCGAGAAGGATTTCTGGGTCTGCTGGACGCTGGACCAGCTCTATCATGAGCGCAGCGCCGACCAGCCACGGCTGCTCTTCAAGGGCGGCACCTCGCTTTCGAAGGCGCACGGCCTCATCAAGCGCTTTTCCGAGGATATCGACGTCACCATATACAGGGACGATCTCGGCGAAGCCGCGAGCGTCGACGAGCTCGAAGCGTTGTCGGGCAAAAAGCGTGAAGCGAGACTCGACGCCATCCGGGACGCCTGCAGCACTTATATCACCGGTCCTCTCCAGACCGATATCGCGGCGCGCCTCGCCGAGGCCACGAACGGCGCGGGACGCGTAGAGATCGACAAGGCCGACCGCGACTCCCAGACCCTGCTAGTCTGGTATCCGTCGCTCGAACATGACGAAGCGAGCTATATCAAGCCAGCCGTCCGCATCGAATCTGGTGCCAAATCGGCGCTCGATCCGAACGGCAAAGCCACGGTCACGCCCTATGTCGCCGAAGAGTTGCCGGATCTAGATCTCGCGGTTGCCGAAGTAACGACGATCGACGCCGAGCGGACCTTCTGGGACAAGATCGTCATCGCGCACGGGCTGCGCAGTTGGTTCGATCGCCGAGGCGTCCTCAAGAATGAGGGCCAGCGTATATCGCGCCACTATTATGACCTTCACTGCCTTGCGGATACCACGCTTGGCCGCGAAGCGATGGAGAAGGATGAACTTGGCGCCGACTGCGTGCGTCATGCCCGCATGTTCTTCAATCGACCCGACTTCGACCTCGCCTCAGCGGCGAAAGGAAGTTTCAGCCTCGCGCCGGCCAAGGCGATGCGCGAGGCGCTGCGGCGCGACTATGCCGCAACCGAGGCAATGATCTTCGGCAAGGCTCCAGCCTTCGACGAAATCATCGCAACCACCGAGAAAATCGAAGCCAAGGTGAACGGCCAATGATCGCCGACATCCAACTGGATTCGGAACAGAAATTCCCAACCGGTTCGCAGAAAGTCGTGCGGCCTTTAAGGAATACTGCAGTTTTGGGGCTAAACGGCGGCGATATTCATTGCCGACTCGCCCTGTGTTTCGTAGCGAAAGCGAATCATTGCGCCCTGCCGGCCCGGCAGGGCGCGTTCGATTCGCGAGGAGGACCCATGAAAAATGGTATAAAGTTACTCGCGGACAATACCTACGGACGTGTAGAGATTTCCAATCGCAAGGAATTCAAGCACTTCAATCTTCGACCATCGAAGAAGGCCGTCGAAGAAATCGAACGGCTCGAAGAGCTGACGCTCGCGGCAGAACAGCGACTCGGAAATTTCGTCGTCGGCGCGAACCGCGGCTGATCGGGAGGCAATCGCTGAATGCAGGCTCAAATCCAGGTAGGACCCCTGCTCGGCGAAGACGACTGGACTGAATTGGCCGAATTGGTGGGGGCCGACGAGTCCGCGCTGCTGCAACAATTGCTACGCGATTACAGGGAGGCGGGTGCGAAGGCCTATCTCCTCGAGCGGGCCTATATCGACCGCGACTTCTCCGCCGCCTATTCGGCCTTCTATTCGACCCTATTCCATCCCTATCTCAAATATTGCCAGCGTCTCCACTTCTTCGGGTGTGACCTTTCGTATCTCGGCAAGGTCGATAGCCCCGAAGGCCTGTCGCGCGAGGTCGCTTCACATGACGACGACTATCTTGGCTTTGTGGTGCTGCGCCCCGTTTCCCACGCGCCGGTTGCAGCGGCGGTAATCTCGGCAGCTGCGATTGCTTCCGACCCCTCGACGATCATCGACGTAACGGCGGATTATCCCGTTCACCTCGTGGGGGCTGACCTTACTGTCACGGGATTCCCGCTCACCCAGCAAGACACACGCGTCGGCGCCTGCGCGCAGGCGGCAATCTGGATGGCAGGACGCCATTTCCATCGCGCGCATGGCGGACCCTGGTTCTCGATGCCTGACATCAATGATGCGGCGCTGAAGCCCACAGACAATTTCGTGACCCGCTCACTTCCCGCCGGATCGGAGTTCCTGAGGCCCGACAACATAATCCGGGCGCTACGGGCGATGGACCGTCATCCGGTCTTCGATCTCGGCAAGGCCGCGGTCGAACAAGGGGTCGGCATCAAGCCTCTGCATGAGGTGATTGGTCGTTATCTCGATTCCGGCATCCCAGTGCTGATCGGGCTAAAGGGCCGGGACGGCGCGACGGTCGGCCATGCTGTCGTTGCCATCGGCCGGGTGATGCGCGAACGCGGCGATGACGACCTGCCCGATGACCCGACCTCGGCCGAACTGATTTCGCATCTCATCGTCGCCGACGACCAGAGGGGGCCGGTCTGCCGCCTGCCGGTCTACAAGGACGACGCGCTGGAGGCGGGCGCGCCCGGTGCCTATCCGTGGACGCTCGAAGAGGATGCGGTTTATTCAGTGACGCCGCTGCCCGGGAAGGTGTTCATGACCGGCGAAGTTGCCGAAACACTGAGCCGCGACTTTCTTGCGAGCTGCGTCGAGCGCATCGAAGAGTATCGCGAACTCGCCCGCATGCGCGCCGGCGAAGGCAGTGCTGCACTCGGCAAGGCGATCGCCGTCGATCCCTCCTTTTTTGCGGTTTCGCCTTCAAGACTCGTGGCGCGGACCTATCTTACCTATGGCTGGCGTTATAAGGGCAGGACGCTCCGCAATCGGCTTCCCGATATCTTCAAGTTCGAAATCTTCCGACACCAATATCCACGCTACGTGTGGGTGACCGAATTCTCGCTTCCCGACGATCTTCGCGGTTTCGACCAGTGCCAGCGGAAGGTGCGTGCCCATGTCGTCGTCGACGCGACAGGCAGCAAGTTCGGCGAGAGCATGCTGATCGTCCAGGTGCCCGGGCTTTCGATGTTCTGGACGTTTGACGCCGACAGCCCGACCCAGACTTATAACCTCATTTTCCGGACGACCGACGAAGCCGAACCCTTCCTGCCCAAGGTCCGCAATTGGCCCGACTTCGACCAGTGCGAAGTGCCGGACGCCGGGTCAGATTCGGACGCCAAGCTGGCTTAACAGGCGGCGCCACCACGATCCGCTGGTCGGCGCCACGCGCGTCTCCTCCCGTTCCGTTTCTGACTGCCTTGCCGGCGCCGGACGTCGAACATCGAACAGCGGGTCACCGGTCTCGCATGCGCCATGGTGCCGACATGTTTGCCCGGCGACCGCCTTTAAGCGATTGCTTGTCGCGACCTGATGACGATTGCCATCATATTCGAGGTAGACGCTGGCGACGGGTTCGCGCATCCACGGCAGCAGCAGTTGCATGACGAGGCCCACGGCCAACGACGCCAGCACGCCGTTCGGCCAGACCACCTGCGGTTTGCCGCCGGCGGCGCCATATTTCTGCGCCTCTTGCTCAAGCCGCGCGTCGGTGAGAACGCCAAGGCACCAGAGGCATGGCCCGCCCGGGGAAGACAGGATGACCTGGCCGCCGATCGCGAATTGATCGCCGAGGTCGTGAACGTCCATGCCCATATCGATACAGGGGATCATCATCCGGCGGCAGAAGGCTTCGAGTTCGCTCCGTTCGCGGTAGGAATCGACGCCGCCGACGATGATGTCGCATTCGGCGAGCGCCTCGGTTGCATCCTGCCACCTGCATGCAAGAGCAAGGAAACGCGGCGCCGCGACGAGCCCGCGCACCATTCGTTCGGCGACATCCGCTTTCGGCGTCGCGTTCTCGGCGTCGGCGGCGGTTGCACCGACGAGGCGGTTGAGATTGCTGTCCTCGACGATATCGGGATCGACGCAGACGAAGCCCCCGATTCCCAGATGGGCGAGCTGCTGCACCACATGCGAACCGCCGCCGCCGAGGCCGACGATGCCGATCGTCACGGCGCGGAGCCGGGCGTCGCTGTCCGGCCCCAGAAAATCCTGCCGGTCATAGCGGCTCATGACATCGCTCCTTCCATCCAGAGGGTGGCGCCGACCGCGGTGAACCGGGCAATGGGGAGCGGTCCCTGACCACGCGCAAGCCAGAGGTCTCCCGCTATATTGTCGGCGCTCAGCACGATCGCGCCATGCGGTACATGTGCGGCGACGTTGAAGAAGTCGGGCACGAACTTCGCATTCTCGCGAATGTCAGTGCCGCTGAACCCGGGACGGCCGCGATGTTCGTGCATATGGACGTGCAGCGCCGCAGTCCGCGACTGGTAGCTGCGCTGCAGCGCCTTGCGGATTGCCTTTGACCCCATCATCGCGCCGACGCTCGGGTCGTCGATATAGTCGGCGTCCTCGACCGGGTGATAATCCTGCGCGAGGAGAAATAGGCTGCCATCGCCGATGCGCGACACGCCCGCCGAAATCCAGCCAACGCGCTCATATGCGAAGGCGTGACGCCGCCTCAAGTCGCCTCGAATGGCGTCGAGAAGCGGGGCGCGGATCTTGAAATGGACGTTCACCGGAAGGCCGCCAGATGATTTGCAAGGATGGAAGTCCATGGCTGTTCTGCCTCGATGTAGTTCCAGGACCAGCAAAACCAGTTCCGGGTGAAGAGATTGTGCTGGGTCCAGTTTGCGAGATGACCGGGAACGGCGGCGTTAAGGAAGAGCCGCGTCTTATAGCCGCTATGCTCGTGAGGGCAGAGCAGCGCATCGCGCGTCACCGGTCCCGCCCGCGTCGCGATCACCAGCCCGGGCAGATGGACGAAGGTACGGCCACCTTCGACCAGCGCGACCGCATCCGGGTAGATGGCCTTGATGCGGTCGAACTGATCTTCGGCATTCACGAGGAGCCGCCCTGGCGAACGTGGCTGACGAACTTCATGCGGGCGATCACGCGGATCGCCTCGCCGGGCTGCAGGGTGCGGAAGCTGCCCTGCTTGTCGACGACGTCGAGGTCGAGATCAGCCGATACGCCGAGCGCGTCCTTCAACGTTTCGGTCGTATAGTCGCCGGCGAGGATCCGGACCTTGTCCCCGTTGAGGTCAACATTGACGTAACGCGGTTCGTCCGAGCGGTCGGCAGTGTAGAAGTGCTCGACCTCCTTGCCCTTGAGGGTGACGCTCTCGGTATCCTCGACGAGGTCGTCCCTGCCGCCCTTCGGGTCGAAAAAGATATCCTTAGCCGCCGGCACTAGCGCGAGAACGCGGAGTTCCGCGCCGCTGATCTCATCCTTACCCCAAGGGAAACGGCGCCCGTCGACGACAAGGAAGAAGAGGCGGTCGGCCTTCACCGAGCTGAACTCTTCCTTGCCGCTCGCGCGAAGGTCGATTTCTTCAGCGAGGTTGATGTCTTCGAGCAACCCGTCGCCCTGGCGATAGAAGAGCAGATGCTCGTCGACCGGGATACGGCCCGCGATTTCGAGCAGGTCGCGGCCCTTGACCAGTGGGTCGCTCAGCAGATGTTCGACGCCGTCGATCGTGATCGCAAAGCGCCCAGACATGGAATTCTCGTTCGTCACAACATTTCTCCATACGAAGGCACTTGCGCCTTGTTGACGTTTTCGACATGATGATCGTGTCGATAACGCTAAAATAGGAAACATGTCGTTTATGTCAATATATTCATCGCGAAATCGCCATGACCGATAACAGCGGATCAGGTGAGATTTTCCGGGCCCGGCTTGCAAGTGCCCGTGATGCAAGGAAAATCAGCCAAGGCGACCTAGCAAAAAAAACTGGCCTCCCGGCAAGTTCGATCTCGCATTTCGAAGGTGGCGGTCGCAAACCATCTTTCGACAATCTGCTGAGGCTCGCCGACGCGCTCGATGTTACGACCGACTATCTGCTCGGGCGCAGCGAGGATGTGGGCACGTCCGTGGCTGCGCAGAAGCTCCAAAAGCATCTGGACGGGTTGAATTCCTATGATCTCGATATTGCAGAGAAGTTCATCGAAGTTCTCGCCAGCAAATCGACGAAGCCACCCGGGTAGAAGGTGCGAAGTGTAAGTTGCGAGCTCAGGGCGTCCGCGGTCCATCAAGCCGATAAACCGGAACCGTTGAGGTCATTGACGGCTAGGGAGCGGCGTTTCCCGACCAGAATCCGATCCGTTACCTACGGCTTCGGCGACCTCAAGCCGCTCCGGACCGACCTCCCGCAGGTGATCGGGGTGAATCATGATTGGATGCTCATATCGTGATGCAAGCTCCTCCATGTACTCATAGAGATCGGGGACCATCGGCCGCACGTCAATTGGTCGAAAGGATACCGAACTGTAGACGCGCTGATCACGCGTGGTGGGCTGAAGTTCAATCTCAACGCCGTAGCTAATGCCGTCGCCCGCGAGCTCGGCACTGTTGAAGTAGATCGCCTTTAAGGCGCCCCCATCCCCCGCGATTGTATCCGTGTCGAATGCGAACCGAGCCTCTGGCTTTGCCCGAAGAAGCAGATCCGCAGCCAGCTGGATCCAGCGGCTGTCCCACAGGTCACCAATCGCGAGGGAGGCCTTGGATCGCACGCCGGCCAGTTCAAGCAACCGCCGCCAATCGGAGGCGATCTTGTAAAGCGCCGGCAGGTCCTCGACGTCGGGGCCGGTTAGCACATTGCTCATAGGCAGTTTGATCGGGCCAAAGCGACCGTCGTCACCGCTCATTACGATTGCACCTTCGCCCGAGGCGAGGTTGGCCATTGCGCGGAGCAGCATCACGAGGTCGTCGAGCGTCCGGCCGCCCTGCTCGAAGATGCCCTTGGTCTCGAAATCCGCCTCGCGCTCATGGAACAGGAAGCTGAAGTCGGCGTGACGGATGAGCATCCGCAGGCGCGCGTCGAAGGGAGGCGCGAAGAATATCTCGGCGTGGAAGGTAGCAGGCGGGGTCAGTGGCGCGCCGGTCACCACGATCTCGCAACCACCGGCTGAGGGAGGCGAAAGCATGATCTCCTCAACCGCGTTCAGCATGTCGTGATCATAGGGCACCGGCATATCGAAGCGATTGTCGAAGGCCTGAATAGCCAACGGCTTCAGCGGAACCATGCCGAGCACGACGCGGGTCAGCTGCTCGTCGCTGTCCGGTCTGAAGAAGACGTCGCCGACGATGCGGTCATCACCGTAACCCAGTTCCGCGAGCTGGCCGAGCTTCTCGGCTGAATAGGCGGCAGGATCTGGGCCGCATGCCCGTTCGATCGCTGCGCGAAGGCCCTGCGGCGTTACCTCAAAGGGGTGGCCGAGCTTGCGGTAGTCGAAGGAGATCGACTGTCGGTTGATATCGCGGTTTCCGATGAATTGCTCGTGCCTCAACCTGCGGAGCAGTTTCTCAAGCGGCGCGCCGAGAAGATGGACGACATAGCCCCTGATCGGCGTGCCATCGGGCCTCATCCTGAAGACGATGATGACCGCGGGAAGCGGGCTTTTCGCAAGCAAGTCCGCGGCGGACAATCGCAGTTGGACATTGCCAGTCCCGACCGACTTCGTGGCCTTTAGCTGGACATGACAGGTCGTCTTGCTGCGCTGGTCCAGGATGCCGTCCTGCATAGGCAGGTCCACGACGAAATCCCATCCCGAACGGTCGCGGTCACTCTTGTTACAGACGATAAGCGCGCGCGGGCAAAGATAGATGAAAAGCCCTTCAGCCGCAGCGCCGAGTTCATCGTTAGGAAGATCCAAGACGACGGGAACGCCATCGCCCTCGGCCCTCGCCTCGCCTTCCGAACCACCCATTACTGCCACAGATCCTCCCTCCGCTGCGTAACTACGCGATACGTCCCGAATGCCAGGCGCGCCTTGTGCGCTACAACCCCCCGCGCCCCATCGCCAAGCGCCTCTGCGACCTGAGCGCGCGTCGCGGGGCAGTCGGCGCCTACGATGACCTCCCGCAGGACTAGGTCGCCATCGAAGCCGCGATACCAGATCCGGCACGCATCATCATAGGTTTCGAGGTCGACGATCATGCGCACTTCATCCTCGTAGGTCCAATGGACAAACTTCACGTCCAGCGCTTTCAGCACGAATGATCCCATGTCGAACCCGGGCGCATCGATGACGGTGGCATCGACGGCGGCGCGGGACTTCCGGTACTGCACATCCCGCAGCAGCCGGTCAGGCACGTCGAAGCCCAGGCACAACCCGCGGTGATGGTCTGCATAGTGGCTCCACTGAACCGGGTTGCGCCAGCCTCGGCTGAAGCACAGCATGCCCCGCCGCTCACCGAATTCCTTTCGGGCCTTGCCCAAGGTGGCGCGGAGACCACTATCTTTCAGGTTCAACGAAAGCATCTCGAACGGGTCATTCACGTCAGCGAGAGTCGCGACTTTCAACCGCCTTCGGGCGATGTCCTGGAGACCGTATTCGCAGTTGACGAAGTGGTAAACGCGCATCGCGCTAGAATTGCCGAGAAACGGAGTGCCAGCCAATAGCCAATTGGGCCGAGTCCATGAATGACCGCTTTCGGATCCGCGCTTCTTTCACTTGGACAGCGACAAACAGGCGCAAAGCCGACATACAAAAAAGGCGGCCTAAAAGGCCGCCAAAGTTGAATGGAGGAGCCCTCCTTTTGGGTCGCATCGGGGCGCATACAGCAGCAAAAAATGCACGCCATCGAAATCAGTATTCCGTAACGGAATTACGCGTGACTGATGCATTGGCGCAACACAAAATCACTTTAGCCAGAGTTCTGACACGTATCTTGCATCGCCCCCCCCCCCCGCCATCGGTTAACGACCGTCGCAGCAACTCTTCACCATACGCGCGATGCGGATCGAATTTCCCCGACTATCGCAGCTCCCGTTCGACAAGCAATTTCGTCGCTGGTTTGCGCCGCAGCGCCACGATCAACGCACCGAGCATTGCCAGCCCGCCGCCGATAGCCATCCGCATATCGAAATGATCGTGGGTGATCAGCACACCGAGCCCGATCGTCGCGAGCGGCGTCATCAATGTCAGCGGTGCGAGCAAGTTCGCTTCATAGCGGTCGATGAGGTGGTAATAGACGGAGTGCGCACCGACCGACACGATCAGCGCCGTGAATACGACAGCGGCGACAAGCGGCCGTCCAGTGGTCGTCGCCGCCGTCCATTGACCGTCTTCAAGCAAGATCGAAGCGAGTGTCAGAACGGTCGCCGACACCAGTCCCACCCAGGCCTGAAAGCGGAACGGTTTGACGCCATCAACCTGCTTCATCAGCACCGCGCCAGCGGCGCCGGCGAAGGCGCTGGCGGCGACGAACCAGAGCCCCGTCGAAAGCGAAAGTCCACCGGGCCGCCAGGTCACGATCAGCACGCCGACCAATGTCAGCGCGATGCCCAGTCCGCGGCGCTAGTAGATACGCTCGCCGAGCACCAGCACCGAGAGCAGCATGGTAAAGGGGACACCGAGCTGCAGAATAATCGCGGCCTCAGAAGGTGAGACAGTCTGCAAACCGACGAAAAGTAGTGAAAAGCTTCCGCCGCCCAGGCACAGGGCGATGGCAACAATCCGCCATGCCGGCCGCGGCATCGGCAGCAACCATGGCCACATGACCATCGCGACGACCGCAAAGCGTAGCGCCGCATAGAAAAGCGGCGGGACCGCCCAGTCCGTTACTATAATCTTGCTCAGGACATTGTTGAATGCCCAGATCAGGCACACGGCGACGAGAAGGAAGAAGTCACGAACGCGCATGTGCCGGGTCTACTCCGGAGCCTGCACAGCTTCTTCAAGGTTCGCTATCCGTTCAGAGCAGATGGCATGCACGGCGCGGCCCAGCTCCTCCACGCGTCCAGCCAGCCAGAGCAATTCTTCTTCGCTGATTCGATAATGTTTGGAGTAGCGAGCCTTCACATAGGCTTCCTTGAGCTTCTCGAAGCGCGCGCGGTCTGCCTTCACCTCGCGCGGCCAAACATCGACAAGCCGCATGTTTAATCGCTCGGCTTGCGTGCGCAGAAATCCCAGGTTGTGGACGTGGGGCGTGTAAAAATTGCAGACCAAGAGCACGCAATGATAGAGAAACTCACTGCTCTGATGGAGGTCAAACGCGGCGGGCTTCAGAAACCCTTTTTCGCGGCCCATCTTGGACAGCTCGAACCGCTGCATGGCGAGCGGAAACCACTCGTCGAAATATTCCTGCGCCATCGCCAGCGCCTGCTCGGGCGTCTTGGGCTTCGGCTTGTGCAATTCCTTGTCGTCATATTCGTAGAGCGCGATCCCGTCGCCCGCGACGTCCATGAAGAAATAGCGGCCGTGAGCCAGCCCATCGTTCACTTCCTGCAGCGTGTGGACGATGAAGTTGACCGGCGTGTGCAGCGTCTTGTCGATCGCAAGCTCGCGGGTCAGCCGGTCGTCGAGCTTCGACCAGAAGTCGATCTTGTCGGTCAACCGCTTGTCGTTGACGATGATCAGGAGATCGAAGTCCGAACGATAGCCCTTTGCGGTGTGCGGCTCGTCGACCCAGCCACCGCGCGCATAGCTGCCGTAGAGGATGACCTTGTCGATCCGACCCTTCTTTTTCCAGCCCATGGTGCCGAGCGCGATCGCATCCTCGAATTCTTCGAAGATGATCGCCTTCACACGTTCGAGCTCGCGCTGCTTGTTCGCCGGAAGATGATCGAGATCGGTTTTCATTGATTTTCATCCTGTAATCCTGCTCGCCGGATGGCAAGCGCCGTCAGATCCTAATCGGCACCTCAGCCCGCCTCCTTGATCCGGAAATCCCAGACGGGGATGCCAAATGCCCGTGCCTTGTCGACGAGATTGTCCTGGATGCCAGTGCCGGAAAAGACGACGACTCCCGCGGGCATGGCATCGATCATCCGCTCATTGCGCTTGAAGGGCGCGGCTTTCCTGTGGCGGTTCCAGTCGGGCCGGAAGGCCACCTGCGGCACGCCGCGGGTGTCGGCCCAGCAGGCGGCGGCGCGTTCGGCGCCGGTCGGGGTCGCGCCGTGCATCAACACCATGTCGGCGTGGCGGGCATGCACCTTGTCGAGCGCCGACCAGATATGGCGGTGATCGTTGCAGGTCGGTCCGCCGCTGAAGGCGATGCGGGTGCCCGCGGGGATCAGGGCCTTGGCCTTTTCGCGGAGTCGCTTGTCCATGAAGTCGCGGCTGTCGATCATCGCCGCGGTCATCGTCTTGTGACGGACGCGCGACCCGGTGCGCGGGGTCCAGGCCTTGCGGGCATGGATGCGGAACTGCTCGGCGGCGCATTCGCGAAAAAACTCCATCGTGTCGCGGCGCTCGATCATCGTGATGCCCTCCGCGATCGCGCGTTCGAGTTCGACAGAACGGATTTCGCTGCCATCCTGCTCGCGCTGGAGTTCGCGCTGCGCCTGTTCGTTGCGGTCGAGCTCGCGCTCGACGCGCTCGCCGGCGCGGTGGAAGATATTGACGACGCCCCAGAGCAGATCTTCAAGATCGGGCTCGATGCGGGTATCGACCAGGCAGCCCGCCAATGCGTCGAAGATGTCGGCGACGGCGCCCCCGGCAAGCCGGTCGCATGGGAGCGGCCGTGCGTCGGGTTCGTCCTCATAGGGCCGATGGCCGTAAAGCTGCATTTCCTGGAGCAGGTAAGCGCTGGCGCCGGGCTCATACGGTTCGCCGCGTTCGGGAAGTTCGGACAGGTCGATCATGTCATTTCTCTTGTCTGGGCCGCGCCTCTCGCGGCCTTCGCGGCGACGCCTCGGCGGCGGCGGGTGCGGGTTCGCACCGCGCGGCCCCCGCGCGGCCGAAGCGCCAGCGAAGGATGGCGGGTTCGCGGTTATTTTGTTTCGCGATGCAAAGGGGCGCCAGCCCCGGCGGAAAATAGCCGCGAGCAGAGCCATTGCGCGGCCCGCGCACGCTGCCGCAGTCGCCCTCCAGCGAAGGCCGAGGTGCGGCCTCCCGAGAACAGGATGATCGGGCTTCCCCTTCCCGGCCCGGCTTGATCCGATCCCCTGCGGAGACGTGACACTCCGCTGTCCGAAACAGCTATGGGTTTTCGGGCATCTCGAGGACGGTGCGAGCGACTGCGACGTTGCAATTCGCCGCCGCGATGCTGGAGGCGTTGCGACGATCGCGCCAGGCGCGATCAGGCTGCATCGAGCATCCGCTCGGCATCGACGACGTGCATCTGCGGGGCGATCGAAGCGGCAAGCTGCGAATGGCCCATCTGCATAAGATCGCTGTTCAGATCGTCCAGCGCCGGATCGAGCGGCAGGATATCGATCCCCAGCGGTGCGGTTCGCTCGGCAAGAGTGGCGAAGGCCGCGCGTCCGGCTTCATCCGGTTCGCGCGCGACATAGAGGCGGCGAAGCGGCGCAGGAAATTCGAGCGCCGCGAGATGGGCCGCTGACAGCCCTGCGACGAGAGGAAGTGCCGGGGCGATTTCGCGCAGCGAGAGCATGGTTTCGATTCCCTCGCCAAACGCCATCACCTCATCCGCCAACCCGAAACGCACGCCATGCCCCAACAAATGTCCCATCGCGCGCCGCGGATACGCCACGGGCGCCTTGGTCGATCGGTGCAGATCGAGCCATGTGCGATGAACGCCCATGAGCGAGCCGCCGAGGTCGGTCACCGCGGCGATCATCGCCGGATATGCCGACTTGACCGACGGGCCATCCTCGTCGGACCGGCGATAGTAGCAATGCGAGTGGCATCGCAGCGCGGGCACATCGCCGAAGTGTCGAAGCGCACGGCTCGCCAGATAGGTGCGCACAGGTGTCCCAGCGATGGGCTTCGACGCCGCCCAAAGCCGCGCTGCCGCGTGCGGGCTGCCAGCAGGCGTCCGGCGCGGCCGGCGCGGCCTCGGACCCTGCGTGCCGGCGTCGGATTGAGGCAAGCTCAGAAATCGCCGCGCCTCGGCGAGCGTTTCACCGAGGTTGGAATGCGCGCAGCTGGTGGCGATGATGTCGAGCAGGTCGCCATGATCGCCGGTCGCAGCATCGGTCCATTTGCCCGCGGTCCGGCGGCCATCGCCGTCGACGAGACGCACATAAAGACTGCGCCCTGGCGCATTGCCCTTATCGCCGACCATCCAATAATGGCCTTCACGGCGACCGTTCGAGAGGTAGTGGCGGCACACCGCCTCGGCATTTTCACCGAGACGACGCGCAAGTTCACGGACCGGACTTTCCATGGCGGGGCTCCTTCAGGCGGCCTTGCGATCCGCGATCCGATGGATCGGAAACCGATCCACCAGCCGCGCGAACACGTCGGCGCCAGCAGCCCCTGCCGGCACGTAGAGCTTCAGTTGCCACGAGACGATTTCGGAAATCAAGCCAAAAGCCTTCAGCCGGTCGACGCCGAGGTCGTTGAAGCCACTGAGCTCGATCCGCCAGTCGTTCATCGCGCGAACGCGGCGCAGCAACTGGCCCTCGGCAAGGTGCAAGACGACCTCACCTTGCTGGACAAGCTGCCACGCCTCATCCTTGGGCAAATCGCAAGGCGCGTCGCGGACGACCGACGCAACCCAGCCCGCCGACACCTTGCGCCCGATGATGCGTTCGCCCTCGTCGGTCTGGAGCCGGTAGACCCGCGACGATTCCTTGGGCAGCAACCGCCAGATCGGCAGCAGCAAGCCCGACACCATGTGCAGGGTCGACGTCTCGTGATCGGGAATGTCCGCCAGTTCGGCCTTCCAGACATCGGCGAATCGATCGTGATCGGCAGGCTGCCAGTGGCTCATGACGAAATCGGCGAGGAGCATGTGGCTGGCCTCGAGGGGCCGATGGAGCCGCACGCGCCGGTGAACCGCGCCATCGTCGTCGATGACGCTCCGCGCCCCGAGCTTCACCGCCGCGCGCTGCGAGCGCTGGTTCACAAGCAGTTCGCCGCCGCGCTCGCGGACGAGCGCCAGTGCATCGTCAAGGTCGAGCGGCAGCACCCGCTCCTTGCGCTCGATCGTCAGAAGCTGCGTCGCCGCCCCGGTGCCGGGATGGGTGTAGATCGTCTGCCGCGCGTTCACCGCGAAGCTCTCGGCGCGCAGGGTTTCGAGGCCGATCTCATAGGTTCCCGCAGCGACCGCCGCCTCGATGCGGTGCACGAGCAGACCCTCGAAGGCCTCGAACAGGATGTTCTGGAGGTCGATCGTGAGTGCGAGCATGCGATTGAGGAAGGTGGTGATCGGCGGCAGTTCCTCGCGCAGGCAGCCGTCGATATCGAGCAACGACAATCCTGTCGCGCTTTCGAACGTCAGCAGCGAGCAGCCTTCGACCTTCGCGTTCACGATCAGCATGTAGAGCTGGCGCAGCGCATCGCGGGCGTAAAAGGATTCCAGATTATCCTCGGGCCGGAACATATTCTGCCCGCCCGTCTGACGCTGGCCGCGCGTGATCGCTCCCATCGAATCGAGCCGCCGCGCGATCGTCGAGATGAAGCGCTTCTGCGCCTTGACGTCGGTCGACACCGGACGAAACATCGGCGGCTGCTTCTGGTTCGTGCGGTTTGTCCGGCCGAAGCCCTGGATCGCGGCATCGGCCTTCCACCCCGCCTCGAGCAGATAATGGATGCGCCGCCGCTGGTTCTTCGCGCCGAGATCGGCATGATAGGATCGTCCCGTTCCGCCGGCTTCCGAGAAGACAAGGATCCGCTTCTCGTCGTCCATGAAGGCGTGGGTCTCGCCGATGTTCGCGCTGCCGGGCCGGTTCTCGACCGCGAAGCGCACCTCCCCGCCTTCACCCGCCCGCGGGACGATGCGGCGCGAGCGGCCCGTGACCTCGGCGACCTGCTCGGTCCCGAAATGCTGGACAATCTGGTCGAGCGCGCCGGGCACCGGCGGCAGCGCGGCGAGCTTCTCGATCATCGCGTCGCGGCGCCGGCACGCCTCGCGGCTGACGATCGGGTTGCCGGCCTCGTCATAGGCGGGCCGCGAAGCAAGATTGCCCTCGCCGTCGGTGCAGGGCTCGAACAATTGCACCGGGAAACCGTGCGCGAGATAGTCGAGCACATATTCGCGCGGGGTGATGTCGACCGACACGTCGCTCCAATCCTCCGCCGGAATCTCGGCGAGCCGGCGCTCCTGCAGCGCTTCCCCGGTCGAGACGATCTGGACGACGGCCGCGTAGCCCGCCTCAATGTCGCGCGCGATGCTCGCAATGGCGCTCGGGGTCTGCATCGCGGTGATGAGATGGTTGAAGAAGCGCTGCTTGGTGCTCTCGAACGCCGACCGCGCCGCCGATTTCGCCTGCGCATTGAGCGTGCCATGCTCGGCGCTCGTGACCCCCGCCGCCTCCATCGCGGCGGCGAGATTGTTGTGGATGACCTGGAAGGCCGCGGCGTAGCTATCGTAGATCCGGCGCTGCTCGTCGGTCAGCTTATGTTCGAGCAGTTCATATTCGACCCCGTCGAACGATAGCGACCGTGACGCGTAGAGGCCGAGCGCCTTGAGGTCGCGCGCGAGCACCTCCATCGCCGCGACACCGCCCTGCTCGATCGCGGCGACGAACTCGCCGCGCGAAGCGAACGGGAAGTCGTTCCCGCCCCACAGGCCGAGCCGCTGCGCATAAGCGAGGTTCTGGACGGTCGTCGCGCCAGTGGCCGACACATAGACGACACGCGCGTCGGGCAACGCATGCTGGAGCCGCAGCCCAGCCCGACCCTGTTGCGACGGTTTCTGGTCGCCGCGCTCGCCCTTGCCGCCCGCCGCATTTGCCATGGCATGCGCTTCATCGAAAATGATCACACCGTCGAAATCGCGGCCGAGCCATGCGACGATCTGCTCGATCCGGCTCGCCTTGCCTTCGCGGCCCTGCGAGCGAAGCGTCGCATAGGTGGTGAAGAGGATGCCCTCGGCAAGCCGGATCGGGGTGCCCTGGCGGAACCGCGACAGCGGCGTGACAAGCAATCGCTCCTGCCCGAGCGCCGCCCAGTCGCGCTGCGCATCCTCGAGCAGCTTGTCCGACTTCGAGATCCAAAGCGCCCGGTGGCGGCCCTTCAACCAGTTGTCGAGAATGATCCCCGCGACCTGGCGGCCCTTGCCCGCGCCGGTCCCGTCGCCGAGGAACCAGCCGCGCCGGAACTGGACCGCCGCCTCATTGTCCTCGCTCGCGGCGCTTACCACGTCCCACGTCTCGTCGACGGTCCACGCGCCGGACAGATGGCCGGCATGGGCCTCGCCAGCATAGATGACCGACTCAAGCTGGGCGTCGGACAGGAGACCGTCGGCAGCGAGATTTTCGGGAAGATGCGGCCGATAGGAAGGGCGCGGCGGCGCGACCGACGCCATCGCCGCCGACTGGACCAGCGCGGTCGGATGGGGTGACGCCCCCGCAATGCGCAAGGACTGAAGCACATAGGGCTCGTAGATCGCCTCGCCGAGCTGGCCGATGGGCGGCGACCACGCGATCGTCTCATAGACCAGCTCGCCCGCCGCGACGCACGCGGATTTCTCTAGTCGCACGGATCCCTTGGCAAGGGGACTGAGAGCAGTCGATGCGCCGCGGAGGAACGGAGTTTCTGCTGCTGGCGCAGGGGCCGGCGGGGCAGGTCGCGGCGGCACATGGCTGGTCACCCAAGCTAGCAGCGTCGCCAGGTCGGGTGCTTCCCCATGGCTGGCTGGCAGCAGGGATGGATCGGCTGCAGGCACCTTGTCGATAACAAGCAGGCGCGTCGCCGTCGTGGTGCCATGCTTGGCATAGACTTTCCCGGCGATCGCGGCCGAAAACAGGATCGTCGCCTGCTCCTGTAATCGGACAAAACCGAGGCGGAAGGCGGCCGCCTCGGGCGCGCAATTCGCCCCGACGATCGCGACCAGCCGACCGCCGTCGCGGAGCCGCGCGAGCGCGGAGGCGATATGGCGAAGTGCGGTGCCTCGCATCGGGCGGTCGACGTGCGCCGTGGCGGAGAAAGGCGGGTTCATGAGGACGATGTCCGGGACGAAAGCAGCGTCGAGACGGTCGTCGATCGACGCGCCATCATGACGCGTGATCGGCACGGCGGGAAACAGTAGCTCGAGAAGCTCGGCGCGACCGCCGGCCAACTCGTTGAGCGCGAGGCTCGCCCCGGCAAGTTCGGCGTGGATCGCGAGCATGCCTGTCCCGGCCGAGGGTTCGAGCACGCGGTCTCCGGCATGGATTGAGGCCGCGAGCGCCGCGACAAAGGCGAGCGGCAAAGGCGTCGAGAATTGCTGGAGTGACTGGCCTTCCTCCGAGCGCCGCGTCTGGGTGGGAATGCGGGCGGCAAGCCGCTCCCACATCGCAAGCACGCGTTGCGGCGAGCGGTTTTGCGCCGCAAGCGCGCCGCCGTAGCGGCGAAGCAGCAGGATCTGCGCGGCCTCGCACGCGTCATAAGCCGCCTTCCAGTCCCACGCACCGGCAGCATCGCTCGCGCCGAAGGCGCGTGCCATCGCCTCGCGAAGCTGGGCCGTGGAAAAGGGGTGGCCCGCCTCGAGCAGAGGCTGAAGCGCCTGGGCGGCATCGAGCAGGCGCCGGGAAGCTGGCGCGACCGAGCTGGGAGGAGCGGCCGCCGCGGCGCCGCGCGCCGCATCGGGGAACGTCATATGCATGGCTGAAATCCTCAGGAGAGCGGGGCAGGAATGAACCGCCCGCTGCTCTCTCCAGAATCCGGGGGTTCCCCCTTCCCGGCCCCGCCTCTCCCTCTCAACCGAAGCGAACCCCATCCTCGGTGAAGCGATATTCGTTGAGACGGATCATCTCGTCGACGGCCTCGTCCGACGTCAGATGCTCATATTCGTCCTCGAGCCGCCCGTAGAGCCAGCGGGCCAGGTCGCGCAGCGCCTCGCTTACATCCTCTTCGGCGTCAGCCGTCATATCCTGGACGACCGGGCTGTCGCGCTCGACTGCGATGTCCATGCTATATTCGTGATAATAGCGACCGCGATGGGCAATGCGCGCGCTAAGCTGATAGAAATTGCGGCGCTGAATCGAGCCAAGGGCATCGGCGATGCGATGAAGTTCGCCATCCTTGAACGCGTAGCGGCGGATCGCCGCCGATGCGCCCTTGGCGTAACCGTAATCGCCTTCGAAACAGGCCCCGTCGCCCTGGCTCCAGAAGCCGGAAAACCAGATGCAGGGCTTCCGGCGCGTCCCGCCGCCGAAGAGGCGCACCGAGGTCGTGTCGAGACGGACCCCCAATATGTCGCAGACGCGCTCGAAGTCCTCATAAACAAATTCGAACCAGTCAAAGTCGAAACCGCCTTCACGATACCAGGCGCGCGCCTTCTCCTTTGCGGCCTCCGGCAGTTCATCAAGGCAATAAACGATCGTTTCAATAATCGAGGGCATGAAATCCTCCTCTCAGCCCAAGGGGCAGACATGGCGAAAGCCCGGCGCGCGGGCCGGGCTTTCGCCGTCAGTGAACGATGCGATGGGCAGGCGTCAGTCGGGGGCATCGCCAGACAGGCGGGCGATGGCCTCTTCGAGCCACCCGGCCGTCGAAACCGATCCGATGTCGTTCGCCGAGATCAGCGTCGCGGCGCCACCGAAGCCATCGGGCCGCATTTTCGAGCAGGTCCATGCAGCCTCGACCTCGACATGTTCGAGCGCCGACCGCTGAACGATGTCCTGGAAGATGCCCTCGAAGCCGATCACCGACATATCGAGTTCGAGCTCGGCTGCATCAGGATCGCATGTGCCGATTTCCTTTCGGACGAGATCGGCGACGCTGCTCGCGATGCCATCGCTTTCCTCAAGGAACCGCCGGACTTCCGCGATCTCGAGGAAAACGAAGTCATTGGGGCCATGGCTGGCGAAGAAATAGATATCCTCGCCAACCTCCTCTTGATCGAATATCTGGCCGAGAACCTTATATTCGAGCGCGGTCATTGCAGTGCGCGGGATATCCGGACGGATGACAGTCTGGGAAAAATAGTCAGCCATGGCTCACCTCCCCCGGTGCGGCAGCGCTTTCCGCCGCCGCCGGTACCGGCGGCGGATCGCCCTCGACAACCAGCGGCGGCACTGCGAACTCCGCGGCGTCGAAATAGGCCATCGCGGCCTTGATCGAGCAGAGCTCGACAAGCAGACGGCGATCAAGCAGGACCCGGTCGCTTTCATCGATCATATAGCTGTCGACCGTACCCGAGCCCCGGTAGACGAGCCGCTCGGGCGACCATTCGCCGGGATAGCTGCCCGACCAACGGACAAAGGGCAGACACTTCTCGACGCAGAAGGCCTCGAGATTGTCGATCTTGCCCCAGGCGCAACTCTCGTCGAACAGCGCGAGCGGCTGGCCCAAGACGCGGCTTTCGGCGTCGAACGGCTCGCCGCCCCATTCGGGCGACAGACCCTCAAAGGCAATGATGTGGAGCAGCTCTGCGAAAACTGCGGCAGAGATGTTGCCGCCGATCTGGATTTATGCGGGAACGCGATCAGCCATGATAGCCTCCATCGGTTGAGCGGCGAATGGGATTTGAATTATTCATGTCAGGTCTCCGGAAAAGGCTCGGCCCGGCATCGCTGCCGAGTCCGAGCCTCGATTGTCAGTGATGGGCGGAAGCCGATTATTCGGCCGCGACAGGCAGTTCGGCGTCATTCGCGTCGTCCGGTTCGACTGCATCCTCGGCAAGGAAAGCAGGCAATTCGCCATCGGCAGCATCGCCCTCAGCATCGCCGCGCTCAGCATCGTCGAGCCCCGGCGTGCGCATCGGCTCAGGAAGCCACGCCGCATCTTCGAGAAGCCGCTCGGCTTCGCGCGCCATGTCGGCCTTCTTGAGATGATCGATCATCTCGGCAAATTGCGACCCGCGCGCCTCGGCGACGTCGGCAAGGATCCGCGGTTTCGTCACCGAGCGAAAATAGCCCTCGACCGTCGGCCGCCAGCCCGCCGCAACGAGGTCAAGCCCAACCGCCCGCGCCAGCACATCGCTGTGCGCAATCCGGCGCGCAACGCCGTGCGCCGAGATACGACCATTGTCATATTTGGGAACGATCTCGGCCTGGGCGTTGACGCAGAGCGAGGTGCAGTGCGCGAGGAGTTTCGCCTGCTCCTCGCCGTCGAGGGTCAGCAGAAAGTCCCAAAGCTCCTTGTCGTCCTGCGGAAGCCGCTCTTTCCATGCCGACGCGCGCGCATCGATCGCCTGCGCCGGCGCGCAATCGCGCAGGTTCGTCGGCGCGTTGCTGAAATAGACGCGGTTCGCCGCGATCTCGACGCAACTTTCCCGCGTAGCGGAATAGAAACAGCCGAGAACGAGAGCATGGAGCACTGCGGCGAAGGCAATGGCCGGATCCTCGGCAAAGGCGTCCTGGAGCGCGAGCGTGCGCCATGCGGTGAGATCCGACACGAGGCGATCGGGAAGCGGACGCAGCGCATCGGATTCGTCTTCGCCATCGCTGCCCACAGGCGGTATGGCGTGATCGCCATCCCCGCCGCCACGCGGGACGGACCCTTCGCCCCCTGCTTCCGTTTCCGGAGCAGCCTCGCCATCGGCCAGTTCCCGCTCCGGCTCGTCCTCAGCCCGCACGAACCCGCGTTCGATCCGAACCGACCCGTCGCGGTCGATCGAGACGAAGGCGCCGGCGCGTGCCATCTCGGCGGGATCGAAGACGAGCGGGCGGTCGACGAGCGCGCCGAGTTCGGCGTCGATCGCATCGATCCGTGCATGCACTTCGGCGGGCACGTCGGGCACCTCGGACCATTCCTCGCAAAGCGCCTCGCTTTCAGCCTCGAGTGCGGCGACGCGGGCTTGATCGTCGTCGGTCATCGGGACCTCCGTGCGGTCGATCGCGCGCAGGTCGCGCGTCGCGTCCCACGGCAGGTCGATGGAGGTGGTCACCCATTTCCAGCCCTCGGCAAGAATTCGCTCGCCTTCAGCTTTCAATCTTTCGTCGACTAACCGGTCGAGCAGCGCCGGGTCGGTGAGCCAGCCGCCGCCGTCGGCCTCGAACAGATCGCGCACCACGCTGCCGCCTGCCGCGACATAGGCATCGACGCCAACGAACGCTGCGCGCTTGTCGGTGACCCTTACGCTGTCTTCGGTGAGCTTCTGGCGGATGAAGCCGGGGCTCTTGTTGAAGCTGTGATCGAGCTGCGCCCAGACTTCCTCCTGGCGCTGATGATCGTCGGCGACGGTGAAGGCCATCAGCTGATCGAGCGTTATGCCGTCGTCGGCATAGATGTCATGGAGCTTCGGTGACACCGCGGCGAGCTTCAGCCGCTGGCGCACGACCGCGGGGGTGGTGAAATGATGCGCCGCGATCGTCTCGACATCGTCGCCCTTGTCGACCATCGCCTGCATCGCGCGAAACTGGTCGAGCGGATGCAGCGCCTCGCGCATGGCATTTTCAGCGAAGCTGTCGTCCTCGGCGAGAATATCGCTGTGCGCCGCGCGCACGACACAGGGGATTGGCGCATCTTTCGCGAGACGCCTGCGCTTGACCAGCAGTTCGAGCGCGCGATAGCGCCGCCCCCCGGCCGGTATTTCATAGCGACCGGTTTCCTTTCCCGAGGCGTCGCGTTCGGGCCGGACGTTGAGGCTCTGGAGCAGGGTTCGCCGGTCGATATCGTC